>JADKEF010000020.1 GCA_016718135.1 Acidobacteriota bacterium | reverse complement strand
GATACCACGCCTGGATCTTAATGTCTCGGCCGGGAACCGGAACGAGGGAAACCGTTGTGAACAACGCAATTTTCGCTATCGCCCTGTGCGGCCGGAAGCTTGTAGTGGTTTGCAAAGCTCAGCTTGCCGCCGAGGTTGAAGATCGCATTGGCTCCCCATTTGTTCGGATCCGTCTCGCGGCAACGGGCCCCATTCCACCGCCCCATTCGTCAAAGTGAAAACTACCTTTTGCCATCATTTGAGAAGGATGCCGAGTGCCAGTAGGCGCAATTCGGGTCGTTCACAGCATCGATCCGTTTTGGATTGGCAGGATCTTTGATGTCGAGCAAAATACCATTGCCCGAGCAGGCTCCGGCGGCAAGACCGAGTTCAGGATACACCGTGATGTCGTGACACTGGTCTGTCTCTTCCGGACGACCGGTACCGTGCGTGGCAGCACTCTTGAGTGCATTGATAGTACCCTTGTCGTCACTGAAAATTCGGGGCCGCGAAACGATCTTCGCTTCCTGCGGCGCCGCCAGGCCAATAACAACATCGATCCGGAATCGAGCATTATTAGCATCCTTATCCGGCGGGCCATCAGAGCAGCCTTCTAACTCCTCGTTCTGCCGGACAAATGAAGTGCCGGAAACATACACGTAAACGCTGGACTTATCTTTCGGATCTGTCACTAGCGTGTGTGTGCGAACCGCGACAAGTTTGAACAGCTCTAACCTGCTTTGGATTCCTGATATCGGAAATATCAATATCCTCACACCACTGAAAACGGTCTTTGCTTGCTGCCGGCGGGCCCTTGTTGAGGCGGTTTGTCCGGCGGCCGGCGGTGGTGGAGGAGAAATCCTGCCTCGCTGCAATCCAAACGGCCGTTGGGCATCTCGACCGACATAAAAGGAGATTCTTATAGACCGAAACGTCGCCCTGTCCACCCGGACAAAGCATCGAGGTTAATAGCTTCGTATTATTGGGATCTGCAATGTCGTGAATATTGATGCGTAGAAATTGCCCAGGAAAAGATGATTCCCCTGAAATGCAATGTCTGAGTTTGCAGTGCAAGGCCCGCGAAGCTCATCTTCATCGCCGCCGGTATCTGTGCTCCCGGAGGGACGCCAAGAGCGGTCAATGCCTTATCGACTTTGGGACTGTTTGGATCGATCCCCAGCTGAAAGGCATCAGGTTTCCTTAGAAGGGAAATGTGCTTTATGCCCATCGAGGCTTCACTAGCGTCCCAGAGGCCCGGGGTAAGTTTCGAACGCGGATCGTTCGCGTTCGAACCAGTCATGCCCGGCGGAGTGGCGGGGCCTTCTACCTGCCTGCGTGTCAAACTTCCGGCAACAAAAGCCGAACATAAAAAAGGGAAGCGGCCAATAGCCGTACGGAAATAGCGCGAATGTAACTCATCATTTCTCCTCTAATTCTTCTTTCCAAGCATTGTCTGCATTATCTTTATCTCGGCGCGCTGGCCGCTGTCGACATCGGACGCAAAATTGAATAGTTCAGCGTCCTGGCCAGCACCGGCCGTATCAAACAGGTCCTTGACCATTACGAGTGCCCCCTCGTGGTGCTGGATCATTCCACTTAGAAATAACCTGTCAAAATCCTTACCTTTGCTTTCGCAAGTTCGCTCATCTGCCTCGTACTCAACATCCCAGGCATTGTCATCGCCGATCCGGAGTGGCTTCCATGAGAATGCGAGCCTGACATTTCTGTCATCGACATTTCGGTAGCCTCTCCCCGGGAACTCAGCCACCTTTTCATAAAGCTGATCTCATCAGACTGTGATTGTCTAATACGCGCCCAAGTAGAAGAAGTTCTCTGTTTTCAGTTCTAGATCCCATCAGAGCCACCATCTCGACCGCCTGAGCATGGTGCATTATCATCCCTTGCACGAACTCAACATCCTTGAGACGAGATAGAGGGCAAGGTGGCTCGCGTCGTCGAAGGCAAAAGACGAGTTTCCTGGCCTGGAGCCCCCGGGCGAACTATAACGGGCTGCTCAGCTTGCTGGGCACTAATCGGGAGGAATAGCGTCAAAAAAGAAAGAAAGCCGATCGCAACCCGTAATCGACGCTTGGGCACAACCTCAGGCAACAGACTCGGACTCGGTGGAAAACAGGTATCTCATTTCACACCACATTAACATACAAGGACTTCTCCAATAAAGCGATATCGTAGGCTGGATCGTAATTGGATCTTCAGAGCGGGCTCGGTCTATGTGCACTATTCCGGCCCACTTTGGGACGTTCGCCCAAAGCACAGCTCAAACGAAAAAAGCGACCACACCTTGGTCGCTTTTAATCTATTGGAGGCGGCGATCGGAATCGAACCGATGAATAAAGGTTTTGCAGACCTCTGCCTTACCACTTGGCTACGCCGCCCTCGTAAAGGTAAAAAAGGAGAAAGGATATCCTTTCTCCTTTCAAATTGGAGCGGGAGACGAGGGTCGAACTCGCGACTTCGACCTTGGCAAGGTCGCGCTCTACCACTGAGCTACTCCCGCGTGGCAAACCATTATTCTAGCGTGTGGAATTCTATTGTCAAGAGCCCCAAGACGCAAAGTCCATTTACTGCAACGTCACATCCTTCAAAAAGCCCCAATCGCCGCTGCCGGACATCTTTACGTTGCCGATACGCTTGTTTGAAACAACGATGTTTGCCGGATACCAGAGAGGCAAGAGAGGCAGGTCGTTGCTGACGAGGTCCCAGGTCTTTGTGTAGAGCTGCTTTGCAATGGCCTTGTCTGTAGCGTTTACGGCATCCTCGACGGTTTTGTCGACCTCGGCGTTGGTGTAGCGGCTGCGGTTGCAGCATGAGACTGTGCCGCCGGGTATCTTGGTCGAGCTGAACAAGTCGCGAAGGAATATCGGGTCCTGATTGCCGCCGACCCAAATGCCCGTGTACATCTGATATTGTCCCTGAGCGAGTTGTTGAAGAATCGTTGGCCCGTCGAGCGTCTCGATCTGAATGTTAAATCCGGCGTCGTTTAGCGAACTCTGTATGGCCTGGGCATACTGATTAACTGCGGCACTGCCCGCACGATACTTAAAATTGATCGGTTCGTTCTTGTATCCGGATTCCTGTAGCAAAGATTTTGCTTTCGCTGGATCAAATTTGTATGCAGTTCCCGGCGAATATGCCCATGATTGCGACGGCAGAATGGAGCTTGCAACTTTCGCTTGACCAGACAGAAGTTCGGCAACGATCTTGTCACGGTCAATGGCGTAACCGATTGCCTGCCTGACTTTTGGATTTGCAAGCGGTCCCGTTTGGGCATTGAAAACCAGATACTGAATATTCGAGCCGTCAAACTTGCCGACCGTCAAATTGGCTGCCGTTTCCATGCCCTTGATGATGTCGGGAGGCAGATTTGTTGGATTTGGGGCGATATCGACGGCACCGGTTTGCAGTTCGGCCTGCAGGGAAGCGGCCTCGGTGATCGTCTTGAGTCTTAATTTCGCGATCTTCGGGGCACCTTCCCAATAGTCAGAATTCGCGGCGAGATCGATGATATTCTGCGAAACGTCAAAGCTTACGAACTTGAACGGCCCAGATCCGACGGGTGATTCTTTTTGCTGGCCGACCGATCCTTCAGGAATGATCGGAATAGCGACGAGATTTGATAAAAGCTGATTTCGTAAAGCTGGCCGTGTGACGACAAAAACGACTGTCTGTGCGTCGGGCGTCGCGATAGATGTTATGTGCGGTACAGATTTCGTCTTTGGTTCAGCGGGCTTTGCGACCGCGTTCGAGTTCGCGGCGGGAGCTTCGGTTGGCTTTGGCGTGTCGGCTTTGTCTAGCGGGACGGTGTCGAAAAATGCTTTTGCCTTAAATCCGTTCGCCTTAAACAGCTCGTCGAAGGTATATTTCACATCAGCTGACGTCAGAGCTTTGCCGTTGTGAAATTTCACATTGTCACGCAGGGTAAACGTGATCGTAAGATTGTCCGGCGAAGTCGTGATGTCTTTTGCCAGTTCGCCAACGTAGTCAAAATTCTCGTCCTTGCGAACGAGCGTATTGAACATCAGATTCTTGATTCTTTCTGCCGACGATTCGGACGAAGCCGTGGTCAGCGTATCCAGCGTCGTGAATTTCTCAGGCAGAGCAACCGTTACGGCATCAGAGGTTCGCTGGCGGCACGTCGACGCAGTGGCGAAGAAACAGGCTATCAATGACAATAAAAGCAATTTACGCATAACAATCGATTTGAATCCTTAACTCTTGGAGAGATTTTCGTTCAATGCAGCGATCCTTTTGGAGAGGAGTGATAGTTTGTTTTGGTCGAACTCGCTGGGTTCGGAAAGTTTGGAACGAACCGTAGCAATACGAACGAGCGACTCGTCTAGCCGAGTTTCGGTGATTTCGCCGCCGCGGACGGCGTCAAGAATGGCATTGTAACCTTCACGAATACGTCTTTCATCGGCACAGATAGCGAGTATATCAACACCGGCATTTACGGCAAGCTTACAGGCATCGCCGATGCCGTAATTTCTTACGATTGCTCCCATCTCAAGATCGTCCGTTATCACCACCCCGTCAAAGCCGAGGCGTCCTCGCAGGAGAGTTGTAATGAAATTCTTACTCAATGAAGACGGTAAAAGTTTCCCATTTTCGTCTGTTTCCTGCAAACTATGCCCAGGAAAGGCCGCGTGAGCCGCCATTACGACAGATATTTCGCCCGTTTTGAGCAATTCGCGGTAAGGAATGAGATCGACGTTTGTAAACTCGCCCTCGCCGATCAAAACCTGCGGTAATTCCTCATGAGAATCTACCTGCGAGGCTCCGAGGCCTGGAAAATGTTTGACGCATCCGACAATGCCGCCGGTTTGGAGGCTATCGAGAAAAGCTCCGGCGAGTGCGACGACATCCTCGCTTGAACGCCCGAATTCACGAGATAATAGTCCATTTTTTTGTCCCGCACGTTCGTCGTTGATGACATCGACAACGGGAGCAAAATCCATATTGAAGCCAAGAATTCGGAGAGCGTCGGCGACTATCGATCCCAATTCGGTAGCTTCTTGAGTATTTGTGATCTTGTTCGCCGCTGGCATCGGCGTAAGGACCCGGCGGAGTCGATCAACGAGGCCGCCTTCCTGATCGATACTTAAAAAGGGAAGTGTGGCAGACTTTTCACGGATTGCATCGAGCAGATCTCTAGTCTGCCGGGCCTCTCGAATATTCCTCGCAAACAGACAAACTCCTCCCGGAGACAACTCTTTCAGAAGTTGCTCAGTGGCACTATCGAATTCGGGCCCGCCGATGCCGATAAAGAATAATTGTCCTATTTTTTGCTCTAAGGTGAGCGAGCGAAGTTGTTCGATCATCGTAAAAACCTTGATTTTAACAGCTTGACGAAGGTATGTCGAAATTCATACTGCGGCTTGCCGCCACCCAAACGACAAAATTCAGGACTACTTCGGTTCTTGGAGAGCGGCGGCAAGCCGCGAAAAGTGGAGTCCGTACCGGAGAAACAAGCTTCTACGCAAATAGACGGGCAAGCCCGAAGAATACAAACCTTCTGAGGATTGATCCCTATTTGAAATATCTCTATGCCTTCAGCGTCGCATTTGTAGCCGAATTGGTAA
This sequence comes from Acidobacteriota bacterium, assembly GCA_016718135.1. Classification (GTDB taxonomy): domain Bacteria; phylum Acidobacteriota; class Blastocatellia; order Pyrinomonadales; family Pyrinomonadaceae; genus OLB17. The sequence continues at coordinate 11,145 of JADKEF010000020.1, read as the reverse complement.
CGGAATAGGAAAAGCCGGGCTGGATAGAATACGCTCCGACATCTCCGAGTTTTGATATCGCAATGAAGCCGACCTGAAAGTCCTTTGCGGCTTTCGGATCTCGCTCTACGATGCGTTTGACGGCCTCGGAGCAAGCCTTTTTGGGGGAATAGCCAAAACGCATCAGTTCGATAATGGTGTGCGTGCCGCAGATGCGGATGACTTCTTCGCCGACGCCTGAACTGGTCGCGGCTCCGACCTTATTATCGACGAACAGCCCCGCTCCGACGATCGGCGAATCGCCCACGCGGCCGTGCATCTTAAATGCCATACCGCTCGTCGTACAAGCTCCCGAAAGATTTCCGTCAGCGTCGAGAGCGATCGTCCCCATCGTATCGTGGTTTACCGAGCCATCGTCGAATGTATTTGGAGCAGAAAGCGAGTTTTGGCTTACAGGTTTGCGGTTCTCGATGTTCATCATCGGCTTGTATTCCGACTTCTTGAGCCACTCTTTCCACTCTTTCTCAGCGTCTGCTGAGAGTTTCGAAGGCATTCGCTCAAAGCCGTTCTCGATCGCAAATTGCAGTGCTCCGTCGCCCGCCAGAACGACGTGTTTTGTCGATTCCATCAGCTTCCGGGCGACCGAAATAGGGTGTTTTATGTTCTGAAGGAAGACGACGCTGCCGCAATTCGATCTGTGATCCATTATCGAAGCATCTAGCGTGACAAAACCGTCGCGGTCGGGAAACGCATCGAGCCCGACACAGCAGCTTGCTTCCGCTTCAGCCGAACGCGATGCCTGTTCGACACTGTCTATTGCTGCTCCGCCAGCTTTCAGGACTTTCCATGCAGCCTCGTTTGCTCGAATGCCGCTGTCCCAGGTAGAGACAACGACCGGTTTTTTGTATCGAACAACTCGCTCAGCTGCTTCAGTATTTTGAGCCGCAAGAAGCGGCAAGGCGGCCAGCGAGGTCTTTAGAAATGTTCGGCGGTTAGCCATCTTTATCTCCTACACTATCTTAGCTTTGATCTTTTCAAGTAATACTTTAGATTCAGCGGCCGATAAATTCGCAATATCGACATCTCGTAGTTCATTGATCGCCGTCTCATTTGTAACGGCAAACAGCGAAAACTGCGATGCAAGTCGTCCACCGGCTGCTTTAGCTAAGCCAGTCTTTCGTTCGTCAGCGAAGACGGCGAGTTCGTACTGTTCGAGCTTTTCGAGGACGCTTTTGGCACGTTCGATGACGTTTGCGGGCAATCCGGCTAGCTTTGCGACGGCGATTCCGTAGGATTTCGAGGCCTTGCCGGGCTGGAGTTTGTGCAGAAACACTACGTCACCGTCCTTTTCGGTCGCGGTGATCTGATAATTCTTCGCTCCGGGCAGATTTTCAGCCAATTCGGTCATCTCGTGATAATGCGTCGCAAACATGGTCTTTGCAGCATGTTCGGACGAATTATGCAGATGCTCAGCGATGGCCCATGCGATCGAGAGGCCGTCGAACGTTGAGGTGCCGCGGCCGATCTCATCGAGTAGCACAAGGCTTCGAGGCGTCGCATTGTGCAATATCGCTGCCGTCTCGGTCATCTCGACCATAAACGTCGAACGCCCCGAAGCAAGATCATCCGATGCTCCAACACGCGTCCAAACGCGGTCAACTATCGGCAAACGAGCGGACGTCGCCGGAACGAACGAGCCCATTTGAGCGAGTATCTGCTATGATCGCGACCTGACGCAAAAACGTAGATTTGCCGCCCATGTTTGCTCCGGTTATCACGAGCAGACGGTCGGTCGAGTTATTCATGCGGATGTCGTTCCGGGATGAACGAATTGCCAATTGACGCCTCAACGACCGGATGGCGGCCATTGACGACCTCGATCTCGTCGCCATCATGCAACACAGGACAAACAAAATTCCTCTTCGTCGCTGTCTCAGAAAGAGCACAAAGGGAATCAAGGGTAGCGAGAGCACGGGCTGTCGATTGCAACTTCCGAGTCTCGCCGCAAACACGGTCGCGGATCTGCTGAAATAATTCCGCCTCAAGCTGGCCAATTCGTTCTTCCGCTCCGAGTACCTTCTGCTCCCATTCCTTCAGCTGCGGCGTCGTATATCGCTCAGCATTTGCCAGGGTTTGACGGCGTTCGTAATCGTCTGGAACACGGCTGACATTGCCCTTTGAGACCTCAATATAATAGCCAAAGACGTTGTTAAATCTGATCTTGAGGTTTGTTATGCCTGTTCGAGTCCTCTCGTCGTCCTCAAATCTCGCAATTATCTGCTTCGCCGAGGTCGAAACGCTCCGCAGGTCGTCAAGCTCCGCGTTGTAGCCATCGCGAATCACGCCCCCCTCCGCCGTATTCATCGGAGGTTCGTCAACTATCGAACGTTCGATCAGGTCGCGGATCTCGGGAAGTTCAAAGACATTTTCGGCAAGAACCTGGAGCAACAACGACTGAGCATCAGCCAAAACCTGATTGACCTGCGGAGCCTGTCCGAGCGAACGGCCGAGAGCAACGATGTCTCGAGGCGTCGCAGTCCGAGATTAAGGCGGCCGATGAGGCGTTCGAGATCGGAGACCTGTTTGAGCAAATATCGGAGCTTTTCTCGTAGGATCGGGTCTGAAAGCTCAGTAACGGCCGCTAGTCGCGTTTGAATTTCCGCTCGCTTAAGCGACGGTCTTGATATCCATTGTCTCAGTAATCGAGAGCCCATTCCTGTGACCGTCTCATCCAGCAAGCCGAAGAGCGTATTCTTCGACTTTTCACCGCGAGACTCGAATATCTCTAGATTTCTCAGCGTCACCGCATCCAGAACCATGCAATCTGCCGTCTCGAAAAACTTGATCTCCGAAATGTGCCCAGCGGTCGCACGCTGCGTGTCCTGAGCGTACTTGAGGCACGCTCCGGCTGCTCGAACGGCCTCTCCGTGCCCATCAAAGCCAAATCCGGATAGGTGCCACTTCCATCTGCCGTGTCAGGCGAGTTTCAGATTGTTTTTCGTCAAAATCGTCGTGCGGCCGCGAAGTTAGCGTTAGCGTGGTTGGAAACCGGCTTTTGATCGAACAAATTCGCGGTCGTATCGCCCGCAAACGTCCTGCCGGATCGTCGTTTCCATCGATTCCGGATAGAGCAACTCGCGCGGTGCGAAGGCGTCGATCTCTTCGCAGACTTTCTGCCAGGCATTCATTCCGGTGATCTCAGTCGCAGAGAAATGGCCGGACGAGGTCTCTAGAAAGGCGACGCCAAACGTGTCTCCCGACCCGCAAATGGCGGCTAAATAGACGGAATCTCTCGACTCAACCAACTGCGGATCGATCGCAGTTCCGGGCGTGATGACGCGCACAACTTCACGTTTTACTAGCTTTACGCCTTTTGTAGGAGTTTCGGTCTGTTCGCAGATAGCGACTCGGTAGCCTTTTCGGACCAGACGTGCGATGTAATTTGCGGCCGCGTGATGCGGGACGCCGCACATTGGAACTGGATTTGGGCCGTCTTTTTGTCTAGCAGTAAGTGTGATCTCCAATTCACGAGAGCCAACTATCGCGTCCTCGTTGAACATCTCATAGAAATCGCCTAGCCGGAAGAACAATATCGTTCCCGGATAGAGCTTTTTGATATCGAGATATTGCCGAAGCATCGGCGTCGCGGTTTCCATCTTGTGCGTCAGTATGTGTCTCAGAGTTTAGCTAAAAGGCGGCTTGTTGCAAAACTTGTGTTTCAATGTCGGACGGCTTTTGGTACTATTATCGTTTGTAGTAAAGCCTTTTTGAGGACCTAGACCTTAGCGATATTTCCGTTTCCGACAAGCGCATTTCGTTTCCGTTGCGACCGATCTCACGAAGTATTATGAGAAATTTCATCACCACATTATCGGTAACTGTTCTGGCTCTGTTCTCATTTGTTGGCATCTCGGCGCAGACGTCGACTCCGTCAGATGTGACGGTAGCGGCGATGGAGAAGGACGATGATCGTTATCGTATTGGGTTTCAGGATGTGCTGGAGGTCAGAGTTTTTAAGCACGCGGAGTTGAGCCAACGGGTGTCGGTTAGTCCAAATGGCACTATTACACTGTTTCGTTTGGACAAGCCGGTCGTCGCGGTCTGTAAATCTGAGTCTGAATTGGCACGCGAGCTCGCCGCTGCTTTTAAGGCGAAATTCATCCGGGACCCAGAAGTTACGGTTAGCGTAGCTGAGCAGAGATCACAGTCGATCGGTGTAATGGGTGCGGTTGGAAAACCTGATTATTTCTTTGTTAGGCGGAGGTTTCACCTTCTCGAAATGCTCGCCATGGCCGGCGGTCCAAACAAGGAGTCGGAACCGCCTGATCGTTTCGCGGACCGGCAGCACGTCGAAGTGCAAACAGGCCGACGAACCTGATCAGGAAATTAACGTTTATAGCTTCAAGTTGCGTGACATCCAGGAAGGAAAGAAAACCTTCTGGATGCAGCCGGGCGACCTCGTTTCGGTACTCGAGGCAGACATTGTTTATGTCTATGGGAACGTGAAGCAAGAGGGAGCTATCAAGATCCGCGAGACCACGACGCTCACCCAAGCGATTGTGACAGCAGAAGGACTTAAGCCAGCTGCCAAAAAAGACAAGATACGTATACTTCGTCAAAAGGCGATAGCGGGGGGAGCGAAGAACTCGTTTTTGACTTGAATCAGATCGACAAAGGTAAGATACCCGATCCGATCCTTCAGCCAAACGACATCGTTACCGTATCCGAGGACAAAGCTAAAGCTATCATGTACGGTTTTGCCAACGCTATCAAGAACGCGGCACCGAACGCCGCCCTAAGGTTTTAAGGTTCCCCAAAATTCTGTATGAACGAACCGCGTGGAATAATCCGCAATCCGCTAAGCGAGGCGGAGATCCAGTTTGAATCGACGGCTCCGGCGACCGGCGGTTATCCGTCGTACCGGAATGTGCAGACCTCGGACGGCTTCCAACTCGCTGACTACTGGCGCGCTATCCGCAAGCGTTTATGGTTGGTTATCGGCCTGACCGTGCTGATCACTACTTTGACTGCGATCTACATGGCACGTCAGCCAAGTGTTTTTTCGGCCCACGCGGTCGTTCAGGTGGATTCCGAACAGGCAAATCCCGATCTGGTTTCGGTTGACAGACAACGGCCTTCCATGAATTCGGATCCGGCCTATTTCAATACGCAGCTTCAATTGCTCTTGAGTGATAATCTGCTTCGCCGCACTATCAAAGAGCAGAATCTGGATACGCATCCAGAGTTCCTGGAAACTCAAAGAGGCCGGTTCGACGTCAACATTTCGGTCGATCCTTCGCTCGGTCGGTTTGGCAACGGACGACTCTAAAACGAAAACGCCCGACGATTTACTCGCAGACAATTCGCTCCTGACAAATGAAGAGATCGCTGATGCGGTCCGCCTTCAACCCTTTGTCAAAGCAATTAAGCTGAACCTCGACATCGATCCACGCCGCGAATCGAGAGCTACGGTCAAAGATACGCGACTGATAGATATCACGTATCGGCACACGAGCCCGGAACTCGCGGCTTTGTCGTCAATTCGATGGCGAAGACCTTTACGGAGATGAATCAAGAGAGCGTTCCGGGACGAGCAAGAAGACAAATACATTTCTTACCGAGCGTATATCGACACTCGATGCCGAGATCCAAAGCGACGAAGCAAAACTCGTTAGACTTACTCAGGAAGCCGGCATTCTGAAGACCGAAGGCGATCAGACGATCGTCGGTGACAGGCTTTCAGGCTTGAACAAGCAATTGCTCGACGCTGAACAAAAACGAAAGACGGCTGAATCAGAGTATTTGGAAGTCAGCAAATCGCCCGACAAGGTCAAGGCTCTCGCCGAGGTTGCTACCGCCCGGTACACGACGGAACGCGAAAACAGTATTCAGGTTCTTCAAACCGAGACGATCAAGAAGATCAGCGAGCTTCGCAATCAACGCATCGAAAAGCTGGAGCTTTTGAGGAAGGTGCACCTGAGATCAAACAGATCGACACCCAGATAAAAGCGTACGAAGAGTCTATCGATAACGCCGTCGGGAAGATGCAGAAAGATCTTGCTGCGTTTCGAAACAGGGTTTCGACCGATCTGCTCCAGAATCTCCGGACGAAGTATCTGTCGGCAAAGGCCGAAGAAGACAAGATCCGTGTTGATTTTGATAAACAGTATGGGGGCTGCTCAGGGCAGAGTACCAGGGTGGACATCTCGCTCTTGGAAGCAGAACATCGATACAAAAAAAGGATTTCTTGATAATCTCCGGAAACAGTTTAGCGGAAACGACATAGCTGCTCAGGGAACTGACAACAATATCAGTATTACAGAGCCGGCGATCCCGTCCGATGTTCCGGTCTCGCCGCGTCGTTTGATGACCGTCGCCGCAGCACTTTTCCTATCGACGCTTTTTGGAATGGGCCTCGCTCTTTTCCTTGAGTATCTTGATGATACGATCCGGACTACCGAAGAGATCGAGAATTATTTGCAGCTTCCGGCACTCGCTGCGATCCCGGCAATGGAGTCGATGCCGAAGCGTAAGTTGCTTCTGGTCGGTGCAGGGAAGGAGGCGATGAATTGTCGCCGACATCACCATTGCTGATATCCGCCGACTCACTCGTCGCTGGCTGAAGCTTATCGGCATTTGAGGACCTCGATCTTATTATCAACCGCAGGCCACGCTCCGAAGTCACTTCTCATAACATCGAGTCTGCCATCCGAAGGTAAAACGACCACTGCGACAAACACCGCGATCAGCCTCGCTCAAACCGGTGCCAAGGTCCTCATCATCGACGCCGATATGCGTCGCCCGCGACTTCATTCGATCTTTGGCATCGAGAACGGCAACGGGCTAAGCACCTTGCTCTCGAGCGAATTGACCGACGCAGATATAACCGCAGCAGTCCGACAGGATGAGAAATCAAAGCTATACATGCTTACGTCAGGCCCGAGTCCCGCCTAATCCGGCGGAGTTGATCGGCTCACCACAAATGGCTCTGTTGCTAAAGATGTTGCAGGCTCGGTTTACGCATGTTGTCGTCGATTCTCCGCCGATCGCTTCGTTTACTGATGGCGTACTGATCGCGTCAATGGTTGACGGCGTAATTCTTGTGGTTAATGCGGGACGTAGTTCGAGACAGGTCGTTAAACGCTCGCGGCAGTTGCTGCAGGAGATCGGCAAAGGTTTTCGGTGTCGTTCTCAACAACGTCAATCTCAACGCAAAAGACAATTATTATTACTATCAGAGCTACTATCACCGCAGCACCATAACTCGAGTGATCCCGAGTAGCCGATAGGGAGCCTGCCGCGTCGACGAGCCTTAAGAAAAACGCCTATTGTTGCCGGTCAACGGGCATGGTCGGGAGCGATCGATCAAAGTTTCGTTCTTGAGTGGCACATGGGTGCTCCGAACTTTGACGACAACATCTGCGGATCTCGATCTGATGCTAAAGGATCAGGCCCGCTCAGAGTTTTTTAGAAGAAAAACAGCCGGAGATAGTCATTCTAGCGGCTGCCAAAGTCGCAAGTGGAGATAATCGCGAACGACACGTTTAGAGCTGATTTTCTGTTCGAGAATTTGGCCATCGAAACGAATGTCATACACACCGCGTTCATATTGGGTGGAAAAGCTGATTTTCCTCATAGGCAGCTCGTGCATATATCCGCGGCTCGCCGATCAGCCGTACGATCATAGAGGAATCCTTGCTCACCGGCCCGCTTGAGCCGACCAACGGGCCTTATGCAATCGCCAAGATCGCAGGGATCAAGCTTGGTGAGAACTATTATCGGCAGCATGGTGCCAATTTCTATTCGGTGATGACTAATTTGTATGGCCGGAACGACAATCTCGACCTCGATTCATCGCACGTAATTCCGGCTTTGGGATACGCAATTTTCTTTTTCGGCTGCAAAAGCAAATGGTGATCCCGAGGTAATCGTCTGGAAAGGCAGCGGAACCCTCGTGACGGGAGTTTCTTCTCGCTGACGATCTCGCCGTGACGCGATCCTGCTTTCTTGCTTGCTTGAGAACGGGGAAGCCAGCTGACATCTACGGGCAGGGGATCTCCCATGTCATATTGAGTGCGGCGAAGATATTGAGATCAGGAACTTGTATCGATGATCGGCGACCTATAGCTTTTAGCGGCAGTAAAACTTACGATACTGATGTAAACCCGATGGCACGCCACGAAAAATTATTAGATGTATCACGGCTAAGCGGGCTTTGGCCGGACGGCGAAGACGCCGTTGGATGCCGGCTTAAAGTCTACTATCGAGTGGTTTCAAAGTTCAGGAAAACACTTCCTTTTAGCCAAAAAGCGTAACTTATTGATGCGGAAAAAGCTCTAATCACAGGTATAACCGGGGTCAGGACTTTTGGAAGCTGCATGACCGAACTCCTGCTCTAGAAAGGTTATGAGGTTCCTGTTTTTTGCATCATCCGTAAGTCGAGCTCGTTCAATTTCGGGCGCATTGATCACCTTTATCAGGATCCGAAATTCTCGATGTAAGAAACTGTTTCTGCACTTTGGCGACCTGATCGATCTGGAAGCTGGAAGTCTCCAACCGGCTTTCGATAAGATCGAGCCGGACGACGTCTTACAATCTGGCTGCTCAAAGCCACGTAAAAGTCTCTTTCGAGATACCCAGATTACACAGCTCAGGTCGACGCACTCGGCACTCTGCGGTTTCTCGATGCTATCCGCGAAACAGGCTTGCGGGGGTGAAGCTCTGGTCGTAAGCTCAACATCGCGGAGCTCGTGGGAAAGATCCAAGAAACACTTCTCCGCAGACCGAACGTACACCGCTCCCATCCCCTCGCGTTCTCCTGGCGGAACCGAAGCTTTTTGCCTATTGGACGATCGTAATTACCGCGAGGCATACGATCTTTTCGCCTGTAAAAACATCTTGTTCAATCACGTAAGAGCAGAAGTACACAACATATAACGGAATCAATTTCGCCGCGGCAATACTTTTGTCACCAAAAGATCACTCGTGCCACGTTGCCCAGATGGTAAAGTGGAGCGCAATCGAAACTGACACTTGGAAATTTGAATGCCGGTCGAGACTGGGGTTATGCTCCCGACGGGGGGCGAAGGGATGTGGCGCATCCTTTTCAGCACGATACGGCCGACGACTTTGTGCTTATTAATAAACATCACTCAGTTCGTGAGTTCGTCGAGGAATTCCGTTTCCGGCCAATATCGGAGTGTAACGACCGAATGGACTGAAGTGAGCAGAAAATGAGCGGGGGGAAATTATCGCTGGCATCGACCTGCAGTTCTTGCCGACCGATTTGGTATCGAGGATCCAAAGCTTCCAAGTGTAGGAATGTCCGTGGTTGAGATCGACCTGAACTACTACCGTCCCACCGAGGTCGATCTCCTCATCGGGCGACTCCTAACAAAGGCCGAAACCGTACTCTTCGGTGGAAGCAGTCAAACCGAAATTTCACGAGTTGGTTGTGGCCGGATCATGATCGAGGCCGGATGTCGAGAACGAGTCCCGAAATTAAAAACCCGCCCCTAAACACCGTGCGCCAAACTTGAGATCACCGGCCCAGTCCATAATCGAGTCCGGGAAACTCTCGGCAGGTCTTCGGAGCTCGCCCGGCGGGACAATCGGTCTTCGATATACGCATGGTAAATTGTCGATGACGGCTCGACGGATGGAACGGCGGAAGCTGCGGCCGAGTTTCCGGATGTTGAGATAGTCCAAGGTGACGGAAATCTCTTGGTACACTGTAACGAACGCGGCCTTACAGCCGCTTTCGGCTCACGATCCTGATTACATCCTGGCTATCAACAGGGATTCCATACGCTTCACGAAAAGTGCATCATCAACATGGTGGAATTGTGCGGAGAAATATTCTCGATCGGTGGTTGGTGGTGCTACGTGCTTAACTGGGACACGCTACATCAGGTATTTCAGGTATCACCACGATGGGAACTGTCTACAAGGGCGGATTCCGGCATTGGAATAGACAGACGGTTTGAAGCTTCCGTCCCGTGCGTGTAAGTTGAGAGATCGTGGTAGGGAATTGCGTTCTTTATCCTGCGTCCGCAATTCCGCGAGTGCGGTGCTCTGATGGATGAGAAGCGATTGGGTCTACTGGGGCGATGCAGAATATACACCGCGAATGAAGCAAAACGCGGCTGGCGTCTGTTGGATCGAGCCCACGGCCCGTGTTTTTGCAAACCGAACGATTCGGCCTCCGGATTGCAGCAGCCTGCTCCCAAGTGAGTCAGTTCGACCACCTTCGGATACCGACAAGCCCATACTCACCTGAAAGCGACTCCACGCCACCGTTGGCAGTGCCCGAGTACGGCTTCCTCGGCCTGTTATGAACCTGATCTTCTTTATCCGATATTTTCTTGGACGCAATCAAGAAGGCCAGTGGGGACTTTTGCCGCGGATGAAGTACCGTTTTCTGAAACCTTTGCCGGGGCAATGGTAGATGAATAAAGAGAAAAGTGAGACCGAACGGCGCCTGGAACTACGCTCGAATGGGGCGGTGCCTATATATTTCCCTCGATCGCCAGAAACCTCGCGAGTTCAATGGGATATTTGGAATGTCAAAAAGCGCCGAAGGTTCTGATCCCAATTATCAAGTTTATTGATGATCTCGGAGTGCGGTATGAATTTGTTAAAGGCAGACTTCGATCTTGCTCCGGCAGATTCAGTAGGACGAAAAGTAAATCTGACGGCTTTACAGTCCTGTTATCCGAGGTCAATGTTTTCCGGCACTTGCTGAAATTGACCTGAGCGGGGCTATTATTCTCCACATCGAGGCAGCACCGTGGCAAATCGGCGTACCCAAGCTCTTGGCACTCGCGGCTCGAGGGGCAAAACATTTTGTCACAATGCACAACGCCTTCCGGATGCGTCGGTCCGGCGGAGTCTTCTGGGAGCCAAAGATCGGAGTCGTCTCGCGACTCCGGAAAATTCTCGTCTATTTGCGTCGAATCAGGATACGAAGAATAGATTTCGCCGGTGGGTGAGCGAGAGTTTCTTCGACACAATCAAGGTCACCTTTACACCACGGTAAAACCAAGCGAGATCGATTCCGTCTGAGCTCACATATGGGAATCAAAGTGAGACAGTTCGACAAAGCGGCTTCCATTCCTGCTGAAAAGTTTGTCGTGCTGTGTCTCGGGCAATTTATCGACCGAAAGG
>JADKEF010000019.1 GCA_016718135.1 Acidobacteriota bacterium | reverse complement strand
CAGTGCCGGAAACGATACACGTAAACGCTGGACTTATCTTTCGGATCTGTCACTAGCATTATTGTGTGTGCGAAAACACGACAAGTTTGAACGGCCCCAACCTGCTTTGGATTCCTGATATCGGAAATATCGAATATCCTCACACCGCGAAAACGGTCTTTGCTTGCTGCCCGGCGGGCCTGTTGAGGCGGTTGTCCGGCGGCCGGCGGTGAAAATGGAGGAGAAATCCTGCCTCGCTGCAATCCAAACAGCCGTTGGGCATCTCGACCGACATAAAGGAGATTCTTATAGACCGAAGCGTCGCCCCTGTCCACCAGGACAAAGCATCGAGGTTAATAGCTTCGTATTGTGGGATCTGCAATGTCGTAGTGTAGATGCCGTAAATTGCCCAGGAAAAGATGATTCCCCTGAAATGCAATGTCTGGGTTTGCAGTGCAAGGCCCGCAAGCTCATCTTCATCGCCGCCGGTATCTGTGCTCCGGAGGAACAAGAGCAGTCAATAGGGTATCGACTTTGGGACTGTTGCGGATCGATCCCCAGCTGAAAGGCATCGGGTTTCCTTAGAAAGGGAAATGTGCTTTATGCTGATCGAGGCTTCACTAGCGTCCCAGAGGCTGGGGTAAGTTTCGAACGCGGATCGTTCGCGTTCGAACCAGTCATATACCCGGCAGGAGTGGCGGGGGCCTTCTCAACCTGCTGTGCCAAACTTCCGGCAACAAAAGCCGAACATAAAAGAAGCGGCCAATAGCCATGCGGAAATAGTGCGAATGTAACTCATCGTTTCTCCTCTAATTCTTCTTTCAAAGCATTGTCTGCATTATCTTTATCTCAACTGGCCGCTGTCGACATCGGACGCAATTAGAGTAGTTCCAGCGTCCTGGCCAGCACCGGCCGTATCAAACAGGTCCTTGACCATTGCAGTGCCCCACTCGTGGTGCTGAATCATTCCGCTTAGAAATAACCTGGCTCAAAATCCTTACCTTTTTGCTTTCGCAAGTTCGCTCATCTGCCTCGTACTCAACATCCCAGGCATTTGTCATCGCCGATCCGGGTAAAAGCCATGAGAATGCAGGCCACAACATTTCTGTCATCGACATTTCGGTAGCCCTCTCCCCGGAACTCAGCCACCTTTTCATAAAGCTGATCTCATCAGACTGTGATTGTCTAATCCGCTCCAAGTAGAAGAAGTTCTGTTTTCAGTTCTAGATCCCATCAAGAGCCACCATCTCGACCGCCTGAGCATGGTGCATTATCATCCCTTGCACGAACTCAACATCCTTAGACGAGATAGAGGGCAAGGTTGGCTCGCGTCGTCGAAGGCAAAAGACGAGTCTCCTGGCCTGGAGCCCCCGGACGGACTATAACGGGCTGCCAGCTTGCTGGGCATGATCCGGAGAATAGCGTCAAAGAAGAAAGCCGATCGCAACCCGTAATAGACGCATGGGCACAACCTCAGAGCAACTTAGACTCGGACTCGGTGGAAAACAGGTATCTCATTTCACACCACATTAACATACAAGGACTTCTCCAATAAAGCGATATCGTAGTGGAGGCGGCGATCGGAATCGAACCGATGAATAAAGGTTTTGCAGACCTCTGCCTTACCACTTGGCTACGCCGCCGTAATAGCAAGGCAGTAAGCAAGGAGAAAGGATACTGCCCTTTCTCCTTTCGAATTGGAGCGGGAGACGAGACTTGAACTCGCGACTTCGACCTTGGCAAGGTCGCGCTCTACCACTGAGCTACTCCCGCGTGGCAAACCATTATTTTAGCGTCTGGGATTCTATTGTCAAGAGCCCCAACGCTAAGTGCCATTTACTGCAGCGTAATATCCTTCAAAAAGCTCCAGTCGCCACTGCCGGACATCTTGACGTTGCCATGCGCTTGTTCGAAACGACGATATTTGCCGGATACCAGAGCGGCAAGAGAGGCAGGTCGTTGCTGACCATGTCCCAGGTCTTTGTGTAGAGCTGCTTTGCCTTGGCCTTGTCTGTAGCGTTGACCGCATCCTCGACCAATTTATCCACCTCGGCGTTGGTGTAGCGGCTGCGGTTGCAGCACGAGACCGTGCCGCCGGGGATCTTGGTCGAGCTAAACAGATCTCGCAAGAAGATCGGGTCCTGATTGCCGCCGACCCAAATGCCGGTGTACATCTGATATTGGCCTGAGCGAGTTGTTGAAGATCGTTGGCCCGTCGAGCGTCTCGATCTGAATGTTAAGTCCGGCGTCGTTTAGCGCACTCTGTATGACCTGGGCATACTGATTAACTGCGGCACTGCCCGCACGATATTTGAAATTGATCGGTTCGTTCTTGTATCCCGGCTCCTGTAGCAATGATTTGCTTTCGCTGGATCGAATTTGTATGCGGTTCCGGGCGAATATGCCCATGATTGCGACGGCAGGATCGAACTTGCGACTTTCGCCTGTCCGGACAAGAGTTCGGCAACGATCTTGTCACGGTCAATGGCGTAGCCGATTGCCTGCCTGACTTTTGGGTTTTCAAGCGGTCCCGTTTGAGCATTGAAAACCAGATACTGGATATTCGAGCCGTCAAACTTGCCTGACCTTCAGATTGGCTGCCGTTTCCATGCCCTTGATGATGTCGGGCGGCAGATTTGTTGGATTTGGGGCGATATCGACGCCACCGGTTTGCAGTTCGGCCTGCAGGGAAGCGGCGTCGGTGATCGTTTTGAGTCTTAATTTCGCGATCTTCGGGCACCTTCCCAATAGTCAGGATTCGCGGCGAGTTCGATGATATTCTGCGAGGCGTCAAAGCTTACGAACTTGAACGGCCCGGATCCGACGGGTGATTCTTTTTTGCTGGCCGACCGATCCTTCGGGAATGATCGGAATCGCAACGAGATTTGAAAGAAACTGATTTCGTAAAGCTGGCCGCGTGACAGCAAAAACAACTGTTTTTGCGTCAGGCGTTGCGATCGATGTGATGTGCGGAACAGATTTGGTCTTTGGTTCAGACCGGCTTTGCGACCGCGTTCGAGTTCGCGGCCGGTGCTTCGGTTGGCTTTGGCGTGTCGGCCTTGTCAAGCGGCACCGTGTCGAAAAAGCTTTTGCCTTAAATCCGTTCGCCTTAAACAGCTCGTCAAAGGTATATTTCACATCAGCTGACGTCAGAGCTTTGCCGTTGTGAAATTTAACATTGTCTCGCAGCGTAAATGTGATCGTCAGATTGTCAGGCGACGTCGTGATGTCTTTGACCAGTTCGCCCACGTAGTCAAAATTTTCGTCCTTTCGCACGAGCGTGTTGAACATCAGATTCTTGATACGTTCTGCCGACGATTCCGACGAAGCCGTCGTCAGCGTATCCAGCGTCGTGAATTTCTCAGGCAGAGCAACCGTTGCGGCATCAGAGGTTCGCTGGCGGCACGTCGAAGCAGTGGCGAAGAAACAGGCTATCGATGACAATAAAAGCAATTTACGCACAACAATCGATTTGAATCCTTAACTCTTGGAGAGATTTTCGTTCAATGCGGCGATCCGTTCGGAGAGGAGTGATAGTTTGTTTGGTCGAACTCGCTCGGTTCGGAAAGTTTGGAACGAACCGTCGCAATACGGACGAGCGACTCGTCTAGCCGAGCTTCAGTGATTTCGCCGCTACGGACGGCGTCGAGAACAGCATTGTAACCTTCACGAATACGTCCTTCATCAGCACAGATGGCTAGCATATCTAGGCCGGCATTTACGGCCTGCTTACAGGCATCCCCGATGCCGTAATTTCTTACAATTGCTCCCATCTCAAGATCGTCCGTTATCACCAGCCCGTCAAATCCGAGGCGTCCTCGCAGGAGACTTGTAATGAAATTCTTACTCAATGAAGACGGTAAAAGTTTCCCATTTTCGTCTATTTCCTGCAAACTATGCCCAGGAAAGGCCGCGTGAGCCGCCATTACGACAGATATTTCGCCGTTTTGAGCAATTCGCGGTAAGGGAAGAGATCGACGTTTGTAAACTCGCCCTCGCCGATCAAAACCTGCGGTAATTCCTCATGCGAATCGACCTGCAGGCTCCGAGGCCTGGAAAATGTTTGACGCAGCCGACAATGCCGCCGGTTTGGAGGCTATCGAGAAAGCTCCGGCGAGTGCGACGACATCCTCGCTTGAACGCCCGAATTCACGGGATAATGGGTCCATTTTTGTCCCGCACGTTCGTCGTTGATGACATCGACAACGGGAGCAAAATCCATATTGAAGCCAAGAATTCGGAGAGCGTCGGCGACTATCGATCCCAATTCGGTAGCTTCTTGAGTATTTGTGATCTTGTTCGCCGCTGGCATCGGCGTAAGGACCCGGCGGAGTCGATCAACGGGGCCGCCTTTCCTGATCGATACTTAAAAAGGGAAGTGTGACGGACTTTTCACGGATTGCGTCGAGCAGATCTCTAGTCTGCGGGCCTCTCGAATATTCCTCGCAAAAAGACAAACTCCTCCCGGAGACAACTCTTTCAGAAGTTGCTCGGTGGCACTATCAATTCGGGCCCGCCGATGCCGATAAAGAATAATTGTCCTATTTTTGCTCCAAGGTGAGCGAGCGAAGTTGTTCGATCATCGTAAAAACCTTGATTTTAACAGCTTGACGAAGGTATGTGAAATTCATGCGCGGCTTGCCGCCCAAACGACAAAATTCAGGACTACTTCGGTTCTTGGGCGGCAAGCCGCGAAGTGCCATGACGGAGAAACACGCACCAATGAGACGGGCAAGCCCAAAGAATACCAACCTTCCGAGGATTGATCCCTATTTGAAATAACTCTCTGCCATCAGCGTCGTATTTGCGAGTCGAGTTGGTAACGGAATAGGGAGAAAGCCGGGCTGGATGGAATACGCTCCGACGTCTCCGAGTTTTGATATCGCAATGAAGCCGACCTGAAAGTCCTTTGCGGCTTTCGGATCTCGCTCTACGATGCGTTTGACGGCCTCGGAGCAAGCCTTTTTTGGGGAATAGCCAAACGCATCAGTTCGATGATCGTGTGCGTGCCGCAGATGCGGATAACTTCTTCGCCAACGCCCGAACTGGTCGCGGCTCCGACCTTGTTATCGACGAATAGCCCGGCCCCGATGATCGGCGAATCGCCGACACGGCCGTGCATCTTAAATGCCATTCCGCTTGTGGTACATGAACCCGAAAGATCGCCTTTCGTATCGAGGCGATCGTCCCCATCGTGTCGTGGTTGAACGAGCCATCGTCGAATGTATTTGGAGCCGAAAGCGAGTTTTGGCTTACAGGTTTGCGGTTCTCGATGTTCATCACGGCTTGTATTCCAACTTCTTAAGCCACTCCACTCTTTCTCAGCGTCTGCTGAGAGTTTCCAAGGCATTCGCTCAAAGCCGTTCTCGATCGCAAATTGCAGGGCTCCGTCGCCCGCGAGAACGACGTGTTTTGTCGGTTTCCATCAGCTTCGGGCGACCGAAATCGAGGTGTTTTATGTTCTGAAGGAAGACGACGCTGCCGCAATTCGATCTGTGATCCATTATCGAAGCATCTGGCGTGACAAAACCGTCGCGGTCGGGAAACGCATCGAGCCCGACACAGCAACTTGCTTCCGCTTCAGCCGAACGCGATGCCTGTTCGACACTGTCTATTGCTTCTCCGCCAGCTTTCAGGACTTTCCATGCAGCCTCGTTTGCTCGAATGCCGCTGTCCCAGGTAGAGACAACGACCGGTTTTGTATCGAACAACTCGCTCAGCTGCTTCAGTATTTTGAGCCGCAAGAAGCGGCAAGGCGGCCAGCGAGGTCTTTAGAAATGTTCGGCGGTTAGCCATCTTTATCTCCTACACTATCTTAGCTTTGATCTTTTCAAGTAATACTTTAGATTCAGCGGCCGATAAATTCGCAATATCGACATCTCGTAGTTCATTGATCGCCGTCTCATTTGTAACGGCAAACAGCGAAAACTGCGATGCAAGTCGTCCACCGGCTGCTTTAGCTAGGCCCGTCTTTCGTTCGTCGGCGAAGACGGCGAGTTCGTACTGTTCGAGCTTTTCGAGGACGCTTTTGGCACGTTCGATGACGTTTGCGGGCAATCCGGCTAGCTTTGCGACGGCGATTCCGTAGGATTTCGAGGCCTTGCCGGGCTGGAGTTTGTGCAGAAACACTACGTCACCGTCCTTTTCGGTCGCGGTGATCTGATAATTCTTCGCTCCGGGCAGATTTTCAGCCAATTCGGTCATCTCGTGATAATGCGTCGCAAACATGGTCTTTGCAGCATGTTCGGACGAATTATGCAGATGCTCAGCGACGGCCCATGCGATCGAGAGGCCGTCGAACGTTGAGGTGCCGCGGCCGATCTCATCGAGTAGCACAAGGCTTCGAGGCGTCGCATTGTGCAATATCGCTGCCGTCTCGGTCATCTCGACCATAAACGTCGAACGCCCCGAAGCAAGATCATCCGATGCTCCAACACGCGTCCAAACGCGGTCAACTATCGGCAAACGAGCGGACGTCGCCGGAACGAACGAGCCCATTTGAGCGAGTATCTGTATGATCGCGACCTGACGCAAAAACGTAGATTTGCCGCCCATGTTTGCTCCGGTTATCACGAGCAGACGGTCGGTCGAGTTATTCATGCGGATGTCGTTCGGGATGAACGAATTGCCAATTGACGCCTCAACGACCGGATGGCGGCCATTGACGACCTCGATCTCGTCGCCATCATGCAACACAGGACAAACAAAATTCCTCTTCGTCGCTGTCTCAGAAAGAGCACAAAGGGAATCAAGGGTAGCGAGAGCACGGGCTGTCGATTGCAACTTCCGGGTCTCGCCGCAAACACGGTCGCGGATCTGCTGAAATAATTCCGCCTCAAGCTGGCCAATTCGTTCTTCCGCTCCGAGTACCTTCTGCTCCCATTCCTTCAGCTGCGGCGTCGTATATCGCTCAGCATTTGCCAGGGTTTGACGGCGTTCGTAATCGTCTGGAACACGGCTGACATTGCCCTTTGAGACCTCAATATAATAGCCAAAGACGTTGTTAAATCTGATCTTGAGGTTTGTTATGCCTGTTCGAGTCCTCTCGTCGTCCTCAAACCTCGCAATTATCTGCTTCGCCGAGGTCGAAACGCTCCGCAGGTCGTCAAGCTCCGCGTTGTAGCCATCGCGAATCACGCCCCCGTCCGCCGTAGTCATCGGAGGTTCGTCAACTATCGAACGTTCGATCAGGTCGCGGATCTCGGGAAGTTCAAAGACATTTTCGGCAAGAACTTGGAGCAACAACGACTGAGCATCAGCCAAAACCTGATTGACCTGCGGAGCCTGTCCGAGCGAACGGCCGAGAGCAACGATGTCTCGAGGCGTCGCAGTCCCGAGATTAAGGCGGCCGATGAGGCGTTCGAGATCGGAGACCTGTTTGAGCAAATATCGGAGCTTTTCTCGTAGGATCGGGTCTGAAAGCTCAGTAACGGCCGCTAGTAGCGTTTGAATTTCCGCTCGCTTAAGCGACGGTCTTGATATCCATTGTCTCAGTAATCGAGAGCCCATTCCTGTGACCGTCTCATCCAGCAAGCCGAAGAGCGTATTCTTCGACTTTTCACCGCGAGACTCGAATATCTCTAGATTTCTCAGCGTCACCGCATCCAGAACCCCACCCATGCAATCTGCCGTCTCGAAAACTTGATCTCCGAAATGTGCCCAGCGGTCGCACGCTGCGTGTCCTGAGCGTACTTAGAGGCACGCTCCGGCTGCTCGAACGGCCTCTCCGTGCCCATCAAAGCCAAATCCGGATAGGTGCGCCACTTCCATCTGCCGTGTCAGGCGAGTTTCAGATTGTTTTTCGTCAAAATCGTCGTGCGGCCGCGAAGTTAGCGTTAGCGTGGTTGAAACCGGCTTTTGATCGAACAAATTCGCGGTCGTATCGCCCGCAAACGTCTGCCGGATCGTCGTTTCCATCGATTCCGGATAGAGCAACTCGCGCGGTGCGAAGGCGTCGATCTCTTCGCAGACTTTCTGCCAGGCATTCATTCCGGTGATCTCAGTCGCAGAGAAATGGCCGGACGAGGTCTCTAGAAAGGCGACGCCAAACGTGTCTCCCGACCCGCAAATGGCGGCTAAATAGACGGAATCTCTCGACTCAACCAACTGCGGATCGATCGCAGTTCCGGGCGTGATGACGCGCACAACTTCACGTTTTACTAGCTTTACGCCTTTTGTAGGAGTTTCGGTCTGTTCGCAGATGGCGACTCGGTAGCCTTTTCGGACCAGACGTGCGATGTAATTTGCGGCCGCGTGATGCGGGACGCCGCACATTGGAACTGGATTTGGGCCGTCTTTTTGTCTAGCAGTAAGTGTGATCTCCAATTCACGAGAGCCAACTATCGCGTCCTCGTTGAACATCTCATAGAAATCGCCTAGCCGGAAGAACAATATCGTTCCCGGATAGAGCTTTTGATATCGAGATATTGCCGAAGCATCGGCGTCGCGGTTTCCATCTTGTGCGTCAGTATGTGTCTCAGAGTTTAGCTAAAAGGCGGCTTGTTGCAAAACTTGTGTTTCAATGTCGGACGGCTTTTGGTACTATTATCGTTTGTAGTAAAGCCTTTTTAGAGGACTCAGACGTTACGATAGTTCCGTTTCCGACGAGCGATTTGTTTAGCGGCCGGTACCGATCTCACGAAGTATTATGAGAAATATTATCACCACATTATCGGTAACTGTTCTGGCTCTGTTCTCATTTGTTGGCATCTCGGCGCAGACGTCGACTCCGTCAGATGTGACGGTAGCGGCGATGGAGAAGGACGATGATCGTTATCGTATTGGGTTTCAGGATGTGCTGGAGGTCAGAGTTTTTAAGCACGCGGAGTTGAGCCAACGGGTGTCGGTTGGTCCAAATGGCACTATTACACTGTTTCGTTTGGACAAGCCGGTCGTCGCGGTCTGTAAATCTGAGTCTGAATTGGCACGCGAGCCTCGCCGCTGCTTTTAAGGCGAAATTCATCCGGGACCCAGAAGTTACGGTTAGCGTAGCTGAGCAGAGATCACAGTCGATCGGTGTAATGGGTGCGGTTGGAAAACCTGATTATTTCTTTGTTAGGCGGAGGTTTCACCTTCTCGAAATGCTCGCCATGGCCGGCGGTCCAAACAAGGAGTCGGGAACCCGCCTGATCGTTTCGCGGACCGGCAGCACGTCGAAGTGCAAACAGGCCGACGAACCTGATCAGGAAATTAACGTTTATAGCTTCAAGTTGCGTGACATCCAGGAAGGAAAGAAAACCTTCTGGATGCAGCCGGGCGACCTAGTCTCGGTTTTAGAGGCAGACATTGTCTACGTCTATGGGAACGTGAAGCAAGAGGGAGCTATCAAGATTCGCGAGACCACGACGCTCACCCAAGCCATTGTGACCGCAGAGGGCCTTAAGCCAGCTGCCAAAAAAGACAAGATACGTATACTTCGTCAAAAAGGCGATAGCGGGGAGCGCGAAGAACTCGTTTTTGACTTGAATCAGATCGACAAAGGTAAGATACCCGATCCGATCCTTCAGCCAAACGACATCGTTGCCGTATCCGAGGACAAAGCTAAAGCTATCATGTACGGTTTTGCCAACGCTATCAAGAACGCGGCACCGAACGCCGCCCTAAGGTTTTAAGGTTCCCCAAAATTCTGTATGAACGAACCGCGTGGAATAATCCGCAATCCGCTAAGCGAGGCGGAGATCCAGTTTGAATCGACGGCTCCCGCGACCGGCGGTTATCCGTCGTACCGGAATTTGCAGACCGCTGACGGCTTTCAACTCGCCGACTATTGGCGAGCTATCCGCAAGCGTTTATGGTTGGTTATCGGCCTGACCGTGCTGATCACTACTTTGACTGCGATCTACATGGCACGTCAGCCAAGTGTTTTTCGGCCCACGCGGTCGTTCAGGTGGATTCGAACAGGCAAATCCCGATCTGGTTTCGGTTGACAGACAACGGCCTTCCATGAATTCGGATCCGGCCTATTTCAATACGCAGCTTCAATTGCTCTTGAGTGATAATCTGCTTCGCCGCACTATCAAAGAGCAGAATCTGGATACGCATCCAGAGTTCCTGAAACTCAAAGAGGCCGGTTCGACGTCAACATTTCGGTCGATCCTTCGCTCGGTCGGTTTGGCAACGGACGACTCTAAAACGAAAACGCCCGACGATTTACTCGCAGACAATTCGCTCCTGACAAATGAAGAGATCGCTGATGCCGTCCGCCTTCAACCCTTTGTCAAAGCAATTAAGCTGAACCTCGACATCGATCCACGCCGCGAATCGAGAGCTACGGTCAAAGATACGCGACTGATAGATATCACGTATCGGCACACGAGCCCGGAACTCGCGGCTTTTGTCGTCAATTCGATGGCGAAGACCTTTACGGAGATGAATCAAGAGAAGCGTTCCGGGACGAGCAAGAAGACAAATACATTTCTTACCGAGCGTATATCGACACTCGATGCCGAGATCCAAAGCGACGAAGCAAAACTCGTTAGACTTACTCAGGAAGCCGGCATTCTGAAGACCGAAGGCGATCAGACGATCGTCGGTGACAGGCTTTCAGGCTTGAACAAGCAATTGCTCGACGCTGAACAAAAACGAAAGACGGCTGAATCAGAGTATTTGGAAGTCAGCAAATCGCCCGACAAGGTCAAGGCTCTCGCCGAGGTTGCTACCGCCCGGTACACGACGGAACGCGAAAACAGTATTCAGGTTCTTCAAACCGAGACGATCAAGAAGATCAGCGAGCTTCGCAATCAACGCATCGAAAAGCTGGAGCTTTTTGAGGAAGGTGCACCTGAGATCAAACAGATCGACACCCAGATAAAAGCGTACGAAGAGTCTATCGATAACGCCGTCGGGAAGATGCAGAAAGATCTTGCTGCGTTTCGAAACAGGGTTTCGACCGATCTGCTCCAGAATCTCCGGACGAAGTATCTGTCGGCAAAGGCCGAAGAAGACAAGATCCGTGTTGATTTTGATAAACAGTATGGGGCTGCTCAGGGGCAGAGTACCAGCGCGGTGGACATCTCGCTCTTGAAGCAGAACATCGATACAAAAAAAGGATTTCTTGATAATCTCCGGAAACAGTTTAGCGGAAACGACATAGCTGCTCAGGGAACTGACAACAATATCAGTATTACAGAGCCGGCGATCCCGTCCGATGTTCCGGTCTCGCCGCGTCGTTTGATGACCGTCGCCGCAGCACTTTCCTATCGACGCTTTTTGGAATGGGCCTCGCTCTTTTCCTTGAGTATCTTGATGATACGATCCGGACTACCGAAGAGATCGAGAATTATTTGCAGCTTCCGGCACTCGCTGCGATCCCGGCAATGGAGTCGATGCCGAAGCGTAAGTTGCTTCTGGTCGGTGCAGGGGAAGGAGGCGATGAATTGTCGCCGACATCACCATTGCTGATATCCGCCGACTCGCGCTCGTCGCTGGCTGAAGCTTATCGGCATTTGAGGACCTCGATCTTATTGTCAACCGCAGGCCACGCTCCGAAGTCACTTCTCATAACATCGAGTCTGCCATCCGAAGGTAAAACGACCACTGCGACAAACACCGCGATCAGCCTCGCTCAAACCGGTGCCAAGGTCCTCATCATCGACGCCGATATGCGTCGCCCGCGACTTCATTCGATCTTTGGCATCGAGAACGGCAACGGGCTAAGCACCTTGCTCTCGAGCGAATTGACCGACGCAGATATAACCGCAGCAGTCCGACAGGATGAGAAATCAAAGCTATACATGCTTACGTCAGGCCCGATCCCGCCTAATCCGGCGGAGTTGATCGGCTCACCACAAATGGCTCTGTTGCTAAAGATGTTGCAGGCTCGGTTTACGCATGTTGTCGTCGATTCTCCGCCGATCGCTTCGTTTACTGATGGCGTACTGATCGCGTCAATGGTTGACGGCGTAATTCTTGTGGTTAATGCGGGACGTAGTTCGAGACAGGTCGTTAAACGCTCGCGGCAGTTGCTGCAGGAGATCGGCGCAAAGGTATTCGGTGTGGTTCTTAACAACGTCAATCTCAACGCAAAAGACAACTATTATTACTATCAGAGCTACTATCATCGCAGCAATTACAACTCGAGTGACCCTGAGTAGCCGATAGGGAAGCCAGCCGCCGCGTCGATGAGCCTTAAGAAAAAACGCATATTTGTTGCCGGGTCAACGGGCATGGTCGGGAGCGCGATCGTGCGCCTGCTTGAGGCACATGGGTGCTCCGAACTTTTGACGACAACATCTGCGGATCTCGATCTGATAGATCAGGCCTCGGTTCGTGAGTTTTTTGAAGAAAAACAGCCGGAGATAGTCATTCTAGCGGCTGCCAAAGTCGGCGGGATACTCGCGAACGACACGTTTAGAGCTGATTTTCTGTTCGAGAATTTGGCCATCGAAACGAATGTCATACACACCGCGTTCAAGGCTGGGGTGGAAAAGCTGATTTTCCTCGGCAGCTCGTGCATATATCCGCGGCTCGCCGATCAGCCGATCATAGAGGAATCCTTGCTCACCGGCCCGCTTGAGCCGACCAACGAGCCTTATGCAATCGCCAAGATCGCAGGGATCAAGCTTTGTGAGAACTATTATCGGCAGCATGGTGCCAATTTCTATTCGGTGATGCCGACCAATTTGTATGGCCGGAACGACAACTTCGACCTCGATTCATCGCACGTAATTCCGGCTTTGATACGTAAATTTTCGGCTGCAAAAGCAAATGGTGATCCCGAGGTAATCGTCTGGGGCAGCGGAACTCCTCGACGGGAGTTTCTTCTCGTTGACGATCTCGCCGACGCGATCCTGTTTTTGCTTGAGAACGTGGAAGCCAGCGACATCTACGGGCAGGGGATCTCCCATGTTAATATTGGCTGCGGCGAAGATATTGAGATCAGGGAACTTGCATCGATGATCGGCGAGATCATAGGTTTTAGCGGCAGTATCACTTACGATACTGATAAACCCGATGGCACGCCACGAAAATTATTAGATGTATCACGGCTAAGCGGGCTTGGCTGGACGGCGAAGACGCCGTTGGATGCCGGCTTAAAGTCTACTATCGAGTGGTTTCAAAGTTCAGAAAACACTTTAGCCAAAAAAGCGTAACTTATTGATGAAAAAAGCTCTAATCACAGGTATAACCGGTCAGGACGGAAGCTACATGACCGAACTTCTGCTCGAAAAGGGCTATGAGGTTCACGGCATCATCCGTAAGTCGAGCTCGTTCAATACCGGGCGTATCGATCACCTTTATCAGGATCCGGAAATTCTCGATAAGAAACTGTTTCTGCACTTTGGCGACCTGATCGACCCAAGCAGTCTCAACCGGCTTCTTGATAAGATCGAGCCGGACGAGATCTACAATCTGGCTGCTCAAAGCCACGTAAAAGTCTCTTTCGAGATACCCGATTACACAGCTCAGGTCGACGCACTCGGCACTCTGCGGTTTCTCGATGCTATCCGCGAAACAGGCTTGCGGCAGGTGAAGTTCTATCAAGCCTCAACATCGGAGCTCTTCGGAAAGATCCAGGAAACCCCGCAGACAGAACGTACGCCTTTCTACCCGCGTTCCCCTTATGGAGTTTCAAAACTCTTTGCCTATTGGACGATCGTAAATTACCGCGAGGCGTATGATCTTTTTGCGTGTAACGGCATCTTGTTCAATCACGAATCACCTCGCCGCGGCAATACTTTTGTCACCAAAAAGATCACTCGTGCCATTGCCCAGATGGTAAGTGGAGCGCAATCGAAACTGACACTTGGAAATTTGAATGCCGGTCGAGACTGGGGTTATGCTCCCGAGTTTTGCGAAGGGATGTGGCGCATCCTTCAGCAGGATGCGGCCGACGACTTTGTGCTTGCCACTGGGGAGCATCACTCAGTTCGTGAGTTCGTCGAGGAATCGTTTGCCAATATCGGTGTAACGATCGAATGGACCGGTGAGGCAGAAAATGAGCGAGGAATTATCGCTGGTATCGACCCAATGATTCTTGCCGTTAGATTTGGTATCGAGGATCCAAAGCTGGCGGTAGGAATGTCCGTGGTTGAGATCGACCCGAACTACTACCGTCCCACCGAGGTCGATCTCCTCATCGGCGACTCAACAAAGGCCGAAACCGTACTCGGGTGGAAGAGTCAAACCAAATTTCACGAGTTGGTCAAGATCATGATCGAGGCCGATGTCGAGAACGAGTCCCGAATTGCAACCCGCCCCTAAACACCGTGCTTAAACTTGAGATCATCACACCAGTCCATAATCGAGTCCGGGAAACTCTGCAGTGTCTTCGGAGCCTCGCCCGGGCGGACACAACTGGCCTCGATATACACGTGGTAATTGTCGATGACGGCTCGACGGATGGAACGGCGGAAGCTGTTGCGGCCGAGTTTCCGGATGTTGAGATAGTCCAAGGTGACGGAAATCTCTGGTACACTGCGGGAACGAATCGCGGCCTTACAGCCGCGCTGGCTCACGATCCTGATTACATCCTGGCTATCAACAACGATTCCATATTTCACGAAAAGTGCATCATCAACATGGTGAATTGTGCGGAGAAATATTCTCGATCGGTGGTTGGTGCGGTGCTGCTTAACTGGGACACGCCACATCAGGTATTTCAGGTATCACCACGATGGGAACTGTCTAAGGGCGGATTCCGGCATTGGAATAGACAGACGGTTTGGACGCTTCCGTCCCGTGCGTGGGAAGTTGAGATCGTGGTAGGGAATTGCGTTCTTTATCCTGCGTCCGCAATTCGCGAGTGCGGTTTGATGGATGAGAAGCGATTGGTTCACTGGGGCGACGCAGAATATACACCGCGAATGAAGAAACGCGGCTGGCGTCTGTTGATCGAGCCCACGGCCCGTGTTTTTTGCAAACCGAACGATCCGGCCTCCGGATTTCGCAGCATGCCCCTAAGGAGTCAGTTCGACCACCTTTTTCGGATACCGACAAGCCCATACTCACTCCGAAAGCGACTCCACGCCACCGTTGGCAGTGCTCCGAGTACGGCTCTCGGCCTGTTGGCGGTTCCGATCTTCTTTATCCGATATTTTCTTGGCCGTAATCAAGAAGGCCAGTGGGGACTTGCCGCGGATGAAGCACCGCTTTCTGAAACCTTTGCCGGGTCAATGGTAGATGAATAAAGAGAAAAGGAAATTGATCTTCGTCTGGAACTACCTCGAATGGGGTGGGGCTCAGATATATTTCCTCGGGATCATGAAACTCGCGAGTTCAATGGGATATTACAGTCGTGCTGCCCGAAGGGTCTGACCCAAAATTGCTCAAGTTTATCCATGATCTGGGAGTGCGGTATGAATTTGTTAAAGGCAGATTCGATCTTGCTCCGGCAGATTCAGTAGGACGAAAAGTAACTCGACGCTTCAATATCCTCTTATCGGAGATCAATGTTTTCCGACACTTGCTGAAATTTGACCTGAGCGGGGCTATTCTCCACATCGAGGCAGCACCGTGGCAATCGGCGGGCCTGCTCTTGGCACTCGCGGCTCGAGGGGCAAACATTTTTGTCACAATGCACAACGCTCTTCCGGATGCTTCGGTCTGGCGGGAGTTCATTTGGAAGCTAAAGATCGGAGTCGTCTCGCGACTCCGGAAATTTCGTCTATTTGCGTCGAATCAGGATACGAAGAATAGATTTCGCCGGTGGGTGAGCGAGAGTTTCTTTGACACAATCAAGGTCACCTACACCACGGTAAATCCGGCCGAGATCGATTCCGTTCGAGCTCAAGAAGGGAATCGCGAGACAGTTCGACAGCGGCTTGGCATTCCTGCCGAAAAGTTTGTCGTGTTGTGTCTCGGGCAATTTATCGACCGAAAGGGAAGGTGGCTGTTTCTCGATGCTGCGAAGTCTCTGAGGGCAGCTCATCCGAATATTCAGTTTGTTTGGATCACGTCCAGTGTCATCTCAAGCTCCGACCGTGAACGTATTGCCGCCTACGATATCGATGATAGCTTCCGTTTGGTCGATGCTGATGCAGTCGGCAAGGAGCGGCGTGAGATCCTGGCCGCATATTCGGCAGCCGATATTTATGCACTTCCGAGCTATGTCGAGGGTTTGCCGGTCGCCCTGCTGGAATCGATGGCGATGGGCGTTCCAAGCGTATCGACCGACGTTTACGCGATCCCGGAAGCCATCAAGCATGAAGAAACAGGGATTCTGATCGAACCCGGCTCGGCAGAGCAGTTGGCTGATGCCGTTGTGCGGCTTCATAACGACCAGGAGCTGCGAGATCGTTTAGGAAAGCGTGGACGGGAATTCGTGATAGCGAATTTCGATGAACGCGTTGCCTCACAGATCGCGGTTGACGAATATACGAAAGCCCTCGCTGAGGCTCGTTGAGAGTAGTGGTTTTTGCCCCCGCGTGGCAGAATCTTTTAGGGACTTTAGCTCAGTGGAGCTGGCACAGATGGCATTTGAAGCTGATTTTCAAGTTGTTCAAAGGGTTGAACTCATTCGGAGCGAGTGTGAGGGCAAACGCGTGCTTCACCTCGGCTGCACCAACTATCCGTACACTGAAGATTCGATCAAAAATGACATGCTCCTGCACTCGGATCTCGCAAAGAGTGCTACCTCCCTGTACGGAATCGATTCAGATACGACCGGCATAGCAATGCTCACGGATGCGGGTTTTGACAACATTTATCAGGGCGACCTCGAACATCTTGACGAGGTTGAACTGGATGAAACATTTGACGTGATCGTAGCCGGCGAGATGATCGAGCATCTGAATAATCCCGGTCTTTTCCTGAATGGGATCAAGCGGTTTATGAACGCCGAAACCCGTCTCGTCCTGACCACCATCAACGCATATTGCGGGATGCGGTTTGTTATGTACGGTTTTCGGGGAAAACGGGGAAGCGTTGAGTTCGTACACCCGGACCACGTCGCATATTATTCATATTCGACTCTAAAAGTTCTGCTGGAGAGGCACGGAATGCATGTCGACCGTTTTTTGTTCTATGATATAGGCACTGAACACCGGCCGCATAACCGCTGGTTTTTGAATCTATTGAACGATGTTTGCGTCCGAATTGCTCCTCAATGGGCTGATGGGATAATTGCCGTTTGCCGGCTGAAATAGTCTTCGTATTATGGCTGTCAACTTCGCACAAAACCCAACCGGCCTTGCACCGAATAAGATGGTGCTTACAGCTGTCGCGTTGATGACGGTGGCTTTGGTTGTTGGTTTTTTTCTTGTTGGTGTTCTTTCGGATGCATTCGATTCGTTTCCATATCTCTTCCTTCTTCCCTGGGTCATAGCCCTTGCCGCAGTATTTGCTACGCCATCTATTTTTTTGTACTACCGCGGCGAATTCAGCCTGGCAAACCCGATCGTTTTCGCGACGATCTCGTATTTTGTACCAGCATTTGTTTTCGGTGGAATCTTTCTCTCGACGGGCTATTCCGAGCCGTATTTTCTCTCCTACATCCAAGATGCTGATTACAATCTTCCGCTGACGATCGTCCTGATCGGGCTTGGTTTCATAAGCCTCTCGATCGGCTATTTTGTGCCGATCGGCAATAAAGTCGGTGAACTGGTCGGCCGCTATCTACCGTCGGCTGACTATTCTTCGGACGCCTTTCTTTTCCCTGGGATCATACTTCTGATACTCGGGGTAATGAACACGATCTTTGCCTTCGGCGTAGGACTCTTCGGTTATCAGGTCTCCGAAGAAACAAATATCTACGCGGGCCTCATTTACCTGTCAACATTGCTGCGGGTGCAGGGGACGTTTCTCCTTTGGGTAGTCGTCTTCAAACAAAAGAAGTTCACAGCTATCACCGGCATAGTGGTCGCCTTGTTGATCGCGGTAGATCTGAGTTCGGCTATCTTTGCCGGTAATCGTGGCACGATCTTGCAAGTTTTCTTCGTGGTCGTACTGGCCTTCGTATTTGCCGGCCGGAAGATCCGCATGAAATACGCGGTCGTCGCGTCCGTACTACTATCCCTAGGAATTATCGCTGGCATGATCTACGGCACGACGTTCCGTATCGTAAAAGGCACCGAATCACAGCAAAGCAGCGGCCAATATGCAGACAATATTGCCAAGACGATCGACGAGGTCAGCCGCCGTTCAGCGTTTGACTCGGTGAGTATGGGACTAGCAATGCTCTCCGAGCGACTCGATATCGTTAGTACTCTCGCAGTTGTGGTTTCAAACTACGAGCAGTTAAAACCGTACGAAGAAGCTTACGGGCTCGATAATAATATTTGGACCGATACCACTACGTTCTTTATCCCCCGTGTCATCTGGGTCGAAAAACCTGCCGCATCTGACGCCCGCAAATACAGCGATCTTTACTTTAATGTCTCGGATTCTTCGTTCGCCATCACGCCAATGGGCGATCTGCTGCGCAATTACGGGATCATCGGCATCCCGATAGGGATGTTTATATTGGGCGTGATCCTTAGGCTGATCTACTCATCTCTAGTGACCCCGGGCGAAACGCCCATTTGGAAGGCGATGTTGTATTTTATGTTATTGACAACGGTCTCCTACGAGGGGTTTTATGGCACCATAGTTCCGACTATGTTCAAGGTCGCATTCACTGCCTTGATTGGTGTTCTTATAGTGGTTTTCATCGCGCGAAAACTCGACCGTCGAGGTGCTCAGATAACAGTATGATCGTCTTTACAAACGGCTGTTTCGATATCATCCATCCGGGTCACGTCGACCTCCTGCGCCGCGCTCGCGAACTCGGTTCCAAACTGATCGTAGGAATAAACAGCGATGCATCGGTCGCAAAGATCAAAGGTCCCGGACGTCCATTGCAGGATCAAGAGTCCCGCCGCGCGGTATTGCTAGGCCTAGGATCTGTCGATGAAGTTGTAATTTTTGACGAACCGACGCCTGAACGATTAATACATGAGATCCGTCCCGATGTCCTCGTTAAGGGCGGTGACTGGCAGCCAAATGAGATCATCGGAGCGGATTTCGTAGAGAGCTATGGCGGAAAAGTGTATTCGCTTCCGCTGGTTGACGGACATTCGTCGAGCTCGATAATCGAGCGAATGAATTCTGAAGTTCCGGATGAGAGCGTTACTACGGATAATTCGATCGCACGAAGATCGCTTGACGAGCACTTGCGCGTCTTCGCGTCACTTATTGCGGAGTGCTCCGATTCGATCGAAGAATGCGGGCGGCTCATTCTCGACACCGTATCGAGAGGCAATAAAATTCTCATCTGCGGCAACGGTGGTAGTGCGGCAGACGCTCAGCACATAGCGGCGGAGTTTGTGGGACGCTATGAGACAGAGCGACGAGCTCTGCCGGCGATCGCACTGACCACGGACACGTCGGCATTGACGGCACTAGCGAATGACTACAGTTTTGAGCGCATTTTCGCCCGACAGGTCGAGGCTCTTGCGGTCGACGGTGATCTGTTGATAGCTATCAGCACTAGTGGAAACTCGCCAAACGTTATCGTGGCCGTGATGGAAGCGAGGCGTAAAGGATGTACCGTGATCGGCATGACCGGCTCGGGCGGGAAGAAGTTAGCATCGTTGTGTGATGCGTGCCTTATGGTACCCTCGCAACGCACAGCTCGTATCCAGGAGGCACACATTACTGTTGCACACATTTGGTGCGAGATGGTTGACGACCTTGTACGTGAGTAATCGACAATGAAAGCTCTTGATCAAATTTCAAAGGCAAAGGTCCTTGTGATCGGCGATGTAATGCTTGACCGTTACTGGTGGGGTTCGGTGCATCGCATTTCCCCCGAAGCTCCGGTCCCGATCGTTCGGCTTGAGGATATGAGCGTGGTCGCAGGTGGTGCCGCCAATGTTGCAGGAAACCTCGCCGGCCTTGGTGCCACACCGTACCTTTTTGGAATTAAGGGCGACGACGCCGAAGCGGAATTACTCGACTCAGTACTGGGCGAGGCCGGTATTTCAGATCACCAGATTACTGCGATCAAGGGGCGAAAAACGACGATCAAAACGCGGATCGTTGCCCACCACCAGCATGTGGTTCGTATAGATCAAGAGAGTTCAGATCCGATCTCTAACGAGGATGCAGAGGGCATCATTTCGCAGATCGCGCCTGTACTACATGAAATGGACGCCGTCGTCGTCTCGGACTATGCGAAAGGATTGCTGTCAGATCACCTCCTGGGACAACTGATCGGCAGGTGTAAGGAACTTGGCAAGCCCATCATCGTGGACCCCAAAGGACGTGACTTTTCGAAGTACCGAGGTGCAACGTTGATAACCCCAAACAAACGTGAAGCGGCGGAAGCATGTGGCATTGATGTAATGGACAATGACGTGGTATCACGTTCCGGAAATGAGCTGTTGGATGGACTTGATCTTCCAGCGTTGCTTATCACCGAGGGCGAACACGGTATGACGCTATTCGAGCGTTCCGGTGAAACATCGCATTTTGATTCGCTGGCCCGCGATGTTTTTGACGTTACGGGTGCCGGCGACACGGTGATCGCAACTTTTGCAGCGGCCGTTGCGACCGGAAGCGGTTTTGTAGAGGCTGCGAAACTCGCCAACGCCGCTGCCGGTCTGGTCGTCGGCAAGATCGGGACAACTCGCGTAACAAGAGATATGTTGGACGAGTTTCTCCGCGCGAATGAGAATGTCCAACACGCATGAAGAAACCGCGAGTGATCTTCGTCGAACGGAAGGCATCGGGAGCCGTCAGTGTCGAACGTGTATTCCGGCAGATCGCTCAAGATCTGCCGTCTGAGAGTTTCGATGTCGATTTTCAACAGGTTCCGTATGGCAATGGGATCGTAGCGATCTTAAAAAACCTGCTTTTCTTCCGACCCAAACCTGCAGACATTTATCACATTACGGGCGATGTCCAGTACATTTCGCTCCGCCTGCCTGGCAAGCGGACGGTGATGACGATCCACGATATTATTTCGCTGCACCAGCGGTCAGGCCTCCGCCGATACATTATAAAGAAGCTCTATTCCGACCTGCAGTTTAGACGATTGAGGTTCATGACCACGATCTCAAACAAAGTTCGAGACGAGATCGCGGTGGAAACGAGAGTCAGTGCCGACAGCGTTCGAGTTATCCCGAATCCGCTCATCGGCGAACTCATAGGGAATGATCGCAAGCCCTTTAACGCCGCATGCCCTGTAATATTGCATATTGGCACCGCAAAGAACAAGAATTTAGACCGTCTCATCGACGCTATCGCGGGCATTGACTGCAAACTGCGGATCGTTGGCCGCCTCGATAAGGCCATTATTCGAAAGCTGGAATTGAGTTCTATAATCTACGAGAACGTTTGCGAACTCGATGACGTTCAGATGAAGCAAGAATATCTAAATGCCGATATTATGGCGTTCTGCTCTACATACGAGGGTTTTGGACTGCCTATTATTGAGGCTCAGGCGATGCGAGTGCCCGTCGTCACCAGCGACTTGGCTCCGATGAATTCGGTAGCTGGCGACGCTGCTGTTTTGGTCGATCCATTTGACCCGGCGGACATCAGGGCCGGGATCCTCAGCGTGATCCGCGATTCGTCGCTCCGAGATGATCTGGATCGGCGTGGGCTCGAAAATATAAAGCGGTTTGAAGGCTCAGCGATCGCCGCACAGTATGCTGAACTATATCGACAGGTCTCTGGCGAGTCTAACTCTTAATTTATGCGCGTTCTGATACTCGGTGGCAACGGGATGCTGGGCCACAAGCTTGTCCAGATATTGGGCAGTGAATTTGAGACTTTCTCAACCATCCGCCGTGAACTTCCCGCGGTCGAACGATTTGGCATATTCGATCGAGAACGTACGATCACTAATGTCGATGTGACTTCAGAACGCCAGGTGGTCGATGTTATCGATAGAGTCCGGCCGGACGTAGTGATCAACTGCGTCGGAATTATCAAGCAGATCACGTCGACGCCGGAGACCATGGTACAGATCAACACCGTGCTGCCGCGAAAGCTGGCCGAATTATCGGCAAAATACCATTTTCGCCTCATTCTAATAAGCACAGATTGTGTCTTTGCCGGATCGAAAGGAAATTACTCAGAAGCTGATGTACCCGATGCGGATGACATCTACGGGAAAACGAAGTTGCGCGGGGAAGTCGTTGCTCCAAATTGCCTGACTATAAGAACATCAATGTTTGGCAGGGAACTCGACTCAAGTCACAGCCTGATCGAATGGTTCCTTTCGATGCGAAACCAGACCATCTCGGGCTTCACACGGGCGATCTATTCCGGCTTTTCGACCATCGTCCTTTCCGAAATAATCAGTAGTTTGATCAAGGACCGTGCCGACCTCAGCGGGCTGTATCATATCTCCAGCGACCCGATCAGCAAATTTGAGTTGCTAGAGTTGGTCAACGACGCCTTCGAGGCGAACGTCACGATAAAGCCTGACGACAGTTTGATCATCGACCGTAGTCTTGATTCGACAAAATTCCGCTCCGAGACTGGCTTTGTGCCGCCAACCTGGCCCGAAATGATCAAGCTGATGGCGGCTGACACAACTCCCTACGAAAGCTTCCATAGTTCCAATTGATTGCGGTTCGACGGCGTAGGAATGTTACTATTTCAATGAGCATGCAGCTCCAAAAAATGAACGAACTAGAAGGCAAACGAATACTCGTCACGGGCGGCACCGGATCGCTCGGGCAGACGCTGATCAAACGAATCCTCTCGGGTGAAATGGGCAAGCCGGCTCAGGTCACGGTTTTTTCGCGTGACGAGGCAAAGCAGCATTACATGCGGCTCGAATATCTCCATCGCGACACAGCAACCGACGATGTGATCTATGAGAACTGGCGTGATGTCTTGAATTTCCGCATCGGGGACGTTCGCGATTATCCTGCTCTTGTTGCGGCGATGCGGGAAACAGACGTGATTTTTCACGCCGCCGCGTTAAAACAGGTCCCATCGTGTGAGTACTTTCCTTTTGAGGCAGTGCTGACAAATATATACGGCGCCGCAAATATCGTCCGCGCGGTTCGCGAGAATGAGTTGCCGGTACAAAAGATCATAGGCGTCTCGACGGATAAGGCGTGCAAGCCGATCAACGTGATGGGCATGACCAAGGCGTTGCAGGAGCGCGTTCTGATCGAGGCGAATCGCGATTGTCCCAATGTTCACTTCAACTGCGTGCGCTACGGAAACGTCATTGCGTCGCGGGGCTCGATCATTCCGCTATTTGTGGAACAGATCCAGAAAGGCAACGAGATCACGGTCACGATGCCTGAAATGACTAGATTTCTACTGAGTCTCGATCGAGCTGTAGACACGGTCTTCGAAGCCATCCGAAGCGAAGGTCGCGGCCTCACCTTCGTCCCAAAGGTAGCCGCCGCAAAGATCACGGATGTCGCCATCATGTTGATGGGCAATAAGAAAGTCCCGATCTCCTACACCGGCATTCGCCCAGGCGAGAAGGTTCACGAGATCATGGTCTCTGAGGAAGAGTGTTTCCGCACGATCGATGGCGGTGATTATTATGTGATCCTGCCCGTGCTGCCGGAACTGCGTGGCGAAGGCGATTTCACACCTGCTTTGACCGGAGAATATTCTTCGAAGGACAACAATCTGACGGGCGACGCACTTCGCTCGCTGCTAGAGACCTCGGGCGAAGAGATCAGGCGATTCATGGCAACCGCCTAATCAGCTCGCTGACGAGTCGATTACTCTTCTTTGGCGTTCTTTGCGGCTTTGCGGGAGAATTCTTTCCCACAAGCCGCAAAGATGCAAAGAAGAAAAAGAGAGCGAGTTTTATGAAAGTAATGACCATTTTCGGCACGAGGCCGGAGATCATCAGACTAAGTTTGATAATG
Source organism: Acidobacteriota bacterium (assembly GCA_016718135.1). GTDB lineage: Bacteria > Acidobacteriota > Blastocatellia > Pyrinomonadales > Pyrinomonadaceae > OLB17. Next base: position 227,985 of record JADKEF010000019.1, on the reverse strand, counting down.
CGTTTGCTCGACCAGCATTGCGAGCATATTACCGTCCACACGGGCCAGAATTATGACGAGAGCCTAAGCGACATCTTCATCCGCGACCTCGAGGTCCGCACGCCGGATCATCATCTCGGGATCAGATCGACCAGCTTTGGCGATCAGATCGGACAGATATTATCAAAGGTCGATGCATTGCTTGAAAGCGAAAAGCCGGATCGGCTGTTACTCCTTGGCGATACAAACAGTGCACTTACAGCGCTCGTCGCAGCACGCCGAGGCATACCGGTCTTTCACATGGAGGCAGGCAATCGATGTTACGACGACCGCGTCCCGGAAGAAATAAATCGTCGCGTGATCGATCATTCAAGCACGATCCTGATGCCGTATACCGAACGAAGCAAGGACAACCTTGTTCGAGAGGGAATCGAACGCGACCGAATCTACGTCACCGGGAATCCGATAAAAGAAGTTCTCGATACGTTCGCCGACAATATAGAGCGAAGCGAGGCGATGAAATCTCTGTCGATCAAGCCATTCGAATATTTTCTGGTCACACTGCATCGTGCTGAAAATGTCGACGATCCAAAACGCTTGGCCGGTATTTTCGATGGCCTGAGCCAGGTCGCAAACCGCATCGGAAAACCGGTGCTAGTATCGGTCCATCCTCGAACCGCCGAGCGACTCGATAAATCCGGCATTAGGCCGGATCAAGCAAAGATCCGTCTATTCAAAGCTCTCGGCTTCTTCGAATTTGTAAAGCTCGAAAAGAACGCCCTCGCCGTCCTGACCGACAGCGGTACCGTTCAGGAAGAATGTGCGATCTTCGGCGTTCCAAATGTAACGATCCGCGACGTTACTGAGCGGCCTGAGACGATCGAATGCGGCAGCAACATTCTCGCGGGCTCCGAAGCCAAGTCGATCGTCAGCGCGGTCGAATTGGCCATTTCGCAACCCGCCGCCTGGACTCCTCCGCGAGAATATTTGGCGGAAAACGTTTCGCAGACCGTCAGTAAGATCGTTCTCGGCTACACCAGCCTCCGGCGGCACACGTCATAGATCAAATGGGTGAAATCCCGGTTCAGCAGACCAATCCCGCCAAAACTCACGAAAATACGCTCTGGGTTTTGACCGAGGTGTATTATCCGGAAGAGATATCGACCGGCTATTACCTAACGTCCATCGCCGAGGGAATAGCGGCGGACCGCGATGTCAAAGTTATTACCGGCCAGCCAAAGCACATGTCACGCGGTATGCTTGCCCCAAAACGGGAGACTCGAAATGGAGTTGAAATATTTCGAGTTTGGGGCACGACGCTCGACAAAAATGTGATGGCGTTTCGCCTGACCAACATGCTTACGATCGGGCTATCGGTGTTCTTTCACTCAGTCAAACATTTCAAGAAGGGCGACCGGATCTTGGTTTGTACTGCGCCGCCGAGCCTGCCCGTGACGACGACACTCGCGACGTTGTTGAAAGGAGCCGGACTTACCTTGCTCGTTCAGGATAGCTATCCCGAAATTCTAATCGCGGTCGGCTCGGCAAAGCCCGATTCGTTCTTTGTAAATCTCGTCAATCACGTAAATCGCTGGGTATATAAATACGCTACGAACATCGTCGTGATGGGACGAGACATGAATGAGCTGTTCCAAAAGAAGGCTGCGGGACTCGAGGTGCCGATCGTGACGATCCCAAATTGGGCCGATCTCGAAACTATCCATCCGACGCCACGGGCTGAGAACCCGCTCTTAAAAGAACTTGGCATCGAAGACAAATTCGTATTCATGTACGCCGGCAACATCGGACACCCGACTGATGTCGAAACTATTATCGGGGCGGCAGAGTTACTGCTAGCCGACGACCGTTTTCATTTTGTCTTTATCGGAGCCGGTGCGAAGAAGAAATGGCTCGACGAGATCGTAGCCGCGACAAAGCTGGCCAACGTCACGATCCTCGATTACCGGCCGCGGTCTGAGCAGAACGTTTTCCTCAACGCGTGTGACGTCGGCCTCGTCGCCCTGATAAAAGGAATGTGGGGAACGGCGATGCCGAGCCGCACCTACAACATCATGGCGGCCGGCAAGCCGATCCTTGCCTTGACCGACAAAGGATCTGAGCTCGCCCGAGTGATCGACGAGGACAGCATTGGTGTGCACCTCGAACCGGGCAATCCTAAGGCTCTAAAAGAAGCGATCCTGGCAATGTTCCAATCGCGTGACGAACTTGATAAAATGGGACAAAGAGCACGCGAAGCGGCACTTGCGAAATACTCGACGGAAATAGCGGTCGCTGCGTATGGAGCGGCGGTCGAGTAGGTTAGGACCGCCTGCTTAAGCGGGCGGGCGGCATCCATTATTGTGCTCACCACCTCTCGCCGTGTGCACGCCGCCCGCTAACGCAGGCGGTTCTGACAGAACAGCAGATCCACAAATGTACGGACTTTTCATCTTCATAGCGATATTTTGCCTGTCGTTCGTCGCGGTCGGGGTCTATCGTCGTTGGGGCATCGCGAACAACATGCTGTCTGTGCCAAACGAGCGGAGTTCGCATACCGAACCGACCCCACATGGTGCCGGGATCGTGATCGTTGTAATCTGTTTGGTCACGTATGTGCCGATCTCGCTGTATTTTTTTGACACCTTCTCGTGGGGATACATGATCGGGGCGTCACTCATAGCGACGATCAGTTTTGTCGATGATTTTTATCCACTTCGATTTCACTGGCGTTTGCTTGTCCAAGCAATTGCGGCTGTTCTGCTTATCGTCGATGTCGGCACCTGGCATGGGATCACTATGCTCGGCGGATTGAAGTTCGGGGTATTTGGCTACATTCTTACCTTCTTTTGGATCGTCTGGATGGTCAATTCGTACAATTTTATGGACGGCATCGACGGCCTTGCCGGACTGCAAGCAGTGATCGCTGCAGGCAGTTGGCTGATTCTTTGCCGCATCTTGGACATGCACGTCATATACTTCTTTGGCGTCAGCATCGCGGCGGCGAGCCTCGGCTTTCTCGTACACAACATGAGCAAGTCCAAGGTATTTATGGGCGATGTCGGCAGTGCATTCCTCGGATTCACATTCGCCGCTCTGCCATTACTCGGACGCAATTTCGCATCAGAATCGCCCGACCTCTTGCCGATCGCGGCAGTACTGTTCGTTTGGTTTTCCTGTTCGATTCGGTAGTGACAATTGTAAGAAGGGCGATTCACGGGGGACAGATCTGGCTGCCGCATCGCGAACACCTTTTCCAATTACTCGTTCTGTCCGGTTTCTCGCACCGGCAGGTCACAGCCTTTTACGGCGTTCTGGCCTCGCTATTGTGTGCCTCCGTCCTGATCTCAGTACGCTATCGAGACGAGATCGGATTGGCGATGTTCCCGGTTGTTATCGTCCTAACGTCGGCCCTTTTGTTTGTTTGCCTCAAGCGAGTATTTTTTAATCGATTGATAAATGGAGTAGCCGCTAGACCTTAGTGACCATGTCGAAGAACAATGTAAAACCATTTCGATTCGGGTCATTCGGGGCGCGAATTGCGATCGCCGGCAAACGGCAGGACATGATCGACCGGGCGGCAGCGATCGCTCGATCCAGTCTGCTCGGCAAGGTCAGCGAGATCATTGACGACAACGTTGACCGCACCATCGAGGTCAATTTCGATGGCACGACCTACGAGATGATCTGCGAGGGTTCTGAACCAGCTCGCGGCGAGGACGAGGTCGTTTTTTTTAAGTACTTTGATTCGATCGTCCGAGCTTCAGTCGGTGAGGAAGCTCGCGATTTTGTTTTTCTTCATGCGGGCGTCGTCGGATGGAATGGAAAGGCGATCGTCCTGCCCGGCGATAGTTACAAAGGCAAATCAACGTTGGTCGCCGAACTCGTCCGTGCAGGTGCCGAATATTATTCCGACGATTTTGCATTGTTTAACTCGGACGGTTTGTTGTATCCTTTTCATAGACATCTCGCGATGAGACGTCGTGACAATTTCGATCCGTACAGTCTCACTGTCGAAGAACTCGAAGGAAAGTACGGGTACGAACCGATCCCCACAGGGTTGGTCTTGTTTACGGAATATGTCAAAGGTTCGCGGTTTCATCCACGACGGATGTCTGCAGGTGAGGGAGTTCTTGAATTGGTGCAATACGCGCTATCTATGAGACAACGTTCGGAATTTGCGTTTCGCGTGTTGAATAATATAGCCAGCCGTGCCATAATCATTTCGAGTCGTAGAGGAACCGCAGAAACTTTCGCTAAAACTTTGCTCAATTTCGTTGACAATCACGGAAATTGAGTTAGAATTACGTTAATTGCTTTACTGATTGCCAGTTGTTGATTTGAACGCAGTTAACGCTTGACTGACGCTAAACTTATTTTGCATAATAATTTCGCTTGGAGGAGATGATGAATAACCCGAATAATCCGATTGCCCGCCAGAATGGGCTTGTGGTTCAAGAAATGCCCGATGAGGTGCTCGTATACGATCTCGACACCAACAAAGCTCATTGCTTGAACGGCAGTGCCGCTCTGGTATGGAAGTCGTGCGATGGCAACAACAGCGTTGCTGATATCGTTAAGCAGTTCGAATCGAACGGCAACGGCAAGGTTACAGAAGATTTTGTTTGGCTCGCAATCGACCAACTTAACGACAACAACTTGCTCGAGGGCAAGGTTGCTCCTCGTTTCGCAGGTCAATCACGCCGGCAAGTCCTTAAGACGATCGGTCTTGCATCGATGGTAGCCCTTCCGGTTATTGCTTCTCTGGTTGCACCGCAGAACGCTCTTGGTAGCGTGTCGTGTGCGTGTACAGATCCTGGCCAGATGACCCAGTGTCAGACGATGGCAGGCTGTCCTCAAACCTGTAGCGCAAACGGTCAGTGCGTATAGTTGGTGGCCGTTAGGCTCCAAGTATGAGATTTCGTTAAAGAGCTGCGAAGTAAGACTTCGTAGCTCTTTTTTCGTCTTTTTGCGTCCGATCTTTCCTTTGCCGATGGCGTCAAAATATAACCTTTGTTAACCTCTGAACGTGGAGACAGCCGCAACTGAGATCAACGATGAATTCCGGTGGAATCTGCTACAGAAGAATATTCTGGAGCGTAATGCCGTACGTGCCTTCGCACTGTTTCGCGAGGCTCGGATCGAGCCACTGTTGATCAAGGGCCTCGCCGCTGGCAAATACTACCCCTACGACCGGCCGAGAGTCTCGGTCGATCTCGATCTTGCCGTCTCGGATACCAATTTTTTCAAGGCCGAGGAGATCGCCCGCTCAGAGGCTGCACAGGATCTTGCGATCGATCTACATAGGGAACTCAGGCATCTGGACACGGTTCCGTGGGACAGTTTATTTAGTAGTTCGGTGATGATGCCGCTCCGCGATGCCGAAATTCGCATCCCGCGACCCGAAGATCATCTACGCATCGTCTGCCTGCACTGGCTTACCGACGGCGGCCGGGTGAAGGACCGGCTCTACGATGTTTACTATGCCGTTACCCATCGTGATGCGACATTCGACTGGGATCGTTTCTTCACGATCGTCAGCCCGACACGGCAGCGATGGCTTGAATGCACACTCGGCCTAACGGCGAAATATCTCGGCCTTGATATCAGCGGTACGCCGGCTGACGGTGCTGAAAATAGACTGCCGCGTTGGCTGACCGAAACTGTAGAGCGTGAATGGTCTGCCGAGATTAAATTTGAACCGATGGAGGTCGCTGTCTTTGACCGAAAGAAATTTCTCCATCAGCTCGGACGGCGTCTCAATCCGAACCCGATCTGGGCAACAGTGCAGGCAGAGGGAAGTTTCGACGCACCGACTCGTCTGCATTTTAAGATCGCCAACGCATTCCGCCGTATACCCGATTCATACCGACGCATCACGGAAGCTTTGACTTTGAGGTCTCGTGGATAAATCCCCTAACATTACATTGGCTATCGAATCTGCTATTCGCGGCGGCAGTATCTCGCTGATCACAGGCGACGTGGAGATCGATAATTGGATCGGCTCGACCGACGTCTCCAAGGCCGAGGATCTTCTTGTCGATATTGACGCGATGCTACAGCGCAATCGCCTCTCGATCCGGGACATCGACCACATCGCGGTCTCAGCCGGCCCGGGCAGCTTTACCGGTATTCGCATCGGTATCGCTACCGCCCTCGGCCTAAAGAGCGGCCTTGGCATCCCGGTCTCGACCGTTTCCGCTTTATCGGCAATGGCGGGAATCATCGATCTTGACGGCCAAGCCACCGTTGCGGTCCCGGTCGGCCGCAACGCGATCTGTATGCAAACCTTCTCGATAGGTAAGATAGCGACCGACGAACCGCGATCGATTTCCTTTGAAGAATTTGGCGATGAAGTCCAAGGGGCTGCGAAGTTGATCCTACACGGCTCACTTTTCGAGCAATTTGGGCGACTCGGTGAGTCGATCGACTGCGGCGAGAACATCGCAGTCGCGATCGGACAAATTTGCATTAAAACTCCTGGAACGACTGCCGAACCACTGTTTATCAGCAAGAGTTTTTAGAAACGTCATCCTTTTTTGCGACCTTGCGGCTTCGCGGGTAGTCTTTTCTCTTGCGAAAGTCACAAAGTAAGAATCAGAGAATGTACAGCGATCTCACTTCAAATCCACGCATCCGTCCCGTCGAGGCGGCTCATATTGGCGATCTGATCCGCATAGCCGAAGAGACGAACCTGAGTCCCTGGACGGCGCAGAATTATCTTGACGAAATTAAGAACCCCTCCGCGATAATGCTCCGCCTGGTCGGAGAGGATAACACGACAATGGGATTCGTGGTCGGCCGGACTGTGATCGGCGGCGATATCGAAACTCAGCTAGATGCAGAGATCTACAATATCGCTATCGACATTACGCAGCAGGGTAATGGCTATGGCCAGATCTTGTTAACTGGATTCGTAAAAATATGCTCTGCCCGGCAGGTCCAAAAGATATGGCTCGAGGTGCGCGAATCAAACCGGAAAGCCATCTCATTCTATGAGAAGAACGGCTTCACGACCGTCCAGACGCGCAATAACTTCTATTCCGATCCCCGCGAAGCGGCTCTGCTGATGAGGCTTGTGTTAGCTCCAGCACAGGAATAGCTAAACGCAGAGATCTCGGAGAACGCAGAGACGATATTGCCTAATTGTTGTATCCGTTAACTTCCCGACGTTTTGATCCAGCGTGCTCTGCGTGTTTAACTTGTCCCTTCCTTTCTTGAGCACCTTGATAATTTTATTCGATAGGTCTAGAATGACCTTAAGCCGCATCACAAGAATGTTAAATATCAGACGCGGCCCAAATCTTGACAAACGAGGAAAACAAGCCATGGACATGTCTACCGCTGATCCGGTTAGAGACGAGCTGATAAAGAGCGACCCGAATTTCAGGGAACTGATACATCAGCACGAAACCTTTGAAAAACGCTTGAGCGAACTAGCTCATCTTACCTATCCAAACGACGACGAACAGCTGGAGGAAGTCACTCTCAAGAAAAAGAAATTAGCACTAAAAGACGAGATCTACGCCATGATGCAGCAGCACACCGTTTCGCATTAACAACGGTCTTGTTGCTTTAATTTTTTGTAGTTTGCGGCTTCGGCGTTACACCGAGGCCGCTTTCTTTTGCCGCCGGGCAACCGTTGAGGCTGTAGGCGATAAGGCGGTTGTTCGTTAGGAAAAATACCAAACCGTTCGAACCCGTAGGATCTGCGGTTAGATATTCGTCTTCGTCGAGCGAGACCTGGCCGAGTTGCTTGCCGCCTGCGAGGCTGATGAACGACGCCCCGTTCTCCTCAAGACTGGAAACGAGAGCAATGCTGTTCTCGAGGATTCCAATATGTGTCACGCGGCCGGCAAGACGCCGCTTCCACGCCAGGCCGCCCGAACGCGGTGTCAGCATGTAAATAAAATTGTCGTTCGACGCGGCCAGAAAATTACCGCCGATCAGCCGCACAGACGATACCGAGGCCCCACTCTTAAAACGCCAATACTCGCCATTCTTGTCGTTTAGAAACAGACTAATGCCTCCGCGTTCGTCACCAGTGACCAATTCGCCCGTCGAGGTATACAACGCCGCTGTCGGCTGGCTCGCAAGCTTCCGCATCGACTCGATCTCGCCGCTGGCAACCGTAACGGTAAATAATTGCTTCGCAGCCGATGCAACTATCACCTTCTCGGAACCAAAAAAGGGCTCACCGGTAAAACGCTCAGCGATCTCACGTTTCCAGCGTACCGCGCCGCTCTTCACGTCGATCGACTGTATCGTGCCATTTTCCGAAACAACGATCAGCGAGCCGTTCGTTTGATGAAGAGAGTGCTGCGAGGCATCGGGAAGCTTGATCGTCTGGCTCGTGATGCCCGTGTCGAGGCTCAAGAGCCGCAGGGAAGCGGTGATTGCCTTTTCCGCAGTCGGTGTCGTCGCCGAGGCGACGTAAACACCGACATCGGTTACGAGCAAGTTCGAAGCGATCTCACCACCCAGATCGCTTGACCAAAGCTTTCGCCCGTCGATCGAAACAGCGTCGATACGAGCCTCGGATGTCCCCAAAAATATTCTCGTCCCGTTAGCCGCCAGTCTAAGTCCTGCCTGGACCTCATATCCCCAACATTTTGTCGCAACGATCTCAGTTTCCGTCGGCTTTTCCTGCGCAAAAACAGCAAACGCCGCCAAAAGCGGTGCAATAATGATAGCGATGATGAACCTGGGAAAAGGCATGAGCTCTATCGATCTGACGTCGGCCAGTGCGAAACCTCGATTTTAGCACACGCCCCTTGTCGTGTTATATTGATGCCTATACTGTTGCGAAAGTTCGAAACTTTGTGCTCGTTGTGTCCTCACTTTGCGGTATTTGTAGTACCGGATTTAAGAGGTTTATCACAAAGACACAAAGTGAAGACACAAAGGTCACTAAGGAACAATCGAGGCAAGAGTATGAATTACACGAACATCAAATATCACACAACGAGGAACTCTCTATGTCATTCAACAAAGTAATTATCGTCGGCAATCTCGGTCGCGACCCGGAACTCCGTTATACACCGCAGGGCGATGCTGTTTGCAGCTTTTCAGTCGCCACGAACGAGAGAAAAAAAGATAAATCAGGTGAATTCCAAGACGTCACAACCTGGTTCAAGATCACGCTGTGGCGTCGGCTCGCCGAGAATGCGTCGAAATACCTAACGAAAGGCAGCCCCGTCTACGTAGAAGGTCGTCTTCAGGTCGAAGAATGGACTGACCGCGACGGCAAAGAGCGTTTCACCCTCGGGGTACAAGCAACAGATATGCATTTCATTAGCGGCCGCGGCGAAGGCGGCGGTGGCGAATACAGCGGAGGCGGCGGCCGCGATGACTTCGAAACCCACAGCGGCCCGCCACAAGCCAGTTCATCGTCCAGCTCCGCATCCGCCGGAGGCTCAACTTCAGCACCAGTCTCGGCCCCGGCCGCCGCGGACGACGATATACCGTTCTAGTCAGGTATTCCAGTCAGAACCACCTGCGATAGCGGGTGGTTGAAGCTAACTAACCACAGATAGACACGGATGGACACGGATAAGAATTCAAAACTCTTATCCGTGTTTATCTGTGTCCACCTCCTATGATTGAGGACCAAGGCTCATTCGTGAGGCTTCCCCGAAGGCCAAATAGCCACGTCCTTTAGGGCGTGGTTGTTAGCAAAAATGCTTGGATAGGGCGTTTTAACGTCCTTGCTCGGCCTGCTTTAGCTCCCGATGGCTAAAGCCGCGTTGGTTAAGGACGTTAAAACGCCCTCCGTATTTTGTCCCGCATCAATTCCACGCCGTAAACGACGTGGCTATGTGCCGCGAAACGCGGGAAGACGGCTGAAGCCGCCTAAATAGGAACGAAGAACCTGAGCAAAAACTCTTATCCGTTTTTATCTGTGTGATCTGTGGCTAAATTCTCTTCTTCTTTTTCTTAGGTTCCACAAACAGCCCTGCCGTGTATTTCTCATACAGTTCGAAGAGAAAGACCATGCGGCCGGCTTCGGTGGTGAAGGGTTGGGGGCGGTAGGCAAGGTCGACGGCCCGGTCGAGGTCGTTGTGGGCTTTGACGAGCGCGGGCGGCATTGTCAGCGGGTCGTAGAGATCGGCGAGCGAACTATTTGGAAACCCGGCACGCGCATCTAAAACTCTCTGAGCGGCTGTCTCGATCGCAGCGATCTGTTTTTCACTCGGATATTCGGGCCACGGGAAATTGTTGTAGACAATGTCTTTTGAATAGCGATAATCGCTTTTTAGCCGCCCGCAAATATACTTCACCCAAGCCATGTGCATCGATGATGTTAAGACGGCGAAGTGAAATAGATTCCCGTTTGGAATTATGAGGCAGCTTGCCCATCAGCTCGGCAGCCTTGATATTCGCGGGGTCTTGTTCCTTGTAAACCTTTTTCTGATAGCCGAGCAAGGAGGCGAAATGCTGGACGTTTTGGACGAGTTCGCTGAGTTTGAATTCGACGATCGAGTCTTCTTCGAGATCGTGCAGGCGAAAGGTCTCGAAATCTGAGACGAGGATGTATTTTGGCAGTTCGTGCTGTTTGAGGCCGTGTAGATAGTCCTTTGCCTGCGTGAAAGCCTTGTCGAGGCTCTTGCCGCGGCTTTTCATCTCGATCAGGATGTTGCCTTTCCACAGCAGATCAATATAGCCGTCGTGAGCATCCAGCTTTTTAACGCGATGCTCGAACGAAGCCACTTTCTTACGGCTCACGCCGAAAACATTGAAAAACTCGACCAGAAACGGCTTGGCATCCGCGCCTTCGTTAGACGTGTCAGCCCATTCTTTTGAGAATGTCAGAGCACGATCTCGGATCTCATTCCAGCTTAAGGCCATAGATTCAGGAGGTTATGGAAACGTTTGTGACACGTTAAAACATCATGGTTTTGGGTGAAATTCCTAAATACAGTAGCCTGCGTAGCGGGCGACAAGCATAAAGCCACGGGTGTAAACCCGTGGAAATCGCAAGAGAAAGATCAAAGCCCGCGATAGCGGGTGAAAGGGCTCTCTGTTCATTGCGGATCGCTGATACAATGCTCTGTCGCCATCTACGATGGCTTGCAAGATTGTGGACCTTTTCCACGGGCTTACGCCGCGTGGCTTTATGCTGATACCCGCTACGCGGGTTTGAGATCCGTGTTCTTCCGCCTCTGCGAATGAGCCTTTGACGATACCCTTGCGGTGCGGAGGTCTGCGATTAGCATTCCGTCGGGGTCGATCTCAACATCGTGAAATTCGAGTGTGTCGGGGATCTTGATGCCATATTCTTTGAGCAGCCGGTTGGCCTGGACGACCTTTGCTCCGCGTCGGCCCTGGGTGCATGGGCGGTAAGCGTGCTTCATCGAGAGGGCAGTCGGCTTTAGGCCGATGCGCGAATTTACCTTGTCAAACATTATGTGAAAAGCCGCCGGAGCCCCGAGCCGCTCGTAGGTCACGCGGTTCATCACGATCGAGCCGATAGGATTGATCGTCACATACAATCCCGCCCACTGTGCCCTGATATCGTCTTTCGGCACCAAATTCCACTCAACACTCATTGCGACCACCTCGTTGCATATTCGGGAGTAATGTATCATTGTTGCAACATTTTTGCAAGTAGAGCATCCGATAGTTAATTAGCTGAGGGTCTTCTGCAGAACCCGTTGAGGTGTTTCTGACCTGCTATCGGTTAGGCCCTCCTGAGCGGTATTTGTCATGCCGTCCGTGAGTGTCAGCGGCATTGTCCTGAGTGAGATCACACAGGGAACTTCTGCGGTTCGGAGAATGTGCAAAACGGTTCGGAGATATAGAACAAACCGACCATTTTACCGACCAAACCGACACGAAAAAAAGCCTCGCCGATAACGACGAGGCTTTCTCCTGAACTATTCACAGTTCACAATTAACTATTCACTGCTTTACGTTCCCGTTTCCCAGCTCGTCATGTACTCGAGCATTTCCGGCGTGAGAACATCCATTTGGACGCCCATTGCGTGGAGTTTGAGGGAAGCGATCTCTTGATCAACTTCCTTCGGAAGCACGTGAACTCCTGCAGCCAATTTGCCTTTCTGTTTGACGAGATACTCGGCAGACAGGGCCTGGTTGGCGAAGGACATATCCATGACCGAAGCCGGATGGCCTTCGGCGGCGGCGAGGTTGATCAGGCGGCCTTCGCCGAGGACGATCACGCTCTTTCCACCGTTTTTGCTGATGTACTCTTCCACGAACGGACGGCGTTTTACGGCCGGCTGCGACATATCGCGAAGTGCATCGAGATTCAATTCGAGGTCGAAGTGTCCGCTGTTGCAGACGATCGCTCCGTCTCTCATCTGTTCGAAGTGCTCTCTGTCTATCACGTGGCGGTTGCCGGTAACCGTGACAAAGAAATCGCCCAATTTGCAGGCTTCCTTCATCGGCATCACGCGGAAGCCGTCCATGACAGCCTCGATCGCTTTGATCGGATCGATCTCGCAGACGATAACGTTCGAGCCCATGCCGCGGGCACGCATCGCAACGCCTTTACCGCACCAGCCGTAGCCGACGACGACGAGATTCTTACCGGCGAGCAAAATGTTTGTCGCACGAATGATGCCGTCGAGTGTCGACTGGCCCGTACCGTAACGGTTATCAAAGAAATGCTTGGTCTGAGCGTCGTTCACCGCGATAGAAGGGAAGGTGAGCACACCCGCCGCGACCATTGCGTTAAGACGAACGATACCGGTCGTCGTCTCTTCCGTCGTGCCGATCAGATTCGGAATAAGCTCAGGCTTTTCCTTGATCATCGTCGCAACAACGTCAGATCCGTCATCGATGATGAGGTTTGGATTTGTTTCAAGTGCTGCCTTAACGTGGCGGACGTAAGTCTCTGTAGATTCACCCTTATGGGCCATTACGGGAATGCCCCAGTCAGCCACGAGCGAAGCTGCAACATCATCCTGTGTCGACAGCGGATTCGAAGCGATCAGGAGCGATTCTGCTCCACCAGCCTGCAGCGTGCGGGCCAGATTCGCCGTCTCGGTCGTGATGTGAGCGCACGCGATCAACTTAACGCCAGCAAGCGGTTTTTCCTTCTCAAAACGCTCACGAATGAGGCGGAGAACCGGCATTTCGCGGTCGGCCCACTCGATCCGTTGTTTGCCCTCTGGGGCAAGATTGATGTCCTTGATATCGTATTCCATTGATGTTCCTGGATTAGCCATTTGTCGCGACTCCTTTATGTTCCTCAGCCGCTGTCCGCAGAGCCTCGGCTTTATCTGTAAGTTCCCATGTGAATTCGCCGTTCTTGCGGCCAAAGTGGCCAAAACGTGCCGTCTCCTTGTAGATCGGGCGACGAAGGTCGAGAGCTTCGATGATCGCCTTCGGCGTCAAGGTGAAATTCTCGCGAACGATATCCGAAATACGCTCGTCATCGATCGTTCCGGTGCCGTGCGAATCGATCAGTACCGAGACAGGTTCCGCAACTCCGATAGCGTAGGCTAACTGAACCGTGCACTTATCGGCAAGGCCTGCAGCGACGACGTTCTTAGCAATATAGCGAGCCATATATGCTGCCGAACGGTCGACCTTTGTCGGATCCTTACCCGAAAAAGCACCGCCGCCATGCGGAGCATAGCCGCCGTACGTGTCAACGATGATCTTTCGACCAGTCAAACCGGCGTCGCCCATTGGGCCTCCGACGACGAATTTGCCGGTCGGATTGATGTGATACTTGGTCTGGTCGTCGAGGAGTTCGGCCGGAATAACTGGCTTGATCACGTGTTCCAAAATGTCACGTCGAATATCCTCAATGTCAAGATCCTCTGTCTGCGACGAGATCACTACCGCTTCGACACGAAACGGGCGGCCGTCGCGATATTCGATCGAGACCTGCGATTTGCCGTCAGGACGCAGATAGGGAATTGTCCCGTCGCGACGAACTTTTGACAATTGACGCGTCAGGTTGTGTGCCATCTGGATCGGCATCGGCATCAACTCAGGCGTCTCGTTACAGGCAAAACCGAACATCAGTCCCTGATCACCTGCACCGCCCGTATCAACGCCCTGTGCGATATCCGGCGACTGCGTACCGATAGCGTCGATGACGCTACAGGTATTCGAATCGTAGCCGAATTCGGCATCGTTATAGCCAATCTCTTCGATAGTTTCGCGAATGATCTGCTTGTAATTGACCTTCGCCGTGGTGGTGATCTCACCTGCGACAACTGCCAATCCGGTAGTGACAAGCGTCTCACATGCGACCCGTGCTGTCGGGTCTTGGGCTATGATCGCGTCCAAAATCGCGTCGCTTATATGGTCCGCAATCTTATCCGGATGGCCCTCGGTGACCGACTCAGACGTGAATAGAAAATTTCCGTTACTCAATTGTTTACGTAACTCCTTTTATAGGGTTGTGCTAAATGAAATCTTTGATAGATAACAAAACGATAATGATAGCTTTTTGCCGGAAACGTGTCAAAGGTGGGCTCCGATGTCTCAGCTTTTCACCGTGATCTTTGATATCGTGCGGCCCTCGGACTTCGGCGGATTGTCCATATCCGCTATCGCGTATTCGACGGCACACCTCATAAGAGCCTCGACTCGATTATTTCGGTAGTCCGACGCATTTTCGACCGGGATGTGGCGGATCAGATTGCCCGTGCCTTTTAGAAGTTCGTGAGGATCGTTGAGAAGGGAGCCCTTATTGAAGCCGAGATTCACGTGATTCTTATATATTGGCAGCATGCAGAAGGCGTCGCCGAGTTTCTCGGAGATAGAAAAAACTGCAGTCAGCGCGTGCGTGTGATAGAGCAGCTCGTTGGCGTCTGGATAGATGTCGAGCACGAAGCTGCGGAGATCGATGAATAACTCGATCAGATCTTTCTCCTTGAACATCAGAAGGAAAAGAAAGTCAGAATGGATTTCGCGAGGCGTATTCAAGATTTTAGATATCCACTGCGTCCGATAATAGAGATTATGTACAATTTCTGGTTAACAAAATCTACTATCCGATCAACTCCGGCCAATCATCGGTCGGCGTATCGACTTCTCGAATCAGCCGGTCCCGTCTGCGTTGATGCGGCAGACAGGTCGATAACTTTTTGTTCAACAAAAATAGGGCAATCGAGTCGCAGAGCAAGAGCTATCGCATCAGAAGGCCGTGCATCCAGCATTACAGGATCGCCATGACGGTCGACGAGTTCGATCCGTGCGTAGAATGTATTTTCCTGCAGGTCTGTGACGATCACGCCCATAGCTGAGAGTTGGCACTCAATGATGATGTTTCTAAGCAGATCGTGAGTCATAGGCCGCTGCGGAACGACTTTTTCGATCTCAAGAGCGATGGCATTCGCCTCGAAGGCTCCTACCCAGATCGGCAGTACCGTTTCATTGTCGATGCCTTTAAGCACTACGATAGGCGTGTTCGTGTTCGGGTCCATTATTAGGGCCCCGATCTTGACTTCGATCAAGCTACTGCCGTTTTCCATCTATTTTATAACCTCGCCAAACAACGAATTGGTCTTGATCTCGGTAATCCTCACGTCAACTATCTGCCCGAGCATCTCGTTCGAGCCTTCGAAATTTACGATCTTGTGGCACGTAGAGTGTCCTGTCAGCCCGGAGTCCGAACGGCTCGAAGCCGTCTCTGGCAAAACTTTAAGCACTTTATTAAGATATTTTTGTAATTGCCTGTCCTGACTATGTTTCTGGGCACGTTCGAGCTCCATAAATCGCAGTGTTTTCTCGGCTGGCGACACATCGTCGGACATTTCATACGCGGGCGTCTCGGGCCGCGGCGAATACTTGAACATATACGCCATGTCGAAGCCACAATACTCGACCATTTTTACCGTATCGAGAAAGTCAGGCTCCGTCTCGCCCGGAAAGCCGACAATGATGTCCGTAGTCAACGCAATATCTCGCGGCGACGCTTTGATGCGGTCGATCTTGGCAAGATATTTCTCTATCGTATGGCCGCGTTTCATGGCCTTAAGCACCTTGTTGCTGCCTGATTGGACCGGTAAGTGCACCCAATTGCAAAGATTCTCGTGCTCATCGATCGCATCAACGATGTCATCGCGAAAATCGCGGGGAAATGAAGTCGTAAATTTTACGCGTTCTATGCCCGTCGCGGCCACCGCCCGCAAAAGCCTTGAGAAGGCCGACTTCCCTGCAAATTGTTCGAGTCCCGAGTCGGTCTGAGGTCTGTAACTATTAACGTTTTGACCAATTAGATGCACTTCCTTAACGCCATTTCTACGTAATTCGAGTACCTGTCGGACGATATCAGAAGCCGTTAGGCTCCGTTCCCTGCCGCGCGAAAAAGGCACAATGCAGTAGGTGCAAAACTTGTTACAACCCTCGATTATCGGCAAAAAGGCGACATACGGCGAATGGCGGTGCGTGTCGGCTACGGTCCAATCGTAATCGTCCTCGCGTTCGCCGACATCGAGATAGCCGCTGCGGCCGCTAAGTGTTTCATTAACAGCATTTGAGATGCGTCCGACAGCCCGTGTGCCGAGGACAAAATCAACGCCTTGGATCTTTTTAAATAGCGTTTCGCCTTCTAATTGAGCGACGCAACCCATTACGCCTATGACGGGCATTTTCAGCTTGGCCTTCTTACGAAGCCGTCCGACGTGCGAATACAGCTTATGTTCGGCTTTTTCCCGCACGGAGCAGGTATTTATGATCACGACATCCGCACTGAGTTGATCACTGGTAATTTCAAAGCCATCCCTCGCCAAAACCGTCGAAACGCGCTCCGAATCGGAGACGTTCATTTGACAGCCAAAGGTTTCGAGATAAACTTTCTTCATACATGGCAAACGCGAGCGAACCTATCATTTTCGAAGAAAAAGACTTCGTCCACCTGCACGTTCACAGCGATTATAGCCTGTTGCAAAGCACAATCCAACTAAAGCCTCTCGCTGCACGGCTGAAGGAGCTTGACCAAAAAGCGTGCGCCGTGACCGACTACGGCAATATGTACGGAGCGGTCGCGTTTTTTAACACGATGACGTACGCCGGGATCAGGCCGATCATCGGCTACGAGGCGTATTTCCGCTTTGGCAGCCGCTTTGAGCGAAGCACCGCAGTTCCCGCCGGCGAACGTGCGTATTACAATCTCATTCTCCTGGCCCGCGACCTCGAAGGCTATCATAACCTTGCATTCATTGCGTCTAAAGCATTTACGGACGGTTTCTATTACAAACCACGAATCGACGCGGAGATCCTGGCTGAACACAGCGGCGGCCTGATCGGCCTCTCCGGCGGAATGTCCGGTCCCGTAGGCCATTTCCTAGCAAATGGAAACGCTGATCAAGCACTTGAAAATGCGAAAGCGATCGAGAATATTCTCGGCGCGGGAAATTTCTTCCTCGAGATCAACGAGGGAGTCAACGAAAACAGCAAGCAGCTGCTTGCGGACACGGTAGAACTCGGCAAGATAGCCGAAATTCCGCTCGTCGCGACCAATGATGTTCATTATTTAAACAAAGAGGACGCCCGGGCTCAGGAGCTTCTCGTTTGCATCGGCGAGGGCCGTACTATCGGTGAACACTCGCGAATGGAAACCGCGACCAAATATCTCAAATCCGCTGAGGAAATGTGGGCGATTTTCGGTAAGGATTTCCCGGAGTCGCTAACAAATACAGTAAAGATCGCCGAAATGTGTGATCTCGTCATTCCGCAGGGCGACGATGTGCGGCAACTGCCGGAGTTCCCTATTCCCATCGCAGGAATGACGCCGGACGATTATTTTGTCCAG
The DNA here is from genome assembly GCA_016718135.1 of Acidobacteriota bacterium. Lineage (GTDB taxonomy): Bacteria > Acidobacteriota > Blastocatellia > Pyrinomonadales > Pyrinomonadaceae > OLB17. Next base: position 210,272 of record JADKEF010000019.1, on the reverse strand, counting down.
GTTCTAAAAGAGGGTTTTGAGGAGCGGAAACAGGAAGAATGGGACCCGCGTTTGGCTAATGGAACGCTTGTCCACACGCTCCACGAATACCACGCACGGCTCGATATCGAGATCGCCACGATCAAGAAAATGGGCTTTGCCGGTTATTTTCTGATCGTGTGGGAGTTCATCAAGTACGCCAAGGACCAAGGCATTCCGGTTGGGCCCGGACGCGGTTCCGCGGCCGGTTCGCTGGCGGCGTACTGTATGCGGATCACCGATGTCGATCCTCTGCAATACGAGCTACTGTTCGAACGTTTTCTTAATCCAGAACGTATCTCGATGCCCGATATCGATATCGATTTCTGTATCCGCGGCCGCGGCGATGTGATCAATCACGTTACCGAATTCTACGGCCAGGAATCTGTCTGTCAGATCATCACGTTTGGAACGATGGCTTCGCGGGCCGCGATCAAGGACGTTGGGCGAGCGTTGGGAATGGAGTTCGGAGCGGTCGAAAAGGTCGCGAAGATGATCCCGCCGCCTATTCGCGGGCGCAACGTGAGTATCTCTCAGGCTCTCGAAACTGTGCCTGAGATGAAAAAAGCGTACGAGACCGAAAAGCAGGTCAAGGAACTTGTCGATCTCGCGCTGAAACTCGAGGGCTGTTCGCGGCACACATCCGTTCACGCTGCGGGTGTTGTTATCAGCCCGAAGCCGCTGCATGAACTCGTCCCCGTAGCCCTCTCGGGCAAGGACGAATTAACGAGTCAGTATCCGATGGGCGATCTCGAAAAGGTCGGGATGCTCAAGATGGATTTTCTTGGGCTGACCACGTTGACCGTAATTGCCGACACGCTGGCTTCGATGAAGGACCGACTCGGCGTCGAGATCGACTGGACCAAGATCCCGAACAACGACGAGAAAACGATGCAGCTTTTCGCCGACGGGCGGACTGAGGCGATATTCCAGTTTGAATCGTCCGGCATGGCCGACATGTGCCGCCGACTTCGGCCAAAAGAGCTCGAAGACCTCTCCGCGTTGAACGCCCTCTACCGTCCGGGCCCCCTTGACGGCGGCATGATCGACGATTTTATCGACCGACATCGCGGCCTCAAGCCGACTGAATATCTGCTACCCGAGATGGAGGACATCCTCGGCAATACATTCGGTGTGCTCGTCTATCAGGAGCAGATCATGCAGCTCGCGCAGAAGCTGGCCGGCTATAGTCTCGGCCAGGCGGATCTGATGCGGCGTGCGATGGGTAAGAAAAAGATTGAGGAAATGGCCGTCCACGAACAGACTTTCGTCGACGGTGCGATCGCCAATAAGATCCCGAAAAAGACGGCCAAAGAGATCTTTGACCTGATGGCGAAATTCGCCGACTACGGATTTAACCGCAGCCACTCGATGGCGTACGCGGTGCTCGCATTTCAAACGGCGTATCTTAAGGCTCACTATCCGGCATATTTTTACGCCGCCGTCCTCTCACACGAAGCCCAGGACAGCGCAAAGGTCTACAAATATTCAACCGAGCTAAAGTCAATGGGCTTAAGTCTTTTGCCGCCTGATGTTAACGAAAGTGGTGAAGGTTTTACTCCGATCGACGATACCGTTCGTTACGGCCTGACTGCGATCAAAGGAATGGGAGCGTCGAGCGTTCAGGCGATGGTCGAGGCTAGGAAGACGGGTAAGTTCACTTCCCTGTACGATTTCTGTTCACGTTTGGGAAGCGGAGCGGTTAACCGACGCGGCCTCGAAAGCCTGATCGCGGCAGGTGCGTTCGATTCGATGATGCCGGAAGGAATGGAATCGGGCGAATGGCGTGCTCGGCTGTTCGCGGCGATCGAACCGGCCTTGCAGCAAGGCCAGCGAATGTCCGAGGATCGTCTGCGAGGCCAGAGCGGTTTGTTTGGAGCAGTCGAGACAGATACAACCCCCGCAGACGAGTTGCCGACAGCCGAGCCCTGGCCGCAGGCCGAGATCGCCCAACGGGAGAAAGCAGCAGTTGGTTTCTACCTTTCGGCGCATCCGCTCGACAATTACAAGCACCTGCTTGCCGGGATGAAACTCAAAGCTATCGCGGAATTTGATGATCTAAAATCCGGCGATCAGGTGCGTATCGCCGGAATGATCAGCTCCCTTCAGGTGCGTACCAGCAAACGCGGCAACCGCTTCGCTCAATTCCGCCTCGAAGATCGATCAGGCGGGATCAAGGGGGTCGTTCTTGGCGACAATTTCAACAAACTAAGTATGCTGCTCGCCGACGACGGAATGTTCGTCGCCGAGGGCAACATTAAAAACAAAAGAAGCTCCCGAAGGCCAGGAGCCCACGCTCAAAGATCACGGATCTCAAATCACTTGACGAAACGGAAGCAGCCCAGGCTCGCGAGGTGACGATAACCGTCTCCGCCAATTCCGGTGGCGAGGCCTTTTTCGAATCTCTGTACAGCCTTCTCGAACGCGACCGCGGGCGTTGCCAGGTGTTCCTAGATCTCAATGCTGACGGAACGCGAGTACGACTGCATGCTGACCAGCTAAATGTCGCTGGAAGCCGGGCTCTTCAACGGGAGTTGGAAAGCCGAGGATTTGGCGTGCGATGGAGTCAGTAGAAATAGAATATAGTCCACAGATGCACACAGATAGATACAGATAAGAATCTCTTTTTAGATCTGTTAAGATCTGTGTCCATCTGGTTTATTTGGTCAAATTTCTTACGTCCTCCGTTTGAGGTATCATGTAGTTTATGTCCGCAACTGCTTTTGAACGCGTCCAGATGGCGCGGCATCCTGATAGGCCTTATGCGATGGATCTGTTTTCGACGATCTTTACGGATTTCGTCGAGATCCACGGTGACCGACGTTACGCGGACGATCCGGCGATGATCACGGGATTTGCACGGCTCGACGGGATGGAGGTTTGTGTCATCGGCCAGCAGAAAGGCCGTGATATCAACGAACGCCGTCACCGCAACTTTGCGATGTCTAAACCCGAAGGCTATCGCAAGGCTCTGAGAATGATGCAAATGGCTGAGAAGTTTGGCCGCCCCGTCATCACAATAATCGACACGCCCGGGGCCTACCCCGGCATCGACGCGGAGGAGCGCGGCCAGGCCGAGGCGATCGCATTTAACCTACGCGAAATGGCCGGCCTGAAAGTCCCGATCGTCGTCGTCGTCCTCGGCGAAGGTGGTTCCGGTGGTGCACTCGCCATCGGTATCGGCGACCGCGTCCTGATGATGGAAAACGCCGTCTACAGCGTCATCACTCCAGAAGGCTGCGCCGCGATCCTCTGGAAATCCGCTGAAAAAGCTCCTGACGCCGCCGAAGGACTGAAACTCACGGCCGCTAATCTAAAAGCGTTCGACATCATCGATGAGATCGTTGCCGAACCGGAGCCATGGACGATGCCCTCCGACGGCGACAAGAAATCAGAGGCTACATACGCGAAGATCGCCGACACCCTAAAGCGAGCGATCTTACGTGAGCTCAAAACCCTCTCCGCTCTCGACACAAAAACACTCCTGGAAAACCGTTACCAGAAGTTCCGCAAGATGGGCGAATGGATCTAGACCCTTGTTCCATATTCCACGGTTGAACGGTGGAATATGGAACAGGTGAAGGATTTGGCAAACTCCACGGCGAAACAATCCCAACACAACTTCGTATTAACACGGAGCAAGTGACTATTTTGCTGTTTTAGTCATATTCTTGTCACAAGATCGCGCTCAGCGGTGTTTTGTGTTCGAGAAGCAATTCTATTCGCCAATTTTATTTCCGGAGATTGTAGTACTGATGTCTAAGCAGATCGTCCGAAACATAGCTATTTTTTTATTCGCATTTCTATTGTTTTCTACCCAGATGTTCGGTCAGGATGGCTCGGCGCCGCCAGCAGGACCGGCAGCCTCGACCAATTCTCCTGCAAAATCCGACGCTCCGGTTCCGAAATACATGCCAAAGAACTCGCCGGCTCGGATTCCGAAGGTCGAAACGCCTCCCACGATCGATGGCGTTCTCGACGATCCGATTTGGCAAAGCGCGGCGTTGTTCGGTGAGTTTGTACAAACGCAACCCGGCGATAACGTTGCTCCAAAGCACGAGACCGAGTTCCTGATAGCCTACGATGCAAAGAATCTCTACCTGGCTTTCAGGGTCAAGCAGGAGCGCAACACGATCCGTGCGACAGTCGCGCGCCGCGACAATATTTGGAACGACGACTACATCATCATGTATATGGATACGTTCAACGACAAACGTCAGGCGTACGCGTTGGGGTGGAATCCACTCGGCATCCAGGCTGATGGCACGATGACCGAGGGCCGCGGCGAAGATTACAGTGTCGACATCAACATGGAATCGAAAGGCGTATTGACCGAGGATGGATACAATATCGAGGTCGCGATTCCCTTCAAGTCTCTAAGATACGAAGCCGGAAAAAGCAAAAACTGGGGCATGCACGTCTTCAGACGTGTCAAATACAACAACAATGAGCTCGACGCCTGGATGCCGAACAATCGCAGCATCAATGGTTCTCTGATCCAGGCCGGCCACGTTACCGGCCTCGAAGGCATTGAGACCACTCGTCAGTTGGAGATCAATCCAAGTTTCACTGTCAGCGAAACGGGCCGGCGAACTCGTTACACCTTCGACGGCGATCCAAACGGCCGCTATGTCAATGACGGCGTCAAGGGCGAGTTTGGTATGACGGCAAAGTTAAGTTTGTCACCCGCCGTGACGCTCGACTTTGCTTATAATCCCGATTTTGCGCAGGTCGAAGCAGATGCTCCGGTAAGCACTACGAACGTCCGATTCCCAATTTTCTTCGCTGAAAAGCGTCCCTTCTTTCTCGAACGCATTGATATTTTTCAGTCCGGAATGAATGTCGTTAATACGCGTGCCATTGTCGATCCAGACATCGCCGCCAAACTAACCGGACGTCGCGGCAAGAATACATTCGGGATAATGTACGCCTCAGACAACGCGCCGGGCAACTACTCGATCGACGAACGCGAGAGTCTCCGCCAGTGCCAGAATCGCCGAGCCGCAGATCCAACCGAAGGTATCATCTGTTCGACCGAACGGTTCATCGACCAAAACGCCGACATCGGCGTCCTCCGAATCAAACGCGATCTTGGTGTCTCTCACAACATCGGGATGTTCGCGACAACCTACAATTTCGTCGACCGTCATAATCACACGACCGGCGTCGACGGACGTTTCAAGCTGACGCCAAAGATCGTCGCCGAATTTCAGATGGTCGGAACAAATTCCCGGCGTAATTTCTACAACCCCGACCTTGACCGGAACGGGTATCGTACTGGAAATGGTTTTGGCTATCGCGGATTTATCCAGCGTACCGATCGCAACCTTTACATGGAGATGTTTGCGTCCGGGCGCACCGCTGACTATCGTGCGGACGTTGGCTTTACGAGCCGTACTGATACTAACAACATAGGTACCTTCGTCCAATATCAGACTGACCGCGACGCCAAGAGAAAGATCATCTCTAAACGGCTCTTTAACAACTCTCAGATCACATACGACTGGATGGGCCGCAGTCAGGGGGCACAGGTCAACACCCAGGGAATGCTCGCTTTTCAGCGACAAGTGTATGTCGGCGGCGGGTTCGAGTATGGTTACGAACGCCTCTTCGAACACGAATTCGGTGCCCGGCGTACGGCAGCCCGTCCGCTACAAGGTGCGTTTTTCGGAGCCAGCGGCGAACGCTCTTCACATCGGAAGGAAGCTTACGGATTCGTCGAAGCATCGCCATGGAAACAATGGTTCTTCCTTCTCGTCTTGAGCCAGAATTTTGGTAGCCTCGATTATGATTTCGGAGCCGGACCGAAGTACCCGCGGGTAAGCTCGCCTTACGTGCAGTGGTACGAAACCTGTGGAAGTGTGCCTGGTTGCACCACCTCCGCACCACGCCAGGATCCAGGAGCCGGCGATCTGACCTATATCGAATCCTCGGTACGATACCAGCCGACGACCGCATTTCAGGTGCAGGTAAACTATAACCGTTCGCGGCTTACCCGATATGACACGGGCCGCGTAGCGTTTGACGACAACATTTTGAGCCTTCGATCGACCTATCAGTTTACGCGGAACGTGTTCGCACGTATGCGGCTCGATTATTCAAATGTGGCAAGCCGCATACGCCCGCAATTTGTCTTTGGGTGGACACCGAGCCCGGGCACGGCGCTTTACGCGGGCTACAATGATGACCTCAATTACAACGGATTCAACCCCTACACAGGTGTTAAGGAACTCGGCCTGCAAGGCAACGGGCGCAGTTTCTTTATCAAAATGTCGTATTTGTTCAAAAAAAGCTTCTAGGTCTTAACGCGGGAGAGCAGGAACAGCCCGATCAAGGCGAATATCGCAGGCGGCGCCCACACCGCGAGCAGCGGCGAGATCGACGCATTTAACCCAAGTTGTTCGAAAACACTACTCGTCCCCGTAAACAACAACCACAAGGCGACGGCATAGCCAACCGTCGCCGCCTTCCCTTTTCGGCTTAACGACAATGCGAATGGTGCTGTGAACAATGCCATCACCAGCGGTAGAAACAGCGTGATCTGTTTCTTCTCAAGCGCTACCGCGAGGCTTCGTTGTTCAACCTCCGCCTCCGCCGTCGCGACTTGATTCGCCAGGTCCTTCGAATCCAAATGCGTTGGCTTCCTTCGCACTTCGGTAAACGGATTGTCCTTCTCCTCGATCGAGGCCTGGGTGACCAACGACTTCGTGACCTTCCCTTCTTCCAGATCACTCCGCTCAATATTTCCGGTTAAATTCACGCGACCCGACACCCACGAACCGCTATTCGAACGGTACACGGTTTGCAATCTTTGCCCCTTATCGCCCAATGAATAAATAGTGACATCGCGGACGCAGCCAACACAACCAACGGGCCTTTCGTTATCAGACGCAGAGATTGGCGTAATGGCGTTGGCGGCTCCCGGCGAAGTCGCACTTGAAGCCTCGCCTGTAGATCCAATTGCGTTATCAGACGCAGGCTTCTCATCCGCAAGATAAAATGAGTAGATATTGTTATCGGTAGCGACCCAGTATTTCCCGGCGGCACTAGGAGCGACTCCTTTGTTCCGCAACAGTGTGCGCGTCGCGTCTTGTACCTGATTCGCGTTCGGCAGAATACGTTCCTGTATCACCCAATTCATCCCGCCCAGTAGTAGCATTACCAGAAAACATGGTAGCAAAAGCCTGTAAACACTCTGCCCCGCTGATATCCATGTGACGATCTCGTTCTGCCGGGATTTGATCGTAAATGTCGCAAGAGTCGCGATCATCGCCGCCGACGGTGCGATCTGCAGATACATGAACGGGGTCAAATAAATTAGATATTTGACCAGAAGCCAAACACCGCCATCGATCGTTCCTGCGAATTTCCAAAGCTCAAAAGCAGTGAAAATCACAAAGATCGAGATCAGAAAAAACAGCGTCAATGCGAAATTCTTGAAAAGGTCACGAAGCAGATCAAAATCTCGCAGCCCTGTTGTCAGATCGACAAAAAGATTGCTCGACGGCAACTTAGGCCGTGCTTCCCAGAGGCGTGCAAAGATCGAGCTGATCCGATCACCGATGCCGGACCATGATCTCAGACGTCTCGACATCGCGAACCAAATGATCCCGATAATGCTACCTCCGATCGGTATGAGGCTGGCGGCGGTCACGCTGATGGTGCCAGTGCGTGCAAGCTGTTCACCCAGAAATGCGAGGAGATAGTAGCCGACAAGAACCGTCAGTGCCAACGCGATGCCAAAATTACGACCACTGCGGTTCAAACGCAGAACGATGACGGTACCAAGCAAACAGAAGATCAGCGGCGAGATCGACAGGACAATGCGTCGATTTTGAAGGATCTGAGCCTCAATACGTTCTTTGCCGTCTTTGCTGGCGGCGTACTCGGACAACTGCTGTAAGCCCAGCTCCTCGGGCGTAAGCTCCGATCGCGACAATCTATCGATCAGTTCACCGCGAGACGTGCGAATAGCGAAGCGTATCTCACCGATATTCTCCGTAACATACTTCCCGACCCCGGGATCGATGGGCAGGGTCGTAACCGATGCATTTTCCAGCACGAGTTCCGACGCCTGCTCTGTTGTATCGACCCGCCCATCGCTTGACGTTATCAGACGCAAGGAATTATTCGCTTTGTCTTCGCTATAAATGAAGATGTTCTTCCATCGCCCTGTCCCGATATCCCCTCCGCGGACGAAGATCGTGTAACCAGCAACCTCCGTGTTAAATATCCCGGGCTCGATCGGCGATTCCAGCTTCTTGATCGCTGTCTGCAGGGCAACATTACGCACAAGTCCGGCCGCAAACGGCACGCCCTTCAGATTTACAAAGAACGCAAAACCCGACAGCAGCACGCCGAGCACCATTATCGGCAGAGCGATCTGCAAATTCCCTACCCCAGACGCCCGGATCGCGACCAATTCGCTATCTCCCTGCATTTTCGTCAGGCCGATGATCGTCCCCACGAGGATCGCCATCGGGCATGTGAACGCAATGACGTTTGGGATCAGCGCGGCGCTAAGCTGCCAGACTAAATTTGCTGGCAAGTGAATACTAAAGAAGATATCCGCGTAGCGGCTCGCCTGTACGGCAAATAGAATGACGCTTAGAAGTGCCCACGAGGCTATGAAATACGGCAGGATCGCCGATAGCAGATATCTCGAGATTAGGAGGCCGATCCGTTTCATGAACTTCTAAACCGTTAGCGCGAAGGGCTTTTCCGCCGCAACTTCCCTGCCGATCGCCTGCGAGATCATTGTCTTTAGAACTGTCGACAGATTACCGATAGCTTCGATATCAGCTGCGTGAGCGGTGGAAAAAGCGTCGGGCGACAGTTTCAAAGCCGAAGCCACCAGATTTCGTTCGTCGATTCCAAGCCGCCGATTCGATTTCCGGCAGCGTTCGCACGAGAGGTGCGAATTCGAGAGTAAACTCGCCGATTCACCTTCCCGAAAATCGTTTCCGCAACTATTGCATTTACTCCAATCCGGCAGATATCCAGATAGTTTCAATAGCCAAAGCTCAAAATACACGCCTATCGCGGGCAAAGTAGCCCGATCCGCTGCCGCCGTCGTGATGGCTGCTCTTACCATTCTGAATACAGTCTCGTTAGGATCGTGCGGTGCTAGAAACGAGACCAGCAGATCACCGAGATAAGAGAATTTCTGCAAAAAATCAGGATCGCTCGCTGCGGCAAAGTTCGATTCGTCTATCTCGATCTTTTGTATCGATACCAGATCGGACGTGTCTTTTTCAAAATACGTGCAGTTTACAAAAGAAAACGGCTCGAGGCCGCTGCCGAATTTACTTTTCAGGCGTTTCGCACCTTTCGCGACGCCGCGCACGACACCGTGGTCACGCGTCAACAAGACCACGATCTTGTCGGCTTCGGCGAGATTGTAGGAACGCAGGATTATGCTCTCGGTCTCGATCAGAGACATTCATTTCTTACCAGGGGATGAAATAAAAGACCCACGCCAGCACCAGGCTGACAACCACGAACTGACCAAAAGATTTGAGTCCGTAAATAACGCGGTCACGCACCGTTCCACGCGAAAAGACTGCAAACCCAACGCCAACAAATACCGCAAACGCAATCAAATAAAGGAAATGGATCATCTCTTCCTCCCGTAAGCGATATCGACCGCGTCGAGCATGGCAAGGTAATTTATCAGTCCCGCAACCTCCAGAAAACGCCCGCCGTACTCAAATGTCGCAAGTGCCGCAACATCCTTCGAAGGCGTGCCTGCCATGACAAAAGCCACGATCGCCCCGAGCCCGTTACCGCATTTGGCAAAGACGTTAAGCAAATACAGCAGCGTCCCGTCCTTAAACCCAAACCCAGGATAATGAGCTCCGCCGCTAGCGATAGCGATCAAAAACATCAGCCACACCACCGAAGCGATTATCACCCCGCGCACGATCTTGCCCTGGACAAGATGCCCACCGCCGGGAAAGAACCACGAAACAATTGCAATTAATATTGGATTATCCATCAATTCTAACTTGAACTAACACGTTAGTTTTTTCCTCTAACTTACACATTATGAGCTAGTTGTATTCGCCACTGTCTTCCTTGGCTCCTTTCCTTGGCGTCTTCCTTTGCGTCTTCCTTTGCGTCCTTAGCGAGCTTTGCGTGAAACTCCGATCTTATTTCACGCAAAGCCGTAAAGAACGCAAAGGGATCTCAAAGTCATCCCTTCATCTACACCACTTCTTATTCGTGTTCTTCTTCGTGTTCTTTCGTGCCTAAAACCTGTTTTTTTAACCACGAATAAACACGAATAAAACACGAATAAGATTACTTCAAACAACGGGCGATGAACATCTCAAATATCTCCAAAGAAAAATGATCTGCCGGAGCAGTTAGTTCCGGATGCCATTGTACGCCGAGGGCGAATCTTCCCTTTCGCGTGTCATGCACACATTCGATCACGCCGTCGCTGGCCCAGGCAATTGCTTTCAGGTTCTTCCCGACCGTCGCAACAGCCTGATGATGCGACGAATTTACTCGAACCGCCGATTTTGCTGCCTTCACTGACGACAAACCGGCCAGCAAACTGCCTTTCTCGATCTTCAAACTATGCGAAACCCGCGTCGCAGGTGCTCCCTGCTCATGTTTGATGCAGTTTTTCACCTGCGAACCGATGTCCTGTATCAGCGAGCCACCGCGATAAACGTTCAAAGCCTGCATTCCGAAGCAAATACCCAATAGAGGCATATTTCGCCGTTCGACCTCGTCCAATACCAGCCGGTCCGTCAGATCCTTCTCCGGAATGACCGTCCCGAGCTTAGGATGCGGATTCTCGCCGTAGTGGTGCGGGTCGATGTCCGTATTGCTGCCGGGCAAAAGTACACCGTCGCAATGCGCCAGTGCCTCGGCGATATATTCCGCCTTTGGTATGAGCCCCAAATGCACGGGCACACCGCCGCACGCCTCCACCATCTCGCTATAGTCACGCCCGAGATAAAATCGGCTCGTTTCCATCTCAAGCCGCATCGTAATACCGATCCGCGGACGTCTCGCCATAAACCGCAATTATCGCAATTTGTTCTTAGAAACGCCAACGAGATCAGCCACAGAGAGCACAGAGTTCACGGAGAGTTATTGAAGCAGGATTTACAGGCTGGTCAGGATAAACAACGAACTGTGACACGAAACAATAGAAATATCCTGCCGATTCTGCCCATCCTGTTTGAATTTCTAATTCCCCTCTGTGCTCTCTGTGTTCTCTGTGGCAGAATCTTTATATGAGAATACGTTCAACCACAGTTCTGCTCGTCAAACGCGAAGGTAAGACCGCGATGGCCGGGGACGGGCAGGTTACGCTTGGCGAGACTGTTATCAAAAGCACTGCACGAAAGGTGCGCCGCGTCTCGAACGGCAAGATCCTCGCTGGTTTCGCCGGATCGACCGCCGACGCCTTTTCGCTGCTTACCAGATTTGAAACCAAGCTCGAACAGTTCCAGGGCCAGCTCGAACGTGCCGCGATCGAGCTCAGCAAAGACCGGCGCACCGACAAGTACCTCCGAAATCTCGAGGCCCTGCTCATCGTCGCCGACGAAAAAGACGCCTTCCTCATCTCCGGCAAAGGCGACGTCATCTCCTCCGACGACGGCCTCCTCGCCGTCGGCTCCGGCAGCATGTACGCCCTAGCCGCCTCCCGTGCGTTGATGAAACACACGACCCTCACAGCAAAAGAGATCGCCGAAGAATCCCTGCGGATCGCGGGCGAGATTTGTATTTATACGAATGGTGAGATTGTCGTAGAGGAAATCTAGGAAATCTGCAATTAACTATTGTAGATTGAGTCTGAGACACCGTGTAGCCGCTTCCCGTCTTAGTTTTGCGCCTTTCGTGAAATTAAGACCATTTCGCTCTCAATTTGGTAAGCTTTCGTGCTTTCTATCCTCAGGACGGCTGAAAAAGTGCCAACCGAAACCGCATGCCTATAGAAATTCAGAGAGAGGATCTTGGCAGGATATCCATGGATATCGATAGCTCGACCAACGGGGTAGATCTCGACCTTGTCAAACCTGATTTCGCTAAGTTGCTCGGTTTATCGGCATCTTTGCGAACTCTGGGCAATAATCTATCGGTTCAACAGCTCAAGCGTAGTTAAAGTACGGTTGAACGCTACTTTGTGAACTCGCTCAACGAGTCGAGCGATCGATGGGTTTCTGAAGACGCGAATTTGCTGAGCAAAGCCATGGAATTCAAGGGGTCTGGTTCTGAATTCGGTTCTTTCAGCAAAACTGATCGTCTTTCGGAATTATTATCGCGATATTATCGCGTCGATTCCTGAAGCGTAATTCCAGATCGTCTCATCCTCACCGTCGGACAGACCCGATTTTTGGCGTCCAGCAATTCCCTAGTATTTCCTTGGCCAGCCAGTGGCAAAGTCCGGGAGGCAATTGCTCATCGATCAGGAAGTTCATTAGGCAGCAAGTACGACCGCGTGATCGATCTGTGCGGCGGCGTATTCGAGAGACGCTCGAATGTCATCAGGTTCGAGATACGGATAATCGGCGAGGATCTCAGCCTCGGTCGCACCGCCCGCGAGCATATCGAGAACATCCTTGACCCGAATAACATTCCGCGAATACACGGACGGCCCCCGCACTGGCGTGGATTCGATGTTATTCGGCTAAGAAGATCGGAATTCATGGAAGAATCATACCATAAGACTTAAGCGGCTTGCAGAGGTTTTTCCGCATCCGAGCTAGCGTCAATTCCGATCTTGTTCCACCTGTTCCATGTGTTCCACCGTTCCACCTTGGAACATGGAACACCGCGCTTTTGCCTATTCGCACCTCACTCATTATCATCTAAATACAATGGCGATATATCTTGGCGGCGAGCAGGCTGCTGCACGGCCTAATTTGGATGATCTGACTCCTCGGCAAATAGTTGAGGAGCTGGACAAGTATGTCGTTGGCCAGAATGCGGCTAAGAAGGCGGTGGCGGTTGCCTTGCGCAATCGGATCCGTCGGCAAAAGCTGCCGGCGGAGATCGCTGGGGATGTTTTGCCAAAGAATATCCTGATGATAGGCTCGACGGGCATCGGAAAGACGGAGATCGCACGCAGACTCGCCCGGCTCGCAAATTCCCCTTTCATAAAGATCGAGGCGTCGAAATTTACCGAGGTCGGATACGTCGGCCGCGATGTCGAATCGATGATCCGCGAACTCGCAGACGTCGCCGTCGATATGGCGAAACAAGGCGCGTTCGAAGAAGTCCTGCCGCGTGCCGAGCAAAACGTTGAGGAAAAGCTGCTCGACCTTCTGTTGCCGCCTTCGCATTCGAATTATCAGGCGACGACCGACGAAAACTCGGAAAATTCAGAGGAAACCGCTATTTCTCATTCGAGAACCCGTGAGAAGCTCCGCGAACAGCTAAAACGCGGCGATCTCGACGACCGGCTAGTAGATATCGAGACTCAGGACCGTTCCAATGCGACGATAGATTTTATCGGCGGCCAGGGAATGGAGGAAATGGGCGTGAATTTCAAGGACATGTTCGGCAACATGTTCCCGGCGAAGACCGTGAACAAAAAGCTGACGATCGGCGAGGCCCGCAAGATAATGCTCCGCGACGAACAGGAAAGCCTCGTCGATATGGAGCAGATTACACGAAAGGCGATAGAAAAAGCTCAGTCGTCCGGCATTATTTTTCTCGACGAGATCGACAAGGTAGCGGGCCGCGAAACAGGCGGCACCCCTGATGTCTCACGCGAAGGCGTCCAACGCGACCTGCTCCCGATCGTCGAGGGCACCAACGTAAACACAAAATACGGAATGGTCTCGACCGACCACATTCTCTTCATCGCCGCCGGAGCCTTTCACGTCAGCAAGCCGACCGACTTGATTCCTGAGCTGCAAGGCCGTTTCCCGATCCGCGTCGAGCTCGAAGCCCTGACCGTCGATGACCTTAAGCGCATTCTGGTACAGCCAAAGAATTCGCTGATCAAACAATACCAAGCTCTCTTAAGCACCGAGGGGATCGAATTAGAGTTTACCGAAGACGCGATTGATAAATTGGCGGAAATGACCGAATTGCTCAATAAACAGACAGAAAACATCGGTGCAAGAAGGCTGCACACGCTTGTCGAAAAGCTCCTCGAAGAGATCAGCTTCCTCGGCAGCGAGCTCGAACTTAAGCATCAAAAGATCGACGCCGCCTATGTCGACGACCGCTTAAGCACCTTGATCGAGGATAAAGACATGCGGCAGTATATTTTGTAATTGAGGCCTTAAGCACCGACGAAACGATCGTTGTAAAGTGAGAAATCGAACCGTAAAACTTAATAAATTCGTCCTGGTGGCACTTCTTGCCGTCTCGATCTTTGCTGCCGTCGGTTGTGGAAAGCGCGGTGCTCCGGTGCCGCCGAAAGAGAGAGTTTCGCAGAGGGCTGAGCTTGCGGGTTTTCAACGTGGGAATCAGGTGATCTTGTCATGGCAGATGCCGGCGAGAAATGCTCCGGCCGGGAATGTTCAGCACATCGCGCGGATCGATGTTTACCGCCTCGCCGAGCCTGCCGACGCCCCTTTACAGCTTTCGACCGAGCAATTTGCCGATCGCAGCACGCTGATCACGACAATTCCGGTTACAGCCGCTGATTTTGGCCTGAAAACTCTGCAATATCGCGACACTTTGCTCTTCGCAACGCAATCGGCTCGGCTTAGATACGCTCTGCGATATGTAAACGAAGCAGGGCAAAAAGCCGCGTTTTCAAATGCCCTGGTCATCGAGCCCGCGGCCAAGGTCGCCTCGGCTCTCCGACTTCCCTTTCCGGCGAGCCAACGCAGGACGCAGTCATCTTAAAATGGCAACCGCCCCCGCAAATATTGACGGCACAACGCCCGTAAACGTCCTTGGCTACAACATTTACCGCTCAATATCTGAGAAAGAACCGGCGAAGTTGCTAAACAAAGTTCCAGTCAGCGGCAAAGAGTTTTCCGACGAAACATTCGAGTTCAATAAGGATTATTTCTATTTCGTACGGGCCGTCTCGCCCGGCACTCAGGCCGAACCAGTCGAGAGCGGCGAATCTAATGTTTTAAAATTCAAGGCACTCGATCATTTCGCTCCCGCGGCTCCCGCAGCGATCACACTCGCCGCCTCGCCAAACACGATCTCCATATTCTTCGCCGCCAACCTCGAACGCGACATCGCCGGCTACAAAATCTACCGCACTACCGTCGAGACAGAAGATAAAGCAAAATGGCAGCTCATCACGCCTGAATTATTGAAAACAAACACCTTCCAGGACACCAAAGTTGAGTCCGGCCAGAAGTATTTCTACTACATCACCGCCACCGACACCACCGGCAACGTCAGTGAGAGATCAGAGGTCGTTTCCGAAACAGTTCCTTAAGCTTCTTATGAAAATCGAGATAACGCCAGATTTTATGCCGTCGAAGATCGTTTGTGTTGGCCGCAATTATGCGGATCACGCGAAAGAGTTGGGGAATGATGTCCCGGCGGAGCCGATGCTATTTTTGAAAGCTCCCTCGTCGATCGTGTTTGATGGGGATGAGATCGTGCTGCCGAGGCAGTCAGTTCAAGTTGAACATGAAGCTGAGCTTGGGATAGTCATCTCTAAGATGTGTAAGGACTTAGATGACGATGCTAATGTAATGAATTACATTCAAGGGATTCACATGTTTGAACGACGTAACCGCTCGCGATCTCCAGCGAAAGGACGGGCAGTTCGCTCGGGCAAAGTCGTTTGATACTTTCTGCCCGATCGGCCCGCACATTGAGACTGGGCTGGACTGGGCTGATATTAGCGTCATTTGCCGAGTAAACGGTGAGATCAAACAGGACGGACGGACTTCGCAGATGGTCTTCCCGGTCGACTTTCTGGTACGATATATTTCAAACATGATGACCCTCAACCCCGGCGACGTCATTGCCACGGGAACCCCGAGCGGGGTTTCGAAAATGAACCCCGGCGATGTTTGCGAGGTAGAAATTGAAGGGATTGGTACGCTGCGAAATGGCGTAGTTTAAGAGATTTAGCCACGAATAAGAACCGGATCAGATCTAATCTGACAACGGAACACGGACAACCGACAATATATGAAATTCTTCATCGATACGGCAAACCTGGACGAGATCAAAGAGGCTAATGAGCTTGGCATGATCGACGGCGTGACGACGAATCCTTCGCTAGTTGCGAAGGAAGGCGACGTTGATTTTAAGGAGCATATTGCCAAGATCTGCGCTATCGTCGAGGGTGACGTTTCAGCCGAGGTGACGGCTATGGATACCGAAGGTATGCTCAGCGAAGGCCGTGAACTCGCTAAGATCGCAGATAACGTAGTTATTAAGGTTCCCCTGACGCTAGACGGACTTAAGGCTTGCCGCACGTTCCGTGCTGAAGGCACGAAGGTCAATGTAACGCTCTGCTTCTCCGCTGCACAGGCTCTTTTAGCGGCAAAAGCGGGTGCATCGTACATCTCGCCCTTTATCGGACGCCTCGACGACATCGGCCAGGACGGAATGGACCTGATCCGTGATATTGTACAGATCTATGACAACTACGGCTTCGCGACCGAGGTTCTAGCGGCGTCGATAAGGCATCCGATGCACATCGTCGACTGCGCCCTCGCCGGTGCGGACGTTGCGACCATTCCCTTTAAGGTTATCACGCAGCTCGTCAAACATCCGCTGACTGACAAAGGCCTTGAGGGATTTTTGACAGATTGGAAGAAAAGTGGGCGAAGTTAGGTCGAAATTGACAATTGAGAATGGAAAAAAGGGGCGTGGATATCGTCCCTTTTTTGTATCGATCTCGCATGAATATGGTGTAAGAGTCCCGCTGGAAACCGGTTTTCATTATCAGACGTTGCCATCTTCGACTAGCACTTTAAGTTCGCTATGCAGGGCTGCGGCATTGGCGTCGCGTTGCAGAGCGAACTGGTACTTCGCCTTGAAATACTCGTCCGACTCAGTCATCGCGACCAATTCCCTTACCGTCACCAGATTCGCATCGATCATATCGGCCGGTAGGCCGTCCTTTGCCGCGAACATCTCGTCGATCTCCACGATCAACATTGAAAACTTTCGTAAATAGGACAGGTCCGGATCCTCCAGCAGGAGATTCAAAAACTCTGTCGCTGTCTGCGGCCCGTGGACGCCCTCGTACATTTCCCGCTCGATATCCACCATTGATTTGTGCAGTTTTAACAGCAAATTTCGCGCATTCTTGAGCAATTCTGCGTTTTCCATAGAATTAATCTTAGCCTACTTTGCTTAAAACACATATCGTGCTAACTTTTGTTTATTAGCAGGCTAATCATATTTAATTAGCCTGCTAAGAATAGATTATCAGCAGGCTAATCAGTTCTAATTAGCACGGCAAGTGCTTACTTAAAGCAGTACACAAAAAGGGTTTATGCAGGAGAAAAAGATAGTTTGGGATGAGATGCTTGCTCTTGAGATGTCCCGAACATCGACCGCTTTCCGGAGTAAGTTGGAACGGCAGATGTTGAAATCCACCGTCCACGGCGGGCAGATGTTCGTGCTACTCGAGCTATGGAAAAAGGACGGACTACGCCAGGTCGACCTCGCCGAACGACTCGGCGTATCTCCCCCGACCATCAATAAAATGATCGTCGGAATGGTCAAGGCCAAGCTGGTCCTCAACGAAAAAGTTGAGGACGACGCCCGCTCGACCCGGATATTCCTTACTCATAAATCTAATGGCCTTCGAGAGAAGATCGAGGAGCTTTGGGAAGATCTAGAGACGACTTGCCGCTCGGCACTGACCGAGCCGGAACGTTACATGCTGATGGACATGCTCGTCCGCATCCGTGCAAAATTGAACGGCATCGAAGTCGTGGAAGAGGATTAATGCAAGGCCGAGAGATTACTGTAAACGCTTTGAAATATGATGGCTCTCTACGCCGTCATTGGACCGCGGGCGTAGTCAGCCAAACTGATGAACTGACGATCGCCGTCGGACGGTTTGAATTCGACGTCAATCACAGCGATCTCGGGCTTATAGAGCAAGGCACAGTCTCATTCGAGCACTTCTGGAAAGACCGTTGGTACAACATCTTCCGCTTTCACGAGCCTGACGGTTCGTTGCGTAATTATTACTGCAATGTCGCAATGCCATTCGCGTTGGATGGAGAGACGCTTGAATTCGTGGACCTCGATATAGACGTCGTTGTCTGGCCAGATGGGCGTTTTGAGGTTCTTGACAGGAATGATTTCGAAGAGAACTCGGTCAAATTCGATTATCCGGGTGATTTGATAGAAAAAGCGGAAAGTGCGCTCATCGAACTGCTCTCCCTCATAGATGCCGGGAAACTACCTTAGATATTTCGCAACAATTCCCGTCCGTTTTCGTGCTATTCTTCAACCAAACAATCCTGGAGGTCACGAATGTTCAAACCGCTATTTACCGTCGCCGCATTCTTGTTTCTCGTCGTATCGACATCAGCCCAGAATACAGGGCCTGATGCGATGATGGTCAGCCTTTCGATCGAGATCGGCAAGATCTCTAGATCGGTGTCGCTAATAAGTGAGAAGGTGAGTGCCTATGTCGATAAAATGGACAAAGCCCCCACGGCGGGCGGCTCCTCTGTGACCGAACGCCAACAGAAGATCGCCGCAGGGCTTCAATTACTTGCGAACGCAGAACAACTCCTTATTGTCCGTCAGCTTTCAGATCGAGCTTGTTGAGAAACTGGGAACCACAAGGACGCGGCTCGCTCAGGTTGAGCGCGACGTTATGCCGGGCAGCATAGATCGAAGTGTCCAGTACGAAGGCACCACCAAAACCGAAGAACTTAGGGAGACACGCCGAACAGCCTTAAATGCGGAACGCTCAAGTCTTCAGACCGTTGTAACACAGCTCACGAGCACGCTTGCCGATACGAACGAATCTGTGCGTGAGGCCCAGAGTCTTGTTAACCGACTCCGCCGACAGTATATTCCTGAGCTTGAACGCGAGATCGATAAGTAATCATCTCGGCTGGATACGCAGCATGTAGCTACAGATATTTAGCGGAACTCCGGCCGTGACAGCAACACGTTGGCCGGCTGGGAGTTCGTAATTGTTGATGGCGGCGGGATTTTTGCCTTCGTTTACGGCCCAAAAATTTCCTGCTCCGTCGGTAACGATAGCTAAGTGTCGACGGCTGACCTCTACGTCACCGGCGAGCGGTATGTCAACAGGTTTCGACTTTGAACCGCGGCCGACGATGATCTCTTTCTTGTAGATCGGCAACACGGTCTGCCGGACGCCTCCACGCCAAACTTCCAATTTATATATCTCCGCTGCACGCGAGCCTACATGGGTCATTTCCTCGCCGTCCTCGGGCTGGATCGGTACCGCCTGCTGAATATGCGGGATCACGGCCGCGATGGGAGGTTGAAATTGTGGTGCCTTTGCCGTAGGCATTTTTACGATCGGATCGGTTGGCAAAACCGGTGCCCGCCGTGCTGTGACCGGCAGCGAAGGCACATCTTTCGGCCGCGCCAGAATGCCCGTCTTATTTCCAGACGAATCTTCCCATCCATGCTGCACGCGCATTTCGCCTTTCTCAAGCGTTCCGTCGATTCGCAGCTCGATCACAAACGAACGCGTCTCGAGCTTTTTTCGTCCTGCGATCTCTTTCGCACGCTCGGCGAGTATGTGATAGAGCCCTTGTTCCAGGCCGCGACGTTTGGCTCCCTGCCATTCTTTGTCGTCTTCGCCCGACATAAAGATCGTGTATTCGCTCGGGATGATGGTCGTTCCCTGCGGCAGCGGGACCATTTCGTTCTGCATCACGCTTTCGACCTCGCGGGCGATCTTGACGATGAACTCCTCGGCCTTCGAACGCGGTTTGATCTGCGCGTCGCGAGCCGCCTGTTCGAGAACAAGCTCCGACGTCTCACCGTCAATCCACCGTCTGACTTTGTCTAGTATGCTCAATGTGTCCCTTTAGTTCGAAGTAAACTCCAGATACTTGCCATTGATCCAGCCGCGTTTCGCGTTTGCGGCGACAGGACGCGTTCGTCCTTGTTCAACGACATCAACTTGATACCAATTATCGCGCGAATTTACAATCTTGACCTTCGAATTTTTCGTAACGAGGCCGATCGGGTCATTTTCAGTGTTCGGCGAAGGCCGCAAATATATGTCGGTACTCGCTACCGCCGTTTCCTGAGTAAAAAAGCTACCGATACTAGGGATCGCTCCGCGACCACGCATATAGGTAGCTGTGCCATAAAGTGCGCCCGTAAATAGCGCAACCGCAACCGCAAAAACACCAAGCCTCCGCAAACGACTGCGCCGCGGCTTTCTGCTTCTGCTCGACCGGAACTGCGAGCGGCCCAAAATCCTTAGTTGCAGCTGCAGCTGCAACTGCCCCTGCCCCTCCCACCGGCGGCGAATAAACCGGCCGAGTGTAGACTGGTTCGGGCAAGTCCCCCGTCGGCTTGAAGTGGGGCATTGCCGGAGCGATCGGTGTGTAGCCACGCGAAACATGAGGCTGCGGCGCCGTGCGTACAAAAGTACTGTATTCCCCGTCCGCCGCGATAT
Organism: Acidobacteriota bacterium; assembly: GCA_016718135.1. GTDB lineage: Bacteria > Acidobacteriota > Blastocatellia > Pyrinomonadales > Pyrinomonadaceae > OLB17. The sequence continues at coordinate 189,709 of JADKEF010000019.1, read as the reverse complement.
CTCGAACACCAGCCAGATCGCCCCAGAACTCCTCAACGGTCTGATGGCGTTCGGCCGGGATCTCGGCTGTAGCTCGATTTACGACACGAAGTAGTTCCTCCGCCCATTCTTCTTCCCGCACGGCTTCCGGCAGCGAGTCTATCACTGCATTGGCAAACGAACGCGGCGTCTCGCGGGTCAGCAGAGTGTAGACCGTCTTTGCCAGCGAATAAATATCCGCGGCCGCCGTCAACCGCTCGGTTCCGCGGCCCGGATTCAACGGACTATGCTCAGGCGGTGCGTAGATATTCGTGCCGACACGAGTTATCGGAGAATCTGCGATCGAAAATCTCGCCACGCCAAAATCAGCGATCTTCGCCGTCGAATGATCGGCCGTCAGCAAAATATTCTGCGGCTTGATGTCGCGATGGATGATCCCCTGGCTATGTGCATACCCAAGGCCCGCACAAACCTGCTCTATATAACTCAACGCCCGCTGTATCGGCAGCGGTTCGCGGCGGAGCACCATTTGCAGATCGCCGCCCGCGAGGTATTCGAGAACAAGATAGTGAAAGACAGTTCCCGCGAGATCGCGGGCAGTTCCGTGTCCCAAACGGCTGATGATATTCGGATGCCGTACGCGGTCTATGGCGACGGCTTCGTTCTGAAAATTCTCGACCAACGTCCGTTCAAGATCGGCGTCCAGATCGTCCTGCAAAAAGACGTTCAACGCCTTTATCACGACCAGCGTGTGCGTTGATTGCGGCGAAGCGAGCGTGTCTTTTGCCAGGAATATCTCGGCATAACTCCCTCGCCCTAGAGCCTCACGAATGTCATACCGTTTGTCCAGCCGGCAATTGTTTAGCGATAACTCTCTCATCTATAAATTACAGCCAGAATAAGCACGAACTCCCCTAGACTCCAATACGATATCACAAAGTGGAAGTTCGAAAAACGAATTTGGATTTGGTTGTGATAACTTGAGCGATCCCCGGGTGCGTCATTCGGCGACTCGGGCCGGCGGGGCCCAAGAACTTATCGATAACAAAGTTCTTCCCTTCTACTGTTAGGGTCTGTATAATTTCAATAGGGCTCGCACGGGCATCCGCGTTTTTCTTCCACTCCCCGCATAAAAAATGAAGACATTACTTAAACGATCTATCTGTTTGTGGGCCGTGCTGTTGGCGACCGCCTTAGCCGCCAATGGGCAGGCAAAGACGGAGACTTCGTCAAACGTCGCGATCTTTATCGTAGGAACGGCGGCAAAGTCGGCTTGGGTCACGACCAAATTCACCGCGAAACACGTCGTTAAGCCTGTGCTCAAGACAGTTTTCGTAAAAGTCCTACCAAAGATGACGGTGTACGCACTGAAAAAGTCGCCCAAGATCACCAAGAAACTCGCCCCAACGGCGATAAAGCTAGCCCTACTCTAGATAACCACTGAGACCACAGAGGACGCGGAGGAAAGCCTAACTTCCTGCCCTCTGTGATCTCTTTGTGGGTAGAACTCCTATTTCCGCACCATATCAGCGTAGTCGCCGATCGCGGCTTCGATGACGTGGTACGACTGTTCGCGGCCGTAGGAATAAGCGATCTCGCAGATGTTTGGAGCATCGGGAAGAGACTTGTAGGTGAGAAAATAGTGCTCGAAGCGTTCGAGGATGCCTTTTGGAAGCTGAGAGATTTGGGTGTATTGTTCGAAGACCTTGTCGCCCTTGAGCACCGCGATTATCTTGTCGTCAGCCTCGCCTCCGTCGATCAGGCAGAATCCGCCGATCGGCCGAGCCTTCAGGATAATGTCACCGCGGGGAATATGGTGTTCGCTGAGGACGAGGATATCCAGCGGATCGCCATCGCCGCCGCTCACAGAGATATCGGAACCTTCGCGGGCGAGATCAGCAATTCGCTCGGCGCAATACGTTTGCGGGATGAAGCCGTAATTCGCCGGGACGACATTAGAATACTGCTGCGGCCGGTCGATCTTGAGATAGCCGGTCTCCTTGTCGACCTCGTATTTAACCGTGTCGCTCGGCACGATCTCGATAAAAACGGTGACCTCGGCGGGCACCCCGTCGCCGATAGGAACGCCGTGCCACGGATGAGCTTTGTTTGTGCGAAACATAGGTCTATTATTTAGTTAGCGACCAACGATGTCCAGTGCCGTCTCACTCGAACGGATCGAAAACTCTCTCGTCATCCGTTTCGTACGGCCCGAGATAAGAAATCCGCTGTCGGTTGAGGTGGTGGAATATATTACTTCGATCGTTGAGGAACTAGATCCTTCGGTCGGGCGTGTTATTTTTACCGGAACGTCGGAAGTGTTTGCGGCGGGCGCGGATTTGCGAGAGATAGACAAGGTTTCTGTCGAGGAAGCCAAAGAATTTGCTTTGCGTGGCCAGAGATTGATGAACTCGGTCAATGCCTTACCCGATACAGTCGCGGCAATAAATGGATTCTGCTTCGGGGGAGCATTAGACCTCGCTCTCTCCTGCAGACGCCGCATCGCCGTCGCCACCGCTGAATTCTGCCACCCCGGCGTCGGCCTCGGTATCATCACCGGCTGGGGCGGCACGCAAAGATTGCCGAGATTAGTTGGCGAGACCGCGGCACTGGAAATGTTTATGACAGCTCGCCGCGTTTCGGCGGAAGACGCGTTGCGGATCGGGCTGATCGATGAGGTCACGAACGATCCAGTAATGGCAGCAGTCGTACAAGATCAATATGTTTAGAATATCGAGACGTTTTATGAAGAATCTCGTACTCCCGCTAGGCGTGCTCCTCGCGTTGTCATTCGCGGCGTATCACAGCGATCCGGTTTCATCCCAGCGTGCGACTGCCAAAGCGACCCCGACACCAACTTCCGACGCGATCGATCGAAATACAAGCACGCCCTACGACGGCGACCTCTCCATTTTCGAAAACGCCCAACGCGACAAGGATCTCCAGATCGATCGCGTGATGGACATCCTGAAGATAAGCGGCGACAAAACCGTCGCCGATATCGGTGCAGGTTCGGGATGGTTTACCGTACGTGCCGCAAAGCGTACGACCGGCAAAGTCTTCGCCGTCGAGATCAATCAAGAGTACATCGACCACATCAAAAAACGCGCGGCCCGCGAAAAGCTCGCGAACATTACTACCGTGCTAGGGAAATTCGATGACCCAACATTACAAAAGGAATCCGTAGACGCCGTCCTGATCTTGAAGACTTATCACGAAATCGAGAAACCGATCACTTTCATGAAGAATCTCCGCGGCTCATTGAAAAAAGGAGCACTCGTCGGCATCATCGACAAGAACGGTGACGGCGACGACCACGTACTCGACCGCGATAAAGTCGTTGCGGAATTGACTCGGGCGGGATTTGCGCTGAAAGAAGAGTATGATTTCGTCAAAGACGGGATGGACTATTTCCTCGTCTTCGTTGCAGAAGGCCGCACGAAGTAAGGGCATTTATCCTCTATGAAAGTTCAACTAGTTAAACTCGCCCACGCCCGCAGCGGCGATAAAGGCGACACTGCAAACGTCGGAGTCATCGCACTCGACCCGGCAAACTATCCGCTTCTAGTCCGCGAAGTCACCGCCGATCGCGTCAAAGAACACTTCGGTGAAATGGTCAAAGGCGAAGTCGAGCGTTTTGAATTGCCAAATCTCTGTGCCCTCAATTTCCTCTTACACGAGAGCCTAGGCGGCGGCGGGACCCGCAGCCTAATGACGGACGCGCAAGGCAAAACATTCTCGACCGCCTTGCTACGAATGTATGTCGATATACCCGACGCTGAGGCATTAGCTCTCGGATTGAGCTAAACTGTTCGCTAACAAAATTCTTTCCAATTGGAGGCTTCAATGGTCTGTAGATCTTTGCGTGTCTTAGTTATCCTGGCACTTGTTAATTCGGTCTTTGCTCAGTCCGCCGGAATAGGAAGCTCAACTTTGATGGGTTTCTCGAACGCCGGCTCGTCGTCTCAGCGTGCGCTAGAAGCGAGATTTGACTCGTATCTCAAGCCTGACAACCTACGGGATTGGATGAAGCGTCTGTCCGCACGCCCGCACTATCTCGGCTCTCCGTATAATAAGGAGAATGCGAAGTTCATTGCCGACAAATTTAAGTCGTTTGGCTTCAAGACGGAGATCGCAGAATTCGAAGTCCTTTTCCCCACGCCCAAGACTCGCATCGTCGAGATGACTGCACCCGAGAAATTCACTCTCAAGTTAAACGAGCCCGCGTTAAAAGAAGATGCAACGTCGAGCCAGCAAAAGGAACAACTGCCGACCTACAACGCATATTCCATCGACGGTGACGTTCGCGGAGCCCTGGTCTATGTTAACTACGGAACGCCCGCCGACTATGAGGAACTCGACCGTCGTGGCATTAGCGTCAAGGGCAAGATCGTGATCTCGCGTTATGGCGGTTCGTGGCGTGGTATCAAGCCGAAGGTTGCTGCCGAACGCGGTGCTATCGGATGTTTGATCTATTCGGATCCGAGAAACGACGGCTATTATCAGGGCGATGTTTATCCCAAAGGCGCGTATCGTAGCGAACACGGAGTTCAACGCGGCTCAGTCATGGATATGCCGCTACATCCCGGCGATCCGCTGACAAAAGGCGTCGGTGCTACGAAAAATGCGAAGCGGATCGATCGCAAAGATGCCGAAACGCTAACAAAGATCCCAGTGCTGCCTATATCGTATGCGGACGCTTTGCCGTTGCTCAGGAACCTTGACGGAGCTGTTGTTCCCGACGCATGGCGCGGAGCTTTACCGGTCACGTATCATTTCGGCGGCGGCACACCGACCGTTCGGATGAAGCTGGAATTCAAGTGGGAAATGAAAACGATCTACAACGTCGTCGCGAAAATGCAGGGTAGCGAGCGGCCCGATCAGTGGATCATTCGAGGCAATCATCACGACGCGTGGGTCAACGGTGCGAGCGATCCGATCAGCGGTATGGTCGCCGAACTGGAAGAGGCACGTGCCATCGGCGAACTCACAAAAACCGGCTGGAAACCTAAACGAACGATCGTCTATTGTGCCTGGGATGCCGAAGAGCAAGGCCTGATCGGCTCGACCGAATGGGTCGAGGCAAATGCCGACGAGCTACGAAAGAAAGCCGCCGTTTACATCAATACAGATTCTAATGGCCGCGGATTTCTTGGCATCGGCGGTTCGCACACGCTCGAGAAGTTTATCAACGAAGTCGGCCGTGACATTCCAGATCCACAGACGAAAATGTCCGTCTGGGAACGAGCCCGTGCTCAGCAGATCGTTGGTGGTTCGCCTACACAGCGTGCCGAGGCCAGTTCGCGTGCGGATCTGCGCATTGGTGCTCTTGGTTCCGGATCTGACTACACGCCATTCCTTCAGCACCTCGGGATTGCTTCGCTCAACATCGGCTTCGGCGGCGAGAGCGGGGGCGGTTCGTACCATTCGATCTACGATTCCTTTGACCACTACATGCGTTTTGGCGATCCGGGTTTTGCTTACGGCATTGCACTTTCAAAAGTCGGCGGCCACGCGGTGCTAAGACTCGCCAATGCAGATGCACTTCCCTTCGAATTCACAAACTTCGCCGACACCGTCGGCCAATACGTTAACGAGGTCACTCGCCTAACCGACACGATGCGCGAGGACACAAAAACGATGAACCAAATGATCTCGTCCGGCATGTGGCAAGCCGTCCAGGATCCAAAGGAAAGACTCTCGACGCCGGCGACGAAGGACGAAGTTCCACAGATCGATTTCGAGCCATTAAAAAACGCACTCGCAAAACTCAGAGAAAGTGCAAATTACTACCAACGTGCCTCGTCAGGCCGCCAACCATCCGCCGCCGCTCAGAAGAATCTCGACGAGATCCTTTACAAAACCGAACGTGCCCTAACCCGCACCGAAGGCCTGCCCCGCCGCGACTGGTTCCGCCACCAGATCTACGCTCCGGGCTTTTACACCGGCTACGGCGTGAAGACTCTGCCGGGCGTCCGCGAGGCCATCGAACAACGCGACTGGCGCGAAGCCCGCGAACAGATCGCGATCGTCTCGCGTGTTTTGGATGGATTTGCGGCAGAGATCGATCGGGCAGCGAAATTGTTTTAGCGTCATGACCTTAACAACTACAACCGAATCGTCGATCAGGATATTGGAGCTTAACCGCCCCGAGAAGCGGAATGCGTTAAACGATGAATTGATCGCTGCGTTGAAAGCTGCCCTGCATGAAACAGACGGCGACGAGAGCGTTAAGTGCATCGTCATTCGCGGGGCGGGGAAGGATTTTTGTTCAGGGGCGGATCTGTCGGCGTTGCAGAAGATCGCGACGGCATCGCTCGAAGAGAATCTCGAGGACGCTCGCAGCTTGGGCGAATTGTACAAACTCATTCGCAACGTTCGTCAGCCGGTCATCGCGGCGGTGAAAGGACGTGCTCTTGCGGGCGGCTGCGGGCTCGCGATTGCGTGCGATCTGATCGTTGCCGAAACAAATGCGAAATTCGGGTTTCCCGAAGTAAAGATCGGATTCGTGCCGGCGATGGTGGCGGCGATCGTTCGTCGCAATATGTCCGAACGCCGTGCTTTTGCGACGCTGACACTCGGCGAAGAAATGACCGCTGCCGATCTGTATAACGCCGGCATTATCCACGCCATCGCCGACGAAAGCGATTTCGAAGCCACGCTCGCCGCCATCACCGACCGCTACGCACAATTAAGTGCCTCCGCCGTACAGATGACCAAACGCCTGCTCTACGACATCGACGCCCTGACATTCGACGCCGCTATCGAACACGGCGCCCAAGTAAACGCCACCGCCCGCATGACCGAAGATTGTCAGCGAGGTGTCGCTAGATTTCTGGAGAAGTAGATCCCGTATCAGCCGCGTCGTTTCGGTTTCGGGCTCGCGGGTTTGTGGCAGCTGGCGCAGTTGTCGGCGGCCGGGGCTTTTGAGCCTTTTGTGCGAAATCCTATCTCAAAATGACAAACGTCGCAGGCCGTGTGAAAGGCGTTTTGGTTGTCGATCAATGTTTCCCTTTCCGTTTCGGGATCTTTGATGACCGGGATAAATTCGAGCAGCTTCGGCTTAGTGCCTTGTCGGGCATGGCAATCGCGGCAGGACGCAACTCCTGCATTTTTTGGATCCGCAGCGAAAAGCTCGCTAGTCAACGTCGTCGTACGTTCCGAAGGCCAAACCGTCCGGTGCGGCGGAATGCCCGTCAGGCTCGCCGCCGGCTGCGCCGTGTGATGACACTGAATACAAAGTATCGGGCCGTCGGCATTGTATTCTCCCCCGTTGTGCTTTACGTGATTAAACCTCACCGGCCCGTTCTTAGCCTTTCCCGCCAAAACGATCACATCAGGTATCTTAGGCAGCTTCGCCTGAGCAACAGTCTTCGAACGCTGAGCCAGCAGCGGAACGCCGACCAACAGAAACAAATGAACCAGGACCGTGATCAGTATCAATGATCGACTCAAATATTTACTCATAGTCACTCACGCACAGTTAGTTAGAATTATACACGGCATCACAAATTGATCTTGTGACACCGGTCACGCAGCAAAATCCGGCCAAGTCACCGCCTTCATGACTTAAACAGAAAACAGTGCTATTTTTTTGGAGAAACAGCCCGTGATTTTATTCAGAACGAGGCCGAGCGACGGCGCGGTTTCGGTCACTGTGCAAGAGATAAAATTCAGCCTTGTTTCGATAATTGATCCCGCCTTCAATGATCTCTACTTCTTGACCTTCACGCGTCATCATACGTTTAGCGTAGGTTCGAAACTGATCGAGCCTTTTCTTGTACGTTTTGAACGGTAGTTTGTCATCAAAATATACAAGAACGTAGCCTTTGTATTTACCCTTACTCTCTTTTGCCCGATATACAATATTGAACAAACCAAGAGCTACGAGAGAATCCATCCCGCCGTCTTTACCAGCTTTTGGATTATTGAACAGCATCTCTTCATATAGATAGTACTGTGCCTCGGGAGCAAATGGCGGAAAACCATCGCAACGACGTGCATTGTCTGCCTGCGTCGGAATGTACTTGATCCACAATAGCGATTGGTTCATATTGCGAAAATACAGTTGGACGCCTCTCACCGGATCGGTCCAAGTTCCAAAAAATGCATCGTCGCCGGAAATAAAGTACCTGGACTCGTCGAGATCAAGTTCCTTGGCGCTTTTGTTCACTTGTCCTTCAGGCGGTGGGATTTCGATCGCAAGCACCGTGTCGATGGGAACATTCCAGCCCTCGTCACAAGATTTAAGAGCGTACCTAACAGTGAATCGGCCCTTGTCATTCTTGTAAACAGATCCGTAGAAATACGTACGGTCGACCGGCTTGCCCAGTATTTTCTCCACTTGATCTCGTGTCGAGACGAGCGGAATGATGCCTTCCCAACTGTTCGCTTGACCGGAGACACCGAAAGAAGCAGCCAGGATAGAAACATTGAGAGAATGACACTTCTCATACTCATACCTTTTGACCCATTGTATATCAGTTCCGGCATCATCAGTAACAAAGCCCCCGAGCGTCAGATTTCAACGTTCGGGGCTTTTCCTTGTTGATTAGGGAAACGGACGAAAGCCCGTAGGTGAGATCAGCTAAGCGAATTTAGCTGATTGTGACGGGGTAGTTGGGCGAGTAGTTGCCGATGAGCTCGTTTTTGGCGACGAAGACGCAGCGGACCATGCCCATTTCGGCGGAGTCTGGGACGGCGGGTGTTATTTGCAGGCCGCCGGGAGTTGGGCGGCGGCGGAGAGCTATCTACACCGCGATAGATCCCATGTGATCATCGTTTCGCTTCCGTCGCTATTCTGGATCGTCTTACTTCCCTTCAACACATTCGGTGACGAAGGATCGATCTCGAAATCAACCTCGAAGAACTCGCCGTTGCGCTCGATGAGACTGCTGCTGCGATCGACTCCGCTGTTTGCGGCGTTATAGGATTCGCAGCCCGATTCGTATGTGCGCGTGATTATCCGCTCCGATGCGGTCTCAGGTGCTGTGAATCCGATATAACCACGACGGCCTCCATTGATCGCGATGGCGACAAGAACTCTTTTATTGGCTTCGCCCTTCTCCTGGATCTCGAGCTTGTGTGTCTGCGGCGTCGTCATCATCACTTTGTTACAGAACATCTTTCCCGGAGCATAGTTCGATTCCGAATACTTTGTGCTGAAAAAGCTGCCCTCGGCGTTGCCGTGAAAGTTGTTGACTATGCCGCCCGACATCTCTCGCGTGCCGAGAACCGTGACCTTTGCGTCGTAGGTTTCCTTAAGCGTGTCGATCTGACGCACCAATCGTCCGTCCTGTCCTTTATGCTCGTCTCTGCGTTTTACGCGTACGGCTTTGACGGTTCCGGTCCATCCGCCATCGCACGGCGGCGTTTTGACGGGCGGAGTTTTGACCGGCGGCTTGGGCTTTCTGACCTCGTCGAACTCAAGCATTCCAAGGCCGATGCCGCGGCGGGAAACGGACTTTACAATAATGCGTGCCTGGCCCTTCGCCGGTGCCGTCAGGGTATAAACCGCCGAGGGCTTGCCTTCCTGATCCTCGGGCGTAACGTTCTCGGTGCCGTTGCCCTTGAGCTTCGCGCTAAATTTGCCCTGGTCAAGATGGCTGACGCTGGCTGCTGTTACCTGGATCGTCTCGTTCGGTGAGAGCGCGGTTTTCGGAGCAGTGCATTCGACCTCGACGCACTCGCCATTGCTCCAGCGCGAGATAGAGCTTTTCATCAGGCCGTCGAGGTCGTTGACGAACGAATTGATGCCCCAGTTGGCAAACTTAGAGATGCGTTGGGCGTGCGCCTCGTCGGAAACGCCAAACAGCTTTGCGTTTACTCTGCCCAGAGCTATCTCCGCCCCGGCGGCGTGTTGCCGTTGATATTGTAAACAACGCTCGCAGAGCCGTCCGCGTAGCCTGGCTTTTCGTTCAACAGCCCCAGTCGCACGCCGCGTTCGAAACCGGTGATCTTTTCGGCGACTACGCCTTCCATATCGAAAGTGGGCATTACCGCGTCATCGTTTACCTGTCCCTTGATGTTGAATTCGAGCGTGTACTCGGTCGTTCCGGCGGCGAGCTGCTTGCCGGTATTGATGGTCGTCTGGTTGTAGATCCGTGCTTTGCCTTTTCCGCGAACGATGCCCTCAGCATCGGGACACCACTGGAAGTTCGTCGACCACTCCATGTTCGAGACCTTTGACGCCTTTCGCTGGCTTGTTTTTGAGACTGATTCCGACTTTTGAATGAACTTTGTCGAAGTCGTCATCGACATGTCCGCTTTGTTGTAGGTCGCGAGCGTCGAGGCATTCTGCGTATTTGTCGTCGTTGCATCCGCCGAGTCGATAACCTTGGCGTCCTCGGATGTCCCGCCGAAGCTATTCTCCGTCTCGACCTTAGTCATCTGGATTTCGCCGGTCGTGGGCTCGCTGCTGAGAATGGATAACAGCTTGTTAACGTTCTTACCGTAGACTCTTTTGAATCCGGGACGTTTGGGTGCGGTATTTCTTACGGAAGCGGAGCCTTTGCGCTTTTCCCGCTCCGCCCGGTTGATCTCTTTGCCTTTTTCAACAGCCAGGGGCATCGCATCGCCGACGGCTGCGCGAAACTGGCCGTAGAAGTATGATCCTTGGGCGTCTAGTGCATCGTAAGTATCGCCAGCGTCCGCCGTCACCTGAGCCAGACCCTGCACGAACATTTCGTCACGCCCCGCTTTCTGCAGCCCGGCAAAAACGTCGTCCGCGCTCCTGCTCCGCGTTATCTCCGCAGCACTTCCCGCCCGGCCCGCATCGCCGCCCGCCTGTCCGTTCAACGGCAAAGCGTTTACCAAAAAGCTCGCCATCAGCACCAAGCTCAAAGAGTATTTTTCTCGCATCGATACCATTCCCCCAGCATGTAAAGCGGAACCGGGAGGGGAAAAGTATCACGGGAAGTGATGTTCGGGTTGCAGAATCTCTGCCATCCCTAAGCTTCGACGATCTCCACCTTTGTTTCGATCAACGACTTCGGGATCAACGCAGGGAAATACGCCATGATCTCTTCGACCTTTGGGCGGCCGCCGGCGAAGCCGGTTACGGATGGCGGACCGGTGAGGATGAGCGGGGCGATCTCTTTAGTGAATCTTTCGATATCGGCCTTGTTTTGTCCGCGGACGCCGATGCGGAATTGAACTTCCGGAATGTCGGGCGACGGCTCGCCGGACAGATGTCCGTGCGTGGCATTCACGCCGACGAATTCGCTCAGCACCAGATCGAATTTTAGGCCGAGGCGATCCAACCTTTCTCTCAAGATCTTGTCGGCGGCCTGGGCTTTTTCGTAGGCGTCGGGCCAGGAATAGACCAGGGTGCCGACGGATTTGTAGCCGTCGGAGTAGGCGATGGAAACTTTGTAGAAATCGGTTTTCGGGTGGCCGGTGATGCCGAAGACCTTGACGCGGTTCTCGCCTGCGGGTTCGAGATTGATCGACGCGAAATCGGCGACGACGTCGGGCGTGATGTATTCGTGCGGGTCACCCATTTCGTAGAGAAGCTGCTCTTTGACCGACTGAACATTGACGCGGCCGCCGGTGCCGTCGTGTTTGGTGACGACGAATTCCCCGTTTGGCGAAGCCTCGATGATCGGGAAACCGATATTTGCCATATCGGGGATCGATTGCCATTCGTACGGGCAATTTCCGCCGCTCGACTGGGCACCGCATTCGATAATGTGCCCGGCGATCGTTCCGGCGGAAACCTTGTCCCAATCTTCGAAGCTCCAACCGAATTCGTGCATCAGCGGAGCGAGCGTCAAACCAGTATCGGTGAGGCGTCCGCCGACTATAACATTCGCGCCTTTACCCAAAGCCTCGACGAGAGCCGACGCTCCGAGGTAAACATTTGCAGATTGGACCTTGTCGCGGATCGCCGAGAGCGGCGTGCCGTCGTCCATGCTGTTTATCTCAACGCCGTTTGCGAGAAAAATATCGAGCTGTTCGAGAACGTCGTCGCCAGTGACGACGCCGATCTTTACTTTGCCTTGTAGGCCGAGTTCGCGGGCAACCTCGGCGATCCCGGCCGCACACCCGGCGACATTTACGCCGCCGGCATTCGACAGAACCTTAATATTTTTCTCAACACAATCCGGCAAGATCTCGCGCATCAGGGAGACAAAATCCTTGGCGTATCCTGCCTGCGGATCTCGATTACGCTGCTTTTGCAGTATCGACATCGTTACCTCGGCCAGATAGTCGAGCATCAGATAATCGATCGGGCCTTTTCGAACCTGATCGACCGGAGCCGTCAGCAGATCGCCCCAAAAACCCTGTCCGCCTGCGATTCTTACCTTTTCTTTCATATGGTTAAGAGATTAGTAGAACAAAAGTAAATTGGGCGGTCAACAGGACAAATGTCCGGTCGCCGCCCAATAATTATCCGGTCTAAAGCTAAGGTCTAAGAAACGCGTTTTTTGGTTCCGGTGACGACGCCCTTGCCCTTGTAATAGACCCATTTGGTTCCGTTCTTGGTTTTCTTAGCGACCCATTTGCCGCCTTTCCACGTATTGCTCGCGACCCATTTCGAGCCAGTCCAAGTTCGGCTGCCAATCGTGTGGCCGACACGTTTTCCTTTACTGTAAACCTTCTTGGTCGTTTTAGTGACGGAATCACCGGCTTTACCAAGCATCGAATCCTGAGCGCTGACCGAAGTGGCCCCGACAAACGTAATTGTCAAAACAAATGCTAATGCAAGAAATACTGAATTGATCTTTTTCATCTAATTTCCTCTTAATAAGTTAGTAACTACTTTTACCAAATAAGAATGTCAGGTTTAGAGATCAACGTATGTATTCTACCGCACATTACTGGGCCCGCACGTTCGCTCGAATAAAAGTAACGATGTCTTCGGTCGATGTTCCGGGCAGAAAGACCTCGGACACACCGATGGCCTTCAAAGTTGTTATGTCTTCCTGCGGAACTATTCCGCCGACGAGAACGAGCGTATCGTCCATTCCATTCTCTTTGAGCAGATTTACGATCCGCGGACAAAGAGTATTGTGTGCTCCGCTCAAGATGGAGATCCCAACAGCATCAACATCTTCCTGCAAGGCCGCCGACGCTATCATTTCCGGCGTTTGTCGCAAACCCGTGTAGATAACTTCCATCCCCGCATCACGCAGCGCTCGTGCGATGATCTTAGCACCGCGATCGTGCCCGTCGAGGCCCGGTTTGGCCACTAAAACTCTTATTTTTCGTTCACTCATTACTCCTAATTATACTAGCGTGCTCCATTTTGCACTAACGCGGCAGCTGCGAGCACACTGCCCTTCTTGATAAATGGCTTGAGTTCATCCCACGTCAAAAAGAATTCGCCGGGTGGCTGCAATGCCTGAGCCACATGCGGAAAGCCATAATCGTGATGGAAGACAACGCCATTTTCATCGATCTCAAATGCGTCGAGCTTTAGCTTGTTATATATATCTCCATCCGTGAACAATCCGGAGATATCCTCATCCTTGTATTCCGGATCTTTCTTTAGATCCGCCTTGGTCTTCTCAACTTCGGCGTCCTTCAACTTCTTGAGCTGAGCGAGCAAGCCATTAGTATTCACAAAAACATCTATCGGCCGCACACGCGTTCCGGTCGCGGTGTTGACCACAATGTATTTCGTAGAACTAGAAGGATATGCACCGCTGCCCTCGATCGTGAGCCGAATACTCAGCAATTTATTCGCGTTGTAATTTACATCGTAGCTCGCGTCTTCCAGCCATTGGATCTCGCCCATTTCTTCGCTGAGCTTGAAATCGAAGGCTTTCTCGTAGCTCAAAACAGCTTCGATCTTCTTCGAAATAGTCGGCGTCGCGGCTTTGACCCGTGGATACGTGATCGTGAAGGTCTTCTTGTAATCCATCATCGGTTTTTTGCGGGTGTAGGTAATTTTCTTCGGGTTCAACATCGTGACTTGCCCGAAGCCGCTGACGGATACAGCGAAAATAAAGATCGTCAGAAGTAAAAGTTTGCTTTTCATAATCCAGTGACTATCGCCCTTGGTTCCGGCCGTTCCATATTAGGCGACGCAAAAACACATCGCAGCTTTTTCCAAATCCCCTGCCGCTCGCGCATGGCCGCAAACATCTCGGCCCAGCCGTGCGTGTTTATCCAGAGCGGATTGTAGCTTTTTAGCGGCTTGATAATTCCGTATCGCGGCTCTTCCGTTTCCACCACGAACGAACCAAACATTCGATCCCAAATGATAAGCACGCCCGCATAATTCTTATCGAGATAAATTTCATTCACCCCGTGGTGCACACGATGATGCGAAGGCGTATTAAAGATATATTCGAACGGCCCAAGCTTATCGATCAACTTCGTATGGATCCAGAATTGGTACAGCAGATTAAATCCGTGCATCAGAGCGAACATCCATGGTGCAAACCCGAGCAGCATCACCGGTGCATAAAATATCCAATGCAATAGTCCGCTAAACCAGCTCTGCCGGACCGCAACGCTCAGATTATATTCTTCGCTCGAGTGATGAACGACGTGAAAGTTCCAAAACAGCCGCGATTCGTGACTGACACGGTGAAAAATGTAGTACGCGAGGTCATCTACAAAGAACAAAATGACCCACGTCCACCACGCATTCGCCGGGAATTGATACGGAGCGATCGAGTACGCAAATTCGTAAATATAATAGGTCCCGAGCCCAAACAACGCGCCGAAAACGAGGCTCATGAAACCGAGAAAGATGTTCGTCCAAGTATCGATCCGGTCGCGATAATACGTCGCGCCTTTCAGGTACGACCACAGAGCCTCGCCCGCGATCATCAGGGCAAAAATAGGTACTGCAAATACTGTCGGCCGAACCATAACACTAACTTACGGCAAACGATAGGGCTGTATCAAGCGGCAAATTCATCTCTGCGTTCTCAGCGGTCTCTGCGTTAACAACACTTTCTAACGCAGAGCACGCAGGGAAAGCCGGGACGGAAGAACTTCTGTAGTAAAATCGTCTAAGCATTATGAAGAAAGCTCTCAAGATCATCGTCCTCGTTCTCGCGGTCGGATTTATCGGCATGCAATTCTTCCAGATCGACAAAACGAATCCGCCGATAGCCGAAACCGAGACTCTCGAAGCCGCGGTCGCGGTTCCACCGGACGTCGCACTCATCATGGGACGTTCCTGCAACGATTGCCACACCAACAAAACCGTCTATCCGTGGTACGCGAGCATCCAGCCAAACGGATGGTTCCTCAAAGATCACATTGACGAAGGCAGACGCGAGTTGAATTTCAGTAAATTCAACACATTCGAGACAAAAAAGAAGAAAAAGAAGCTCGAGGAGATCTGCGAACAAGTCGAAACCAGCGAAATGCCTCTCCCGTCCTACCTATGGATCCACCGCGACGCCGCACTAAGCGAAACAGAACGCAAAGCCCTCTGCGACTGGACCAAACAGGCGGTTACAAATCTCGAAAAGTCAGAACCACCTGCAAGCGGGTGGCCAAAGCACTTTTGCCCGCGAAACACGCGAAACACACGAAAACGAAGAACTATACATCTCCTTTTTCGCGTCCTTTCGCGTATTTAGCGGGCAAAAAATCTTCTCTTCTTCTATTCCCTGTTCACTAAACGCTGAGTTTTGAATCAGTGATGATGTGAAAATGCTCGTGCATTATTGCGTAGGCGAAGATCAGAAACTCTGCACTTCTTCGAGCCTCATCGAGAGCTTCGGCCATTATCTTTTTGAATTCATCCTTTCTGAAAACTGCAAGGCGTTGGTGTGTGACCGATGTGATGAAGTAGAAAGGTTTGTCTTTGGAAACGGTCTGCATTTCAAAAGCGAGGGCCCGATTTTTTTCGGAAGGCATAGCCTTTCCCACAGCGCAGGCCGCCCTCTACAGTTGCCCCACGGGCAGCCAGGCAATAGACTGATTTCAAAAAGATCTCTCAACAGTCGGTTTTTGTGTTGATCGGTGGCTAAAAGATGGCTTTTTTCCCACGAATAGGACGAATAGCACGAATGAAGACGCGAATACTGCTTTTAGGGAATGGCTTAGTTCGGCTTTTGTTGGAGCTGCGGTGGGTGGTGCCGGCGTGGCGTGTGTACTGCGTCTGAAAGCCCCAAAGACTACGAAATACAAGGTTGGCACTGTGGTCTCGTGCGATTACTGCGGCGGGCATCGGGCTATCGAAGAGATCCGGATGTATAAGGGCGGCATGGGTTTTGAGCTGTCTTGCGGCGACGAGGCTCCGGTGCCGGGGACAGAGCCCTTGCCTGATACAATTTGCCGGGTGCCCCCGCGGGCTGCCCGTCGTCGGACCTTTTTTGTCGACGCCGCAAAGGTTCCGATCGAATTATTGCCGGATATCGATCTCATAATTGATCCCATAGAGCTGAAGGCGATCTAAGAAAAGAATAAGGGTGGGAGACTTCTTGGCCTGGCGACCTATGGCAGTTGTGGGTGGCTGATTTTGGTTGAGGGCGGCGTTCGAGTCTTTTCAATTTCTGTTATTCAACGCTCTGGGGTTTACTCGCAGAATTCTTTGAAGTGTATGACATTCGCAAAAGCGTGGAACGCGAAATATAAGTGGACGCCGCGGCCAAGATACCGACAGCCAATTGGGTTGGATATCTGGGCAATGGCGATGCTGTTGCGAGATGGATGAACGGAGCAATGAACAGATTGCCTGAGTTCGAGACGAGAAACCAGGCTATCAACGGCAAACAACTGATCAAACAGTTTCGACAAGTTGCGAAAGAAATGACGAAACTCACGGGCCACGAGCCAAAAGGCAAATGGTATGTCATTTACGGCCCCGTGGACCACGGGAGGCGATTTTGCTGGTTATCGATCTCTCACATGCGAGCAATAGTTCGAACGAGAAGATCAGCGCCCGCACACGACGGACCGAAAAGGGCATTAAGATGTTCAGGAACTTTCTCTAGATATCCGGTAAGACAAAAGCACCGATATGCGGTGTGTTTGTGTTTAGGCAAGTCTGCAGAGCGAGCAGCAGAGAGTCGCGGAGGTCTTCGGGAGTGACGATGGCGTCGACGAGGCCTCTTGCGGCGGCGTGTTTGGCGTCTAGTTCGCGGTCGTAGGTTTCGCGGACGTTTTGCATTTCGGCAAGCATCTCGGGCAGAGGCTCTTTGCCTTCTTTTTTTAGCTTTTCGATCTGTGTGCCGTAGATCGCGACGGCGGCGGAGTCGCCTTCCATGACGCCCATTCTTCCGGTGGGAAGCGAGAAGATAAAATCGGGATCAAAACCTTGCCCCGCCATCGCATAATATCCCGCGCCGCTGGCGTGATTTATGGTCAGGACAATTTTAGGAACCTCGGCGGTCGCCATCGCTTCGACAAAGCGGGCTCCGGCTCGGATAATTCCGCTGTGCTCCGCCTCAGCACCGACCATAAAGCCGGAAACGTCCTGCACGAACAAGAGCGGCGTGCTGTGGCGGTTGCAGTTCTCGATAAAGTAGGCTGTTTTCTCGGCGGATTCGGTATAAACAATGCCGCCGAATCTCGGCGGACTCCCCGGCTTCCCTTTCGACATTCCTCTTGAGTTTGCGATCACTCCAACAAGAATCCCGCCGATCCGCGCTGTTCCGCAGATCATTTCCTTGGCGAAATCGGCCTGAAATTCATCAATACCGCCGTCGTCGAGGAACGTGTCGAGAACGGCACGCATGTCGTAAGGCGCACGGTGGTCTGCGGGTAATAAGTTGTAGAGTTCCTGAGTACCAGAGTTAGAGAGTTTTTCCGCGATCACAGAAACTCTGGTACTCTCCGGACTCGGCAACTCCGAAACTAATTCCCTGATCTTCCCGACGCATTCTGCGTCGTCTTTTGTCTTGTAATGCGCGACGCCGGAGATGCTGTTGTGGGTGGCAGCACCGCCGAGGGTTTCGTTATCTATTGTTTGGCCCGTCGCACCTTTTACGAGGTTGGCTCCGCCGAGTCCCATGAAGCTCGTGCCTTCAACCATTAGAATTACATCGCTCAAAGCGGGCAGATATGCTCCGCCGGCGACGCACATTCCCATTACCGCCGAGATCTGCGGGACTTTCAGATACTTCCGCATGATCGAGTTGTAATAAAAGATGCGTGCGGCTCCGTACTGCCCCGGAAACACGCCGCCCTGGTAAGGAAGATTAACGCCAGCACTGTCAACGAGATAAATGATCGGCACGCGATTACGCATCGCGATCTCTTGGGCACGCAGGATCTTCTTTATAGTTTCGGGATACCATGCACCGGCCTTGATCGTCGCGTCGTTGGCAACAACAACGCATTCGCGTCCTTGAATTTTCCCCACAACCGTAACAACCGCCGCCGCCGGAGCCGTGCCGTCGTATTCGTCATACGCGACAAGCAGACCGATCTCTTGCGAAAAAGTATCTTTGTCGAGTAGCAACTCGATTCTCTCTCTCGCAGTCAATTTACCCTGTTTGTGGATCTTCTCGATCTTATCAACACCGCCGCCGAGCCGAAGCTTTTCGGCAAGAGCGACGTATTCGTCAGTGAGAGTGCGGAGGCGCGAATTGTTGCTGGAATCTAACATTTTCTAAAGTGACGGTTCTATTGGATCCTAAAATTTATCACGCTCGAATCGCTGACCGCCGGATTTGTGAGACTTGTAACACGAATCCTCGCCTGATTTGTCGGCCTGCCCGTTATGCTGATCGTTTGCGAGCCGTCATTGTCAGTGTCGGCGATGATCGTTTCCCAATTTACGCTGCCGTTTCGCGAAAGCTCGATGCGTACGTTTCCTGTCAGATTATCCGAGGACCAATTTATAGTTCGTGCAGCGACTCTTCGGGCTATTTCACCGGTATTTAAGGAACCCAAAGTGATGCTCGAACCGCTATATCGATAACCGGCGATCCAATCGGCAGTGTTGTCAATCGAGCGGGCATTGTCGCGGGCATTTATGATCCCGGTCGGAACGCCGTTGAAAATTACATTAGGATTTGAGAAATATGCGACTCTCGTGCAGCCATTTGTACATGGGTCAGCGTAGGACATTACAGTTCGATAACTTCCATTTACATAATGTCCAAAACCATAAGGATATGTCGGGCCTGATCCGTTCTCGGGATTGTGCTGGCTGCCCATATTATGGCCAAGTTCGTGGGCGAAACTAAGATTGCCGACCGCACATGTTCGCGCGGTGACCGTAAAAGCATTATTCGGATTGCCGCCTTGGCCGCCCATCAAATATCCAATGCCGCAGGACGCTGTGGAATTTGTCAGCATCGCGACCATGTCTGCATTTTTGTCGTTTCGCAGATTTGCGGTCGCCGCATCGCTTCTTAAATTGCCCAATTCTGTGCTAAAACTTCCCGTCTCATTCAATGCGGTGAGTTCAGCTCCGACCAGGCGAACTCGCAAACGCATTCGGCTGTTGATATATGAAGTATTCGTCGCGTCGATCGCCTGCTGAGCAACTGCCTGAGCCTGCGCATCGCCGCCGAGAGAAGTGCGAACCGCCGCAGTATAGACCACGAGCACATCGATCCGATCGCCGGAATCTGAGCCGCCTGACGGGGAATCTATTCGTTGAGCTGCATCGCCTTTTACTTCGCCTGCGCATTCGGGAAATTCCGATTGATCTAATTCAACCAGAAAATGTTTGTCGCCACGCGGCACGATCTCGTAAACCGCGTCGGGGGAAAAGATCAATCCGGCAAAGTGGCCTTTACGGAACGTAAAGACAACATCGCCGGGCATTTTCCCATTTGGATCGATCTTGCCACGCCAAGTCGAATCTTCAAGCGAGCGAATTTCTGTCGAGCTGCGTTCCGCGACAAAACTTTTGCCGTCAAAGAGCTCGATCTCTATAGAATTGAGTTCTGCGACACGACCAACTGCGGCTTGATCGAACGAAATTTCCGCTTCGCGCTTCGACGCGATGGAACTGCGAGCCTCGATTGACATCGCCGTCGGCTGAGAAGACAAACGAAAAACTTTGACGCCCTTTGACTGCCCAAAGATCGAACCCGCCGATGCCAAAAAGATCAAAAGAACCGTGATTTTTGCCAAGTTCATTCTCACGCCTCGTCAATAATAAATGTAGGAACCATTCCGCCGCCGGACGAAACATTTGCCAGCTCTGTCGAAGAAAGACGCGTAAACGCCGAACCAACTTTTCCGAGGAAAAGAAGCGGATCGAGATCGACAAGCTGCTCGGTCATCTCCCAATTCCCTTCGTCGTCGGTGATCATCGGGAAAAATTCCTTCGCTGTTTTTACTCGCTCCTGAATTAGATAATCGCCAATTTTCAAAGCACTAGCTATCGCGTCATCCCATTCGGCCGCGGTCGAATTCCAACCTATATAGATGCCATTGCCGCCGTAATCGTCATTTGGTTTTAATACAAGCTTGTGAGAATTTGTCCGCGTCCACTCGACGAGATCTATTGCAGCACCATGGTTTTCCGTCGTCTCCTCGCGAAACATCCGCGTCCAGGGAATGTGCTTAGTGATCGCAGAAAGCTCAGCCTCGTTAAATAGATGTTCGTAACGCTCATTTGTCAGCACCGCGAAGACAGCTTTCTTGTGCACAAGCTTCCCTCGGAAACTGTTGACCATGCAAACGGCTCCCGCTCGGTACGCGTCGAGCAATGCATGATCTCGCTCCATGATCGGCAGGTACTCATTGACCAGCAAACGCTTGTAAACAATATCGACGGTCGTGCCGTTGTGTGTGAGGCGGTCGCCGTTGAATTCGAGTTCGTCCGGCGAACAGATTATTGCCGGAAAGCCGTTTGATTCGAAGTACTCTTTGAAAAGCTCGAATTCCTTGATCGTCGGCAGGTCTTTGAGATCGACGATCGCGATCGTCGGAGCACGTTCCGGAATGCGGCCGAGAAATTCTTCATAACAACGAAGAAGAACATCGAGCATTTTCGAGCGGCCTTCGAGCGTCTGGATCTGATACCGCTCGGCAAATTTCCCCATCACAGGCAACGCACGGAAGATCTCGCTGGCCGAATCGGCAAATGCGATGCCCGCGGGACTCTCGCCGTTCAATTCAACATAACTGTAAGAGTCTTCAGTTAGAAATGAGTCCAGGCGTGACGTCGGCGAAACATGCGAATAGCCGGGATCGATGCGGACGAGTTCCTTTTCGATCTCGGTGACGCCGAGTTCGTTAAGAACAGCGTCGTCTGCCACGGCCGCGTCCTTTACCTTCTGCAATGCTCCAAAAACTGTCTCACAAGTCGTCGTGATATGAGCCCAATCTTTCGATGTCACAAAGTGCGGCCTAAGATACGGCGACAATCTTCTGCCGCCAAAGATAAGTCTCGAACGCTCGAGCTCGGCGTCGAGCATTTGCAGCGATGCGGTGGCGAGTTTGGTATCGCTTAGAAGTTCGTGATAATGTTCGACGGCTTGTTTTAGCATAGTAAATGCGGACGAAGGCGTCCGCGACCCCGGAGCGGACGAGGGCGTCCGCGTTCCGCTATTTTGACATGCTCAATATCTCTTGAAATTCATCCTTAGTCAGCGGCATAACCGAAAAGCGCGGCTGGCGGACGAGATAGATGTTTGCCAGAGCCGGATTTTCCTTTATGGCCGCCAGCGTCACCGGCTTTTTCAATGCCTTTGACGGTGTCAGTTCGACAGCATGCCATGCCGTATCCGTAGGATCGGGAAAAGCTTCTTTAGAAACTTCCGCGATCCCGACGATCTCTTTCCCGACGACCGAGTGATAAAAATAGACTTTGTCCCCGAGTTTCATGTCTTTGAGAAAAAGCCGCGCCTTGAAGTTACGCACACCGGTCCAATCGGTCTTGCCTTCTTTTACAAAATCATCCCAAGAGTAAGCAGTTGGCTCCTGCTTTACCATCCAATAATTTGCCATAACTATTTTTTCGCGTCGGCCGCCTTTTTGTTGAGCCATTTAGCCCAACGCTCAAGGACCGGTCTGAACGGTTTAAAGATTTTAGCCCGAATGCTTCCCTCGGCCTGCTTCTCGCTCCATGCCTTTAGGTTCTTCTCAGCATATTGACGGATCTGCGGTTCGAGGCCGGTCTTCTTTACTGAGTGCCGGAGCGTCAAATAATAATGCTGCCCGACGAGCGAGAACAAAAGCCCGGCCATATTCCCCTTGAATGAGCTTTTCGCCATGAACTTCTTAACAAAACCCTCGGTTGGCTGCAGCAAAGCTCCCATCGACAGCTCAAACCACGGTGCCGAATGCTGAACTCTCGGATGATAAAGCCCCGGCAGATCGCCCTTCAAGGGCACGTCCATATTCTTAAGCCGCGGATCGTTGATCTAATCGACCAGCTTTATCCGCTCGACGCCGCGCGTTTGCTCGAGCGGAAGGAAGTCGAGGACTTTAAGAATGTGTGCTTCGTAATCCTTTGGCAACGGGAATGAAGCGGTGGGCTCGATGCGGACCTTAGTAATTTTCGCGGCCTTCTGGCCGGCGGTTTCGATTGCCATAAAAAACTTCTAGTTCAATAACTCGCTTTCGATATATAGTGTGTCGGGGGCAAAATCTTGCTCATTGGGCCATTGCACTGTGCCGTAGGCTAACGAGAGGTTTCGAAAATAGTGAATGTTCTTGAGTTCACGAAAAACGCCTTTATCAAGGTAGGGTTTCGCGTCAAATCGACGGAGCGAACCATCATCAAACCGAAGGTCGATCGTAAAATCATCGTTTGGTGTCGCTTCTGTGACCTTATTCATACTACTTTAACGGTTCTATTCTAAAAACGGTTTCCCCGGCAATCGCTCGGTTCCAATTATCCATCAATTCGGTGCGATGGATCTCGATCCATGCTTGGACTAGTCGCATCTGCGACCTACGCAGAGAACCTTCTATAACTTCGCCATCCGGGATCGATATTACAGCTTCATCATCGCCATGCTGCACGTGAATGTGAGGCAGCTTGTGCCGGAGATTATCAAAGAAATACATCAGCACGGTCACGCCGTAGAAGACTGAGATCACAGGCATAGTAACTCGTCACGATCAACTACTAGATTGTAATTCGTGACACGTTAATAGTAAATTCCGCCACAACACTGTGGCAGACGCGCAACGGATCGCTGTTAAGAGTGCAAGCTTCAGCTTGTTTCATCAGCGTCGAGAGCCCAAAGCATTAAGAAACAAGCTAAAGCTCGCACTCTAACCAACGCGGCACTGAGATTGCAATATATCCGGCAGATGAACCAGACCACGCTTTCCAAAACCATCAGCGTTTCCGGCGTCGGATTGCACACGGGCGTCGATGTGGACATGACGCTAAAGCCGGCTCCTGAGAATACGGGCTATATTTTCGTGCGGACGGATCTTGATAATTTCGAGATACCGGCGTCGGTCGAGTATATCTCGCATTGCAGCTACGCGACGACGCTGATGCGGCGGGGTGTCGTGCTTTCCACCTGCGAACACCTGCTTTCCGCCTTGCGTGGCAGCGGCGTCGATAATTGTTTTATCGAACTCGACAACATCGAGATCCCGATCATGGACGGCTCGAGCGAAGATTTTATCGAATTGATCGCAAACGCCGGCGTCGTCGAGCAGCATTCGCCAAAACACATCCTTCGCATCCTCGAAAAGGTCGAGTACGAACAGGGCGACCGCAAAATGTCGATCGAACCCGCCGCGAACTACGAGATCGACTGCGTCATCGACTTCCCGCATCCTTTCATCGAGCGGCAGTCGCTGAATTTTGTATTCAAGAACGGTTCGTTTGGAAAAGAAATAGCTTCGGCTCGCACATTCGGCTTTACGCACGAGATCGAGATGCTTCGCAAGGCGAATCTCGCGCTCGGCGGTTCGCTCGACAATGCGATCGTGCTCACGCCGGACGGGATGCTCAACGAAACTCCCTTGCGCTTCGACGACGAATTCGTCCGCCACAAGATCCTCGACATCATCGGCGACTTCGCCCTGCTCGGCATGCACATCGAAGGCAAGATCACCGCCGAAAAAAGCGGCCACAGCGTCCACGCATCTCTGATGAGCAAATTACTAAAAGCCGAGCACGCCTGGGAGATCGTCGAGAGCGGCAAGTAACGATCCACCAACGCTCGCTGTCGAAGGTTACGAAGACGATTTAGTTGTTATGGAATGCGGGATTAGTCCGGTGCGGAATATTTAATCAACCCAAGCTTAGGCGATGTTAGCGCAATCATCAGGGGAATCGATAAAAACCCTGCTAGCGGCAAGCCTACAAATAAATAGTATTGAGTACGAGTTAAATACCGATCCATCGACTTATAAGAAATGCCGTAGGTTTTGCCAGTGCTTTTTTCGGGAAAATGCGGAGCACTACTGAAAGTATAGAATCCGACCGCTCCCCAAATGAAGAACAAAGCGACAGGAAGAAACGACAATTTGTAAACGATCTGCTTTCTCTTTGGATTGTCTTCAAACATTTTAACTAAGGGCAGTATAACATTGCCCTAGCCGAACAAAGGCCGCGAGGGTTCGCGGCCTTCGTTGTTCACTGTTCACTATTCCCTATTCACCGAACTACGGATTTATCGTGATGGTGAGGGCGGCGGAGACGTTGCCGTAGTTGGCGTTGTTTTTGCGGAGGCGGACGCGGACTTGTATTTGTTCGGGTTTGCCGGGGGTGGTGAGTGTGATGTGGACGTCGGCGGATTTGCCGGTGTAGGTTCCGGCGGATTCCCACGTATCGCTGCCGCTTCGCAGGATCTCGACGGTCCACGAATCGCTTTCCGCACGATTCGACACGACGCACGAGAACATCGCACCTGATTGCGCGGCCTCGACGCTGATGGTCGGCGTGACAAGCCCCGGATTTAGCGACGAACCGCCTTCGCTGGCGATGCCGAGAGCGATGCCGATCTCCTCGGTATAGCCCGGCCCGAGCTTAAATCTCGCGGCCATATCGCGAAGCGTGTATATCGCACCGCCAACCAGAGGCGGATTTGGCACAACAGCGGCCGCCATCGTCGGAAAGTCCGAAACCGTCGAGCCCTTGTCGCCGCTGAAGAACGATAGCTTGATATCAAAGCTCGCCTTCTTGTTCGCGTCATAGGTCGCGCAGAAATCGCGCACGTAAACCATATTCGCCAGCGTCTCACTGACCCAGGCAATATCCGCCGCCGTCGCCCCGACTTCGGTCTGATAGCCCGGAAGATTTACTTTCATCAACGTCAGGACGTCTATCATTTGATCGTAGGTTTTTACGTACATACATTCTCTCCTTTTTGTAAAAGTGTGGTGGAATATGCCGTTCGCAGAGTTTCTTGCGTCGCCCGCAAGGCTTCACGCGTCGGCTGAAGAGTTTCACACGTCACTGGAAAGGATTCTGGCGTCACCTGAAAAGATTCACGCGTCGCGTGAAACGTTTCACGCACCACCTGAAAAGATTCTGGCGTCACCTGAAAAGATTCACGCGGCGCCTGAAAGGTTTCACGCACCACCTGAAAAGATTCTGGCGTCGTCTGAAAAGATTCACGCGGCGCCTGAAACCTCGCGCGCACCGCCTGAACCAATTCACGCGTCACTTGAAAACGTTCAGGCGCCACCTGATACAGTTCATGCACCGAATGAAAAGGTACACGCCGTGGAAGCTGCCTTGGAAACACCGTATTTTCCTCTGTTTTGTGTGAGTTTTATCGTGAATCCGCCCCAATCTGCGACGAAATAATTACGATTCCGAAAATTTACGCCGTTTTCGACAACCTGTCAACCCCCAATTCCCCGCGTCCCGCACCGTTCACCAAACAAAACCCCCAAAAATACCGCCGCTATTAGCTTGTGTTTGCCGAGGTTTGAGGAAACAATTAGCTTTTGAGAGCGGCAGACGTGAATAATATGAAAATAGGTGAATATTTGGGACGCGATGTCTTCTTTGAAGAGCTACACAGCAGTGGTTTTCCCACATCCGATGTGCAAGGGGCATTGATTCTCATCTTCAACGCGGCTCCTTGCTCCGACAAGGAACTGAAGAAACTCTGTCAGAACCTTATCGAAAGAGGTGTCCTTTCAATTTCGGTCGCCGGGAGCGACGTCGACACGACCTTTAATAACCTGCTGGAATTTTTATCCGTGTTTCCCGTAAAGCATCACGTGATGTCAGGTATATTTCGGGACCGCGATATTGATACTTGTGGCGTCGATTTTTTGACTTCATCGATTCCGGCTCCCGAACTATTCGATTCTTGGCGATCACACTGTATTTTATCTCTTACAGATTTAAGAACCTCGGATTCTTTGGGAAAAATGGTCACGATCCGCGAAATGTTAGATCCCTGCTGAGATGTCTATGAAAGAAGGTACGTTATAAGGCACTATGATTCGCACGATCCTATTCCTATTGTTCACCGCACTGCTCAGCCATACATCCGCAATGTCGCAGAATACGCCGTGTAGATCTGATGAGGTGACGCTGGCGTTCGCGGGGACGGCGGTGGAGCAGGCGCGGTGTTTGTTGCGGCCAAACGCGATCGGCTGAGATACTTGCGGTTCGCTGCGTTCTTGTTTAGATTTAAGGGGCTGGGGATTTGGATATGAGAGAAGTAGTCTTATTGCTCATCGTGCTCAGTTTTCTTTTTCTCGCTTCGATCCATCTCAAAGCGGCAACGCAACTCGACATTACCGGTCCGGCGGGGAGTGGGCAGTTTGGCACCCGTGTGGTGCTTCTGCCGAACGGCAACTTCCTTGTGACCGACCCCTTTTATGATGAGGGTCCGGTCGCCGATGTCGGCGCGGTATATTTGTACGATGGAGCTACCGGGCAACTCATCAGTACGCTTACAGGAAGTACGGCAGGCGACAAGATCAGCGCGGGCATTGATGGCGGCCAGTCAGTCTTTGCCGATGGTATCACCCTTTTGGCGAACGGTAATTTTGTCGTTAGCAGCCCTGATTGGGATAACGGTTCGATTGTCGATGCCGGAGCTGCCACTTGGATAAACGGAAAAACAGGATTATCAGGCGTTGTCTCGGCTGAGAACTCATTAATTGGATCGACGGCAGGAGACCAGGTCGGACAAGGCTTCTCCAGCCTCGTTCGTATCCAGCCCTTGCCCAACGGCAACTATATTGTAGGAAGCAATCTCTGGGATAATGGATCTGCGGCAAATGCGGGGGCCGTTACCTGGGGCTCCGGCAATACCGGTGTCGCCGGTATCATAACCTCTGCAAATTCATTGGTTGGGTCTACCGCAAACGACTCAGTTGGGCGAGTTGCGACCGTATTAACAAACGGCAACTACGTCATAGGAAGTCCGTTCTGGGACAACGGGACTTTAACCAATGCGGGAGCCGCCACGTGGGGGAGCGGCAAAACCGGAGTTACGGGTCATGTTTCGCCTTTAAATTCGCTAGTCGGCTCTACGGCAGGCGATCAGGTCGCCTACGCTACGGCGTTGACGAATGGAAATTATGTTGTCGGCAGCAGTAGCTGGGACCATGAAGGTACGGTCGATGCCGGAGCGTCAACCTGGTGTGACGGCACAACGGGACGAGTCGGACCGGTTTCGAGCGCTAATTCACTTGTCGGTGCATCAAATTTCGATCGAGTAGGGGACGCGGTTGCGTTGACCAACGGCAACTATGTGGTGAGAAGTGTCGAGTGGAGCAACAGGCGGGGAGCAGTTACCTGGGGAAAAGGTACAGGCGGCACAACCGGTGTCGTGTCAGGTTCAAATTCGCTGGTCGGATCGACCTCGCTTGATTACGTCGGCAACGAGATACTCACATTGAATAACGGTAATTATGTAGTTATCAGTTTGGGTTGGGACAACGGGCAAGTGTCAGATGCCGGAGCGGTTACTTGGGGCAATGGCGACGGCGTTACCGCGGGTGCGGTTTCCGCTTCCAATTCACTCGTAGGAACCAGAACCGACGACGGAAATTTTATGAGCGTCACGCGCATGACCAATGGTAATTATGTTGTCAGCTGGCCATGGTGGAACAACGGAACCGGCGCCGTTACATGGGGCAGTGGCACAACCGGTATTTCGGGTGAAATTTCCTCTTCCAACTCTCGTCGGAGCGTCTATAGGAGACGTTGTCGGTCAGGTAACTCCTCTTGCAAATGGCAATTACGTCGTGAGCAGCTCATCGTGGGGTCCCTTGGATCTAGGGGCTGCGACTTGGTGCGAGGGCACCGCGGGCACCACAGGCGTTGTCGGAACGGCTAACTCCGTAACCGGTTCGAATCCGAATGATCAAGTCGGCATTGGGAACTTAATCGTGGCCGAATTCGGTAACGGAGGAACTGCACTGACAAACGGCAATTTTATTGTGCGCAGTCCATTTTGGTTTAACGGCTCGGCGACGCGGGCCGGTGCAGTCACTTGGGTCAATGGAACGACCGGCACGTCGGGCGTCGTGTCGCCTTCCAATTCGATGGTCGGCACATCCGCCGATGATTACCTTGGCGATGGCCCAAACGCCGTATTGACAAATGGCAATTATGTCGTTGGGGCACCGTTTTGGAACAACGGCGCGGTGGCCGATGTCGGGATGGTCAGGTGGGGGAACGGTACGGGCGGTACCGTTGGCGAATCTTCACCTATGAATTCGCTAGTCGGCTCGACGGCTGGTGATCGAGTCGGAAACGGCGGCATCACCCGGCTGACAAACGGTGATTATGTAGTTTCCAGTCGGAATTGGGATAATGGATCGATCATCGATGCGGGCGCAATTACCTACGGCAATGGTCGTGTAGGAACTACGGGCCATATCACCTCCGACAACAGCGTTCGGGGAACGATTGCTGGCGGTGGCGCTTTGATGAGGTCGACATATGACTCCGTGAACAGACAGCTTATCGTTGGGCGCCCGGCGGAAAATATAGTTACGCTGTTTCGACCGACGGCCGAAACCTATTCAGTCTCGGGCAGGGTCATGATGGCGAACGGGAGAGGTCTCAGAAATGGAAGTGTCATACTGACCGGACCGGACGGCACTTCAAGAACTGCGTCAACGAGTTCCTTCGGTTACTACACATTCGAGAATGTGTATACGGGAGGACCGTACACCGCCAGCGTATCGGGCAGACGAGGATTTCTGTTCCCGATCCAAGTCATAACAGTCAACGGCAATCTTACGGATGTGAACTTTATCGCCGCCCAATAGGGCCGTCTGTTCCTGCGACCGATATTGTTATACATCCGCAATGCCGCAGAATACGCCGTGTAGATTTGATGAGGTGACGCTGGCGTTCGCGGGGACGGCGGTGGCACGCACGGCCTAACGCCTCAATTCCCCGCGTCCCGCACCGTTCACCAAACAAAACCCCCAAAAATACCGCCGCTTTTAGCTTGTGTTTGCTGAGGTTTGAGGAAACAATTAGTTTTTCGAGGCAATTCTAGGACGATTATGGGTGCTTGTTGTGAAGATGATTGCGCAATCGAGGCTTTGCGTGAGAAGCAGAGTTCGACGCTGAAGATAGTTCTTGGGATCAACGTGGCAATGTTTGTTGCGGGGACCGGCGCGGGCATTTACGCTGGGTCAACCGCGCTATTGTCCGATTCGCTCGACAACCTTGGCGACGCGTTAACCTACGGCCTGAGCCTATACGCCGTCTATCAGTCTACGCGGGCCAAAGCGAAGGTCGCTTTATTCAAAGGTTCGCTAATATTACTCGCTGCGATAGTCGTGCTTGGTCAGGTTATTTATAAACTGATCGTTCCGAATGTCCCGATCTTCGAAATTATGGGCGTGGTGAGTTTGCTTGCTCTTATCGGTAATTCGATCTGCCTGTACTTACTCACCCGGCACAAATCAGACGATGTGAATATGAGTTCGGTCTGGGAATGCTCGCGCAACGATATTGCCTCTAACATTTCAGTATTCATAGCTGCTGGCGCAGTTTGGTTCACACAGTCAGGATGGCCCGATCTTATCATTGCTCTTGCACTGGTCTGTCTATTTCTCCGCTCTGCCTTCCGCGTCTTCTCAAACGCAAACCGTGAACTTCGCCGTTTATAATGCAATACGATTCGCACGATCCTGTTCCTTCCATTCACCGCACTGCTCAGCCATGAGTCCGCAACGGCGGCGGGTTATTTTTCCCAATCCGCGGTGTGGAACGTTCCTTCTTTGTCGGTGCGTTGGTAGGTGTGGGCGCCGAAGAGGTCGCGTTGGGCCTGGATGAGGTTGGCGGGCAGGCGTTCGGTGCGGAAGGCGTCGAAATATGCGAGTGCCGATGAGAAACAGGCGGCGGGCGTGCCGGATTCGTTGAACGCGACGACCGCCTTTCGGAGAGAGCCGGAACGTGTGTTCAGGATGTTGGAGAAAGCTTTGTCCAGAAGCAGGCTTTCGAGATCCGGTTGGGCCGAATAGGCTTTGCGGATACCTTCGAGCAGCTGCGAACGGATAATGCATCCGCCGCGCCAGATCCGCGCGATCTCAGCCAGATCGAGTCCGAAGCTTTTTTCAGCAGATGCCGCCTGCAAAAGCGACATTCCCTGAGCATAGGTCAGGATGAACGCACAGAACAACGCGTCTTTTAGTTCGCCGACGGAAGTTCTCGACCTGCCCGCATCGGATGACGTCCGCATGCCCTGATACTCGCCCGAGATCTTTATCCTCGCCGCCTTTCGTGCCGAGATCTGACGCATCGTGACCGCGCTGTCGATCGTCGGGATCGGAACTCCGAGATCCATCGCAGCCTGCGACGTCCATTTACCTGTGCCCTTTTGCCCGGCGGTGTCGAGAATGACGGAAACCAGCGGCTTGCCGGTCTCGACGTCGGTCTTCCTCAGAACCTGTGCCGTTATCTCGACAAGAAACGAATTAAGCTCGCCGCTGTTCCACTCGGCAAAGGTGCGGTGCATCTCGGTCGATTCCATCCGCAGCGAGTGCTGCATGAAATCGTACGTTTCGGCCAGCAACTGCATCATTCCGTACTCGATACCGTTGTGAACCATTTTGACAAAATGCCCGGCGCTGCCCGCTCCCATGTAGGCAACGCACGGTTCGCCGTTAACTTTGGCGGAAACCGCCTGCAAAGTCGCCGCGATCCGGTCGTAATGCTCGCGTTTGCCTCCCGGCATGATCGACGCTCCGTGACGAGCACCTTCTTCGCCGCCGCTGACGCCGATTCCCATGAATCCGACGCCTTTCGCCTCGGCCATTCGGCGATCGGTGTCGGTGAAATGCGAGTTTCCGCCGTCGATGATCAGATCGTCATCGTCGAGATGCGGCAGAAGCTCGGCGATCACACTGTCAACGATCGGCCCGGCGGGCACGAGGAGCATGATATTACGCGGCGATTCGAGCTTGGAAAGGAAATCGGCAAGGCTCTCGCCAACCGCAAGCGGCAATCCAGCACCTTCCTTCAGAAGAAGCTCGCGCTTTCGCTGCATCAAGGTCATAACCAACGCCGCTTATTCCTTGCTCCGCGATATTCAAGAGAAAATTGCGGCCCATTGTCCCGAGCCCGATCATTCCGAAATGTGCTTTCATACGGAAATCTTAACGCAAAGACGCAAAGACGGTAAGTCGCAAAGACCGGATGAGCTTTTCTTTGCGTCTTTGCGACTTTGCGACTTTGCGTTAATCTCTTGTTTTATGAAATCACTCCACGACGCGATCCGGCCGACGACCTTTATCGAATCCGCAAAGCTCCGCGACCATTTCGGGCTCGATATCACCATCGCCACCGAGACCTTTCAACACACCGGCAGCTTCAAATTTCGGGCAGGGTACAATCTGGCACTTAATGTGGATAATGACGAGATATTGACCGCCTCTTCGGGAAACTTCGGTCAGGCTTTGGCGTACGCCTGTAAATTGCTCGGCAAGAAGTGTACCGTCATCATGCCCGTGACTTCTGCTCAGGTGAAGATCGACGCGGTTCGCGGTTTTGGCGCAACCGTCGATCTCATCGACGTGACCAAGGTCAGCCGCAACGATCGCGTCGCTCAACTCAAAGCACAAATGCCGGATGCGTATTTCGCCAGTCCTTACGACGACAAGTTCGTGATCGACGGCAATTCGACGCTCGGCGATGAGATCGCCGTGCGCGATTTCGACGCCGTGATCGTCCCAGTCGGCGGCGGCGGTATGATCTCCGGTGTTATCTCTTCGTTCTGCCGCAACGGAAAGCAGACGCCGGTTTACGGCGCCGAACCGAAACTCGGCAATGACGCCGCACGTTCGCTCGCCGCCGGCGAGATCGTCGCCAACGAAACCGAACCAATGACCATCGCCGACGGCGCACGGACGCTGCAGCTTGGTAAGTTAAATTGGGAAATAATAAAGACAGGAACCGCCGGAATAATCGAAGTTCCCGATGAACTTACCGCAAAAGCACTGCGGCTTTACTTCGGACTTGTCAATCTCAAATCAGAACCAACCGGTGCATTAAGTCTCGGAGCGGTCCTTGCCGATCAGGAACGTTTTCGCGGGCAAAAAGTGTGCGTTGTAGTGAGCGGCGGTAACGTAGACGCCGGCGTTTATGCTCGAATTATCTCTGAGGGGTAAGTAAAAACGGCTATTTCTTATTGACCTTACGGTAAATGCCGGAAAATGAGACATTCGCCCCACCGCAATTGCCGTTGTCGGCCACGATCAGAAATCGCTCGACAGCCAACTGCATGGTTGCCTTGCAATCGAATTCGCTGTCGCCGTCGGAATATTCAAGCACGCCGTCTTTGTGCGGAAATCTGCCGTCCAGTTCGCCAATGTGGACATTGTCGCCAAGCCCTTTCCACATCGCATCGGTCGGCCGTCCTCAACCAACCAACCTTCACGCCGCCTTTCGACGAAGTAAACCAGCCGCACGTGAACGCACCGAACTTCTTATTAGTGATTATTGTGTCGCCTTTGACCACGTAGGAAGTGGTTTTGCATCCCGCCGCTGTAGGGCAATTTGTTTTTTGATCATCGTGAAAGCTGGTCCTCGCGGCCTTCACAAATCCTACACCAAAATCTTTCGTTTCGCGGGTAAACAGGCCCTCGCGACACCAGTTATCGGGGTTTCCAGACATCTGTGCAAAGCCGGTCGACACAATGGTGAGCGTAATAAAGAAGGCGAAGATGTGAGCTCTCATCGATTTGGTCTCCTGATCGAATTACGTTGCTACCATCAAATGAACGCCTTCGTACACGTCATCTTGCATCTAGATCTTTCCGATCTCTTCGACAAACGTAACGCGGTTGATCTCATGGAGCGTGGTCAATCCGAGAAAGACCTTCTTGACCGCGGATTCACGGAGGGATTTCAGGCCTTCCTTCTCCGCTTGGCGTCGGATCTCCGAGCCAGGACGGCGTTCGATGATCATCTCGCGGATCGGGTCGGACATATCAAGAAGCTCATGTATCGCCGTTCGGCCGCGATAACCCGTGTGGTTACACGCATCACAACCAACGCTACGATAGAATTCTTGGCCCTCGGGTAATAGCGAGCGTACCATTCCCGATTCGGACAATTGCTCATCCGTCGGCTCGTAGTGCTTCTTGCAGATCGGACAGAGCATTCGCACCAGGCGTTGAGCAAGAACGCAGTTTAGAGCCGAAACGAAGTTGTACGGCTCAACACCCATATTGATAAATCGGCCGATAACGTCAATAACGTTATTGGCGTGAACGGTTGTAAACACAAGGTGACCGGTAAGTGCCGATTGGATCGCGATCTGAGCCGTCTCTTCATCGCGGATCTCTCCGACCATCACCTTGTCGGGGTCATGTCGCAGAATAGACCTGAGACCACGAGCAAAGGTGAGCCCCTTCTTCTCGTTGACGGGGATCTGCATGATGCCCTGTAGCTGATACTCGACGGGATCTTCGATCGTAATGATCTTGTCTTCCTCCGCACGGATCTCATTGAGTGCACCGTAAAGCGTCGTCGTTTTACCCGAACCAGTTGGGCCCGTGACGAGAACCATGCCATAGGGCTCTTTAATGTAAAGGCGAAATCTCGCTATGTCTTCCGGATCAAATCCAACCACGTCGAGGCTGAGATTCTTGAATTCCTCCGAGATCTGCTCTTTGTCGAGAATACGAATAACGCAATTCTCGCCATACGCGGATGGCAGGATCGAAACACGAAAATCGACCGTTCGCCCTTTGTAGCGAACACGAAAACGTCCGTCCTGTGGAACGCGGCGTTCGGCAATGTCGAGTTCCGACATAACCTTGATACGCGAGATGAGTGTCTGATGAAATGCGATGTCGATCGGATCGACTTTCTGGTAGAGAGCACCGTCAATTCGGAATTTAACCCGTACGTCACGGTCACCGGCCTCGATGTGAATATCCGACGATCTGGATTCCATTGCATTGTAGAGCACGGTATCAACTAGCTTGATGATCGGTGACATCTCTGTATCCGATGCCAGTCGGTCGAGATCGAGCACTTCGTCGCCGTTTTCTGTCTCTTTTAGAAGAGACATTTTAAAACCAGATGCTGCTTCCTGGAGAACGCGCTGTGTAGAATCGCCCTTGCGAAGGACAACGTCGATAGCACCCGCAGTCGCAACGTGCGGCACGATACGAACATTGAGTACGTTCTCAAGTTCATCAAGCCTTTCCAGGTTCGTCGGATCTGCCATTGCGACATGCATGTCATTGCCTTCGCGATGAAGCGGGACGAACTGGTTGCGCAGCATTAACTCGACTGGAATGCGTGCCAGTTCTTCAACATCCACAGGGGACGGCCCTTCGGCCGGAAGGAGGTCGATGTAGGGCATGCGATAACGCATCGCAAGAGCCTTCGCCTCAACCACCTCGGGTGGATCTTTTTCGAGAAAGCTGGATACTTCGACCGTCGGGATCGCTACTATTGTTGCTTCGGTTGTCGTTACTTGTTCGCTCATTTGAAAATTATCTTCGTCCGCTCGTCGGACCAGCCGAGATCATCTGGATGATCGGCAGATAGATCGCCAGCAGGATCGTCACCACAACGGCCGCCATTACAAGCAGGATCATCGGCTCTAGAAGCGTCGTAAACTGCTCCAACCGCACCTCGGCCTCGGCATCATAAAATTCGGCAACTTCGTCGAGCATCTCGCGCAAACTACCCGATTTTTCGCCGATCCCGATCATATCAAGGCCAAGCGGCGGCACCCAGTTGGCCATTTCCAGAGCGTCAGTAAAACTGCGTCCCTCGCGGATCATTGGCAGAACGTTTTGGCTGCGACGCCTGAGTTCGAGATTATTGATCGACTGAGACGAAATATCCCATGAATCCGGCACCGTAATACCGCCAGATAAGAGCGTTGACATCGAACGCGTCATCTGGGCAGTCGCCATATTGCGGATCAACTGCCCAGCGATCGGTATTTTGAGTAACGCCTTGTGCAAAACGAGTTTTCCACTCTCGGTGCGTAGCCACACGAAAATCGCCAGGCCGACAATGATCAACAACGGTCCGAGCCAAAGTATATTGTTTACGATCGCATTCGAAACCCACAGAACTGCCAATGTTACAGTCGGCAACGAGCGATTGGCCGCAAGGCTTTTGAAGAGGTCGGACATTCGAGGCACGATATAAAGGGTCAGGAACGCGACCATGATCACCGCAGCCAGCAGAAGGAAGGCAGGGTAGGCGAGGGCTCCACGTAATTTCCGCGATACCGCAACGCTGCGCCGCAGATACGTGACGAAACGGGAAAGAACGTCATCGAGAGCACCGCTTTTTTCGCCGGCAAGCAACGATGCCGTATAGATGCGCGGGAACATGCCCTGAGCTTCAAAGGCTTCGGACAGAGGCACACCATTCTTGATCTTCTCTTCGACATCGGTGAGCACGGCACGAAGATTTGCCGAGCCTGCCCGAGTCTTTAGTAGCCCGATCGCCTGTAGCACCGGAATTCCTGCCCTCAAAAGGGCGGAAAGCTGTTGGTTGAATAAGAGAAAATCCGATTGCTTGACCTTTCCCTTTTTATTGCCGCCGAGGGACATCATTGCCGACAGGCCTTCCCCCGCATTTGAGACGGCA
Source organism: Acidobacteriota bacterium (assembly GCA_016718135.1). Lineage (GTDB taxonomy): Bacteria > Acidobacteriota > Blastocatellia > Pyrinomonadales > Pyrinomonadaceae > OLB17. The sequence continues at coordinate 153,876 of JADKEF010000019.1, read as the reverse complement.
AAAACACGGAAGCCCTCGCCCTCAAGGCGCGAGCGAGCCTCGGCAGCTCCGGAAGCCTCAACGATTCGGGTGACGATCTCGCCGGATGGCGTTCCCAGACGACAAATGAACTCGGTCATAAAAACGTACGATGCAAAAGGCGCACTTCGGTACCTAGCTTTAGGCCGAATTATATCACGCTGACTCGGCCGCATTGTTGCAGCAAGATAAGATTCAGTTTTTTTTTTGAAACTAAAACAACCAACGGCAACCTGACTACATCCTAGATTTATCTTGTGGAAATTGTCTGTGTTCAATAGAATTTAGACTATACAGACCTTGGTTGGCGATACTATGCAAACTCTCCGTTTCAGTCTCGAACGCCTGTTCGCTAACTTGTTTATTGCGCTAGCCCTCTCGGTCACCGCTCTTGCACAAAACGCGACCCCGACTCCGGTGCCCGATGACCCCGACGAGCGTATACGCGTAAAGACGGATCTTGTCTCCCTAACCCTGACGGTAACAGATCCTTACGGTCGCTACGTCTCAGGCCTCAATAAGAGCGCCTTTACGATATTCGACAATAATCAGGAACAGGAGATCACCTATTTTAGCGATGCGGACGCACCGGTTTCGATCGGGATCCTGTTTGATGTCTCGGGTTCGATGAGCGGTGAGAAGATAGGAAAGGCACGCAAAGCTCTAGAACGCTTTATTGGTACCAGTCATCCTTCCGATGAGTACTTTCTGATCGCGTTCAATAATCGAGCTCAGTTGCTCATGGACAGAACCCGCGATGGAGACGCGGTTCTGCGAAAGCTAACGCTCGTTAAACCGAAGGAAAACACAGCATTGTATGACGCGGTCTATTTAGGCGTAGAAAGGGTCACGCGAGGCACGCATCAGAAAAGGGCGATGCTCATCATTTCGGACGGACAAGACAACGCCTCACGGTATAATTTTGGTGAGGTTCGGCGATTGATGAAAGAATCCGATGTTGTCACCTATGCAGTCGGCATCATGGATCGCGGGGACTCGGGAAACGCTCTCGGCCTTCAGGGACAGGCATTCCTTGATGAACTATCGTCGGTGACCGGTGGAAAATCATTTTATCCGCAAACCGATATTGAAATGGATGAGATCTTTGAGCGCATTGCTCTGGAACTCCGCAATCAGTACTCGATCGGCTACATTCCAAAAGACTTCCAACCGGATGGAAAATGGCGTAAGGTGAAAGTTAAGATAAAACCCCCAAGGGGTTTGCCGCGTCTAACCGTGCGGTCGCGTGAAGGCTATTATGCCTCGCCGAATTCGAATTTACGCTAGTATTACGTCTTTCTAGGTCGTTAGAATGAAAAGAATAGCCTTTATCCTCACAGCAACCGCATTTTTGGCAGGTATCGGGGTTTCCCTCGGGGGTGAAACGTCGAGTTTCGCACAGGTAAAAACGCCCACTCCGACTGCCACAGCCACCGCTACGCCGGCGGTCGCCCCTACGATCAAGCCATCGCCAACCCCGGACGACGAGGTCATTAAGATTGACACCGAGTTGGTCAACCTGAATGTCCGCGTCATCGACCGCAACAACCGGCCGGTGAACAACATTGCGCAGGGTGAGTTCAAGATTCTTGAGGATGGTGTTGTGCAGGAGATCGACTTCTTTTCTAAGTCAGAAGTCCCGACAAACTACGGCATCGTCATCGACAACTCGGGTTCGATGCGTCAGCAGCTCGACAAGGTCGTCGAGGCCGGCAAGGTTTTGGTCAATACCAACAAACCAGACGACGAAACGCTCATCATCCGATTTGTCGGCCGCGACAAGATCGAGATCGAACAGCCCTTCACCGGCAATAAGGCTGATCTTAATGACGCTCTTGATAATTTGTATATCGAAGGCGGCCAGACTGCCGTTATCGACGCAATCTACCTTGCTGTTGAGAATATCGATGAGTACGAACGGACTAAGAAAACCGATGTAGGTAAACGTCGTGCTTTGATCCTCGTGACCGACGGCGAAGACCGAAACAGCTATTACAACGAAAAACAGTTGTTCGAACTTCTTCGCGAATCAGAGGTTCAGATATACGTGATCGGGTTCATCGAGGATCTTAGCAAAGAAGGCGGCTTCATCAAGAAGAGCCCACAGGGCCAGGCAAAGGCTTTCCTCGAGCGCATCGCCGCAGAATCCGGCGGCAAAGCCTACTTCCCTAAGTCGGCGGGTGAACTACCAAGTCTCGCACAAGAGATCTCAAGCGAACTTCGCACCCAGTACTCGATCGGCTACATCCCATCGAACGACAAGCGAGACGGAACATACCGCCAGATCCGTGTTCAGGTTGCCGACGGCCCGAATGCTCAGAAACGAATTGCCGTCACCCGAGCGGGCCGAACAGCCGACGGAGGTTCGGCAAAACCTACCTCGACCCCGACAAAGCCGTAGTTACAATGAACAATGATTATAAAAGCCGCTCGATACCATCGAGCGGCTTTTATTTCTGCCTAAGATCTAATCTCAACTGGCGGCCGAACATCTCTCGATCACGGCCTTCATCGCCGCAGCCGTCTTGGCCGCCGACTTGGTAGCCGTCACGACAAAGAAAGCATCTACAGATTCGATCTTTTTGTCTGATTTCGTCCTCAGAGCTGCACGGTCGCCCCCAGCCCGTAAAGCGATAAGCGAGGTCTTGCCACGTCCGGGGGTAACTGCAATTTTGTTTGGATCCAGCTTAGCTAGATCCAGCAGGTATCTGATCGACTTTCCAAGAGCGCGCGGCTCCGGGGTAAAGTCAGGAGTGAAAGCATCCGCTGGAAACCCGGCGAAGCCCTGAGGCGGCGAGAAAGTGGTGCGGGCAAGTGGTGAGGTTACGAACCCCGTTACAACCTTAATAGAGGCATTGCAGCCCGAATAGTCCACCGCATATACGCTCTTTGTATGCTTGATCAGCGCCCGCTTGAAATCCTTTTGAGCCGGGTCTATTCCAACTGAATCTGTTTGTGCGAACGCCTCAATAGAGAAAGAAAAAACCAAAAGACAAAAGCAACACAAAACTCGCATGCGGAACCTCCTATTTCTCAGGGACAGAGCCCGATATCTTCTTACGCGTCGTTTCTCCTGTAGTAAGAACTGAGATGCCTTGGTCAACTTCGTCGTGCGGACGCGGAATAACATGAGTTGCCGTGACAGTACCAATACGCCGAGCCGCGGCAGCTCCCGCGTCGACCGCAGCTTTGACGGCTCCAACTTCGCCGCGAACGATGGCAGTAACCAGGCCGGCATCGATTCGTTCGTAGCCAACGAGTTCGACATTGGCCGCCTTGACCATTGCATCTGCGGCCTCGATCATCGCTACGAGTCCAAAGCACTCGACCATTCCTAGAGCTTGCATAATAAACCACCTACTTTCGCCGCCGGGAGAGGAAGAAGATCGCGACGCCCAGAACGACCATTCCGATCGCTATCGCCAAAAAATATATTGCCCCAGCCGCGACCATACTATTTCCAAAAAACGGTCAATGCAACCGCGCCTGCCGCCAAAGCAACGATCGAGACCGTGAGCAATATAAGGAGAAGATCAGGTGATTCGCCGGCGGCCTGCCATTCGTAGTGAACACTTTTTCGATTACTGACACGAGCTTTGCGACGCTCAGCCGCGGCCTTGGCGAGCTGCCCATCTTCTTCTTCGTCGATCTTAAATTTCGAGGCAAGATCGTCGAGTGCTGCCCTTGCCTTGTCGTCCACTCCATTCGAATCTGCGATATCACCACCGGAGGGCACGACGCTCGCACCACAGTTGTAGCAGAAGGCCGTATTCTCGCGCACATCAACGCCGCATTTGTCGCAAACCTGTTTTTCGACGACTGCCTCGACCATCGTTTAGATTCTAGCAAAAACTTCGCGTTCCTCACCGAGATCACGAGCTGAAGGTGTCAGGATCGTCTTCTTAGAAATATAAATTTTTTCGCCCTTATCGATCGCCCGACGAACGTCGTCCTCACTAACAAAATCCACGGTCGCGATCGGCACCGGCTTTTGCACGGCATTTTCAGGAGTTATCTCGTGAACGACCGTCTTCGGCTCGGAGCGTGGCTCAACCTTTTTCGGTTCTGCTTTCGCATCCTCGACGGGCATCGCCGCAAGCTTTTTGCTAAGGAAACTGTCAACTATCGCAGCAATATCTTCACGCTTTGGCACCGTTCGCTTCGGCTGTGGCGTCGGAGATACGACTTGCCTAACATCAGTCGTCAACAGCCCGTTAACCGGCTTTGTTTCGAAGGCTACACGTTTGATATCCATCAGGTGAACCGGCGAAATATTATCCGACGTGACATTCCCACCCCACGAGCCGCATCCGAGCGTCATCGACGGCGTCAGATCGGTCGAAAAACCGATGGCACCATGCGTTGTCGGCGAATTGATGATCACCCGAGCCGTTGGCATCTGCTCGCCGTAGCGTATTGCAGCAGCACGATCCTGCGTGTGCATGCCGGACGTATGCCCCATCCCACCGAACTGCAAGATCTCCTGACAACGATTCGCACCTTGCTCGACTCCGTTCACGACGAAAAACGCTAGCGTCGGAGAGAGCTTTTCGACGGACCACGGAAAATCGCGCCCAACGCCCGCACAATCTGCGATGAGGCAGCGAGTGCCGTCGGGGATCGAGATTCCGGCAAGGTCTGCAATGAACGCAGCCGATTTACCCACGATCCCTGCGTTTAGTGTCCGTTGCGGCGTCAACAAAACCTTCGCAACAGCATCAGCCTCCGACGGACTCAAAAAGTGGCCGCCCTGAGCTGTGAACTGCTCCCGAACCTCGGCCTCGACCGGTGCATCGCAAACAACGGACTGCTCCGAGGCGCAGATTGTACCGTTGTCGAAGCAGGTTCCGGTGAGAATATCCCTCACGGCCTTAGGCACATTCGCGGTCCTTTCGATAAACGAGGGAACATTGCCCGGCCCGACGCCAAATGCGGGTTTTCCGGACGAATAAGCTGCACGTACGAGCCCCGTTCCGCCTGTTGCCAAGATGACAGCGGTCTTCTTATGCTTCATCAAAGCCTCAGTGCCCTCGATCGTTGAGTCCGTCAGGCAAATGATCGCATCGCCCGGCAGACCAAGCTTAATCGCCGCGTCACGCATTATCCGCGTCGTCTCGGCAATACATTTCGCAGCCGACGGATGCGGCGACAGCACGATCGTATTTCGCGACTTGATCGCGATAATGATCTTGTAAATTGCTGTTGAAGTTGGATTTGTCGAAGGAATGATCGCAGCAACAACGCCGCGTGGGCTGGCTATCTCGACGATGCTCTCAGTCTCGCGGACGACTCCGACGGTCTTCAAATTACGAAAATAATTCCAGACGTCCTGAGCCGCAAAACGATTCTTCTCCCGCTTATCATCAGCCTTACCAAAACCGGTCTCTTCGTTCGCCATCTTACCAAGGCGCTCGGCTTCGGCGAGAGCGACTTGTGACATCGCTTCGCAGATCTCGTCGATCTTTGTTTGGCTGAGTTTCGCGACAGACTGAAAGGCAAACGACGCGGCCTCTACCGCGTCGCGTGCTTGCTGTTGAGCGATCAGATCCTTGTCACCCATTGGTCATTATTGGGCGAGGCAGAAGCGAGCAGGATCGATGCGAACCTGACTAACTGCCTCGTGTTATGGCGTTAACGCGTTTTGGTCTTGTTCCCGGCCGTCGAACCAGCGGTGCCCGAATCGGCTCCGCCCGAACTCAATTGCTTACCGCCGCCTTGCAGTGCCTTTTCGTCAGGGCTATAGCCGACGGCTCCGCCTTTCGGTAGAACACGCTCGACCTCTCCGTGAGGACGCGGGATGACATGTACACTGATCAATTCGCCTACACGGCGAGCGGCAGCAGCACCTGCATCAGTCGCGGCTTTGACCGCTCCGACATCGCCCCGTACAAAGATGGTGACATAACCGGCACCAATGTACTCTTTGCCGACAAGTCTAACGTTTGCAGCCTTTACCATCGCATCGGCAGCCTCTACAGCTCCGATAAAACCCTTGGTCTCGACCATGCCTAAAGCTTCTAAACTCATGCAGTGTTCCTCTCTATATGTATTACTCTTCAAATATTAACTTAAACCTCAAGCAATGCCCAAACGCTACCCGGCAAATGCGGTAAATCTTTGTAAAACAATTGACATTGTTGGCTCTTGAACGATATATTTCAAGTCAAGTAGCACGCATCGACAGGTATATTTGTACGGAATCCGACGATTCAAATAAATGTCACTTACATTAGGCGAAAAATTACGGCAAGCCCGTGAAGAACGGGGGTTTACCTTAGGCGAGGTAGCCGATCAGACCCGGATCTCTGGCCTTTACCTCGAATCTATCGAGAACGACGACTACCGCACTCTTCCCGGAGGCATATTTAACAAGGGTTTCGTCAAATCTTACGCCAAATTCGTCGGCATCAACGAGCAGGAAGCTCTAACGGACTATGCAGCGATCATTAGCAGGTCTGACATCATTGAGAATCCCGAGCTCAAACTGTACAAGCCTGAGGTTTTGACGGACGGGCCCGGTGGCTCGTCTAATGCACCAACAATAATAATGGCCGTCGTTATTCTCGCTCTGATGACGGCCGGAATTCTATTTCTCGTAAATTACCTTCGCCAGCCCGCCGAGCCGATCGCAGCAAATACGGAGCCGAAGGCAAACGCGAATTCTGACGCTACCACACCTCCAGAAGGTTCGGCCGAATTGCCGTCAAACCTTCCAGAAATGGCGACCGTGAAGATAGAATTCAAAGCGGTTGGCCAACCTGTGCGTTTGATAGCGACGAAGGACGGTGAAAAGAGCGATAACGTCGTCGCCGCCGGTTCATCTGCGAACTTCGAGCCGAAGGAAACTCTAACCCTCAACTACAATCGATGGAATGCTACGGCTGCACAGCTTACGATCAACGGAAAGCCGATCACATTGCCATCGGAGCCCTTGAAGAACGGTGCTGACAAGGCCCGTATCGAATTTACAATATCCAAAGAAAATCTCGGTCAGATATGGATGGACGGCGCGATCTCGAAGGAAGTACCGGCCGCCGCCGTTCCGGATGCTAACACCATTGCGACAACAGCCAATACGGCTGCCCCGGCAGGAACGCCACCGCCGCGTGCGACTCCTGTAACACCGGCAGCGAATAAGCCGCCGACAAATACTAACACGGCTCCTAAACCTGCTCCGACCAAGGCTCCGAGCACCCCGGCACCGTCGACGCCTGCACCGAAACCGCCGGCGAACTCGGAATTCTAGGTTGGATCCCGTAAACTTTCACCGATATATGTCCGCATTTAGACTGCGGACATTTTTCGTTTATAATTAGATATGGAAATCACCGAAATACAAGAAGGCCTCACTTTTGACGACGTTTTACTCGTCCCGGCCTATTCCGAGATACTGCCGGCCGACGCCGATACCCGCACAAAATTCTCACGAAATATCGATCTGAACATCCCCCTGTGTTCATCCGCGATGGACACAGTGACCGAAGCATCGCTCGCGATCGCACTCGCGCAGCAAGGCGGAATTGGCGTAATTCATAAGAATTTTTCTATCGAAGAACAAGCCGAGGAAGTTGATAAGGTGAAACGAAGTGAGTCGGGAATGATCGTCGATCCCGTAACGATCGGGCAGGATCGTCTCGTGTCTGAGGCTCTAGAGATAATGAGCCGCTACAAGATCAGCGGTGTTCCCGTGACCGATGACAACGGTCTTCTTGTTGGAATAATCACAAATCGCGACCTCCGTTTCGAAACAAGGTTCGACATCCCGGTTTCCGAGATAATGACGCCGCAGCCGCTCGTGACGGTTCCGGTCGGAACAACCCTCGACGAGGCCAAGGTGAAGCTACAAAAACACCGTATCGAGAAACTCCTCGTAGTCGACGAAAACGGTCATTTGAAAGGTCTTATAACTGTCAAAGATATCCAAAAGGCGATCAACTTCCCTATCGCCGCTAAAGACGAACTCGGCCGCCTGCGTTGTGCGGCTGCGATCGGTGCGACCGGGGACTTTCTTGAACGAGCGTCAGCATTGGTCGCGGCTCGCGTTGACGCGATAGTTGTCGATACGGCCCACGGCCACAGTTCGCGTGTGATAAATGCAGTGAGAGAGGTAAAATCAAAATTCCCCGAGATCGAGGTTATCGCCGGAAACGTCGCGACCGCCGAGGCAACCAGGGCATTGATCTCAGTTGGCGTTGACGCCGTAAAGATCGGCATCGGGCCGGGTTCAATATGCACGACTCGTGTTGTCACCGGAGCAGGCGTTCCGCAGATCACGGCTATCGCAGAATGTGTCGAGGCAGCACGAGGCTCCGGTGCTCCGATCATCGCCGACGGCGGTGTTAAATTCTCAGGCGATGTCGCAAAGGCGATAGCTGCCGGTGCCGACAGCGTTATGATCGGTTCGCTTTTTGCCGGGACAGAAGAAGCTCCCGGCGAAGTAATTCTCTTCCAGGGCCGAAACTTCAAAACCTACCGCGGTATGGGCTCGATCGGTGCAATGAAAAAAGGCTCCAGCGACCGCTACGCTCAGGAAGGCACCTCATCCGATGCCAAATACATCCCCGAAGGCATCGAAGGCCGCGTCGCGTACAAGGGCACCGTCGCCGAGATGGTTACGCAACTAGTAGGCGGCCTCCGCTCCGGCATGGGCTACACCGGCTGCCGCGATATCCGCGAACTCCAGACCAACGCTAGATTCGTGCGAATAACTTCCGCCGGATTACGCGAGTCTCACGTTCACGATGTGATCATTACGAAGGAAGCCCCGAATTACCGGATTGAAAGTTAGGTCAGGACCGGGAGCGATAGCGACTGGGTTCTTTTACCATTGGTCAAAGTCAGGCCGGCGATTATCTTCGGTGCAAGCAAGAACCCAGTCGCTATCGCTCCCGGTTCTGACTTCTTCCGTGTGTCGGGAAAATGGTCGCTTTTTGCAGAAACTCCGAACCGTTCTGACCGAACTCCGAACCGCAGAAATAGCGATAGATCGGCAAGATCACCGCTTTTTTGCCAACTATCGCTCCCCTTCGCGTTCACTCCACATTTTCCGATCTTCTCTTATCTTTCTCGACAGCGTCTAACCCTCCTCCCTGTTCGAACGAGGTTGTGAGCAACCTCTCCGAAGGGTCTTGCTTTCACGACACTGTTGCATCTATAATACAGGCGGGCTTTCGCAACACTTACACGAACGAGGAAATATACACATGATATGCCATTGGGAAGAATACGATCTGGGGCCTACGCAAGCCCGAACTGAGAGGATCCACGCAACCATCAACCGCAAGAACACCATCCTTATTAACGGTAATCTCCACACCAGGCTCGGAAATCCGGAGGCAGTAAAGCTCCTCTTCGATCGGGTCAATAGCGTGATCGGCATCGTTGCCGTTCCGGCTACGATGGCGAATAGCTTTCCGGTGACGGTCCCCGCGGCCGGACGTCATCGTCTGATCCGGGCGACACCGTTTTGCAGACATTTTGGTATCAGTATCGACTGTACAACATACTTTCGCGACCCTGAGATCGATGAGAAAGGCATTTTGCGTCTCAATCTAAAGAATACGGCCATGGTGCGGCGGAGGCCTCTTTCCAGGAAGCGCCATTCGCCGACCACGGCCGGTTGAGATGCCTAACCAAAGATCTACGGCTTTCCAAGCGGTCTTCCCTTATGATAGTCCGGGTACGGCGGCCGCTTGTATTCTTTCGGCGGATCTTTTTTGATCTCGGCAAGGAGCCATTCGACAGCTCGTTCGAGCTGCGGGTCGCGGCCCATGCGCCACGCGGCGGGATCGAACTCGACCTCGATGTCGGGTGCAACGCCGTAATTTTCGACCTCCCATTCGCCATCGAGGCCATATACGGCTCCGTTAGGTGCGGTTATCGAACCTCCGTCCATGAGCGTCGGCATCCTAAAGGACGCAATAAGTCCGCCCCACGTCCGCTTGCCGATCAGGGCACCGGTTTTTGCTTTCTTAAAGAACCATGGCATCGCGTCGCCGCCCGAACCTGCTAACTCATTGATGAGCATTGCCTTTGGCCCGTAAATGCTGCCCGCGGGGACGTTCCAGTCCTTGCCGTCTCGGAAGGCAAGTCTCGCCATCTGCTTACGGTTCAGATACTCGACGACGTAGTCGGCAAGTAGGCCGCCGCTATTAAATCGTTCGTCGATCACGGCTCCCTGCTTGTTGGTCTGCGCAAAAAAGTAGCGGTTAAAACTCGTGTATCCGCCGCCGCCCGTATTTGGGATATAGACGTAACCTAGCCTGCCGCCACTTAACTTATCTACCGAACGCCGGTTGTCTTCGATCCATGCCAGGTTTCTAAGCCCGCCCTCGTTGCCGGTTGGGACGACCGTAACCTCTCGCGATCCCGAGCCATCCGGATTTGGACCGACCTTGATCAGGACCTGCTTGCCTGCCGTGCTTTCAAAGAATTGATAGATATTGTCCGTTCCCTTCACATCGCGGCCTCTTACGGCGAGCAAATATTCCCCGGCCTTTACGTTGACGCCGGGAGCTGTGAGCGGAGCCCGGAGTTGCGGATTCCAATTCTCACCATTATACACACGGGCAAATCGGTAGCGACCGTTCTCGATCTTGTAGTCGGCACCGAGCAATCCGCCTGAGACCGCACCCGGCCGTGGCTGATCTCCGCCGCTGATGAACATATGGCCGACCGAGATCTGATTGAGCATCTCGCGGAAGAGGTAGTTCAGATCATCGCGATGCTGGACGGCATCGAGGTACGGGGCGTAGAGCTTTTCGCCTTTTCTATATCGAGGCCGTGGGTGCCGGGATCATAAAAGAAGTCACGTTCGCCGCGCCATATTTCGTTGAACATCTGTTTCCATTCGGCTCGCGGATCGATGAAAACTTCCATGTCTGACGTTTTGACGACACCTTCGCCCGGACGAGAAGGAACAGTGGTCGAGACAAGATTCCACGACGGGCCTTGCTGGAAGAGCATCTTCTCTCCGTTATCGGAGACGATAAAATTGCCGACGCCTGCCTTGACCTCGTCGAGTTTGCGTTTGTCGATATCATATTTGTGTATCGTCAAGCCCGGAGTCGTCGCCCCTTGAGGGATCTCGGAAATGTAGATCGTTCCGGCCTTTCCAGCGTAAAGATTGTTGAAGTTTCGAGTCGGTATCGCCGGGATCGCTACCACGCGTTGATCGATGCCGTCGAGGTCGATCCGGGTCGCCTCGGGTTCCTTCTTGGCGGGCGGCGTCCCGGCGACGGGCGGACCAGCCGGTTTATCACCGGCAGGAACGTCGGGCTTCTTCTCAGGAGCGACCTTTTCTTCATCGCTCTCAGGTGCGAGCGGAGAAGGTGCGTCATTTCGCAAAACTATCGCGTATACGCTGCGTGAGGTCTGCCGGTCGACGCCGGTGAGGTCAGCAAAACTGATCGTCTGGGCAAGATTCGTACTCGCGGTGAAGAAGAGGTACTTGCCGCTCTTATCGAAAATGATGTACCTTGCATCCCCGAGTCCATCCGTCACTTGGTTCGCCTGGCCCTTCTCGAGGGAATAGAGGAATACGGAGCGGAGTCGATTGTCGAGCTGCTTGACGTATGCGAGCCACTTGCTGTCGGGCGACCATGAGGGAGCCAGAACGTCATCGAGTGTGCCAAAGGGATTGGTATCAACCTTGGTATTAGTTCCCTTTTCGATATCAATGAACCAGAGGTTGAGATGATTGTCGTTATAAGCAAGCTTCTTGCTGTCGGGAGCCCAGACAGGCCCCGAGAAGAACCCCGGAGCACCGCCTAACGCCATCTTTTTGACTTCGCCGATTCCGGTCTGATCACGCAGGTGAAGCGCATATTCGCCGGACTCATCCGAAAAATAGGCGATCCAACGGCCGTCCGGCGACCAAGCCGGATCGCGCTCCATCACGCTGGTAGAATTTGTCAGATTGCGGGCATCCCCTTTATCCGCAGGAGCCGAAATGATCTCGCCGCGTGCCTCAAAAACTGCCCGAACCCCGTTGGGCGAAACCGCCGCATTCGCGATGCGAGTGCCCACTTTCTCGTAACGGGGCCTCACGCCAGCGTAATCACCAGTCACACGAATATCGACTTTTTTTGGCGATCTCGATCCAACCTCAAGCGTGAAGATCGTCCCGAATTGCTCGTACACGATCGCACCGCCGCCGGCAGAGGCATATTTGATGTCGAGGCCCTTGTTATCGACGATCTGCTCGACCTTTTTAGTTTTTGTATCGTACGAGAACAGCGAAACGATCTGGCCGACGCGGTCGGAGAGGAAATAGACCTTGTCACCGATCCACATCGGGCACTTGTCGTTCGAATTTGTACGCGGAACCTTCTCTATAGACGAATCAGCTAGCTTGGCGATCCAGATCGGCTGTGTCTGGCCGCCCTTGTAGTACTTCCAATCTTCCTGCCACTGCGAGAGCGGTTCGTAGGCGATGGATCGTCCATCCGGCGAGAGCCAGCCACGATTGACCATCGGCAAAGGAATTTCGGACTCCAAACCACCTGAAACCGAAACGCTGAAAAGCCGGGTGAAATTTGAACTGCTGTTCCGGCTCGATGCAAACAGCACGCTAGTGCCATCCGGTGTCCATCCGGATACGGAGTCTGGCGAGGGATGATAGGTCAGGCGCTTTGGAACGCCGCCCGCCGTCGGCATGATGAAGACGTCCGTATTACCGTCATACTCGCCCGTAAAGGCGATCCAACTGCCATCCGGCGAGAAGTATGGATCTGTCTCGACGCCAATGCCGGTGGTCAGTCGCCGAGCATCGCCACCATTTCTCGAGACCGACCATAGATCCCCCGCATACGAAAAGGCGATCTCCGTCTTACTAATGGTCGGCTGACGATAAAGGCTTACACTCGACGATTGAGCAACAATGGACAAGACTCCCAACAGAACGGCCGCGAACGCAACTATACCCTTACGGATCTGCTTACTCATATTAAATACTCTCTATATTGGACGTAACAAGATTTAACGTAATATAAAGGTTTAATGTTCCGAGTGCAATTCCGGGTAGCTTTAGCCGAGTTGCTCTGCCGCAGTTTCCCATTCGGCGTAGAGATCTTTGATCTTTGACTCGGTCGATGAGAGTTGGTTTGTGACCTCGGCGAGACGGGCGTAGTCCGAGGCGATCTTGGGAGCGATCATCTGAGCTGATAGCTTTTCCGCTTCGGCCTCGAGAGTGGGGATCTCGGACTCGATCTGCTTGATCCGCTTTTCCAGTTGGTTGATCTGGTTTTTGGAGAGGTTGTTGGTACTGGAAGATCCAGCCGCTATCGCTCCCGGTTCTGACTCGGAGCCGTTTCGCGAAGACTCAACGGGCAGGCGGGTCGCCTGCGTTCCCGACGAAAGGGCTCCCGATTTTTCGGCTTCCACCTTCCAATCGTGAAATTCGGTGTAGTTGCCGGCGTAATCGAGTACGCGGCCGTCGGGTTCGAAAGAGAGCATTTGGGTCGCGATGCGATCGAGGAAGAAGCGATCGTGGCTGACTGTAATGATCGTGCCGGGATATTCGTCGAGCGCGGATTCGAGGGCCTCGCGGGCAGGGATGTCGAGATGGTTCGTGGGCTCGTCGAGAATTAGGACATTCTTTTGCGAATAGATCAGCTTGGCGAGTGCAAGCCTTCCCTTTTCGCCGCCTGAGAGAGTCGATACTTTTTTCTCGATGTCCTCGCCAAAGAAAAGAAAGCGAGCGAGGAACGAGCGGATCACCACATTCTCAACGTTTGGGGCGACGCGGCGCATTTCGGCGTGGACCTCGTTGCCCTCGTGCAGGTCATCGAGCGTCTGAGAATAATAACCAATATTGACCTTGGTTCCCCAGTGCATTTTGCCCGAGAGCTCGGGAATGGTGCCCAAAAGGGTTTTGAGCAAAGTCGTTTTGCCGGAACCATTTCCGCCGATGACACCGAGCACGCCGCCACGATGTAGGGAGATGTTAATTTTCGATGCCAGTACTTTTGAGCCGTAACCGACTGCGAGGTCTTCGGTCGTTAGGACGTTATTGCCCGTCCGCTCAACATTCTTAAGCTTGAAATTACCGCCGCTTTTCTCGCTCTTAACTGCCTCGATGCGCTCCATTCTCGCGAGCAAAGTTCGACGCGATTTCGCTTGCTTTGTCTTTTGGCCCTCGAGATTTCGCCGAATGAACTCCTCGGTCTTGTTGATCATCGACTGTTGATTCTCGTATTCACGCTGCTGTTGTTCGCGGCGAAGCTCGCGTTCGACGAGATAATCAGAGTAGTTTCCGGAATATGTTATAGCCACGCCGCGATCGATCTCGATCACACGTTTGGTCGTCCGGTCGAGGAAATAACGGTCGTGGCTGATGACGACGTACGCTTTATCGTAATTCTGTAAAAACTCCTCGAGCCATTCGACCGCATTTACATCGAGGTGATTGGTCGGCTCATCGAGCAAGAGCAGATCAGCTCCCGAGAGAAGCATTCGAACCATTCCGAGCCTGTTCTTCTGCCCGCCGGATAGCTTCGAAGCATCGTGCGACCACATCGACTGGTCAAATCCGATGCCTTGCAGGATCGATTCGGCACGAGCCGCGTAGGTGAAACCGTCAGCGAGTTCGAATGCCGATTGCAAGTCGGCGTATCGATCGAGCACGTCGTCCGAATGGTCGGTCTCCATTCGCTTTTCGAGCTGCCGCATTTCAGCCTCGATATCGTGAATTTCCTTGAATGCGGATAGTGCTGCCGTGTGAACGGTATCGCCCTCGTCAAAATCGACATGCTGGTCGAGCAATCCGAGTTTGAGGCTGTTCATTTTGATGACATCACCGTCATCCGCCGCCTCTTTGCCCGTGACGATGCGAAAGACGGTCGTCTTGCCGGCGCCATTTCTGCCGACGAGCCCAACCTTCTCACCCGGATTTATCTGGAACGAGACGCCTTTGAGTATCTCGTTGCCGCCGTACGATTTCCAAACGTCTGAAAGTCTAAAAAGCATTCTTAAAGTCCAATTGTGGAAAAGGGAAAAAGTGAAAAAGCAGAAAGCTGAACCTGAGCGGTTCCGGCTTTTTCACTTTTTCACTTTTTAACCCTTAACCCTCGGTTTTACTTATTCGCCGGAGCGTTTGCCGCTGGCTTATTAGCCGAAGCATTTGCCGCAGGTTTTGCCGGCTCATTGGCGGCCGGTTTGTTTGCTGCGTTTGCCGGTGCGACAGTGTTAGCTGCGGTGTTCGTGTTCGAAGCAGCCGTATTCGTGTTCGAACTCGAAGCCCCAGCCGGACGTGCACCGCTCAGCTCATTCGGATTGTCAACGACCTTTTTGGCGAGGAAATTCTCGATCTTCGCCTCAGCCATTGCGATCGCCTGATACGATGCCGCGAGCAACTGCTTGCGCGAGCTGATCAGCGATTCGGTAACCTGCTGACGGATCCCCGGGCTCTCGAGCGTAACAGCCTCATCCTTATCGCTACGCTCTTGGAGCTTTAGGATGTAGAACTTGCCCATCATCGGAGCCGTGATGATCTTACCCACCTCAAACTGCGGATTCATCAAGCTCGCTACAACCTGAGCAGGAAACGTCTGCTTCATCTCTTCTTCCGAGACATAGCCGAGATCGCCGCCCTGGAATTTGCTCTGATCTTCGCTCGACTCACGAGCGACAGAAGCGAAATCAACACCAGCCTGGAGCTTCTTGATGATCTCGTTGCCCTTGAGAACGGCAGACTGCTCGTCGGTCGTCGTGTCACCCTCGCCGTTGTTGGCAGGGTCGATGACGATCGCGCCGAGCTTGACGCCTTTCTTCTTCACAAAGGCCTCTTTGTTGCCGTTGTAAAAAGCTTCGATCTCACTGTCTTTGGGTGGTTCGATCTTACCGGTGATCTTTTCGACAAGCTTCGTGATCGCC
The DNA here is from genome assembly GCA_016718135.1 of Acidobacteriota bacterium. Taxonomy (GTDB): domain Bacteria; phylum Acidobacteriota; class Blastocatellia; order Pyrinomonadales; family Pyrinomonadaceae; genus OLB17. The sequence continues at coordinate 137,985 of JADKEF010000019.1, read as the reverse complement.
ATTGACTTCTTAGCCGTCTCGCGGAAAGAAGCCTCGGTCATTCCGGAATCTTTCAATTCCTTCTCGATCTGATCGGACGATTTGCCGCTATGCGTTTTCTGCTTGTTGATCTCGGCCGTGATCTCGTCCTCGGTCGGGATAGTTCCCTCTTTCTCGGCCTTCTGGAACATCACTTCCTGCTCGACCAGGCTCTGAAGAACCTGAAGGCGTGCTCCGGCGAGTTCGAGTGGCGAAAGCTTGTTGTCCTGGCCCTGAGCCTGAGCTTTGACGGCACGGTCAACATCTTCCATTTTTATGACCTTGCCGTTAACTTTGGCGGCGGTTTCATTCGGATCGACGTTGGTCGAACCCGAATTGCTTGTGGTCGGCGTGTTGCCGCAAGCCGCTAAAAACGCTGCGGCCAATGTGATCGTCAGGATCGTAACGATCCCTCTCTTTTTGATTTGCACGATTGCTTTTACTCCTTTCAACTTAACCATGTGAGTCACTAACTTGACTAAACTTAAAACCTTTTGTTATAAATAGCGTTTTGAGTTTTTACAAACTCTAAATACATTCCCCAAACTTGGGAGGCAATATTATGGCAAAACGCTGCGACGTATGCGGAAAAGGTCCGCAATTTGGAAATAACGTATCTCACGCTAACAACAAGACGCGGAGGCGTTTTAACCCTAACCTTCAGCCCGTTCGTGCTGTACAACCGAATGGCGGCAATGCCCGCATGAAGGTTTGTACCCGCTGTATCAAGGGCGGCAAAGTTATCAAAGCTGCGTAATCTAATTTGAGATACAACTAGTTACTTTGGTTGCCAAACGCTCGTAATTTCGGGCGTTTGGTTTTTTTCGTATAAGAGTTTCGCCATTAGGCGTAACATCGTGCGAACACGCACAACTATTACAAAACGGCAATACACTCGATCTCAACCTTAGCGTCCCTCGGCAATCTCGCTGCCTGTACCGTCGCTCTCGCCGGTTTGTTATCGCTAAAGTAACGACCGTAAACTTCATTCATCTCGGCGAAATCATTCATATCGGCAAGGAAAACCGTTGTTTTCACCACGCCGTCGAGGCTCGTACCGGCCGCATTTAGAACTTCGCTGAGGTTTTTCAAAACTTGTTCAGTTTGTTCGCTAACAACATCTGACACGAATACCCCAGTTGCGGGATCGATAGGTATCTGCCCTGAGCAAAATACCATTCCACCAGCCTTTATCGCCTGCGAGTACGGCCCGATCGCACCCGGTGCATTTGTCGTTGAAACAATTTCTTTCATCAATATATCTCTGCCTTATATCTCAAGCAAAACGCGAATTCTAGCAAAATATTGTCCAAAAGGAAAGTTAGGACGAGACTTGCTGCGAATCCTCAGGCATTCACTCGCTCAACAGCGATCACACCCGGGACTTGTTCGATCGCGCTTACGACCTTATCCAGATGCTTTTTGTCATAAACCTCAACGGTCACTTCGATCAACCCGATATCATCTTTAGAAACATTAGCCCTTGCGTCCCGGATACCGGTTTTGATGTCCGCAATAGCATTCGTAATACCCGCAAGCATACCGGTACGATTCTCGGTTGTTGCGAGTAGTTGGACGGATTGTATCCGATCGGTGTCGCTCTTTGCCCATTCGACATCCACAATTCGCTCTTTGTTAACCATTAACTGAGAGACGTTCTTGCACCGCTTGTTGTGAACCACGATACCTTTTTCGGAGCGAAATGTACCCAATGATCTCCTCGCCCCGCAGCGGATTGCAGCATTTGGCACGGTTGATAAGAAGGTTATCGACCCCGCGAACGACAATGCCGTCCTCCATGCCAATGAACCTTCGCACCGCCTTAGTAGCTGTCTTTAGCCGCGTTTCTTTTTGCCCGTCAGGATCAAGTTCTTTGAACTTCTCGGCACCGAGAAATTTTGCGATCACATTCCTTGGCAAGGTCTTGCCATACCCGACGGACGCGAAAAGATCCTCAGGGCGGCCGAGGCCATATTCGTTCGCGATCCGCTTGAGCTCGATGTTGTTATGGATGAATTTCTTTGCCGGAATTCGGAATTTCTCGGCTTCTTTCTCCAAGAGCTTGCGACCGATCTCGACCGACTCGATGCGTTGTTCGAGCGAGATGAAATGACGGATCCGATTGCGGGCTCGTGACGTAATGGCATGATTGAGCCAGTCGCCCGAGGGCTTTGAGTTAGCCGTCGTCATGATCTCGACGACATCCCCATTCTGTATTTCGCTGCGGAGCGGGACGATGCGTCCGTTGATCTTGGCTCCGGTGCAGCTGTCGCCGACAGCTGAGTGAATGGCGTACGCGAAATCGATCGGCGTCGAGCCCCGCGGAAGCTGTATCACCTTCCCTTTCGGGGTGAAGGTGTAAACATCCTTTGGATAAAGATCGAGTTTGAGCGTCTCGACAAAGTCTTCCGAGTCCTCATGATCCTCGTTATTCTGAACAAGCGGCAGGAGGAGCTTCTCAACGGTCCTTCTGAGGGCGTCCAGAGCGTCGTCCTCCTCTTTTGCCCCGAGATCGTTGTCCTTGTACTTCCAGTGCGCGGCAACGCCTTCCTCAGCGATCTGGTGCATCTCCTGGGTGCGGATCTGGACCTCGAATGGCTGACCTCCATCACCGATGACCGAAGTGTGCAGCGACTGATAAAGGTTGTCACGTGGGATGGCGATCCAATCTTTGAAACGCTCAGGGACCGGTGTCCAAATATTGTGAATGACGCTCATCGTCAGGTAGCAATATTTTCGGTCATTCTCGGTAATGATGCGTGCGGCGATCAAGTCGTAAACCTGCTCGATCATGATCTTCTGCTTCTTGAGCTTTTTCCAGAGCGAGTAAAGGCGCTTTACGCGGCCTTGGATCTCTACGTACGGTACCTCGTTCTCTGTAAGTTGCTCGGCAATGGTCGCCTTGATCTTCTCAAGTGCAGCCTCGAGTTCGGGACGGCGTGCGTCAACTTCACGAGCCAGACGTTTGTATTCATCGGGATAAAGATTCTGAAACGAAAGGTCTTCAAGTTCGCTTCGCATTTTACCCATACCGAGGCGATGGGCGATCGGTGCATAGATGTCCAGCGTTTCCTGCGAAATTCGGGCTCGCTTCTCCGGCTTAAGAAACTGCATCGTCCGCATGTTATGCAGGCGGTCAGCCAACTTGATCAGCACGACGCGTACATCGGTCGTCATGGCGAGTACCATCTTACGGACGTTTTCAGCCTGTTGCTTTTCTTTGGAGAGATCAGAGATGTTGGCTATCTTGGTCAGCCCATCGACTAGGAGAGCGATCTGATCGCCAAAATAAGATCGAATTGTATCGAGATCTACGAGTGTGTCCTCAACCACATCGTGAAGCAGCCCCGTCGCGACGCTGGTCTCGTCAAGCCGCATATCGGCGAGTATCTCGGACACCTCGAGAGGGTGAACAAGATACGGCTCGCCTGGAAGCTCGAGTCTGACCACGGTGATGGAGGGCTGAAAAGAGATAAGCACGGCGGATGATATCGATATCGGCCCCGGGCCGATTCAGTTGGACTTTTTCGATTACATCCTCAATACGAATCATCTATCTAAAGGATAAAGGATAAAGGAGAAGGGATAAAGGAAAATCAGAGCAAATAGACGGTCATTGACCGCTCCTCCGCCTTTATCCGTTATCCTTCAGCCTTTATCCTTTAAAAAGAGTGATGCTCAATCAATCGTAATTGAGCATCACCCGAATTCGGAAAGAAAAACCGCCTGTGTTATTTACTAGCGTTAGCGTTTGCCTTGGCACCGCCGCCACCCGGAGCTTCGGCTGCCTTGGCAGCGGCCCGCTCGTCGATCTCAGCCTGTATTTTCTTGACAACGTCGCTCAACTCTAGGAAACTCGCCCTAGCCGCATCAGACTCTGTCTTAAGCCGGTCGCGGTCGGGGGTCCGGGCTTCCATTTCGGCGACACGCATGTCTTGGATCATCAAGCTGGCCTTATACGAACGGGCTGACTCGAAAACCTTGAACAGATCCTGCTTCTTCTTAAGATCGGCGTCTGTTGCTCCCTTCACGTCAAAACTCTTAGCGTTCTTGACCTCAGCAGGCTCGAGTGAGACCGCCTGTGTCGAAAGTGCTGTGCCTTCGGCAACACATTTCTTAAGTGTGTCGAAATCTTCCGGCTTTGCAGGCTTAACAAATTCAAATGCAGGCTTGCCGTCCTTGGTCGTCTTCTTCTTCGTAGCCTCGGTATCAGAGATGTCGTTTGCAAAACTATTCTTCTTAGCAGCAAGCGAGGTTAGGGCCTCCGCACGCTGTTCAGGAGGAATCGCCGAATTCTGCGACCGCTTGGTCACCCAATCCAACCACTTGTCGGTTTGCTGCAGGTTTTCGTAGAGGCTCGCAATCGCCTTGTAGGAGCTCTGATCATTTTGATCGAGAGCGAGGGCTTTCTGATATTCCCCTATCGCTTCCTCTGCCTTAGCTTTATTCCCGCGGTCACCAATGTACATCGAGTGAAGAGTTCGAGCTAAGAATAGCTGGGCAACTTTACCCTCAGTGGTTTCGCCTTTCGGGTCGCGTGCAGCTGCGGACCGGAAGAGTCGTTCGGCCTCGGGAAACTTCCTCCCCTTGTACGCATTTGACCCGTCAACCAGATCTTTACGAGCCATGACGCGGTTGTAATATCCGCAGCTCGATCCTAAGAAAACGGAAATTGTTATTAGAACAATGACCCCAAAACGAGAGAATCTCATTATATGACTCCATTCACCGCTCAGGACCGTCGTCAACGCAGAAGAACCAACAAGGCCTCAGCGGACTCTCAGCCCAAAGCAAAATTAATCTGTTAAATCATCGATCTGCAGTCCGATCGGCGAGGCACCGGCATCCTTTGCCGCATCGATAACCTTTACAACATCACCATACTTGACAGATTTTGGTGACTTAAGAAAGATCGTCTTTTCGACCTCGTTAGTGCCTTCACGAAATACGCCGTTATTCTCTCGTTCTTTGAAGATCTCAGCCAGACGATTCTTCAGCTTGTCAGTATCCGAAACATCTCCGAACGGCTCATTATTGAGCGTAATAGCCCTTGTTTCCTTACTGATCGATACCACGAGAGTCAGCGGATTGGGTTTGACGTTGACGTTCTGCTGATCCTTTGGCTCAGCCGGGACCTTCGCCTCAAAACGGCTTGGCTTCATCGGCGTGATGACCATGAAGATGATCAGCAAAACGAGCAGGACGTCGATAAGTGGTGTTACGTTGATCGAGGGCTTGGCTCCGCCGCCCCCTCCGCCTGATGACATACCCATAACTGTGTCTTCCCGAAGCAGGGCCGAAATGCGGCCCTACTTCTAATTTGCTTTTTCCGTCCCTTTCTTCCTATCCGCAACTAATCCGACCTTGTCGATGTCCTGCTTACGGATCGTGTCGATCGCAGAGACCACACGCCCGTAATCAACATCGATGCCGCTTTTGATGTAAACAATACGCTTGTCGGGCGTCTTGCCCTCCATACGACGTTTGATAACATCTCCGAGTTCGGAAAGCGGATACTGGTCCTTGCCGATATAAAAGTTACTGTTGTCCGGGATCGCGACGATGACAGACGTATCCTTTGCGATATCGCCGTCTTCCTCCGCGCTCACGACGTCTCGGGGAAGGTTCACCGAAACACCTTGCTGAAGGAGTGGTGTCACGATCATAAAAATGATCAAGAGCACCAGCATCACATCCACCATCGGTGTAACGTTGATCTCCGAATTATACTCACTTGTACCGCCAACACTGACAGCCATAGCAGTTATCTCCTATCTTAAAAAACCTAAGCGAAGACCGCGATTAACCGCGGATCTGCTTGCCACGCTGACGGATGAAATAGTCGACCAATTCAGAGGCCGAGTTTTCCATTTCGACACTGAAGCTCGTAACCTTATTCGTGAAGTAGTTGAAAAGCCACACAGCCGGGATAGCCACGAGGATACCAAACGCGGTAGCAACAAGAGCCTCAGCGATAGCACCACCAACGGCACCGATACCAGCCGATTCGTTAGAGCGAAGTGCCATAAACGCACCGATGATACCTACGACCGTTCCGAAAAGTCCCACGAACGGAGCAGTCGATCCAACGGTAGCAAGACCCGACAATCCACGCTTGAGCTCGGCAGTCTTGACAGCAATAGCACGCTCAAGAGCACGCTTCGACGATTCCATCTCATCCGCCGAAATGTCAGTGTTACCCTGATGGGCAGCGAACTCTTTCAAGCCCGACGAAACGACCATCGCCAAGTGCGAATCCTTGTACTTGTCGCTGATATTGATAGCTTCATCAATGTTGCTGTTCTTCAAAGCCTGAGCAACTTTTGGAGCATACTGCCTGGACTGTGCCTTGGCCTTGCTATAAGTCAACCAGCGTTCGATCCCAACGGCGATCATATAGACCGATTGGATCAGAAGCGTGATGATAACGCCCCAACCCGGAATGGTCAGACTCTTTGCGATATCGTATACACTGAACGAGATGCCCTCGCCGGCAAACATCATGAAAAAGCCCGAAAAATCCGTTGCGATCAGGCTGCCTAAAAATGTCATGGTTTTTCCTCCAAAGAAAATCAGAAAATTTATCGATTGCATCTACAAGAATCAAGTGGGAAACAGCCTAAGCTATTCCCCACTGTCTTGCCGCCCTTACGGGACAAAATTGTATGTTATGACCCCGGAAACTTTTACCGGTTGTCCGGAGAGAAGTGTCGGGCTGAAACGAGCACCGCGTGCCGCACTCTCTGCAGCCGCACGGAGAAGCGGGTGGCCGCTGACGGCGGATGCCGACATGACGCTGCCCGATTCGCTAATAACCACTTGAACGCTGACCGCACCGCCCGCACGAACAGCCTTGGCTGCCGCCGGATAAGCCGGTTTCGGAAGACTGGTAGCCTTACCATTTAGAACACCCTGCGACACCATCTTAGGCACAGGCTTGGGGGTTGCGACCACCTTAGGTGGAGGTGGGGCACCTTCGTCGTCTCCTCCAGTTTGTGCGGTGCCCGTCGATGTCGAGATACCTGCAGTGCCGCCAGAATCAACAACACGGGCCGCTCCCGAATCCACACGAGCTCCAGTATCCGAATCAGACGAACCCAGCTTAGTCAGGCGGTCGAGACGCATTTCCTTGACCTGATTCTTTGCCGTACTGATCTGGTCAGGCGGCTTGATCGGCGTCTGCATCATGTTCTGGATCAATTCCTTACGAACGTCCACATCCGGCTCTTTCTGCTGTTGCTCCGGCTTCTTTTCAGGCTCTGGCGGCGGCTCCTCATCAGGGACCGGCACGGGGGCGACGAGTGTCGTAAGCGAAAGGTCATCTCCACCCATACCGAAGTCCTTACTGAAGAGATCATATCCCCAAGCAGTAAGAACGCTGCAGACAGCGATGATGAAAACCGTGAGCATAAAGCCGCCACGTCGTTTGTCTTCGCCTGCATGACTTTTTGATTCAACTAATTGATCAAGCATCTTTAAATCTCCCTTACGGTGCCATTCGCTAGGTCAAGGATCACGAATCCTTATAATTAATTGGAATATGAAACTCGAGCCGAAAGCCGCGCTGGGATCTCTTGCTCGATTTCAGCCTGAACCTCATTCTCTTCGAATACGTCAGATTTACGTAGCCCACTCTCGTCTCCACAAAAGAGGCGAAAGGAACTAAGTTCTACCTTTTGCAACTCCATCACGAAATGCTCGGTAAGGAGTGTCAGAAGTAAAACGTTTAATTGACCAGCAACGAAATGAAGTCTAAAAGTTTAGTTCTCGAAAGTCAAGAATAATGAGCCGTATTTACCCACAAACTTCGTAAAGTATTGTAAAGTTTTCACGCGGAACTATAACGTTGACTTATAGTAGCTAAGCCTATCGCGTAACCGGTCTGCGCGTGACACTTCGGCGCGATGATGAAGCTAGTTTTTCACCGATCTGTGGCACCAAGACTTCTTTCACACGGTTGTCCCCGAGTTTGCTCTGCCACCATATCGCGATCGGGCTGGCAATGGCGATCGTCGAATAAGTACCTGTGATCGAGCCAACAAACAGGGCCAGCGAAAAGCCTCTCAGCACCTCACCGCCGAACAAGACTAACGCCAACACAGACAAGAACACGAGCCCGTTAGTAACGATGGTTCGAGACATGGTCTGGTTGATCGACTGGTTGGTCAGCTTATAGAGGGACTCACCACGATGAAGGGTCAGATTCTCGCGAATACGGTCAAAGATGACGATCGAGTCATTCACCGAGAAACCTACAAGCGTCAGCAAGGCTGCCAGTACTGTCAAGCTAATTTCCCACTGAAACACCGAGAAGAACGCCAGCGTGATCAGAACATCGTGAAACACCGCGATAACAGCACCGGCGGCGTATGTCCAATCGTACCGGAACGCGATAAAAAGCAAGATACCTACAAGCCCAAGCAACGTAGCGATCACAGCCTGATTTCTCAGCTGAGCCCCGGCAACCGGACCGACCGAGTCGGTTCCAACGATCTTGTAGGCAGCAGCCTCGTCGTCACCGAGTGCACTTGTTGGTGCAGCCTCCGGCCCAAACGTATCGAGAGCCTTCTTTACCGTCGCGCGGCCAACATTGACCTGCGATGCGTCGCCGGAAGCACTGCTAGGCGGTTGTGACCCCTCGCCGCCAACAACAGCAGTTGTGGCCGGCGTTGGAGCCGGCTCGGCCGCACCTTCAAACAGCGGCACCTTGATCAAAACCTCATCTTGCTTGTCGAGAGACGACTGGATGACCGCGTCATTAACGCCCTGAGCCTGCAGGGCATTTCGGATGTCATCCTCAGCGGGCTTCGACTTAAATTTCGCTGTGATGACAGTTCCACCCTGGAAATCGACTCCAAGATTAAATGCGTCCGTGCCGCCAGGCGTAAACTGCCGGCCGATGGCCGAGCCAAGTCCAGCGAGAAGCACTACGATCGAGACAAAGATCAGGGGCTTTCTGATGCCCATCCAATCGACGTTGATATTCTTAAAGATTTGAAACATGTTAAAACTTTGTGAGTCCGGATCTAAAATGCTCCGTCTCCAGTGCCTACTAGATACTCAAGGACTCCATCTTGGTCTTTCTCTCCATCAACCACATGAAGATGGTACGCGATACGAAGACGGCCGAGAATAGGTTGATCAACAACCCAAGTACGAGCGTGACCGCAAAGCCCCGGATCGGGCCGGTCCCGTACATGTACAGAATTGCCGCCGCGATGATCGTCGTGACGTGCGTGTCAATGATCGTGATGAATGCCCTGTCGAACCCAAGCTCGATGGAGGATGCCACCGATTTCCCGGCAGTCAGTTCTTCTCGGATCCGCTCAAAGATCAAGACGTTCGAGTCAACGGCCATACCGATACCGAGAATGAGTCCAGCGATGCCAGGCAGGGTTAACGTCGATTTGATCATGATCAGGGCGGCGAGCGTCAGCATCATGTTGAGCAACAAAGCGACCACGGCGTTGACGCCGGAACCGCGATAGTAAAACAACATAAAGATAACGATGAATACAAGGCCCGCAAGCGAAGCCTCGACGCCTGCACGGATGGAATCCGCACCAAGGCTCGGTCCAACTGTTCGCTCTTCCTGATATTCGATCTTAGCGGGCAAAGCACCCGATTTGAGCGTCAAGGCGAGGTCTTCAGCCGATGCCTTAGAAAAACGGCCGGTGATCTGACCTGAATCAAATATCTGAGATTTTATAAACGCGGCGGATTTGACCTCGTTATTGAGGACGACCGCCATGTAATTGTTGATGTTCTTACCGGTCCAATCACCAAACTTCTGTGCTCCCGTAGGTTTCAAAGAAAACCCGATCTCGAAATCACGGTCGCTGCCTGTACGCGAGATCGCGCTAGCCTCGCGAAGTTCGCTGCCATCCACGATAGCAGGATATTCCACTACGACGAACTGCTTTGGCTTGTTGGGGTCTGGGGTTGCCGAAGCATTCGCTGCGGTTGGTTCGTCGCGATCGTTATAAGGCAATATCTTACGATTCGGTGGAACGGTGCCGCCAAGCGACGATCTCGCAGCCTCTTCCGAGGGATACGTTGCGACCGGTGCGGGGTTTCCGGGACTGACGACCTTCATGAGCGATAGATTCGATTCAGCACCGATCAAGGACTTAACACGCTCAGGATCATCTACGCCCGGCATCTGCAAAAGGATCTGGCCCGAACTTTCAGCACCGTGCCGCTGCAATGTCGGCTCTTTCACACCAAACGCATTGATCCGACTCTCAACGATTTTAAGAGCCTGATCAACGGCTTGCTTCTTAAGAACTTCCTGGATCGCTGCCGGTATCGACCACGATATGGTGCTACCGGTACTTGATTCAGTCCAACTGGCGAAATCAACCTTCTTTTTCACCTCATCGATCACTGCCTGAGACTGCGCGGGATCAGAAAGGTTTAGCGTAACCGAATAGTTGCCATTCTCTGCCGTCGTCTGATTAGTCGTCACCGGGAGCTTCGCATCTAGAGCAGCATTGAGAGCAGCCTGTGCGTTATTTTCGGTAAGCTTCTTCAGGTAATCATCGGTATTGACCTTCATTACCAGGTGAGAGCCACCCTTGAGATCAAGGCCGAGATTGATATTCTGCGAAAGATTGTCCTTTATTCCCTGATAGGAAAAATCTGCCGCGACAGGCGTCCGACGCGGGCCGAATACCAAATAAATGCCGCCAATGGTGACGGCGATAATAATTGCCGTCCTGATCCACAAACCCGTATTCTTCATAAAACTCGGTAACCGTGAAGGGTAAACAGAACCAAGTCCATTCACTTTTCACAATTTCTAATAAACTATTCCGCTTTTTTGCCAACTACAGCAGCTTTCCCAACTTCGAGCAGCGACTTGTCCGCGCTCAGAATGATAAAGCTAGTTTCTCTCACTTCCTTGATCTTGCCGATGATGCCGCCATTCGTGACAACATCATCGTTGATCTTAAGCCCCGCGATCATGTCCTGAAGCTGTTGCTTCTGACGTTTCTGCGGAAGGATCACGAGAAAATAGAAAATTCCGAAGATAAATACAAAGGGTAATAGCGTCCAAATGATGCTGCCACCGCCTGCACTTTCTTGAAATAAGAGAAGGTGATTATTCATAGAGCTTCGCCTGTAAAGACAAAAGCAAAATGATATAGATTTTGTTCGCCTTTATCAAACGCCCTCAGCGTTGTTCTCGTGTAAACCGGAGAGAAAGTCCTTCCGAAACGCAGGAAAACGGCTTTCCAAGATGGCCTCGCGAGCTTTTCTCATTGTAGAAAGGAAGAATGCAACGTTATGATGTGAGATCAAGGTGGCTGCAGTCATCTCGCCTGCGTTGTTTAAGTGGCGTAGATATCCCAATGAATACCGCTTACACACCGAGCATTCACAATTCGGATCGAGCGGCCCGGTGTCAGTCGAAAATTTTGCATTGCGAATATTGACCTTGCCTCGCGAGGTAAACGCACTTCCCGTCCGCCCGTTGCGAGTCGGAATAACGCAGTCAAAAATATCGACACCCGCATTCACCGCCTCGACCAGATCCTCAGGCGTCCCAACTCCCATCAAATATCGCGGCGCATCATTCGGCATTTGATGAGCGATCTGATCGAGAACTTCGTACATAACCACTTTCTCTTCGCCGACACTCAGGCCACCGATCGCATAACCATCAAACCCGATCTCAACCGTCCGATCGAGGCTTTCTCTCCGAAGATCTAAATGTCCGGCTCCCTGAATGATACCGAAGAGAGCCTGTTTCCCGTTCAGAGTGCAGGCTTCAGCCTGTTCCTCCGAGGCCGGGGACAAGCTAAAGCTTGCACTCTGAACATCGTTAAACCTCGCTTTCGACCTGGCGGCCCACCGAGCCGTCAATTCCAAACTAGTCTTGGTCGCATCATAACCAGCATCGCCCGGAGGACATTCATCAAAGACCATCACGATCTCCGATCCAAGCGCCGCCTGAATCTCCATCGACACCTCCGGCGACAAGATTTTCTTGCTACCATCCAGATGCGAACGGAACTCAACTCCGTCCTCATTCAGCTTTCTCAGATCGGTCAGTGAAAAGACCTGAAAGCCGCCCGAGTCTGTGAGCATTGCCCGGTTCCATGAAGTGAACTTGTGCAGACCGCCAAACCTGTTGATGATATCGACGCCAGGACGCAAGAAAAGATGGTAGGTGTTGCCGAGAATAATGCGGGCATCAAGCTCATCCTCAAGCCATTCGAACCGAATACCTTTGACGGCTCCCTGAGTTCCGACCGGCATAAAGACGGGAGTCTCGATCACGGAACGTCGAGTCACGATCGTCCCCGCCCGAGCCTTGCCATCGGTCGCCTCAATTTTCCAGTGGATCGGTTTCATAAGATCTCAACGCAAACAGGCATAGTAGCAAAGACCCTAAACAACAAATTAATGGCCAGCATAACCAGTCTTAACTTTGCGGCTTAGCGTCGTTGCGACTTCGCGTTAAAAATACCCTTACCTCTTACCAATAAGCGCCCAGATATCCGACGCTCCGAGTGCGGTCTCAGAGACGATGACGCCATTCTCATTTATCAGAACAGCGGACGGCGTGCCAAACATTCCGAGCTTGGTCGCAGTGTCTTCGGCGTCGACAATTATTGGCGACGAGAGCCCAAGTTCGGCATTTGCTTTTGCGTCGCCGTCGGAGAACACCAGCAATCCCGGTTCGTCCATCCCCTTGGTGCGGTCCCAACTTCGTAGGTCTTCGATCATCTGGTCGCAGTAGCCGCAGTCGAGGCTCCAGAACGCAACCAGCGTCTTGCGGTCGCGGAAATATTCCGACGTTATCTCGGTACCCGCAACATCGGCTAGCGAAAACTCCGGCACAGGCTCGCCAACCTTGTTCGTGCCAGCATGGTTGTGACCGTTTGTGAAGTGGGCGAATTCCCTGCTGAGATCTTCGCTTCTGATCTGCTCAACAAGGGTCCGGATAGCGGTGTCACCAGCTGCGGCGTGGCTCGCAACGCGGCCATTTGCATCCATGAGGATCGCGGTCGGCGTCCATTTAGCCTTCATCAGATCGGCGAAGGCTCTTGTTTCCTCAACGATCAGATGCTTTGAAAGCTCGCCGCCAAACTTGTCCGCATTGTCGCTCAACTTGCCGCTACTCACGAAAACGAAACGCACATTATCCGACATTTCCTTCTGCCATTGCTCAAATTCCGGCACCAGTGATTTGCACGGCGAACAAGTTGAGCTGACAAAAATGTACAGCACTGGAAGACCGTCCGACCGAATATCCGCCAGTGAAACCGTAGAGCCATTGAGATTCTGCATCGCAAAATCAGGCACCACCGCACCAATCGGCAGACCTTCATGCGGATGCGAGAGCTCTTCGCGTTCAACTGAACCGCCATCGCGGGCCACCAACTCCATCACCTCGATCTGCTTCAGGATAGTGTCTTGTTTTGCAGAGATCGTACGCAGGTAGAAGATCGCAGCCATAAGTAGCGAAACGATCGTCACGCCAAACAAAAGATGCATCACATCGACCCGCGGATCGGAAAACCCCATCCCTTGGCCCGCACGTCCCGAGAATACCAAGTACGCCGTTGGAATCGCGAAGAGTATATTCCGCAGGATACTGATTGGGCTCACTGGCTCGCTATGCAATTGCCCAAAACAGTGACAATCCGGAGCATTGCCGCGAGCAAGTTGATAGATCATTTGCCCGATAAATAGTAGCAGCAGCCCGAGAGCCGCGATGGCACCGAACCATGAGGTCTCGACAAATAGCAATAAAACCGCGATCCCGATCTCAGCCACGGAAAGAGCAACCGCTCCGGGAAGAGCAAGCGACTTCGACACCCCAAAATCCTGAAACGCCTTCTCCGACCCTTTCAGATCGATAAATTTCGCCACGCCAGCAAGCGCGAAAATGCCGGCAAGAAGAATCCTGACTAATAGAAGTACAATTTCCATTACAAATAAATCTTAACGCAAAGCGGCTCCGTTGCAGAAGCCGCTTTGCAGAAGCCCGCACGAAGTAAGGGCACCTTCTCGAACACTATTGAGATGCCCTTACTCCGTGCGGGCTTCTGCAACAAGAGTACTAAGGCTTCTTTTTCGCCGTCTTATGCCGCTCAACCAAACGGATCGGCGTCGCAAAAATGTCGAAGGCCTCACGCAACCGGTTCTCTATATATCTTGTGTACGAAAAATGCAGCCCCGGTTTGCCCCCTGACGTGAACAAGATAAACAGGGGCGGTCGGATTCCGGCTTGCGTAAGAAACTGTACCTTGAGCCGCGTAAACCCGCCCTTAACCGGAGCCGGTGCCGAGCCGCCTTTTGGCTGCGTGACCATTTCCTCGAAAAATCGGTTGAGCATCGACGTTTGGATACGCTTGTTCCGAGCCTCGTATGCCTGAGCCACAAGCGGCAGAACCTTGGCGACACGCTGGCCGGTCAAAGCCGACATCGTTACGATCGGAGCCCAGTCCAGAAACTTCATTGCCTCGCGCAGGGTGCGTTCGAATTCGTAGATCGTGTTCGTTTCTTTCTCCTCGAGAGCGTCCCATTTATTGACGGCGATGATCACCGAACATCCAGAATCGACGGCATAACCCGCGATATTTGCATCAAGATTTGTCACGCCTTCGATGGCGTCGATGACGAGGATCGCGACATCGGCTCGTTCGAGAGCCTTACGGGCCATGATAACGGAGAGTTTCTCAGCCATCTCGTTTGTTTTGCCCTTTCGCCGAATTCCGGCGGTGTCGATAAGCGTGTAATTTTGTCCATCAACCGTCAAATGCGTATCGATCGCATCGCGTGTTGTACCGGCGATCGGCGAAACAATAACACGTTCTTCGCCGAGGATCTTGTTGAGCAGCGATGACTTACCAACGTTCGGGCGTCCAATGATCGCGAGCTTGATATCGGTTGATTTTTCTTCTTCGACCTCTTCTTCAAATTCCAGATGATCGAAAACCTGATCGAGTAGATCGCCAACACCGGTCCCGTGCTCGGCTGATATCGGAGACATTTCGAAACCGAACTGGTAAAACTCATTAGCCTCATTCTCGACCGTTCGCGACTCGCACTTGTTTGCTGCGATGATCACCGGCTTGCCTGTGTTTCGGAGCAAAACACCGAGCTCCTCATCCAGCGGCGTTACACCGGAACGCGAATCGAGCACCCAAATGATCGCGACCGATTCGTCGATCGCGAATGATGCCTGCTTGAAGATATTCGCCGGAATGATCGCTTCGTCATCGGGCACGATACCGCCGGTGTCGACGAGACGAAACATCTTCGCCTTCCATTCAACCTCGCCGAACATTCGGTCGCGCGTAATGCCCGGCTGATCGCCGACGATCGCCTTGCGGCTGCCCGTAAGGCGATTGAACAGTGTGGATTTTCCGACATTCGGCCGGCCGATTATGGCTACTAGCGGTATATTCATCGTAAGTGCTTGATTCTAGCAAACCGTGGGCGTTGTTGGCGATTGCCCGAAATAATAGAAAAAGGCCCCGCTCGTTTGAGCAGGGCCAGAATAATGATCTAACCAAGTGTTAGTCGACCACGATGTCAAGGATAGTACCGATCACGGCACCGAGGATCGAGTATCGACCGCCGGAATTTCGGCCGTACTGATTGCGGCCGTAATATCCATCTTCATACCCGCGTCGAAAACCTTCGCGGAAGTAATGGTTGTATTCGGAGTAGCTGACATAATAGCTGTCGTAGCCGTACCCCGCATCTTGATAGCCATAGGAGCTTGAGTAGTTTCCACCCCAGTTATCCTGTCGATCCGCCTGTCCGGCGTAGAAGCCCTGCTCGTAGCCATTCTCGACCGCCTGACGTAGCATCTGAGCACCGTACTGGCTGGTGTAATAGTACTGTCCACCGCGATTGTATCGATAATTGTTGTAGTAATTATCGTAATACCTGGCCTGCTGCAGTCTCTGCTGGTCGCGTCGGATGCGTTCCCAGTACTGTTGCTGGTAGCGAAGATAGTTCATCCGTCGCTGCTGCTCGAGTTGACGGTACCGGTCCTTCGAAATGTTCTGCCAATTGCCCCATTGCTGGTTGTACTGGTTGTAACGCTGCTGTTGTAGCTGCTGCTGTTGGTTGCGATCTAACCGCTGATGTCGTTCGTTCCACGAATTGCGGTCCGGGTTCTGTCGCGGATTTTGCCGGACATTTTGGTTCTGATTCTGGCGGCTTCGTTCGAGACGCTGCTGCTCTTCGCGACGCCTCTGCTCAGCCTGTTGCTGCTCACGTGAACCATTATCCCTGTCCTGTTCGGCCCGACGACGTTGCTCAGCCTGAGCCTGGTCGTTTCTCGTACGCTGTTCGTACTGCTGACGATCTCGCTGCTGCCTCTGTTGCTCAGCTTGGCGATTTTGTTCATCACGTCGACGCTGATCGTTCTGCTGCTGCGAACGCTGTTGACGCTGATATTCCGCCTGACGATTCTGGTCGTCGCGTCGTCGCTGATCATTCTGCTGCTGCGAACGCTGCTGCTGATCGCGAGCCTGCCGTTGCTGCTCGGCCTGACGTGCCTGGTCGTCACGCCGTTGGTTGTTCTGCTGATCGGCTCGCGGGCTGTCATTACGCCGCTCGCTTTTCTGTTCGTCCGGCTTCCCCTTGTCACGATTACGCTGAGCGCTAGCGTCAGCTACAAAAAACGTCGCCATCGCGCCCAGCGACAGAACCGAAATACTTAGTTTCTGTCTTAGATTGCTTTTCATAAATCATCTCCCTTTGAAATTGCTCAAGGGTCGAATAAATTTCGCTCCGATGATAGATAGGGCAATAGCTATTCCACAAGGGAAGTATAGTGAAATTACAGCTTTTTCAAGGTTTACGTGATGTAGCCGGATACTAAATGGTCTCTTTATCGACGATATCGGATGTCGCGTTTCACCCCTTCACGAAATCATACGCGATCTTGATATTCAGCGATCCCACAACCACTTCCGTCACGACACCGACCGCCCGCATCTTCAAATTGCCGCCATTTTGAACAGGAATTCCAAAGGACAATTTCTCAAGCGACACGATCTCCATCGGATTAAGCTTCTTGTCGATCGTGCTCCGCAAAAGCTTGGCAACAACACTCCCGCCAACGCCATTCGTACCGCTCAAATTCACGGTACTTACAGTAACACGGCCGATGACACGCTGATTTTCGCGGTCAAATTCAAGATTGATCACGCTGTCTGCGGTTCCTGAATAGTCGACACAACCGACAAATGGTAGGCTATATTTGCCTGCAAATGCCAGCGGTAAGGCAATCGTCCCGCCCCGGAACTTCACGCCCGTTCTAACACGGTCGACCTCGCGCAGTATTCGTATAGACTCATCACAACTCGGCGAAGTCTCCCCACCAACCGAAAACTTTGGCGCTTCAAAATTCTGATACATCGAGTCGAGCAATGAATCAAAGAAAACCTCATTCACGCTGACCGAAACCTCTGCCCGCTGAGCAACGGCCACACTAGCAAATAAAAATACCGCCAAGGCGGCGGCACAAGATTGTCGGTAGATCATAATTTTCACACCCGGGTTTTGACTAAGTTCCGGTGTCTACCGAAGCCAAGTCGTTTCCCCTAAAATTGTTTCAAAGCCCGCTTCTGACAATGTCATGCAACCGCAACAACCCGACACAACGCCCATCACCAACCACCGGCAAAACCGAGATCTGCGACGCCCTGTCTTCCATCAACCGCAATGCATCAAACGCGAGCATTTCCGGCGACGCGGTAATCGGATCCGGCGTCATCATAGACTGCGCAGTTAACGTGGAAAAGTCGTCCGGTGAGGTTCGTTCGATAGTCCGCCGAAGGTCGCCGTCAGTCACGATGCCAATTAGGTTAAGATTAGTGTCAACAACATTTACAGCCCCTAGCGAGCTAGCTGAGATCGATTTTACGACATCTAGCCAACCGGCCGAAAGATCGACATTTGGGCTCGAGTGCATTAGGTCAGCGACGCGAAGGGTAAGGCGTTTGCCAAGACGGCCAGCCGGGTGATTTGCTGCAAAATCTTCGGACGAGAGCCCTTTCGCCTCCATTAACGCCATCGCCAGAGCATCACCGATCGCAAGAGCGACGGTTGTAGATGCAGTCGGGGCTAGGTTCAGAGGACAGGCTTCTTTATCCACAGACGCGTCTAAAACGGCATCAGCCTGACGTGCTAAAGTTGATTCGAGATTCCCAGCGATCGAGATGATCGAGACACCTCGTTGCTTGAAGGTTGGCAATATTGAAAGCAATTCTTCCGTTTCGCCGGAATTGCTTAACGCAATGACCACATCATTCTGCGACGACGCCGAGTCCCCCGTGAAGTGCATCCGAGGGATGGACAAAAACTGCCATCGTCCCCGTGCTCGTGAGTGTCTGCGCGATCTTCTGCGCGATCACGCCTGATTTGCCGACTCCGGTGACAATGACCTTGCCCGCGCAACTTCCCAATATCTGCAACGCCTTGTCGACGTCCACCGAGGAAAGTCGCGATGCTGCATCTCCGATCGCCGCTGCCTCGATCCGAAGCACCTCGGCGACGCGATCCACGACAGAAAATTCCTGCTTAGAAGTTGATTGCATTTCGATCTATTTTGCCGCTGCCAATGGCACAAAAATGTCTGCCACGATCTGCCACTTTTCGCTGCGGAGCCGCCAAACCTGGGCGTAATTACCGCGTTCCACCTCTTTCCCGTTCGTGTCGATTTCCGTATAGCCACTGCAATGATAAGCCAGATCCGCAGCCTCGACGAAGGATTTTCTTTTTGCAAACTTGATAAAGGTCTTTCCCTTTTTGAGATGGTCGATCGCCGCACTTCGCCCCTTTAATGGCATCCAGCCATCGCGCATTAGGATCGCGTCTTCGGCTAAATATGCCCTATAGGCTTTCACCGCTCCGTCCGCCTCGGCCTTAACAAAAAACGGAGTCGCCGAATCCGCGGCTGACAACCGCCGCTCGTTCTTCTCGACGCCGGAACCCTTCGGAACGCTCCACTCGGTGGTCACCGAAGCGGGAGCGTCGTGATTGATCCCCGTGTCGAATACAGCCAGATATTCTCCGTTCGCCTGCCTGACCCAAAAAGACAAATAATGCCCAGCAGATCCCGTCGGATCATTCTTTCCCTTTGGCCGATACACCGAATTGCCGATGCTGTATGCAAGGACATCGTTCGACGATGCAAAGATCAGAATGGGATTCCACGTCAAAGCAGCAGGTGAGATGGGCCGCTTAGTCCAGGTTTCGCGGGCATTCGCTACCTCCGGAAAGAACATCACTGCATCGGGGCTCAAATACCCCAGGAACCCGGCCCGAATTCCCTTCTCTGCGACAAGCCTCTCAAACGCCCGCTCGGTGTCATAGATCCGTTGCTCGCTACTCTGAGAAAATACCACTATGACCGAAGCGAGATAGACGATCAGGCAGAGAATCAACTCCGTTTTGATTTTACCGTCAAATCTGGATAATTTCCCGTTCGAAGTTTTCATACCTTGAGTTGATAATATAACTCATTACTCTAATATGCTGGCAAGATCCGAATGGATGTTACGCCCCGTGAATCGGCTGCTTCCGGCGGAAGTCAAAAAAATGGCGACGGGGCTGGTCAGCCGCGTCGCCAATTTGGGCCCGTTTTTGCAGAATTTAGTCGTTAGTCCGCTGGAATCCAGTGGTCTGGACGTATTGAAAAAACGGCGTTCCAGGCGGCAGTCTGGCCGGATCGAGGAATGTTGAGTCAAACACCCAGTTTCTGATCGGCGGATCGTAAACAGTGTTACAGCACTTGAACGATCCATTGTTATTGTGCGAATTGTACAGGTTGATCAGCGATCCGGTGTAATCAAGCCGATTTCCGGTCCAACGCTCGAGAAATCGCTTGAAGTTATGAACCCCGCCATTAAGTTTCGGCGTGATTCCACCCTGATTCGGCGTCGTCTCGCGATTCGCGATCGTGTCGCCCGATATCATTGCGAATCGCATAGTAGTCGTTGTGCCGATGCGATTTCCCTCGTCGTACGGCGAAGAGAAACTCTTTGCGTCGTTCCAACTATTGGAAAGTATTGTCACTGCATCGCCGACGATCGAGGCGGGGATGTGAACCGCCGTATTGTATGGTTGATAGTCGGAGAATGGGGTATTCCCTGTGCTTGGTACGGAGGCAACTCCGGTGGCATTATAATTCCCCTGAACGTAAATGCCGTTCTCGGAAGCAAATGAGAAACCGCGGGTGTTAGATGGCGTCGTGGAATCATAGATCCCCGGAATTGTTGTCCCATTTACGAGTCTCACGCCGCGGCGGTAGTATTTATGATCTTGTACAGCTGCCCGATCCGGGGCGATCGTATTTGTGTTGAATCTTTCAGTCTCAGTGCCGTATGCAGTTTGCAATATACCGTCGGCGTTAAGGTCTTCGCCCGTTTGCAAGGTTCCCGTATTTCCAGGAGCAGGGCTGTAGACGTCCTCCATATCGAACGCCCCGTCAAAGTCGGCATCACCCCGTCGGTCGGAAACATAGAAGACCCAGCCCTCTCGCTGCGGCACGTCAGTATTGCGCAGGCTCGCTCCGTTCGTCGTTGCGAACGGCGTCGTGGTTGGAAAAAGTCCGTTGAAATCGCCACGGAAAAAGCGTCGAAGGTTTGCTATGTCGACGTCAATCATGCTCATCACTCCGTTGCGTGTTACATTCGTGAGATTCGTCAAATATGTCGTGCTACGCTCGTCATAATACTCGCCCTCGCGGGTGTCGAACATCTTGATCGGGAACGGAACGATTGCACGGTCAGCAACGTTGTTGAGGGAAACTCGCTTGAGGTGCGCGAATCGTTCCAGATAGGTGGTATCAGCACCATCAAGACCCCCGTCTAGGTCAACCTGAGTACATCCCGAGTTGCAGTAAAGATCGATCTCTGCCTGAGTCGAACCGCTGTAGCGCTCGACAACATTGAACGGAGTGCCCCCCGAAACGTCGTACCAACTTGTATACGATGATCCGCTAAGGATCTCTGGGCCCCTAATCAAAAATCGCTGCAGTTTCAGGATCGCCCGACTGTCCGTTCCTGTCGATGCTGTCTGAGCGGTGGTCGCTGTAAGCGAACTCGTTGGGGCCACGTCGGAGTAGCCCGTGTGCTGCATCTTGAATTCAAGATTGCTCGACGAGTCACGGATCTCCGTGGCCTGTTCCGTTATTCCCAAACTCAGAAAATCAGCCGTGATATCTCTAGCAACAACATTCTGAGTAGCGTCGTCAAACGCAATAAGCTCTACCTTGATCCAGACCTCACGCCCGGTGACCCCACCACTGGCGGGATGCCCCATGTAAAATCTTTCACCATTTAATCGAGTCGCCTGATAGTTAAAGGTAGTATCAGCCGCCGCGTTCTTCATCGGCAAAGGTCGGTAGCCTCGAGCCCTTTCGGGCGTGGGCATTGCCGTCGGACTCGGGTCGGCCCCGAACCCTGCAGAGTCGCCGTCGAGACGGACCCCACATACACCAGTAGTTGCTGTGATGCCGCTGCCGGACGCACACCCCGGAAGCTTAGCCTTGCTGTCAGCCAATGTCACTCGGATCCCTGGCTTATTACCATAGCGCTCAGTCCGCATGATGTAATCGTCTTCGGTAGCAGTTGTAACCGCTTCGAGCGTTCCCGATGCATTTGCATGCAAATCGCCGCCGACGCCACTTGCCGCCGCCTTCTTAGGACGCTTGACGATCTCGACCAAATCGGTCGGATAACCGACTTTCAGAGGGAGTCTAAGCACCTTGGTCTCGTTCTCAAGGTTGCCGTCGAAGATCGCGGCCTGGGTTTCGAAACTTGTGTTATCTCTGCTTGGCGGAAGATCCGGAATGGCTGAGAACATGTTGTTCGCCGCACCTTCCGTCGTGTTCAGCACACTGCCCATAGTTGGCAGCAGTTGTCGATCAACACCCGATGCGTTCTTGATAAATGTCTGGTTGTTCGATGAGTCACCCGTGTACCAGTTTCGCCATGACTGGGTGACGATCTGCCCTGCGGTCGTAACCTTTGAGTTGAAATAAACCCCTTCAGTACCCGGTGACAAAAAGAAATGACGATTTGAGTGAACGCGCCCCCCAAAGCTAAAGCGTGGTGGCCGATACAATTCGAGATCATCGTCGTAGAAGATACCAAATTGAAAGATCGGGACGCGGCTGTTCAAGACGTTTCTTGTAAGCTGCACCTGAACTCCTAGATTGTCGGTAGCTGTTGTGCGAAGACGCCAGTTATCACGGATCGCATACAGTCCACTATAGGTCCCGCCAGTAACTACAACGTTCTGGCGCGTCGAGGTCTGATCCAGTTCCTGCTGGAATGTGTATCCAGTAATGTTGGGAACTGCGGCCGTGCGGATCGTGTTTAGATCCGCCGTCGTAGGATTCAGCTTTGTCTCGAAAACTTTGTTGAAGTTTCGTGTCATTACTTCAAGACTTCCCTGCGCTGCGTAGAACGTCCGTGCCTCAGCCGTCTCATTTCCGACTGCAGACGCCTCGGCCGAGGTGCGCGAGATAGCTAGAGCTACGAATACCGTGATCAGGGCGAGCACGAAAAGCGAAATAACGATCGCTGAACCGCGTTCGTCATTCCTAGCCGAGTTATTGACCTTGTTCACCACTTGGTTTGCCATAATGCTTGATCCTCTTTAAGATTAATTCGCGTCGTAGCCCAGATTTCGGGTACTGAAAGTTGCTGTCTGACTCACCCGGTACGGTTGATTTGCCGCATTCAACTCGGTCGACCGCACGCTTACCGTGTAACGTATCTGCCTTACTTCAGCCAGATTCGCCGGCGTATCGTCTGCGTCGCCAGCTATGCCATTCGGGCCCGCACTTGGATTGTCCGAGATGGTGCCATCGTCCATCACATATCGGATCTGAAAATTTTCAACCCCGTAAACCAGAGGCTCATCTACGAACGCTACCGCCGGAGTGCGGTTCGCGTACTCGCGTCGTGTTAGGGTACCGTCAGGGGTAACAAAGTAAGTCACCATCAAAATGCGTTGTATACTGGCCGGTATAGTTATTGAACGCAGCGGACCCGAAGTTCCGGTCTGATTGAAAGTTAACAGATCGCCATTTGCGAACTGCACTTTGTTGCCCCCGCTCAGAGCTGTCGAGAGACCCAAGGTTGAACCGGTATTGCCGGTAACCAAATAAATATCATTCACGCGGCACGCTGCGTTACTACCGGAAATTGGAACGATCTCGTCAATTCCTCCGGTGGTCGTGGTCGCGGCGAGAATGTTGAGCGGTTGGGAGACTCCGCCGACCAAGTTGAACGTATTGTCTTTAAAGAAAAATGTGACCTGATCAGTACGTGTGTTGGGGGTCAGATTATATGTGCTCAACGTTATGTTGTTGCCGGCGATTATCGGCGGCACAGTATCACGCGAAGTGTCAACGTCGTTCGGTATGCTAAGTAAGGTACCAATACGGTTATCAGGCAAAACAACAGTGTTCCTCAGTGGATAGCCAAACCCTGCATTATAGGTATCGCGCCCGACCAGGTTCAGGGCCAGACGGACATTCTTGTTCAAACCCGTGTTCTCACTCACCACTGCCTTGCTCTGCCGGGCGACCTGGAGCAGGCCGAAGACCGCGCCAGTGACCACTAGGAATACGACCATGGAAATGATCAATTCAAGCATCGTGAAACCCGCCTCATTGGTTTGAGGCTTGAGATCGTTTTTGATCTTATTCATTTTCGACATCGGCATAGTTTTTCCTATGGAGTTTCGACCACGGCGTAGTCGGTCAACACCGTCGTTAACTGCTCTTGGCGAGGTAAAGCTCCGACAAAGTATCTGACGATCACCTGAACTGAGCGAACTCGCACGACTGACGGTCCGGGCGTCGGACAGTTGTACGACGGACGTTCGGGGTCGCAAACGTCAGTGATAATTATCTGTCGCTGAAGCGCCGTCGCCGGGGTTCCAGTATCGTCGGCTGTTCCAAGAACCTCATCTGCACCTGCGTCCGGACGAACGTTTTGCATTCCTACGATGAAGATGCCGCGGGGGACTCCGTCGATGATGTTGGAGCCAATGTTGCCAACCGCGGGCCAGCCAAGCCGGGCCGGATCTGTCTCCTTTACGGACATTATCGACTCCATCGTCGACGCGGCGGTTTGTTTTGCGATCATCTGCTGTTCCTGGCCCTTTGCCTGTAGCACTGATGCGGACATTCCGGCCATGAGCGCAAGAATGCCGACCATCAGAATGACGATCGCGATCATCACATCGATATAGGAGAAGCCTTGTTCTGATCTGATATTCATAAACTCTCCGGTTTAGGTCGCCACGAGGGCTGTGCCGTTATGCTTCCAAAAGCGAATGGCTTCGCTACCACCGAATAGCGTTATCGCCCGAACCTGCTTGAGTGTCTTAGGTGTCGCACTGCCCGGAGAGGCAGGCGGGAATACGTATATGTTTACGCTGACGGGTGTGCCGGCATTGTTGACGACCGATCCATCCCGCTGAAATCTTGCTGACCAAACACTGTGCCCGGTAACACTTGTCGAACCTGCGAGGTGCCCTACCGTGTCCGCAGCGAACGTGATGTCTGTGTAGTTTGGTGGATTTGGCTTTGTCACGCCGCTCGGCTTAATATCAACCCGTACGTCGGCCGGCTTGTCCATTGGGATAGACTTGACTAGCGTGTCCGTGGCAGTTCCCTGTTCGTCTATTATCTTGTAGCTGTTGTCGGTTAGATCGATCTCGAACCGGACGGTTCGCCGACGGGTCAGAGCCAACTGGCCCGCCTCCCGCATCATATCCATCATCTTGATCGCCTGATCATCGGTACGAAGCGGCGTTCTGTAATTTATTAAATACGGAACGGATATAACCGTCATGATCGCCATCACAGACATAACAGCGATTAACTCGGTCATCGAGAAACCTCGCTCACCAGCCCGGCGTTTGAAGCGGAATGTGTTTGTCCTAAAACCTTTTTCCAATATCTTGCTCATCATCTACAAGACCTCTGGCCGAATAATTTTGGCCCTGACGAATCCTGGTCGTCCGAATGTAACTTGGGAGCGCTACCCGAGTAAAGACGGATAGCACAAGAATTTCCAACATCATTGTACATTGTTGAACACTATAATTGCAATGGATTTGAAAAACTTTTATTTGGGTGGCGATTGGGCTAGAATGACACAACTTAATATGATCTAGCCGAAGTGACCGATCGCTCATAAATGACTGAAAAAGAAAAGGTTGCAAAAAGCAGTATCTCCCCGGATTGGTTTATGCGTGGAGCATTGACCAAGATCGGCGACACCCTAGACGCGATCACGGGAAGGCGTTGGGTTCCTTCGAGCACTCTCGCGACCAGTGAACTTATCGAGAGAATGAAGCGGCTACTGGACTCAGAAGCTAAAGAAGTTGCAGGCAAGGGCCTCGTCGCACCGCATAACATAAAACTCAAGATGCAGTGGGATAAATTCTCAACTGACTCTGAGGGTGCTCTCGAGAATCTTCGCAATGAACTTCTGGCTGCTGCTGCCGATCATATAAACGACTCTCTCTACTACACTTATGCACCTCTCCACGTCGAGGTAAAGCCGGATTATTTTACCGAGGGCGTAAAACTTTATGTCGGATTCGATATATTTGCTGATGACGAAACCGACGCGGAGATGAATCTTACGATTGCCGGAGTGCAGTTTCAACCGTCTTATCTGCCGAAGGAGATAACTCAGGCGTCCTCAGGTTCGGATTACCTTTTCCGCTTTACTGTTAATGGTCAAGAGCGGGAAAAACGATTTGAGTTCAAAGCTGGCAGAAGAGTATCCGTCGGGCGCACCCCAAATAACGACCTGGCTATCAATCATACAAGCGTCTCCAAGATCCACGCGTCGCTAATGGTGGATGGCGATGCCAATCTTACTGTGGCCGATACTGGTTCGACGAACGGAACTTTCATCAATGGCGAGCGTATGGCGTACGGTAAGGCGTTGGTGCTAAAAGAGGTTGACAAGGTGAGGTTCGGGACTATTGAAGTTTTGTTTGAACGCCTCGTATCGGACGAGAAACCTATTGAAAAGCCAACGTCTGACGCACCTATTGCGATCAAGGGTTTAGAGTTCAGATCTCGCGAAACAATGGTGGATCTTGAGCCGCCCCCTAGCCTGCCGGGAGAGGAAACTGCAAAGATGGAGGGCCGTTCGGAAGAGATAAGCCAGGCCGACACTGAACCCAACCTGCCAAACATCTCGGACGCCGAGGGAAACAAGTAAATGATCACTCCGATCCTGCTTTTCTTTATTGATTGGAATCAATGGCGGCCCGAGAATCTTTTCGGCGGCCAAGTCCTAGAACGCACTCCCGCCGGACTCTCGATCGTCTACATCATTGGCGTCGGCGTTTTGATCGTCTTCCTTTTCTTAACGCTTCTGGAGAATTTCCGCCGCTCCAAATACATATTCGAACGCGAACTGCCCGCCGCGGTCGCCAAAAAGCTAACGACGGCCGTAGCCAACCGCAGTCTTAATGTGTGGCAAGTCTTTTTCATTACGGTCGCTCTCGCGGTTTTCGGATTTCAAGTCTACTGGACTTATTTCGCGGATGAGTCAAATGAGCAGTTTCAAGCCCTGGCTTACAAAGATCTTCGAAATCGCCGGACGACGGCAGCAAGCCTGCGTGGCTGGATGCTCGACCGCTCCGGCAAACTTCCAAGTGCCCTGGCCTATTACAAATTGGACGGCAAGGGTGACATCGAGCGAGGTTTTGCTCTCGAACGCGAAATGGCCCACCTACTTGGGACAGAACGCGGTACTCCCGGGCTCGAACGCACCCTATACAAAAGGCAAGCCGATCCGATGCCTGAGGCATGGGAGGTTCTTACTCGGATCAAGAAACCCGAGGATGAGCAAAAAGATGTTCGGATCACGATCGACCGCGATCTTCAAGCCTATGTCGCTAAACGCCTGGAGGGCAAAAAGGGCGGAATCGTCGTTATTAATCCCCAGACAGGTGACGTCTTGGCGATGTATTCCAATCCATCGTACAACTTGTCCGATGCGGAATCGCTCAGTGGATATTTGAAACTCGAAGCTGATCAGGCAAACAAACCTCCTTTTGAATCGAGCAACCGTGGAATTCTACATCCCGGGATCTACGTTCAAGACTTTTACGATGATCTCCGCCTTTCGGGCCGGAAAACAGAATGTTACCCTTCCGGGCCGGCCCGCACCAGAATGCTACACGCCATTTCGCGGCTCTCGTCCGATTTGTGACGCAGGCGGCAGCTGCCACGCATGTAGCGAAGCCATACCGTTGACGGAGGCATTTAAGGTTTCGAGCAACCAGTATTTCGCACAGATGGCCAATGAACTAGGCCGCGAACGGATGGCCGAAACCGCCAACGTACTCGGGATCGCTGCCGTCGAAACTCCAGCCGAAGCAGTCACCCGAGGATTTTTTCCTGAGGTATGGAATGCCAGTAACCCTAGAACTGCCAATGCTTTAGCACCTGCACGTTCAACTATTGTAACGGGTAAACAACTCACTCTATACGACTCGGGCGTCATCGGCATGGGCCAAGGCGGAGCGGGGTCAGATGACGCCGTTTCAAATGGCCCGATCGCTGCCGCTCCCGCAAATCTCGAAGGAAAATTGATGAAGCCGAAGATCGAGGCCGACATTCCTCCACAGATGTTTGCTCAGGTTCTTACCCGAGAACAGGCGAGGGCGATCCGCGAGATAATGTCCACGGTAACAGAAGAACCCGGTGGAACAGGCGGGGTTGTGCGTGCAAAACTTGCAGGAACCGGCATCACAACTGGCGGTAAGACTGGGACCGCCGACCGTGACGGGGTTCAGGTATATAACGCCGATGGAACGAAAAAGACTGTCAAAAAACGGAAGAGAAACGAGGCTGGCGAGTGGGTTGACTATTTTGAGCCGGTAAAAACCACTCGCTGGGACGGATGGTTCCTCACGATCGCTCCGCTTGAAAACCCGCAAGTCGCGATCGCCGTAGTGGTCGAAGACATCGGCGAGAATGCCTACGGTGGTACAACGGCAGCTCCGATCGCCGCCGACGTGATCTTGAAAGCCATGCAGCTCGGCCTTCTCGGTGACCAGTATAGACCTAAGGTTCAGCCAACCGCCCCTAAACGCAAAAGATGAAAAATCGGACATCCTCACATTTTTTCATCTTGGTGCTGATCGTGCTTGTAACGGCGATCGCCCACTATTCAATCTATTACGGTGGTCTGATCCGAGGCTACGAAGCGTCAGGTTTTACAGCTTGGCGAAATCTCTCGCTCCTATCAATACTTGCCGTTTTACCGGTACTTCTAAAGCGATTTGTCCGATACGACGGTAACTGGACGATCTACACGTCGGCGATACTTCTGTTTTCCATTGGCCTGACCGTCCAATATCGCCTCTTTAGTGACCCGGAGTATACGTCTAGAAAAGATAAGGCAGAAGCTCGGCAGGCGAAGATCAAAGTTCTTCAGATGCACTACATTCAGGAGAACTATTCCGCCGAGAAGAAGCAGATAATGGGGTTACCCGCGACTCCACCGTCACCCGTCGACCTTTCTATCGAAAAACCAAGGCCTGCGGAGGACACTCTCACGGGTGTTTTGATGTCCGGTCGAACCATCAACCCGATCCTCGGGATCATCGGACTGCTGGTCGCATTTATCCTAATGCGGCGTGGGGATGTTCTGGAACGATTGCAGAAGAATGGGTTTCTGCTGGTGCTTCTTACTCTCGGGCCGCTCTTCGTTGCGGCGATATGGTCACGTGCCGGCAAATTCGGCGGCAATCTGACGCCGTGGGAATTAGCGAAGATTCCTTTTCTCGTTGGTTTCGCGGCGATCCTTGCTGTTCTCTATAAGAATCTTGCCCGCACTTATTGGGGCGTTCCCCGGGCCAAAGATGCTCTGCCCCTTGTTTTTATGGCGGTCCTTCCCTTCCTTCCGTTCTTTATACTGAAGGATTTCGGGCAGATGATGGTTTTCAGCGCCGTTTACGTTACTCTGTATTTGATCGCTATCCGTCGCTTCATGCAGCGATTTGTACTCGTTGGCAGTGTTTTATTGGCGATCTCGGTGCTGGTTGTTGGTGCTCTACCTGAAGCGACGCAGGCCAAAATTCCGCTACTTCCAACCATTGCAACACCGGTGCGGGCGATACTCCCGGACCGTATTCAGCAGCGGTTCCACCTATGGCTCGATGGCTTTAACCCGCCGACACCCGAGACGTCATGGTGGAAAGAAGATTACGACGACTATTACAAAAAACTCGTCGAGCGCGACCCGAATCTGCCGCAGATGCTCGCCGAGGATCCAAATCTTCAGAAGACGATCAACATTGATGCGTGGTTCGATGTATTGGCTTTTCAGCCTGCGCAGGCGACGTTCGGACTCGCTTCAGGTGGCACTACGGGGCGTGGGCTCGGACTCGGTTACCCCGAGCTAATTCCGGTCGCCGATTCCGACTACATCTTCGCAGCTCTGGCCGAAGAACTTGGACTTTTTGGGGGTTTGTTGCTAACCTTTGCACTAATTCTTTTTGTCAGCGCAGGCGTTCGGACAGCACGTGATTCGCGGGATATGTTCAGCAAATTGTGCTCGATCGGCTTGGCTTCGTTCATCGGATTTCAGGCCTTGGTGAATATTGGTGGCATCACCCGAGCTCTACCTATGACTGGTATCACATTACCTTTTGTCAGCCACGGTGGATTTAGCCTGATCACAAGCCTGACAATGCTCGGGATGTTGATGGCATTTTCCCATCGAAACAGCATAGATAAACGCAAAGACGAATTTCAGGTAGAAGCTTAGATATTTCCCGCAAGAGATTGTTAGCATTGGGGTTTTCTATATATGCAAAATAGATTTCGGATCACTTCGGCGGCAATAACCGATCGCGGACTGAGCGAGAAACGCCCGCAGAATGAAGATTCGTATCTAGAAATGCCCCAGTGCGGCATCTATGCCGTTGCGGATGGCGTCGGCGGAGCTCAGGCCGGCGAAGTTGCCTCGCAAATGGCGATGGAATTGGTCTCCGAGGCCTTCACCAATATCGCGCAAGGCCAAGACCCGGAATCCGTCATGAGAACCGCTTTCGGCCGAGCAAATTCGGCGATCCATCAAATGGCCCACGAGCTGCCGCAGCTCGCAAATATGGCGACAACCGTAGTTGCCTTGCACTTATCCGACAGCATTGCCACGATAGGCCACGTCGGCGATTCCCGTCTATATCGCGTCGACCGCGAAGGAAATCTTTATCGCGAAACCGATGACCATTCAATGGTCGCGGACGAGGTTCGAGCCGGCCGGATGACCGAGGAACAAGCGGAGAATCACCCGAGCCGCAATATAATCAGCCGTGCCCTTGGTGCCGATTCGATCGTCGAACCTGATCTCCGCACTATCATTATCGAGCCCGGAACGGCGTTTTTGATATGTTCTGACGGCATCACAAGGCACGTCACGGATGCTGAGATCAAGGGCGTTCTTACTTTTGGCGGTGAACCCGCCGACGTTTGCCAGTACCTTCGTGATCTTTGCTACGAACGTGGTGCCGAAGACAATTTGACCGCTGTGATCATCAGAGTTGCTGCAAATGCTGACTTTGTAGGAGATCCCGTAGTCGAGCCAATAATTGAGATCGGCGAAGAAGACACAGTCGCAACCGCTCGCTCACCGTTCGAATCGCTTGTGTCGGGCGACGAAGATTCGCTCCTCGAGATCGACACTCAGGAACTGCCGCGATCGGAATCGTTGACCGCCGGTATCAACGATCAGATCGAATTCGAGCCCGATATTCTCGAAGAAGCCGTATCCGCAACAGCTTTTTCCGAGCCTGTCGTTGAAACTCCCGTCGCGATAACTCCGGATGAACCGAGGCCGTTGGAACCGACTAATACAGATGATTTTTCGATGTTCGGAAATTCCGGCACAGTTGAATCAGACACAAACGAACCTTCGTCATCTCGTTCATTTCTGACGTCGCTCGTGATGCTTGCTCTGGGAGCGATAATTGGCTTGACCGTCTATCATTTCGTTCTAAGCCCAAAACCTGCCACGCAAACCGGGCCGCAGATATCCGAAATGTCGTCGCCAAATATTCCGCTCAATACCTTCGAAAAGAACCGCCGCAACGTCGATTCCGACCCGGCCGGTTATATCACAAAGGCTCCGGTAGATCCTCAGGATTGCGAAGACGCTTATTTACTAGGAAGGGCGTATTTGTTGACTGGTGACTATCCGAAAGCGAAGAATGCGTTTGCGGAAGCTCGGAAACGACTCGCGGAAGCCGATCCAGTAAACGCCAAGACATTGGCCGTAGAGATCGCGACCGGCATCGCCATTACAAACGACACAACCGTCCAGAGCATTTTCAAGAACGAACTTGATGCGTCTCAAAAGGCTCAGACAAACGCAAACTCAAACGCCTCGCGTTGATATTTGTCGCCTGGCTTCAAAGAGTATTACGGCCGCCGACGCTGCCAGATTTAGGCTCTCAACCCTATCGGCAATAGTTATTCGCACCGACGCGTCGCACATTGACAGTTCCTCGCTCGTAAGCCCGTGTGCTTCCGAACCAAATACCACGAGACTAGGACTGCTCCAATCATTTGCCGAGTGATCGATCCCATTTTCAGGATCCGTCCCGACCACGCGAATTCCACGACTTCGAGCCCATTCAACCGCTTTTGAGAGAGTAATTCCCTGCTCAATACCCAGTCGAAACGCCGAGCCCATTGCCGCACGCAACGACTTGGGCGAGAAGGCATCAGCCGAGTTCGGCGAAGTAATAACGCCGCCCGCTCCGGCAGCCTCAGCCGTGCGAAGGATCGCTCCGAGATTGGACGGATTGTTTACATCTTTGAGAAAGACAAATGGCGAGGCATCTAGCGGTAAGTCGTCGCGGTGAAGAAAGCCTGACTTTGGACGTTGAGCTAAAACGACAATGCCTTGCGGATTCGTTGTGTCCACTATCGTCTTAAATAATTTCTCAGGCACCTCGAAAACAGGGGCTTTCGAGGTAATTTGATCTACCAGACCGGACTCGCCAAAACTCTCGGCCACGAGGCATTCATCAATATCAAGTCCCGCTGATAATGCCTCAGCCACCAATCGTTTTCCTTCTACGAATATCAAATCACGAATGCCGCCGTCGCGTACTTTTCGTGCGTTGACTAATCGCCGATTATCGCGGCTCGTTATCGCTTCTGGTATTGCCATTATCACGATTTAATCATTTATTCACACGTTTTGAAAAGGGAGGCAAAATCGCTAAACTTAGGCGATATGCAGCCGGAACCAAAAACCAAAAGCAAGATCGAGCTACTCCGAGAACGCTCACGCATCGCTGAAGAAGGCGGTGGATCCGCACGTATGGAAAAACAACGTTCGTCGGGCAAGATGACCGCTCGCGAACGTATCGATTTTTTCCTCGACGAAGGCAGTTTCGAGGAATTTGATAAGTTCGTCGTTCACCGCTCGACCGATTTCGGCATGGAAGAGCAAAAGTTCCCCGGCGACGGCGTCATCACCGGTCACGGCCTTATAGATGGACGTGAGGTCTTTGTCTTTGCTCAGGATTTTACCGTTTTTGGCGGCTCGCTTTCGGAAACTCACGCCCAAAAGATCTGCAAGGTCATGGACATGGCGATGAAGGTCGGTGCTCCGGTCGTCGGGCTCAATGACAGCGGCGGAGCTCGCATCCAGGAAGGCGTCGTCTCGCTTGGCGGATACGCGGACATCTTCCTGCGGAATGTTCTCGCCAGCGGCGTCGTGCCGCAGATCAGTTGCATTCTCGGCCCATGCGCTGGGGGCGCGGTCTATTCGCCTGCGATCACGGACTTTAACGTGATGGTCAAGGACACGTCCTACATGTTCATCACCGGCCCCGACGTCATCAAAACGGTTACACACGAAGAGGTGACCAAAGACGAACTCGGCGGTGCGATGACGCATAACGCGAAGTCCGGCGTCGCACACTTCGCCGCCGATTCCGACGAACACGCCTTGCGTATCACCCGCGAGCTTCTCTCGTTCATCCCTTCCAACAACATGGACGATCCACCGTTCGTCGCGACCTCAGACCCAAGTGACCGGGCCGATGAAAAGCTGAATTCGATCGTTCCCGAGTCCGCAAATCAGCCGTACGACATCCGCGACATCATTCACAATGTCGTCGACGACGAATATTTTTTTGAGACACAAGAACACTACGCTCCGAATATCGTGGTCGGATTCGCACGCCTCGGCGGGCAATCTGTCGGGATCGTTGCAAATCAGCCTGCGTTCCTTGCGGGTGTTCTCGATATCGAGGCATCGGTAAAAGCCGCGAGATTTGTGCGATTCTGCGACTGTTTCAACATCCCGCTCATCACCTTCGAGGATGTTCCCGGCTTCCTGCCCGGCGTCAATCAGGAGCACCAGGGCATCATCCGGCACGGCGCGAAACTACTTTACGCCTTCGCCGAGGCAACCGTGCCAAAGATCACCGTTATTACTCGCAAAGCCTACGGCGGAGCCTATTGCGTGATGGCTTCGAAACATATTCGCACCGACATCAACTTCGCCTACCCGACCGCTGAGATCGCGGTCATGGGTTCCGAGGGCGCGGTCGGAGTTTTATTCAAACGCGAGATAGCCGAAAACGACGAGGCATACCGCACCGAAAAGATCGCCGAGTTTCAAGACAAATTCGCCAATCCGTATGTGGCAGCAGAACGGGGATATATCGACGAAGTGATCGAGCCAAGATACACACGTCCAAAACTTATCCGCGCTCTTTCGCTTCTCAAAAACAAACGCGACACCAACCCGCCGAAGAAGCACGGCAACATCCCACTCTAGGCGACCAAGATGCACAGTGAATTTCCGCATCGCCCAACCAGGGCCGAGATCGACCTCGATGCACTCGCATTTAACATGCAATCCGTGAGGCGATTTGTCGGCGAGAATGTCGATTGCATGGCGGTCGTCAAGGCGAATGCATATGGCCACGGAGCCGTCGAATGCAGCCGTCGTCTCAAAGCGGAAAATGTAAAATGGCTCGCCGTAGCGACTGTCGAAGAAGGCATCGAGCTTCGCGAGGCTGGTATCGGCGGCCCGATCCTGATCCTCGGCGGATTTTGGCAAGGTCAGGCTGAGTGCCTTTTGAGACACGATCTAACGCCCGCAATATCGACATTAAATCAGGCCGAGCAACTCGATGCCGCAACGGCAGGCTCGGGAACAAAGCGAAACGTTCATATCAAGATCGATACGGGGATGGGGCGGATCGGTTTTCGATATCAGGATGTGCCGGAGATCGTTGATCGCTTCGTGGCGTTACGAAATCTTGATATCGAAGGGCTGATGAGTCATTTCGCGGTTGCCGACGATCTGAAGTCTGATTTCTCCCAGCTTCAACTCGCGAGGTTTGCCGAGTGTGTCGATGCGTTTCGAGAGAAAGGGATCGAACCTCGATACATCGACATGGCAAATTCGCCCGGGGCCGTTGCGATTGCCGAATCGCGTTTTCGTCTCGTCCGCCTCGGCGGCGTGCTCTACGGCCTGGGCGGCGATGTACTTCCCGCGGGGATCGATACGCCGGAGTTGCGTCCCGTGATGAGTGTGCGTTCGAAGATCGGCATGATCAAACGCATCGAAAAGGCGAAAGCGTCGGCTATGGCCGTACCTTCACCGCCGACCGTGACATTCTCATCGCAACTGTACCGATCGGCTATCACGATGGTTATCGACGAGCCCTTTCAAATCGCGGACAGATGATCGTTCGCGGCAAATACGCACCGGTAATCGGCCGAGTCTCGATGGATTGGACAACGATCGACGTCACTGAAATTCTGACGCGGCGGTCGGCGACGTGGTGACGATCATCGGTTCCGATGGTGAGCCACAAATCCTCGCCGAAGATCTGTCTAGCATCGTTGACACGATCTCGTACGAAATAACTTGCGGTATCGGCCCCCGTGTGCCCAGAATCTATCTTGGAGGAAAAAACTAAATGAACTATCCGCTCCAGTTGTCATTCAAACTGCTGGCCATTGCCAGTCAGATCTACGTCCGCGATGCGAACGGCCAGCTTCTCGGCTACGTGAAGCAAAAGCTCTTCAAGTTCAAAGAAGACATCAACGTCTTCGCCGACGAGGCCCAGACCCAGCATCTCTATAACATCAAAGCCGACCGCGTGATCGATTTCTCGGCGAAGTACAATTTCACCGCGTCAAACGGCCAGCCGCTCGGGTCGATCAAACGCAAAGGCATGCGTTCGATCCTCAAGGCAAACTACGAGGTCTACGACGAACGCGATGCTCAGGTCTACTTCATCCACGAAGAAAATGCGTGGATCAAAGTCGTCGACTCGCTGCTCGGCGAAATTCCCGTGCTCGGGATGTTCACCGGCTACCTTTTCAATCCCGCTTACATCGTTGAGCGGATGGACGGCACGCAGGTCGCTCGGCTTAAAAAGCAGCCCGCGTTTTTCGAAGGCGTGTTCCAGCTCGACCCACTCACGCAGATCGCTCCGGAAGAGGAAGCTCGGATGCTCCTGGCCGTGCTCGCGATGACCTTGCTCGAACGTGCACGCGGATAAAGTATATTAGGAAACATGGCTCTCTCTCGCCTACGCGATTTTCAATGGAAGCAGTTCGCCACCGGATTGTATTCCAAGATGATCGACAACGATATATTTAGCCACGCGGCGCAGGTCGCGTTCTACTTTTCGTTTGCCTTGTTTCCGCTCCTTTATTTCCTCGTGAGTCTTTTTGGTTTGGTGCTCGATTCGTCACAGGGATTGCGTGATGAATTGTTCGCCAATCTCCGCCAGGTAATGCCGCTGTCGGTCTTCGATCTCGTCCGCAAGACGGTGGACGAGATCGTTGTGAATAGTTCGAGCGGAAAGGCAACGCTCGGACTTGCGGTTACGCTCTGGTCCGCATCGGCAGGTGTGGATGCGATCCGGAATTCGCTCAACTCCATCTACGAGCTAAAGGAAACGCGCCCATTCTGGCGAACGAAGCTCGAATCGCTCGCCATCACATTCGTCGTCACGATCCTCTCGGGCGTAATGCTCGCGACGGTATTCTACGGATGGCAGCTCGGGCAGCAGGCGTTGGCGGCCGTCGGGCTTTACGTCACATCGCCGCTGATCCTTGTATCGATCCAGTGGGTCGCAACGCTTATCGTGATGCTCTTTGCATGTGAAGTGATCTACAATTTCCTCCCGAATTTCAAACACTTCCGCTGGGTTTGG
The DNA here is from genome assembly GCA_016718135.1 of Acidobacteriota bacterium. GTDB lineage: Bacteria > Acidobacteriota > Blastocatellia > Pyrinomonadales > Pyrinomonadaceae > OLB17. The sequence continues at coordinate 101,727 of JADKEF010000019.1, read as the reverse complement.
ATCACGCCGGGTTCGATCGTGGCGATCCTTCTTTGGTTGGTGTTGACTACGGCGTTTCGCACGTATCTCGGCTTCTTTAATAGCTACAACAGAGCTTACGGTTCGCTCGGTGCGGTGATCATCATGATGCTCTGGCTGTATTTGACGGCAAGTTCCCTGATGATCGGCGGAGTAATTAATGCCGTTTTGCATAAAATGTTCTACGACGAGTCCACGATGGAGACGGCCGACCCGCTCAACGTTGCGTCGCCCGGCACCTAGACTGTAATATTTGCCTTTATGTCCCTAATGCTCCAAGAGATCGCTGAGCAACCCGAGGCTCTCGAACGCACGCTCGCCGCCGAACGCGAAAAGTACGCCGCACTCGGCAAATTCCTCCGCGGACGCGACATCGATCTGATCGTGATCGTCGCACGCGGCAGTTCGGATAACGCGTCGCTGTTTGGCCGTTATCTGCTCGAGGTGACTTGCGGGATTCCGGTGTCGCTGTCGGCGCCGTCGGTGTACACGCTCTACGACGCGAAGATCGATCTCAAACGTGCGCTCGTCATCGGCGTCTCGCAATCCGGCGAAGGCTCCGACATTAACATGGTGCTCGAAAAGGCAAAGGCGACCGGAGCCTACACGCTCGCGATCACCAACGAAGCGGCCTCGACAATGGCGTCGATCGCCGACGAGACGATGCTCATCCACGCGGGCCGCGAACGCTCGGTCGCCGCGACCAAGACCTACACGGGTCAGATGCTGCATTTCTACATGCTGGCAAACGAACTCGCTGCAAACAAGCTAGACCTCAGCGTAATTCCCGCCTACACGGCCCAGGCTCTCGAGCTGAAACCGCAGATCGAGGAACTCGTCCAACGATATACCTTCATGGAAAACTGCGTCGTCGTCGGACGCGGGATGAACTACGGCAATTCGTACGAGCTGGCGCTCAAGCTGATGGAGACGTGCTACGTCGTCGCCGAGCGTTTCTCATCGGCCGACTTTTTCCACGGCCCGCTCGCCATCGTCGAACGCCGCTTCCCCGTCGTCCTCTTCGGCCCGGCCGGCGTCACGCAGCAGAGCAGCATCGAGCTCCTCGACCGCCTCCACGAGCTAAACGCCGACTGCCTCGCGATCACCAACGACGCCGAGATCGCCAAACGTTCGCCCAAAAGCCTGTCGCTGCCCGCCAAGATCGACGAATTCCTCTCCCCGATCCCCTTCATCGTCCCCGCCCAACTCTTCGCCGCGTTGCTGTCCGAAGCAAAAGGCCTCGACCCCGACGCCCCACGCTCGCTGTCGAAGGTTACGAAGACGATATAGATAAGGATCGAGGGTTGACGGCAAGAGTTGGATCAGGTGTTATGGGATAGGATTTTCCGCCCCGGCGGGGACGAGATAACCGCCCAGTCCACGGACAATCACGCTCCGTCCAGACACGAGACCGCCCAGTCCACGGACAATCCCGCTCCGTCCAGACACGAGACCGCCCCGTCCACGGACAATCACGCTCCGTCCAAACACGAAGCTACCCAGTCCACGGACAATCACGCTCCGTCCAAACACGAAACCGCCCAGTCCACGGACAAACGCCCTCCGTCCAAACACGAAACCGCCCAGTCCACGGACAATCACGCTCCGTCCAAACACGAAACCGCCCAGTCCACGGACAATCACGCTCCGTCCACGGACGAACGCCGTCCGTCCGATCTCTTTACGACTTTTTTAATTGAGTACCAGCCAGAATCAGCCAGTATTTATCGACATTCCACGCACAAACCGCCGCGAGCGAGCGTGGGGACACCGAATATGTTGTCGGATTGTGTGAGTTTCATCGTGATCCGTCCCAATCTGCAACGAAAAATCTACGATTCCGAAAATTTACGCCGTTTCCGCCACCCTGTCAAGCCCCAATTCCCCGCGTCCCGCACCGTTCACCAAACAAAACCCCCAAAAATACCGCCGCTTATAGCTTGTATTTGCTGAGGTTTGAGGAAACAATTAGATTGCGGGAGCGGCGGACGATAGCAAGATGAAAGAGACAACCAGAAATCTAAGACCGTTACGGCGATTGCTTCCGGAGCTTATCAAGATGGGGTTGCGAGAGCGGGGGCACGCCACCTAAAATATGATTCCGTTACGGATCACGGCAGGATCCCGCGGTTAGGATTGCAGTATTGAGGAGCGAAATATGAAAGTCATTAAGTTTAGCCTTATAGCTTTTTTTGTATTGACCTTTGGTGTTACTCCGAATTTGTTTTCTCAGGCGCCTTTGGCATACTCGATCTCGTTATTAGAACGGAATCGTGATAAGAAAACGTTAACGTTCAAGACCACAATCAAGAACATAAGCACAAAGGACGTAATAATTGATAAGACGGGGAATTATAGGCTAGATGTGAGAAAATTTGGCAAACTCCTCCCAAATGGCTTTTCTACGACCGATGAGTTTGCCAGCATAAACTCACACGGGCATAGCCCAGATTATTTGCGACTGCCTCCAAAAGGAACCTTCACCAATAAACGGATATTGCCCCTCACGACCTTTACCTTTTTCGAGAAAAAGCGATTGTTTGCAATCAGTTTCACCTATGGTCAATTTGGTTCTTTTCTGTTTGAGGACCTGGAAGTCTGGAAAGGGACCGTGAAATCCAATACTGTCAAACTTCGACTTTAGGAAGCTGAGGTATCTGCCAAACTTGACGCGTCGATTCACGATGGCGTTAAAATATGGGCAGAATCGCTGATCTTTTGTCCCGTTTCGAGGTCTGGCTATTACGAATGGCATGAAAACTGGCGTTACATTCTTCGTCCGTCCTCACATCTATGATTCGTACGATCCTATTCCTTTCATTCGCCGCACTCCTCAGCCATACATCCGCAATGTCGCAGAATACGCCGTGTAGATTTGATGAGGTGACGCTGACGTTCGCGGGGACGGCGGTGGAGCAGGCGCGGTGTTTGTTGCGGCCGAATGCGATCGGCGGCGTGCTCGGGGCGGAGCTCAAGAAGCTTCCCGATCCGCTCGAGAAGCTGATCGGCGAGAAGGTCGGCATCTCTCGCACCGAGCTTCGCAAATTTCTGGTAAGGAATAAGCTCGACGAAATGGCGCTCGGCGGTTCGCTCGACCTGCACCTCTCGCACGGCGTCAGGAGCGACGGAGTGGTCATGCTCGCGTCGTACTTTGTGATACACGACACCTCGACGCCGTATCTGAAGGACGCGGAATTCCCCCCGAACATCGACTCCGACCCGACGTGGCCCGGCAACAAACTCGACATCTGGCTAAAGTCGCCCGTCGCACATGTTTTTGTGAATAGGTTAGGAGAATCGATCACGACAACACCGTTTGACGAGCCGGTGAAAAAGGGCTTCGGGACGAAGTTCGCTCGCGACGTTTTGAAGGAGGACGCCAAAGGCACACAGATCCACATCGAACTAGTCCAACCCCGCCGCCGCGACCCATTGAATTCGAATCCAACTAACGACCGCATCGCCCCACTGCCCGGTTTCTCGATAAAGCAGTACGAACGCCTCGCCCTGTTATATCTGGTGGCGAGCGTCAGACGTTCCGTCTGGATGATCCCTGCATATCATTCAGCTGTTGACGCCGGAATCAAGGGAGCCCACGACGATCCGCAGAATTTTGAGCTGAAGAAGTTCGCGGAGGAGTTGAAGAAGTTGGTGAAGCGGATCGGGTAATAACGCGATAGGGTTGACTCGTCGTTAGATCAATTAGCCTCGTTCACGAGGCTTCCCTGAAGGGCAAATAGCCACGTCCTTTAGGACGTGGTACGATTGCCAAAATTAGATTTGAGGGCGTTTTAACGTCCTTCCACCGCACCAGATGTCAGACGCCGTTTATTCAGAAATAAACTTCCACATCACTTGGGCACACGAAAAACAGTCTGCCAATGATCACCGATCATATCGAGAAGCGGCTCTACCATTTTCTCGGCCACAAGATCCTCGAAACGCCCGGTGCCAGGCTTCACGCTATCGGCGGTATCGAAACCCACATCCACTTCGCGACAAGCCTCGAACCCAATATTCTCGTCTCCGACTGGATCGGAAAGCTGAAAGGTTCGAGCTCGTATTACGTCAATCACGAGGTTCAGCCGAAAGCTCTCGAATGGCAGCGGGGTTACGGGATCGTGACATTTGGAACGAAAGACCTGCAATGGGTGATCGATTACATCAATAATCAGAAAGACCATCATCGCAACGGGACGGTTCGTAAGCGGCTGGAAAGGATCGGTGATCCACGTGGTGCGGAAGGACGTTAAAACGCCCTCGGAATCGTTTCGGCGACGCCGTCCACGCCGTGAACGGCGTGGCTATTTGCCGCGAGACGCGGAAAGGCGGCTCAAGCCGCCTGCTCAGCTAACCCTACTTGCAAACGGTTCCATTGTTTCCAGCCTAACCGCCCGACGCGGCCGCATTCAGCAACGCTTCGCGCATGGCTCCGGCGGTGCGCCAGCGGGATTCGGGGTGTTTGGAGAGGGCGGTTTCGATGACGGCGGCGACGTGGACCGGTACGTTTGGGATGCGGCTGCGGATGGGGATGATCGGTTTTTCGAAGATCGCTTTGACGGTCTCGGCGATGCCCGCTTTTGGGGCGATGTCGAGCGCGTGGGCTCCGGTGAGCAGGCTGTAGGCGGTCATTCCCATGGCGTAGATGTCCGACGGCGGCTTTACGTCTTTGAAATCGCGGACCTGCTCGGGCGGCATGTAGGCGATCGTCCCGGCGACATCGCCGACCATCGTCACACCGCTCATTCCGGTTTGCTTGAAGCTCTTTGAAAGGCCGAAGTCGGTCAATTTCGCCTGCAGATTTGCCCCGTCGCCGGTTACGAGGATGTTCTGCTCTTTTATGTCGCGATGGACGAAGCCCTGGTTGTGTGCGAAATCGAGCGCCGCCAGCGTCTGGCTGACGACGGCCACCATTTCGCGGTAATCCAGCTTGCCGCCGCGATGTTTAGCAAATCTCGCGGCGTCCATCCCGGCGATAAAGTCCGTTACAAGATAGACCAATCCATTGTGCGTGCCGTGTTCCACATACGCGACGATGTTCGGATGAACGAGCGACGCCGACACCTCGATCTCGCGCATGAATCTTTTCAAAGACTGTTCGCTGACGGCAACCTCGGGCAGCAAGGTCTTGATCGCCACCGCACGGCCATCCGATTCGGCACGTCCGAGCATCACGCTGCCCATTCCGCCCTGACCGATCACGCGGATCATCTGAAAATTCGGTATCGGCTGCGGATTCGCCTTGAGTTTGTCGCGGCATTCGTCGCAGATGTAGGACATCTTCGACCGCGGCTCGTCGGCCTCGACCTTGGCTGGAATGGAGCAATTCAAACAGGTGACGGCAACGATCGAGGGTTGGGTGTTGCTGCCGTCGATATTTGCGGAGGACTCGTACTCTTCGAGTCCGGTCGAGACCTCGACCTCGATGATCGTCTCGCCGCCCTGAATGCGGTCACCGCTTTTCAGGTACGCCGTCTCGACACGCATTCCGTTTACGAACGTGCCATTGGTAGATTGTAGATCACGGATAAAAGCCTGCGGCGGAGCGATCTCAAGAATGCAGTGATGTCGGGAGAAATACCGGTCGTGCGGCAGGCAAAACTGCGCCGCCTCGCTGCGGCCGATCATGAAAGTGTCGTGCTGTTCGAACGAAAATGTGCGCCCAGTCTGCGGCCCGGCTACAACATTTAGGTTAACCCTCATCGTGTTGAATTATATGGGATTTGCGGTCAGTTCGCCACGATAGCGATGAGTGCGAAGATCAGGGAGGCTAGAAATGTGATCGTCCCGAGCACCATTCCGCCGATCGCCAGCCCGCGTCCGCCGTATCGCGACGTGTCGCTGTCAGCATTTCGCAGCCCGATGAACCCAACGATCGCCGCCGGAAGCCCGAGCCAGATGCCGCCGTAGCAGCAGATCAGCAACATGCTGCAAATGCCCAAGATCAGCGAGATTGTCGGCAGCGTCTGGTCTTTAGCGGCAACATAAGTCTGGCCGAATTGTTGATTTTGATACGCCGGCTGCGGATTTTGATATCGAGCCGGCGGCTGCGAAGACGGCTGCTGAGGCCAACTCGCCGGATTTGTCACACGGGCCTGATCGAGGATAACGGTCGGAGGCGAATCGTCAGCGTAACGTCCTGGAGCGAGTACCATCAGCAACTCGCCGTCGTCGAGGCAGAAGTTCAACGCCGGGTCTTCGTAAGTTTTCTGACATCGCGGGCAATGCTTCATATTGGAAAAGACTATTTCCGGATCTCGAAATTCTTAAATCCCGCCTTCACGCCGTCGCCCGAATACAGCCCTGCGACGCCGCCGGAATAGCCGTATTGATTACGAATCGAGTTGACCTTTGTTCCGTTGATGTAGAGCTCGATCGTATCGTCAAGGTCGCGAACCTCAAGCACATTGTCCTCGCCGCCTTCCTTGATCGCGGCCGACGTCGTCCAATTGATCACGGTCTTCTCATCCTTCGGGATATGACGAACAAGTCGATACTTTTTCCGTTTCGTATCGATCAGGAAGGCGTAACCTTGCTGCAGTGGCTTTGGATCGCTGTGAAAGATGAGCCCGTAACCCATACTGCCACTGGCGTTATCGACATTACGAACTGTCACGCGAGTGTCGGATTTCTCGGTAGTATATTCATCAGTAGCGCAGATGGCGTAGTAATAGCCTTTCTGCTTCGAGCTCATAAAGAACTCGCCGCCGGTCAGCTCGGTGTTTCCGAATGCCGAAAACTCCTGCACGAGGCGTTTCATGTCGACGGTCTCGAGATCGGTACGGGTCGAAGTGCTGGGGGCTGAAGTTGTATTGCTGTTGCTCGAGAATGTCTTGGACGAATTCGAGGTCGTCGTCTTGCTGTCAGAATTCGAAGCTGTGTTCGACTTCTCTACCTGCGAACCGAGAAAAATAAGACCTGCAAATCCACCGCCACATAACACGACAACAACGCCGAGTATCAAAAGAACCCAGACCCACGCCTTGGAAGATTTCTTCGGCGGCTGCATCGAATACTGCTGCGGAGCTCCCATATTCCAGCCTGCCTGAGCTCCGGGTTGGCTCTGCGGAACCTGCTGAGGCTGCGTCGGCATCGGCTGCATGTGGATCGTATCCGGCGGCGGTGCCGGCTGGCTCATCGCCGACAATACCGAGCCATCCTCAAGACAGAAATTCAAATTGTCATCGGTATACGTTTTCTGACATCGCGGACAGATCTTCATCGTGATTCCCTCGGCTAAATTGTGGATCGGAGTTACTTCCGCATTATTATAAACACAACCGCGGTGAAACGCGACTGGAAAGTGCTTGACTGCCTTGGAAAGCTGCTTACAGCGTTAGTCCGCATCGGCCGCAGAATTTGATATGCGGCGGGTATGCGGTATTGCAACGCCGGCAAAGGCGTTCGGCTTGGGGAGGATTTGAGATCGGCGAATGGAGTGGATTGAACGACGGCGGCGAACTGGCGTGGACTGACGTCGGGATACTTTGGCCGCATTTTCCGCAAAATCTCGAACCGGCGGCAAGGCCGTTCGCACATCGCGGGCATGGGAAAGAAGTCCCTGGCGTCTCGGCCGCGCTGACCATGATAAATCTCCCGCCACCGCAGCGTCCGCAAAATCTAACACCGTCGGCGAATCTCGCCCCGCAATTGCCGCACGCAACAATACCCGGCATCACACTCGACGCAGGCGAACCGCCCGTGCTTGCACCCTGCGAAGACGACGGCTGACTGCCCGCACCGTGAATCGTGCGAAGCGTCGCCTGAATTACCTGCTCGTTGCCACCGGCGCGCATCTCGATCACGCGTTCGTCGTCACGCTCACCGGCTTTGGCAACACGGAGGATGTGCTGACCCGGCGGAATGTCGGTCAGGACAACGCGGCCTGAGCTTCCGACACTTCCCTTGCGCTCGTCATTCACGTAAACCTCTGCCCCTATTGGAGCCATGACAACGAGCCGCGAACCGCCGGTGCGTTTGCTTTCGTCAATGTCTTCCGACGCAGCCTCGAGATCCGCGATCCATTCGGCGACAGACGAAGGCCGCTCTTTCGGATCGATCGCCAGAGCACTCATTATCACACGGTCAACGTCGGCAGGAATGTCTGAACGTAACGACGCGAGCGGCGGCGGCGTATGCATCACCTTTTGCATCACGAGCTGCATGAGCTCGCCCGTGAATGGCGTTTTGCCGCCAAGCATTAAATACGCGATCGTCCCTAAAGCGTAAAGATCGGTCCGCTTATCGACGCCTACCTCTGGTTGCATCTGTTCAGGAGACATGAATTCCGGCGTGCCAATGATTCCGCGGCTCGACGGCGTCGCTTTTGATTGTGCGTCCGTTACCGTCTGACTCATTATCTTCGCCAGGCCAAAATCGCCGACCTTAACAAAGCCATCGCCGCCTTTGCCCTTTTGCATGATGAAGATGTTCGCGGGCTTAAGGTCGCGGTGGAGAATATTGAGATCATGTGCTGCATCAACGCCATCGGCGATCTGCCGTAAGAATCGAACCGCACGCTTTACGGGCAAAGTCCCCTCTCGACGAAGAAGCTTGTGCAGCGTCTCGCCCTCGACGTATTCCATTACGAGATAGAAGACGCCTTCGGCAGATTCACCAAAATCTGTAACACTAACGGTGTTGGGATGCTGGATCGAGGCGGCTGCCTGTGCCTCGCGTTCGAAACGAGCGATAGCTTCGCCTTCCTGAAGGTCTTCGCTGGATAAAATATCCTGTCGGACTGTCTTGACCGCAACTTTGCGAGTTTCAAACTTCTGATCGCGGGCTAGATAAACCTGCCCCATCGCTCCACGACCCAATCTGCTTTCCAGCAGATACCGCCCCGCGATCACCGGTGATCCCGGCAAAGACAAACGCGTCGCCGTGCCGTCGTGCGGACACGCCGCGATCTCATCGGAAAAGCAAAGCTCACATTTCGGGCATTCCTTCATAAGCGTCAGAGATATTTTCAACGCAAAGGCGCTAAGACGCAATGACGCGGAAGATATTTCCAAGTCATTACGCTGGTTTTGACTTTGCGCCTTTGCGTCTTTGCGTTAAATCCTGTGTTTGCTATAATTCAGCTTGTTTTTGGGTCGATAGCTCAGTCGGTAGAGCAACGGACTCTTAATCCGTGGGTCGCAGGTTCGATCCCTGCTCGGCCTACCATTAACAAAAAAGAAAACGGACTCTCGAGTCCGTTTTCTTATTTTAAACTTGATCTCGCCACTTTAGTACTTCATCACGCAAGATCGGATTTTGTTGAAAGCTGCCTGTCTGTCCCTGAGCGGCAGTTGCTCTTTGTATGTGCCAATAGCTGAGGCCGAGTTTGCCGATCGCTCGGATATAGCGGCTGCGGGCACGGAATTTTCCGTTGAACAACCCACCTAAAAGCCACCCCGAACTACTAAACGCCGAAGTCGCCGTCTTTGCATGTTCCTGAGGGATCAAACCACGTGCGACGTCGAGTGCGAGCATATCCGTGAGGATCTTGCCCTGACGCCTCATCACATACAGCGAAAATCCGAGTAGGATCAGGAAGAATGGGATCTCGAGAATAAGGTAGCCCACGACGAAGCCTTCGAGTCCACCGATCACCGCCATGCCATTCCAGACCGCGTGCAGAAACACGGCCGCACAATAACCAATGAACGGCATTATGATCCGGACGGCCATACTGTGCGACTCGCGTGCAATGCCGCAGCCAATTCCGGTCATCGCGGTAAATGTGACATGGGCAAATGGCGACATTATGCCGCGCATAAAAAACAAGATCGTCAGCCCGCCAAGACCACCACCATCTACCGCACGCCCGTAGTAAAGCACATTCTCGACCGTCGCAAAGCCTAATGCGATCACGCCGGCAAAGACAATGCCGTCCAAAATATCGTCAAAATATCGCCGGAAGAATATCAACAGAACCAAGAGGCCGACACCCTTCGATGCTTCTTCGAATATAGGAGCTGAGATCACCGCCCCGACGAACGGTGCAGCCTCTGGACTGTTCGTCGCCACAAAAGCGACCAAGCCGATCACCGTATTCACCACGAAAGACACAATGACCGCGACCAATCCTCCCCAGGCAAACGCAAGAGCAAGCAGCCAGAGCGGCTCAGGATCGTAACGGTCTAACCAAATAAGAGGCAGCAGATACAGCATCGCCGGTATGAACGCGACGATCGCGGCGATAACCGCCGGAACGATCCCGACGCTCGCCAGCATGATGAGCATTACGATCAGAGCCATAAAGATGATCGCAAAGATGGTCACACCGATGCCGATATATCGCCCGGTGCTCGACGGTTCAGGCTTGACGGCCGCCATGCTCGGAACAGCGAAGTTTTGGATCGAAGCACTGAGATTTACGGGTTCCTGCGCGGCGATCTGATTGAACTGTTCAAGTTGGAATTGCGGTGACGCCAATTCGGGGGCCGTCGATCCTTTGATCGATATCAGAGCGGTTACGCCGTTCGCTCCCAGTTGGATCTCGTCACCGTCATTCAAACGGGTCGATTCGACCCGCTGGCCATTGACCAGCGTACCATTAGTACTCTTGTTGTCAGTGAGGTAGAAGCCGTCCGTCCGGGCTTCAATAAAGGCGTGCTGCTTTGATGCGATCCGCTCTGTCATCGGATCGAGCCGAACGCTGCAAGTTTCGCTGCGGCCGATCGTAATGAAGCCCGTTTGAAGGTCAAAGGAGCGGCCTGCGAGGGTGCCGCTCGAGATCGTCATTTGCAGTTGCATACTGCAATAATAGAAACAAAACCCGCAAAGTCAAGCGTTGCCTGACCTTGCCGTACAACGATCTACAAACCACTACTTCGGCTGAACCGACGCCGGAGATGGACTGTCACCCGATTGCCCAAAGATCCTGACATCAAACGTCTGGCTCGATGGGTAGTAGGTGTACCATTGGTTCGTGCTTGGACGAAATATCGATACGTCCGTCTTACCATCACCGTTATAATCCGCAGGTATCGGCATATCCTCGGCGATGCCCCAGTTGTAGGCTCGGAAAGAAGGATTTACCGCCGGGTCAAGCACATACCACGTTCCGGTTGACGGCCGAAAAACGGCAAAATCGGAAATTCCGTTACCGTCAAAATCGCCGGTTAACGGCTTGTCGCCATTCATGCCCCAAGCCGCATAAAGAGGTATAGACGAGGAACTCTGCAGCACATACCATACACCGTTCGACGGGCGCCAAACCGCAATGTCCGACTTGCCATCGCCTTCAAAATCCCCGGTGATCGGCTTGTCGGTGCTCAAACCCCATTTTACGATCTTCAGTCCCAGCGAGCTTTGGAGGATATACCAGACAGCCGTTGATGGACGCCAAACTGCGATATCAGTTCGTCCGTCCGCATCATAATCTGCCGCAACCGGAATATCCTCGGCGAGGCCAAACTGAACCGCAGTGAAAGGGCCAGTCGGGTTCTTGAACCACCATACGCCGGTCGAAGGACGATAGATCGCCTGCTCGACGATCCCATCGCCATTAAAATCACCGGGAACAATGAGGTCACCTGTAAGCCCGAAGTTTGTACTCAAGGTCTGGGAAGTTGTACTGTACTCGATCTCCCAATCACCGGTCGTGGGCCTAAAAGCTGACACGTCCGTCCGCCCGTCTCCATCAAAATCCGAAACGCGATTCTTGAGCGGGGCAGCCAAGGCTGATGCGTCCAATACGAGTAGACCGTATTCCATATCACCGGCTAGGATCTTGTTCTGGCCCAGGAATGGAAAAACCGCCCAGTTGCCGTTGTAGCTCGTCGGCAAAGAATTCTGATCTGTCATTGTCCCGCAAACCATGTCCCATGGGTAAGGATTGGCGAGTATGTTCAGCTCTTCTTCGGGCGGTGCAAATGTCTGCTGGTAGGTATCGTATTGAGCGACGCGTCGCGGGAACGTCGGATCGGTGATATCAAATACCTGAATGCCGGCCTGGTACCACGAGATATATAGATAATTCCCCATCACAACCGGATTGTGCGGGCTGACGGCATTTATGCCTAGATCGCTCGTTTTGATGGCCCGGACGAGAACCGGCTGGGCTGGATCCCGGACATCATACACACGGAGATCGCCATCGAGAGTCTCACGGCACGAATATAAGTAGTTTCCGTCCTCGCTGGTCCACGTGCTGTGGTTGGTGGAATTACCAAGTATCGAACCGAGCAGTTGAGGCGGTTGATTGGCAAGATTTGAGATGTCATAGATCTCCAGTCGGCCATTCCAGCCCGACGTGTACATACGATTGCCTCGAATATGAACGGCATGTACCCACAGCGTATCAACCGGACTCATATTCCATTTGAAGACCGGGTTCGCAGGATTGCTGATATCGATGATCTTGATGGTCTTATTGCTCGTACTGTTGTAATTCTCGATAAGGTAGTTACCGTGAACGACCATTTCGTGAATTCCGCTGAAGCCATTGCCGCTCGTCGGATTTACCTTTCCAAGCAGTACCGGACTATACGGATCAGTAAGGTCAACGATGTGTACACCATCGCCGGTCGTCGGCGTACCCACACCTTGGCCGCCGCTGCCAAAATATCCGCGATTTCCAATAACGATCGCCTCAAGAAAAGACTGATTGGGGCTTGGATTATAGTGGCTTGCCAATACAGGTTGATCGGGGTTAGTGAGATCGTAAATAAAGACGCCCTTGCATCCGTAGCTGCCTTGCACGGCAATATTGCCATCGGCGTAGATATCCGAGTATTTAAGGCCAGTTCCGCCTCCGGTACATGTCGGCGTGATCTGAGATCTTAGTCTAACCTTTTGCGCAGCAACATCGCCGGATAACAGCAGAGCCGCAAATAGAGCGACGAGAATAACAGCGAGTGTGTTGAAACGTCCTGCCGCGAATGTGTCCTTTCCGATCATTATTTCTCCTGAAGGCTTAAACTCGTATTTTCAGCCCTTATGCCCAAAAAGGCAACCCTCCAAACGATCTGTGATCATAAGCATCACAGCATTTGGAGGGGATAGACTTTGGGCCGCTTACCAGTTAGGAAGCGGCCCGATTACCGGCCTCGCGGATCACGAGGTCGAAAGTTCCCGGATCGACCTTTCGAAAACGGCTGTTACGGCTGAGCGAAACAGCTACGGATATCGTGGGGTTATTTCCTTTGAATGTCATACCACCAGCGATCAGCAAATTGTAGAGTTCATTTACATGTAGCGGGCCGCCGGACTCTCGCAGCAACAAAGTGCAGGCCTGCGTGATGGTTCGGTCGTTGAAACGTTTGCTGATCGGCTCAAAATTCGAGTTTATTGACGGAATGTTTCGGTGAGTTTGCGGGAAATTCAACGTGTTATCCGACGGAGCGTCGCGATGAGCGGCGGTAAGCCGTCCGCGTTCCGATGCCGAACGGTCGCCGAGATCCATCGAGTCATCCATCGAAAAAGAACTTCCCATCCCCATCGAACGCGATCCGCGTGTCGCAACCAATAGGCTGTGGATAGCTTTTTCAGTCTGCGCGGCGCTGTTCTCCAGGGCATTGATCTCAAGTCGCAGGTTTTCGACCTCGCCTTCAGCCTCGCGCAAACGGGCCGTCAGGCGGCGCTGAGCGTTGCGAGTCTGGTCGAGGCTTTGTTCAAGCGTAGTAATAAGATTTTCGTCTAACATACTGAAATAGCTTAACTTACACGAGCAATTGAATTTGTTTTGTCGATGAGTGCGTTCGGAGCGTTCTAGGTAGTTCTGTCGGTCACAAAGGACAAAACTTCTTCTAAACTAGAACGATACTCTGATTCCCCCAAAACCGCAAGACTTTTTCTTGCAGCCTCGGCGTGGCTTGTCGCCCGCTGTTTTATCGAGTCAATGAGCCCGAGCGAGACGAGTTCGGACTTAAGTTCTTCGCGTGAGATAGTGCGATATTCGCCGTCGAACATGATCTCCTCAAGCTTCGGCTTGAGTTCAGGACGTTTTTCGAGAAGGTATATGAGTGGCAAAGTGAGTTTACCCTCGAGCAGGTCCGAACCGGCGGCCTTGCCGAGGTCTTTGCTGTCAGCGGTCAGATCGAGGATGTCGTCGGAGAGTTGGAAGGCTATGCCGAGATCCATACCATAGGCACGCAGAGCGTCGCGTTCGTCTTCATTTGCCCCGCCGAGAATCGCTCCGACCTCGCAGCAGGATGAGAAGAGGTACGCAGTCTTGCGCTTCAAGATGTCAAAATACTCGCTCTCCGAGATATCCAACCGCCCGATACGCGTCAACTGGATCAACTCGCCCTCGGTCATCTTTCGCGTGAGCCGCGTCAGAATATCGATAATATCCAGCGAACGCTCAAGCGTCGTCGTCTCAAAGGCGGACATATAAAGCCAGTCGCCCATCAACACCGCCGTCTGATTACCAAACCGAGCGTTTACCGAAGGCCGATTACGCCTAATATCTGCGTTATCAATAATGTCGTCATGCACCAGCGTCGCCGTATGAAGCATCTCCATCACGGTCGCCATTCGAATAACGCTCTCCGTCCTCTCGCCCTTGTCGATCGCATGATGTGCCAATACAAGCAACGCAGGCCTAATACGCTTACCGCCCGAAGCACGCAGATAATCGCCAAGATAATTGATGACCTGGATATTCGAAGAAACCTGCCGCTCAAACTCCGCCTCGATCAGCCCCATCTCCGCGCCGATCAAGCCAAACACACGACGAGCCGCCGAATTTGGTATCAATTCCTTTTTCACTGCCGCAAACTTCTGCATTCGTTAATTCGATCGGTAGTTGTCAAAGGTCATGTCGATTCCAAAATCGTGTGCCTTCAGCTTCGCCATCACTTCCTGCAACGTGTCGCGGTCCTTGCCTGATACACGCACAGTCTCGCCCTGGATGGACGCCTGGACCTTGAATTTTTCGTCCTTGATGAAACGAACTACCTCTTTCGCCTTGTCCGTCGGAATTCCCTGCTGGATCTTGACCAATTGGCGAAGCGTACCGCCAGAAGCTGCCTCGGCCGTTTGATAGTCGAGTGCCTTGAGCGAAATGCCTCGTTTAAGCAGCTTCGATTGCAGGATATCGTTCATATTCCGCAAACGCGTGTCATCCTCGGCAGTTAGCTGAAGGTCCTTGCCCTGTAATACAGCCGCGGCCTTGCTGCCCTTGAAGTCGAACCGCTGCGAGATCTCTTTCTCGGTCTGATTTAGAGCGTTGGTAAGTTCTGCGTAGTCGGTCTTTGAGACGATATCGAATGAATTTTCTTTTGCCATGTTCTTACTTTATTAAACTTTAATGATCTTGTCCCATTTTCGGCACCCTCAGCGCGCGCACATGCGGGACATACACGTAAACACTAGTGATTTTCAATTCCAACTCTAGCACCATTTTCGTCCGAGAGCATCGGATATCGGCCTGATATCGGATGCTCGATCGGGCAAATGTGTTGCAAGTCTAGCACATTATCCCGTTACCTGAACACCCTTTTTCTCGTCCAATCCGAAGGTCCTTAGAAAGTTCGCAGTGGTCGCGGCCGCGAGACTCTCCACGTCGATCGAATAGAGTTCCGCCAAAACTGCGCGTATGGACGACAAAGCTCGGCTCATTCCGTTTCCCGCGAAACGGCACGGGCGTCAGGAACGGGCAATCTGTCTCGATCAAAAGTCTGTCGAGCGGCACAACGCGAGCCGCATCACGAAGATTCTCAGCCTTTTTGAACGTCACATTCCCCGCGAACGAGATCATAAACCCGATCTTCATCAGATCTTCAGCCATCGCAGCCGTTCCGCCAAAACAATGCATTATCCCGCGAAAACCCTCGTAGGAGCATTCCTCAGTCAATATCTCAACCGTTTCATCATCCGCATCCCGGCTATGAATAATTATCGGTAAATTAAGCTCTTTCGCCGTCCGGATCTGCCGCCGAAAAACGTCTCGCTGCACATCCCTCGGCGAATGACCGTAGTAATAATCAAGCCCGATCTCCCCCCAGGCGATCACCTTCTCGCTCTTCGCCAGCTCGATCAAATGCTCCTCAGCCGCATCATCATAAAGCTTCGCATCATGCGGATGGACCCCAACCGACGCGTAAACATTCTCATATTTTTCGGCAACAGCCACCGCCCGCCGAAAATCGTCGCTATGCGGATCGCCCGTACCAATATTCAACATCGCCACAACCCCAGCCTCCCGAGCCCGCCGAACAACCTGGTCGCGATCCTCGTCAAACTGTTCGCCGTCTATGTGGCAGTGGGAATCGATTAGGATCATCTCGTCTTCTTTTTTACGATTTCGAAGGAGTTAAAAAATCGATCGGCTTCGCGTGAAAACGCGGCCAGCCTTTCGGGGTGAACATCTTTTAGCCGTTGAAACTGAGGTAATTCAACATACAGCTCAAACAGTTTATCGCCGACAAGGTGCGCACGAACTCTCCTCAAAGTGGTTTCATTGCTTGATAAGAAGTCGATAGTAGCTGCCTCATCCCTGAAAGTTTCAAGGATCTTATACCCCTGCGATGTTCCGTACGCTACCTTAACCTGTCCAAGCATCTCCGAACTGGTCACCCTCTCTAGTTCGGACTTGCTAAATTGAATGACTCGAACACTCATCAGGGATCGCGGAAGCCGTGCGACGTAGTTTGAAATGACACCGCGTCCCTCTTCTACGACCGGAGTTCCAACAAAATCAATCTTGAAATTGTTGATCGAGCTGCTTGTATAGGTTTTGATGTCTGACGAATAGGGGGTGACCAAAATTCTGGTGACGATGCCGGTGATTGGCCCGGCACCAGTGATATGAATGCGGTCGCTATGAATATGAGCACCGCAGATGTTTCAAGCATCACCTTTCCCATCAGGTTAGTTAAATAACAGGGAGCTACGTCTATCTCGTCGAAACTTCAACGTTAGGTGTTCGGGTTATTCGGAGGTAATCACGGAGTGCGTCATTAACGGAATCCTCCGTCGGAAACTCTTCCGCGACATCGGGAGCCAGACCTACGCGGCGAACCATCTTATTGTATTTCTCCGCAAACCTATTCGGCTTTGACTTCGAGAAATCAAGATCGTATTCCGGAAGTAGATCGTCGTTTTCGTCAAGTTTGATCTGCATATCTTCTCGCTTCTTTCGGCGTAGCTAGCCTGGCACTAATTATCCTTATCGTATCATTTTCTCGCTCGGTATAACTGACCATCAGAAGGCGATTTTGATCCGAGTAGCCGAATATTGCGTTTCGTTTCTCATCATAAGAATGTTCGTCATCATCGAATATACGAGCGAGAGGGTCACCGAAAACCGTTTCGGCCTCTTGGAATGTTATTCCGTCGTGCTTCTTGATGTTGGCAGCCGCCTTTTTTGGATCCTCGTCGAAATTCATTACTTCAACCTAGCTCCAACCTCAACATCCTCCAAAAACGCAGCCAAAGCCGGTTTCGGACCAGAATTGTCTTCGAGCGAGGCGGCGCAGATCATGCCTTGGGACTCCAGGCCTCGCATTTTGCGGGGTTTTAGGTTGGCGACGACGACGACTTTGCGGCCGATGAGGGTTTCTGGCTCATAGTATTCAGCTAGGCCGGCCAGTATCTGGCGATGTTCGGGTTCTCCGAGGTCGATCTCGAAACGGAGAAGTTTGTCCGCGTTCGGAATTCGCTCGGCAACCTTGATCTGGCCGACGCGTAGTTCGACTTTCAGAAAATCGTCAATGGTGATGAAGTTGTCGACCTCTACCTCGGCCTGTTCAGCCCCCACAGACGACCCAGTCGCTATCGCTCCCGGTTCTGACACGGACTGCCCACCCGCCGCCGGCTCCTCACTGGCAACTGACAACTGACTACTGACAACTGGAGCATTTATTTCATTCATAACCTTGTTTTTAGCGATTCTCGGGAAAACTCCAACGGTTTCACCGATCTCGGTCTCGGCGACGAGTTCGCCCCAATTCAAATTTGTCGGATCGAGCATGGCGATGTCTTCGCTAAGGCCGATCTGGCTATATATATTCTTCGACGCCTCGGGCATTACGGGATAAAGCTGTATGCAGAGCCAGCGAAGCGTCTCGTAGGCTCGATAGAGCACCGCATTCAGCGTCTCAACTTGTTTATCGTCTTTACTTAGCTCCCACGGCTTCGAGTCAGATATTAACTTATCAACACGGGCGATCACCGTCCATACGGTTTCGAGAGCGAGGCTAAACTCGAAATTATCGAACCGCCGCACAAACTCGTCGCGAGCATGTTCGACCACCGACGCGAGTTCCTGATCGTCCGGACTGACTCCGGCACGTTTGGCGTTGAGGTAATTCTCTTCCGCGATCTTTCCGCTCGGTATAAGGCCTTCGCGGTACTTGGTGACCATCGAGAATGTTCGGCTTGCAAGATTGCCTAGGCCGCTCGCGAGGTCCGCGTTCGCACGCTCGATCAGGTTTTCGTAACCGAACTTCCCGTCCTGCCCAAAGACCATGTCCCGCAGCACAAAGTAACGCAAAGCGTCGACCTGAAAATGCTCATGTAAAACATCAACTTCGATCACGTTACCCATTGTTTTACCCATCTTTCGGCCATCGGCATCGAGCCACATTCCGTGAGCAAAAACAGTTTTGGGCAAAGGCAACCCGGCTGCGTTCAGGAACGAGAACCAGTAAACGGTGTGAAACCGTAGAATGTCTTTGCCAACAAGGTGAACGACATTCTGCCAATATTTCTCAAATCCAACCGGAGCCTTCTCCGCGTTCCCATAACCAATCGCGGTGATGTAGTTGGTCAAGGCGTCCATCCAGACGTACATCACATGGTTTTCGTCACCCGGAACCGGAATTCCCCACGACACCGACGACTTCTGACGACTGATCGAAAGGTCCTGCAAACCTCCGCGAACAAAGGACAACACCTCGTTCCTTCTGCCTTCCGGCCGCACCAAGTTCGGATCTTTCTCGATCAGATCGATCAAAAACTCGTCATAATCCGACAGCCGAAAGAAATAACTTTCCTCGGAAACCTTATCAAGCGGTCGCTCATGGATAAGGCAATATGGGATATCCGACCCTTCGGGCGTATAGTATTGATCCTCAGTCTTGAACTCAGCACACGGAGCGCAGAACAAGCCTTCGTAAAAGCCTTTGTAGATCGTGTCGTTCCCATTCGGGGTCTTGTTTTTGGCAATTTCCTGCCACAGATGCTGAACGCCTTCGTAGTGAAACGGCTCGGTCGTCCGCATGAAAATGTCGTAACCGCCATTTTCAGTATCGAGCCGGAAATCGTGGAACATCCGCTTTAGCTCGCCTGAAATGTGATCGACCTGCTCCTGCGGCGTCCTGCCATTTTTCTCAGCCGCACGCTGGATATTTATTCCGTGTTCGTCCGTTCCGGTCAGAAAATACGTGTCAAAACCACGCTGTTTCTTGTACCGCCGCACCGCGTCCGCCACGATCGTAGTGTACAGGTGGCCCAGATGCGGCAGGCTGTTCGCGTAGTAGATGGGGGTTGTTATGTAGAAAGTGTTGTTGCTCAAATCGTTCCTTTATTTGTTAAAACGCTTCTTATCCGCCGCCGAAAATTCGTCGGTTTCCTTGTAACGCGGCATCGAGGGTGAATTCGCTATCTTCAACGCGATTGCAAGGCCAAGCTCGGCATTCTGCACCATCGCCCCCGCGTCCCACCAGTCGTAATACTGATCGGACGGCTGATGGTAATATTTAGCAGTGTAATTGCTGAAGAAATTCAACGCTTCGCCGGCCAGCGGCGTGACGAAATCGTCGCCGTGTCGCAGCGAGATCGCCGGAACACCGGCTTTCGCGAACGGAAAATGATCCGAACGGAAAAAGAATCCCTGCTCGGGCCGCATATCTCCCTCGACCGTCATCTTTCGCTCATTGGCAATCTCGTCTACAATGGCGCCAAGCGACGAACGCTCCGCCCCGAGTGCAGAAAAATCCCTGGTCTTACCAAAGAAGTTAACGCCGTCGATATTCACATTTCCGGCGATCTTATTAAGCGGAACCAGAGGATTCGCGGCAAAATACTCGGCTCCAAGCAGACCTTGCTCCTCCGCCGTCGGGAAAAAGAACACCATCGAGCGTTTCGGTCTCTGCTGCTTCGGCATCTTGTTTAGAACATCCGCTATTCCAAGAATCGCGGAGATGCCAGAGGCGTTGTCATAAGCTCCATTGTAGATCTTGTCGCCGGTCGCGTCTGCCTCGCCGATACCGAGATGATCCCAATGGCCTGAGAACACAACGTACTCGCTTTTGAGCTTCGCATCGCTCCCATCGATCATGCCGACAACATTTGGGGAATCAAACGTCTTAAACTCGCTCTTGAGATTCAGATTTGCCGTTACGCCCAGATTTATCGGCTTAAAATCGCGGCTCTGAGCCTGTTCTTTCAACTGTTCGAGGTCTAGATGACTGATGCTTGCAAGTTTCGTCGCGGCATCGTTTGTCATCCATGCTCTGAAGTTTAGAAACGGCGTTTTATCCCCCGCGGTTCTGGCGATCTCGTAACGCCAGTTGCCGTTTGACGTTCGGACTACGTTCCAGCCGTACCCGGCGGACTCGTTCGTGTGGACCAGAATGACACCCGCAGCACCGCGTCGGGCAGCCTCTTCATACTTATAAGTCCAACGTCCGTAATACGTTAGGGCATTGCCTCCGAACAGATTCGGCTCAGCGGAGGTCGCGGGTGGATCGTTGACCAGGATCATCAAAACCTTGCCCTTGTACTGCTCCGGATCGCCTTTGTAGTCGTTCCAATTGTACAGCGGAGCATCGACGCCGTAACCCATGAAAACTATCTCGGAATTTACCGACACGTCCGCCTTCTGAGCTCCGGTCGTCGCCACAAAATCATCGCCGAACTTAAAGTACATATTCGTCGGGCCCTTAGTGATCGTCGCGGTGAGCTGCGTATTGGGGTCGGCCTTGACGCCGACAAGCTTCACGTTCTGAAAATAGCTCCCCTTGTTACCCGGCTTTACACCGCTCGCCTTCATCTGATCGGCGATATACTGGGCCGCACGTGTGCCGCCGGCGGTGCCGGGTCCACGCCCTTCGAAATCGTCGGCGGAAAGGCGTTTGACGCGTTCGCGCATCTTATTCGCATCAAAATCACGGCTGCGATCCTGAGCAAAACCAACCGATGCGATGAATGTAGCTAAGAGTAGTAAAGCAGTTAACCTTTTCATAAGTCTTTTATCCTTTGATCAGAGACATTGCTTCGGCACGAGTTCGAGAATCCTTTCTAAATCCGCCGAGCACAGCCGACGTTATCGTTACAGCACCGGGCTTTTTAACACCGCGTATCGTCATGCACGTGTGCTCAGCCTCGACAACGACCATCACGCCGATCGGATCGAGGTTGTCGAACAGCGTCTGTGCGATCTGCTGCGTAAGCCGTTCCTGAAGTTGCAAACGCCTTGAAAATACCTCAGTGATGCGGGCAAGTTTAGACAAACCAACAATGCGACCGCCCTTTGGGATGTAAGCAACATGGCATTTTCCCATGAACGGCGCTAAGTGATGCTCGCAAACGGATGAGAAGGAAATATCTTTGACGATCACCATTTCGTCATGTGAATCGCCCGGCAGAGGAACGATGTATTCCTTCGGGTCGATCCACATGCCCTCGGTCAGTTCGGCGTAAAAATCAGCAACACGCTCAGGCGTTTTCTTAAGGCCGTCACGCTCGGGGTCCTCGCCCATGCCCTCGAGCATCAGCCTTACGCCTTCGGCGATCTTTTTCAGATCGATCTTTTTCTTTATCTTTTTTGCCATATCAGCAACTCAGCCGTAAAGCCTAGATTCTAGCGTTTTCGGCGTGAAATCTAAAGGACGCCGCCTCTTCCAATTCTCTTAACTTTGCGTTCCTTTGCGAGCTTTGCGTGAAATCTTCTCTCCAATGCTGAAGTGAAAATATCTCACGCAAAGCCCGCAAAGGACGCAAAGCAACCGCAAAATAGGAAAATTGCTTCTGGTTGCCGCAAAAGTCTATAATTGGCGTTTATTTTCCAGACATTTAACGAACAATGACCATCACCGAAATACAAAAAGTACTCCGCTCCGCGATCAGCGAGACCGCGAAAGCTCAGTTCGGAGTCGATATCGAATCGATCGCCGCCGAAACTCCGCCAAAGACCGAGCTCGGCGACATCGCATTCCCTGTGGCGTTTGAGCTGGCAAAGCAGATAAAGGTCGCGACCGGCGAGAAACAAAATCCCCGTGCGATCGCCGAGGTTCTGAAAGCCAGACTCGAAACATTCGATTTCGTGGGGAAGATCGAGATCGCCGGCCCGGGTTATCTCAATGTTTTCTTTGATCGGTCGAAGTTTATTGCTGAAAATGCTGCGGCGAACCCGCTGCCAAATGCCGGAACCGCTAGTGCAAAAATCTGCGTAGAGCATACTTCTGTTAACCCAAATAAGGCTGCTCACATCGGGCATGTACGAAATTCGGTTCTTGGCGACACATTCCAACGTATCCTCAAATCGACCGGAAAACAGGTCGAGGTGCAGAATTATATCGACAATACGGGTGTTCAGGTTGCCGATGTTGTGGTCGGTTTTATGTTCATACAGAACATGACTCTGGAGGCTATAAAGGGCTTAGATACAGAACTCACAGGATCCGGTCAATCGTTCGATTATTACTGTTGGGATCTGTATGCACGGGTTGGCCAGGAATATCTGGCGAATGAAGAACTAAAGTCAAAACGAGCAGAAGTCCTACATCTAATCGAAGAAGGCGGCAACGAAACTGCTGAACTTGCCGACTACGTCGCGACGCGAAATGTCGAGTGCATTCTCAACACGATGGAACGCCTCTCGATCCGCTACGATCTGCTGCCGCGTGAATCCGAGATCCTGCATCTTCATTTTTGGGACAAGGCGTTTGAGCAGATGAAGCAGCTCGGCGTGATCCATTACGAGTCCGAAGGCAAGCAGGCAGGCTGCTGGGTGATGCCATTCGAGGAGCACACCGGCGATGATGACAATGAAGGCGATAAGATCCTCGTAAGGTCAAACGGGACAGTGACTTACACAGGCAAGGACATCGCCTATCAGATGTGGAAGCTTGGCATTCTGGGCCTTGATTTCAACTACAAGTATTTTCATAAATACGCGAACGGCCAAGATGTTTGGATCACAAGCCCTCAAGTAGAACAGAACGAAGGGGCGATTCCCTCTTTTGGCGGCGGCGAGACGATCTATAATGTGATCGACACGCGGCAATCGTATCCGCAAGAGGTTGTAAAAAAAGGAGTTGCGGCGATCTCGCCGGAGCGTGGCGAGAAGGCGAGTATTCATCTTGCCTACGAAATGGTCGCTCTGTCGCCAGCCGCAGCCGAGGAACTCGGTTTCGCCCTGTCCGACGAAGACAGAAAGCGTCCATTCATCGAAATGAGTGGCCGCAAGGGCCTCGGCGTCAAAGCCGATGACCTGATCGACCGCTTGGAGGCAAAAGCCCTCGCCGAGGTCGAATCGCGTCACGCCGATGCCACGGACGAAGAAAAACAGCACATCGCCCACCAACTTGCCGTCGGAGCGTTGCGTTATTTCTTGCTCAAATTCACTCGAAACACTGTAATTGTCTTCGATTTCAACGAGGCTCTGTCGTTCGAGGGCGAAACGGGCTGTTTCTGCCAATATTCGGCCGTCCGGGCGAATTCCATCTTCCGAAAACTAGATGAAACCAACAGCGTCGAGTCGTCGGAACGCAGGCTGCTAGCCTGCGAGTCCTCTGAGATCGACGCTATCGTCAACAGCGAAACAGGCACAGACATCTGGTCCATGGCCATCCTCGCCTCACGACTCGACGAAACCGTCCACGCAGCTGCGACCGCAAACGAGCCCGCAATCCTTGCAAAATATACCTTTACGCTCGCCAAGGCGTTTAACCTTTTCTACCACAACCACAAGATCATCGCCGAAGCAGACGACACAAAACGAGCTTTGTTAGTTGTGGTCGCGGATATGGCTCGTCGTTCATTGACGGCTGCACTTGATACGCTCGGCATCGAGGTTCCGATGAAGATGTAGTTGACACTGCGTTAGGATTCGGTTTTAATAGCACACAATGAGCGATCTTCGGGCAAAAACAAATACGACATGGCGCTGGTGGTGGCACACTGCGGCGCGCGATTGTTTTTGAACTGGATATCTAGACAAACCAGATTCATTTTCGTGAACGCCGCTTGAGAATTACTCAGGCGGCGTTTTCTTTGCCACAGAGATCATAGAGAACACTGAGAAGATTGAATGAAGTCAACCGAGCCAAGCAATATCAAAGTAGAAGTTACGCCATTCGTCGATACAATGCCGGCGGATCTGCTTACGCCATTGGCTGTGTATTTGAAGCTGTCGGCCCGGTCGACGCATTCGTTTTTGCTTGAGTCGGTCGAGGGCGGGAAAAGTTTGGCTAGGTATTCGTTTATTGGGGCGGATCCGGTTGAGGTTTTGAGTGGCGGGCAGGCGGCTTATACGCAGATTCGGGAGCATTTTGCGACGCACTTTGCTGAGAGCGATCAGAAACTTCCAGCATTTATCGGCGGGGCGATCGGGTATTTGGGTTTTGATGCGTGCGAATGGTTCGAGCCTTCGTTGGCCGGCGAAAGCGATGCGGGCGAGTGTGCGTTTATGTTTTACCGCTCGATCGTGGCGTTTGACCATGCGAGGCAGGTTATTAAGATCGTTTCACTTGATCTCGAGGGCGAAGAGAAGGCGGCTGAAGCTCGGAATGCGGAGATCCGCAGCGTGCTCGAACAACCGAATGTTCCGTTGCCCGCCGTGTTACACCACACGCTACCGCAGGTGGTTCTGACTGAGTCGAACTGGAAGCGCGAAGATTTCGAGTCAGCAGTCAAGCAGATCAAAGAACTGATAAATGCGGGTGAGTGCTACCAAACCGTTCTGTCGCAATGCTTTACGCGTCCGACGACGGCTTCTGCGGTGGCGATATATCGCGCGATCCGATCGCTCAATCCATCGCCTTATATGTTCTTGCTCGATTTTGACGAAAAGCAGGTGATCGGGGCATCGCCGGAGATGTTGGTACGATGCGAAGGCGAGCGGCTCGAATACCGGCCGATCGCAGGAACGCGACATCGGGGGAAAACCGCCGCCGAAGACGACGCTCTGGGAGAGGAAATGCGGCTCGATAAGAAAGAGGTTGCCGAGCACCTGATGCTGGTTGATCTCGGGCGCAACGACCTTGGTCGCGTCGCCGAATACGGCAGCGTGACGGTCGATACGCTGATGAGCGTCGAGAAATATTCGCACGTTCAGCATCTGGTCAGCTCACTTTCGGCGAAGTTAAGAAAGGGGCTAGATCGTTTCGATGCCCTGGCATCGTGCTTCCCTGCCGGTACGGTTTCAGGTGCTCCGAAGGTGCGTTCGATCGAGATCATTCGCGAACTCGAACCAACTCCACGCGGCATTTATGCCGGTGCGGTCGGTTATTTTGACTACACCGGGAACATGGACACCTGCATCGCGATCCGCACTTTGGTGCTCGAAGATGGAGTGGCAAAGATCCAGGCAGGGGCCGGAATTGTAGCGGACTCGGTGCCGGAACTTGAGTTTGAAGAGACGATAAATAAGGCGAAGGGGCTGCTGAGAGCGATCGAGATCGCGGAGCAAGGTTTGTAACAGTGGAAGACAGGATCTTAGAACATTACCTGGAAGAATTTCAGCACGGCCTCGACGTTGACGCGGCTGAGGCTGAGAGTCTGTTCGACGCTCTGATAGGTAGCGAGGATCAGAAGCTGCTGGCTGAGACTCTCGGGGCATGGAACACCAAAGGAACGACAGAAGATGAGGTATTTGCCTTTGCCTCAGTTATGCGTGGGCGGATGAAACGCATCGAGTCGAGCCATGATACATTCACCGACATTGTGGGGACCGGCGGCAGCAGTTCGAAGACGTTTAATGTCTCGACCGCCGCAGCATTTGTCATCGCTGGTGCAGGCCTGCCGGTGGCAAAACACGGTAACCGGGCCGCTACGAGCAGTTCCGGCAGTGCTGATGCTCTTTCCTTGCTCGGCATCAAAGTCGACATCGATCCTATGGAGGCAGAGCTTCACCTCAACGAATACGGCCTATGTTTCATGTTCGCCCCGCGTTTTCATTCTTTTTCACCGACTCTGGCCGCCGCTCGCAGGTCACTCGGGCGGCCGACGATATTTAACAACCTGGGGCCGCTCTGCAATCCTGCGTCCGCCCCGCACACGGTGATCGGTGTATCCGACAAACATCTCCTCGAGAGCACTGCAAATGTACTCTTGAGGCTCGGAGCGAAGCAGTCGTGGGTGGTTTACGGCGAGAATGGTTTGGACGAGATCGCTTTGAAAGGAACTACCCTCGTCGCCGAGATCAGGGACGAAAAGGCCGAGCTCTTAGAGATCACAGCCGCTGATTTTGGCGTTTACACTCTCGGCAAGGATCTGCCATCGAAATGCTCGGCTGAAGAAAGTGCAAAGATGATCGAAAGCGTTTTGAGAAATGAGGTGAAAGGTCGCGATGCTGAACGCCTCGTTTTGATAAACGCCGCCGCCGCTATACATGTCGCCGGTCTCGCGACAGATCTGACAGAGGCGTATGCTGTCGCCGAAACGAGTATTCGTAACGGCTCGGCGTTACAAAAATTGAATGACCTCAGAGGAGTAAGCACGAAATGAGTACGACATTTCTGCAAAAAGTGACTGCGGAAGCACGCGAACGCGTCGCGCAGTCTCGCGAATTCGGCTATTTCGCCAAACTGCAAAAGCAGGCCGAGCAGAACCGCGAAGAGCGTGAACCGCACGCTTTTCACGCCGGACTTTCTCGGAGCGATCGGACAAATATTATCGCCGAGATCAAACGGGCGTCGCCCTCGAAAGGCGTGATCAAGGGCGAGATCGACGTTGCGAAACTGGCTCGTTCTTACGCCGCAGGGGGCGCGGCGGCGATCTCGGTTCTGACCGAGCCGAAGCATTTCGACGGGTCGATCTCAGACCTCGTTACGGCGACAAGGACTATTGATATACCGGTTCTCCGAAAGGACTTTATCGTTGACGAATATCAGATAGTCGAGGCAGCCGCATCTGGAGCTTCCGCGATCTTGCTTATCGTTGCGGCTTTGTCGGTCGAAGAACTTCGCGGTCTGCACGCGACCGCGACAGAATTCGGCCTCGACGTTCTGGTCGAGATCCATGACGCCGCCGAAATGCAGACGGCAATAGAGATCGGTGCGACGATCATCGGCGTCAATAATCGCGACCTGCATTCACTCGAAGTCTCGCTCGACACTTCGCGACAACTGATCGAACATCGTCCCGAAGGCGTGCTTATGGTCTCTGAGAGCGGAATCTCGACCCTCGATGAGATCAACGAACTAAAAGCTCTCGGCTTCAATGGATTCTTAATTGGCGAAAATCTAATGCGATCCGGAAACCCGAGCGAGACACTCGCAAGTTGGACCAAGATATGACCACTGTGCGAGTAAAAATATGCGGAGTAACCAACCTATCGGACGCTCAGCACGCCGCCGATTGCGGTGCGGACGCGATCGGGTTTAATTTCTATGATGGCAGCAAGAGGTATATTTCGCCTGTCCTGGCTGCGGCGATAGTTGAGCAAGTCACCATGCGCGTTGAGAAGATCGGCGTTTTTGTGAATGCGTCCGTCGAAGAGATCGTCGAAATAGAAGATGCGATTCAGCTTGATACGGTACAGCTTCATGGCGACGAGACGCCGGAGTTTATTGAGAATCTGCGAAGTGAATCGGATGCGACGATCATCAAGGCGATGGGGGTCGGTCCGGACTTTGATCCGAACTATGTATTGGGCTACAAGGCGGACGCAATATTATTAGACGCATTTTCAAGGGACGAACGCGGCGGAACCGGAGAGA
Organism: Acidobacteriota bacterium; assembly: GCA_016718135.1. Lineage (GTDB taxonomy): Bacteria > Acidobacteriota > Blastocatellia > Pyrinomonadales > Pyrinomonadaceae > OLB17. The sequence continues at coordinate 73,885 of JADKEF010000019.1, read as the reverse complement.
CGTTTGACTGGGCGATCGCGAGGAAGATCGTAGAATTGGTCGATCAAGTCTATCTCGCAGGCGGCCTAACATCGGAGAACGTAGCTGAGGCGATCCGCGTTGTAAGGCCTTATGCCGTCGACGTCGCGAGCGGTGTGGAAGCCTCGCCCGGCGTGAAGGATCGCGAAAAGGTCGTCGCATTTATCAAGGCGGCGAAGGAAGCAATATGAATTACGAGCCGAATGAACAAGGCTACTGGGGAGAATACGGCGGGCGGTTTGTGCCGGAGACGCTGGTTGCTCCGCTCGATGAGCTGACGACAGGATATCTTGCGATCCGCGATGATCCCGATTTTCAGGCGGAGTTTCACGATCTACTGATTAACTACGTCGGCCGGCCTTCGCCGTTATATTTCGCAAAGCGCCTAACCGAAACGCTTGGCGGTGCAAAGATCTATCTCAAGCGTGAAGATCTCAACCACACCGGAGCCCACAAGATAAATAACTGCATCGGCCAAATATTACTCGCCCGACGGATGGGCAAAAAGCGAATAATTGCTGAGACCGGCGCCGGGCAGCATGGCGTAGCGACCGCCACGGTTTGTGCGCTATTCGGCCTCGAATGCGTCGTCTACATGGGCACCGAGGACATGCGGCGGCAGGAGTTGAATGTCTTTCGGATGCGTCTGCTCGGGGCTGAGGTTCGGGGCGTGGATTCGGGTTCACGGACTCTGAAAGATGCTATAAATGAGGCTCTTCGCGATTGGGTGACCAATGTTGATACGACATACTATCTGCTTGGCTCGGCGCTCGGGCCACATCCGTATCCGCTCATGGTTCGTGATTTTCAGTCTGTGATCGGCCGTGAAGCCCGCGAGCAGATATTGGAAAAAGAAGAGCGGCTGCCGGACGTTCTTGTCGCGTGCGTTGGTGGCGGTTCGAACTCGATCGGGCTGTTTCATCCGTTTCTAAACGACAATGTTCGAATGATCGGCGTCGAAGCCGGTGGACGCAGCAGCGAACTCGGTGAACACGCGGCACGGTTTATGGACGGCGGTTCGGTTGGTGTTCTTCAAGGAACGAAGAGCTATCTTTTGCAGAACGATGATGGACAGATCGCTTTAACTCATTCCGTTTCGGCGGGTCTTGATTATGCGTCGATCGGACCGGAACATGCATTTTTGCATGATGCCGATCGCGTCGAATATGTTTCATGTTCAGACACGGAAGCCCTCGCCGGATTCAAAACACTCTCCGAAACCGAAGGCATCATTCCGGCTCTCGAATCGTCGCACGCCGTCGCTCACGCGATCAAGATCGCTCCGGATCTTGGCAAAGACTCAATCATGATCGTCAATCTCTCGGGACGTGGTGACAAGGATATCAATACGATAATGGAGATCGGCTCGAACTGATCTCGAGAACAGCTTACAGCTTCCGGTTTGTCCGCAACGAACGATGAGTAATATCGCAAAGACATTCAACGAACTTCGCTCTTCTGGACGGAAGGGATTTATTCCTTTTGTAACGGCGGGTGATCCTGACCTTCCCACTTCCCTGTCGATCATTCTCAAACTCGCCGAACTCGGAGCCGACGTTATCGAGCTTGGTGTGCCGTTTAGCGACCCCATGGCAGACGGGCCGACGATACAGCGTTCGTCGCAGAGATCGTTGGAGGGCGGCACTACCTTGCAAGACGTTCTCGATCTGGCGAAGAACTTTCGTTCGCGATCGACTGTTCCATTGGTACTGTTCAGCTATCTAAATCCGGTGTTGAGATTTGGTGTTGAACGCTTTGGCCAAGAAGTGCAGAAGGCGGGCATCGATGGCGTTCTCTTTACCGATGTCATCGAAGACGAAGCCGCTGCCCTCTCGAAGAGTTTTGCGGAGTACGAAATAGACCTGATCTCGCTCATCGCTCCCACCACTACGGATGAAAGGCTCGGGACGATCTGTGCGACTGCTCGGGGATTTATCTACGCCGTCTCGCGAGCCGGTGTAACCGGGGCACAAGCATCGACGAGTGATGCTGCCGAGGCTTTGGTGGATCGCTCACGAAAATTTACCGATCTGCCGATCGCGGTCGGTTTTGGGATCTCCACGAGCGAACAGATCAGCGACGTTTGGCGATACGCCGATGCGGCCATTGTCGGTTCGGCGATCGTTGCTGCGATCGAGAAACAGCCGCAAAATGCGGTCGCGGCCGTCGATTCGTTTGTTCGTACATTATTACCGCCGTTTGCAAATGGCGGCCTCGAAACTTAGAGTTGTAACTTTGGTTTAACCTGTATTTAGGTGTTTTATGCTTATTGTAATGACGTCCGACGCACGTGCTGAGGATATAGAAAAAGTACTCGAAAAGATCGACGCCCTTGGCTATCGCGGGCACACAATGCCGGGCGAAAATCGCACGGCGATCGGCATCACCGGCAATCCCGGGTCGATCGACCCGACGCATTTTGAGAATCTAACTGGCGTTGCTCAGGCGATCCGCGTTACGCAGCCTTACAAACTGATCTCGAAGGATCTGCGTCCCGAAAAATCCATCGTTAAAGTAGGAACCGCGACGATCGGTGGCCACGAATTGGCCATAATTGCCGGCCCGTGTGCTCTTGAGAAACACGAACAGGTTTTTGCAGCCGCAGAGACGGTTGCTGCGAGCGGGGCTAAATTCTTCCGAGGTGGGGCCTTTAAGCCGCGTACGTCGCCGTATGCTTTTCAAGGACTTGGCATTGAAGGTTTGAAGATGCTGGCCGAGGTTCGCGATCAGTTTGGGCTGAATATCGTCACCGAAGCGATGGACGAGCACGGTGTTGATGCGGTGGTCGAATATGGAGACTGCATTCAGATCGGTGCTCGGAATATGCAGAATTTCTCCCTGCTTCGCTATGCCGGAAAGACGAGAAAGCCAGTGTTATTAAAGCGCGGCCTGTCAGCAACGCTTGACGAGCTTCTCCTCGCCGCCGAGTACATCATGTCCGAGGGCAACTACGACGTCATCCTCTGCGAACGCGGCATCCGCACATTTTCAAACCATGCCCGCAACACCATCGACCTCTCGATCATCCCAGCCGTTCACCGCCTGACGCATCTGCCGATAATCGTCGACCCGTCGCACGGAACCGGCCACAATTACATGGTCACACCCCTCGCACGGGCGGGAGTTGCGGTCGGAGCGGACGGTCTGATAATCGAGGTTCATCCGAAACCGGAGGAAGCGATGTGCGACGGGGCTCAGGCATTGACGCCGGGGCAGTATCTTGAGTTAGTAAAAGAGGTAATGGCGATAAAGAGTGTTTTGGCGGACAAACCTCATTCGGAACCAGCCTCGGCTTAACTGCAGTGTAAAACCTAAAAGTAAAAAGATCCGCGCACGTTCCCGAACGTGTGCGGATCTTTTTTCTCTCTCGCTTGACGCCTTTTGCCTATTTGGCCAAGCGGAGTCGCATCAGGCCGTAGAATTGTATGTAGCAGCTGATCATCGAAGCCAGGATCAGAAACGTCATCGGCATAAACTTCAGCGACTCTGGAATGACTTTCCCGAGACTGTAGCTAAAGATGCCTCCGAATACGAGACCACCGAGGACGACACCGCTTCGAACCGTCAGCCAGCTCATGAACGTTATCGCGTTCCAGTTCGACGGCAGGAAATACGGCAGCACGAGGACCATCGCCATCGTCACGGCCATTAGGATGCCGTCGATCGAAAATGCTCGAACGGCACGTCCGTATTCCAACGCCAGGAAAAAGAGCACAAACGCCGTGTCGATGCCAAACTGGCTGGGCGTTCCCAAGGTATTCGTTTCAGTCTCGTGTCTCATATTCGTGTTTCGTGTGTTTCTGATCCTCGCCAAAAAACCTTACTTCTTCTTTACCGGCGTGCTGAACTGCTTATATGCCACACGGAAAAGCTCGGCTAGTGCCTTGGCTGTCTCCGGCGTCAGATCTTTGTCGGCTCGCAGGTGAGCTTCGATAATGTCCGGCGTCGCCTCGTGCGGATAATAGATGACTGGCTCGACCGACGATGCCTCGTGGCGGAACAGGCGATCGACCGGCATGTTGAGCCATTGCGACAAGCGGGCGATGTTATCCGCGTCGGGACGGCCCGTTCCATTTTCGATACGCGACAGCGTCGAAGCCGAGACGTCGACGATGTCCGCTACGTCACGCAGACTTAGCTTGAGCTCCTCGCGGCGGCGCTTGATAGCTTTTCCGAGATCGGCGGTGTTTATCATACTTTCGTTTTTGAATCCCATAATCTTCTCTTTCCTCCATGAATGTTAAGTGTCACAGATGCACTTGCGATTTCACAGATAAAACATAACACAAGGTTTTTTTAATTGCAACACCAAATTTCACACTTGCAACACAAAAATTCTTCTGATACACTGTGTCACAGTTGCAACGGCTCTAGGTATTACATGCAACTGCTTTGACAAACTAAATCTGAGTCGCGGATGTCTGGCCCGCGGCGTACAGGGATCGCTTTGCTTTTTACTGTTTATCGGCACTTCAGACATGCCGACGTAATAATGCAGGATGCAAAGCGGTCTCAAACACACGATAGGAGCTAAGGAAATGAAACGCACAACGAATAACGAAAAGCTTGAATTGACGACACCGGCACTGTTTCCCTGAAACAGAGATCTCTAATAACGTACTAAATTTTTCGGAACGCTTCGCGAACTGCGTAAGACAGTTGACCCAAATCTCATCCGTCAACGGGCTGGCCGCCGCGATCGAAACGGAGTCGTCCACATGGTCGAATACGTCGAATGGCACACCGTTGCCGACATCCTCGACGAACACGCACCAAATTGGGGCCACACCGTGAAGGACATTCGCCCGATCGGCGACATCGTCACGGTAACGGTCGCGATCACGATCGACGGCGTCACCCGCGAAGGTGTAGGAACCGGCAAGATCGCGAGCGAGACTGGTATCAAGAAAGCCGAACACGATGCTCTAAAACGTGCCGCCGTGAAATTTGGAATCGCTCGTGAGCTGTATAAGAAGGAATTCGACGAGATAGCTCAGGACGAGCAGCAGCCGCAGATGTCGGCGGCTCCGATCAATCCCGATCCTATCGCTAAGAGCCTCGGTGATATGATCACGGCAAAACAGCTCGGCATGATCCGTGCGATCGGCCGCGAAGCGAACATCGACGCCGCCCGCGAGTGTATGAACGTCATGCACTGCCGCATCGAGGAATTATCCAAGCGTGCCGCGTCCGACCTGATCGAACACTTACAGAATTTGCAGCAACCGAACGTCGAACCTATGCGACGTGCGAGCTAATAGCTGCATAACAAGAGTTTTGAGTTGTGACTGCCTCGCAATCCTCCATGAACGCGTGAAGCTCCCACATCACAACTCAAAACCTATTTTTTGAACAAACTCCCACGCCTTGCGTAAAGAAAGGTATTCGAACAGAATACCTTTCTCAAATTAATTAAGGAGCAGAAGACCATGTCACAGGAAGCAAGTGGATTTGCCGGGCCCGGCCACGGTGAATTTTGCTGGACCGAGATCGCGAGCAACGACTCGGCGAAGGCGAAAGAGTTTTATACGAATGTTTTTGGCTGGACATTTCAGGACAGCAACGCCGCGACGGACGGCTTTGCATATCACGAATTTTCGACCGGCGGCGGCTATCCGGCGGGCGGTCTGTATCAGATCACCCCGGAAATGTGTGCACCGGGTGAGCCGCTGCCGCCGCCTCATTTTTTGACATATATTGCAGTCGACGATGTCGATGCAAATGCAAAGCGTGCCGTTGAACTAGGCGGAACGGTGATCAAGTCTCCTGACGACATACCCAACACCGGACGTTTTGCGATCATTGCCGATCCGACTGGCGCGATGTTCTCGATATTCAAGATGGCAGAGGGAGGGCATAATGGCTGATTACGAAATACCAAAGGCCGGCGAAATATGCTGGCGTGAGTTGAGAACAAAAGACCTTGGAGCGGCGATGAACTTTTACACTGAGTTGTTCGGCTGGGAGTTGTCCCAAACCAAGATCTCGCCAATGGACTACAAAGAGATCGTCCATAACGGAACTGCCAACGGCGGCATGATGCCTATGGAAGGTGAGGATTGGGGCGGCGCTCCGTCGCACTGGGCGAATTATATTGCGGTCGATAGTGCCGACGAGACGGTCGCGAAGATAACCGAAAATGGTGGAAGCATCCGCGTCCCGCCATTCGACGCTCCAGGCGTCGGCCGCATGGCAATGGTCGCCGATCCGTCAGGTGCGGATTTTGCGATCATCCAGTTCGAGCAACAGTACGGGTAGATAGAGTTAACCGCGAAATACGCGAAAATCACGAAAAAAAATAGTAGTCTTTATTTCGTTTCTTTCGCGTTTTTCGCGGTTAACCTCTTATTTCAGATTCCCTTCAGTGTCGAATATCTCGACCGATCCTGCATAGCTTTCCGCTTGCGGCAATACATCGCCGGCATCACCAACGATAACGATCGCCATTTCGTCGGGGCGAATGTGCTTTTGTGCGACCCGTTGGACATCATCTACCGTCACCGCATCGACATTCGCTCGATACGTTTGCAAATAGTCGTCGGGCAGGCCGTATAAGTGCTGATTGACGATCAGATTGGTCAAGCCTTCCTGCGTTTCGGCACGGATCGGGAAAACTCCGGTGAGGAAACTCTTCGCGTCGGCGATTTCGTCGTCCGCGACCTTATCGGTGCGAATTCTCTCAAGTTCGTAGAAGAATTCCTTTAGCGATTCTCCGGTTACGTCGTTACGCACCTCAGCGGTCGCTTCGATATCGCCTGCGAGCCGTTTGGTGTTGAGCCGCGTATAGGCACCGTACGTGTAGCCTTTTTCTTCGCGAAGATTCATAAAGACACGCGACGAAGCACCGGCTCCGAGTACCTGGTTCATCACGATCACTGGGAAATAATCCGGATCGCTGCGGTCAATCGCACGGTTTGTGATGACGATGTTCGACTGAGCAGAGCCAGGGCGATCTACGATCGTCAGCGTCCGTGATGATCGCTCAGGCAACGCCGAAAACTCGCTCTTCGTTATCTCACCTGCCGACCATTCCTTAAATTGATCTTCCAACTCGGCGACGAGTTCATCACGATTCACGTCACCCACGGCAATGAACATCGCATTGTTCGGCACAAAACTGTGGCGATGAGCCTTCACCAACGCGTGGCGGTCAAGGCGTTCGATATCGGCGGCCTTTGGCGAGACCGTCGCGTACGGGTGGTCCCCATAGATTAGGCGTCCGGCTTGCTCGTTTGCTAGAAAGGGCGGCTGCGAACGCTGAAACTTAAGATGCTCCACCGTGTTGCGTCGATAGAGGTCAAGTTCGTCCTCAGCAAACGCCGGACGCAGCACCACCTCGGCTAGCATTCCTAGGATCTCTGAGCTATACAGAGACAGCGACGAGGCCGAAACAATGGTGAAATCGTCCGACGAGCTCGCCCCTATGCTAGCGCCAAGCCGCTCGATCTTCTCGGCGAATTGAAGGCTCGTATAGTTCTCAGTTCCCTCGGTCATCATCGACGTGACCGCCGAAGTAAGCCCTGTCCAACCCGCCGGATCGTTGATATCGCCCCGATCGAACGCAAGACGATAACTAACGAGCGGCAGACGGTCATTCTCAAAAATGATGACACGAAGGCCATTCGAGAGCTTCGTCTCATAGGGTCGCGGTATCTCGAAAGAGACAGGAGCGAGCGGTTGCGGTGGATTCTTTCGTAATTCTGGAGTCATAAAGAGTTCTTAACGCAAAGACGCTAAGGGGCAAAGACGCAAAGGAAGAAGGACATTTTGAGACTGTCGAAAAGAGGCCTTTGCGTCTTTGCCTCTTTGCGACTTTGCGTTAAAGAACTTAACCCTTGCCTGCAGGGACAACATCCAACAACGAGCGATTTTCTGTGTTCAGATACACACCAACTGCATGGCGGATCTGTTCAGCGGTTATTGATAAGAGCTCGTCGAGATCCGTGTTTATTAGCTTTGGATCGCCGTCATACAGGGCGTATTCTGCTATCGCCTGAGCACGGGCAATCGATGATTGGCGCATTCTGACCGAGTCGTTGATGAGCTGATTCTCGATCTTTTCCATTTCCTCAGCGGTCGGGCCATGGGCGGCGAGGTCGTGGATCTCGTTCATGATCGTCTCACGGATCTTGCTTAGGTCTTTGTCGGGTTTTGGGATCGCTCCGACAAAGATGCTCGACGGGCCACGGCGTTCATCGGTGAAACCAAAGAGCTGGATCACGGATTCTTCGCCCTTCACCAATTTCTGATAAAGCCGCGAGCTGTCGCCGTCATACAATATCTTCCCTGCCAAATAAAGCGCATTAAAGTCAGGCGAACGCCGCTTTGGTATCTTCCAGCCGATCAAAAACGCGGGAAACGGAGCGAGCGGATCTTCCCATTCGCGGTAGTTGGCGGCGACCTCGGCAGGTTCGGTCACGTCCAATTCCGGCGGCAGAGGCTGCGAAGGGATATCGCCAAAATATGTCTCGATCAGGCACTGCATTATTCGGAGCGTAGTATATGCGGAAAAATTCCTGCACGTCCTCGACCGAAGCCGCGTCGAGATGATCCATCGAACCGATCGTCGAGTGCGAATTGGCAAAATTCTTGTAGATCATCTCGTTGATCAGATCGAATATCTGCCCGTACGGCTGGTTGTCGTAGCGCAAACGCTTCTCTTCCTTGACCGCTTCGCGTTGGTTGTCGAGGTTCTCTTGCGTCACTGCCAGCGAACGCATCCTGTCCGATTCGAGCCACAGCCCGAGCGGCAACTGATCCGACGGTAGCGTCTCGTAATAATTCGTTCGTTCGCTCGAAGTCGTACCGTTCATCGTGCCGCCGGCTTTCATGATGTGCTGAAAATGCCCGGCCTTCGGCACGTTTTCGGACCCCTGGAACATCATGTGTTCGAACAAATGAGCAAACCCAGTGCGGTCGGCGCGTTCGTTGCGCGAACCGACATTGTAATAGACGGCGAGCGACACGACGGGTATTGCACTATCAGGATTTAGCACGACGCGGAGGCCATTTGAGAGTGAGTATTCGTCGATGTCGAGCGGCGGTAAATTGAAAGTTTCTGACATAATTCCCTGTAAACAATGAGAACACTTCGGCACTCAAAAATCAAAAATGCATGATCCCATCAATTTCGCATCGTTTCTCTGGAATTCCTTCGAGTTTCGGTATATAAAGTAGGCATACCAAATGTGTGATCGGCGGTTACCTGAGTGCCGTCAGGGCCGCCGATCTTTTTTCGCGACCTCATTCGCCGTCGGCTTTGAGGAGCGGGGAGCGTCTATTTTATGAGCCGGTTTTCTTTGGCGTTAGCTATAGCTGTGTCCGTTTCCGCTGCGAGTCTTCCGGTCGCGGCACAAACCAAGGCTCCTCTCAACCCCCAATCGGACCCATTCGTCTTAAAAGCCGGAAGCACATTCTCTGCTGCGGGCAGTTCCAAAACACCACCTGTCGACAAAGAACTGTTCGAATGGCCCCAGCGTCCATCCCGCATCGCCGGAGAACTACTCGAGGCTCAAAAGCTGATCAACGACAATTATCTCGACGCAAAGAAACTCAAATCTCCCGATATGACCAAGTCCGCCGTCGCGGGCATGCTCCAGGTTCTCGATCCACACTCAAATTTTTACGACGCCCTCGAATGGAAAGAACTGCTTGATGAGCAACGCAGTGGCTATACCGGCATCGGAGCTACGATCTCGACATTTGCCCGCGATGGCCAGGTAAGCACCTATGTCATTTCGACATGGCCGGCTTCCCCGGCAGCAAGAGCCGGACTGAAGTTCGGCGACCGTATTGTTGCTATCAATGGCGAGCAGATGTCGGAAAAAGAAATTGATCTCGTGAGAGACAAGATTCGCGGCCCAATGGGAACATCGTTCAGAATGATGGTCGAACGCGCGTCAACCAACCGCATCGAGACGCTTGAGATCAAGCGTGGCCGGGTCCCTCAGCCATCGATCCCCGATGCATACCTGCTGCGTCCCGGCATCGGCTATATCGAGCTTTCCGAAGGATTTAATTACACGACCGATGACGAATTTGAAAAAGCGATGCGCGAGCTAAAGGCTCAGGGAATGAAGTCTTTGATCCTCGATCTGCGGGGCAATGGCGGCGGCATCGTTGATCAGGCGGTTAAAGTAGCCGAGAGATTCTTACCCGCCGGACGCCTTATCCTGACACAGCGTGGTCGGTCCCGAGTAGACAACCGTATTTGGAGATCGACAAATACAAACGCCGAGCAGATGCCGCTCGTCGTGCTGGTCGATGAAAACACCGCCTCAGCCTCAGAGATCGTTGCGGGGGCTTTTCAAGATGACGACCGTGCCATAATTGTTGGCGAAAAGACCTTTGGGAAGGGACTTGTCCAAAGTGTCATCGACCTACCCGGAAAAACCGGCGTTACGCTAACAACGGCTCGATATCTGACGCCGTCCGGCCGTTCGATCCAGCGTGATTACACTAATTTGGATCTATACGATTATTTTAATCACAAGACCTCCGGACCCACGATCGGCCGAACATATTTCGAGGCTCGCACCATTACCGATCGGAAAGTGTTTGGCGGCGACGGGGTGCAGCCCGATGACGTTGTAACCCGCGAAGAACTCACGGAGCAACGCCTCTCGCTCATCGACCCAATATTTCAATTTGCCCGCGAAGTGGTGAGCGGACGTGTAAGCGGCCTCGAAGATAACCGAATGCGTGACAGAACCTTCGGCTCGCGTGTAACGCCTTCTGATTTTCCGGTTTCCGATAGACTCCTCAGCGAATTCAATTCGTTTGCCCTTAAGTCAAAGAATGTTTCGCCAACGGTTCTCACGTCCGAAGCATCATTTATCAGGCTCCGGCTCCGTTACTACATTGTGATGGCGTCATTCGGAGCGGTCTCTGCAAATCAGGTCCTTAACGAAGATGATCCACAGGTCGCAAAGGCAGTCGAGGCACTTCCCCGCTCAGCCCAGCTTACTCAGAGGGCCGCAAAAGCTCGTCAGAAATAAAAAACTCTGCTGCCCGATTCGAGCAGCAGAGTAAATTAGAAAATGCTCTCCGCCAAACTAGAAGTTTAGCTTTCCTGAGAACTGTATTCTGCGATTGTTGTTGGTCACATCCGCATTAATACGGCCAAAGATGCTCGTTCCGAATCCGGATTGAGTAAAGCCAGCCGGCATCACCGCCGTTGGACCCGCAAAGTTCGGATGATTCATCAGGTTCCTGACATCGACTCTCAGATCAAAGTTCAACGTCTCGGTAAACCGGAACTTACGTGAAAGCGAAACATCAGTCTCCGTATAACGCGGACCGATGAAATAGTTTCGGCCCGTGTTCCCCTGATCACCCGGGATCGGCTGCGTAAAGCGATTGCGTTCCTCAGGTGTCCACCACCAGTTGCGGAGGAACGTGTTCGCCGTGTTGTCGAAATTGCCTTGAACGATGTTACCCATGTTTCGCGGACAACTGCTGCAGTTAACGTATGCTCCCGCAGTCTGGCTCAGCGTGTTCAGGCCCGAGAAGACCGTGAACGGACGGCCCGAGGTCACGCGCAACGTTCCTGCGATCTGCCATCCACTGATCATATAGCGGAGTACGCGATTGGTATCCTTACCGAAACTCTTACCTTCGCCAAAGGGCAATTCGTAAACATACGTTCCGAGTAGCGAGTGACGACGGTCAAAGTCTGACCATGCATAATTCGAGCTGCGGTCGGCGTTGTTGAACGGCGTGTTGGCCGAAGATTGGTTCGTTCCGGTCGAAACAGTCGTAAAGACAGGATCAAACGAGCGAGTGTCCTTCGACAAGGCCCATGTGTAACCGATCTGATAGCTGAGGCCGTTTCTCATTCGACGTTTGAATGTAAATTCAACGCCGTTGTAGAACGAGTAGTCGTTGCTATCCGTTACATACAGCCCACCGGTATACTGCGAAAATGGCTGGAAGAACGAGCTATACCCTGTGAGATCGAGAATTCTAGTTCCCGCCGTCTGCTGGGCTGAGGTACATAGGCCGGCTGTAACAAAAGTTGAGTTACAAACCTGCTGTGACATTGCGAGTGCCAATGTGGCAGCACTTCCCTGTGTGAGAGCCGTCGCGTTTAACGCACGGAATCTTGTAGTGCCTTGATTATTCGCAGCATTTCCGGTGAACAGAAGATTGATCAACGGACTGTTGTAGGCCGTGTTTCCGCGAACGGAATTGAAGGCCTGAAGATACGTTTCGCCGGTGCCTGCCACAGTTCCACCGATATTGACCTGGTTCGCATTGTACGAACCGAAAAGATTGGTCGCTTTCTTGCCAATGTAGTTGATCTCGATCACGTTGCCACCAAAAACCTCACGCTGGAATCCGAAGGTCCAGTTATGAATTCGCGGAAACTTCAGATCAGGATCCATTACGTTGAGTGCGTTCGTGCTGAAAGCCGGCGGCGTACTCAAAGTAGACGGAGAAGATGTCGGGGCAACAGACGGAAGCCCGTTGCGGCGTAGCCCACCAGAGGAACCAAACGCCGTGTTCGAACCCAAAGCAGTATTTCCTGGTGTGCTCTGGAAGATCGCAGAACTAAACAGGAATGTTCCAAAGCGATCCGACGCCATGCGATAATTCGCTCTGACCGAGGTCTTGCCCGTACCGAACGGATCCCACGCAAAACCGATCGATGGTAGGATCAGTCCATACTCATTCTTAAATAGATCGCCCTCGACCCACTTGATCGAATTCGAAGGTGCTGAACCGAGGGTGACCGCCTTATCGGGGACCAGGATCGGACGCCCGCCGGCTGCTGTTGGGGCGAGCCGAAGTTCGTATCTGGCTCCGATATCCAATGTCAGATTCGGTCGGAGTTTCCATGTATCCTGAAGGTAGAAATCAAGCTCAGGATGATTGGCGTCAAATAGCCAACGTGTTCCCGCCGATGCAAATGATCCCGGGTTGTTCGGATCATTTACGTACGCCTGTGTGATCGTTCCAACGCGTCCCAGGACGTCATTGATCATATTCTCGAGACGAGTCCGGTCGGCCGAATTGATGATCGTCGCCCCACTCGGCAAGGCGGTCGGGAAAGTGAAATTACTATTGACGGTTCGGCTGAAGTTGTAGGCAAGTTCGATCGCTCCGCCCGCTACGCTGGATCGATCATCCGTGCTGCGTCCAAGCCTGAGATTCATACCCGCCTTGATCACGTGCGGCGACAGGTCGTAGGTAATATTGTCCACGAACTGCCACGTCCGGAAACTGCGGGCATTGTAGGTAAAATTAGTGATCGGATCGGTGGGTAAGTTGAAGATGAACGCGTAATTCGGATCCGGTGTCGGAGTATTGAAGGAAAACCCGAACTGACTGCGCCCAAGCACAAACTCATTCACAAAACGAGCTGTCGGAGCCCAACGCCAGTTTACCGCTAGGTTCTTTGGCGTTCTAAATGTGTCAACAAAATTCGGCGAGTTAGGAAAACGACGACGACCGCCATTCGCGGCATCGCCAAACGTGTTCTGCTCGCCCTGTGCGTAGCGGACATAAACGTTGTTCTCGTCGTTAAGCTTAAAGTCTAACTTCGTTACGAAATCGTATTGCTTTTCATTCTGTGGTGAATTGAAAAGATAACCGGCCGTATTCAAACCGTCGCCAGTAGCACTGAAGCTGTTAGGCAACGGCATCGAGTTGATGTAGCTCATGAGCAGCGGATCGAGCGAGATCGCTGTGCCTGTCGGGATGTTGTATGAGTTGACGCAGCCCGTTGTGACCGTCGCACTACAGGGTGGATTGACAGGTGAACCATCAGCGTTGACCGCTCCGGTTCCGTTTACTCCGCCCTGAACCCAACGGAAAATGCCCTGCCGAGCGGACTGGGTATAAACCGTACGCGTCTGCAGCAGACTGTCGTATGCCCGTAGCATCTGCAGATTCACGAAGAAGAAAGCTTTGTCGCGAAGAAGCGAAAAGGGATTGCCTTCACCGAGCCCGGGATTGAACAGCGGGCCGCCAAAGCTACCACCAAAGATATGCTGAACGAACTGCTCTTTCGCAGTACTGTTTACATTGGCTGCGTAGCTGCGTGCCAAAAATCGCGGTGTCTGATAATAATCAAATACGCTCCCTCGGAACTGATTCGTTCCCGAACGTGTAACAAATGTCACCTGAGCGCCGCTGCTGCGGCCCAGCTCGGCTGTGAAGCCGCTAGTGACGATCTGAAATTCCTGGATCGAATCCGGATTTGGACGAAGCGGTGTAAAGTTTGAACCGCCGGCCGTAGATTCGTTGATATCGATACCGTCGAGGGTGAAGTTAAATGCACGGTCTCGCGAACCATTCACGTGAACACCGCCGCCGGTATTTGCACCGTTCGTCACGCCGGGCTGGAAATTCAAGATGTCGAGCGGGTTACGGCCGCGGGTTCCGACGATCGGAAGCGACTCGATAGTCCGCTGATCGACAGTTCCGCCAAAGTTACCGGAACTCGCGGTCTGAACTGCCTCAGCCGAACTTTCGACCGAGACAACTGCGGACACATCGCCGACCTGAAGAGCCGCATTTACAGCAGCCGGTTGGTTGACGAGGACATTATTTTTCGACGAGACAAACTTCTTGAAACCTGCCTTTTCGACGGTCACCGTATAGGTTCCCGGCTGGATCAGATCAAAGACATATCGTCCGTCGTCGTTTGTTTGAGTCGTCAGAGCGGCGGACGAGCCGTCGCGCTGTATCTTGACGGTAGCGCCTAATACGGCGGCTCCCGAGGTATCGGTTACAACACCGGTAATACGCGTCGTTGTTCCCTGCGCTAAGGCGATCATTGAGAACATCGACATCAACGCAACTACTACTAGCGTATTGAATACTCGCTTTCTAAGCATCTTTTCCCTCCAAAGAAAACAGATAGATATCAAAAATTGTGATGAGTGTACGGAAAACCCTTGGAATTTGTTATGCAATATAGCACAGAATTACCAAAGTGTTAACTGATACAGCCATCGGAGGGCAATTTTTGTTAATTATTTCTTGAATTGGAGGACGAGCCCCTTGGAACCAACGGCCCATCCGTATTTTTTGTCCATGTATAGGCCGTAAATGCGGTCGCGGGTGTTGCTTTCCTGGCGGACCCAACTTTTGCCGCGATCAGCAGAGCGGAGGATGTTGCCGCCGTAGCCGACGATCCAGCCGTTCTTGTCATCGGCAAAATCGACGCGCATCAGCGTTTCGCGGAAGTTGGAATCGACCTTGTCCCAGTTCGCACCTCCATTTTCGGTGCGGAGAATGATGCCGCCTTTGCCGACAGCATAGCCGTTATTATCGTCGCGGAAATCCACGTTATAAAGCGGCATCTGGGTGCCTGAAGCCTGTTTACGCCAAGTATTACCTTCGTCGGTAGTGCTAAGAATGACGCCTTCGTCGCCGACGATCCAGCCGTGGGAATTGTCATTAAAATCGAGATGAAATAGTTCGGTCTTGGTCGGGACGTTCAGCCGACGCCATGTCTCGCCGCCATCCTCGGTCCGCATGAGAAGCGAATCTACGACAACTTCTTCATCGCCACTCTTCTTGAGAACCGAACCGATCACATAGCCGCGTTTCTTATCCGAAAAACGGATACTCAAGAACTCCGGCCGTCCCGCTCCAAAATCGCTTCCGCGATATATTCGCGTTTCCTGCCAATTCTTACCGGCGTCACGCGTGATGAACATCTTTCGCCCGGCGACGAGATATCCATTGTCGTCGTTTCGAAAATAGATCTCGTTAATGTCTTCAGTAGTGTTGAGCTGATACGGCATCCAAGTGCGGCCGCTGTCGTTGGTCGAGGCAAGAAAGCCGTTGTCACCAGCGATCCACCCGCGTTCGGACGATGTGAAATACACAGCAATAAGATCACCCTGAACATTGGTCGGCTTGAGTATCCAGCCCGCCTGTCCAAAAGCAAAAACGCCGCAAACAAGTGTAAGCACAGTGAGAAGTATCGCTTGTCTCAAAACATTTCCTCCAGTCAGAACCACCTGCGATAACAGGTAATTACCAATACCGATCATTGCCGAAAAAGGTGACCTAGACCACTAGAATATAGTTTCGATGGTCAAAAATCACCTTTTCGGATGTTAATTACGGCCTTCCGGTTTCCCGCTATTTCGTAATGCGGTAGACCTTGCCTTTCCAAACGACTACAACCTGCTCGCCGAGTGACAGATATGGAGCAAGCGATGGCTCATTGGTGATCAGCCGGAAATACTCGTCGCTCGCGAATTTGATCGAGGTTTCCGTGAGCCTCGCAGTTTCAGAGAAATCCGAATCGATCCAGACGCCGCTTTGATTGATGAAGTTCTTATTGGCCACGAACTGATTGTTGATCGTGTTTCGAAGCACGATCTGTTCGCTTTCTTCTTTTCTTTCATCTACAGAAACGCTGGCATTTGCCTGCATCGTGTTCTGCTGAACGCTCATTCGCACGGCTCCCGCTCCACTCTTATCCTTCATAGCCTTGGCCGCTGGTGCCGATCTGAGCATCATGTCCGCGGTGGCTCCCTGTGCATTCGCCATCGAACCATCGGTCGCAAGATACGACGCGTAAGGCGTCACAAGTCCGTAGCGAGTGCCGAGTTCGACCACCTCTTCACGAGTCTCTTTTGATTCACCATTAGCTCTGATCTGCTCCAGCAACCAACCGACGCGGCGACTCGCCCACAGACGCGGCAGGAAATTGTTGTCCTCATTTCGGAGCGGAAAATCGAGATCGTTGTAGGCAAAACTGCGGCTCTCTTTTCCGGCTTTTCCGGTAAGGCGAAGTGTGATGTTCTTGAGATCGTTAGTATTTCTGTAACGCCCAATGATCGTCATCTGCATCCCGCGAAAAAGGTCGGTGAGCTTCCGCGGGTATGTGAAATCGGTCAGCACCGGCCCGAGATCGAGATCGAGATCGGACAAAACTGGCGAGCTTACCTTCGAAAAAAAGGTCGACACTTTGATCTCAAGATCTTCTTTAGGTTGGACATAATCTGAAATTCCCGAATTCTCTGAACCGAGCCGGTCGAGCAAAGTGGTGTTTACATCGTAACCAAACCCGAATGGAAAGATCCGAACATCAACGTTTTTCGTCGCCTTTAGATTATTGATGATCTTCTCAACATTCTGCTCACCAACGGTCGGATTTCCGTCGGTCATAAAGACGAGCATTTTCGGGCGATCGCCTTTTTCGAATTGCTTTAGCGACGCGATGAGCGAGTCATTGATATTCGTGCCGCCGGTCGGCTGGAGTTTGCTTACAAATTCCTCACCGCGCTTTTTGCCCTCCGCGTTCGCCGTGATCAGACCGCGTTCCATCAAATGCTCTTCACCGGCGAAGTTAATAATATTGAACCGATCGCCATCTCGTAGCGTTCGCACGCCAAATAGCAACGCCTTTCGAGCCTTTTCCATTTTTCCTTCGTCCGCCATCGAACCGCTGGTGTCGAGCACAAAAACGATGTCCTTGCTCACCAGTTCCCTCTCCGAAATATTGTCTTTCGGGGATAGCATCAGCAAAAAGTAACCGTCTTTTCCAGGCTCACGATAAGTGACGAGCGACATCCCAAAATCGCCGTTCGACAGGCCATAGAAAAGCTGAAAATCAGTATCGTTGCTTTTCGTCTCAAAGGAAATGATCGCCGCCGTCTCGCTTTTACGTTTTACTTCGATGGAATGCGTCGGCGAATAAATGTTTCGCAAAGCTTCTCGTCCGACGATCTCGATCGTGCCCGATACAGTCCCGAACTGCTGCTTGGCATATTGCCGCCGCGAAGACCTTCTGTTCATCGGCCTGACCGGACGCGACCAGACATTCCGGCCCGTCCCGAGCGGATATCGATAAGCGACTGTTCCCGATTCGGCCTTGAGAACCTCGGTGTACGTCATCTCGAGCTTTTTGTCTGAATTCGGCAGGATCGGAAAGATCGATGCCTGAAAAAGATCTTTCCCAGCGTATTCGAACAGGCCGGGATCGCGTTGACGACGAACGATCTCGTCATAGATCCGTCTCGCTTCCTCGCGCGAACGAACTTCGCCTACAAGCTTTTTGCCATTTTCCCAGATCGAAAATTCCACGATCGACGCCGTTTCGGGTATAGGGAAAAAGTACGTTCCCTCCAGCGTGTACTGCGTATCGTTGCGAAAGACCTGCTCGACATGCGTTGTCGCCACCTGTCCGTTGATCTTGGTAGTGAGCGTGATAGATTTGACCGGCAGCGCGTTCGGCAGCGGCTGCGGCATCGGCCGCGGTACCGGCCGGCAGGGCCTGATATCGCAAATTATCGGCACAATAATGCCCTGGGCACTCACCGAAAACGAAGAAAAAAGCGCGGCTACAACCACACCGAGAACAACACCGAAGTACCTGAGCTTCATAAAATCTCTCCAATTAACGCTATGATGCATTTCGTATGACGCTAGAAGGAACGGATGAAGTTGTAGTTTCTTGCAAAGAAAAAGGCGCCTCACGACGCCTTTTTTGATTTTCTTTTGAGTTGGGTCGTTAACTCGCCGGATCACGAAGATCCGGTTCGTCCTTCAGGAAGGAATCGGTGATGTCCTTTTCAAGCTTTACGCGAAGTAACTCGACCATTTGTTCGGCCTTCATGAAGTTAAGGTTGAGGCTTGCGCGGGAGGATTGGATCTCTGTGAGCAACGAATTTAAGTTTGCCTTCTCAGCGTTGAGGCTCTTGCGGCGATTGTCACGGACGTCTTCGGGTTTCATCGAACCGTTGAGTTGCAGCGCACGTTCGATCACTTCCGGGCGGCTTTCAAATTCGAGCTGATCAAGACGTGATCGAACTGTATTCTCCTTTTCGATCATCTCGAAAAGCTGCTTTCTGAGCGACTCACTCCGCTGCTCGGCTCGCGTGAGAATGTCAAGATTGAGCAACAGACGCTTTTGCTTTTCGTCATACGTGCTTGTTTGTCCGGCCTCGAGCCTCTTGATCCGCTCCATAAGCTCGCCGACACCTGGGGTCGCAACCGGTTTCTCAACTACTTTCTCAGGCGCTTTAACGGTGATCGGTGTTTCGACAAGATCCCGGTCACGGCTGATGATCTCGGCAGTATTGGCGGCCGGCGGCGGAGTTGCGAGCGGTTTGGATATTGGAGCCTGAGCGAAGACGATCAACGACGTAGTTCCGACGATCGTAGCAAAGAGTATCGATCTGTTTACTTTATTCATTACTTTTTCTTCTTGTCAGGCAGAAAATCGCCTCTGACTAACTCAACCGCATTCTTAGCAAGTCCGACAAATGGGATCGCGTCGATGCTGGAATTGATAATGCCATTCACCACGCCTTTGTTTCTGATATCACTCCCAACCAGAATGACCGCGACGACTGTGCCGCCGAACGGGATCGTTTTCGCAACGCGTTTTGCCACCTGCCAGCCGCCGGCATGGAGCACTTTTCTTTTCAAACTGGGCTTGTCGTCCATCATTTTCAGTCTATACTTGCTTTACTTTGATGACAACAGGCATACTTTTCTTTGCACGAAAAATGGCCGTAAAAGTTTCATTTTCGATTACTTATGCCACTTGAGATCAATAAAATATCGAAGCGTTTTGGTAATAAATGGGCACTTCGCGACGTGTCGTTCGAGGTCTCGGATGGCAGCGTTGTCGGCATCTTTGGAGCATCCGGCTCGGGCAAATCGACGCTTCTGAACATAATCGCAGGGACGATCAAATCAAGCGGCGGTACAGTTGTCGTTGACGGCATCGATATCACCAAGCAAAAACCAAAGGAGCGAGGCATTTCTCTCCATATCGGACACGGTGAGGGCGGACTCAAGGGACTTCTTGACGGCGTTTTTGCCAAAGGTGCCGGCGGCGAGATCCAGCTGTCGAGATTTGAAAAGACATCGAATGACACGCGAAAGATCTGGTTGCTCGACGAACCATTTAGCGAAATGGACGCCGGCCAACGGGAACGATGTTTCGTCGATATTCGAAAGGCGGCTCAAACAACCGGTCGAACGATTTTCTTCGCATCGAGCGACTTCCAACAGATCATCGAACTGACCGACGAGGTCGCCGTCATCGACGAAGGTGAGATAGTCCAAACCGGAACGCCACAGGAGATCTACGAAGAGCCGGGTTCCGTCAAGATCGCCCGTACGACCGGCGATAATAACCTCATTGTAGCCCGGCGTTTGTCGTCCTCCGACGACCAAATTCCCGAATTCTATACGATCGACGGAGCTCATCGCATTTTCGCCCAACCGATCGAAAAAGGACGCCTCGGTGCCATAAATCAAAATGTCACCCTCGCCATCCGTCCCGAACAGATCGCAATGTCAATGGGAGCATCTTTCCCAGAAGACAATCTCCTGAAAGGCGTCGTCACCGCGATAAAATTCCGCGGGGCAAGTACGCTCATCGAATTCGACGCCGGTGGACTTACGCTCGAAACACGCGTATTCAAAGTTGTGGGCCTCAAGGTAGGCGACGAATGCATGCTCGGCCTCCCCCCGCATCGAATAATTGTCTTGCGAAACTAATTACGGTAGATACAAAGACAAGATCAGCTGCACCCGCCGATTCTTCGCACGATTAGCTGCAGTTGTATTTGGAAACGCTGGTAGCGATGCACCGAGGCCCTTAGCCACGATGCGGCCCTCTTGGACGCCGATCGCGGCCAGTTTCTCGGCAACCGCATAGGCACGGTTCTCGGTCAGAGTTTGGATAGCGTTGGCATCACCGGCATTATCTGTGTGCGACTCGATGGTAATTCTGTAGCTCGGATTGCTAACCAGTAGATCGCCGAGGTTGGTCAACTTTCCACTTGCGGCGTTGATCAGAGTACTCGAGCGGGTCGAAGTCCACCAGGTTTCCGGTAGAGTCAGGACAATCCCTCGATCGGTCTTGGAAACGGTGCCAAATGCTTTGAGCGAATTCATCAAGCCAGGTTCAGCGGCACGTATCTCAGCTTCTTTTGAAGCTTTGTCGTTGTTCGCAAGCACTGCCTTACGCTCGTTCTCGGCCGCCGCCACGGCTGCCGCAAGCTTTGCGTTTGCCGTCTCCACCTCAACTTTTGTACGTCCAAGCTCTTCGCGAAGCCGGCCATTCTCGTCACGGAGCTCCCGTAATTGTGACGAATAGTTCATCGCATCACGCTCAGCAAGTTCGCGGTTACGAGTTTCGCGTGCGAGTTCCTGTTTGAGGTCGGCTATCTCTGACTGAGCGTCAGTATATTTGCTCTCGGCGGCGCGGATCTCGGAATCGTTCCTAATCTGCTCATTTCGTTTCTCGCGGGCAGACTTCCGTTGCTGAGCCATCGACTCTGCCCGAAGCGAGGCCTCGATCGAACGCCTCGCGGCTATGTCGACGGTATCTGCATCGCGGCCTGCCTGCCACGCGCTCGTCGCGTTCTGCAAGAGTGTTTCTGCTTCGGCCAACTCCGTCGCCGCATCCCGTTCGGCACCGGCAAAGCGGGCTAAAGCAACTGCCTGTTTTGCTTGTAAGATCGCTGAAGGCGTCTTCGCATAATCCGTCTCTGCTATCTCGGGAGTGCGCGGGTCACGGAAAAAATCGCTCGAATTGCCGAAGTAAGATATCGAAGGCGAGGTCGGAATTCTCTGCCCGTTTTGAGCCACGGGATACAGGTTTTCAAGCATTATCGCCTGACTCGGCCGCGTTACCATGAAGTGAGGTTCGGCAGTGATGATGATAGCGAAGGTTTGAAGCGACGTCGTGACAGCTAGTTTTGAATCGATAAAAAAGAGCCCGCTGCGTCTGATCTCACCAAGATTATCCGCCTGACCGGCAGGCGAGATCGCCCAAACGACGTAGGTCGCATATCCGGCCCCAAGTTCAAACGGTCGAGGCATCTTATCGACCGAAAGCTCGATTCTCGTCCCGCTTCGCGTTGTCCGTTTGACCGTCGCCTCACCCTTCATTCGCGGAAATCGCGTTGTACCGCGAAATTGAACCTTAACCGTTTCGTCGAGCGGATACGTGATCGCTGTCGTCTTGCGGGCAACATCCACCTGGCCAATGACTGACAGACCAAATGCGAGTAACACCAGACTCAGAGCTACCAATTTCAGTAGATTCGGATTTTTCATAGACCTCTCCCAGGCGCGGAATTTCCCTTGAACAAAAGATGCCACAGATGATTTGAAAGTTGCAAAGGTTCATTCGTGGACACAACAAAGCCAAGTAAAGTATATTCAATCATTTACAGTTCGCCGTTTGCCAAGCCGAATGAACGATTTCAAACGACTACTTCATTACGTACGACCATATTGGGCAACGTTTGCCTTAGCGATGATCGCTATGGTGCTCATGGCGGTCTTCGAGACGGCAACTGGTGCTCTCTTGGTGCCTTTACTCGATCAGTTTTCGCCAATTCCCGCAACGGAATCCAAAACGCTCTTCGACCTCAACAGCCTCATCCCGCGTGACGACTGGTATCGGGCATGGATCGTTATCTCACTGTTGCTGGTCGGATTTACAATAGCCAAGGGCTTCGCGGAGTATTTTTCATCTTATTTGATGGCAAAGATCGGGCAATCGGTCGTTTTGAAACTCCGAGCGGAACTATATTCGCATCTGTTGAATCAGTCGACGGTCTTCTTCGAGAGCCATCGAACAAATTTTCTCGTTTCCCGTCTCGTGGTGAGTTGTTCGGCGATCGAGATGGCGGTTTCGTCCAATCTACGCGACGTGCTGCGTGAGTCATTCATGTTGGTCTTCTTTCTCGGTGCGGCATTCTATTTTAACTGGCGGCTGACGCTTGGCTCGCTAATCATCGCCCCGATCATAGCCTTTCTAACTTCGAATTTTAGCCGCCGTTTGCGAAAGCTCGCCGATGTCTCGTTAGAGGGAAACAAGAGGCTTAGCGATACAGCACAGGAAACAATCTCGAATCAGGTCATAGTTAAAGCATATGGTTCGGAGCAACGTGAGAAAAAGCGATTCATGGATGTCGCCAGCCTTATCGCACGTGCGAATCTTCGTTCGGCCGGGATCTCGGCTCTTTCTCCACCGTCCATCGAACTAGTTGGAATGGTGGCCGTCGTCGTTCTATTCTTCTTTGGCCTGCAAGAGATAAATGCGGCTCGGCTCGACCCGTCCCAGTTCTTTACGTTCATTTTCTTTCTTTTCCGCAGCTACGATCCGATGCGAAAGATATCGCGTCAGCACAACGAGATCACCAAAGCGTTTGCGGCCGCGAAGGACGTTTGGGGCATTCTTGATCAAGACGAAACACTCCCCGAAAAGGACAATGCAGTCGAACTTGAACCACTAAAAACGTCGATCCGTATCGGACATGTTTCATTCAGCTATCGCAATAACAAACGCTCTATTCTAAAAAATATCGATCTTGAGGTGGATAAGGGCGAAACCGTCGCCCTCGTTGGCGAAAGCGGCGGCGGCAAATCGAGCCTTACCAGATTGATCCAGCGGCTCTACGATCCTAAAGAAGGTGCGATCCTCTGGGACGGCGTCGATCTGCGTGATGCAACGATCAAGAGCCTGCGGGAGCAGATGGCTTTGGTCACGCAGGAAACAGTTCTGTTCAATGACACTATCAAAGAGAACATCGCGTATGGAAAACCCGGTGCGACCGAAGCTGAGATCGCTGAAGCCGCACGTATCGCGTTGGCAGATGAATTTATCGCCCAATTGCCAAACGGCTACGATACGCTCGTCGGCGAACGCGGAGTTCTTCTTTCAGGCGGCCAGCGGCAACGCATAGCGATCGCCAGAGCCGTTTTGATGGATGCCCATGTGTTGATCCTCGACGAAGCAACATCAGCTTTAGATACGGAAAGTGAATCGATCGTCCAGCAAGCTCTCGCAAACTTGATGCGGGACCGGACGTCGATCGTGATCGCACATCGCCTTTCAACGGTCCGAAAGGCAAACAAGATCGTAGTGATGGAAAAAGGCCGGATACTTGAGACCGGTACACATGAGGAGCTACTCGCGATGAGCGGCACATACAAAAAGCTCTACGAACTACAATTTGCAGACGAAGAAGTGGAAAACGAATTATGAGATCAATGACAGGCTTTGGCCGCTCGGCCGTTTCGGATGACAAATTCTCGATCTCGGTCGAACTAAAGACCGTGAATAATCGCTTTCTCGACATCAGTCTCCGGCTGCCTAGCGAATTGCAGGCACTCGAATCGGTTGTCAAGAAGATCATCAGCAACCGCCTCGCCCGCGGACGTGTTGAGGTAAATTTGCAGTACGACCGGAACGACGATGCCACCTTCGAACTAAACCGTCCGCTCATCAAAGGATTTCTCGCGGCGATGAAAGAGATGCAGGAAGAATTCGGATTGTCAGGCGAGCCAGACCTCAACGTCATCGCCCGCCTGCCAAATGTGGTCACGACGAAGAAAGAAGAGCCCAGCCCCGAGTTTCTTGCGGCGATCGAAAACTCATTTACGGAAGCGATCGATGCTCTCGAGATCATGCGAGAAAAAGAAGGCTCGCTGCTGCAAGGTGAACTCACGACGCTACTCAACAGCATCGAACAACGCATCCCGACGATCGAAGCTCACTCGTCAGCCGTTTCGGATGAGTTTCAGGCGAGGTTGATCAAACGTGTAAACGAGGCTCTGGCCAGAACAGATTCACAGATCGAACTAGACCAAGCTCGGCTCGCTCAGGAAGTTGCATACCTAACCGACCGAGCCGAGATCGCCGAAGAGATCGCGAGACTGCGAACGCACATCGAGCATTTTCGCAAAATAATGGCCGAGACCAGCGACGTCGGCAAACGCCTCGACTTCCTCACGCAGGAACTAAATCGAGAGGCAAACACGATCGCTTCGAAGACGAACAACATGGTCATCAAAGAAAATTCGCTGGCGATCAAAAGTGAGATTGAGAAAATTCGCGAGCAAGTGCAAAATGTTGAATAGTTGACGGACGCTATTAGTCAGTCTTTCGCTGACTACCAAAAGAGATGAAGGGCAATCTTATTATCATCAGTTCCCCCTCCGGCGGCGGCAAAGGTACGCTGATCAAAGAGGTGCGTGGGATGTTGCCGGATCTGGGATATTCCTGTTCACACACGACTCGACCAAAACGGTTTGGGGAGGAAGAAGGGCGCGAGTACTTCTTTATCAGCCACGACGAATTTGAACAGCGGATCGAAGCCTGTGATTTTCTCGAGTACGCGAATGTGCACGGCAATCTGTACGGAACATCACTTGCAGAAAGCCGCAAGGTTTTTAGTGCCGGGCGCGATCTGATCGTTGAGGTCGACGTGCAGGGCGCACTACAGATGATGGCAAAGCCGGAACTTGACGGGGCGAGGATCAGCATCTTTATCTTGCCGCCTTCATTTGAGGTGCTACGAGCCCGTTTGACGGCGAGAAATACGGAGGACGAAGCCGGACTTCGCACGCGCCTCAAGAACTCATTTGACGAAGTCATGAAGTATCCGAGCTTTGATTACGTGATAGTAAACGAAGACCTCTCGACCGCCGCACGCCAGATCGCATCCATCATTTGCGCCGAACGTCAATCTACGGATAGACAAACCAGTGCCATTCAAGGTATTCTTGATAGTTTCGATGCTTCTAGGCATCTATTCGAAGGAGATTAGGCAAAACTATATGGCTGACGAGAAAGACATCGAGGAACAAATAGACGAAGCGACACAAGAAGAGATCATCGATCCGCCAGTGATCGATTCGAAATATCGAATGATCATCTTGGCCGCTCAACGTAGCAAACAGCTCCAACGCGGTGCGATCCCGCGTGTCGATGCGGACATCAGGAAGACCAAGCCAACGCGTATCGCGATGCGTGAATTCGAGAACCGTAAGGTCAACTTCACTTTCACAGATCAGCTTCCTGAAACAAAACCAAACACATAGTGGCTCTAGCAAGAGACAAAATTAGGCCGCCATTTCTGGCGGCCTAATTTTTTGTGTGCTCTGTTGACCACCTACATTCCCTTATAATTCGGCCCGCCGCCGCCTTCAGGCGTGACCCAATTGATGATCTGGTACGGATCGGCGATGTCGCACGTTTTGCAGTGAACGCAATTACTAAAATTCACTTTTAGCTCCTTTCGCCCGGTCGTCACGTTCTGTTCCATCTCGTAAACCGCCGCCGGGCAAAAGCGCTGACACGGATTGCCATATTCCTCGGCACATCGCGTCGCGCAGATCTCGGTGTCGAGAACATGCAGGTGCGACGGCTGGTCTTCGTCGTGGGCGACCGCTCCGTAGAAAACATCGGTAACTTTGTCGAAGGTTAGCTCCTTATCAAATGGAACTTTCGAATATCGATCTAAACGCAGATGGTCATTCGGCCCAGTTCCTTGCCTGACCGCTGACCGCTGACCGCTGACCACTTTTCCCATCCTTTCATGCCCCGCGACATGGTGCTCTTTTGGCATAAAGCCCCATGCGAGCCCGCGGGTAAGGAATTGCAGGCCAGTGTTGAGCAACGCCGACCAGCGGCCTTTTTGGAAGGCTCCGTGGAAATTACGTACCGGATGCAGTTCGTCGTAGATCCAGCTCAGATTAACTTTTTCGTCGAAGTGCTTGAGCGTTTTGCTTGAAAAGTCTTCATGTTCGAACGCCCCGACGATCGTCTCGGCTGCGAGCATTCCGCTTTTCATCGCGGTGTGGATGCCCTTGATGCGTTGGCCGTTCAAAAATGAACCTGAATCGCCAACGATCAAAACGCCATCTGCGTAAAGACGCGGCATCGTAAAATATCCACCGGCGTTGATCGTCTTCGCCCCGTATTTGATCATCTTTCCGCCCGCGAGAACTGCGGCGACCTTTGGATTAGTTTTAAATTTCTGAAACTCCGCATGCGGATCGATCATCGGGTCTTCGTAATCGAGTCCTGTGACGTAGCCGATCGAGACGACATTATTTTTCAACCCATAGATCCATCCACCGCCGTAAGTCCTTGTGTCAGAGGGAAATCCGAGCGTATGTACGACCTTTCCCTCGGTGAAATTGCCTTCCGGCAACTCCCAAAGCTCTTTGATGCCAAGCGAAAAAACCTGCGGCTCTTTGCCTTCCATCAGGCCGAGACGCGACATCAATTGCTTCGCGAGCGAGCCGCGCGAGCCTTCGCCGAGCACGGTGACCTTTGCGAGCAGATCGACGCCCGCCTCAAAATTCGCCTTCTTATGGCCTTCTTTGTCGATTCCTTTGTCGCCCGTTCGAACGCCGATAACGGCATCTTTCTCATCATAAAGAATTTCGGACGCTGGAAATTCGGGAAAGATATTGATGCCCGCAGCCTCGCATTTTTCGCCAAGCCATTCGCAAACTTTGCTAAGAGAAACGATGTATTTCCCCTTATTTTTTAGAGGCGGCGGCACGAGCGGTGCGTTGATCCCGCCTTTCTCGGTCAGATACCAAAACGCATCTTCCGTCACGACCGATTCGACCGGGCAGCCCTCGGCGATAAAATCGGGCATCAGCTCGCGTATCGCGATCGGGTCCATCACGGCTCCCGACAAGATATGAGCCCCGACAAACGAGCCTTTCTCGACGATCGCGATCTCAAGCTCGCCGATCTTGCGGCCTTTCTTAAAGCCTTTTTCGATCATCTCGTCGTGTTTGACGATCTCGTTTTTGAGGTGCAAAGCCGCCGCAAGATTCGCAGGCCCGGCGCCTACAAGAACGACGTCCATCGGTATCTGTTCACGTTCGATCATAAATGAATCACCATTCAGTTTTCGAGTATAACAATCGCCGCCGCCTTTGCCTATCGTCCATCTGTCTCGATGCGATAGAATATGAAGGTGTTACGAGCAATAGTTTTCCTGACCATTATAGCGACGTCTCTGTCGTGTGCGCCATCGCGGCCTACGCTTGAGATGCCGGGCAAATTCCTATGGGCATGGGAACGCCCCGAGGACCTGCGTTTTATAGATTCAGATCAATTCGGCGTGGCGTTCCTCGCCCAAACCATTAATATCGAAAGCGACCGCGTTTCACCCCAACAACGCCGTCAAACTCTAGATGTCCCACCCGGAACCTATCTGATCGCAGTCACACGTATCGAAACAAGCAAAGAGACGACCCGGCGGCCAAAACTCGATGTTTCGGCCATCAGCAAGATCACATTTCTAGTCAAAAAAACGCTTGAACTGCCCGATGTCAAGGCGGTGCAGATCGACTTCGACGCCGTCGTATCCGAGCGCCAGTTCTATCGCTCGCTAATGACCGAGATCCGCAAACAGCTCCCGCCGCAAACCCCGCTCACCATGACCGCCCTCGCTTCTTGGTGCACCGGCGACGCCTGGTTCAGCGACTTCCCCGTCGGCGAAGCCGTCCCCATGGTCTTCCAAATGGGCGCCGACAGCGAAAAGATCAAAACCTACCTCGCCAACGGCAACGACTGGACCGAACCTCTGTGCCGAACGGCTTATGGCATTTCGCTAACTGAAGGTAAGTTCACCGGGATGAAGCCGGATCGCCGAATATATTACTTCAAGGACGAATCCTGGAAAAAGAGTGATCTTGATCGGTTAAACTAAACCCCTATATTTCAAACTGCTTTTTCAAGCTCTCGGTGTACGGTGCTCTCGCAACACCCTTTTCGGTGATGATCGCAGTCACTAAGTCATTCGGCGTTACGTCGAAGCCATAGTTGGAGACGCCCACCCCATCCGGGGCTAGTTGAGTGCCTTTTACGTGGGTTATCTCGGAGCGGTCGCGTTCTTCGATGGGGATCTCTTCGCCGGTGGGGCAATTCAAATCCACCGTCGATAATGGGGCGGCGACGTAGAAGGGGATGCCGTGGCGGTGGGCTAAGACGGCGACCATGTAGGTGCCTATTTTGTTGGCGACGTCGCCGTTGGCGGCGATGCGGTCGGAGCCGACGACGACGGCTTGGACGCGGCCTTTTTTCATGACGTGGCCGCTCATGTTGTCGGTGATGAGCGTGACCGGGATGTCGTCCTCCATTAGTTCCCATGCGGTCAGGCGTGCTCCTTGTAGGTATGGACGCGTTTCGTCAGCGCTGACGGCGATGTTTTTGCCTTGGTTTACGGCTCCGCGAATGACTCCGAGGGCGGTGCCCCAAACGCCGCCGGTCGCGAGTGCTCCGGCATTGCAATGCGTTAGGACAGTGTCGTTATCGGCGAGCAGTTCGCCGCCGAATTGGGCGATCAGCCGCTGGGATTCGATATCTTCTTCGTGGATCGCCTTGGCGTCGTCGAGCATGATCTGCTTGATCTCGCTGACCGATTTCCCTTCCGATTTGGCTGCTCTGGAAAGTGCGGTTCATGCGGTCGATCGCCCAGAAGAGATTGACGGCGGTCGGGCGCGTTTTGGCGAGGACGTCGCTGATGAATTCGAGTTCGTCCTCGAGATCGACGACCGTGGTGCCGACAAACTGCTTTGCCCCCAACGCCATTCCATACGCCGCCGAAACGCCGATCGCCGGTGCCCCACGCACGACCATGTCGCGGATCCCGTCCGCCACAGCATTATAATCACGCAGCGTCAGCCACGTTTCCTCAGTCGGCAGCAACCGCTGATCAAGCATCAAAACACCTTCGTCGGACCATTTAACAGGGATGATATCGAGTTTCATATTGGTATTCGCAAAACGGAGATTATATCGAATCGCCGAACGCTGCGCTATCATCGCCTAAACTTTTGGGGTGAACTTATCGTTACACAATCGTATGAAACTCGAACACACCCTCGATGATCTGCATGTCTCGCTGACGAGACGCTGGTGGCTACAGCTTTTTGCGGCGTTTACGCGTGTTTTGCTGGCGATCGGATTTATTCCGCCGAGCTATACCAAGATCATTCATCAACCTTTCACATCGCTACCGGATTCTAATCCGGTGGGGCATTATTTCAACGCGCTTTATCAAACGGGTTTCTACTACGAATTCCTCGGCTGGGGCCAGATGATCGCGGCTTTGCTGCTGCTTTTCCCGCGAACTGCACATCTCGGGGCATTACTTTTCCTGCCGATAATCGCAAATATCGCGGTGCTTACGGCGTCCGTTGGTTTCAAAGGAACGTGGGTGATCACGATTCTGATGACTCTCGCGGCAACATTTCTTGTCGCGTGGGAATATGATCGTTTGAAGCCGATAGTCTTCCGAAGCCGCGAGCAAAAGCCGCGTCGATTTAGTTATCAATTCGTAAAGATCCCATTGTTCTTCGCCGCCGGTGGCGTTGTGATGGGTATCCTGTGGTGGATCATGGGCCTCGGCAATTTTGCGAACTATATAAAGATCACAGGACTGTTGGTGGTAGTGGGCGCGGTCTTCGGTCTAGTTGTGGCGGTGCATTACCGATTTATGCCGGTGGGGCATCTGACTCAGGGAGACAGATCCTGAGCGAACTCTGATGTCGAAGCGGGATATCGACAGTTGCAAGTTTCGAGTTTTCAGTTATCAGTCTGGCGACTTGTGTTGATACTCGTTCGCCATTCGTTTATATTCATTGCTTACCGAAAAGCTACGAATTATGACGGAGGCATCGACCGATATCGCCACTCAAGCAGTAAGTACTCAAGCAAAACCGACGTTTCGAACGGATTTTGAGCTGAACCGGAGTTTGCCCGAGAATCTGGAATCGCTCGATGCGGTCTCGGCTAATTTTTATTGGTCCTGGCAGCCCGAGGGCACGGCTCTTTTTCGCGAACTCGACCCCACGCTTTGGGATAAATGCGAGCAGAATCCTCGCGCATTCCTGAAAGAGAGTGAATATGTTGCGGCTATATCAGAAAGCTGCGGATACGAGCTATGTCGAGCGTTTGCAACGGTTTGCGGAGAAACAAAAGGCTTATCTCGGACTGACCGCCAAACCACGGGCCACGACCAAGTTCGCATACTTCTGTGCGGAATACGGTGTTCACAATTCCTTGCCAAATTACTCCGGTGGCCTAGGCATTCTCGCCGGCGATCATCTTAAATCAGCTAGCGATCTCGATCTGCCGCTAGTCGGGATCGGGTTGCTCTATCGTTATGGCTATTTCCGGCAGAAACTTGGGCATGACGGCTGGCAGGAAGAGTCTTACAATGACGTTTTCGAATCGGAACTCGCGCTGACGCCCGTTTTTGACGAAAGTGGTAACCGAGTCAAAGTTTCGGTCGGCATTCGGGGCCGCGAGGTAGTGGCTCAGGCATGGCATGCTTCGGTCGGTCGAATTTCGCTGTACCTCCTCGATACTAATGTTGAGGAAAACGGCGAAGTCGACCGCCTAATTACGGGCCATCTTTACGGCGGCGACACGGAAACGCGTATCGTGCAGGAAAAGGTTCTCGGCATTGGTGGCGTAAGATTGCTCAGAAAGCTCGGTATCGATCCTGCGGGCTATCATTTGAACGAGGGCCACGCGGCGTTCTCGACGCTCGAATTGGCCCGCGAACACATCGTCGCCAACCCAGAAGCATCATTCGCCGGTGCTGTCGAAACAGTCCGCAGCAAGTGCGTTTTTACCACCCACACGCCGGTCGCGGCCGGCAACGACGCCTTTGACCCAACCGTGTTGGCCGAGTGCTTCAGCAATGAATACATCGCTTCGCTAAAGCTAACGCACGGCGAATTTCTCGCTCTCGGCCGTGCCGATCTGAGCGATGATAAGGAATTCTTCGGCATGACACCATTGGCGATCCGCATGTGCCGCTCGGCGAATGGCGTGAGTGCGAAGCATGGCGAGGTCTCACGTGGATTGTGGCTCAAGATGTTCCCCGATCTGGCGGACGCGGGTGCGGTGCCGATCACTTCGGTAACCAATGGCGTTCACGCTCCGACGTGGGTTGCTCCGGCGTTTCAGAATATATATGAGCGAGAGATAGGCGAGAATTGGCATGAGCTGGTTCGCGACGAGGCGGCTTGGGCTAATGCGACGGAAGCTTTGCCCGACGATGCGATCTGGTCTTCGCATCAAGTGCTGAAAGAACTATTGATCGCTTTCATCCGTGAGCGCACGCGTGCTAAGGAAACCGGCGACATCGATACGATCCATGAACACGAGAGTACGAAAGGATTATTCTCTCCTGAGGTTCTGACAATCGGATTTGCCCGCCGTGTCGCCGCTTATAAACGTTGGGATCTGATCTTTTCAGATCTTGACAGGCTTCTAAAACTCGTCGATGACTCTGAGCGGCCGGTTCAATTCGTCTTTGCCGGCAAAGCTCATCCGCAGGACCGAACGGCTAAGGCAATCCTGCAAAAGCTGATGTCGATCAATCACGATTCAAACTGGCAGCGTCGAGCCGTGTTTATCGAAGATTACGATCAGGAAGTCGCACGCTATCTGGTTCACGGAGTCGATGTCTGGATGAACGTCCCGCGGCGGCCGATGGAGGCCAGCGGCACGAGTGGAATGAAGGCCGCGATGAACGGCGTGCTAAATTTCTCGATCCTCGACGGCTGGTGGATCGAGGGTTACAACGAGATCAACGGCTTTGCCATCGGCGAACTCGACGTCGAGGCGGAGTCTCAAATGGACGCAGAAGATGCAGAGTCACTATATTCAACGCTCGAGAATGTCATCGTTCCCGCCTACTACTCACGGGGCGAGGACGGTTTGCCGACAGAGTGGATCGCTAGGATGAAAAATTCGATCGCGACGCTTACGCCGCAGTTTTCGAGCGATCGGATGGTGGGTGATTACTTGAAAGATATTTATAATGCATGATCCCTGAAAGGGATCAATGCAATAGCGTCGGGTGAAACCCGACGTTCGATCGGACATATCGCTATTGTCCCTGAAAGGGACAGATTCGCGGAAGCGATATTGGTCCCTTTCAGGGACCGGACAAACGTTCGACTTTTTCGTCGTGTTTCACCCGACGCTATTTCATCGGTGCCTTTCAGGCACGAAGGCAAAGATCTATGCAAAACCAACAATTTAACACCGGCGTGATCGGCGGAGTCGAGGTTTACAAAGAGGCCTGGGAGCTGATGAAAGATCAGTACTGGCTGATGCTCGGCATAACTATCGTTGGAATTCTGATCGGCGGGGCGGTGCCGATCGTGATCATTGGGCCGATGATCTGCGGCATTTATCTTTGTATGTTCGACAAGATGGACGGGCACGAAGTTAAGTTTGAGCGGCTGTTCAAGGGTTTTGAGTTCTTTGGCCAGAGCCTGATCGTCGCTGCCGTGATCATGGTGCCGATGTTCATATTTATCATCGCGATCTACATACCAATGATCATCGCGGCAATGGCAGGCCCGCGAATGAGCGAATCCGAGATGATCCCCATGCTCATTGGGGTCGTCGTTGTTGAAGTCGTGGTCGCGTTCATAATGGTCTGTTTTCACACGCTGCTGCTGTTTGCCTTCCCGCTGATCGCGGATAGGAAACTCGGCGGAATAGCCGCGATGAAGCTTAGCGCACAGGCGGTATGGCACAATCTTGGGGGGATCGCCAGCTTGATCGCTGTCGGGTTTTGCGTAGCGATCGTCGGCTACCTAATGCTTTGCATTGGCATCTATCTGGCATTGCCGCTGATCATGATGGCCAGCGCCGTCGCGTATCGAAAGGTCTTTCCACGCATCACGGACGATCGCAGCCATGAGCCGCCGCCGATAAGCGCGTACGGAGGTAGCTAAACCTTGTCCGCTACATTCAAATACATCAATACCGCCGAAGACCTTGACGCCGTCTTCGCGGAGTCATACGAGCATCCGGTCGCCCTGCTAAAACACAGCAATTCGTGTGGCATTAGTTCACACGTAATGTATCTGATCGAGGAAATCGACGCCGTTGTAAATGTCATCGTCATCCAGGAGCACCGCGATCTGTCGAACGACGTCGAGATGCGCACCGGCCATCGCCATCAGTCGCCACAACTCTTTGTGCTTCGTGACGGCAAACCGATCTATCATGCGACGCACTACGGCATCGATCCGCAAAAGGTCGCGGAATTACTGAAATAAATGCTTGAACCAACTCAGATAATCGAAGAATCAGACAGCGAGGTTTCAATCAAGTGGTCGGATGACTCAGAAACCCGCTATTCCGCACCACAACTCAGACGAGTCTGCCCCTGCGCGACCTGTGTAGACGAATGGACCGGCAAAAAGATCCTCGACGAACGCAACATCGCCGATGACCTCACGTTCTCGTCCATCGCCATAGTTGGCCGGTATGCGCTTAATTTCGTCTTCTCGGACGGACATGACACAGGAATATTTAGCTTTAAATATTTGCGTGAACAGTCGGTCTAGCTCGTGCTAGACTGGACTTATGAACGAGCGCGATATTTTTGACGAAAAGCAGGAAGTAAAAAAGGCGAATTTTTCATGTCCTCATTGCCGGGAACGCGGCGATTATGATGTAAGGTGGATGACCCGCCGCAAAAAACGCCAAGAGCCGAGAGGGCTGAACCCACAGCAAAAGGCCCAGTTTCAAAAGTCCCAGGACTACATGGTGCGAATGGACGACATGCTTGTATGCCAGAATACACGCTGTCGCAAGCGGTTTGATATACCATCGTCGCAGTCGGTGGTGTTTATCTGATCTCATCGACAAAACCCTTTTGGAGGAATAACGATGAGTATCAATGAACTGGAATTTTACGGTGGCGAGACGCTTCCGAGCGAGAAGTTTCAACAGGAACTGGCTGCCGAGATCGACGATGCCCCCACCGCTCCACAAGAGCTGATAGAAAGGATCGAAAATAACACTTCGACTTCTCCAGCCGAATCGGGCGGCGATATCGACGCGGCATGGGAAGAGGCGGAAACTAGCGGGTCGGAAAGCGTCTTTGGCCACAATCCTACGCCCGATCAATCCGATGTCGAAGCTAATGCCCATGCGATGGGCATAGATTTTCAGGATAACGAGCCATTGGATTTCACCGAGAAGATAGGAAAACGCGACCGCGACCGCTACGAGCTTGACGAAGACTCGAAAGGCGACGGAGATACGATCTAAAAAAAGAAAAAGCCGCAAACGCGGCTTTTTCTTTGCTTATCGCCTGGGACAGACACTCTAGTAGATCGAGAAAGTATATTCGACCTGCTTAGTCACAGTTTGTCCGACGCCATTTGTTTTCGCCGGTTCGAAACTAATACGTTTCGCAGCGGCTATCGCCTGTTCACTTAGGCCATTTGGAAGCCCTTTGACCACCGAAACGCTGCCGATCTGTCCCGAACCCAAAAACGTTACGCGGAGAATCACGGTTCCCTGAATATTGTTCTGACGGGCCGCATCCGTGTAGCCGGGACGCGGTTTCGAATTGATCTTCATTCCCTGAGTGACGCCACGTGGCACAACGGGTGGAGGAGCTCCGCCTTCATCGCCTGAACCCGTTCCATTACCGTTTCCGTCCCCGAGGCCGCCGCCGTAGCCCGACCCCGAGCCCGAACCGGCACCCGTTCCGCGCCCACTACCCTGGCCGGTACCAGAACCGCTTCCCTGTCCACCGCCGGTGCCAGTGCCGTTGTTCCAGTTGGAAAATCTTCCATTTGGATCACCAAAGCGGTCAAATTTCTTTTCAAAAGTCTTGTTGCCCTGAGTCGATGCGGGAGGCAATTCAAGCGATGGATTCTCCATTCGCGGGATCGCCTGCGGGGCACGCTGCGGATTCTTGGTCTGATCAGCTAGATCGCCTTGTGTCGTCTCGTCTTCCTCACGGCCACCACCACCGCCGCCGCCCGCGTCATCCTTATCTTTTTTCTGTACCTCTTCCTCAACTTCCATCGGCACATCGTCGATCAGTGAGGCTAAAAAGGTGTCTTCGTTGATCGACCCAACTTCGAGATCCTTACTAAATAGATTAGCTACCAATCCGACAAAGAGGGCAAGAACCATGAAGGCCGTCGCACCAGCGAGAAGTCCCGCTCGAGTACCGCGGCCCTTGCTCTCTTCGATCACGGTCACGTGAAATTCTTCGTCCTTGATCGGGGTCACCTTGAGAGGGACACGCGGGCCATCAGCATTCCGCGTGTTTGTGACGATAAACGGAGCCGCAGATACTGTTGTGGGAATGATACTTACGAAATCTCCATGAACCGGAGACTCAACGACGTTCGCCGCAGGTTCGACGACCGGCTCTTCGATCTCAACTGCTTCTTCAGCCGGAGCCGTGTAAACGGTCTCGATCTCGTCAAGTTCTTCGATCGGAGCAGCCTCGACAGCCGGTACCTCTTCGATCTCCAGGATCGGTTCAGAGACTTCTTCGGCCGGAGCAGCAACAAGTTCTTCGACGACGGGAGCCGTCTCAACCGGCTGAGGAGGCTCGACCGCCGGAGCGGCTGCCGCCAGCGGGTTCATCTCAAAAGCCTGCAGAGCTGCTCCGCAATTCGGGCAGAACCCAAATTTCTCGGCAAATCCTTCATCACACGAACTGCAAAACTTCACTATTTTTCCCATTTCAGCCTCTCAATACACGCCCTTTTGTCGGACGGCATAATGATAAAACGATTATACCGCGTTTATTTCAGAAGTTAAGTGTTTTTCAACAACCTTTCCGCGAATACTGCTTGCGGTCACTCAACAATCATAGATGCCTCATCGGTTTGACGCGATGCCCACGTGCATCTAATATTTTCATTTGCGAGAGCGAACGCCCCGTGTGAGTCCTTACAACACATCGGCACATTGCGGCAACTAACCTATACATTTAGATGCCGCTGGTATTCCATACGATGAAAAACAAGAATTTATTCGTAAAAATCGTCTTTATCGCGATCATTGTGCTGTTGCTGTTTTCGCTGGTCGCCCCGGCGATCTTTTCCCAGACCTTGCCCACACCTAAGAAGGAGAGCCTTCTCAACGGACTCAAGGTGCTGATGTGGAACGATGCGAAGGCCGACAAAGTCACCGTAAAGATACGCATCCACGCAGGCTCCGCTTTTGATCCGCAGGGAAAAGAGGGCGTGATGCAGCTGCTCGCGGATAATATTTTCCCGAACGAGGCCGCAAAAGAATTCTTCATCGAAGATCTCGGCGGAAGTCTCGAGGTCGTTACAAATTACGATCTCATTCAGATCAACGCGTCGTCGAAACCCGAAAATTTCCTGACAATGCTGGAAACGCTCTCGACCGCCGTTTCCAATCCGGGCATCGATAAGGAAACGACCGCTAAACTCAAAGCATCGCTAATTGCCAAGATCAAGGCACTCGAGGCCGATCCGGCATATGTCGCGGACCGAGCTGCAGCAAAGCGTCTCTTTGGAACGTTTCCATACGGACGCCCGCAATTTGGCACCGAGGCATCTGTAAAGACGGTCGATTTTGCGGACCTCGTCGATGCGAAAGGCCGTTTTCTAAGTGCCGACAACGCGACCATCGCGATCTCGGGTAATTTTGATCGTGCTCTCGGTTTTCGAGCGATCCGACGTTACTTTGGCGGTTGGTTGAAATCGGACAAACGTGTCCCGTCAACATTTCGCCAGCCGGACGATCCGCCATCTGGCATCCAGATCGTGCCATCGCCGGTCGTTGGCAAAACAGCGATCCGATACGCGATGCGCGGGCTCGCACGCTCAGACAAAGATCTGGAGTCATCGCTTATATTTACGACTATCCTCGAGACACGCCTGAAAGCTCGCGTGCCTGGCGGACACACCGGCGACGTTTTCGTCCGCAATGAATATCACACGCTGCCGGGCATGATCGCGATCAGATTCTCGGCTGATAAAGGCGAATTTGGCACGGCGAACGGTAAGGTCGAGGCAAACGAACT
The DNA here is from genome assembly GCA_016718135.1 of Acidobacteriota bacterium. GTDB lineage: Bacteria > Acidobacteriota > Blastocatellia > Pyrinomonadales > Pyrinomonadaceae > OLB17. The sequence continues at coordinate 36,266 of JADKEF010000019.1, read as the reverse complement.
TGTCGGAAAAGCGATGATCGACCCGATCACCGAAGCCGAGTTTCAGGTCGCCAGAACGGCCGTCCAAACCGCGTGGGCCGGCCGCGACGCCATCTCATTTTGGCTCGATGTCGATACATTTAAGACCGCAGAGCCCACCACGAAGAGTACTGATGTGACCCTCGCCGATGTACGAGCCTTCGCCGAGACAACCGTCAAAAAACCAATGGTCGCGATCCTAGTAAATACTCCGACGCCCGCAAGCTAACGTGACAACCCAGCTAAACGCCAAAGAGACAGCACACTCCAAAGCCGTCCGCGAGATGTTCGCCGGCATCGCGGGCAGGTATGATCTGCTCAACCACGTTCTGTCGCTGAATATCGACAAGCTGTGGCGGCGGAAAGTGTCGAACTTACTTCGCGAAACTCTCGATCGTCCGGATGCCATCGTTTTAGATGTAGCCTGCGGCACCGGCGATCTCTCTCTGGAATTAAATAAGGACAGCAAGGCCAAGATCATCGGCACAGACTTTTGCAGGCCGATGTTGACTGTCGCACATGACAAAACTGCGGTTCTGAAAGCAGCAGTTCCCTACGTCGAGGCGGATGCGATGGATCTGGCGTTTGCCGATGAGACCTTTGACGCGTTGACGATCGCGTTCGGACTGAGGAATCTCCCAAATTTTGCCAACGGCCTCACCGAGCTTCACCGCGTCATTAAACCCGGCGGCAAGATCGTGATTCTAGAATTCTCAAGCCCCGTCGTGCCTGGATTTCGTCAGCTATTCAATTTCTACTTCGCCAATATACTTCCGCGGATCGGCGGTGCGGTGAGCGGTTCGCGTGGAGCGTATGAGTATCTACCGGACAGCGTTTCCAAGTTTCCCAACCAAAAAGGCCTCGTAGAGATGCTGTCGAAGACCGGATTTACTGACATCAAATACGAGAACCTCACCGGCGGCATCGCCGCGATCCACTCGGGCGTAAAAAACTGATATTTGTCATCTCAGGCCAAGGGTTATAAAATTTGATGTTCCTGTCCGCACGCTCCGGATGAAATACAAGTTCTTAAACATTGCCCGTCAGATCGGTTTGATGCTGCTCGTCATTTGGACGGTGGTGTCGCTGGTGACGTTGCTCATCGAGATCGTGCCGGGCGACCCGGCGACGACGATCCTCGGCGAGACGGCGACGCAGGAACAGATCGACGGCTTTCGCCAAAAACACGGCCTCGACCGCCCGCCGTTCTTCTTCTCGTATGGCGACCAGGGCCTGAAATGGAACGGCATGGACAACCGCTACGCCGACTACTGGAGTGGCCTGCTAGTCGGTGATCTCGGCATCTCGATGCGAACCGACCGTCCGGTTCTGGGCATGATCCTCGAACGCTATCCGTCCACGATCAAGCTAGCAATAGCGTCAATGCTCGTCGCGATCGGCATCGCTCTGCCGCTTGGTGTGCTTGCTGGTTCAAGGAAAAATTCGCTTGTAGATAATTTCGCGTCCGTTTTCGCATTGCTCGGCATATCTTTGCCGACCTTCGTGATCGGCCCGTTTCTAGTATATGTCTTTGCCGTCAAGCTCGGCTGGTTCTCAACAACCGGCAGCCAATATCCCGAAGACATCGTGCTGCCCGCCGTGACGCTCGGAGCGGCCCTTTCGGCGATCCTGACCCGTATGATCCGCTCCAGCGTCATCGAAGAACTCGGCGAAGACTACGTCCGCACCGCCCGTGCAAAAGGCCTCAGCGAGCGCGTGGTGCTCTACAAACACGTCCTAAAAAACGGCCTCATTCCCGTAGTCACGATCCTCGGCCTCCAACTCGGCGTATTGCTCGCCGGTGCGATCATCACCGAGCGAATTTTCAACTGGCAAGGCCTCGGACTTTTACTTTTAGAAGACGGCATCGGAAAGCGCGATTATCGTCTCGTGCAGGGTTGCGTTCTGGTTATCAGCGTGACGTTTATTATTGCGAATTCGCTGACAGATTTTGTTTACAGGAAACTCGATCCGAGAATTCGATTGGGTTAGCGAACAGCTGACCGCTGACAGCTGTTCGAAAATGAAATGAATCGTTTAGGCTACATCGGTCTTGGCATTGCGGCGTTGTTTATCATCGCGGCTATCTTTGCGCCGTTCATTGCCACGCATGATGTTGGCGTCCAGAATTTGGCCGCACGATATGCAGGGCCGTCCGCGGAACATTGGTTTGGGACTGATGGGCTTGGACGCGATGTATTCTCACGGGTAATTTTCGGTGCTCGGATCTCGCTTCAAGTGGGAATCTCGGTCGTTGTCATTTCGGGAATTGTCGGCGTTATCATTGGCGCGATCGCGGGTTTCTACGGCGGTTTTGTCGACAAGTTTTTGTCGGGATACGTCTTCAACGTTTTTCTCGCATTTCCCGGTTTATTGCTGGCGATCGCATTGGTCGCTTTTCTCGGAGCCGGACAGGGCAAGCTGATCGTTGCACTGTGCATCATCGGTTGGGTCGGCTATGCACGAGTGATGCGGGGGCAGGTTTTGAAGGTGCGCGAATACGATTACGTCGCGGCAGCTCGAGCGCTCGGGGCGAGCAATATGCGAATTCTCTTCACGCATATCTTGCCAAATGCAATTCAACCGTTGATCGTCCAAGCCTCGCTCGGAATGGCCGGAGCCGTTCTTTCCGAGGCTTCACTCTCGTTCCTCGGCCTCGGAATCCCGCCGCCGGCACCGAGTTGGGGAACGATGGTCGAGGAGGCTCGGCAATTCTTTAGCTCGTCGCCACATGTCCTACTATTTCCGGGGCTCGCGATCGCGTTAACCGTGCTCGCGTTCAACTTCATCGGCGACGGCCTCCGCGAATACCTCGACCCAAAACAACGAGCAAGATAAGTCAGAACCGCTTGCGTCAGCGGGCGGGCGAACCGTATGGACAGAGATGCGAGTCATCGAATATTTCCACTAGGCGACTCGGCCCTGACCGTCGAATTCGGAAATGTGATCACCCCGGAGCTAAATCAAAAGGCGATCGCACTCGCCAACTGCATCGAGAACAGTCCGTTCCCCGGCCTGATCGAAACCGTCCCGGCGTACACGACAACAACGATCTTTTACGATCTCGTAGAAGTCAGGCGGTCATTTTCAGAGTTCCCAACCGCTTTCGAAGCCGTGAATCGAATCGCGTCAGATATGGTAGCGGGTCTCGACGAATCGCCCCCCGATGATTCGCGGCTCGTCGAGATTTCGGTCATCTTCGACCGCGAGTCCGAATTTGATCTCGGCCATGTTGCCAACGAACACGGCCTCTCGATAGATCAAGTCATAGACATTTTCACATCGACAGCATATCGCCTCTATATGCTGGGATTCCTTCCGGGTTTCAGCTACATGGGCGAGGTCGACGAACGGATCGCTACGCCTCGTAAAGAAACTCCGCGAACGCTGGTCCCAAAAGGCAGTATTGGCATTGCCGGCAAACAAACCGGCATCTATTCGCTCGCCTCGCCCGGCGGCTGGCAGATAATCGGACGAACGGAGGTAGAGATGTTCACGCCGAACAACGATAGCCCAACGTATCTGGACGCAGGCGACGAAGTGCGATTCATAGAGGCCAAATGAGTCTTCTATTCGAAAAGCCCGGCATCTTGACGACCGTGCAGGACCTCGGTCGCCCGGGATATCGCCGTTTCGGCATCAACCCCAGCGGCGTTATGGATCGTTGTGCATCGCGATTGGTCAATATCTTGGTTGGTAACGATGAGACCGAGGCCGTGGTCGAAATGCACTTCCCCGCCGCTCAGATCGTTTTCGAATCGGACTCGATATTCGCGATAGGTGGAGCAGACCTTGGAGCCGAGATCGATGGCGAAGCAATCGAAAATTGGCGGCCGACGTTTGCGGCGAAGCACACCACGCTAAAATTCACTCGTAAGAACTCCGGGCATCGGGCCTATCTCGCCGTAAGTGGAGGCTTCAAGCTGGAGAAATGGCTCGGAAGCGCAAGCACAAATCTGACGGCGTGCGTTGGCGGGGTTGGTGGACGCAAGCTCGTCGCTGGTGACATATTAGAGCTACGACAGACGCACACGAGACCGAATCGGGATATATCTCACGTAAAAGTCTCAACGTCATTGCTGCCTTTTTACAGCCGCTTCCCGACCGTTCGCATTACTGCCGGAGCCGAGTACCAACTTCTGTCGGAAGTAGGTCGCGAACTGCTCACGGGTCAAGATCTAACGATCACAAACACCTCCGACCGTATGGGTTTTAGGCTTTCGGGTGAACCTATATCGTTGAGCAAACCGCTCGAATTGCTTTCGTCCGCCGTTGATTTCGGCACGATCCAGCTTCTTCCTGATGGTCAGTTGATCGTGTTGATGGCGGATCATCAGACGACGGGCGGCTATCCGCGCATTGCCCACGTTATCTCTCAAGATCTACCGCTGATGGCTCAGCTTGGTCCGGGCGATAAGGTTGGATTTCATTTGATCGAGCACGCTGAGGCGGAGCAGTTAGCTATCGACTTCGAACGCGAGTTGAGATTTTTTCGGGTCGGGTGTAAGTTTCAGGCACAAACGTGGACAAAATGAGGATCGATCTAAATTGCGATATGGGCGAAGGCTGCGGCAGTGATGCCGAGTTGATGCCCTATATCTCGTCGACAAATATCGCATGTGGCAACCACGCGGGCGATATCGATACGATGAAACGCACTGTCGATCTGGCCCTTGAACACGGCGTCGCCATCGGTGCTCATCCGGGATACGCAGACCGCGAAAACTTCGGTCGTACCAGCATGAATCTGCCGATCGCTGAGGTTCACAAACTCGTAACTGATCAGATCGCAGACCTAAATGAGATCGTAGTAAGTTGCGGCGGCCGCCTTTCGCATGTAAAACCGCACGGTGCCTTGTACAATCAAGCCGCCGGCGATACGCGTCTTGCGACCGCCATCGCCGGGGCCGTCAGAGATTTCGACGATTCGCTGATCTTTTACGGATTGGCAAATAGCTTATCGATCTCAACCGCCATGAGTCTCGGCCTCAAAACCGCGAACGAGGTTTTCGCCGACCGAACATACCAAACCGATGGCTCGCTTACGCCGAGAGGTGAACCGAACGCATTGATCGCTGACGAGGCAACTGCCGTCGAGCAGGTCCTCGACATGATCAAATACGGCCGGATACGTTCGTTCGGGGCGATCATGATACCGATTGTTGCAGACACAGTTTGTATTCATGGTGACGGAGAACATGCGGTGAGTTTTGCTCGTGCCATCAACTCCGAACTCCGGCGAAATGGTGTTACGATACTCGCGATCAATGGCTGACGAATCCAAACCAAAGTCCTTAACATCCGTCATTTTCGGGGCCGCTTTTCTGATGGCGACGTCCGCGGTCGGGCCGGGATTTTTGACGCAGACGACGGTTTTTACGAAGCAACTTCTCGCTAGTTTTGGTTTCGTAATCCTTCTGTCCGTTATCCTCGATATCTTTGCTCAGCTAAATATCTGGCGCGTGCTCACGGTCAGCGGCAAACGCGGACAGGATGTTGCGAACGAAACGATCAAAGGCAGCGGCTACGTCCTCGCGGCTCTCGTCGCGGCGGGCGGCCTTGTCTTTAATATCGGTAATATCGCCGGCACAGGCCTCGGACTGAACGCCGCTCTCGACATTCCAGTCGAGTACGGCGCGATCATCAGCGCGGTCGCGGCGATCACGCTTTTTCTATTCAAAGAAGCGGGAAAGGCGATGGATTTTTTCGTCAAGATCCTCGGTGTCGTGATGCTCGTTCTGATCACATACGTCGTTTACGCATCGCACCCGCCGTTCGCCGAGGCCGCGATCAGAACGGTCTGGCCGCTTCAAGTCGACGCCAGAGCGGTCGTTACGCTCGTTGGCGGCACTGTTGGCGGATACATCACGTTTGCCGGTGCACATCGCCTGATCGACGCGGGTGTCACGGGTGAAGAGAATCTGTCGCAGGTCAATCGCGGTGCCTACACGGGCATTTTGCTAACCGCGATCATCCGGTTTTTCCTCTTTCTTGCTTCCCTCGGCGTAATAACGATGGGAATGATGATCGACGACAAGAATCCACCCGCATCGGTATTTCAGAACGCTGCCGGAACGGTCGGTCTACGTGTCTTCGGCGTCGTAATGTGGGCCGCCGCGATCACGTCGGTCGTCGGTGCCGCGTTTACGTCGGTCTCATTTCTCAAGACCTTTCACAAGTCTCTCGAAAAGAACAATAACTACATCGTCATCGCCTTCATGCTTGTCTCGACCGCTATCTTTCTGCTGCTGGGCAATCCGGTCAAGCTGCTTGTGTTCGCGGGAACGGTCAACGGTTTTATCCTACCCGTCGGACTTTCGATCATATTGATCGCATCGAGAAATTCGAAACTTCTCGGCAAATATAAACATCCGGTCTGGATGCAGGTCGCTGGTTGGGCGGTTGTCGCGATCATGCTGGGGTTCAGCATAACCACAGTCGTAGGATATTTTGCATAATATATTCAAACGCTTCGTTGTTTCCTCGCATCAAAAGGACATTTCTTAGCGTCTTACACCTATGCGGTATAACTTCAACATCTTACGTCTCTCTGTGATCGCGTTGGTTATCTTCGCCGCAGGCTCGGCTGTATTGGCTCAGTCCGGCCGTCGCAGTGCACCAACGCCCACGCCTGTTCCCGTTTCATCCGATGACCCGACGCAGTATTCGGAATCGAGATCACAGACACGCCGTACGAGCCGTCCGCTCGATCGTCCCGTCCAAACGGCCTCCGCTCCTGCGACAACAACTAACGAAACTCCTGAAGAAGAGGTTCTTAAGATCGAGACGAATCTCATCTCCATCCCGGTCTCGGTTTTCGACAAATACGGTCTCTATATTCCCGGCTTGCGCCAGAGCGATTTCAAGATCTTTGAGAATGGGATCGAACAGAAGATCGAATATTTTGGTGTGCAGGACAAGCCATTTACCGTAGCCCTGCTCATCGATACGAGCCCATCGGCTCAGTATAAGATCGAAGAGATCCACGCCGCAGCCGAGGCGTTTGTCGCCCAACTCAGCCCGCAGGACCGCGTCATCGTCATTGAGTTTCACGGGAATGTGAAGATCCAATGCGAGGCGACGACCGACCGGGAAAAGATCATTCGCGGCATCCGCAAGGCCAAGTACGGCAACGGCACGTCGCTCTACACTGCTGTCGATGAGGCTGTCCGCAAGCAGTTCAGTAAGATCGAAGGCCGCAAAGCAGTCGTTCTCTTCACCGATGGCGTCGATACAACCTCATACAAGCACACCTACGAAAGCACAGTCATTTATGCCGAGGAATCGGATGCGCTCATATTTCCGATCTACTACAACACCTATCTGGAAAACCGCCGAGCGGCGCAGGGTGGTGGTGGCGGTATCTTGGGAACGATCCTCGGGGGCGGTGGACCGATAATGTCAGGCGTTAGTGCCGCTGAATACGCACTCGGAAAGCGTTATCTTGATGATCTCGCTGAAGTTACAGGCGGGCGTGTCTTTCGTCCGGAGTCAACTCCCGGCGGCCTTACTAAAGCTTTCGAGGGTATTGCTGAGGAACTTCGACGTCAATACAACATCGGCTACATTCCCGCCGACGAGGGAAAGCCTGGCCAGCGAAAGCAGATCAAGGTTCGCGTTAATCGGCCAAACCTCATCGTACGTGCCAGGGACAGCTACATCGTTGGCACCACCCGCTGATCCTAAAATTAGACTCTAGCAGGAGGCGGGCGAGATTTGTCTCGCCCGCCTTTCGGGATATTGCCTCTTTTCGTTTATAATCGTGCAGTCCAATTCCATTTCAGGCCGCTCTACGACCGCATGATAAAAACGTCTATGTCAAAGAACTTACTGTGTCTTGCCCTTCTCTTTCTTAGTTTTTTCTCAGCCTCATCTCAGGTAGCAACCTCGCCGGATGATAACAACTCGATCTTCAAGCCGGTAAAGTGGCGCTCGATCGGGCCGTTTCGCGGCGGGCGTTCGGTTGCGAGCACGGGCGTCATCGGCGACCCAAAAACCTACTACATGGGTACGACCGGCGGCGGGCTCTGGAAGACCGAAGATATGGGCCTGAGCTGGCGAAATATCTCGGACGGCTTTTTCAAGACCGCGACGATCGGTGCGATCGCGGTCGCTGAGAGCGATCCTAATGTCGTTTACGTAGGTCTCGGCGAGCACGCTCCGCGGGGCGTGATGACGCATAGCGGCGATGGTGTCTTCAAATCGACCGACGCGGGGCGAACGTGGAAAAAGATCGGCCTCGAGCTCTCGCAGCACATCTCGCGTATCATCGTTCATCCGAAGAATCCCGACCTCGTTTACGTCGCCGTTCAGGGAGCCTTGTACAGCAAGTCTCAGCAACGCGGGCTTTTCAAGTCTCTCGATGGCGGAGCGACGTGGAAAAACGTGCTTTTCGTCGACGACAAGACTGGAGCCGTCGAGTTGTCGATGGACGCCAACAACCCGCGCATCATGTACGCCGCGATGTGGGAGCACGGCCGTCTGCCGTGGAAGGTCATCAGCGGCGGCCCGGGCAGCGGACTTTATAAATCGACCGACAGCGGCGAGACTTGGGAGAAGATGAAGAACGGCTTGCCGGAGGAAATGGGCAAGATGTCGATCGCCGTCGCACGTTCGAATTCGGACAAAGTTTACGCACTGATCGAGAGCGATTCGAATAAGGACGCTCGTGGATTGTATGTGTCCAACAACGCCGGCAAAAGCTGGAGCCAAGTCACCGACCGACCGGAACTCGTCCAGCGTGCGTGGTATTACATAGAGCTCTTCATCGATCCCAAGAACGAAAACACGATCTACGTCTTGAGCGCTCCTGCCCTCAGATCCAATGACGGCGGTCGGACATGGGAAAGCCTCGGCGGAACGCACGGCGACTATCACGATCTCTGGATCAACCCGGACAACCCGAACAACTACGTCATTTCGAACGACGGCGGAGCAGCTATCACGTTCAATAAAGGCCGCAGCTACAGTACGCAGAGCAACATGCCGACGGCGCAGTTCTACCGCATCAACGTTGATAACCAGTTTCCCTACCGCATCTACGGCGGACAGCAGGATAACTCCTCGGTGTCGATCGCAAGCCGGGCTTTCGGCAGCAGCGGGATCGACGAAACGAATTGGACATCCTCCGCCGGCGGCGAAAGTGCGTTTCTCGCCTTCAATCCCGACGATCCAAAGGTCGTCCTCGGCGGCAGCTATCAGGGCACGATCGAGGCTCTCTACAACGATGCGAGCGCGAGCACCGGGATCATGGCCGCGCCGATCCAGTACCTCGGCATGGACGCCAAGGACATGAAGTACCGTTACAATTGGAACGCCCCGATCGTCTGGGACAAGCACGATAATTCCTTCTACCACGGCTCGCAGCATGTCCTAAAAACCAGCGACATGGGCAAGACCTGGAAAGAGATCTCGCCCGACCTGACCCGTAACGACAAGGACAAGCAAGGCAAGGGCGGCGGCCCGTACACCAACGAGGCGGTCGGTGCCGAGAACTACGGCACGCTCGCCTACATCAACGTCTCGCAGCAGGAGAAGGGCGTCATCTGGACTGGAAGCGATGACGGGCTCGTGCATGTCACGCGTGATGGCGGAGCGACCTGGAAGAACGTCACGCCGCCCGGACTCGCCGAGTGTCTCATCAACGCCATCGAAGTTTCGCCGCATGACAAGGCGACGGCGTACATCGCCACCACGCGATACAAATTCAACGACCACGCACCGGGCCTTTACAAGACCACCGATTACGGTGCGACGTGGACAAAGATCGATAACGGCATTCCTGCGGGCTCGTTCACGCGTGTTGTTCGCGAGGATGAAGTTCGACGAGATCTGCTGTTCGCCGGAACGGAGATCGGCCTCTATATTTCGTGGAATGGCGGCCGCAACTGGGAGCCGTTTCAGCTAAATCTGCCGTTGACGCCGATCACCGATCTACGTGTTCACAAAGGCAATCTGATCGCCGCCACCTCGGGACGCTCGTTCTGGATCCTCGACGACCTGTCGGTCATTCGCCAGTACAAAAAGGAGCTGCCCGCGTTCTCAATGTACAAACCCGCCGACGCGTACATCGCCAACGGCGGCAGCGAGATGAACAGCTCGGACCCCGAGACGACCGGCACGAACACTTTCCGCGGCGTCAATCCGGCGAACGGCGTGGTGCTCTACTACAACCTGCCCGAGCTCAAGAAAGACGACGTGATCACGCTCGATATTACCGACGCCGAGGGCAAGCTTGTCCGCTCATTCTCGTCCAAAGGCGATCCGAAATACCGCCGTTGGGACGGCGGCCCCGGACCTAACCCGACGCTTCCAAAGGCTAAGGGGATGAACAAGTTCGTCTGGAATATGCGTTATGGGACGATGCCCGGGATCCCGAATGTCTATATCGAGGCAAGCTACAACGGCCACAAAGCGTCGCCCGGCAAATACCGTTTCACTCTCAAGCAAGGTACGCAGACGGTTGCGACCGACGCCGACATTCTCGCTAATCCGCTCTACCCGACGACGCCGGCGCAGTACAAGGAATATCACGCGACGATGTCCGGTATGGAAGCCGAGCTGACGACGATGCACAACACCGTCAACAGCCTCTTCGAAAAGCAAAAGCAGCTCGAGGCCATCCTCGCCGGCCTTCCGGCCACGGGAGACAAATTCGCCGCCGTCAAACGCGATGGCGAGGCTCTCGTCAAAAAGATGAAGGCGTGGGATGAAGATATGGTCGGCCGTAAGTCGCGTGCCTACGACGACGTTGAGAATTACCCGCAGAAGTTCACCGCCGAGTATCTGTTCCTGATCAACGCCACCGAGAGCGACCTCCCGAGCGTCAATCAGGGCTCACGGGACCTGCTCACAAAATACACCGCCCGCTGGGCCGCCCTCAAAGCTCGCTCCGACGAGATGCTCAACAAAGACATCCCGTCGCTCAACAAACAACTCTGGGAAGCCGGCTTCGGTGCGATCTGGAAGGACTAGACACACCTTAAAATAGAGCAGCGGCGGCGAGAATAATTTCGCCGCCGTTTTTTAGATCTGATAGGTCCGAGCCCTCTTCCTTACTTCCGATTCTCTTCCGGATACAGCTTTTCGAGCGTGTCGGGCAGTTGGTCGGATTCCATTTCGCCTTCGTAGGGGCGGAGGAGTTGCTCGTCGCCTGTCGTGAGCCAGAGGTTTTGTTCTTCGATGGTGTTGAGGATGACGGGCATGGCCTTTTCGTGGATGGGCCGCATGAAATCGTTTGGCGGGCAGGTGAATGTGGTGAAGGAATAGCGCGTTTGCTCGCCTTCGAAGTAGCGGCTCCAGAGGCCGGCGAGCGCGTACGGCTCTCGGCCGGCGACGAAGATCTCGACGGGCGGCAATCCCTTCCCTTTAACGGGCCATTCGTAAAAGCTGTCGATCGGAAAGAGGCAGCGTTGGCCCTTGGCGAGGAGCGCGGCCCAGAGTTTGCGGTCGTGCATCGTCTCGACGCGGGCGTTGAACATCGGGAACTTCGTTTCGAATGAGCGCGAACCATCCCACTGCGCCCACCAGCGAGCTTCGAGCGTCCTGATCACTCCGTCGCCACGCCGTGCGACGATCCACGCGGGCTCGGTCGGCCGCAGATTGTGCCGCGGGACGAAATTCTCGGGCTGCAGCCATTCGAAAATGTGTTTGTTGTATGCCTCGATCTCGGCTTGTGATGCTCTTCCGCACATAATTTAGCTCGCTTTTTCGGTAATAGGCACGACGCTCGCCTTGCGCCGGCGGCGTCTGGAGGATTCGTCGTCGTGATCGGTAATGTCGTCGTGGTATTTGCGGCCCGTCGCGACGAGGATCGAGAGCACCGCGAGGAACATCACAGACACCGCCGTGATATGCAACACAAAGTCGAACGCGCTGTGCACCAATATCCCGAAGCAGCCCGCAAACGCCCCAACGGCGATGCCGCGACGAAATTTGTTGTCGATACGAACATTGCGTCTGCTCTCGCGAAAGAACCAGAACAGGAACAACGCCCCAATAACAAGGCCGACGATACCGGCGTCTGCTAGCACTTGTAAATAATCATTGTGCGCCTGATCAACGCGTTCGAAACCGCTCGACGTGTCGAGCTTTGCGTACGCTTGCGTGAAAGCGCCCAGCCCGGCACCGAGCGGCATGTATTCGCCGATCACCTTAACGGTCACGGACCAGATCTGCGAGCGATTGGAAGTGATATCATCCGACGCCGCCCGTCGCAAAGCGTGTGAGCGAGGTGTCACCGCCCACAAAGATCGCCCCACCAACCGCCGCGAGCAACAGCAAGATCGACAAGCCGGCCTTTAATACAAGTTGTTTGGTCCCACGCAGACGCGTGGTCAGAATCACGATCAGTAGAATTTCGGCAACCAACGCCACCAGTCCACCGCGCGATTCGCTGAGCAGCAACGCCGTTCCCATCAGCGCCGCCGCGACGACGTAGATCAGGCGTTTATCAGGCCGCAGCGCCCCCGAGAACAGCATTCCCAGCGGCAGAGCAATGAGCAGCTCGATTATCGCCGCAAAATTATGGCGATTGACGAACGAGCCGAACGGCGTCGCTGTCTGCGGCTTATAAATACCATAGATCTTGTCCGGACTCAGGACAGATTGCAGGATCGCAAAGAAAGCATAGATAAAGCCAAAGATCGTGAGCACCGCCACGATTCTTTGTAGGCGCTTCGCCGAATCGATGCTCGCCAGCACGATCCCAAAGAACGCCGCCAGGAACAGCATATGCATCGCCGTCACCTGCGTAGCAAAAGGCTCGACCGAGATCGTTCGCGGAATGCCCGCGACGCCCGTCGCCTCGGCGTACGTGCCGAACGGGATAGTTTGAATGAAGGCGTAAATCGCAAGCAAGATCAGCGGTAGCTGAAGCAAACTTCGACTAAACTGCAGTTTCCCACTCGCAAATCCATCGACCGCCCAGACGATCATCAACAGCGAGACAAGAATATACGTGACCGCAATTATCGGCTGATGCACGGTGCCGTACGCGATCGTGGTAAAGATCACGATCGTGCAGATCAGCAGAAATGTGAGGCGGTTCCACAATGTCATTTACTGTTTTGTGAGCGAAAACTCGTCGTACCAGATCGAGCCCGTGATCTGGCATTCCTCGCCGCAATATTGGCGGATCGTGCGGATCACGATGCCGGAGCAATTCTCCGGCGTGCGAAGATCGAGGGTCATCTTTTGCCATTCCGCGGTGCCGTTCGCAAAGGGCTCGGTGCGTGCAAGCGAAGCGTCGTTTACGCCGTTCAGCACCTCGAGCATCGGAGTTCCCGCCGATCTGAGATCGCTCGTTCGCACCCAAAAGCTGAGCGTATCGCGTATTGGGCTCGACGACAACTGTTTGATAGACGTTCGCGAGCACTGGTTTTGCGAATCCTCGGAATGTCATCCGCAGGCTGCGCGTTCCTTCTTTGGCAACTTTTCCGTCCGCTCCGATCTCGAGTTTTGCTTCGGTTCGCGTTATCTGCCAGGCGAACCGAGCCTGCTCGGATTCACCGATATTCGTCTCGAATGATGCGTTTGTTATCTTGTTAGGCTCAGCGTCCGTGGCGTTGCCGAGTTGCTTCGCAAAGCTCAGAGCCTCGGTAAAATGTCGCTGAGAATAGAGCCCGTCCGAGATCGAGATAGCGCGATAACCGTACCGCTCCTTATCCGCCGCGGAAAGACGGTCCCAGTTTCTCAGCGAAGCAGCCGCAGCTCCGCGAGCAGCGAAAAAGTAAGCAAGATGTGCGATCGCCGCGGGCTCGCTTACCAATTTCTCAACACGAGTTGGATCTTTCTGAAAGTAATCCCACGCCAACGATAACACCTGATCGCGATATGTCTGGTTGTGCTCGGCCGCGTGAGTTAGTTGGGACAGAGCCTCGCTTTCGCGTTCCTGCCGCAGATAGAAATTGCCCAGATGCCAACGCGGTGCGGCGTAGTTCGGAGCCAATTCGACCGCCCGTTTGAACTCAACCTCGGCCCGTTCGATCTGATCATCCTGCTCGTAAGCCCGGCCGAGTTCTATGCGTGTGCGAAAGTCATTCGGGGCAAGCCGGATAGCGTCTTCAAACAAAGCGATCGCCTTTTGCGGATCGTTCTCAGCAGCAGCAGAAAGCAAGATCGGGCCGGGATCGGCGGGAGCGAGCTTTTTAGCTACGAGGCCGACTTCACCCGCATTCGGATCGGTCGCCGGCGTCAGATCTGATAGCAATATCCCGATCTGCCAACGAACTGCGAACCATCCGATCAACAACGCGATCACGACAAAAACGCCGATGCCGATTCGGGCAGCAGTGTTTCTGGAATTGATCGCGAGCAGGTCGTTCATTCGGGTTTGATTTTACTCAAACCGGGGCCGATTTGCATTTTGGCCCTTTTCTTTCTAGCCTCGTGGATGTGATCGCCGACCTGAAAAAACGAACCTCCGAGGTTATTCGACGCTTAAAGAAGGCCTATCCGGACGCTCATTGTGCGCTTGTTCACTCGAATCCGTTCGAGCTCCTGATCGCTACGATCCTCTCGGCTCAATGCACTGACGCTCGCGTCAATATCGTTACGGCTGAGCTCTTTCGCAAATATCGCGGGCCTGCGGATTTTCTAGCGGTCTCACAAAAAGAACTGGAAAAGGATATTCACTCGACCGGCTTCTTTCGCAACAAGGCGAAGAATATTCAAGCGGCGTGTCAGCGGATAGTTGATGTGTACGGCGGCGAGATACCGCGAACGATGGATGAATTGCTCACGCTTGGCGGCGTCGCACGAAAGACGGCGAACGTCGTTCTCGGCAATGCCTTTGGGATAGCGTCGGGAGTTGTTGTGGACACGCACATTTCACGCATCTCACAACGGCTAGGCCTTACCGCGAACAAAACGCCGGAGAAGATCGAGCGCGATCTCGCCGAACTTGTTCCAACGAAAAACTGGGTGATGTTCCCGCACTGGATGATCTACCACGGCCGACAGGTCTGCGATGCCCGCAAACCGAAATGCGGAGAATGCGTCCTGGCAAATATCTGCCCGTCCCGCCTCGATCTCTAAGACAGGAGGAACGCGATCGCCTCTTTTTCGTCATTTGTCACGAGGAATTTCGCACCACGATTGACGGCGGTCATCTCGCCAAGTTTGGTTATTTGTTCGCCAGGCATCAGCAAGGCAACTTTTAGACGAGAGCCGTAAGTCTCGGCTATGTGCTTTCCACCAAGAAATCTTTCGGCCTCACTCATGTGTCCCGTGAAATCTCGACAATCGATCAGCACTCGGTCGCGTTTCGCCTTCGCCGCCTCGACTTTCACCTTATCGATCAACAAAAACATGTTTTCGAGCGTATATTCAAGTGTGGTCTTTACACTCAAATATTCTGCCTCGATCGTTGGTACTAATTCAAAATCCAAGATAGGACCCTCTCTCAACTGTGGAATCAAAAAACGTGGCAACCCGCTCGGTGCGACGGAACAGACTGATTCAAATAGATAAAGCGCGCTCCTGTTAAGAAGCACGCTTTATTTATTAGCGTTATTTCCAAGTTATCAACAAGCGATAACCGACGCAACTACGGCCGCGGCGTTGGCGAAACGGCCGGAGCGGGCGTAGGCGGAGGTGCTGGCAATGCCGGCATTTCGGCGGCCTTAAACCTCGGCAGCAGTTCATCCCGCATTGCGAGAGTGTAAACGGCGGCAGCGAAAATGATCGCCGAAGCCTTTACATCACCCTCAATGATGCGTTCGTAGGTGTCGATGTTGGTATGCCAGGTTCCCGCAAAGTACTCGATCGGATCCTGTGTCGTTCCGATGCCGGGTAGCCCCGCCTGATTGAATGATGTGCTGTCAGTTCCCCCCAGACTTCTGGAACGTGATGCCTGAACACCGGCGAATCCCAGATCAGCGAACGGAGCAAGTGCTTCGCGCAGGACGGTCGCGGCTTCAGGCGGTCCAAATATACTTAGCCCGCGAGCTCGGCCCGTGCCGCTGTCGATGTTGAAGTAGCCGCCGAACTTTTCATAGCCCGGTTTCGGGGTTTCGAAGGTTCCGAAGTGCTTTTTCACATACGCCTGCGAGCCGAGCAGTCCTTGCTCTTCGCCGCCCCAGCAAGCAACGCGAATAGTTCGGCGAGGTTTGACGCCGATCGCCTTGAGGATGCGGGCCGCCTCCATCATAGTTGCACAACCGACGGCGTTGTCCGTCGCTCCGGTCGCCGAGTGCCAGGAATCGAGGTGTCCGCCAAGCATGATGACCTCATCCTTTTTATCACTACCCGAGACCTCGCCGATAAGGTTGTAGCTCGTGACGCCTGCCGGATCGATACGGCTACGCAGGTCAAACTCAAGGGTGACCGGAGTTTTGTGCTTGATCAAGCGGAAGATGCGGCCGAAATCTTCGGTTCGCATAACTACCGTTGGCACGACCTTGGTCACATCAAAGGTCTGATTGTTGAAGGCACGCACCAACCCGCGGTCGAGCTGCGATTCGTTGATGCGGACGAGTACGTTGTTATCAAGAAGAAACTTGTCGAGCTGATCCCGTATCTGGATCGGCGTCAGAGCTCCGGGACGCGGAGTGACACGTCCTGCTCCGCCGGGACCACCACCGCCGGGCCCACCCGGCCCACCTGGTCCGCCCGCACCGCCACCGAGGGCCGCACAATCTGCCGGCGTTTTTGCCGGATCCATACGACATTTGATCACTTCGTCGTTAAGTCTCTTGGGTGCCTGGGCAGTCGATTGGTCGATGACCGACGGCTGGCCGACGAGCACGATCTTGCCCGCGACATCGCCCTTGACCTTGTTAAAGTAGGCGGTCAGCTCTTCCTGAGTAGGATTTTGCATGACCCGTGGATTCTCGGCTGCCGGGAATGTCGGGATCACCAGGCTGACTGCGTCGGAGGTCACGACGCCTTTGGTCGAAGGCGTCCATGCCAGCACCTCAAAGGTCAGCGAATCCGCGACGGGCTTCAGCATCAGTCCATAGTTGCGCTCATTGACCCAACCCGGATGGCCAAAATCCCACGCCTCGAGCTCGGTCTTATCAAAACCCCAGGCCTTCATCTCACTCGCCGCCCATTTTGCTGCATTGGTATAATTCGGCGAACCGGTCAACCGCGGCCCGTAGAGATCTGTGAAGTAATGCATCGTGTTCATTATCTTCGACTTCTCCATTCCCTCTTTCCGTATCGCCGCGTACACATCAGCCTGCGGCGTCCCCTGAGCCATCATCGCAACCGGCATCAGAAACGACTGCAACAATACCAAAGCCGCCGCGATCTTAATCGTTTTACGTATCTTCATAAACATCCGTCGCACGGTGTCTCAGCCCCCGCACCCTCTTCCTCTCCCGTTTTAGTACAAGATCCGGCTCACCGCCGGCAATGAAATTGAATGACTAATACTCTAGCACTTAACGAAATGTTTCAAAACTACGTTGGAGCACGCGCGATGCTAGGGTGTTCCACGCCGGGTCGGGGAGCT
Organism: Acidobacteriota bacterium; assembly: GCA_016718135.1. Classification (GTDB taxonomy): domain Bacteria; phylum Acidobacteriota; class Blastocatellia; order Pyrinomonadales; family Pyrinomonadaceae; genus OLB17. Next base: position 18,790 of record JADKEF010000019.1, on the reverse strand, counting down.
CGGAGCGGATTGTACGCGTCCAACGAAAAAGCCCACACCTCATTTCGCGGCACGGGCTTTTGTCTTAACAATTTCGGCTACGCCGAGCGATCTACCTTCCGGTATTCACGTACTGAATACAGTCGCCCTGGTTCTTGAAACCGCTACCATCTGCACGGAAAAGCGTCTTCCAACCATTGTTTTTACAAGAGTTTGAGCTAGTAGCTATCTTCTTTGCCCAGATCTGAACATTAAGATCAGAAGATTTGTCCCAGCCTCCGCAAGTCAGAGCATCCCCAGAATCACACACAAACAGCCAGTTAGGACTCAACTTTTCCCATGCGAAATACAGCCCATCGGAGCCCTGTTGCGCGGATCCACTGAGCGCGGCATTGGATGCGTGGTTGAACCAATAGTATGAGACGCCGGTACGGAGTTCACCATCTCCGGCAAAAGCATACTTAGTGCCTCCGTCAACGACCCATGACAAATTGAAGTCATGCTGCCATACCTGGCGAGGGCTACCAAAAGAATCGTAATCCGCCCCACCTGCGTATTGCACCCGTGTATGCGTTATGCTCGTATTTGAATTAGAACTGGCGCCCGGAGTTAGATTTCCCGTCAATAGTGGATTTAGCGGTGTAAGACCAAAGGTATAATTCCCGCTTGCCAGCGGAAGATGGGAAGCATCGAGCTTGCCGCCGTAGAACGTTACGCTCTGAAATCGGTCACCCAACTCCTGCCCACTGGGCGTACCCTGAATGCTCCATCCACGGATTTTCGTTATCAACCATTTTTCCCCAACAGTTCCAAACGAAAAATCATCACCCGTGATGTAGTCGCCGTCAAATGCCCACGCAACGTTACTGCGGTTCGCACCAGCGGCGTTGTTTAGGTTTGCTGTTGGAAGACCCCGATCAAAAACCAGTGACTGCCCAAACAGCGAGCCTGCCGTAACCATAGCGACCAATAGAACAAAACTAAATTTGAATAGTCTCATTTGAATTTCTCCTTTTTGATAAAACGACATCATAAAAAATGTCGAGTTCAAACGCACTGCCTGACCTTCCGGAGAGCGGCAGAATTACCGCACGTCTGAAGGGGCAGTTCAGGTGTCTTAGAACAACAAGATCTTAAGTCCTGCGAACGTATCAGAGTTACCTGTGGTTGTCAAGGACTTTTTCCACAGGGTGAGGGTCGGCATTTTTGATCCGAACCGGGGTCATGCAACGACCTCGGTTACATACCGGATCAAATTTCCCCCTCGATCACAAACCGCGAACTTAGCGTAATAGTAAAAGTATACAGACCATATATTACGAATGGTTGACATTTTCCTGAAAGAACTTCCGACCACGAGGCTAGGCCGGCTTATTCGCAAAGAAAAACGCCGGATACTGGCTCCCATTCCAGTGTCCGGCGTTCAATTTTGGGTCTCTATCAATTTCAGCTCCCATTCCGCAAAAGACTTTGACACTGGCTGACAAAATGACCGGGCGGTCAATCTAGTTAACGCCACCATCATGTGCCTTTTTGAGATCGTGTCAACCTCAAACGGCCTCAAAACTGAAATCAATAGGCGAATGCGGCTTTATTCCTCCCATATGCAAAGAACAATTCTGTTTTTTCTGTGTTTGCTGGTGTTCTCGGCTGTCCCCGCACTCGGCCAGTCTGAGGCCGACCAGTATTTTAGCCGGGCCGCCGAACGTGCCGAATCGGGTGACCTCGACGGGGCGATCGCGGACTATACCAAGGTCATCGAACTGAATCCCCGCGACATCGACGCCTACAATAATCGCGGCAACGTGCGAAAGAATAAGGGCGACTACAAAGGTGCGATCGAGGACTTCACGACTGCGATCGAATTCGCCCCCGGACGGGCCGCTCTCTATCTGAATCGTGGCGTTGTCAAAATGCGAATGAATGACCCGCACGGTGCTATCGCTGACTATACACGTGCAATTCAGAAGGACCCTAAGAATGCATCTGCATATTACAACCGCGGCAATGCCCGCCACGCGCTCGGCGATCTTCAGGAAGCGTACGACGACCTTTCCCGTGTGATCGAGCTAAATCCGGACCACGGCCGTGCATACGCCAATCGCGGCAAAGTTAAAATGGATATGAAGAGTTACAAGACCGCTCTCGAAGATCTCAACCTCGCGATCGCGTCTAATAGTAAGATAGCTGATTTCTTCCGTCTTCGGGCAAAAGCACATCGTGCACTGGGCGATCCAAAGCTCGCCCTCGAAGACGAGAAGGCTGCCGACCTGCTCGGAAACTGATTCCTAGAAAACTATAAATTCGGAACTTCGAGGCGATTTGACGAAGCAAAGCCGATCGCCTTTCCGTCTTTGTCTATCAAGTTGACCTGATTGAAGCCCCGCGTCGCTCCGCCGTCGTACATCATCTTTAGGATCTCAAGCCGCTTCTCCTTTGGCAGCGTTTCCCAGGACTCCTTCATCTGAGCATATAGCATGGTGTTGCTGACCTTGGCCTTCTCGATGTGAGCATCGATCGTGGGATTTGCGAAATCGACCGCAACAACGCCGGCATTAGAGACGGACGGTTTTGCAAAGTAGTTGGACCAAACGACAAGGCCGCCAGTTGCCAGCACGAGCAGTGCACAGCCGATCAGCACCCATTTGTTGAATCCTAGGATCTGCTCTTTGATTCCCCCAAGCATCGCTCTGGGATCCGCCTTCTTCTTGGATTGGACGATTTTCTCTGGCGGCTCTTCTTGGTAATCAGACTCCCGAGACTCGTCAGTGTCGACATTCGCCTCGTCTTGTTGCCTCTCCAAACGCGGAGCCTTGAGAACATCGACTAACTCGAGTGTCCGTGCAGTTGCATCTGAAACAACATCGCCGTCCATCTCAGCATACTTGGACTGGATGGTGTCAGAATCCATCTTCTCGCGCTCGAAAGAAATTAATTTTACGTACGAGTTGCCTATGCGGACATTCGCATCGATCGCCGCAGCCGTCACACTTGGAGCGAAGAATAACTCGCTGATGCTTTCCTTAAACTCCCTGAGACGTCCAAAGAAGTTTGTCTGAATAAGTTGGTCAAAGCTAGCCGCGTTTTCCGACTCGATCGCCAGATCGTCAAAGCTTAGTGCTGCCAGGACTACATCAGTATCATCATCGTTGGTAGCATATAGCGGCACGCTCGACCATTCGGCATAGAGTTTTTTGATGTGATTTAGAGTCTCTTCACGGCTGAAGAGGGCGACCCGCTGTTCATTTTCATTAGCACGCGAAAAAAGCCGGGTGATCACAAAATCAAACTTCGAACGAACACCCCTCGGAATAAGGCAAATTCCGATAAAACCTTGCTGCTGCGAGCAAGGCCTGTGAACTCAACGCTGGCCTTGTGTTCTCGCAAAACTGCCTTAGAGCGGAGACTGGAACGTTCTTGTCGCTCGGCAAGAAGCTGCGCAAGCTTCGGTTTGCTGAAGTAGCTCAAACTCCGCCTCAGCATGTTCCTCAGTGTTTACACCGTCCGGAATCTGCAGAAAATTATTGAGAGCCTTCTTTGCCTTAAAGTCGTCATAGGCCTTCGGCACTACCTTCAGGTACTCGCGCTCAACACCTGTTATGATGTGCTCGACGATCTGGAGGCTTGAGACCTCTGTCATCGCACGCTTTTTAAAAAATTCTTTATTATTCCGTTGGCGCAAGTTTTGAGGAGTATATTCCGGCGCTTTTTCGACAGGCTCAGCCATCGCGGCCACAGCGAAGTCGGCAGCTGTTTCGATCTGAACCTCAGTTCTCGGAGCCTGTTCCGGTTGTGGGCTCACAAAGTGGACCTGCTCTGGATGATTCTGCTCTAGGTCGAATGAGTCTCTTCGAGAGTGGGGGCGATCACCGATCACCGTTTGCTCGAGCAGATTTTCTTCCTGCAATTCTGTGACAAGATCTTCAAAAACATTCATTGCGTGTTCCTATCGGGGCGGGATAGAGTCGGACAACTAGCTGGATCGGAGGGGGTTTACGGCAGCACTTCGCGGATGTTACCAGATTGCGTCAGTTCATATAGATACGTGACACCTTCGCCCGGATCGGTCCGGGTCGCTGTCATTGTAAATCCTTCGCGCAACTCGGCGTCGGTTGGGTTGGCAGGAACCATAGCAAAGACGAATCGGCCACGATGCACTTCCGTGCCGATCTGGGTTCCGATAGCTCCGGACATCAAATTGTTCGCTTCGGTCACACGCGCAAACCGGCTGGTCTGAGAGTAGTAGCCCATCTGAGTCGTGGCTACCGATCGCATAGTCGCAAATGTATTCCCGGCCTGCGAAGCTCGGATCGCTCGCTGTAAATATGGTACCGCGATGCTAGCGACTAGGCCGATAACAACAACAACGACTAAAAGCTCGATCAACGAAAATCCTTTTTCTTTACTTTTCATCATACTCTACACCTGGCGTCGCGGACTGAAGCAGACAAAAGTGACAATTCTTGACACCTATTCTTTGACAAGATACGGCATTTTTGACCAATACATGTATAAACAAGTTGCGTTCTTCACACTTTTTAGGGGGTCTGGCCTGGATACCGATCTCCTCGAATCAACCTTATTGCAAGCTTTATGCCATTGGAAATGGACGCGTTTTCCGGCCAGTAAATTTTATTTTTGAAGGCCTATTGTTTTTTGTGAAATTTTGATTAAACTATAAATTTTTATCGACGCGGGAAATAGCCGCGAATTTTCGCCAAGGAGCCACGATTTGAGCGCAATTATTGACAAGAACATCGAGACCTACGGTATCGACAATTGGGGCTCCGACTATTTCGGGGTCAACCGAAAGGGGAATCTAATTGTCCATGCCCCGGAGAACGAAAATTTAACCGCCGACGTCAAAGAAATAATTGACGACCTCCGCAAACGGGGAGTCAACACACCGGTTCTCCTCCGTTTCCCGCAACTCCTCTTCGGTCAGATCCGAAAATTACAGACTGCATTTAAGAAAGCGATCAAGGAATTCGAGTATGATGGCGGACATCTGTGCGTCTTCCCGATGAAGGTAAATTCGAATCGGGCTGTGATCGAGGAGTACCTTCGCGAGGGCACCCGGTACAATTTTGGGCTTGAAGCAGGGTCCAAAGCTGAACTCTACGCTGCTCTTGGCGTAGATCAGTCTAAAGATAGTTTATTGGTGCTGAACGGCTTTAAGGACCGTGACTTTGTCAATCTCGCCTTCGCTGGTGCGATGGCCGGCAAACGGGTGGTCATCGTCATCGAAAAGATGAGCGAGCTCGACCATACGCTCGACATTGCAGCGAAATTTGCGGCCGAAGCTCCTGATGCGCCGCTGCCGATGGTGGGTGTACGCGTCAAACTTTACTCCAAAGGTTCGGGAAAATGGGAAAAATCCGGAGGCGAGGCAGCGAAATTCGGTTTGACGACGACAGAGATCCTTGAGGTGATCCGCCGTCTTCAGGAGGCGGGCCGCATCGATATGCTGCGGCTCTTGCATTTCCATATCGGATCGCAACTTACAGACATCAAGCGGATCAAAAATGCGATGAAAGAGGCGGCTCGAACCTATGCCAAGATCAGTAAAATGGGCATCCCGATCGAGTTTCTAGACGTCGGCGGAGGTATGGCAGTCGATTATGATGGATCGCGAACTTCATTCGAGTCATCAGCAAATTACAATGCAAGGAATTTGCCAATGACGTCATTTATGTGATCAAGACCGTTTGTGACGATGAGAGCGTTCCGCATCCAACGATCATCCAGGAATCCGGACGGTATCTGTCCGCTTACCATGCGATCCTCGTCACGAATGTTCAGGACGAGATCGAAACGGTCGTCGAGCACCACGATGCCGAAATGAAGCTCACTCCGGACGATCCGCAGATCGTCCATGAGCTTCACGACCTGCGAGAGACGATAAACGCAAAGAACTATCGCGAGTATTACCACGACGCACTCGAAAATCGCGACGAGCTTTTCACGATGTTCAACCTCGGCCTGATCTCGCTTGAGGCAAAAGGCAAAGGCGAGGTACTTTTCTGGGATATCTGTGAAGAAGCGGACAAATTTGCACAGTTGAAGAAATATGTTGCGGAGGAATTTGATGAGCTACGGCAGCTTATGTGTGCGAAATACCTCGCAAATTTCTCTGTTTTCCGTTCAATGCCGGACAATTGGGCTCTCGAACAGCTATTTCCGATCATCCCAATACATAAACTCAACAAAAAGGCCACGGAATATGCTACGCTTTGTGATATAACCTGTGATTCCGACGGTATTGTAGATAAATTCGTCGACCTGCACGATGTGAAATCGGTGCTCGAATTGCATAAGCTCGTGAAAAACGAGCCATATTATCTGGCCATGATGCTGGTTGGAGCTTACCAAGAGGTGATGGGAAACAATCACAACCTTTTTGGCGTACCACACGAGGCTCACGTCTTTATCGGCGAGGACGGCTACATCATTAAGAAGGTTATTTACGGGGCGACGCTCGGCGATGCCGTTGAATCGGTACGTTTTGAGCGTGGGCAACTGCACGACACATTTCGCCGAAACGTGCTGCAAAGGATCAAAGAAGGCCGCTTGACCAACGTCGAGGGCACTAAAGTTATTGAATTTTATGAGGATCAGGTAGAAAGCTATACCTACCTGACCCCAAATGGCAGAGATTAAAGTAATACATCATCTTATGCCTGTAAACTAGACAAGAATAGCACTTACACTTACTATGGTAGCTCAAAAGAAGACAAAGGCTTCAAAATTTTTGACGGTTCCGACACGCCCGGTTCCTATTGACAGGGACCGCTCGGTCGCCGGACTGCTTGAGAAGATGGAGGGAGCCGGTTTTGGAGCAAAACAACTCGCCGAAGCTCATCGCATCTGGCTAGACATGCTGGATGACAACTCGACCATCTATCTCTGTGGTGACGGCAACCTGATCACCTCGGGAATGCGGCGTCTGATCGCATATGTGATCAAGAACCGTTTCGTTGACGTGATCGTCATGTCGGGAACAGTTCTCTATCACGACATCCACGAGATCCTCGGGCGCAATCATTATCAGGCTCATCCCAGCATGTCGGATGAAGAACTTGAGGCATCTGATGTTGTCCGTGTCGGTGACGTCATCGCAAATCGTGAGGAGTATCAGGAAGCCGACGAATGGATCGGTAGCGTGATCAATCAACTCGACCTAACGCGTTCGTACTCAATTCGCGAGTTCTTGCACCTGATGGGACGAGAATTGTCTGAGATCGCTCACGAAGACGGCATTCTGACATCGGCCTACAAGTCGCGAATACCGGTATTCTGCCCTGACCTTCCCGGCTCGGAGATCGCCATCGGCATCGCTCGTGCGAAATTTGAGAAGAAGATCCAGATCGGCTTCGATCCGACGCAGGATACAATGGAGATGATGAACATCGCCCATAAAACACGCCACTCGGCGATGATCTCGCTCGGCTCGATGAACAGCCAGATCCTCAACAATCTAGCGGAAATGTCGTCGTATATTACGCGAACAACGCCGCGGGGCCACAAATATTCGATCGCCATCGCGACCGATTCGGCACCGCTCGAGGCACGAGCACCTTCGTACAATGGCAGTCACACCTCGGTATTTGGGAAACTTGCGAAGGGAGCCACAACGGCTTACGTTCCCTGCGACCCATCGATCGCGCTTCCGATGATCATCACCGCCCTCTCGCAAACGGCCGCTAAATTTATGAAGGGCCGTAAGCGTCCGACATTTAGCTTCTCGGGCCGCGAGATGAATATAGACGTACCGTAAACGACGGTTTAGGTTTACAAGCTCGGGATTCACACATTGCCCGAGTTCACTCCCCGGGAAAACCCTGAGTTGATGATGTCGGAGCTCTACGACTATACGAAAAAGCTCCTCGCTTCTGATAAATTTATCTGCATGCTTGGTGGAGAACACTCAGTTTCCGCCCCAATTATTCAGGCTCATAACGAAAAATACGAGAATCTAAGTGTGCTGCAGATCGACGCTCACGCGGATCTTCGTGATGAATACGACGGAACACTGCATTCGCACGCCTCGATCATGGCTCGCGTGGTCAAAGACCTGCGGATTCCGTCCGTTCAAGTCGGCATCCGGTCGATATCAAGCGACGAAGCCCGCTCGCTGAAAGGAGATCTGCCTACAAAAATATTTTGGGCCCGAGATATTGTTGGCAAGACCGATTGGATCGATGAGGCGATCGATGGGCTGACTGAGAACGTCTATTTGACTATCGATATCGACGGCCTGGACCCAAGTATCGTTCCTACGACCGGCACACCAGAACCAGGTGGATTAGGTTGGTATGAAACTTTAACCCTTATACGTAAACTTGCTGAAAAAAAACGAGTTGTGGGAATGGACCTAGTTGAGTATTCGTATTTTGAAAATTACGACTCGCCAGCGTTTCTCTGCTCAAAATTGGTGTACAAATCTCTCGCCTACATCTTCAGGAAAGAAACGCCAAAGATCTCAGATTAGTTCTCACCCTCACCAAGTTTTCCTGAACAACCTGTCCGATCACTTCGTAACATATCTATCGCTATTGAAGCCTTTGCTCAAAGTAGTAAAATCAATCCTGTTATAAGAATCTTTGGGAGCTTTCACAAATGAGTATTACTAGACCTTTGATAATCGGAACGTTAATGGCTGCGGCTATCCTGTCAGGCTGCAAGACAAACCTTCTAGGCGGCGAATCACCGGTTCCGATACAGCCTCAGACACCGGCTGCTCCAGTTGTCGTCGAAGGAATGAGAACTTCCTACGCGGATATCGTCGAACGCACCTCGCCCGCTGTTGTACGTATTGTGGCTGAGATCAAGGAGAAACCCGCATCGCAGACACAGTTCCCTGGCGGCGATGATTTTTTCCGGCAGTTTCAGATTCCACAACAGCAACCGAATCGACGTCCGCAGGTCGAACGCGGTGTCGGCTCAGGCGTGATCGTCTCGGCCGACGGATCTATCCTGACCAATCACCATGTCGTCGACGGAGCAACAAAGATCACCGTCCTCATGAGTGATAATAAGTCGTATGAGGCCAAGATCGTCGGTTCAGATCAGCCCAGCGATCTAGCGGTATTAAAGATCGAAGCAGAGAATCTCCCATTTCTTACACTTGGTAATTCGGATACTGTACGGGTTGGCGACATAGTACTTGCGATAGGCAATCCACTCGGTATCGGGCAGTCGGTTACTTCAGGCATCATTTCGGCAAAGGGCCGTAGAACCGGGCTTAGCGACGGCTCTTTCGAAGACTTTCTCCAAACCGATGCACCGATCAATCGCGGTAATTCCGGAGGAGCCTTGGTCAGCCTTAACGGCGAGTTGATCGGTATCAATTCGCAGATCCTTTCCGGCGGAGCGGGCGGAGGCAACATCGGCATTGCATTCTCGATCCCATCGAACATGGCCAAATCAGTCATGGAGCAGCTCATCAAAGACGGCAAGGTTCGTCGCGGCATGCTCGGCGTCAACATCCAGAACATTACCGACGAACTAGCCAAGTCCCTGGAACTTGAACAACGAAGCGGCGTGATCGTGAGCAATGTCCGTCAGGGCAGTGCCGCCGACAAAGGCGGCGTGAAGCGAAACGACCTTATCCTGGCGATCAACGGTGAAAAGATCGAAGACAGCAACGTGCTGCGAAATAAAGTAGCAGGAACTGCTCCGGGAACGACGATCAAGCTGACCGTCCTGCGCGACGGGAAAGAGGTCACGTTGGACGTGACCCTCGACGAGTTTGATACCGAAAATGCTCGTGGCCCGCGACCGACCGGTGATGAAAATGCCCCGGGTCCGCAAAACCAAAGCGGCAAACTTGGCCTGAACCTCGAACCGGTTACCCCGCAGATCGCCAAACAGCTTGGCCTCGACTCCGACAAGGAAGGTATGGTCGTGACCGAGGTCGACCCCGATGGCCCGGCTGCCGAAGAAGGCGTTGCACGAGGCGATTGTATCCTTGAGATCAATAAGAAACAGGTCAATTCGATAGGTGACGTTCAGGCCGCACTGGCAGCCTCAGGCGAACGTCCGGTACTGCTACTCATCTCACGCCGTGGCCAGACGATATACCTTACGGTAAAGCCCCAGTAGCTACCTGCTTTCAGGAAACAGAAAATTGCCGCCGTTTTACAAAGATGACGCAGATAAGAATGATCGACTTGTCTGCGTCATTTGCGTTTACCGAAAGCCAACATCTCTAATTGCCCTTACCTCCGTACCTTAAGATGGTTTTAACCATAATTCCGTGCTATAACATCCCATATGTTCACTAAGATCTACTTAGCCATCCTCGGGATTTCCATCGCCGTAATGGCATTCTTTTCGTACTATTCGTGGAGTTGGCTTCAGAGCATTGGACTTCCTGCGGCGGCCGTCGCCGGCTACGAATACCACGCAGGGTACGCGTGGGCCGCGTTGTGGATATCGGTCGTCGCCTTGCTGGTGTTGGCAAACGCGATTCTATGGGCGACGGGACGTTCGTGGGCGGTGTGGACGACGCTAGTATATTTTTCAGTGTTTATCGTCACGAGGTACTTCTGGCTCGATCAGGCGTTTTTCTCGTTCAAGAAGACAAATGGCCTTTTCGACGGTAGCTTCTCCGTCGCCCCACTCTTGGCCGTTATCTTGATGGTCCTAATGGCGGCTATCGCATTCTTCGACCAATTCATCATCGTAAAATTGCGAGCCAAGACCTACGGTAAACCGGAAGAGCCAGTTGTTGAGCCGGCTGAAACACCTGATGAATAGTCACCCCAAAACCAAGAAGAATCGGGCCGCGTGACCGAAGCAATGTTCAAAATGACAAAGCAAACAATCGCCGATCTTGAAGCAGTTTCAGGAGACAATTGATATGCCTCCAAAAAAGTCCGGTTCCGAACAGGTAGCAGATTTCTTCGCAAACATCGACCATCCGCTAGAACCGGCGATGGAAAAGGTTCGCGAGATCATCCTTGCCTCGGATGACGCGATCACCGAACAGATCAAATGGAAAGGCCCGAGTTTCTGCTACAACGGCGACGACCGCGTAACGTTTAATGTCCGCAACGACGCCCTATTGCTGATCTTCCATCGCGGAGCAAAGATAAAAGACAGCACGGGCTCTGGACGATTGATCGAAGATCCAACGGGTTTGCTTCAATGGATAACCGATGATCGGGCGACTATCAAATTCACGAGCGAAGACGAGGTCGATCAGAAAAGGAGCGAGCTGACAAAGGTCATCCAGCTTTGGATCGCCGCCGCAGGTTAGACGCGGCTAGGTTATACTTGGCTCGTGAAAGAAACTCTGGCAGCAATAGCGGCGGTGCTCGCGATCATCGGTAATGTCCCGTATATCGTCGATATTTTCAAAGGCCGCGTTCAGCCGCACGCGTACACTTGGTTTGTGTGGACGCTGGTAACGGGGATTGTATTTTTCGGCCAGATCGCGAAGGGAGCGGGCATCGGAGCTCTTCCGACCGCAGCATCCGGTGTGTTCACATTATTCATCTTTTTTCTGTCGCTAAAGAATGGTTTTAAGAACATTACCAAGATCGATACGCTCTTTCTCGTTCTTGCTTTGGGAGGAATAATTCCCTGGATATTGACCCGTGATCCCACGATATCTGTCGTTATCGCAGTCAGCATCGACCTAATTGCGTTCGTACCAACACTTAGGAAAACGTGGCTGAAACCTTCGACCGAATCGCCGCTGCTCTATGGCTCAAATGTACTTCGCCACATCCTCGCCTTGCTCTCTATGCAAACGTACAACATCGCCACCACCCTGCACTCGATAGCTATGTTGATCACAAATACTGCGATGACGATCATACTCATCACCTCTAAACGAGATAAGGAGGTCAAGGCCTGATGATAGCCTCTATGACAGCAGAGGTCTTCTCAGAACGCCTTCTTGCCCTGCAAACACGCGAAGAGCTACTGAAGCATCAGCGTTATTTCCGGTTCGATCCAGACGATCAGCCTGCGGATAATTATTTCATCGGCGTCAGGATGGGCGGTATTTTCGAGCTCGGAAAAGAGTTCAGCGAGATGCCTGTCGAGGAGATCGAAAAACTTCTCGAAAGCCCGATCCACGATATGCGTGCCGGTGCGATGAGCATCATGGGCCAATCGGCAAAGGGAAAGAAATGCTCCGAGGAGCGTCTTGCAGAGCTATACGATCTCTACATCCGCCGCCACGACCGCATCAACGACTGGGACCTCGTCGATCTCGCCGCATACTACGTCGTCGGCAGACACCTCGCCGACAAACCTCGCGAGATTCTCTACAAACTGGCCCGCTCCAAAACCGTCTGGGAACGCCGAACCGCGATCGTCGCGACCGCCCATTTCATTTTGAAACTCAAGCAAACTGAGGACACCTTCAAGATAGCCGAGATCTTGGTCAACGATCCTGAAGACTTGGTGAACAAAGGAACGGGCTGGATGCTCCGAGCGGCTGGTGACGTCGATCGGTCGGGATTGTTGAAATTCTTGCATCAGCACGCCGCAACGATGCCTCGCGTATTGCTGCGATATTCGATCGAGAAGCTCGACAAGGATCAGCGTGACTACTACCTAAAGCTGAAGAATGAGTAACCACGAATTTTACACGAAAAAGACACGACTGATCTGCTCTTATTCGTGTCTTTTCGTGTAAGTTCGTGGTTACGTTTCCTCTAAGCTTTCGCTTTTTTGACCTCTTCGATGATCACCGGAACGGCTTCGAACAGATCACCGACGATCCCGTAGTCTGCGATGTCAAAGATCGGGGCTTCCGAGTCTTTATTGACGGCAACGATCGTCCCGGCGTTTTTCATACCGACGATGTGCTGGATGGCACCAGAGATGCCGAGGGCGATATAGACCTTCGGAGCTACGGTTTGGCCCGACGAACCTATCTGACGATCGATCGGCAGCCATTCGCTGTCGCAAATAGGACGTGAGGCCGCGAGATCGGCTCCCAAAACGTCCGCGAGCTGTTGGGCAAGGGCGATGTTCTCTTGCGATTTGATACCACGTCCTACAGCAACGATGATCTCGCTCTTCGTGAGATCGACCGAAACCTTCGCCTCTTGAAACGGAGCTTCTGGAGTCATGCGAATATCTCCAATCGCGACTTCCATTGTCTCAACCGTTGCACTTCCCTTTTCTGCCGCGTCTCCGCGGAAGGACCCTGACTGAAAGGTAACAAAATACGGAGCGTCCCCGCCGATCGTTACATCAGCATCAAGTTTGCCGAGGAAAATACGCCGGGTCAGCGTCAATTTACCGCCATCAGCCCTGTATCGGATACAGTCGCCAACAACCTCACGCCCAAGCCGGGCCGCAACCTTCGGGGCAAAATCACGCACCTGATAGGTGTGCGACATCACTACGTACTTCGGATTTGTCGCCTTTATAACCGCTTCCCAAGCATCGGCATAACCGTCTGGAGTATAGATGCCAAGCTTTTCATTCTTGGCAACGATCACCTTTTCGAGGTTGTATCCCGCGATCTCCTGTGCGAGCGAGCAGTCCTTGTCGCAGGGCAAAACAGCCGTTACGCTAAGTCCAAGATCCTTACCGATCAACTGAGCGGCGTTAACAGCTTCGAGTGAGGTCTTGTTCAGGACGCAGTCTTTGTGTTCAATAAATACGAGGATCATATTACGCGGACCTCCGTTCTTGAGTTTCTCGACGAGTTCGACGGCACCAGCCTTAGCGTCGCCGTTCCCGAGCATTTGTGTCTGCTTAGATTTAAGTGGCAGATAGACCTTCTCGATCTTTGCCGCAGACGCAAAAGCATCCAACGTCGGTGTCACCTCGCGAATTTCTTTGCTCTTTCGCGGCCATAATGCCCTTGAGCGAAGCATATCGGCTCTGAGAAATTCCCGATTGGATCGTCAGGAGCGAGGGGAGCGTGTACGTGAACCATTGGTACCAGCCAGCCTCAAGTTCACGTTTGACACGAAGCGTTTCACCGAGGCTTGCTCTGTCAACCTCGATCACGATCGTCGCGTGCGGAATTCCGAGAAGCTCAGCGAGTATCACGCCGGTTTGGCCATAGCTTGCGTCGTCGGACTGCAGGCCGGTGAATACCAGATCCGCATTTTCTTCACGTATCGCGTCAGCGATCGCCCTGGCGATCTGATACGAGGACAATGATTTGCTGTCATCGACGACGACGTGGATCGCACGATCTGCTCCGCGAGCTAGGGCGTCCTTGATCACGGTTTTGGCCGACTGAGGTCCGAGTGAACATACAACTACCTCACCGCCGCCTTTGGCCTCAACGGTCCGTAGAGCTTCCTCAAGGGCATATCCGTCAGACTCGTTGGTCTGCTGCGAGATATCAGCCTCGTTGATCCATTTTTCGTCGCCAGCGATACGGAGTACCGCATCTTTATTGGCGACTTGCTTCATCAAAACTATTATCTTCATACTTTCAAAAACTGAATGCCACCCCGCCGACGCTTCAATACTTCCGTAACGTTTGAAAATCAAGCAAGCATTCGTTCCGCCAAATCCAGAATTGTTCGAGAGAACATAATCAACCTTTGCATCACGAGGAGTATTCGGAATGTAATCGAGATCACAATCCGGATCGGGAAATTCGTAGTTGATCGTCGGCGGCAGTTTGTTCTCCATCATCGCTTTGACTGAGAACACTGCTTCCAGCCCACCAGCCGCTCCTAGAGCGTGGCCCGTCATCGACTTTGTCGAACTTACCGGAATGTTATCGATCGCATCGCCAAAGACCTTTTTGATCGCGAGCGTTTCAAATTTGTCGTTATAAGGCGTCGAGGTGCCGTGGGCGTTGATGTAGCCGATCTGGCTCGGCTCGATTCCAGCATCCTTGATGGCACGCTGCATCACGCGGATCGCTCCGGAACCGGTCTCATCCGGCATTGTCACGTGAAAAGCATCGCCGCTCATTCCGTAACCAACGATCTCCGCGAGGATATTTGCACCGCGGGCCTTTGCAAACTCCAACTCTTCGAGGATCAGCAATCCTGCACCTTCGCCGATCACAAATCCGTCACGTTCGCGGTCAAATGGCCGTGACGCGTGCTTCGGATCGTCATTCCGCGTAGATAAAGCACGCATCGAAGCGAAACCCGCGACCGACATCGGGGTGATAGCACTCTCGGCACCGCCGCAGATCATCGCGTCGGCATCGCCGCGTTCGATGATGCGAAAGCTGTCGCCGATCGCGTGGGCACCTGCCGAGCAGGCCGTAGCCGTTGCCGAATTTGGCCCCTTGGCACCGTGACGGATCGAGACATTGCCGGAGGCAAGATTCACGATCGCCGAAACGATAAAGAATGGCGAAACGCGATCCGGACCAGAATTGAGAAGCTTTTCGTGCTCACGCTCGATCGCCCAGAAATCGCCGATGCCGGAGCTTATGTAGGTTCCGACCATTTCTGCGTTTGATTCGTCGATCACGAGTCCGCTGTGCTTCATCGCCTCGTCCGAGGCAGCGAGGGCGAAATGCGTAAACGCACCCATTCGCCGGGCTTCCTTTTTATCAAGGAAATCGAGCGGGTCAAAATCTTTACTTCGCACGCAAATTTGGCCGAATACGTTTCGGCATCAAACTTTTAGATGTAATCGGCACCGCTCTGGCAGTTCATCAACGCGCCCAGGTGGTCGGCACATCGTTTCCGCACGCGCGTTACCAACCCGAGTCCTGTAACTACTACTCGACGTTTCATAAATTATGTATATTGAATACGAGAAGCGTGAATGCATTGCCCGGGCACTCCACGACACAGCCATTGCACCGACCAAGAAAACTAAGCAGCCTTGTGCTGTTCGACGTATGCATACGCATCGCGAACGCCCTGGATCTTCTCAGCGTCTTCGTCAGGAATTTCGATGTCGAATTCCTCTTCGAAACGCATCACGAGCTCCACGAGGTCGAGCGAATCCGCACCGAGATCCTCGATAAAGCGTGCATTTTCCGTAACTTCTGCCTCGTCAACTCCTAGTTCGTCGACGATTATCTGTTTGATCTTATCTTGTACTTCTGACATATTTTCTCCTTAAAGTTTTATAGCGTCTCTATAGTATTTCTTAAACTTTCGGATTCTTCAATGTTGGCGTAAGAAACTTCTTTATTTATCTGCCGCACCAGGCCCAGGAAAACCTTTGCCCGGGCCGATCTCAATAAACTTTTCGACACCGTTCGCCGTCATATTCTCGACCGTCTGCAACCAATGCACCGGCGACGAGACCTGCTCAGTCAGCTTCTGGCAAACCGATCTGATCCGTGCTTTCCGCCCATCGACATTATGAACGATCGAAAACTCAAATCCGCCATAGCTCAACGCCGCGAGGTCAGATGCAAGCCGCTCCTGCGCGGGCATCATCAATGCACAATGAAAAGGTGCGGACACGTTGAGCTTGATGGCCCGCTTCGCACCCTTTTCTTTCAATATCTCACACGCACGGTCGACAGCTTCGGCATTACCGGCTATCACAACCTGCGAGGGCGAATTAATATTCGCCGGGCTACAAACCTGCCCCTGAGCCGCCTCAGCACAACCTGCCTCGACCGCCTCAACATCGAGCCCAAGTATCGCTGCCATCGCTCCGACACCAACAGGAACTGCTTCCTGCATGTACGTGCCACGTTTCCGAACGGTCCGAACTGCGTCAGCAAAATCCAACACGCCCGCCGCAACCAAGCGGAATACTCACCCAGGCTATGGCCCGCGACAACCGTTGCGCAGGCATTCCTTCGGCACGAGCCGCAGATATGCAGCAACCGACGCCGTCAAGATCGCGGGTTGCGTGTTCGCCGTAAGCTGAAGGTCAGCTTCATCACCAGCGAAACACATGTCAGAAAGCGAAAAGCCCAAAGCGTCATCCGCCGCCTCGAACACTTCGCGAGCCGCCGCAAAATTATCAAATAGGTCCTTTCCCATGCCCACCGTCTGTGAGCCTTGCCCGGGAAAAATATAAGCCGTCTTAGACATTCAAATCCAAAATCTAAAATCCCAAATCTAAAATCTAATTACCGTTCCGCCCCAGGTCACGCCGCCGCCAAAGGCAGTTAGCAAAACCAGACTTCCCTCTTTGATCAGGCCGGATTGAATACACTCGTCCATCGCGATCGGGATCGACGCCGACGAAGTGTTGCCCATTTCGGCAATATTCGAATAAACCTTTTCTTCCGGAACGCCGAGACCGCGAAGCGACTGCATCGGTGATCCGTTGATTTGCCTGATGCGGAATTACGATGTCGATATCATCGACCGTGTACCCGGCTTTTCGACCATTTCAGCCGAGATATCGGCCATCGAACGCACCGCAACTTTGAAAAGCTCGTTGCCCTTCATTTTGAAAAAATGTTCGCGGTCGTCGATGTTTGTGTGCGTCGTTCCCAATTTCGTGCCGCCGCCGGGGCAAAGCTAATTGCTCCTCATAGCGGCCATCCGACTTGATCTTTGTCGCGAGAATTCCTTTGCCCTCTGGAACGGGTCCGAGAACCGCGGCCCCGGCTCCATCGCCGAATATCACGCAAGTTCCCCGGTCGGTGTAATCGACATACTTCGTCAAAACCTCGGCTCCGATCACCAAAGCATATCGGATCTGGCCGGTCTTGATCATTGATTCGACCATAGTCAGGCCATACAAAAAGCCCGAGCAAGCCGCAAACACATCCATTCCGGCCGCATTTACCGCTCCGATCTGAGCCTGTATCAGGGCTCCAGTCGAGGGCATGATCTGGTCCGGCGTGGTGGTCGCACAGATGATAATGTCGATGTCTTCTGGTTTGAGATTTGCGCGCTCGAGTGCCTGCAATGCCGCTTTGCTGCCAAATTGCGAAGTATATTCGTTTTCGGCCGCCTTGTGACGCTGCTTGATGCCCGTGCGCGTGGTTATCCATTCATCGTTAGTGTCGACCATCTTCTCCAGGTCGGCATTTGTTAAGATGCCTTCTGGATAAGAGTGTCCCATCCCGATGATGCCCGCGTTGTTCATAAGTTTTGGTTTTGGTCATTGAGTTTTGAAAGTTAGAACTCAAAAACTAAGAAATCTCAAGAAATTCAACGAACTCTATTCCGCGTTTTTGACGTCGATTATCTTACGGCCTTTGTACATTCCAGTCTTGGCGTCGATGCGGTGGGGCACTTTTGCCTCGCCGGTATCTTTGTCCAGATAGAACTGTGGTGCCGTCAGGGCATCATGGGCACGACGCGTGCGTGTACGTGCATGTGAGTGTCTTCGTTTTGGATTTGGCATTTTTACCTCTAACCTAGCCGCTCACCACGGGCGAATCGACTAATTCAAATTCTGTAGTTCCTTCAGTGCCGCCCATCTCGGGTCAACCTGATCTCTTTCACAACTACAATCTATCAAATTCCGGTTTCCGCCGCATTGCGGACACAAACCTCTGCAATCTTCTTTGCAAAATATCTGCTCTGGCAGATCGAGCAATATCTGCTCACGAACAACCTCAGCCAGGTCGATCTCTTCTGATTCGAGCAGAGCCTCGTCGAGTTGTTCGACGGCTAACTCGACCTCGTCTTTGTCGCTCTCGGCAACCGCCTCGACGAATACATCTTCAAACGTGATGTCTACCGGCCGCTCCACCGGTTCGAGACAGCGAGTGCAATCCATCTCGGCATCAGCCTTGATCGCACCTCGAACAAAAGTTCGCTCGTCGATCCGCGAGAGCTGCCCGTTAAAGGCAATCTCGCTCTTGATCGTGGCCTCACCGTCGATATCGATCTCTTCAGGCGCAAAGCTAATCTCAAATTGCTTCGGCGAAACTCCAAGACTGGCCAGATCGATGGTCATTATCAACTAAATGCCGCTTACG
>JADKEF010000018.1 GCA_016718135.1 Acidobacteriota bacterium | reverse complement strand
CCTCGAATACATTGCCGAAACGGGCAAATTTGAGAACACCGGCGAGATGCACGAGTTCCCCGCGAAAACGGTCTGCGTCGCGGCGGGAACCTCACCAACGGTTATTTAGAAAGGAAGCCGGAACGTTCGAATGGATGAGTAGCGGCAGTTCGTTTCAGCCTTCAAGGTCGAACGAAACGGATACAGCCAGCTGCGTCGTCGAAACCCCAAGGGCGGTAGGGCCGACTTCTTTACCAGCTACTAGCGAACGGCAAAGTTTATCTCGTACTACGGCGACAACCACCCGACTATGCCTTCAACATCGTTGTTGTCAAAGCGTGGCTTCCGCCCAACATTGTTATCCAGGTCGTCACGAGATCTTCGCGGATGAGCTGGCGAACTCGCGGTGAACTGCCCAGTCCGAACCCAGATGCGATCTTTGACGCACCGGAATCAACGATTCAGACCTGCTAGCCTACGTCGTCAGGGGGTCGACCGCCTGACGCCCACCATCGTCGATGTCATCGTCAAAGCTCGCTGCGCGCGCAATTTTGAACCCGGCCAATTCTATCGCCTCCAAAATTTCGAATGACGGCTCGATCGTCGACGGTAAACGCCTGATGATGGAAGGTTTCGGTCTTACCGGTCGAGCCAGTTGATGAGGAAGGTTTGCTGTCGATGATCGTGTTCTGGAAATGGGAACCTCGTGCGGCTTTGCTCTCTACCGCTCAAAGAAGGCGAGAAGTTCGTCATAGACCCGGCCTCGCACGCCGACCGAGATTCCCGGGCATGAGACGTTCTGCGCGGCGGCGGGCTCGGCAACGCCGTGCTGTTCTCGATCGCACGTGCACTGCGAGCCAGGAATAACAAGGTCATTTACTTTGCGGGGTATAAGAACGGTGCCGATCTTTTCAAACGCGAAGAGATTGAGAACGCGACCGATCAGGTCATCTGGGCAACGGACTACGGCGTCGAGATCGCCCCGGATAGGCCGCAGGACGCCCACTTCCAGTAACATCGGTCAGGCGATGATCGCCTACGCCGAGGTAAGCTCCGCACCAAGACCGTCGAGACCAACAGCGTGGATCGCATCATCGCCATCGGCCCGGACCGCGATGATGAACGGCGTCCGCGCAGGCCGCCACACCTCACTTGGGCCGTATCTCAAGGACGTCCACGTCGCCATCGGCTCCATCAACAGCCCGATGCAACGTAAGATGAAAGAAGTCTGCGCCCAGTGTGTTCCAACGCCACGTCAACCCCACACCGGCGAAGAGATTCTTCGTCTTCTCATGCTTCAACCAGGACCAGCATCTTGATTTTGTGGATTTCAAAATCTTAATGAGCGTTTGAAGGCGAATAGTATTCAGGAGAAGCTGACAGATTCTGTGGCTGGAGATTCGGGAATTAACAGGGAAGGGCCCATAACTCTCACTTCTCGGATTGAGATTAAGATGAGCGCTTTTCTCTACTCGAGCCACGAAATCTCTTAACTTTCAAAATACTGCGCAATAACCGGATTGTGTCCGAATCAGTAGGACGCAGTTCCCAGATTGACGACAATAGGTCCAACTCCATCATCTTAGCAGGGAAAATTGTTTAGACCATAAACGTCGATCATCGCCCCACGTCGTCGGAACCATCGCAACATTACCCTTTAGCACAAAGTGCGGTCCGAACGTCGATGTGCCAACCTCGTTTTCGCCGCCGCAAATGAGGAAGTTTAGGGGGGCCACCCCCACCTGGAGTTCAGGTAAGGGGCAGTGAATCCCTTTGCCAGGCTTTAATGAGTCTATCCTTCTGCCTAAGATCGGTATCTGCCTTTTAGCGGCCGTTGATTTCGCCAAACAGTTGAGAAAACCAGCTCTGTCAGATCGTTTTCGACATACATGGACGCTCATCATTCGGGCATTCTTAGTACCCGTTAAATTTGAGAGAACGATTTCTAGCAGTAACCCGTCCGACTCCGTCGATCGCCGCCGAGTTCGTTCATTCCTGGCCTGTTTGAGCTAACAAAAATAGAGTGTCTTGCCAACGAGGTCTCCTCGATTCTTGACGGCATAGGAGACATACCGCAATCGTTGGGAAGTAAAACCCGTGTGGCGGTGATCTCAACCGCAACGACTGGCCGCGAGAGGTAGTCGTCGCCGTCGGCTATCTTTAGGGCTATTCCAAGTCCGCTCGGCCATTTTTCGGAGGGCAGGACGCCGCAGAGCCAGACGCCGTCGGCTCCTACTTTTGAGATGAGGCGGCCCTCCGCCGCTTGCATTATTTTGGTGTCGAGGCGTTCGAGCCGCCGATGAGTTCGGGGTGGTTCATCATGGCCGTGACAATACGTTTGGCTGCGGCTTGGGTTGGCTCAGGGAAGTTTATTGGATTTAGTAGGTTGATGAAGCTCTTCGCCATCGAGTGAATCGGCAGCGCAAAATTTGGAACGCAGCAGCCGTCGATCCCGATGGCGATGTCTTCTTCGGGAATTTCGGTGAAGTCGGCGATGCATCGCAGGATGCGCTTTGGGATGCGGTTGTCGGGCGAATCGTAGGTCGCGACGTCGGCTCCGATGTGCTTTGGTAAAGCGAGCATCGCGGCGTGCTTGCCGGAGCAGTTGTTGTGGAGTTAGGTCGGCTGCTCGCCGGCTCGCTGCATGTCGGCGGTCGCGGCGGAGCTAAAGGGCAGGTGCGAACCGCATCGCAGATCGCTCTCGGCAAATCCTGCTTTCGTAAGCAGTCGTGCAGCGACCTCGACGTGCATCGGCTCGCCCGAGTGCGAGGCCGCTCCAAGAGCGATCTCCTCTTCGTCAAACCCCAACGCGTCCGCAGCTCCGCTCGTGATGCACGGTATCAACTGAAACGCCTTACACGCCGAGCGAAATACGTGATCGTCGACGGATCCCCACGGACGCCACCTCCTGACCCTCGCCGTCGATAATATAAATGTGGCCGGTATGCACCGACTCGACCGTGTTGCCGCGAATGACGTTGGCTAGTACTTGGGACATAAGAAATTTTAACGCAGAAGTCACAGGAGGAAATGATACTTTCAATACCTTATCCTGCCTCTGGCGACCTTGCCCTTTGCGAATTTGCGTTAATTCGCTCCTGCACCCGCGAGCATCAGTTCTCGCATTCTCGCGGGCCGCATCGGTTATCTGTTCGCCGGCGAGCATCCGGGCGATCTCGTCTACTCGTGCCGACGCGTCGAGTTCGCGGACGGTGACGCGCGTCTTATTTGCAGCAAGCGTCTTTTCAACGACAAAATGGCGATCTGCCAATGACGCGATCTGGGGTTGGTGCGTGACGCAGAAGACCTGCTGGCTGGCGGCAAGGTCTTTTAATTTGCGGCCAACTGCCTCTGCAACGCGGCCGCCGATGCCGATGTCGATCTCGTCGAAGACGGCGGTCTTGCCATTCGGTTCGCCCTTGGCAACGGTTTTGAGAATTAACATCAGCCGCGAGGCCTCGCCGCCGGAGGCGCTTTCGCTAGCGGCCGCGGCGGCTCGCCGGGTTTGCCGATAAGTAGAATTCGACAATATCGTTGCCGTTTGCCGAGAATGTCCGCTTTCCGTAAAGCGAACTTCAAACTTTGCCTTTTCGAGAGCGACCGCCTGGAGGTCTTGTTCAACGGCTTTCGAGAATTTCAACGCGGCCTTCGTTCGGGCATCGTGCAGCACACTTGCCGCTTTCATATACGCATCCGCAGCAACATCGAGATGCTTCTTCAATTCTTCTTCACGAAACTCCGCCATTTCGATGCCTTGCAAACGCTCATCCGACACGCGCAGATGTTCGAGCACCGCCTCGATCGTTTCGCCGTATTTTCGTTTCAGGCGAACGATCTCGTTGAGGCGATTTTCGATCTCGTCGAGACGCTCGGGTGAGAATTCGAGGGTTGACGAGAAGTCTCGGGCGGTCGAGCCTAACTCGTCGATGACGGCCCGCGCGGCGTTTAGGCCTTCGTCGAAGCCGCGAAAGCGTGCGTCGTATTCGGCGAGTTCGGCGATGATACGTGCCGAGCGGTCGAGCGTCGCTAGGGTCGACAGTTCATCGTCATACAACAGAGAGTGAGCTTCGCTCGACAATGCGGACAGCTTTTCGGTGTTATTCAAACGTCGCTTTTCTTCTTCGAGCGACGTGTCCTCGCCGGGCGTGAGTGCGGCACTTTTTATTTCGTTGACCTGAAAACGCAGGATATCGAGAAGCTGCAATTTCTCGGACTCGTCCTTTTCAAGCGTCGCAAGCTGCGACTTTAAGGTCGACCAATCGTTAAAAGCAACCGCCACCTTCGCCTTCTCTTTATCGACGGCCGCAAAGTCGTCGAGCATCTCGATGTGCGTCTCGATGTCATAGAGCGACGCCTGTTCGCCCTGGCCGTGGATGTCGGCAAGCATCAGGCCGAGGCCTTTGAGGAAACCTTGCGTGACGAGTTGGTTGTTGACGAAGACCCGGTTCTTGCCGGAGAGCGAGAGCTCTCGGCGGATAATGAGTTCGACCGCTTCGGACGATTCTATTTCGATCCCGCTTTCGTCAAGCAGACTCAATAACTCCTTGCTTGCGTCAACCCAAAACAGTCCTTCGATCCGTGCCGAATCTTCGCCTTGTTTTATTAGATCACCCGAGACTCGAGTTGCCGGTTAGCGTCGAGGCTATCGACGATGATCGATTTACCCTGAGCCGGTCTCCGCCTGTCAAAGATTGATTATCGCCAAACTCGATGGCGAGTTCGTCGATAAGGGCGATGTTCTTTATTTTGAGCAGCGTGAGCACGAGTTTAGTTTACTATCATCGACGCGGAAAGAGCTTTTCGCCCTTGATCCATTTGCCGCCGAGAATATCGCGTCTGGTGGAATTGTTTTTCCAGATCCAACGCTGCCCACTCGACTGTTCGGTCCTCTTGTAAAGAAGAATTCGGCAAGCTCGCCGACTTTTGTCCTGCCGAAACGCTGTACAACGTTAAAGCCGCTCGCGTCATACTCGTCGAGGCCCTTCACGTTTGGCAGATCATCGATGCCGCGGATCTTGACCGGTGCGGAGAAGCTCGCACGGCGGCGTTCCGTGACGGCAGAAATATCAGCGGTAGTGATCGTCGTAAGAGGATCGGCGGCAGACCTGTCCACCGAAACCACATTGGCCCTACGAAAGACAAAATTTACCAGGCCGCCCGAAGTGTTTTCCGGCAGAGTCACGTAGATCGATGGTGGAACCGATGCCTCGCTGCCGGTCGCGATCGATTGCAGAGCGGTAAGGAATGCGATGAAGTTCATCTTGACGAGATACATCTCGTCCTTGCCATGCAGTGCACCGGTCTCGATCAGGATCGTCGGCGTGCCCCATGCAGAGAAATTGTCACCAAACGCCGTTGGCGTCCATTCATCACTGTAACGGGCGATGTTATTCGGGATGAATTTTTGCAGAGCGAGCGTCATCGCTGACGCGATGCGGGCGTTGCGTTCGTGCCCCGGGCTGGTGGTCTTGGCTTCATCTCCGAAAACGACGAGGAACGATATAGCGGCTTGCCGCTGTGTCCGTCCAACGGTTGTAAGAGCTTGTTGATTGTGCAGATTAAAACCGATCGACGGGTTCCAGTTGTCTCTTAGCTGCTTGAGCAATCTGGCCTCGGGGGTTTGGAGATCGAGGGCGTCACGATTGATGTCTATTCCCTGCAGATTTCGCCGCTGATAGAGCTCAGCACCGTCGGGATTGAGCATCGGAACGGCACGGATGGTCATTGTTTCAGCGATCTTTTTAACCCAATCAGCATCGCGGTGCTTTTGCAGCACAGTAAACATATCGATCAGCGCGGATGTGGCAGTCGGCTCGTCGCCGTGCATCTGAGACCACATAAAAACCTTAAGCGGCCCGCGGCCCCATTCGACCTGATAGATCTCACGGTTGGCGTTTGAGAAACCGACCTGATCGACCTTGATGCCGAGCTTTTTGAGGCCGTCGAGATACCTTTTCACATCCGCGTGGCGGGCATCAGACGGGAAAATGTTTGAGACATGATCTTTGTCCCAGACCTCGGCAAATTTTTCCGGTGTCTGTGAAGATACGTTCATTGAAAACGCGATGTTCGCGAAGACTACAAGAACAAAAAGCCGCATAAGTATAAGATAAACCGAACACTTAGTTGTCGGCAAGGCGGCAGACGTTCGTGCCAAAATACCTTTGACGAACGGGGACGAGGAACGCTAGCTTAACGGCAACGCCTATTTTTTCGGCAACGTCTCATATAGGTTCTCGGTCGAATCAACCATTCTCGTGAGGCTAAACCGCTCGGTCGCGGCGGCGTGGAGGTCGTGGGCGAGTTCATGACGGTCGTCGGGGTGCTCGAGATACCAAAGAATGGTGTCTGCGAGGCTGAGCGGGTCTTTGATGGGAACTAAGGCCTTGGCGTCGGGGATGAGTTCGATCGCACCGCCGGTCATCGTAGCGACGACAGGACAACCGGCGATCATCGCGTCGAGTATCGCGAGCCCAAAACTTTCTGAATGTGAGGGCGAAACAAAAATGTCCGATGCAGCCAGAAGAGGCCGGGTGTCCGAGAGCCAGTCGAGCCAGATGAAGTTGGCTTCCATGCCTAGAACACGAGCGAGCCTTTTCAATTCGCGTCGAAAGCTTTTGTCGATCGTGTTATCGACACCCGCCACGACAAATCGGCAATTTGGCTGTCGCTTGATCACCTCATTTGCCGCGAGGACAAGATCACGTTGTCCTTTCACCACCCTGAGTTCGCCGAGCGTCGAGACAACCGGGCAATCCATTGGGATCGAGTGAAAGTCGCGGAATTCGCGGCCCAATACTCTTCGTTCTTCTTCACTCGTCGCGGCAAGGTCGACGCCGTTTGAAATAACGTGAACTTTGCCGGGCGGAAAGACGCGTTCGAGTTGATCGCGAACCGACGACGAGACCGCGATAGCGGCATCGACATTTCTGAGCGCAAACCGATGAAATGATTTCATCGGCTGTAGCACGTGGCGCGTCAATACTAGCCGCGTTTTCGCCGAGCGTGCCGCGACACTTGCGGCAATATAATCGCGTGCGATATGAGCATGGATGATGTCGATCCCATTCTTCTCGGCAAAACTTGCGATGCGTCGAGCACTGAACATCCCAAATGAATTGCGTATCGATATGTGCAGAAACCGCTCCGGCGACACAAACGCTAGCCTATCCTGCCACTCGCAACTCGGACGAAGCGCGACAAAAACCTCATGGCCCCGTCGCGACAGCTCACGCGTCAGATCAGCAAAATGGCGCTCGGAGCCGCCGTAAGCTTTGGCAGATGATATGTGCAGGATGCGCATCTACCAGAGTTTATACAAATCCTGCAGGGCAACCAAAGGCTCTTGCAAAAGTCGAATGGCTCAAGATCGGCGAGTGAGGATTTCGCATAAATAAAAAGGGCCCATTTCAATCGAAATGGGCCCGCTTAATTAGCTTCGGAAAGGCTACTATTTGTTAAAGATGTAACGAATTCCTAACTGAATACGATAAACGTCCGCAGTGTTCGCCGTACGGGTGTACGAGGTTGACTGCAGATTTCCGCCGATTGTTCGCAGGCAATAGTTTAGCGCCGTCGTCGCAGCAGCAGATCTACAGGTAGCTGTGCTGCTCGTGCTTGTCGCGAGCAAAGGCTGAACCGATGTGAACGCCTGAGCACCACCCCAATTCTTATTCAGAAGGTTGCCAAAGTTGAGAATATCAACTCTGAACTGGAATTTCTGCGTAGTGTTCTTCACCTTGAAGAACAGGTCCTGAGCGACGCTGAAATCAGCCCTCGTAACGAATGGAAGTGTTGCAGCACCGCGCTCTGCATACTTGCCACGGTTCTTCGACAGGTATGGGTCCTGGGCAATGTACGCCTCCCAAGCCGCGGCCTGCTGAGCCGGAGTGAACAGCACCGTACCCGAGCTACTGGTGATATTTCCGAAGTTCATTTCAGATGCTCCATTCGGAATGTAGATCAGATCATTGGTTCCACCGTCACCATTGATGTCGGAGCCAAAGATATAGCTTCCCCTGCCGCCAGTCCTCGACTCCAGGAACATCGATACGGTCGTGCCGCCGAAGTTAAAGTAGTCCTTACTGTAAGAGAACGTACCAAAGACACGGTGGCCTTGCGATGCACCACTGTAGCCTAAGCCAGGCGTATTGGGGTTGCCCGCGTGCTGGTTGTTAGCCCATGATCCGAACGCTATCGAGCCAGGATCAACCGTATTCTTGGCTTCACCGTAGCTGTAGGCTCCCTTCGCATAAAGTCCGTTAGCAAAGGGCCTTTCGAGGGTGAACGACAGATTCCACGTCTTACCGATGTTCTGATTCTTAAGAACGATCGCATTCTGGACATTCGTGTTGATCCTGTTCGAGTTTGTTCCGGTCCATCTTGCCCTGGAATCGACACCCGTAAACGCACTGTTTGGAGCCGGCAGGTTTGCATTGATGTAGTAGATGCCATTGACATCTTTTGAGTGCATGTACTCGGCACCGGCAACGAGGCCGAAAGGAATACGTACATCAACTGCTGCACTAGAACGCCAGATCTGAGGAAACTTGAAGTTTGACTCGGTCAGCGCCAGCTCATACTGTGAGGCAGGAGCTCCGGTGACAGTTGTCGGCTTATAACGATTTGGATTTGGATGGAACGGCCTGTTGATCCCAGTGACGTCCTCAAATCCAGTCAAGATACCGTTGTTACCGATCTGATTTGAGATCCAAACATAGGCTGTACGAGCTGTAAAGATTCCAGTGCCGCCGCGAACCTGGACGCGACCGCTGCTGAACGGGCTCCAGTTGAAACCAGCTCTTGGTGACCAAAGGATATTTGCATCGGGCAGCTTTTCGGTTTGATACCGGACCGACTGGCCATCCTCATCTCTAAAGGTAAGAGCGTTTGCCTGGGCGTTTGCAAATCCGGTCTCAGCAAAGAACGGAACGTCAGCACGGAGTCCGTAGGTAAGGGTAAAGTTGTCTCGCACCTTCCACGAATCCTGCCCGTAAAAACCTACGTATTGAACCTCAAGCGGCTGGACAGGCTTTTCTAACCCCGGAATATTCGACCATCTCACCTGGAAGCGGTGACTAATAGGTGAAGTTGTGCGATTTGGGTTGGCGAGGAACCATTCGCCGTTGTGTAAAAATCCGCCAATGAGTCGAATACGTACACTCTGCGATCCCGGGAAGAAAACGTTCTCGGACTGGTAACGTTCGTAACTTACGCCGGCTCCAAACGTATGCGAACCGCGGTAGAAGGTCAGATTATCCTGGATCTGGAACGACTTATAACGAAGTTCATTGTTCGGCGTGAAAGGCTCGAAACCGAAGGTCGTATAAACCGAACCAGCTTCGCGAATATCTACCATCGGGAAGAAGCTTCCAAGCGAAGCACGGCTCTCATCCTGCGTGGTGTAACCGACGATAAGGCTGTTTGCAACCGAACTGCCGAAGGACGAGGTCCATTCGCCAACCGTCGAACGAATGTTCTCGAGGATTTTGTAGTTCGAGTTTTGGAAGTTCAAACCAAACAAATTCGAACGGCGGTTACCGGCTCCAAGTGAGGAGGAGTTCGACAGCAGCACATCCGTATCCGAATCGAGGTGAATGTATCGAAGGCTGAAACGGTTTTTCGAGTTGATGTTGTAGTCACCTCTCGCCAACCATTTCTTAGCCGGCGTAGCGTGGCTATAGCCTTGGTATGGTCCCGTCTCGTAGCCAAAATTCGTCCTCAGGTAATTGCTGAGATTATCGAGATCCGAAGCCAAGACACGCGTGGTATTTCCTGCCGGCGTCTGTGCGGTCGAAGTACGGGCAACGAAAGTGGTCCCTGGCTCTGTGAGTTCCTCAGATTCATAGCTTAAGAAAAAGAAGAGCTTGTTCTTTCCGGACGTAAACAATGGGCCGTTATTCTCACCGAAGTTGAAGAACGGCAACGGGCCGCCAACGCGGAATCCGTAGTTCTTATAGTCAAAATCGCCGGGGTTAAAGGCATTTGCTCCGGCTTCTTTGCCGACCATGCTTGGCTTGCGGAAAAGATAATAGATAGAACCATTGTAAGTGTTCGTTCCACTGCGGGTGACTGTGTTGACACCTGCACCGACGAAGTTACCCTGTCGGACATCGTACGGAGCAACGTTAACCTGTAGCTCTTCGATAGCGTCGAGCGAGATCGGCGAGACGTTGGTTCTTTCACCGGGCTGACCGGCGAGACCGAACGAGTTGTTGAAATATGATCCGTCGACCGTGATGTTATTTAGGCGGTTGTCTTGTCCGGCAAAAGTACTATTGCCGCCAGCCTGCGGTGTAAGTCTCGTAAAATCGCTGATCTGACGGCTGATCGTCGGTAATTTTTCAATGGAGACATTACTGACAGACGTCGAAGCTCCAGTCCTGACTTCGCTGAAGATAGCATCGTTAGTAACGGTAACCACTTCATCGATCGCCATGCTCAAATTGAAATTGACGGTCGCGGCGGTACCCAAGCTGAGTTGTAGATTCTCGCGTACCTGATCCTTGAATCCGGCCTGAACGACTTTTTACCGTGTAAGGGCCGCCGACACGCATGCCGGGAAGGGCGTATCTGCCCGCATCGTTGGTGGTTGCTGTGTAAACGGTGCCCGACGGCACGTGGGTCGCTTCAACACTTGCACCCGCAACAGATTGGCCTTGACCATCGCTGACCCGTCCGACGATCTCAGAAGTAGTAACCTGAGCGGTCACCGATATCGACACAACCATGGCCATGAGTACTGCCATAATCGATCGCATAATATTTTTATTCGTCATTTTATTTTTGACCTCTTTAATCATTTTCCAAAAGCATTATTGCTACGAAACATCAGTTATATGAACCAATTTTCGGTTTATTGGATTTTTATCTTACTTTTTGGATTTGTATCTAAAAGATATTCCTTTTTATTTGTTACGCAAGCGGGTGGCACACCGCAAATCCGTCCCAACTGCCCAAATTATCGGCTCTTAATACGCCAACGATGGAGCGGGTTGAGCCGCGTCTGCACGGACACCCCTCGTACGACATTTTTGGAGCAAATTCAGTTCCGCAGGCACCGTTATTCCCTCGAATACCCGACTATCACAAACGAACTTAAAATCCCGGTTAAATCGACGTTAAATCCGACTGAACTAGGCTCGTTGATTAGATCTTTTTGCAACTAAATCAAACAGCGTGCCTCTAAAGATTTGCATTTTGTATCATTTTCGGTTACAAAATAGGCGTCAGAGGCGGTATTTTTTTGAAAAGCTTGTAAAATAAGGCCTTTGGGAGTGACGAAGAAACTTGACTTTTTTGTAAGAATGAAATATGTTGTTCACGCATCACGGTTTTGGCCGAATAGTCAGGTTCGTTTTTGCAGTTTATATATTCAGAAATAAGGGAAATAATGGCAGAGGTAGAATACGCTACATCATCATACAAGACGCCATTGCATCATCGGATCATAGCGAGCATGCCCGTCAAGGCTAGCTGGATCGACGCAAGCACCGGAGAGACCATTAATGTGGAGGGAATGACCGAGAACGTTGGTGAGGACCAGCGCTCTTGTCAATCTCGAGACTTTGCCGCCCGTGGGCAGTGAAGTTCGTCTTAGGATCATGGAAGAGAATAAGACGATCGTCGATGTCACAACACAGGTCATCCGTGTCGAACGCGATCCGAGCAAGCCAATGGCCGCTCTTACCATTTTGGAAAATGTGAAAAAATGGAAGAATACGGCTATGACTGCCGCTCAAAAATGGGTCACGAGGCACTGGCAGCTTAATTACGAGGAAGAATGGGTCAATTAGTTATCCGATCACATTCGTTATCATAAGAAAGCGGGAAACTTCGAAAGAAGTCTCCCGCTTTTGCTTATTTCATCAAGACCGATCCCCGTTAAACCGCACCGGTATCGCTTGGCCGAAACTGTCCGATGCTGAGCAAGTAGCAATAGAATTTGAAAAACCGATCTCGGTCTCCTGCGGTCTGAATCAGCGACGACCTCAAAGCGTAACCCGGATCTTACCCGCACGCTCTGCGGCATCGACCAAGATGCCCAGTTCCCCATCGGCCACCTCGCTATAGTTTACCGTTAGGGTCGATGGTTCCGGCCCATCATCTATTAATTCGACTATTGCACCCCGCAGAACCGAGCTGTCAAAGTTTAGGGTGAAACTCGCTGCTGCTGCTCCCGCCGGGTCAATGATGATCGACACGCGCTTGTCCGCTTCAACGGTAGCGTCCTCGACCGAGATCTGCGATCCAAAGAGGTATCGCCACATATCGCCGATTAGCGTTTCATCGATCTTGGGGGCTGAAATGGGAGCAGTCGGGCCACCTGGAGCTTGGGGAGCATCAAGGCCCGACACGTAGCGGCGCGTCTGGACCGTGTCGGTCGAATCTAAAATGCCGTTGCCTCGAGTTGAACTTGGAGCCGCATCGGCACGCCGGTATTCATTTGTAACGGTGCTCGGCTGATCGAGTCCCACCACGAATCGGCGGATCTGGACCACATCGGACGACAAGAGGAACCCATCCCCGTTGGGACGAGGCGAATTGTCCGCCTCAAATCCCTGAGGCGTTGGCGTCGGGGTGGCAGTCGGCGTAGCCGTCGGTGTGGCTGTCGGAGTAGAAGTCGGCGTCGGTGTTGGGCCTAAACCCTGCGACATCGCCGAGGTCAAATATATCTCATCTCCATCGCTGGTCCCGTCGTTGTTGGCCTGATTACCGGCGGCGTAGAATCCGATGGCTCCGACGTTCGCAGCCGGAGCCGTCCAGTTAAACGTCCACAAATTGCCACCCTGTTGACCCGCTGCGGTCCCGACCAGAGTCTGTTGAACGTAGGATTTACCGTCAGAGGAAACCACCTGGGTCGTCGTGCCCAGACTTGTGAAGCTGCCAGCCCCAAACCCTGCCGGATCTATCGCGGTCAGCTGAAACCCCCAACGCAGCCTCGTAGGATTTGAATTGATGTGCCTGACCTGAATTTCGTACGTTTGGCCCGGCTGATAGGTAGCCGGAACCGAAAGGATCGTAAACTGACCATTCCCCTTTCCGCCGCTGTGGCACGCCGAGCAAGAGTTCTCGTTAGGCGCACCTGTAAACCCGGCCGGCGGACCGCTCGAGAATGCCTCAACGACATTCGTGTGCCGATCGCCAAAAAATATAACCAAGCCACCGGCTATAAAAAAAAGAATGATCGAAATCTTGAGTCTTTTCACCAAGTACACCCCTCGCAATTTTAGATACCGAATTCTCTCGTCAAAGTTCACAATACACCTTTGTAAAGTTTTGTAGCAAAGGCAGCTCCGCACCATATTCTCTGGTCGTACGACACAAACAACGTATCATCTCTCAGAGGCATCATTTATTGAGATGAAGACGTTGTTAATTGCAGTTCTATCCCTATTGTTATGCGGAGCTTCAGCCATTGGCCAGGAGAAGCCGCTGTCGCAGGCGGAGTACGTCAAGATGCTCTATGAACTGCCCAAGAATCCGGGCATCAAGAGCGAGATCATTGAGGCTCTCAGGCGTCGCGGGATAGAGTTTGTTTTGAATGACGGCGTCCGCAGCGTTACCCGCTCGAAAAGTGCTAACGACGATGAATTGAAGCGAGCCCTTGAGGAAGCGGATAGGCGCAGACAGAACCCTGTAGGAACTCAACTACCGTCCGCGGCGGAGATAACAACGCTAGTGGAGAAGACGACAAAGAATACTCTTGATCAGGTCGGCGACATGCCTGATTTTGTAGTCAAACAGCAGATCCAGCGTTCGGACGCGTTTGCCGGAACAGGTAATTTTCGTAACCGCGACAAGCCGAAGCATCGAATACGATTGGGTCAAGATCGAGGACGAGCGGTATTTGTTGCCGTCGCTCTCGGACGTCCGACTCGTCGCAGTTGGTAAGCCGAGGGACTATGAGACAAGGAATGTGATCCGATTCAGGAATTACCAGAAGTTCGGCAGTGAGGTGCGCGTCCTGGACGACGATATCAAGCCTGACCCGGAACCAACTCCAATAAAACCTTAAGTGCGTGCTCTTAATTCATAGTGTAATACGCACCGGCCGCCGCGAGACCGAGCCACAAGAGTCCCTTGCCGAGGAAAAATACAAATGCGACGGTGCCCGCACGCTTGGTCCACTTGCGTGCCGGGCATTTTGTCTTGTTTGGTTCGCATCGCATAAGCTAAATTTCGAAGACACTGCCGAACCGACATTCCGTCAAAATGTTAAGGCGTAAAATATTCGCAAAAAGTCTCTTGCCAGCACTCATCCTGATGATCGTATCGGGAACAGCGGCTCAACTAAGCCGCCCAGGGAAGAGAACAAACGAGAGGCTGACTTGATAGAGATCATCAAACTCGACAAAACCATCAAGCTCGACATCAAATACGCGACCGCTGATAATTTTGTCGGCAAACCGGTTTATCCCGAGGCTCGTGCGTTTCTGCAGAGGCCGGCAGCCGAGGGTGTGGTTCGCGTGCACAAATGGCTAAACCGCCAGGGGCTCGGCATTGTTATCTTACGACGGCTATCGACCTTGGGCGATAACTAAAATTGTTTTGGGAAACGGTGCGGCCCGATCAGCGTGAATTTGTCGCTGATCCGGCGAAAGGCTCGAAACACAATCGCGGCTGCGCCGTCGATCTCGGGATCTATGACCTCAAGACCGGCAAGGCGATCCCGATGCCGTCTGCCTATGATGAATTCACCGAGCGAGCCTCGCCCAATTATTCAGGCGGAACTGATGAGGAACGCAACAACCGCGACAAACTTCGCCAGCTAATGGAAGCCAACGGCTTCACCGTCAACCCGAACGAATGGTGGCATTTCGACCTGATCGGATGGGAAAAGTACGCGATCTACGACATTGCTTTTAGCGAAGTTGGGAAGAAGAAATAGGTAGACAACGGAATACCCGGATCCGCACTGAAATAGCTTTGAGTGCGGATCCGCGTAGTATATTGTTTGACGACTTAGTCTGTTTTTGGTGCTGCGGCCGGGGCTGCGGGCCGCGGTGGGGTTGCCTCGACCTCGATACGGATGTCGATCTCGTCGGCAATCACGGGTGTCGTCGTTCCTGGGATATTCCCACCGTAGTTGACTCCGTAATCACGTCGATTGATCTTCGTTTCGGCGGTAAATCCCATTCGAGCGGGGCTTCGCTCCCCAGCAGGAAGGGAATCCTGCGATCGAGATAGGGAACGAGATCGTCTTCGTCACCCCCTTTCATCGTAAAGTCCCCTGTCACCATCCAGCCCTTGCCCTTTTCTGGACCTTGGTGCTTTTGAAAGTAACATCGGGAAACTTGGCGACCTCAAAGAAATCAGCGGATCTCAGGTGGTTGTCACGCCCTCCGACTCCGGTGTCGATGCTTGTCGCCTTAGCCGTAAACTCAACCGTCGATTTGGCCACGTCGTTAGCATCGTAATTTACCGTTCCCACGAAATCGCGGGAAAAAGCCTGGAATGTCGATAAGGCCATTGTGCCGTACCTTAAAACCGATCGCTGAGTGAGCCTTGTCGAAACCATAGGTTCCGCTAACCCCCGACCGGAGCAGCCGCGGCAAAGCGATCTGCAAAGGTCATGTTAACCGCCCGAGTGCCGCTCTGCGAAAGTGCGATGAACGCAACCAAAGCAAAGCCAGCAAGAAATATTGTTCGTTTCATGTGATGTGATCTCCTGTAAAATTACGCGTTATTTGATGACCAATTTCATCGAAAATCTGGCTGTCCGGGGCGATTTTACCTGTTTCTTGCTACAAAGAACATATAGTCGCCCGTCTCCGGGATCTCGAAGGAGTAGCTCGCCGAGCTGTCAAAATCGCCTTCAGAAAAATGCTCTTCGTTATAAACCTTAAAGTCGAAAAGGCTCTTGGTTGAATTTGTGATCGAAACCGTCTGCCCTTTTGTAGCGGCAAAAACAAAATCCATCTCCTGCCCATTAGACAGCGTTCCGCTTAAGATAGTGCTCGTAGCACCGGCCGCAAAATTGTATTCGTTTTGGCTCGGCCTTCCCACCATTCTGAGCGTTTGCCGCCACGAAAGTGATTAAGCAGAGAAATGATATGAAGAAATATTTCGTATGCGGGCGGTTCGTGCGGGTTTATATCCTTTCTGATAATATTACACACAAATACCAAACATCTGAAAGGAGTTTCGAAAAAACGATGTACAAACCTGAGCCAAATGAATACGGCGAATACTATGGCGAAATATATCTCGCTCGTCCACGAGAGCGATATTCGCGAAGCTTTGCTCGCCAACCAGCCGAGCTGCGTTCCCTATTCG
Source organism: Acidobacteriota bacterium (assembly GCA_016718135.1). GTDB lineage: Bacteria > Acidobacteriota > Blastocatellia > Pyrinomonadales > Pyrinomonadaceae > OLB17. The sequence continues at coordinate 6,528 of JADKEF010000018.1, read as the reverse complement.
ATGGTGTAGGCGAAGAAAAAGGTGTCTATCGCTACGCTGAGGGGAAATGGACCACAAAAGAATCGCTCAGCCACCTCATCGACGGCGAACGCATCTTTGCCTACCGGATGCTCCGCATCTCACGCGGCGACGAAACGCCTATCGAGGGTTTTGAACAGGATGGTTACATCGAAAACTCGAACGCCAACAACCGCTCATTTGCGGATCTGCTAGACGAATTCGAATTGAACCGTAAAGCGAATGTTCTATTCCTCAACAATCTTGACGAGACAGGCCTTGCCCGAATGGGAACAGCGAGCGGATCGCCGGTCTCGGTCCGGGGCACTCGCCAATATCTGTATCGGGCATGGGAGACACCATGAAAGGATATTTCGTGAAGGTTACCTCGCCTAAGTGACCTACGACGCCATCATTATCGGCGGTGGTGCGGCCGGATTGTTTTGTGCGATCACGGCGGGGCGGCGGGCGAAAGGTTCTCGTGATCGAACACAACGCCGAGGTCGGGCGTAAGATCGTGATCTCCGGCGGTGGGCGGTGTAACTTCACAAATAAGGAAGTTTCGTTTGAGAACTTTATCTCGCAGAATCCGCATTTCTGTAAATCGGCACTCGCCGGATTCACTCCACAGGATTTCGTCGAACTCGTCAAGAAGCACAAGATCGCATACTACGAGAAAAAGCTCGGCCAGCTTTTTTGCCGCGAAAGTTCTCGTGCGATCGTCGACATGCTACTCACCGAATGCCGCAGATCTCGCGTTGAGATACGAACTGGCTGCACTGTGACCAGCGTCGCCAAAGACGGCACATTTCGGATCGAAACCAACCAGGGCATTCTCGAATCCAAGAACCTCATCATCGCATCCGGTGGCCTCTCATTTTCGAAGATCGGTGCGACAGATCTCGGTTATCGTATCGCGAGGCAATTTGGTCTAAAGATCGTCGAGACGCGTCCATCGCTGGTCGGACTTGTCCTCGACGGAAAAATACGCTGATCTCGCAGGTGTCTCGATCGATAGCGTTGTATCGAGCGGCAGGAGAGCTTTCGCGAGAACATCTTGTTCACGCACCGCGGCCTTCCGGCCCTGCCATCATTCAGATATCAAACTACTGGCAAAAGAGCGATCCCGTATTGATCGATCTGTTGCCGGAAACTGATGTCGCCGAGATGCTCACTGCAAATCGCCGTGGACGACGCACTCTTGCTAATTTTCTAGGCGAACTAGTGCCGCAACGCTTCGCCGACGCGTTCGCCGCTAATGCAAACAAACCGCTAGTGAACTCTCCAACCGTGACATCGATGACATCGGGGCTTTGTTCAACTCCTGGCAAGCGAAGTTCTCCGAAACCGAAGGTTACGACCGGGCCGAGGTGACACTTGGGGCGTATCGACGGCGGAGCTTTCGTCGAAGACGATGGAGGCGAAAAGAGTGCCGGGCCTCTATTTTGTTGGCGAGGTGATCGATGTGACCGGTTGGCTTGGCGGGTATAACTTCCAGTGGGCTTGGTCGTCAGGTTTTGCTGTCGGAAACGCTATTTAAAAAGGCTAGGGCGACGTCTCCCACACCGTCGCCCTCTTTTTCGCGACGCACACAGGGCGTGTACGGCTCGCGAAAACCGTTATTGTTAAAGAACTTCGGTTGGGACGCAAAACTGTGTGGGATGACTTCGATTTTCCACAATCTAAATACGGTGTCAAGCAAAAAAGTTTTAACTCTGCGATTGACCACGGAAATCGTCGATATCCATTCCAAACTTCTCTTTACATACTCTTCCTGAGCTTGATTTACGTTCTTCAGATTCTCGAGCCGCCGCTGCGACTTTCTGATATGAACACTCGTCCGGGCCGCCATCTGGGCAAGCAGATCGCGCCCCTCGGCCATCTCGGCCTCGACCTTTAGACGAAGACCATAAAGTTCCGACGCCTCGGCCTCGGCCTCCTCCGCGTCGAGTGCAGCGAATCTCGCCTTGATCTGATAGATCTGCCGAATAGCACGTGTCCACTCGTCGCCGATCGTCTCACCAGAAACAAGGTCGGGGCTGTTGCGGTAATCGTTGACAAGCTGATTTAACCTAACTTGATCGCCGGACGAATATGCAGCATTTAGCTCAGCCATTAAGACGTGCCGCTTCTCTTTTTCATCTGCGTCTAGGGCGAGGTCGGGGTGAATGATGCGGGCGAGATTGTGATATGCCTTTTTGCCTCGGCGGTCGGTGCAAAATCTAATAGAGCATTTGTTGCGTCCTCAGCCGCGTGCGGCAGATTCCTCGCCCGCCGCCGAAGTTCCTCAGCCTTTTTCTTGATCTCTTCGTCGTCAGGAACGAGCTTGTATTCTTCCTCCGCGATCTGAGCCTCGATCTCGTCATGCTCGGCGTACAGCCGCGCCACGTCCATCGTGTACCGCGCCTCGAACTGCCGCAGAGCCGCACGCAGATCTGCCATGTGCTCTTCACGGTCAGCAAGGCGGTCCTTGGAGCCGGTCTAGACACGCAGCTTTTTGTCGAGTTCGATCTTCTGGAGTCATAAGTACGACAGACCGCCTGGTCTGTCGATGCCTGGTAAATTCAACGTAGATCCTGTCAACGCGGTTGAACCAGGCGGTCTGTTCTACGAGTAAAGATTCATCGGCTGCGTCGGGCAGGGCAAACGGATCGCTGACATTCAACGCTTGTGGACAAAGAACGGCTCAACTGCAGCAACGCCGATCAGCGAGCCGTAAAATCTCGAACGATTTTCGATCTCATCGAGATAGGTCTTGCTCGTCAACATCGTCTCGGGTTCAGTCGAATTCGGGTCGAAGAACTGCGAACGATGAGCGCGGATCGCGTCCATCTTCTTCTTGAGAAAATCTGAGATATCGACAATGAACGACGGGCAGTAGCGCCGCGAAAAATATGGTGGGCAACGATCGGCGGCGGAATTTTTCGTCGGCCGATTCAGGGTCGTACTTCGCATCGCGACCAACCGCGAACACTCACGCACCAGAGTCGCGATATGATCGTGGTTAGGATGCGTATCGCCCGACTGATGCGTCAAGATCACCACGCGGCTTCAAACGCCTCAAGGCACGAACAATCGCCGTCCGTTCGACATCCGTCACAAAACACATGTCCATCCGGCAAGCCAAGATTGTCGCACATCAAGCCCCAATATCTTTGCTGTTTCTTCCGCCTCAATTGCACGCCCTTCGACCGTGCCGCGCGTTCCCATCTCGCCACGCGTCACGTCGAGCACCAGTCGCGTAGCCTAGTGACTTGAGCTTGGCGATGGTGCCGCCGACCAACAATTGAGGTCGTCGGGGTGTGCGAAAACGGCAAGGATATCCACTTGGCTCATCGGTCTAATTTACCGCATGGGTCTGATACTATTCAGGCATGAAACTAACGGTTCTCGGATCAGGTACGTCAATACGCGCATCCGCGGCGGACGAGTTCTGGCTATTGGCTTGAGACAAGCGGCGGCACGATCTTGCTGGATTGCTCAGCGTCGATCGGTTCGCGGATGGCGGCGAACGGGCTCTGATTGGCCAAATTTGGACGCGATCTGGATCTCGCATTTCATCTCTCATCACGTCGGCGGCCTCGCGCCTTTGTTAGCCGGAACAAAGCATGCGGAAAATGAAAGATCGGACAAAACCGCTGCGTATCATCGGCCCCACTGGTTTGAAAACTGATCGACGCTCTTAGCGACGCTCACAACTATCGCCTGCTCGAACAGCCGTTTCCTGTTGAGATCGTCGAGAACGAGGCACTTGAGCCTTTTGAGATCGTAAACGGCGTCGAGGCAACCGCAATGAAAACACCGCACACTCCGGGAGAGCCACGCGATCCATATTCGCGACGGCGATGCGACTCGTATACACCGCGGACACTGGCTTTGATGAGTCGCTCGCTACGCTCGCCAACCGTGTCGATCTGTCATCCTCGAATGTTCATTTGTGAAAGATAAACCTGCCCAGAAACACCTCGAACTCAGCGAAGCGATCCACCTGATCCGAAAAGCCAAGGCAAAAACGTGCGATGCTCACGCATTTTTATCCGAGTGGGATGACGTAGATTTTGAGGAAGAGCTGGCGAAATTCTCGCCGATGTGTGAAGTGATCGAGGCGACGGATGGATTGAGCATCGTCGTTTGAGCAGACGTTCCTCTCGGCAACCGCATTGGGGCGATGGCTGCGCCCTAGCCTGCTGCAATCCAGTTTGCAATTGTTGTCTCTTCGCCGCATTAGCGGTGGCGGAAGAGGGGCGAAAAACTGGGATCATTGAGAGCCACTATCGGCTAGGCATAGTCGACGCCGCACTGCAATTAGGCTAAGCCTCGGGCACATGTTCTTTTAGCCTTCTATCCCGCTTCCGCTATATTCATCAGGTCGGCGGGCATCCATTTGTCGGTGACCTTTTCTTCGGCACCGGCGATGCCTTTTGGTCCGATTGCTTCAGTCTTTTGACGGGTCAGTCTTCGCGGCCGGATTGTTTGGGGTAATTTTCGGACCTGTTCGAGGCTGATGACGATGCCGAGGGCGATGTCAGCTCGAGCGTTGTTCTGGATACCGCGAAGCACCACCGGCAGCCCGGCTGTCCAGTCTTCCTCAGGTACGATGTTATCGTACTCGATAGTCAGGTACGGTGTTCGGCAACGCGTTGCCGCTAAACTCACTCACGATCTGTGCCTTCACGTCATTCATCGACGCGTTAGGATTTGGCCACGCGCATATCTAGTGCACGCCGGAAGATGTCGGAAACTGTTGGTTGGGTGCCCGTATTTGAAATCTCAGATTAGCACAGTTACCAGTGGAAATTAATTCGCCGACTCAACTTTATTCTTGCCGTTTCGCATCTGAAAATATAGTCTTTGAAGGCAAGGAATATCGTAGATGAAGTTTTTTTAGCAGTAGTTGTTTGCCTTTTGGCGTTTTCGTCCACTTTTAGGCAGAAACGAACAAGCTCCGATCATCGAAAAGAATATTACCTACAAGGATGGACATAGGCAAAGACATTCTGAACCGGTGCCGAGACCAATTTGAGGCAGCTTACCGCCGGCAAGAAGCTCGTCATAGTCGTCTACTACGCCCCGTGGTGCCCAAACTGGCGGTTTGACGCCCGATGCTTATTCGGCTGTATAACAAATATAAAGGTAACGGCCTCGAGATCGTGGGCTGTTGGCGAATACGACCCGCCGCCTTTCGTTGAAGAACAACCCCGATTTCCTCAAGATACCGTTTCCGCCGTTTACGAGTCCGGACGAGCGAGCCGCAAAGCAAAAGACCTTTGCACTACGAGTATCGCCGCACTACCGGCGACGCACGCGGCTGGGGCTCGCCGTGGTACATCTTTCGACACCGCGAAGATGGAAAAGAAAGGCGACGTTCTCGTAAATCGGACACATCATCAATGGCGAAATGACCGAGGCCGAAGGCGAGAAATTCATCCGTGAAAGCTCGGGCTTCCGGCTATTGAGCAAAGCTGAGTTGGTAAAATGACAGATCGAGGTCTGCGAACCGATAAGAAGATTTGTGCATTACTAAAACCGTGAAGAAAGAGACATCAATTTTCAGAAGGCGGCCTCTGACTGCCTTTCTTTATGAAGCGTCAGTTATTTCGGCAGCACGGCTAAGGTATCGGTCAGCTTTTGCCGCAATGTCTCCGCAACGGATCTTTCGCAGCGACAAACTTGCTAGCTATGGCATAGTCTTCCGAACGCTCGACGAGTTCTGTCATCCCCTGAATATCTGCAAATATTTCTGCAAAGCAGTCTTTGTTCGAAACTCAATTGAGATTCGAGAGTCCTTTGAGCATGCCCCGGATAGCTTCTATTAATTTCATCTTACTGGCCTCGACGCTCGCGGCTGCTCCTTGCTGAAAGTTTGCCGGCGCTTGTCGATCTGCCTCAGCGGTCTCTGGGTCCCTGAGCGACCGGCCCGAGCTTGGTGACGAAATCGTTTACGTTAGATAGCTGTGGTCCACCTTTCTCACGGCACGCTCCGAACATCTAGCGGTGGCAATACCTTTATGTGGCCGGTGCTGGCTTTTTTGGAGCCGGTTTTTTAGTCGGCTTCTTCTGCAGTGGCGGCTCCGGCGAGCGATATGCCGATGACCAAGGTTCCGACGATTAGTTTTAACGGCTTCATATAATGCCCTTTCCTGTTCAAATACTCACAAAAATCTTATTTATAGCTGTAATGCAACAGCGGTGTTAGGAGGTTCAAGTTTCTCGGCAGGGGTTGGCTACGCAAACGCACTCGATCTGCAAAAAGAGCTGGAAAGCGTCACCGCAGAGCGAAAAAGGACTATTTGCCCTTCCTCGAACACCCGCATACATAAAGACTCTCGGCCGCCGTCTTCAAAGGGCGATGGCGTGCTCGCAACGGCGGAAATGCTGAGCCAGATGGGCGTCGAGACCTTTGAGATAAATCGGGGCGGACGTGTCACGTATCACTTGGCCCCGGCCAAGCTTGTCGGTATTATCCGATCATCAGCCTTTCGCCCGATCGTGAGGATGTTCACCGCTATGTTCGTGAGATCGAGGAAGTGC
>JADKEF010000017.1 GCA_016718135.1 Acidobacteriota bacterium | reverse complement strand
CGGTTATATTCGTGACCGCGATGCGGAGTTTAGCAAATCATACGTACCACGAGCCGAAATGCTCGCTGATATCGACGTCACGCTCGATGTTGTCAGAACGACCCTCGCCAAACTAACCGACGCTAACCTTGCCGAGATCTATCCGATCGAAGTTTTCGGCAAACCAATGGCCACCGGTTGGTTCATCACTCATCTGTCGACGCACCTCACGTGGCATTTGGGTCAAATCAATTATCACCGCCAGATGGTGAACAGCTAAACCGTGAACTTCAGCGAATCCGAAACCTACCTCCTCTCTCTCGGCAATGAGGTCGAGGCGATGAAGCTTGGGCTGGAGAATATTCGCAAGCTGCTCGCCGCTCTTGGAAATCCCGAAACAAACTATCTTAAAGTGCAGGTCGCCGGGACGAACGGGAAGGGCTCGGTCTGTGCGTTTCTCGACTCGATCTGTCGCGAGGCAGGCATCGAGGTCGGTGTTTTCACTTCGCCGCATCTTGTTTCGATCACGGAAAGAGTTCGAATAAACGGCGTGGATATCTCCGAAGAAGAATTTGCCCGCATCGCAACACTCGTTCGTGAAACGTCAGAATCATTGGTCGCGAAGGGCGATCTTGAGACTGTCCCAACCTATTTCGAACAGGTAACCGCCATCGCCCTCGTCGGCTTCGCCGAAGCAAACGTCAAACTCGTCATCCTCGAAACCGGCCTCGGCGGCCGCTACGACGCCACCACCGCCGCCAACGCCGAGATCGCCGCCATCACGCGGATCGATCTCGATCATCAGGAATATTTGGGAGAGACTTTGAAAGAGATCGCTGGCGAGAAGGCTGCCATCATTCGGCAAGGTTCACGTGTTGTTGTTTGCGTTCAGAGCCGGATAGCGATGAGAGTGATTCTCGGACGCTGTGCCGAGGTTGGAGTTAAGGCTCGTTTGACGACGGAGTTTCTCGGCCAGGGGTTCGGTCTTCCGGCACTCGGACTTGCAGGAAACCACCAGACAGAGAATGCCCAGGTCGCTATTTTGCTCGCCTACACACTCGGAGACTTTTTCGACATTACCGATGAAGCCGTAACTGCTGGCCTCGAGAAAGCGAAGCATCCCGGCCGACTTGAATATCAAGGCCGATATCTATTCGACGGTGCCCACAACATCGGCGGGGCTAAAGCGTTGCGTGAGTATCTCGACGAATTTGTTGCTCAGCCGTTGACCATGATCTTCGGAGCGATGAAGGACAAAGAGGTCAGTGAGATCGCGGAAATTCTGTTTCCCAAAGCTGCAAATATTATTCTCACGCAGCCTGATAATTCGAGGGCACTGTCGGCTGGCGAGATCGAAGTTGCTGCAATAGGTCTGATCGATCCCGAACGGTGTTTTCTTACAGAAAATGTATCCGAAGCTCTGTCCAAAGCCAATGAGATCGCAACCGACGATTCCATCATTCTCATCACCGGTTCGCTCTACCTCGTCGGCGAAGCGAAGCAAATTCTAAAATCTCAAATTTGAGATTTGAGATTTCAAATCTAAGATAGAATTTTATGCACAAACTAGTTTTGATCCGCCACGGCGAGAGTCAGTGGAATAAGGAAAATCGTTTTACGGGCTGGAAGGACGTCGATCTTTCTGAGAAAGGCCGCGAAGAGGCGAAGGCTGCGGGGCAATTGTTGAAGGCAGAGGGATTTACTTTTGACGAGGCGTACACGTCGGTCCTCAAGCGCGCGATCCGCACGCTCTGGATCATTCTCGACGAGATGGATCTGATGTGGATACCAGTGACCAAATCTTGGCTGCTGAACGAACGGCACTACGGAGCTTTGCAAGGCCTCAACAAAGCCGAGACCGCCGCCCAGTACGGCGAAGAGCAGGTTCTCATCTGGCGGCGAAGTTACGATATTCCGCCCGGCGTTCTTGAGGAAAGCGACGAAAGATATCTCGGCAACGACGCTCGATATTGCGGGATCGAGAAAGGAAGGTTTCCGGGGGCCGAGTGTCTCAAAGACACTGTCGAACGAGTCGTGCCGTATTGGGAAACCGAGATCGCCCCGAAGATAAAGGCGGGCAAGCGGCTCATCATCACCGCCCACGGCAACAGCCTCCGCTCGCTCGTCAAGCACCTGGACGGCATCGCTGATGACAAGATCGTCGAACTCAACATCCCGACCGGCGTCCCGCTCGTCTATGAACTCGACGACGATCTCAAGCCGATCAAAAGCTACTACCTCGGCGACGCCGAAGCTATCAAAGCGGCTCAGGACGCGGTCGCGGATCAGGGTAAGGCCGCATAAGATATGTGGCAAAAAGCCATCTTCTTTCTTCTAATCATTTTTATCCTATCGCCGTGGGGTTCGCCGGTCTATGCTCTCGCTCTCGGGCTTGCAATGGCCCTTACGATCGGCAATCCGTTCCCGTCGCTTACCGGTAAACCGGCCAAATACTTGCTGCAGATCTCTGTTGCGATGCTCGGATTTGGCATCGATCTCAGCTCGGTCTATCGAGCCGGAAAGGACGGAATAGGATTTATTTTGTTCGTCGTCCTTGGAGCGTTGACCCTCGGATACGTGATGGGCAAAGCCCTGAAAGTTTCACCACGCGTGCGAACGCTCGTTTCATCCGGCACAGCGATCTGCGGTGGCAGTGCGATCGCAGCGATCGGGCCCGCGATCAAGGCAGAGAATGACGAGATGACCGTTTCGCTCGGGACGATCTTCATCCTGAACGCCATCGCGCTTTTCATCTTTCCGATAATTGGGCATTCTCTAGAGCTTTCGCCGCAACAGTTCGGTCTCTGGGCCGCGGTTGCTATTCAGGACACAAGCAGCGTCGTCGGAGCCGCGACTGCGTACGGCGGCGATTCGCTGGCGATCGCGACGACGGTAAAGTTGGCACGTACCCTGTTCATTATCCCGCTCGCGATCGCTCTCGCGTTCTATCATCGCGAAGAGGGCTCGAAATCAAAGGTCACTCTGCCGTGGTTCATCTTCTTCTTCCTCGGAGCCGCGGCGGTTCGGACCTATGGTTCGTCGATGATCTACCCGAGCCTGCTCGATTCCTTCGTAAACCTCGCCAAGGCCGGCCTCGCCGTCACGCTCTTCCTCATCGGCCTCAGCCTCTCACTCGCAACCCTCCGCTCCGTAGGCTGGCGCCCCTTCGCCCTCGGAACGATCCTCTGGCTAATAGTCGCCTCGGCCGCACTATTCGGCGTCCTTCGCTTTTTGTGAAGTCATTTCTACCTTGCCCCGCCTATTTTGCATTGGGTCTTTTCGCACCTGCTACGTCAACGCCGTAGGCAGGAAGTCGCGAACCGGCATTAATAATTCGATCGCTTGCCATCCTGATATTCAATTCCTTAACTCCCTCGTCTTAAGTAGTTAGGAGTTAGGATTTAGGACCAAGGGGATGATCTCACAGTTTTTAAGCTGGCCGAGGTTCAGGATTCTCAAGCATTTAGTAGATATGACTAGTTCGCCTCGCTCTCCCAGACAAAAATCGTCTCCTGACCAGTCCAAGACAGTCAGCTCGGGACCGATAATAGCCTGACCAGATGGGCGAAGCGAAACAAATTCGGGTAAAGAAAGCCCCTTGGGGTGCAGCTGACTAAAGACCGCAGACGTAGAAACTTCTAATGGTGAGAGATCAAACCCTTGCAGGTCCGACATTCGGACTTTGGCCGCCAGGGGTTCGGTGAGGATGTAGCACGGTGTCGAAGTTAGCAATTCGTCGCCAAGCCAGTCTTCAAATACGTACTCAAGATGCGTCACGTCCGGCCGTTTGTCGAGACCTTGCTTGAGCCTTTCTTGGTTCGCGATAACTGTCTTATCGCCAAAACCACCAGCGACCTCCGGTGCAAGAAGAAACAATGTATTCATGACTATCATTATTGCGCAAAGAAGCCGCCGAACCTCCAATCTAGGTAGTTTCGAAACTCGAGTATCTGATCCCGCGATGCATTAGGAAACTGCTGGTAAAATCCATTCCACTCCTTGCGAATCGCTGAGAGATGAAGGTCACCGTAAATATGTTTCGGAATACCCCTTAAATTCTGTAGTTAATCTAATTCGGCTGTAGGGGGAGCTGACCCCGTAATTCTATTCCGTAAAACGACGCCATCTCGATCTTTGAGTTGCGAGTTCTTAATGAGCCAAGCCGTAGTCAGGAATTTTCCCGAGTTTCAGTAGCTCAATCTGCTCTTCACAAACTCTTGAAAGTTGCTGCGGGACGGAGACAATATCTACCAATCGATCAAAAAAAATACTTCGTCCCCCGACCCTATCGAACGTCGTTTCCTCCCAGCTCGACATTATTCCGATATATCTACTTAGTCTCCTTGAGGCTTCGATCGCATGACCGCTCCAAGAAAGAAAACAAAGAATATCTTCATACATGAACTCAGGCGAATAAAGACCCAATTTACGCTCCATATACGCGTCGTAGGCATGGACTGTCTGGGAAATCGCTAAGGCCTTCGCCTAAGGGGAAAAGGGTTTGCCTGTGGAGTCTTTCGCAGGCATCTGGAAATTCGCGCTCGTGCGACTTCAGAGTAAAATCGTCGTGGTAGGTATTTCTTTTTTGTTCCTAAGAGGGTATGACAACGTGAGGGACACTGCAGTCGAGGGACGCGTTAGATTGTGGACATGCGGAATAACAATGTAGGAGGTATTTGCCCTGTCCTCCCTAAGATACAGCCCGACAACTATGGGACCATTTCTTTTCATGAGTGACATAGATCTCTCTCGGCGCATCGACGGCACGCACGACTGCCAATCCGCCATAAACCTATCGCGAGCTGCCTTTTTGAACTTTGCATGATTCTTTTACTGTGCATGTACGTTTCGTGGTGGACCTAGGCGTTTGCCGAGCTGATCAGCGAGTTCTATACGCCAATCGCCGGCGTCCTCAAATTAAGCTGTTTCGTGGCAGATGAATTAACTTGTTGCTCGCCAGATTGCGTTCCACGATCTGATGTAGTTTGGATGGAGATTCTGCCAAAAAAGAAAGATTGTCAAACCAGAAATCAAAGGATCCGAACATCGCTTCGAATCGATCCATGTCCCATCCTTCTTTCTCAACGCAAATCCTTGCCAGCAGAGATTGTGTCACCTCACGCCGTTCCAAATAGATCGAACAAATGCACCTGAAATGAAGCGACCGAGCTCGGGCCTGGGAGCCTTGTGCCCTCATAATCACGGTATCAGCATATGTGTCGAGCCCACAAAAGAGTTCGGCCAAGGAAACGTCTCCTTTGAAGGGGAAAAGGGCACCCCGTTCGACCGTCTGGATTGCAGAAGAAAGCAGGTCTTGACTGCAAGCGTAATTGACGAACATTTGACGACCGTCTTCCCCCAAAGTTTCGAAAAGCACCTCCGGGAAATCCAAGCACTTTTCAACGTCGGGCCGCGTTAATGGGTACACGACTTGGTAAATCCTATATTCGTCCGGCGGCCCCCCCTTAATTTCAAGGCCCAATAGCATCGGCCCGACAACCCTTAGAAGTCGCCGGCCGCCAATCCTGGACAAATGAGGGAACGAGGCCCGCCAAGTTGCGAGAACCTCCCTTTTTCGCTTAGGTGAAGTTACCATTTTTCAGGCCTAATGATCTCAGTAGGAAATCCAAAATTTCGCCGATACTTCTGCATCTGAGAACTATTCTGCAGAGTTTGGGTCGATACGCTTGGATTAACGAATTTCCAGTCATAAATGACGTTATTCCTTGTGTCTAAGACATCAAGTACACCCCGGTTCCCCGGGCCATTGTTAAAATACTGCTTAAAACTCAGCCCGTTGTCACCGAATCTCCGTTGATGCCGTCGAAGTAATTCGGTTGAATACTCATGCTTGGCTATTCCAGCAAATCTTCCAACCTCGTCAACCCTTTTGTGAGCAATATTAGCTGCTTTTTGAATCAACTCTTCATTTTTCAATCCCAGCTTCTTGGGATTGAAAATCGGAAGTCCGGAGAAATATGATAGCACTTCGCTGCCGCCCTCTTTTACAAGTCCCGCGAATGTCCTTGGAGCAGTGGCGAGAGTGGCGGATGTTACGCCAAAACCATAAATTGCACGCTCGACATTGCCAGTCTTGATTCCTGACACCATCGTAAGGACCGTTCCGTAGACCGGGATGTTTCCATACCCACCATAGTTCGAATATGCGCCGTATTCAAATGCAGCTTGTGTCTGAGTGCTCCATCGACTGAATGTGGAGCTGTTGGGATCCAAGGCCGCCCAGCCACCGTCCCGTTCATATACAAAATGTCCCGCTCCGACCCCTTCTGTAGTACGGCTCCATTCGTCAGTCAGATCCCCGCCGGTCCATTTGAACTTCTTCTTTTCCTCATCGTACCAATCGTAGCGATTTAGCTTTTGATTGAAATACCAAATAAGACCGGTTGGGTCCGTTATGTTCAATGGATTTCCCCCGACGTAAGCAAATCGATTAAAAGTCTGGGGATTCGCCGACTTGCCAGACGCGAGAAGTGGATCGACCGCCGTGAACCTTCCGTACCGATTCTCGTACATCCTCGCTTCAGCGAAATCGAGTGAGGTTTCGATGTCTTTTTGGTAGCCAGTGAATTTTTGGCGTACTTTGTCCGTAGCGGACGAGTAGCCCTGGCCGGATTCGCCGGTGCGGCCGCCTATTCCGGCATAGATCTCTTCGCCGTAGGGCAGGAAGTCGCGGCGGGACATGACCTGGCCCCAGTCGTCGGTGATGACACGAGGGCTGCCGAGGTGGTCGGTCGTTGTGTACGAGATCTTCGCGGATTGCGGCGGGGCGACGATCGTCGAGTATTCACCGACGAGCTTTCCAGCCGAGTAAACAAAGACCGTCGTCTCACCGGTAGCTGTGACAACCTTCTTGACCCGCTTACCCTCGCCATCGTAGAAGTACTGTCCGACAACGGCATTATTGGCATCGAGAACCTCAGTCTGCTTGTTCTCGCCGTTGAACTTGAAGGTGCGAAGTTGATTGTTTATTCCGTCACGATCACGGGTGACGTTGCCGTTCTTGTCGTAAACAAAGTCCGGATCTGTGAACTTATTGGTCTGTTGATCAGCCTGGTGATGTGGAGCGAATGTGTTGCCGCCGATGTTCTGCGTAAACGTCTGCCTATTACCGTAACGGTCATATGTCCAGTTCTGTATCCAGTTATTAGTCTGGCTCGACCCGGTCGTCTCTCTAGCCTCGGCAAGCCGGTGCAGCGGATCGTATTTGTACCATTGATTGGAACTCGCACCGGGAATGATGAGCGTTTGCTTGGCGATGTTTCCGGTATTCTGGCCAGTATTGACCTGTCCGTTAGCGTCAAGTTCGCCGTATTCATAGTTGGTTTTCCAGATAGCTGTGTCCGCAGCCGACGCACCGAGCCCAAGTTTCTTTACCTGTGCCCGTTCATTGAACTCGGCAGTTTCCCATTTCCCGTTGCCGAGTTTCATCTGGGAGATACCGCCCGATGCCGTGTTTAGAAAGTTAGAAGCGTACTGTTTGAATATATTAGATCCGCTTTTGCGACTCGTTACGGTCGAGAGATCGCCGTCCGATTCGTATGTATGCCTGACGACACGTCCGGACGGATAGGTTTCCTCAACGAGCGCACCCGAAAGATTGTACGAATACGTCATAGGACTTTGATCCGTACCGTAAATGACGTCGTCGGGTATCTGTTTGCTGCGGGTAAGGCGGCCAAGATTGTCGAAGGACATATACTCGGTCGTGAACGGCCCGTTGGTGACCTTCGTGAGTTTTCCCTTTGTGTAATTTGGATAAGGCAGAGAGCTAAGCCCCTTGCCGTCATAGTAGAAGCTAACGGGTAGCGTAGACGTTCCGATCTCACCCGAATACGTTCGTGTCTTCACACGGCTGGCGCTGTCGTAGGTGTTAGTGACGGTCACGCCGCGAGCGTCGGTCGCCGTAATTACATTGCCAAGATCGTCGTAAGTGAACGCAGCGGTCCATTGGCCGGAGGCGTTGTACGTGTCAGGGAGTGCGAGAGATGGATTGGTCTGCTGCTCAGGCTGCTTAACCCGTATCAGACGGCCGAGAGCATTGTACTTGAAATTACGCTGCTGCCCGCCCTGCTGTACCATGACCATATTGCCGTAAGGGTCGTAGGTGTAGGACGTTGGCTGATTGGGCGATGTGATGCTGCCGAGATCTCCGGCTCCTGTTGTGCCGGATGGCTCGTCAACTCTCATCAGTTGGCCAAGCGCATTTGTGATCGAACGGCTTTGTCTGCCCGATGCATCCGTGGTTGTGACGACGCTGCCGATAATGCCGGTTGACGATAGACCAAAACTCGTTAGTCCGAGCGTTGCGCCACCCGATCCGTTTGGTGCCGGAGCAAAAGTTTGAATCAAACGTCCGAGTTCGTCGTAGTGAGATTTTGACCACTGAATAGGTGCGTTTGAGGTTATCAGGCTCTGACGGTACGGATTTGACACCATATCGATGCGACCGAGGATGTCGTACTTGGTTTCGACGATGACGTCGCCTTGACTATCTTTGGCCACGGTCTTGATCGGCCTGCCTAGCGTATCCGAATACGTGATCGCCTCGTCCCAATTCGTGCCGTCGATCTGTTTTCGGACGGTGACAGTGCGGGCGGTATCATCGTAATCAGTGTCGACCTCCGCGATTCCAGCACCGGAAACTCCCGTCGGTCGAAGCAGCGGGTCGTTGTACTCCGTTGTGACCGTCTGACCGAAATCGTCCGTAACCGATACAGGGAAACCGCTGGTGAAGTCGTAGCTTGTTTGCGAGGTAGAAGTTTGATTGGTTCCGTGCGTGTTTGTCGGATCGGGAGCAGGCGCTATTGCGCTGATCGGGTAGGCGCACCCGTAGGTGTTCGAAAACACGGTCTCTGTCAAATTATTCACAACATCCCAGACTTTGCGGATATTGCCATATTGGTCGTATTGCGATCGAGTCTCGAGCCATGAGTTTGTATCGGCGTTCCAAATGCGTGCTGTAGTTACTTTACCGCGCACGGTCGTGCTTGGGTTGATCCATGTATTGGTCAGATCACCGGCGAGCGTGCAGTTGTAGTCGGTAACAAGATAATTCGATTCGTCATAGACCGGCTGGGTTTTGGATAGAATTTGACTCGGATTCGACGGGTTGACCGCCCGGCTTTCCATCGCCATCCCGATGATCCCGCGATTCATGTAGGGATCGCCGCCTTGAGCGGTGTATTTATAATCAGTCTCCGATCTGGTCGCAAGCGGCGTGCTCGCAAACCAGCTTTCAATTGCCGTCCATGAGAGCGATTCCGCTGACGCGGCTCCAACCGGAACCGAGGCGAAGTGTGTGCTCTGTTTTGATTTAATATTCAGATGGGAAAAATACTTACGATCTGCAGCCGCGGGCACGTCGTAGACTAGGGTTGTAAGCGATGCGAGGGCTAGGCCTCCGTCGAAAGTTATCGAAACGGTTTTCTCGGGACGCGCATCGCGTTCAGCAACGGCAATTCCCGGATAATTTGTAGATCCAACGGAAGTAGACTCAACCTTATACCTGGTCAAGACTCTAGATCTTAACGATTGGTTCTCATCGAACGTCTGCTCATCGAATGCCATGCCAGCTAAGGCGGTTTCGAATCCAAATTTCACATCATTCGGATCACTCGCATACATTTTTCGAACGGTCCTCATCCCGTTGGGTTCGGCAGAGAGTTGGGAATTCTGGTGCGGAACTGTGGAGGTGGTCGTGTACACGCCCCCACCAAGATCCGCCATTGCAGAGTATTTCGTCCGGCCCGCGAGTTGCCCATCTGCATGGTAAACCGAGTGGTCGGTGACACCACGATTAACCTGATCATACGCACCCTGATTGGCTCCGCTCATCGGCGGGATGAACTGGTAGTGGAACCTTTCAAAGCTACCAGTCGGATGTGTCAATTTAACTATCTCGCCAAACTGGTTATAGCGAAACGTGTAGCTTTTTCCATTTGGAAGGACGACTTCGGCAAGGACAACCGGATTGAATTTGAGTCCAACGGAAGTCGCGTATGTACCTTGGCTGGTCGTAAATGGGTTGCAAGAACGTAAACCTGGGCCATGGGATGGAAAGAGTACGCCATTCGATGGATATGGATCCTCGGGACCAAGTTGGTTACCAAAACAGAAATTCGAAGTGTAGTAGTCCGTTGTAAGACCGGTGTCAAGAGCACCTTCAGGGTTGCCGCAATTTGTCGTATTTCCGGGCCCGCAAGGAACCGGCTCAAGATGACGCCACTTGAACGTATAGCTCTGATCACCGCCAAAACCAGGAAGGCTTACCGCCTGTTCACCCTCGGTCTGATTCTGCTGGCTAAAGTTTCTTGGAAGCGGATCTCGCAGTTGGCGGCCCATTGTATCAATCAGTGTTCGAACAGTGCTCGCCCCAGAGCCGGCTTCGGTATAGGAAATGCGATTTCCATCGGCGTCGACGCTTTCTGTCGCATAATAGTGTGTGGTTTGATTCGCTCCGGGAACCGCGATTGTTCCGAAAAAGATCTTTCGTCCATTCGGAAGGTATAACGTGCTACCGGTAGTTGTTCGATTCAACCTTGCTCCAGATCCGTCGACCGATAAGAAATCTCCGAGGTTGTCAGCACCAGAAGTGTTCCCGTTGCACCCAGGCCCATCATTGTAGCCGCCGACGCAGTAAGAATGAACGGATTCGTCTTTCCTGAATTCAGTGGTGGTGCCATCGTCGAGCCGTACGTGTACTCGCTTTACGTAGTGCGTGGGATTTGGCGGAGGTAAGCCACCTCCGGGTTCACACCCCGCTGTCAGAAAACTCCAGTTTCCACAGGTACAGTTAATAAATCTTCCATCGATATATTCACAGTAATACCCCGTGCATCGCCAACCGCAGACATCCGGGGGCATAGGCGGGATCGGTTGCTGACCCGGGGCGTTCAGCGTGAGGGCAGCTTGAAAAGAGTTCTGATACTCAGTTTCTGTCTCGTGAAAATTGTATGCTCCGCCGTCCTGACCAAACAGTTCAAGACGCTCCTCTATACTCGGAAAAGAAAGCAAACTTGACCACCCGCCAGCGGTTCGCTCTGCAAATATTGGGCGCAATAGAGTTACGTATTGTCGAACATTGCTATAGGGAAGTGGATAGGAATAGGTAACGTAATCATCCATTCTCCAGACCTTGGACGAATAGCTAAGCCCAAACGGGACAGATCCACCCCGCCCGGGGTAGTTCATCATTGGTAGGCTAAATTCCATCGCGAGCGTAGCCGGATTGATCCGGGCCGCGCTACGGATGTTCTGATCCGCCTTGCCGTTAGTGTCCCTCGCCTGCGGGGAGTCTGATCCATTCTGAGCATTTAATACCCCAACAAAAATGCCTAGAATTGCTACGAGTCGGAAAAGTGATTTCTGTCGTTTGTTTGCTACGGTTCCTTTCACATTCACCCCGCTGTGTAATAAGGGACTTAACGCCGGTAAAATGCCGGTACCGGGATGTCATTGAACAACCCCCACCCGACAATTCGATCGGGTATGCCTGAACTGTGTTTAATCCACCATACCCCGTACTCTTTCACCTCAGCGTTCGTTGGCGGACGCCAGACTGCGACATCACAGACACTGTCACCGTCATAGTCATTCTGAATGACGAAGTCGCCTGCTTGCCCCCATGAGATCTGGATGGTGTCTAAAGTAGAGCTTTTTCGGATGTACCATGTGCCCGTGGAAGGCCTCCATACCGCATGATCGGTTTTTCCATCACCATCATAGTCTCCGAGTGCCGGCTTATCATTTGGCAGCCCAACGCTCACAAGTCGCGTATTGACTGAGTTCGAACTATCGACTGAAAGGAACTTTGCCTCCGAGTTGCGCCAGACCGCAAAGTCGGCCCGGCCGTCACCGTCAAAATCCCCTGGAAATGGGACATCGGCAGACGTACCCCATTGGGCGGAGTACGCCGTACCGGTAGAACTTGGGATAACGTACCAGGTTGCGTCGGATGGCCGCCAAACAGCATTGTCAGATCGGCCGTCACCGTCAAAGTCGGCAGGAACTGGATAGTCGCAACCACGCTGGTAGCAGGGCTCACCAAAATTCACTCCGTAAAATGTGCTGTCGGATGATCGCCAAATCCACCAGTAGCCAGTATCAGGCCGATATATCGAAAAATCGGTTCTACCGTCGCCATCGAAATCAGCTGGCACTGGTTTGTCGCCCGGCATTCCCCAGTTAAAAGTCACATTCTGGGTTGCTTGTCCGCCGAGTACATACCATGTACCAGTCGACGGCCTCCAAACCGCAAGATCCGCAGGCGGAACCGCAGTCGCATTCGAATCCTCAACCGCGAGCAGTCTCGAGCCCGCGTATATGTACTCCTTGGATAACGGAATTGTCGGTGAGGGTAAAGGAACAGAGGTTGCTAAAACACTTGCCGAGCCGCCAAGAAGTTCTTTGCCGAACCAGCCGGTCTTTTTGCCGGTGTTTGGGTCGGTTTTGGGGAGCCAGCCGTTTGAGGCGAAGATGCCGAGGGTGATCAGGGACACTAGAGCAAACGCACTGAGACTGTAGAGAAGTGTGGTGCTCCTCGCTCCTGCGATGGACGGTTTCAGAGACATGGGGATTTCTCCTATCGAACTAAGTTGTTTGAGTTAATGACGGCTGCGGATACTGGCGAAGGGGAAATCTCTGTGGGAGACTTCGATTCGGGAGTAAGGCACCGTCGAACGCAAATTCAAAAACGCTCAGGAGCCGTCTCTCATCACTCATCGCCGGTGGAGCGGCTCAGGTTGTAATACGAATGCGAACACTCTGCAACAGGTTCGTGGGGTTTGTCAAGTGTGGCTTGCGAGTTTGCGATCCGCAACTATGTGCAACATTATTGGAAAGTTCGGATATCAGCCTCGCTTAGGGAGCGTTTTTCTTCGCAAAAATAATCGTCAGGTTCACATCATATTTAGTTTTCTTCGAAGAAAAATCATTTTTTCTTCGCAGTTTTGTTGGCGAGTAGCGAAGTCTTCTTTTGCTGCTTCGAAGAGAACAAATGCTAGTTCGAGGAGAAATGATATTAACCGAGGTGTTGCACGTGTGACACATTTCACTGTATGTGACACGTCTATCGCCTTATGCTATTTTGTTCGACAATGCCGGTCTTAAGCGGGAGCGGCAGAGACAAAAAATAAACACAATAGAGGAAAATTACACATGGAATACAGAAAATTAAGTGATGCTGATCTCGTGGATTTCAGCAAGAATGTAGAAACTCAGCTTCTCGCTCACACGGTCGAGGGCCTCGACAATGCTCTCGCGGACGATCTGGCGGCGACGCTGACACCGCTCAACACGCCCTACGAGACGACCATCGAATCGGGCGTGCAGACCCGGGCACTGAAACAATCGACGACTGCGGAAAAGCAGGCTCTTCGCGAGGATGTCCTTGCCCGTCTGGGCAAGGTGCGAAACTATCTGGTCGCGGCCGAATCGCCAAAGACCGCGTATGAGATATGCGGGTTTACGTATCCGGGCGACCGGACGACGATCATTGCGAACGACCCGGGTGATCTGGTCGCGGTGGGCACGTCGAACGGAGTAAATCAGATCAGCTTCAACGGCAACAACAAGCCTTCGGCCGTGACATACGAGATCTGGCGGATGCACGGCGACACGGCTCCGTGGGGCATCATCGCCACAACCCGACGCCAGGCCTACACCGATACACCGGTCACCCCGGGCCAGTATTACGCATACAAGGTACGCGCCGTTGCCGCGACCAATCAGTCGAATTTCTCTAATGTCGCCGTGGTTTACGGGGCTTCATAGGAACATCTGAAGGTAGAGAGTTGGATGTGATCAGCGGCTGTCCGGGAGAGCATCCCGGACAGCCATTTTTAGCGGGAGACTCCGGATTTTGTTGCCTTTGGCGAGTCTGTTAAAATACTCGTTTCGGCTAACGGCAGGGATCCTATCTGTAATGAGCATTAAGCAGATCAGCGTGCGTGGAGCACGGCAGCACAATCTGAAAAACATCGACGTCGATATCCCACGCGACCAGTTTGTCGTGATCACGGGGCTGTCGGGCAGCGGGAAGTCTTCGCTCGCTTTTGACACGATCTATGCCGAGGGGCAGCGGCGATATGTCGAATCTCTCTCGGCGTACGCACGTCAGTTTCTAGACCAACTCGAAAAGCCGGATGTCGATTCGGTCGAGGGCCTTTCGCCGGCGATCTCGATCGAGCAGAAGACGGTGTCGCGTTCGCCGCGGTCGACGGTTGGGACCGTGACGGAGATCTACGATTTTCTGCGTCTGCTGTTCTCATCGATCGGCCAGCCGCATTGTCATCAGTGCGATGCTCCGATCACGCGGCAGTCGGTCGATCAGATCGTCGCCGGAGTGAATGAACTTGAGGAAGGCCAGCGGGTGATGATACTCGCTCCGCTTGTCCGAGGCCGAAAAGGCGAATTCAAGAAGGAACTTGAAAAGCTTCACAAGGACGGATTCGTCCGTGCACGTATCGACGGCGAGCTGCGGCAGCTCGACGAAGAGATCATTCTCGACAAGCGAAAGAACCACACGATCGAGGTAGTCGTTGACCGCCTGTTAATGAAAGAAGGCGTTCGCGAACGCCTCGCCGAATCGGTAAAAACCGCACTAAAACTTACCAATGGAGCTGTTCTGATCTCGATCATCGACGGCGAAGAGAAGCTGTATTCCGAAAAGATGGCGTGCGTCAATTGCGGCATTAATATCGCCACGCTTGAGCCGCGGTCATTCTCATTCAACTCCAATTTTGGTGCGTGCAAACGCTGTCAGGGCATCGGCACGGTGATGGAGATCGACGCTGGCAAGATCGTGACGGACGACACGGCGACGGCGGAGAAGATCGAGTTCCTCGGCGGAGCGGACAAATCAGGTTCGAGCTTTCTGCGTTCGGCGTTGGTGGCGATCATCGAAAAATTTACCGGCGGCGACAAACTTGAGCCGCCGAAAGAAGGACTGCTCGCCAAGGCAAAAACCTGGGCAGTAGCTAAGAAGCGAGGACGAAAGAAAGCCGACGATATCGACGCCGGAGCCGATGATCTGCTGAAAACTCCGTTCAAAGATCTGCCGCAGGAGATCCGCGATGCGTTCTTTCACGGAACCAAGCGAAAGATCACTTTCCGCCACGGCGATTACAAATTCGAACGTGAATGGCGAGGTGCATTGCGTGCGATGCGCGAGCGGATCGAGAATCCGCCATCGGAGAAAATCAAGCTTGCCCTCGAGGAGTTGATCGCTCCAGTTCCATGCCCTGTTTGTCACGGCCAGCGTCTACAGCCTGAAAGTTTGGCGGTAAAGGTTGCTGGGCTTGGCATCGCCGATTACACTGACATGCCGATCGCGGAATCAGCGAAGAAGTTTGCCGCGATCAAGCTTTCGCCTCGTGACGAAAAGATCGCCGGGCTTGTATTGAAAGAGATCAATGGCCGCGTTGGGTTTCTGGATGCGGTCGGGCTCGGGTATCTGACGCTCGGGCGTTCGTCGGCGACGTTGTCGGGTGGCGAAGGCCAGCGTATTCGGCTGGCGACGCAGATCGGATCGCAGCTTCGCGGTGTGCTTTATGTTCTCGACGAACCGAGCATCGGCTTGCATCCGCGTGATAACAAACGGCTTCTCGACACGCTCCATCAGCTCCGCGATCTTGGCAATACGGTTCTCGTCGTCGAGCACGATCAGGAGACGATCGAGCACGCCGATTATGTCGTCGATCTCGGGCCGCTCGCCGGAACGCATGGCGGCGAAGTGATCGCCGCCGGCAAGCCTAAAGAGATCGAGGCAAATCCTAACTCGCTGACCGGCAAGTATATGAGCGGCGAGCTAAAGATCGATGTCCCGGACGTTCGACGCCTCGCTAACGGAAAACGGATAAAGGTCAACGGAGCACGTGCGTACAATTTGAAGAATATTGACGCCGAGTTTCCGCTTGGGCTATTGACAGTCGTGACCGGAGTTTCGGGTTCGGGCAAGTCGACGCTGGTCGAGGAAATTTTGTATCCGGCTCTCTATAAACACGTGTATAAATCCGCCGTCGAGCCCTTGGCTCACGACAGCATCGAAGGTCTCGACCTTGTCGACAAGATCATCGAGATCGACCAAAAACCGATCGGCCGCACGCCGCGTTCTAATCCGGCGACGTTTACAGGATTATTCACGCCGCTCCGCGAACTTTATGCGATGTTGCCGGAGTCGAGGACACGTGGCTACAAGTCGGGAAGATTTTCGTTCAACGTAAAAGGCGGCCGCTGCGAGGCTTGTGAAGGCGGCGGGATGAAACGGATCGAGATGAACTTCCTGCCCGATGTGTATGTGACGTGCGACGTTTGTCGCGGGCATCGGTACAACCGCGAAACGCTGGCCGTGAAATTCAAAGGGTTGTCGATCGCCGATCTGCTCGACACCACTATCGAGGATGCTCTTCCGTTGCTCGAAAATATCCCATCGATCAAGAAGATACTCGAAACTTTGCTCGATGTCGGCCTCGGCTACATCAAGATCGGCCAGTCGTCCACGACTCTGTCCGGCGGCGAGGCGCAACGCATCAAGCTCGCAAAAGAGCTAAGCAAACGAGCCACCGGCAAGACCATCTACATCCTCGACGAGCCAACGACGGGACTCCATTTCGCCGACGTCCACAAACTCCTCGACGTGCTCCAAAAACTAGTCGACACCGGCAACACCGTCATCGTCATCGAACACAATCTCGACGTCATTAAGTCCGCCGATTACATCATCGATCTCGGCCCGGAAGGCGGTTCGGGAGGCGGAAGAGTGGTCGCGACCGGCACACCGGAAGAGGTGGCGAAGGTGAAGAAGTCTTACACGGGTCAGGCTCTCAAGGCGATCTTGAATTGACTTAGTTCAACCCATTCTCAGCCAACTGCAACTTAAGATTGATTCGCATTTCACGTCTCCCGAAGTTATCGATGAGCTTCGTCGTGCGTTCGAAGTCGGCCTTTGCGAGGTTTCGAAAGAGGGTTGGATCCATGAAGAATCCAAAACTGAAGCCGCCGTTTGAAAGGACGAACTCGCCGGAGCGAACGTTCGATGTACTTTGAAAAGCCTGGACGACCGCATTGGCATCGACGAGTTCGTTCAGCATTGGGATCACTGGTTCGAAGGTGCTAAATGCCTCAGATGGCTCGATCGGGGCGTAGGCACTGGTCAGCTGTGTGAACTGTATGAGTTCCATGTTGTCACTTGGGCGATTGGGCAACATCGAACGAACCTTTTGCAGCACAGACACCGAAAATGTCCTGTTCTCGTCGGCATTTTTGGCAAAAGCCTTTTGAGCAAGATTGATGAGGGCTGAGACACGGTTTGCAATAGGAAAATCGTCGATCAGCTTTTCCGCTTCGTGATATTTGCCCTGTCCGATCAGGTAATCGGCGTGTGCCCAGTTAAGTTGATTGATGGCATTTTCAAGCGCCCGGCCGGTGAAGTTCGCGTTTATCAGATCAAGAGCGGCATTGTAGTCCCCTGCCCGTGCCATCTTCATCGCCGCATTCTGATAAACGGGAGCACGCGATTCGGCAGGCAGCTTTCTAGCTTCAGCGACCAATTGGGACGCGGGCATTGAAGATTCCATCAACTTTCGCGAATCGGAATCGGGAACTATGCCCGCGGTTCCCGGCGGCATGTTGGCCTTCTCGAGTTTCTTGAGAGCAGCGACCATTCCGGGCGAATATTTGTCTGCAAATTTGATCAATGCTGGGATACCCAGCCCGCTCATGCGGATGTTCTGGCCGGCAGAGATTGCGTAATTGATGATCTTGTTTGCGAGCGAACGCAGACTGGAATCGGCAAAGGCAAGCTCTTTTGCACCCGGTTTTCGTACGCGAAGCGAATCATTGAGGATCGACTGACTGAGGCTAATGGCTTTCTGATCGGTCGGATCTGTCGAGAATGTGGCCCCGAGGAGTTTATCCATTGTCTCGGCGGCAAGCGAATCGGCTGATTCGGGATCTTTTTCGTAGAGCTTTTTGAGAAGGCTCAGAGTCTCGCTTGAAATACCTTTTTTGATCGACTCTTGCAGCAGTTTTGCAGCACGCTCGGGATTTTGCTCGGCGGCCATGCGTATGAGACGCTGCTCCAGCATAAACTCGTTCTGAGCGACGACGTTGCCATTCCCACCCGAATTGCCAATCTTTCCTTCTATTGTCTCTCCAGCCTGGAGCATTGCACGCTGTATTGCCGGAGTCCGCGTTCGATAGAGGCTCTCAAGTGCGAACTCGGCATCGAGTCCGCCGATCGGTGTCAGAACGACAGGCCTGATCGCGATGCTAATACGCAGATCGTTGCCGTTCTGCCGGTTCTTCTCGTCAGATTCGGCGGCCATTTGAGCGTTGAGCATGTCGTTTACAGCTCTTTGAAATAGGTCTTTTGCAGTCTTCGGATCGCTCTTCCACAGCAACGCTCCGATCTTTGCGTATACGTGCGCACGATTCTCACCAAGACGAAGGCCCTGCACCTCGTTCAAAACTTGCTCCGACAGAGTCATCTGTTTCGCAAGCTTTTCCGCCGCAACTTTGGCCACATCGACCTTTGGAGCAGTCGATTGGGTTCGCACTACCGGCACGCGAGGAGCAGCCTGACCAAACTGATTGACCGAACACGCGAACAGAACAACAAGCGCCAGTGGATAACGTCTCATATTTTAGCTCCAGCTCAGGTGAGAGCAGATCGGCAACGCCGTTGACGAGAACGCAAAAATGATACTACACAAGGTGATATTTTCGATAAAGGCCTTACCCCGCGATACGCCTCAAACAAGAGCTAACGTGTATTCCGCTGTTTCAATCTTGACGATCAGCGGGCAGATCGGGTCGTCGAGTATCTGAACTTTGGTAATGTCATCGTTTGCTTTGTAATGAAGCACCTTAATGTTCTTATCAGTGTAAGTTCCGCTCGAAGCGGTGAATTGCATGATATAAGACAGCCGTTTAACGCCTCCGCCGAGGTCGAGACTGATCTCGTCCTTGTTTTTAACTGCCTTGTGCAGGTTTTGGCTAAGTATGAACGCGATCTCTTTGTCCGCAGCGATCGCCGTTTTGGTCGAGAAGAAATTGACGAACTTCGTCGCCGTTCTGATTGCTTCGTCGGTGATCACAAGCTTCCCGGACTGCTCGTTCTTCGTACTTTCCTTCCAACGAAACGAGAGTTTGCCGCCGTCTTCGATAAATTCGATCTGATAACGAAGCACCTCGTCAGTTTTTTGTTGGTATAGATATATTTGAGCGGTTCTCGATTGAAATAGTCGAACTTTCCGTTCAGCGTTTCGCGTAAAAGCGTTTTAGTTTCGACGACTGGTGATTTTGGACCGCTATCTGCGGGAACTATTTTGACCGCACCGGCGACGTTAACGACCGAACCGTTCTTCCATGTGCCTTCGGTCATGTTATTGGTCAGCTTGTTGAACTGTTTGCCGAACCCTTCCTGTTTATCTTTTACAAAACCGCCGATGTAATAGCTGCCGTTCTTAAATGTATACGTCGCCTGGCCTTCGCGAAGACCGTTGACCCAATCGCCATCGTAGATGTCGCCGTTTTGGTACTTAACTATACCCTTGCCATTGCGTTTGTCATGCGCAAACTGGCCGTTGTAGAATTCGCCACTTTTCTGTATTGTCTCCTTGCCCAGTCCAGACCGCACGTTGTTAGCCCAAAGTCCGTTGTAGGTATTTCCATTGGCGGACAGAAAAATGCCTCTGCCTTCCATTTTGCCGTTTACGAAATCGCCGACGTAAGACGAACCATCAGTATTGACGACCTTGCCTTTGCCGTTGCCGCGTCCATTAACAAAATTGCCTTCGTAGGTGTTTCCGTTGGCAAAGAGGTATTTGCCAAAGCCGTTAAGGCAATTGCCGGAAAGGCATTTGCTCGTTGAGGGAGTTTGTGCATTTGACGAAGCGATCCCCGGACGGAGATACCGAACACTCTCCGACAGATCCGGACGGCCAGTCGAGCGTTCAAACCGAATTCGGTAATGGTCATTGTATGCAACTTCGTTACCGATGATCTCGCCTTTATACCAGACACCTTTATCCATTACCTCTACTTTTTGTCCGATCTCGTATTTAACAGGTGGGGTAAATGGGCGAATTCTTTGTGCGGTAACTATTTCAGTAGTTCTAAACCATAAGTCACGAACTTTATATCTATCGCTCAGTATTTCGAGAATTTCTGCCTTCCCCCAGTAGGTATCAACGAGGTTTGATCGAAGGTCAACAATTTGACCCACGGTAAATTTCCCGGTTTGATTACTGCCGCTTTTAGAGATGTAAGTTCCGTGTCCAATAAAGTTGTCATTTACGAAACTACCTTCATAAACACTGCCGTCGGAAAATGTGAATCTGCCTTTGCCATTGCGAAGATTGTCAGAAAACTGACCGACATAAACCTGGCCGTTTTTGAATGTATAAGTTCCATGACCTACATGTTTGCCATTAACAAAATCGCCCTCGTAAGTGTCGCCGGTTCTGTAAACCATCTTTCCTTTGCCGTTGACACAGTTACCGGACACGCATTTATCGCCAAACTCATCCACGAGTTTTGAGTACTCGTCGGTCTTTGGAACGCCGCTTGGCGAGACTGGGCTCTGTGCGGACGTAGATGTATTTTGTGCAGCGACCAATAAAGCCACGGCGAGGAACATTTTGGTGGAGTTCATAAATTGTTGGAGAGGTGTTTGCTGTTGTTTCCAATTCTACTTTGGGGCTGTAGTGGTTGCAAGGATCAATTGTCGCTTGCGTTCGGCTAAAGCGTATATTTTGATGCAAGAGTTTTGCCTTCCTTCCGTTCAAACTTATAATTCTTGGAATTGCGGCGAGACGGTTTATTCGCCTATCTTTTGGTTTAAGGGAGTAAGGATCAAATGTCGATATTTTTTAAGTTAGCGTGCGCAGCAATTGTTTTGGTTTCTTTGATAACGGCCGGCTGTGGCTCTGGTGCCGAGAAAGCCGATAACAGCGGCCAGCCGGCCAAGGCGAATAAAGAGGCCGTCCAGCCGAACAAAGACGGAACCATACCATCGGGCCCAGGTACGGAAAAAGAGAAGCCTGCGGCTGGGAAGGCTCATGTTCAGGGCAAGGCATTCTTTAACGAAAAACCTGCGGTTGGCGTTGAGGTAAAACTCTGCAAGACCTTTAGCCAGTATATGAGCGGCTGCGGCGGAGAGACGTTTACCGCAAAAACAGATGACGCGGGCGAATATCTGATAAAGGACGTTACGCCCGGGCTGTATGAAGGATTAACCGTAAAGGTCTTTGACACGCCGTATTATGTGTTTGCGACATCGGGCATTATCTCGGCCGCGAAATACAATATGGAGGACGGCAAGACATATTTTGCTCCTGACACGCACCTCTTCAAAAATGATCTAAAGCTCACCAATCCAAAAGCGGGTTCAAAGGTCGCGGCCACAGGTATCGAGGTCAAATGGGACGCATATCCGGATGCGACTTACTACAAATACAGCATTCACGCGGACACCGCTAGCGGAGCGGTGACCGAGTACGATTACATCAACAAGCGTGTCGATGGCACGACGGTCAGCCTTGATAAGCCCTTGACGCCCGGAAACTACACCGCAAAGGTCGAGACCTTTAATTCGAATGACCGTAGGCTCCCCAAACGTCGCAGGATATGAAGTTCACTGTGACCGGGGCGTGGCACCGAAGTAGCGTAGATCGATCAGATTGCGACCGACATCCCCCCCCCCCCCCCCCCCCCCCCCCCCCCGCCCAGACAGGAGATGGCTTCGATCATCTCTTTCACTGCCTGATTCAATCCGACAAATACCGCCCGCGAGATGATATTGTGGCCGATGTTAAATTCGGTGATCTCACGGATCGCGGCGAGAGCGGCGACATTACGATATGTTAGGCCGTGGCCGGCGGCGACGATGAGGCCGAGAGATTTGGCATGTGAGCAAGCTGAGGCGATGCGGTCAATCTCAGCCGCAGCCTTTACTGCTCCCTCGCCATGGGCGGCGCGGGCAGACAGCGTCAGTTCAGCATATTCGGCGGTGCAGAGTTCGATCTGCTGAGCGCCGACTTTACTTGCTGCGTCGATCTGCTCGATATTGGGGTCGATAAAGATGCTGACGAAGACTCCGGCGGCCTTCAGTCTATCGACGGCCGATCTGACCACTTCGAAATTCCCGACAACATCCAGGCCGCCCTCCGTGGTGATCTCATTCGCACTCTCGGGCACGAGGGAAACGGCGTCGGGCTTTGTGCGTTCCGCGATGCCGACCATCTCGTCGGTCGCTGCCATCTCCACATTGAGATACGTCGTAACGACGTCGCGAAGCAATTCGATATCGCGATCTTGTATGTGCCTCCGGTCGCCTCGTAGATGAACGGTGATGCCGTTGGCACCGGCTTGTTCGCAGATGACTGCGGCAGTGACGATGCTCGGCTCTATGGTTTTACGAGCCTCGCGGATCGTGGCGACGTGATCTATGTTGACGTTGAGCTTTGCTGGCATATTAAGAATTCACCACAGAGACACAGAGAGCACAGAGACAAGAAGGAATAGCTTAGCTGAAACAAAAAAGCTCCGTGTACTCTGTGTCTCTGTGGTGAATTATTTCAGGTCGTAGACGCCTTGTCGAGCGTTTTGGCGGATCTGTCTGAGCTCGTTAAACATTCGACGCGTATCGCGAACGGCGCTTACCTTCGATCCCTCAACGTCATTCCAGCGTACCGGGATCTCGGCGAGGCGTAATCCGTTGTGTTTTGCGACGAAAAGAAACTCGACATCGAAGCCAAACCTGTCGATCGTCATCATTTCGAGCAATGGCCTGAACTTAACCATATTGAAGGCCTTAAATCCGCACTGAGTGTCGGTAAAGTTAAGTCCTGACATCTTTCGGATCATGAAATTAACGACACGGCCGCCTTGTTCACGGAACCACGGCTGATGCGTCCCGATCAGGCTGCGGTCCAAGGCTCGAGAGCCAAAAGCGACGTCGGTCTTACCATCGCGGATCGGCTCGACAAGCTTTGGCATCTCTTCGATCGGCGTCGAAAGATCAGCGTCGGTAATTAGTGCTATATCTGCACTTGCGGCAAGCAGGCCGGTCTTTACCGCGAAACCTTTGCCGCGGTTCTGCTCGTATCTAATCACGTTGACACTGACCGTTGGTTTTTCGGCCGCGGTCTTTCGGGCGATCTCGGCAGTTCCGTCGCTCGAACCGTCATCGACGATCACAATCTCGAAGTTGCCGGCGGCCTCGGCAAAATCGAGCAGTTTGCGGAGCGGTGCGATGAGGCGGTCGCTCTCGTTGTAGGCAGGAATTACGATTGATATCTCTGGCTTCATCAGGCAAAAGGCTAATGTTAAGTTTTTGAGATGGAAAAGTAAATCAAGATATACTCGGCCACTGCAAGACGTCGAAATACAGCCATCGAATCTAACGAGACATGCGTCTATGTTATATTGATGTGAGTTAGAAGTGCGATCCTATGAAAACCCGTTTCGCCCTGATCGCCGTTATTGTTGTTGCCATTGGTACCGTTGCCGGAGGCTTGTTTGGCCGCCTGCCGGCTAGAACATCAGCCGAAGGCGGTTTGACGACAGAAAAGATCGTTGCTGAGTACAAGGAGGCGATCGCTCTGATCGATGAAGGCTATATCAGCACGGTCGACCGCGAAAAGCTCGGCGATTCCTCAATGCAGTCGGTGCTCTGGTCGCTAGATCCACATTCGGCGTTTTTTACCCGCGAAGAGTTTCGGAAGTTGGATGAGGAGCAGTCTTCACAGTTTTACGGGATTGGCGTGTCGATCCTGCGCCACCGTGACGGTGTTTATGTTCAGTCGGTAGTGCCGGGAACTCCGGCTGAAAAGGCCGGGCTCAAATACGGCGACCGCTTTGTAAATGTCGGTGGAAAGGATGCAAAGGAGTGGACTAGTGCTGAGGTTTCGAAGAACGTTCGGGGTGAGAAGGGAACATCGGTCAATATCCAGATCGAGCGCGCCGATGCTCAAGCTCCGCTCACATTCGACATCGTTCGCGGTGGGGTTCCGTTGCCGTCGATACGGAATTACTTCATGTTGCCCAATGCCGTAGGCTACGTCGGGTTGACGGGCGGTTTTCAGCAGACGACCTCCGAGGAGCTTTCGATCGCGATCGCTGACCTCAAGAAAAAGGGGATGAAAAGCCTGATCCTCGATCTGCGCGGAAATCCTGGCGGCATTCTCGAGCAGTCGGTTGCTGTTGTAAGCAAGTTTATCCCGGGCGGCCAGACGGTTGTGTCTGTAAAGGGCTCGAAAACAGTCGCCCCACGAGAACTCCGTGCGACCGGCGGCGGTGTCGAAGACCTTCCGCTCGTGGTCATGATAAATGGCGGCTCGGCCTCCGCCTCCGAGATCGTCGCGGGAGCTATACAGGATTATAACCGTGGCCTGATCGTAGGCAGCGAGAGTTTCGGAAAGGGACTGGTTCAACGGGTCTTTAAGCTGCCTTTTGGCTCCGGATTGACACTTACAACGGGAAGATATTATACGCCGTTCGGGCGTTCGTTACAGAGAGAGTATTCCGGCGGCTCGATCTACGACTATTACACACATGGTGAAGACCGCCCCGAGAACGGTGATCTTGAAGAAAAACCTAAACCAGCCGGCGTGCCAGTAACGACGACCAACGGCCGTGTACTTTACGGCGGCCGCGGGATCGAACCTGACATTGTCGTCGCTCCTTTGACCGGGACGCCAGCACGAGCCCGTTTGAATGAGGCCGCGTTCTTCTTTGTACGCCAGTTGGTCGCAGGCAAGATCAATGGTTTCGGCGATCAGAAAGTTGAGAAACAGACCTTCAAGCAAACTCTGCAGAACGGGGAGTTTGCGGTTAGTGACCGTCTGTTCGAGGCATTTCGACTTTTTGCGGCGGCCGATCCGAAAAATGGCTTGACGGCTGCGAATATCGATTCGCAAGCAGAATATGCCCGGCGACGCATTCGCGAGGAACTGGCTACTGCCAACTATTCGACCGAGGCCGGTACACAGGTCTTGCTCGAATCCGATCCGCAAGTCCTCAAGGCTATCGAGGCGATGACACAGGCGCAAGGGCTCGTCGCGAACGCACAGCCCTTCTCCCGAAAGTAAATCGTTTTAACATTCGTACTCGCGTGAAGTAAGATATTACTTGCTTCTGCGATGGTTTTATTATGTATAAGCAGATCGGTATCTTAACCGGCGGCGGCGACGCGCCGGGATTAAATGCGGCTATCAGGGCGGTTGTTAGAACTGCGATTGGTGAGTTCGGTATGAAGTGCATCGGCATTGAGGATAGCTTCGAAGGCATCCTCGGCGAGACGCATACTGTCAATCTGAATCTTAAGAGCGTCAGCGGTATTTTGCCCCGTGGCGGCACAATTCTCGGCACGAGAAACCGCGGTAGTTTCGTCAAAATGGTCGACGGTAAACAGGTGTTTCCCCAAATGCCGATAGGCGAGGCCTTGGCCAATCTGGACATCCTCGGTATCGAGGCTCTTGTTGCCATCGGCGGTGAAGGTACTCTCGCGATCGCTGAGCAGTTTCACAAACGCGGGTTTCCAGTCATTGGCGTTCCAAAAACGATCGATAATGATCTGGCTGCAACGGAACTGACGTTCGGTTTCATGACCGCGATCGATATTGCGACTGAGGCATTGGACCGTTTGCACACAACCGCTGCATCGCACGATCGGGTGATGGTGCTCGAGGTCATGGGAAGAAATACGGGCTGGATCGCCTTGCACGCCGGCCTCGCCGGCAGTGCTGACGTCATCTTGATACCTGAGATACCGTACTCGTTCGAATCCATCGTCCGAAAGGTCCAGGCCCGTGAGAACAGCGGTTCACGATTCACGAATATTGTCGTTGCCGAAGGTGCAATAGAAACGGGCAAGTCGGAGATCTATCAGGATAATAAAGAGATGCGGCTGGGCGGAGTAGGGAATTATATTGGAACGCAGATCGAGAAACTCACCGGCAAAGAGACCCGTACGGTCGTACTCGGCCATCTGCAACGCGGTGGCAGCCCCAACGCCTTTGACCGGATGTTAGGAACGAATTTTGGTGCGTGTGCCGTTCGAGCCCTTGCGAGTGGTGACACGGGTAAGATGGTAGCTCTCCAGGCCGGAACCGTCGTCACTGTTCCGCTCTCCGAGGCGTGTGCAAATATTAAGACCGTTGCGATCGGCGGGCAACTCGTACGTACCGCGAGAGATATCGGTATATCGTTCGCGGCTCCGAAAGAGTCGAAGATGGGAGAGGAAGCGATGTTCGAGGTTCGCACTGGCGGTGCATTAAACTAATTATGGGAATGGAAGAAATTAAGAAGAAACTGCAGGCCGAGTTGGATCAGCTGGAGCATGACCTGCATTTTGCTCTACCCAAGGCTATTCAGCACGCTCGCGAATTTGGCGATCTGAGCGAAAATGCCGAGTATAAGGCCGCTAAAGAGAAACAGTCGATGGTTCAAGCACGCATCAGTCTGCTGCATCAGCGATTGATGGAGATCGATTCGATCGATATTTCAAAGATCCCGACCGACAGTATCGCCTATGGTTCTGAGGTCGTGCTGTACGATCTTGAAAAGGAAGAAAAGGTAACCTATCAACTCGTTACTTCCGAAGAGAGTGCTCCGGAAAAAGGCCTGATATCGACTGTCTCACCGATTGGCCAGGCACTGATGGGAAAGCAGGAAGGCGATGAGATAAGGGTCAAAACGCCGACAGGGTTTCGTAACTTTGAAATTACCAGATTGACGACGATTCACGAGCGAGAAAATAACTAGTGCTCGCTGGTCGGAATTCTAAAACTGACAACCGACCACGGACCGCGGACCACGGACATGCTAGGAGCTGAGATAGGACGAGGAGCGATGGCGATCATCAATGCGATGGTTCGCGGGCTTGCGTCTGCCGGTATTCCGCCAAACGTGCTGACGCTGATCGGCGTGATCATCAATTTGGGCTGCGGAGTACTATTCGGTTTTGGCGAATTCTTCTGGGCAGGCATCGTTCTCATCGTTGCTAACCTCTTTGACATGCTCGACGGCAACGTCGCCAGATTGACCGGGCGTGTCACCAAGTACGGCGGTTTTCTCGACTCGACACTCGACCGATTGTCCGACATGGGCTCATTCATGGGCATCATGATCTTTTACGCGCGCCTGACGGAATACCATTCGACGTTGAATGTATTTCTCGGCGGCGTCGGTATGATCGCCTCGGTTCTGGTAAGCTACACGACCGCACGTAGCGAGGCTCTCGGTGTGAAAGCCAATGTCGGATTTCTACAGAGACCGGAACGCGTCGTCCTTCTGATAATCGGTGCTCTGTCCACCTGGGATTGGAATTCTACGAGCATCTGGCACAACCGAATGCCGCAGGTTCTCTGGGTCTTGGCGATCGGCTCGATGTGGACCTTGATCCAGCGAATGGTCTATATCCGACGGGAGCTAATGGCACTGGACACACGGGAAAACGCCTCAAAATGAACTGGCTTTACGAGTTTTGGGAATCACTCACCTTCGGCCGTGTCGCTCTCGGAGTCGGCTTGTTTCTCGGCTCCCTGCTGCTCAGCTTTGCAGCTATCGGGATCGTGATGGTCAAGATCCCGGCGAATTATTTAGCTCGCATTACAAGCAGGATTTTCTGCCAGATAGCCATTGGTCGGTTCGCTGGGGAGCCGTGATCCTCAAGAATGTTCTCGGTGTTTTCTTGATCGGAGTCGGGATTCTACTTTCTCTGCCGGGCGTGCCGGGTCAAGGGGTATTGACTATCCTCCTCGGCCTTATCATGATCGACATTCCCGGCAAGCGGCCCATCGAGGCGCGGATAATCAAACGGCCGACGGTACTCGCTGCTGCAAATAATCTGCGAGCTCGCTACGGAAAGCCGCCGCTCGAATTGGACTAAATGGGGCTCATCGACAAAATTCTAGGGCGAAAGCCGTTCGATCCGGACGCTCGACGACGCTTTCTTCTCGAAAACGGCCGTATAACGGACGGTACGATCATCGATACTAAGGTCGACAACGACGGTCGAGAGCTTGTAGTTTTTGTCTATACGCTTAATGGCGTTGATTTTGAATCAGCGGACGTTCTGACCGACGAGCAGAAGCAAAGGCCGGGCGATTACGTGCCCGGAGCCAAGGTTGGGATTCGGTTCGATACAAAGAATCAATATAATTCTATAGTCGAATAATGTTCAAGAAGATACTCATTGCGAATCGTGGCGAGATAGCGTGTCGGGTGATGCGTGCGTGTCGTGAAATGAAGATCGGCACGATCGCGGTCTATTCTGACGCCGATCGGGACGCACTGCATGTGCGAATGGCGGATGAGGCTTACCATATTGGGCCGTCGCCCTCGAACGAGAGTTACCTGTGCTGGGATAAGATCATCGAGGTTGCTAAAACGGCAGGTGCCGAAGCGATCCATCCCGGTTATGGATTTCTCTCTGAGAACGCCGAATTCGTACGTGAGGTGACGAAAGCAGGCATTACATTTATCGGCCCGCCGCCCGAGGCTATGGAAGGTTTAGGCGGCAAGATGTCTGCCCGAAAGATCGCTATCGAGGCCAAAGTGCCGATCGTGCCGGGGACGACCGAGCCGTTGCGTTCGTTTGAAGAGGCAAAAGTGATATCCGCCGAGATCGGCTATCCGGTGATGCTCAAGGCTTCGGCCGGTGGCGGTGGTAAAGGCATGCGGCTTGTCTTTGACGAATCAGAGCTGAAGTCGGCTTTGGAAGGTGCCCAATCCGAGGCTCTCGCCGGCTTTGGCGATGATGCCGTTTATGTTGAGAAAGCCGTGGTTGCTCCGCGGCATATTGAAATTCAGGTATTTTCGGATACGCACGGGAATCACGTCTATCTGGGTGAGCGTGAATGCTCCATCCAACGCCGTCATCAGAAGGTGATCGAGGAAGCTCCGTCGCCGATCAACTCCGCCGAGCTTCGAGAAGCAATGGGCGAATGTGCGGTCAAGGTGGCCAAGGCGGTCAACTACGTCGGTGCCGGTACAGTCGAATTTCTTGTGTCCGATCTTGACCGCTCGTTCTACTTTCTTGAGATGAACACACGCCTGCAGGTCGAGCATCCGGTGACGGAGCTAGTGACGGGCATCGACCTCGTTCGGGAACAGATCAACGTCGCGTGGGGCAGCGAGCTTTCCTTCAAACAAGAAGACATCACCATCGCCGGACACGCTATCGAGTGCCGTGTCTATGCCGAAGATCCCGACAACAATTTCCTGCCGTGCCCAGGCAAGATCACGCGGCTTCGTGTGCCTCAGGGCCCGGGGGTGCGTGATGACGGCGGCGTCTATGAGGGCGGTGAAGTGACGATCTTTTACGATCCGATGATCTCAAAGCTCGCCGTGCATGGCCGTGACCGTGCGGAGGCGGTTGACCGCATGCGGCGTGCTCTGATGGAATACGAGGTCGGCGGTATCAAGACAACGTTGGCTTTCTTCCGCGAAGTAATGGACGACGTCGAGTTTATCGAGGGCAGGCTCGACACCGGATTCATCCCACGATTTAACGAGCGAAAGCCCGCTGCCACATCGGACGAGACGACCAAAGATATGGCGATCATCGCTGCCGCACTCGCACATTCAAAACCAAAGGCCGCTGCCGCAAATGCCGCCGCCTCGACGCATGAGAGCAAGTGGGCATCGGCAGGACGCTTTGCACAACTAGGTTCAAGGATCTAACAACATGGAAGAACTACTCAAACAATTGATGGGCAAAAAGATCGACATCACCTGCGGCACCAACGCCACCTTTCGCGGCGACGTGATCGATGTCACGAGCGGCGTTCTCTACCTCCGTGACGAAGACGACAAGGTCGCCTACGTCGCCATCGACAAGGTCGCGGTCGTCTATGAGGTAAAAGAACCCCAATCCCGCCCGGGTTTCATCGTATAACCAATTTCACCAAAGAAGAAAGCCCGGAGTCGTACGACAACGGGCTTTTGATTTTGCGAATTCGTTTCTTGTGACTATCTGTCGTCGCTGGCGGCTACTTCAGGATTCAGCTTGCGGAAGCCGACGATGCGGCTTGCCCAGTAGCCTTTGAATGGTGAGTAGGTGATGCCTTTGCTCGAGGATGCGTGGTAAAAGCCGTTCTCGTCGGCGACGATGCCCATGTGGCCGAGGCCGTTAAGGAAGACGAGCGTACCGTATTTGAATCTGTCGTCACCGTAAACCGGCTCGGATTGTGCCCACAGCGTGCGTGCACTTGAGCGGGTGAACGGGATGCCTGCCTGCTGGAATGCTGCCCAAACGAAACCTGAACAGTCGTAGCGATTAGGCCCTGTCGATCCGTAGCGGTACGGGATACCGTAGAGCCCTTTGATCGCTTGATCGAGGCGGCTGCTGGTGCCTGCACCGTATGCGGTCTTGCCGGCCGCGATCATTGCCCCGACTCCGGTTGCGGACGTAGATGCTGTTTTTGTGACGAGCGGCTCCCAGGCGGCATCAGGTGCACGCTGGACGCGAATGTCATTTGTGAGGACTGGACGCGACGAACTGGAAGGCCTTACTAACTCAACTGGCTGCGTGGCGGGGGGCTGATTGGTAGGCTGGCTCGATGAGGATTTAACAACCCTATCGCGGCCTTGAGCCAATGCGGAACCCGTAAACGACACGGCAGCAATCACGACGCATACCGAAAGAAATACTATCTTTTTTAAAGCTATCAAACCTAATTACTCCAAGGAGGATTTTTTTGAAGGGAACTGACGAGGAAAGGTGATCCAAGCACCCAATATAAGAAAATCAGTAACACACAGAGAATTCCTGAAACTGCCAAGAATTCAGCAAAACAACCAGCTCAAACTGTATCCCTATTTATTTACTAACCGAAAAACTAACAAGCAGTAGTATGCCCCATATGAGGTATTAATGCAAACCATGCGTTGGCGTTATGGCTCGCAGATGGAAAGGCACTTAGCCCCTCCCGCTTTTCGAAGGCAGGAGGCCACCGGTTTTTACCGATGGCCTCGATCCCGCCGCCACGCTTCCGCTACTTAGTTGTCCTGTGTGTATCATAGGACACTCGCAATCGATATTGGCTTCCACAAAAAAGTACGACAGGCTTTCCAGCCTGTCGAAATGGTTAACAAAATGTGGACTCGGCGGTCAAAGTTGATCGACAGGCTGGAAAGCCTGTGTAGGCTCTTAAGCCGAGAACGACGTGCCGCAACCGCAGCCGCCGGTGGCATTTGGATTCTCAAATGTGAAGCCCGAGCCCATCATGTTCGTCGTGTGATCGATCGTAATACCATTCAGATACTGTGCCGAAAACATATCGACAAAGAGACGAATGCCCGACTTGTCCATAACGAAATCGCCCGGCTTATTCTCTTCCTCGATGTTGAGGCTGTACTGAAAACCCGAACATCCGCCCGGCACCACGCGAACGCGAAGCCCCGCCGTTTCCGGCAGATCATCTTCGCTGGATAGAAACTTTTTGATCTCTTCGACCGCCGGATCGGTCACTGTCAATTCAACGGTCGGTGCTGCAACTGCTGCCATAATAATAAAGTCTCCTTTCAAAGAATGAGGATCCATGCAAACGAATCCTTACAATAAAATCAATATTACCGAAATTAGCCTCAAATGACAAGCTTTCAGACGCCCGTTATTGGCGCTTACATCGGGCGAGAGCCCAGTCCCAAGTGATCGTCGATCCGTCGATACCCTGAACCTCTTTTGAGCCCTGGAGTAGATCTCCCGCGTCATTTAGAAAACGGCTACCGTAACGCCCGTCAGGAAGGCGATCGGAAACGGCCATCACACTTTCGGAATCGTCGCTCTCCGCCTCGGCGTATTCGAGCGGGCAACTGGTCTCGACGATCTCAGTGAATTTGTGGATGTTGGCTTTCACCGGATCCGTACCGAAATCGAAAGACATCGCATAATCGCGGTCACCACCGGAGACTCGAAGATAGAAGGCCTTCTGAAACGTTCCAAAGAATTTCATGGTGCTACCGGTTCGAAATTTAGTCCGATAGCTTCCCTCGGCCGGGCCGCAGCACGGATCGCCGTCGCGGAGGCCGTCAAAGATATCGGAATGCCGTCCGCGTACTCGGAAATCTGCAGGCTTCGTCGGAGCTTTTGCGGCGACCTGTTCCGGCGTTCGCGGGTTGAGCACGACGTTGACCTCCTCATCTTTTTCGATGCGGCGAACTCCGTCCCCGGTCGAGTTGCCATTTGATGTCCGGCTGGACTTGACGACGATGGTCGATTGGAGTTTCTTTCGATAGTTGATATAACCGCCCCAATCCTCGGAGCAAGGCTGCCAGTCACGCACCGGGATCGTGATCTTGTAAGACTTAAGAGCCATTTTTGCGAGCAGATCTGGTGCAAATTCGATGAGCGATGCGATACCCCATCTTGCCCCGAAGATGATCTTCGGAATGTCCTTCGCGGCGTCCATGTCTTCGGTAGCTACGCTCAGTCTAAGTGCGGGGTTCTTCGCCTGAGGCACAAGCGGCTCCGCCAAAGGCCGCGACTGTGGTTCGCCCATGATCTTGATCTTATTCTGACCATTGGCGTCCGTCTTTTGTTTGCTGATATCGCCGCGGGTCGGATCTGTC
Organism: Acidobacteriota bacterium; assembly: GCA_016718135.1. Classification (GTDB taxonomy): domain Bacteria; phylum Acidobacteriota; class Blastocatellia; order Pyrinomonadales; family Pyrinomonadaceae; genus OLB17. The sequence continues at coordinate 629,328 of JADKEF010000017.1, read as the reverse complement.
GACATTAGCCGCAGCGGATATCCTGTGTAACGCGAATATCCCTTACCCTCGTAGATCGGTTCCCAATGAAGCGGCACTTCCTTCAGCGGGCCGTCATCGGGAACTTCGAGCTCGAGCCCGGTCGTTATTTTCAAAGCCTTTGCAGTGCAATTGATCTCTTCCGACGCGGTAAAATTGATGCGGAATTTTGCTGTTATGAGGCGCTCACCCTTACCCGGGCCATCCATCTTTTCGGTGCGAATGTACGGCATCGGGTCCTCGACCTGAACGTCAGACTCGATGTTCAGATTGGCCATGATCAACTTCACATAGGCCATCACCGTGTTGATCTTCTCGAACCCACTCGCGAGTTTTTTGAATTTTTCCTCGAATAAGGTTTTGGGGAAATTAGCTATCGATGGAACCGATCCTCCGAACATCTTGACGACCTTTTTCCCCTTCGATTCGTAACCCTGAACCTTCTCTATGGTCTTTAGCGTGTCACACGGGTCCTGCGCCAGTGGCGGCCATGAAGCATTGACGAAGCTGAATTGGCTGCGACGTTTAATTATTTGTCCCGGGGTCCAAGGGCGGGAGTTCGCCGCCTGGGCTTCTTCGAATGTTGCGACTAGATCCGAGAGATAACGACGTTCGATCAGCGAAGCCTGCATCAGGTTTATCCTCGCTTGGGCCGGCGTAGCTGTAGCTAGATCAGACGCACCTTTTCCGAGTTCAAAAATGACGGTCGCGAGAAATTGCGTCTGGGCGTCCTTCGACGAACGTGCCTGTCGGAGATCTGCGAGTAATTTGCTAGACAGGTCGAGCCGTTTGAGATCTGCATCCTCGCCAGCAAGAGTTTTGCCTATTTTGTCGATGGTGGTCACCGTTCCGAGTGTCGCCGAGCGTAGCATACCGACGACCTCGAAATCGAAAAACGCCATTCCGTTGACTTCGTCGGTCGGGCGAAAGAGTATTTTTTGATTCTTGTCGATGATGTGGAAGCCAGCTTTCTGAATAATAGCGATGAGTACAGGGAGCGAATCCTCGTCGTATTTCAAGACCTTCGCGGCCGCAGAGCGGGCGAGAGCCGCCGACGGCTGTAGCCCCAGAACGTACGGCTCGGGAAGGCCTTTCTTAGCAAAGTCGTTGAGCGGGTCGGGTTCTGAAGTTGTCTCTACTTTTGCTACGGTAGGAACCGCAGGCGATCCCGGACGTCTCGGCTGAGCTGTCAGTGAAAACGAAGTCGAAAGGGTCAGCAGCGCGAAGATAAACGGGAATATCTTTTTCATATAGCTAATGCGCGAGAACACGCCTTAAGGAAGAGGTCCGCACGTAGCATTGGTGAAAACACCAATTGCTACGTGCGGACTTGTGGTTACTTGATCTTTGCCAAGAGAGAGCCGATCACCTGATCGATGGCGGCCTTTACTGCGTCATTGCCCTTGCCCTTAACGTCAACGCTTGCAGGCGATGAGGCGACGACAGTCTTCCCGTCTTTGCCATAAATACTTACCACGATCTCCGCCTGCGAATTGCCGAGTTTTGCCGAGTCGTCACTACCGGTGACCTTGCCAAATAGGCCGCCGATCTTCGCCGCTCCAGACTCCTTTATCTTCTTGATCTCTACGCCGATGACGTACTCAAAGGTGCCGCCGGCGAGTTCGGACTGCGAATTGATCGGGAAGCCGCTCATTCCGGCACCATTGACCTTTCCGGAAATGTAGTTGCGGAGTTCGCTCTGATCGAGCTTTGACGCGTTGCCGGAAAAAAAGTCGATGGCGATGGTCTTGACCTTTGTTTTGGTTTTGGTGCCATCGCTGTAGACGGTCTTCGCAGACGTGTCGATCGGGCCGCGTTTATTATTCAATTCGTCCTGCGAATCAACCTCTGTGAAATCCTTAGGGATGTCAAACAGTGCGGGATCGAGTGTCGCCTTCGAAAGATCGAGTGTTTCGATTTCGAACGTGCCGCTGAGCTTAGTGCCCTCATACATTTTCGTCGTTCCGGTCAGCATTATTCCCGGATTCGCTGCCCTTTTTGTGATGACTCGCGGACGGCATCCGCCTGATGCCGAAGGTGGACGTTGAACGGGGCACGATTCGCTTTCGAGAGACAGCGTAACGAACCAACCTTCCTGCTCGATCTTGACGGACGATGCTCCGTCACACGAATCTGCGGAGGTCTCGATGGTCTGGGTGCTCTTGAGCCAACGGGCACTTAGGCCGAACATCTGCTGCCGTTTGCCGGAGTCTACAAATGAGGAATCAGTCGTCACAGTGCCCTTGATGACCACTTTCTGATTCGGCCGGGCCGCAAGTTTTGTCGCGGGCACCGTGGACCAGTCGTAGTAGTCAATAAAATAGGACTTGTTCTTCTCGTTGATAAAGAGGTCCTGCTTGAGGTCGCATTGGGAAACGTGGATCGGGAGTGTGGGAATGCCTTTTCCCATTCGCTCCATCATTGCGATCATCTCGGCATCCATTTCGGGCATGTCGATCTTCGTCTCTCTACGCTGGCGGACGCCTTTTTGATAAATGGTGGTGATCTGTCCTCCTTCACCGCCAACCTTAGTCCGTTGCGAGATCTTGTAATCGGCCAAAGCCGGCAACGCCGTAACTGCGATCATGGCCACCAATGCGATCAATCTATTCGTCATTATCAACCCCCTAGTTTTGAAACAAGGATCTAAAAAGTAGTGCTGTTGTAAATGAGTATACCCGATACAACGGAACGCGGGCTACAAAAAAGTAGCCCGCGTTCCTATGGGTGATTTTGGTCCATTTACTTTGCCGGATTCGATCCGACCGGCTGGCGATATTGCTCCTTTTCCTTATCGCGTTGCAGAAACGGAATACCTTTCTGCATCCATTCCGGAGCGGGGGCACCTTTTAGTTTGTGATCGAAAAACTCTTTCATTCTACGCGAATAATCTTCTTGGTTCTGACGCTTACGCAGGCCATGCGGTTCGCCGTTGTAATTGAAGAAATACGCTTCTTTTCCTAGCCTTCTAAGCGAAAGATAGAACTCGATACCTTGGTACCACGGCACGGCGTCGTCGCCGTCGTTGTGGATCATGAGAACCGGCGTCTGCACTTTTTCGATGTAAAACAATGGCGAGTTTTCCATGAAGAGCTTGGTCGAGTTCCATGGAGTGCCGCCGATGCGGCTTTGTGTTCGCTCGTACTGGAATTGCCTTGGAATGCCGGGACCCCAGCGGATGCCGTTGTACGCACTGAACATATTTGCGACCAATGCTCCGGGAGCCGCGGCCTTGAATTTGTTGGTTTGCGTGATCATGTACGCGATCTGATAACCGCCCCAACTGTGACCCTGAATGCCGATCGCTTTCTCATCGACAAAGCCCATTTTCGTGATTTTCTCGACGCCGGGCATGATGCAGTTCATCGCACTCTTGCCGGGATAGCCGATCTTGTAAACTATGTCGGGAAGGAAGATCACGTAGTCGTTACTGGCATAGTAACTCGGATTCACATTCTGTCCGGGGCCGGGATTTCTGAAGTCGTGGACAGTATCCGAAAGCTTTTCGTAGAGATATACGATCATCGGATATTTCTTTTTCGGATCGAAATCAGCGGGCTTGATCAAGACGCCTTGAAGCGGCACGCCGTCTTCGCTCTTGTAGCTGATCAGCTCCGACGTGCCCCAACGGAACGGGGCCATCTGTGCTCCGCCGTTGCTGAGCCGTTGTGGTGAGGCGAAGTCGCCCGCGGTCGTCCAGACGTCGGGATATTCATCAAATCTCGAAGCCGTAAAGATATATCGGTCGGCGTCCCTAGCCTTAATGGGTGTACCGTAATTCTTTGCCCCCATCATCAACTTTTCAGGCGAGCCGTCGAGCTTCACGCGGTAATAGCCCGATTCACGCGTTTCGTGGCTTTCGGCACGGAGCAGCATTGTCTGCCCAGGTTCGATAAACCGCTCGTCAGGATTTGTGCGGACATACCGCATCTCGGTCTTGCTCTGCCGTCCGAGCCCGCCGGTGAGCAGCTTTCCGCCGCTGCCATCCGCCGCGACCTGCCATATGTCGAATTTATCGTAGATGAGGATCTCTTTGTCGTCTTTCGTCCATGCGGCCGTTCCGTAAGAGGGTGCAGCACTCGGGCTGTCGTGATCTTCGCGGACGAATTTGCCTTTGAGTTTCGCCGTGAGGTTGGTGACCTTGCCGTCAGGTATCGAGACCGAGTTCCAGTCCTTGCCGTCGAAATAGATGGCATAACGCCCATTCGGCGACCAACTCAGTCCCCACTGAGTGCCCTTGTTCAATAAGCGACGTGAGCCATCGACCGTGTTGATCAGGTACCAATCGCTAAACCCCGGATCGTAGTTGGCTCGGATCCGGTATTCGCGATCGTCGGAGCCGATCGCCCAGAGGCCGTTCGAGCTTGGGTTGATCGTCTCGAGCGTCGCGTCGGCAAGCTGAACGAACTTCTTGTCTGCGATGTGCCAGACGGCTCGATAAGAGCGGTTGCGGTCGGCGTTCACCCGTACTTTTTGCTGAGGCTGGATGTAATCGTCCTTCCAATGCCAGAGATCGACAGTGACCTTTTCTTCGTCCGGGACCGCGGCATTCGGATCAGGCTCCGGGGCGGGCGTCGGGGCACTGCCGACAAATAGGCGGGTGCCGTCGTACGAGAAACTAACCGAGGCCTGGTCGCTGATGACGTATTCCGGTCGGAAACCGGGCGTTTTCATTGAAACAACCTCATCCGCCTTCGCTGCTCCACGTGCCCAGTGGTAGACCTTGAATCGAGGCTGCTTCGCCCCCGCGTCGTCTTTATCGCTGATAAATGCTAATTGGCTTTGCTTTTCGTCCCAACTGAATTTTGTAAATTTCCCAGCACCTGAAAGCAATGCGGCAGGCTGGGCATCGGACTGGGGCGTTACGGCGAAAAGCCCGTTGCGGCTCTCGGTCCGCGCCGAAACGTTGTAGATCAGAGTCTTGCCGTCTTTCGCAAAACTGTATTCGAGAACATCGGCAAATGTGCGGTCCTTGCCGGTCGAAAGATCGCGAAGGACAAGATTGGTCCCGTACTCCTTTCGACGGGCACCGGCCGCGGGCGACGGAGAAGGAGAAGGTGACGGAGTGGCAGTCGGTGCGACGTTTGCGTTCGCCGCCGGATTCGCTGAAACCGCTCCGGCCGTGCCCGTTTCGGGTCGGCGGTCTTCTCTCGTCTGTTCCTTGAGGATCGCGACGAATCCGCTTCCGTCCTCGGGTACCTGATAAGATTTTACGTCCTCGACACGGGTCACCTTGCCGGTCGCGACATCCATTATGCCGAGTGCCGTTTTTGGAAAATCCTCGGGCCGCTTTTTATCACGCCGTGCTTTGAGAATGTCTGCCATCTTCGGCTCGATATTGAAGAAAACGTATTTGCTGTCCGCCGAAAACGTGGGCCGCAACAACCGTCCAAGAGCCTGAAATGCCGCTGTTGCAGCCGGATCAGCCGGATCGGGCGGTGGGGCCGGCGGCCGATAACCACGCGGAGCTCGCCACTCGCTCTCGCCGCTCGTCGAGCGAACAAAAAACTCCCCATCCCCATCCTGCGGTTGCATCACGTACGCAACCCATTTCCCGTCACGCGAGATCTGCGTGCCTTGAAGCGATTTCCAGGAGTCGAAATCATTTGACGAAAGCGATCGTTTTGCCGTTTGGGCAGGTACGGACGCCGCTACAAAACTCAACAACAAGAGAGCAATGAGCGGCTGTCGAAAAACAGACCGATATATGGCGGGCAAACGACGGTTTAGGACAGACGACATAATCTTCTGAAACTCCTCGATGAAATGATCTGTAGAAAATACCACGAATGGCGGCGGACACCTACTTTGCGTATTGCTGCCAGTCGCCGCTGATGTACAAATATGCAATCACGAGCAAAATCGCATTTACTGCTGCTGTCCCGCACGAAACGACCCAGATCCGCCAAACTTTGAGTGAGTCTTCCTGTCGACCATAGCTTTGCATCACTGATGCATCATCCTCGTCGTTTGACTCCAATGTAGGAAAGAGAACTCGGAACAGGGCGTAGATGCCCATCATAGTTGCTGAAAAAGCAGGTAATATCAGAAGTAATCCACCTTTTGAGAAAATCAATCCTGCGGCGAGGACTAAGTTTGAAACGAGGCCGTTAAGGAATAGAACGGCGAGCCATGACAACAGATTGACCGCCAGAGCAATTACGATTATTCTCCGACGATAATACGAATGCTGCATTTCGTCGGTGACGATCGCAAAGTTGTCGTAAGTCTTCGCCTCGCGTTTTTCTGTATCGAGATACGAAGCCGCCGTTTGGCCAGCTTTGGTGTCACCAAGTTTAGAAGACTCGATGGCCTCAGATGCCTTTTTTCCTAAGTAGTCCTTGATCACACTATTTGTCCCGTTAACTCGTGCTTCGCGTCAAGATCGTCAACTCCGGCTTCATCGCTTCGATGGAGATCTGGCGGGCGACTTCTTCGGCTACGTGGTCGATGGCCTTAGATTGCGGCGAATCGGGGAAAGCGACTACGACTGGGATGCCTTTGTCGCCGCCTTCGCGGACTTCCATGCCGAGCGGGATCTGACCGAGGAAATTGAGGCCGTATTCGTCGCACAGGCTCTGGCCGCCGCCGGTGCCGAAGATCTCGTAGCGGTTTCCGGTGTCGGGGGCAATGAAATAGGACATATTCTCGATCACGCCGAGTACGGGGACGTTGACCTGTTCGAACATTTTCACAGCTCGCCGCACGTCGGAGAGCGAAACCTCTTGAGGTGTCGTCACTAGAACCGCACCTTGCACGGGCACGAGCTGCGCGAGCGAAAGCTGCACGTCGCCCGTTCCCGGCGGCATATCGACGATGAGGTAATCGAGCTCGCCCCAATCTACGTCCGAGAGGAACTGCCGCACAACGCCGTGCAGCATCGGGCCGCGAAGGATCATCGGTTTATCGGGCGGCACGAGGACGGCCATCGATATCATCTTGACGCCGTGAGCCTCGATCGGCACCAATTTGCCTTCGAAAACCTCGGGCTGATCGTAACCTGTTCCCAGCATCATCGGCACATTTGGCCCGTAAACATCGGCGTCCATGATGCCGACCTTTGCTCCGTCCTTTGCGAGCGAAACGGCGAGATTGACCGCAACCGTCGATTTGCCGACGCCGCCTTTGCCGCTGGATACCGCGATAATGTTTTTGACGCCCGGAATGGCGATATTGTTCTTGATCCCGCGTCCCTGCGGCACCTCGGCATCCATCGTGACCTTGACGCTCGTCACGCCTTCGAGAGCACGCACGATCTCGTTCGCCTGGGTTTCCATCTCTTCCTTGACCGGACAAGCCGGCGTCGTGAGCATGATCGTAAACCGCACGTCCCCGCCCGCGACCTCAAGATTATGAATGAACCCGAGCGTGACGATGTCTTTACGCAGATCGGGGTCGATGATCGCTTTTAGCGCTTCCAATACAACTGCTTCGGTTATTTGACTCATTGTGTAATTGCGTTTCGAAGTAATAAAGTAAAAACAGATTGTAGCAAATCGATGGAATTACTCGCATCTGAGTTAACATTGCTATCAGTGATGCAAAAATGTTGCAAATGTGCTACGCTTACTCCCGTCATTTGGGCACGAAAACACTTAGCCAGCTAATCTGCGCGCGCTGAGGTAGGCGAAAATGGGACAAGATCATTAATGACTAACTCAATCGACAAATATAATGCCATTCGAGGCGGGAGCGGCGGGTTTTATGAGCAAAAACGCGGCCTGATCGCCGTTTGGGGCAAAGAGGCCGTCCAATTCCTCGATGGCCTTATCTCGAACGACATGAAAACCCTCGAGGACGGAGCCGAAATGCTCGCGGCGTTTCCGAATGCCCAAGGGCGTCTGCTTGCTGTCGTACGTGTACTAAGGCAGGGCGAAAAGTTTCTGTTTGAGACAGAAGAAGCGACTCGGGAGAAGGTCTTTCAGAATCTGTTCAGATTTACCTTTGCCGGAGACTTTTTTGTCGAAGATATGTCGGATCAGTATCGATATTTCGAGATGTTCCAGTCAGAACCACCTGCGGTAGCGGGTGGTTTAACCTTCGCCGGCAGATCGCCGTGGGGAATATTTGCCCCGATTGCCGAAGCCGAGCAGTTTATCCAAACGCTGAAGACAAACGGAGCCGTCGAAATTTCCGACGACCTCTACGAAACCCTCCGAATCGAAAACGGCATCCCGCTCTACGGCATAGACATGGACGAGACCACCATCGTCCCCGAACTCGGCCTCGATGGACTGATCTCGTACAACAAAGGCTGCTACATCGGCCAGGAGATCATCGCGAGAATTCACTTCCGCGGCCACGTAGCAAAGCGGCTAACGGGCCTCACGTCAGAACCGGGAGCGATAGCGACTGGGTTTTTACCCGACGCCGAGCTAACAACCGAAGACGGAAAGAACGCCGGACGGATCACGTCAGTTGCTTATTCGCCCAAACTTGAAAGAATTATCGCTCTCGCCTTCGTCCGCTACGACTATCTCGCCGCGGGTACCGAACTCAAGGTGGGCGACGGGTCAGTAACAGTGACCGACCTGCCATTCATTGGCTAGAATGAATAGTGCGGAACTTACTATGGAAGAACTCGACCTCGATCTACCTAACGCCAAACTCGCGTACACCATCATCCAGTCGCTCCTCGACGGCCACGAAGCTCTCGGCGACCTACTCGTCCTAATGGCCCACGCCCTCGACGAAGATACGCTGAAAGCCCTGACCAACACCGGCGAATGGCAGAAGTATCTCGAATCGAAACGGGAACTCGAGAACACACATCTGCAGATCGAGAAGCTGACCGAGGAATTGAAAAAGCTCGAAAATGGCAACTAGCCACTTGTCACCATTCACTATCCACTGAAGAGAGGGAAATCAGGCATCTTCAGTGGATAGTGGTTAGTTGTAAATGGATAGTTAAGAAGAAATGTACGACCTAATAATCATCGGAGCCGGGCCGGCGGGGATCTCGGCGGCATATCATGCTAAGCAGGCCGGGCTCGACTGTCTTGTCATCGAGAAAGGGCTGATCGGGAATACGATCTACAATTACCCGGTCGGGTTGACGGTCTTTTCGACGACGAATGAGCTGGAATTTAATGACGGCGATCTTAAACCTGCGAGGGAGAAGCCGACGCGGGAGGAATTGCTTTCGTATTATGTTCGGTTTGTTTTGGATAATGAGTTGAATGTGCTGACGGAAACTGCTGTCTTACGGGTAGAGAAAAAGATTCCCGCAAAGATGCAAAGTCGCAAAGAAGAGGGTTTTAAGGTGTACACGGAGACGGAGGAGTTTGAGGCTGCCAACATTCTATTCGCCATTGGAGCAATGGACTATCCTCGCAAGCTAAACGTTCCCGGCGAAGATCTGCCTCATGTTTACGATCATTTTCGCGAGACTTATCCGTGGGTCAAGAAGAAGGCGTTGATCGTTGGTGGTGGGAATTCGGCGGGCGAGGCGGCCTTGTTTCTGGCTCAGGAAGGTGCGGAGACGACGCTGGCGATATTTCGGGAGAATTGGGAGAGTACCGATCCGAAGCAAGGCTGTATCAAATACTGGGTCAAGCAGCCGCTCGAAGCTGAGTTGAATGAGCATTGCCTCAATCTATTTTTCTTAGGAAAAGTGATCGAGATACGCGAAGGCGAGGTCGAGCTAGAGAGCGAAAAAGGCGACCGCGTAGTGCTGGCGAATGATGTTGTATTTGTGCTGATCGGCTCGGATGCGGATCTATCGATGATGAAGGGTTTGGGCGTCGAAACTGAGAACGGAAAGGCTGGCGAAGTTCCGGTTTATGATCCTGAGACTTTCGAGACAAACGTTCCGGGCGTCTATGTCGCGGGACATTTTACAAATCAGAGGCATATCAAAGGTGCGATCGACGCGGGTCAAGCGGTGATAAGAAATTTGCCCGCGAAACACGTGAAAGAACGCTAAAAAAGGAAGAAGGCAGGAACGAATCGATCTCGTCCTGCCTTTTCGCTCTTTTCGCGTATTTCGCGGGCAGAGACCTTACTTGCTGTCGGGTTTTGTGGTTCTGACCATCACTGTCTGGTTGTGAAATTTCTCCCCGATGTTGGCAGGATTGATCTCATAGTTGGTCACGTCGAAGATCTCGTTGTCCTGCGTCCATTTGAATGGAAGCTGAACTCCGTTGACTGAGCGGTAGTCGGAGAATTTGACGAGCTGATCGTTCAATTCACTAGCGTCAACCTTCGTGGTGAAAACCATCACGTTCTTTTCGCCGTCCTTCGGAGCCGGGGCTGACTTGTCAAATGTCATTACCTTGGGCATCGCCATTCCCTTGAAGGCCATAGCGACCGGTAAATTGGACGAGCTGTCGAGGAACAGCTTGAACGATTGTCCGCCGAAAGATGCGACGACGATGTTGCAGTTGCGGCCATTTATGTCGCCGAGACCACCATAGGTATATTCGACGTCAAGCCCCTGCGGAGCTGTGAGCAACAGGCTGAGCGTCGTGCGAAGAAGCTCATTGCCCTTCATGGCGTTGTGATGTGCCGTCATATCGCCGTGGCCGGCCATGGCGATCTTGTGGCCTTCGACGTTAAAAGTCTTACCGTCTTTCGAAGTAAAGGTCGCAGTCCCGCCGTTACCCTCGGCCTTGCGGATAATTATCTTTTCATCCTCGCCGCTTGGTACAAAAACGCTATCTTTTCCTTCTACGGTAAAGGTCTTACCGTCTTTTGACGTGAAAGTTGCTGTGCCGCCGCCCGAACCGCCGACTCGTTCGACAACGATCTTTTTCTCGCCTGGAACGCCGGGATGCTCGGCGATCCATTTGTCGGCTTCGGCTCCGGTCAACTCGAGTACACTGCCGTCGTCTTTCTTGACCATTATCTTTTTCGAGATGGTCGCACCGTTGGCACTGGCCTCGCCATTGAGCGTGACCTTCATTTTGTCCTTGGCATCACCGACGACGACCACGTCGAGTGTCTGGTTCATCATCTTGTGACCGGCGCCCGTTCCATCGTCTTTGCCGATCTTGACCATTTTCGACATCTTGTCCGGCAGTTGCATAGCGATCTCGGTCTCGCCTTCCTGGGTCGATTCGACGCCGTTGATCTTGATCTTATGCGTCGAGCGGCCGACGATCGTCATGCTCTGGACGGCATTGATCGCAGCGTCACCACCGATAGCCACGCGGGCCTTGCGAACGAGATCGAGAGCCTTTTCGTCAGATTTGAACTTTGCACCGGTCTTTTCGACCAACGCTCCGAGGCCGAGGAAAAAGACCGAGACGGCCAATACAGAAAAAATAAATCGTTTCATAACATTTACCTCCGTTGTTTCTATCATTATTGCCTTGTAATTAACAAGCACGCGTGTAAGCCGCAATTCTCTCTCACCGCTATGCGTAAACTCTCTTGCATTATGGATTCTGCACGCAGTTCGATCTCAGGTGATTAAGACGACGCAAAGAAATTGTTAAGAATGTAAAATGTGGCGAAAGTCCATTGTTTGCGGTTGGTTGTTAGTTGCATAATGCAGATGTGAAGCGTTCGTGGCTTACATATCTGATGGTCGGTGGTCTTGCGGTGCTTCTCGTCGCGCTCGGCCTGTTGCAATATCGCTGGATGACGCAGATCAGTGCGTCGGACGGCGAAAAGGCTAAGGTGCGGGTGAAGGATCAGGCTGATCGGCTTGCCGGTGATTTTAACCGCGAGATACAGAACGCGTACTTCAATTTTCAGACCGACGTCGATAGCTGGCAGAACAAAGATTGGTCCGCTTTCAATGAGAGGTTTCAATATTGGAATGAGAACACAGCGTACCCTTCGCTGATAAAGGAATTCTACTTTTTCGAGGCTAAGGCTAATACTCCGGTTCTGCGATACGAACGCGAGGGCCGCTTCGCGGCTGTCGATCCGTTGACCTCGCCAGAATATATTACGGCCCGGCTCGCACAACTAAAAGAAAGGCTTGCAGATCCGAATAACTTCAAACCTGTTCATGATGATCTCGACACGCTTTTCTTGCCCATACATCTCATGCCCGTCAAGGGCGAGAAGATGGTAGTGAAAAGGGACATACCTTTGAATCAACCCTCGCTCGGGATGCCGGAACCGTATGGCTATCTCGCGATAGAACTTGACCGCGATACGATGACCGGAAAGATGATCCCGGAACTCGTCGCTAAGTACTTCGATACGAATGAGTTTCGCGTGCTGGTAACGGACAAGGTGGGCAATGCGGTTCTTCGCGAGATCTATGCGGGCGAAGCGGACGCGACTGCAAAATTACTCGACGTTACGCCCAACAATTTTGTCTTTTTTGCCAACAGAGACCTGATGGAGAAGATCGGCGAAAAGCGACAGAGCGTCGTGGTCAATTCGAAGGTCGAGACGCATAGCTTCGAGCATCAGGGTGAGACCAAAGGCGGGAACGTCACCATCGAGATGAAAGGTTCTAAGCCGCGAACGTCTGTTTTTACTGCAACAACAACGACCGGCGACGTCCCCGGCGGGCCGTGGCAACTTGGCGTGCAGCACGTCTCGGGATCGCTCGATGGATACATTGCTTCGACGTTGCGGCGGAATTTGGCGATAGGATTTGGCATCCTATTTTTGCTCGCGGCGGCGGTTGCGGCGATCATTATCTCGTCGATTCGTGCTCGTGCATTGGCACAGCGGCAGCTCGATTTTGTTTCGAGTGTGTCGCATGAATTTCGTACGCCGCTCGCGGTCATCTATTCCGCAGGCGAGAATCTGGCTGACGGGGTTGCGAAAGAAACGGTGCAGGTCTCACGCTACGGCGACCTGATCAAAGGAGAGGGCCGCAAGCTCTCGTCGATGGTTGAGCAGATACTGGAATTTGCGGGTGCGAATTCGGGTAAGCGAAAATTCAATTTCAAACCGACGCCGATCGCCGACATAGTCAACGATGCAGTCGAGGAAAGCCGTTCGCTGATCGACGATCGCGGATTTGAAATGGAAACATCGATCGCCGATGGACTGCCGATCGTTTCTGCCGACAGAAACGCACTGAGTCAGGCGATCCAGAATCTGATCGCGAATTCGATCAAATATTGTAACGGCGACGCATGGCTGCGAGTCTCGGCATCGAACGGAGACGGTAAGGTGAAAATTACGGTCGAAGATCGCGGGATCGGCATTTCGAAAAGTGACCTCAAGCAAATATTTGAGCCGTTCTATCGTTCAAAAGAAGTCGTCGACGCCCAAATTCACGGGAACGGCCTTGGACTGTCGCTGGTAAAACAGATAACCGAAGCCCACGGTGGCCGCGTGCGTGCGACCAGCGAACCGGGGAAGGGAAGTAAGTTCACGATCGAATTGCCGCAAGAATAGCCACAGGTTTACAGAGAGCACTGAGAAAGAAATTAGTTAGCTCAGTGTTCTCTGTGGGCTCTGTGGCAAACCTCATATGAAGATCCTCCTTGTCGAAGATGAAAAAGGCCTGATCGTTACGTTGACCGACCGGTTGACGAGCGAGGGGTTTGACGTGACTTCGGCGGCGGATGGGAAGACAGGGTTTGATCTGGCGTGTGAACAGCAATTTGACCTTATCTTGCTCGACGTGATGTTGCCGAAAAAGAACGGCTATGACATCGCACGCGATCTACGGCAGAAGGGAATTCAGACACCGATACTGATGCTCACTGCGAAGGGCGAGACGATCGATAAGGTCTTAGGATTGAAACTCGGTGCGGACGACTATCTGACCAAGCCATTCGAGGTGATCGAACTCCTAGCACGCATCGAGGCGTTGCTTCGCCGCTCGCCGAACAATTCCGAATCAGCCCCGAACGGCGCATTTCGATTTGGTGATGTGGGTGTTGATTTCAAACGGGCGGAAGTTAAGAAAAGTAATACGAAGGTCGAATTGTCGGCTATGGAGTTTCGGCTATTGCAGTATTTTATTGAGAATCGCGGCACCGTTCACTCGCGCGACGATCTGCTCGATGCCGTTTGGGGATACGATGCGATGCCCACGACGCGGACGGTTGATGTACACATCGCGTGGCTGCGGCAAAAGCTGGAAGAGAATCCCCGCCATCCGCAATACATCCAGACAGTTCATGGAATGGGTTATAAATTTGTCGTGTAGGGAATCACGTAACCTGCGATTGCCACAAAGTGAAAGACACTGCCCATCAGCACGAAGATGTGCCAGATAGCGTGGTGATGTTTTAGGCTCTGCCAGCCGAAGAAGATAATGCCCAGCGTGTAGCTCAGCCCGCCCGCGACCGCGAGAATAAGAGGCACTATGCCGACTGCATTGTAAATTGGTCCTATCGCCACGATACCGACCCAACCCATGATCAGATAGATCGCTGCGGAAACAAATCCTGAGCGTATCTCAAACACGACCTTGGTCACGATACCGACCGCCGCAAATATCCACGCAAAAGCAAACAATCCAAATCCGATGCCGTCACGCAGAAGGATCAGTGCAAACGGTGTATAGCTGCCGGCAATGAGGAGGTAAATACAGCAATGATCTACGAGTTGGAGAATGCTCTTGCTTCGGGGCGTGATTGCGGAATGATAAAACGTTGACGCTCCATACAGGATGATAAGCGAAGAGCCGTAGACTATCGCACTCGCAATATTCCATCCACCGCCCTTCGTTACGGCGAGTACGACCAGCACCACAAACCCGACCAAACTCAACACCAGCCCGAAGCCGTGCGTCAACGAATTGGCGGCTTCCTCGATGCTAAGTTCTTTTAGACGGGCCTTAACCATTTACCATCATTGATGCTTCAAAATGCGATTCGCCTGTCGCTCGTTCACGGCGGGCAACGCCGTCGTTATAAGCGGCTTCTTCGACCTTGTGTGCAACTGCTTCGCCGACGCGTCGGTCGAAAACTGAGGGAATAATATAATCGGGATGTAGTTCCTCAGGCCCGATGATGTCGGCGATCGCATGGGCGGCCGCGAGCTTCATTCCCTCAGTAATACGCGAGGCACGGCAATTCAATGCTCCGCGGAATATACCCGGGAAGCATAGCACGTTATTGATCTGATTTGGATAGTCCGAGCGTCCGGTTGCCATCACGGCGACGTGGCCGGCGGCTTCCTCGGGCATGATTTCAGGCGTGGGATTAGCCATTGCGAAGACGATCGGCTCTTTCGCCATGTTTGCGAGATCGTTGTGGTCGATCACGCCCGGGGCGGACAGTCCGAAGAATACATCAGCACCTTTGATAACGTCGTGGATCGTACCCTGTTCGTCATTGGGATTGGTATTTCGTGCATACCAGTCCTTAACCCAATTCATATTGTCCTTACGACCATTATAAATAGCACCGGTCGTGTCGCAGCCGATGATATTTTTGACGCCGGCGGCCATCACTATCTTCGAACATGCGACGCCAGCGGCGCCGATGCCGTTGACGACGACCTTGATGTCTTCCATCCGCTTGTTGACTATCTTTAGGGCGTTGATCAAAGCGGCAAGGACCACAACCGCAGTGCCGTGCTGGTCGTCATGAAAGACCGGTATATCAAGCTCTTGGACCAATCGCTCCTCGATCTCAAAACACCGAGGTGCTGAGATGTCCTCGAGATTTATGCCGCCGAATACAGTCGAAATATGCTTGATGGTTTGGATGATCTCATGCGGATCTTTTGTATCGAGGCAGATCGGGAATGCATCGACGCCACCGAATTCTTTGAACAACTGACACTTGCCTTCCATCACAGGCATCGCCGCTGCTGGGCCGATGTCACCGAGGCCGAGAACGGCGGTCCCATCAGTAATAACTGCGACCATGTTCTTTTTGATCGTCAGGTTAAATACTTTCTCGGGGTCTTTAGCAATGGCCTCGCAAACTCGTGCAACGCCCGGAGTATAAGCCATTGAAAGGTCCGAACGCGTCTTGAGCTGCATCTTCGATGCGATCTCGATCTTTCCGCCGAGATGCATCAGGAAGGTTCGGTCGCTGATGTTAACCACCTCAACGCCGTCAATGTCTTGCAGGGAATCAACGATCTCCTTATCGTGCGATTCTGATGCGGCATTTACCGTAATATCGCGGATCAGGAAGTCTTTGCCGACGCTAACAATATCAATACCCTCGATATCGCCACCGGCTTTTCCGATAGCTGTCGTGATCTCTCCGAGCTTGCCCGGCTTATTGTGAATGCGAACGCGAAGAGTGACGCTATAGCTGGCGTTCGGTGTTGCTTGAGTCATCATAAAATCAATAAAAGTATGACGAAAAAGATGCTTGAGGGCAAATTGCTCTTTTACCTGAAGTTATGCGATACAACCTCCGTGCGCAGTTCGCTGACATGCTCGAAATGTATCGCTTTTATCATCCCGCGCTCTTCGAAGATGCCGCGGATCAGGAGAAAATCGCTGGTATTGATGACCGAACGGTATTTTTCGAAGGTATCGGGCATCACGACGAAATTTGAGTGGCCGGTCTCGTCTTCGAGCGTGATAAAGACAACGTTTTTGGCAGTCATCGGGCGTTGGCGAATGATAACGGCACCGGCGACCGAGACGACCTGGCCTTTTTTTAGATAGCGCGATTCGTGCGAAGACAGTACTCCTTTTTGCTTCAATTCATCACGAATGAAGGCCATCGGATGTTTGCCGATCGAAATACCGGTCTTGCGAAGATCGGCATCGATAAGTTCGAGGCCTTCCATTCTCTGAAGAAATGCTGAAGGATGAATGTCGAATGATGAATTAGAAGATTCTGAATTCTGAATTCTGAATTCTGCATTTTCAAAAAGTTCCCCTTTCGGCTGGATAGCCAGCTCCGATTCCCACAGAGCCTGTCGGCGATGAACTGTATTCTCAAAATTCAATGCTCCGGCGATGCTGAGAGCCCGGATCTCGCGTTTGTTGATCTCAGGCACGCGGTCAATGAGGTCGGCGATGCTGGAATAGAGTTGAGAGTGGAGAGTGGAGAGTGGAGAGTTTTCGGAAGTAAGCTTCCTCTCTTCAACTATCTTTCTTCCCACCTCTTCCCTCAATCCTCTAACAAACTTCAACCCAACCCGCACATCACCTTCTTCGACCGTAAATTCATACTGCGACTTGTTAATATCAATCGCCCGAAAATGCAACCCGTGCCGCTGTGCGTCTTTTACAAGCGTCGCGGCTGAGTAGAATCCGAGCGGATAGTTGTTGAACATCGCGGCCATGAATTCGGCACGGTAATGGACGATGAAATATGCGGATGCGTAAGCCAGAAGGGCAAAGCTGAAAGCGTGCGATTCGGGGAAGCCGTAGTTGGCGAAGGCTTTTGTGTACGCGACGATCTGTTCCTGGACATCGGGCGGAATGTTGTTCCGGGTCATGCCGTCGCGGAGGTTTTGGCCGATCTTTTCCATCTTGCGGTCGGGGCGTTTTAAATCCCATTGCCCGCCGCAGTTCTTCGGCTTCAGAGCCGGTAAAGTTGGCGATGTCCATTGCCATTTTGAGCAATTGTTCTTGAAACAGCGGTACGCCCATCGTGCGTTTTAGCACAGGTTCGAGCGACGGGTGCGGATATGTTACGGGCTCGATGCCTTGCCGCCGTTTGATGTATGCATGGAGCATATTGCCGACGATCGGGCCGGGGCGGATGATCGCGACCTGGACGACGATGTCGTAGAAGTTTGCCGGTTTTGCTTTTGGCAGGAATGCTATCTGGGCACGGCTTTCAACCTGAAACATCCCGACAGTGTCGCCTGTTTGCAGAGCCTCGTAAACCTTTTCGTCGTCATGCGGTATCTTATAAAGTCCCATCTCGACGCCGTGATTTTCTTTGATCAGCTCGATCGTATCGCGAAGCACGGCCATCATCCCGAGGCCGAGCAGGTCGATCTTGACGATCTTGAGGGCTTCGCAATCGTCCTTGTCCCATTGAATTATCGAGCGGTCGGGCATCGACGCCGGTTCGAGCGGTACCATGCCGTCGAGCTGGCCCATCGAGATGACCATGCCGCCGGAATGCTGGCCGAGATGTCGCGGAAAATCGAGAATTCGGGTGTAAAGATCAGCGAAATGCTGCAAACGCTTATTCGCGGCCGGGTCAAAGCCCGCTTCTTTTAACCTCTTGTTTAGCTCGTCGCCCTTGAATATCTCGTAATGCGAATTGATCTTTGACAGCCTCCCAAGCTCATCCGCGTCAAAGCCGAACGTCTTGCCGACCTCGCGAATGGCCGATTTGCCGCGATAGCAGATGACATTGGCCGTCATGCCGGAACTGCGGCGGCCCCATGTGTTGTACACGTGCTGGATGACGCGTTCGCGGTCATCGCCCGAAGGCAGATCGATGTCAATGTCGGGATATTGCTCGTATTTTTCGGAGAGGAAACGTTCGAACAGTAATTTGTGCTGGATCGGGTCGACGGCCGTAATGCCGAGAGCGTAACAGACGACCGAGTTTGCCGCAGAGCCGCGGCCTTGCGAGAGAATTTTGTTGGTCTTGCAAAAATCCGAGATATCGCAGACCTGTAGGAAATAGCCCGCGAGTTTTTTCATCTCGATGATGCGAAATTCCTTTTCCAGACGCGGGATGACCTGCGAGCGGATCGGCCACGACTTGTCGCGGTAACGTTCATGCGAACGCTCGATGGCTTTTGCCCGCAGGACAGAACTTACAGTTTCGCCCGGTGGCACCGCGTAATCGGGGAACTTATAAGAAAGCTCGTCCATCGAGAAATCGACACGAGAGGCGATCTCGTTCGTCCGCTCTATTGCCTCAGGCATGTCTTCGAAGAGCTGCCGCATCTGCTGTTCATTTTTCAGATAACGCTCGCTGTTCTCACTGAGCAATTTTCCGGCGTCGTAGATGTTCGTGTGATTTCTTATACAAGTGAAAACGTCGAACAACTCGCGGTCGTGATGATCGGCGTAATACACGCCGTTACTCGCGAAATAGGGAAGTCGTAATTTATGGGCGAGGCCGATGAGCGATTGATTTATCGCTTCCTCGTGCCTCAGGTGATGCCGCTGTAGCTCGACGTATAGGCGTTTTTCGAACACGTAATTTAGCCACGCGAGATCGGCGATACCGTTGCCGTTTTTTATGCCCCGGTGCAAAAAGCCGTCCGCTCCACCGGTAAAACACAGCAAGCTCGACGAGTGTTCCTCAATGTCTTTTCGTGTGGCAAAGTGCTCGCCCTTCCTATGGCGAAGCTTGATCGTGGTGATCAACCTGCTCAGGTTCTGATAGCCAGCGAGAGTCATCGGAACAAGTGGCAAAAGACTGCCGTCTTCCATCGTGAGTTCGGCACCAATGATCGGCGTGATGCCTTGTTCACGCGCCTCGAAGTGAAACCGCACTGCACCCGCGACGGTGTCCCGATCGATGAGAGCGACAGTTTTAATATTCAGTTCGGCCGCGCGCTCGGCCAGCCTCTGCGGCTGCGAGCCGGAAGAGAGAAAGCTGAACGCGGAGCGTGTGTGAAGTTCGCAATACATGATCAACGCGGGTTGTCGCTCCCCTTCAGGGAGCAAATGAGCTCGCCGTCTTTCCTAGAGTTCCGCTTCTCGGAACTCTAGGCTTTAATGTGCGTCGCCGTTGGCGACAAGAAAGGTTATTCCTGCCCATAGTCTTGTCCCATTTTCGGGTACCTCAGCGCGCGCATTAGTCGTACTCCCCCAATAAAAACCACTCATCTCTTGCTTTACACAGCCGATAAACACCTGCGTTTTCGACCTCGATGTCCCATTCCTGTGTCCGCCATGGTTGATCCCACCATTTGGAATTGCCTTTCCAGACGCCGCTGCAATTTAGGACGTGGCCGGCCAAAAGACGTGTTTTGATGAAGACGAGACGGGCGTCGCGGATAAGTACTTCGGCACGTACGGATGGGCGAAAGTAGGTGAATGCGATGGTTCCGCTAGGTCGCTTTATCAGTCTTAGCGGCTCTGCCGCATCGCACTGCAGCGAGGCTTGCCTCGCCGTTGCCGTTCCCGAAATATTCTTCGAGGCTATGCCTCGAAGCGGCGGCGTAGCCGCGGAATCATTTTGGGCTGCTGACGGAGAGGCAGAGCCTCTCCGCAGTGCGTTGCGGCTGGGCCGCGGAGAAACTCCATTCTTATCGGTAGTAACATCCGGCATCGCATCCGGATCGAGTTTGAAAGCCTCAGCCAGTCTTTGATCGAGCATCATCGGGACGCCGACATTCTCTTCGCCGACAAGTTTTTTGAGTTTTCCGACGGTGAGCAGCAAGCTTTCCGGTTCGGGCCGCGAGACGGCGTAGAGGCCGCGTTGAGCGGGTCGCGGGCGTGTGAAATGGGCGATCACATCGACACCAGCGATCGACGCCTCGGGCGGGTCGAGAGATCCCCGCAAGTTGGTCAGCTTTAGCCAAAAGGCACGTTCGAGCGTCGGGAACGAGGTTTTTATCTCATATGTTTTTTCGGTCTTGTTCCTCAGATTGAGTTTGATATCGAGATGCTCGGTGCTAAATCCGGCGTATTTGACCTCGGCAAAAAGACGTTCCAGACCGTGATTTAATAGAAAAATAAGCTGCTCAAAGTCCTCGACCGGATTGTCCAGTTCAAAGCTCCACGCCACGCGGTTCTCTTTGATATTTGGCGTGATGAGAGACTTGCCGCGTTGCTCAAGCACGTCGATCACATCGGTAAATTCGCGGCCGTATCGGCTGACAAGTTCGTCATGCGGAACAGCGAGCAGGTCGCTGATATTGCGTAAACCCAATTCGCTGAATACGTTAAGCGTATCGCGTTCGATGTTGAGATCGGTAAGCGGCAGTTGCTCAAACAGATCAGGCGTGGACAAGCTAAAGCTTGCACTCTGAACATTCTGTTGCCGTGCCAACAGCATTGCCGTATCCACAGTCTCCGCGACCGCGACGCTGCCTGCGACACGCTGTTTCTGCATCTCGTCGAGTATCTTTTGAGCAACGCGGTCTGGTTTTCCCATCAACCGCTCAAGCCCGCTGACATCGAACAAAACTCCGCCATCTGTCACCTCGATCGCATGAGCAAACTCCTGCGCGACCGCGACAAGAGCATTCTTTGCCGCATCGGGAGAGATAATACATGCGTAGAGTTTCGCCATTTTAGTCCTATCTCTGCGATCTCAGCGGTCTCTGCGTTTAATCATTCCTTTAACGCAGAGACCGCTGGGGACGCAGAGAACCGATAATCAAACCTCCGAATAATCCATCTCGACCCGTGTCCTACATGCATCGCCATAAAAGCCTTTTCGCGAATGCATCCGAAGCTCTAATTCGCGGAGCAGTTTGAATTTGCCGGTGCCTGACCACTCCGTCTTTTCGCGTTCGAAGACAAAATCGCCATGCGATGCCGAGCCGGTCGTGTGTTCGCCCGTTGTGACGAGCATGATGGTCGGCGTCTCTTTGATACGGGTTCGATAGCGGAACCAATACGTCTTTGGAACCATTTTCAATTTGTCCTTTGGCAAACCGGCGAGATTCATCCAAATACAGCCGAAACCCTTTGCCTGCACAAGATAGTCGGCGGCGATAAACGTCTTTTCGACATCGCCGCCGCATCGGATCCATAGCAACTCGTTCAATTCCACACCAGCCAGCACCGCCGAACGCGGATCAAAACTTCCGGTCGCATCCACACACGCACAGATCTCACCGGAGGCCGTCAACTGAGCCAAAACCGCCATCGCAAGGCTCGTTTTACCCGTGCTCGGCCCGCCCGCGATCTCGACGACCGACCCGCGGGTCATCTCCAGCCCAAAGGCGTCGAGCAGCAATTCCTCGGAATGTCTTTGCTCTTCCTGTAGGCGAGCGAGGGTTTTTACAAGCGTCAATTGGGCCATTTGGGGTCGTCAAAATAACGTGCCACGGTCGCACGACGTATTATCTATGAAACGATAAATTAGAATAGATCAGGTGGGCAGGAAATGCAAGATTTATTGAACGCAAAAAAGCGGGCCCATCTGCTGACCCGCTTTTCTGTATTACGGTTTTGGCCGCGTGCCCCAAGTTGGTGGCGGCGGTTCTTTGTCCGCCCGGATCACTGGTTTTTCGCGGAGCAGACGCATTGCTTCCTGGACGGCTCGTTCGAGCTGAGGGTCGCGGCCTGCGATCACTTCCTTCGGCCAGTTTTCAACGTCGATGTCGGGTGATTCGCCGGTGTTTTCCATTGCCCATTTACCTTCGCGGGTAAAAAAGCCGCCGCGCGGAGCGATCATCGTCCCGCCATCCACGAGCGGCGGCGAGTCGGCAGTATGGACGAGCCCGCCCCAAGTTCGTTTGCCTACCAAAGGGCCGATCTTGCGGTACTTGAACATAAACGGCATCAGATCGCCGCCGGAGCCGGCCATTTCATTGATGATCATCACCTTTGGCCCCCAGATGCCTGCTGCGGGAGAGGTGAACGGATATCGATCGCCACCGACGTTATTGAAATACCCATCAAAATCTCGCTGAAGCACATCAATGATATAGTCGGCCGCCGAGCCGCCCCCGTTGAACCGCTCATCGATGATCGCTCCTTTTTTATCCTGTTGGGCAAAATAGTACCGATTAAAACTCGTGTAGCCGCCCTGGCCGGTATTGGGCACGTGGACGTATGCGAGCTGGCCGTTCGAAAGCTGTTCGACGAGGCGACGATTCGATTCGACCCAGGCACGCGTACGCAGGCCGGCTTCACTTGCGACGGGAACGACAGTCACGTTTCGAGCTCCATCGAGCGATGGCTTATCGTTTAGCGTGACCGACGTCTGCCGGTTGGCAGTGCCATCAAGCAGACGAAAGATATTGTCCGGAGCCTTGAGCTCGATGCCATTGATCGCGACGACATAATCGCCGACGTTGGCATTTATGCCCGGGACGGACAACGGTGATCTAAGGTCAGGGTTCCAGTTTTCGTTGTCGTAAATTCGGGTGATCCGATAACGGCCGTTCTCGATCTTAAAGTCGGCCCCTAGCAAGCCGCCCACTGAATTTGGTATGTCAGGCAAGTCTCCGCCGCGGACGTATGAATGACCGATGGCCGTCTCGGCTCCCATCATATCCATAAGATACAAGAGGTCGGCGCGGTGGTTGACGTATGGGAGCAACGCTCCATACATTTCCTTCATCTTCGGCCAGTCGGTGCCGTGGAGATTTGGCACGTAAAAATAATCGCGTTGATTACGCCAGCCCTCGTTAAACATCTGCCGGTACTCGGCCTTGGGGTCGAGATACATTCGCAAGGAATAATTGAGGCGACCGGTGTTCGGAGCCGGAGCCGTGGGGCGATCAGCATCCACCAGGAACAGGGCCGGAGCCGCTGGAGGGCCGGCCGGACCGCCGCCTTGCCCACCACCACCGCCGCCGCCTGCGCGATAGACAAGTTTCTTGCCGTCGGCGCTCACGCTAAATGATGCAACGCCGCTGGCGAATGGAATGGCTCGCCGGTCACTCAATCGATAACGGTTGAGAGAGTTGCCGCCGCCGCCCGCCCCTGCGGGAGTTTCCATATAAAAGACGGTGCCGTCGGCTCCGGCCGTAAGCGACGAGTATTGGCGTTCGGGCACGCCGGGAACCGAGATGATCCGTTTGGCGAGGCCGTCGAAATCGATCTGTACCGTGACCGGGCCGCGCGGACGGCGGGCTGCGTCACCGGTGGGCGGCTCGGAAGTGCCATCTCCAGTTGGCCGAGCTCCCGCCACGGCGATGCCGCGATCTTCGTCGCTCTCGGGCTGTAGCGGGGTCGATTCGCTTTTGTTAAGCACCGCGAGGTAAAGGCCATAATTCGTCTCGCGATCATAAGACGTCATATCGAGCCACTGCGAACGCAGGCCGTAATCGGTCGAGGCAAGGAACCAGATGTATTTGCCGTTTGCATCCCACACTGGCCAGATCGCGTCTGAAAGGCCGTCGGTGATCTGTTTCGATTCGCCCGTCTCAGCATTGCTGACAAAGATCGCATGAAACATCGAGCGAAGGCGGCTTGAGTAAGCGACCCATTTCGAATCCGGACTCCAGGTCGGATTAAGGGTTCGCTGCGGAACCATCCACGGGTCTTGGCCGACGATCTTGGCTGCCCCGGTGGTCGCGTCCACGACCCAAACTTTGAGGTTCGTGTCAGTGAAAAGAAGCTTTTTCGAGTCTGGCGACCAGGAAACCGTGTAATAGCGCGTCGGCTTATCGAGCACGATCTCGCGGGGCGCTTTAAGTCCGTCCTGTTCCTGTATGTAAAGACGATATTCGCCCGAGCGGTCACTAAAATACGACACGAATTTGCCATCAGGTGACCATGCCGGATCACGCTCGGCCGAGCCGCTCGTATTCGTCAGATTCCGGACATCACCCTTTTCTGCCGGGATCGTAAATATCTCACCACGGGCCTCAACAAGCACCCTTTTGCCGGTTGGCGAGAGTTTCATATTTGTCATCCGGCTCGACACGTCGTCCCACCGCGGCATCATCCATGGGAAATCACCGGCCACGGTAATATTGACGCGCTGATGCCGGCCTGAACGCGGATCGAGCTCGTGAATATATCCTGCTTGCTCGAAAACAATACTGCCGCCGCCCGAGCCCATTGTTTTAACATCAAAGTCGGTGAATTTTGTGATCTGTGCCAACTTTTTCGTCCCCGGTTGATAGGACCAGACGTTCTGCACGTTGTCGCGGTCGGAGATGAAATAGACAGTGTCGCCTGACCAAACCGGATCGATGTCCTTGGAGTCGGTCCACGGAGGTGAGACGAGATCGAAAGTTTTGAGATCCACGATCCAGATCGGTCGGTTCTGGCCGCCGCGATAGTTTCTTCGCTCGTCGTCCCACGACGTGTTCATACGATAGGCAATCTGGGCTCCGTCAGGCGATATCTTGCCCTGGAATCCTCTTGGTAAAGGCATCGGTTCCTCGACCCCGCCTTCGGCTGGTACGGTCCAAAATCTCGCGGTTCCGCCCGGTGCCCACGATGCGCGGCCCGAGGTGAACATTATCGACTTACCGTCCGCCGTCCATCCCTGCACCGCATCGCCGCCCGGATGCCAGGTCAGCCGTTTCGGCTCGCCGCCCTCGGCGGCAAGGACGTAAACGTCCTGATTACCCGCGTATTCGCCGCTAAATGCGATCCATTTTCCATCGGGCGAAAACTGCGGGTTAAATGTCTGTCCCTGAAAACTGGTAACACGACGGGCGACACCGCCGGAGCGTGGTACGACCCAAATATTTTGGGCATAGGCAAAAGCGATCTGCGACGCACTGACCGTCGGTGTGCGCAACATTCGCGTTCCCGAGGGGGCTTGTGCCTGAACACCAACAAAAACAAAACACAAAGCCGATAAAACAATGACCAGACGACAGAATACCGCTCTAAAAACGCGATGCGACATCGATTTTCCTCCAAAATTGAAACGACAGGATTGTGGCGAGGATTTTAACACTATGGCACGCGTCAAACAAAGGTTGGGCACATTGGGCGGCCAAATTTCGCTTTACCTTTTGACGTTTTAAACATACAATTTTCGCTAGTCTAAAAAAGAGCCAAATATTGGTTCGCGTTCGGGCAACTCTTTATCGGAGGTCACACATCATAGCCAGCGAAGAAGTTCTAAAATCCGGCAGAGATATTTTGGGAGTGACCATGGATCCACACTCGGCGGTTATCGAGCGGGACATAGCTTTTGGGTTTGAGAGTGCGGCTGAATTGCCGACTTTTGTTGCGCCTGTTGTCGAAGAGGCCTTTGACGCGGCTGCACCTGATATCGATCTTTGCCGTCTTGCGGCGAATGGCAACATCGCGGCATTTGAGCTTATTTACGAGCGATATCATCGCCGTACATACAGCTTGTGTCTGCGAATGACCTCAAATCAGACTGAGGCAGAGGATCTAACGCAAGAAGTTTTCATTCAGCTATTTCGCAAGATCGGCAGCTTTCGCGGTGATTCGGCATTTTCGACCTGGCTGCATCGTTTGACGGTAAATCAGGTGCTGATGCACTTTCGTCGCCGCAGCGTAAAAAACGAAAAGACCAGCGAAGACGGCGAAATGCCGGAACAGACGGTTGCCGGTTCGGCCAATCCTAACAAGATGCAGGTCGTCGACCGCATCGCGTTAAAGAACGCGATCGCTGAACTGCCAAATGGCTATCGCAATGTATTTATTTTGCACGACGTCGAGGGCTTTGAGCACGAAGAGGTCGCCCGCCTTATGGGCATCTCCGTCGGAACGTCGAAATCGCAGCTACACAAGGCAAGGTTGAAACTGCGTGGGCTTTTGATCAAAAAACAGGATTAGTAACACATCAGTTCTAAAGAGCACGGACGCAGGAAACTACGTTCGTGTTTTTTGTGCCGATTTTTGTTAAGAAATGTAAAGATTCAGCGGCGGTCAAGGCAACTTTTAAGTCGCGAGGCTAATCTATCAATTGGGTCAAGAATAAGGCTAGTACGAACAGCGAAATGCGGTACGACTTTATTCTGCAAACACGATGAATTGCGACGAGTGTAAAGGTCTAATAAGCCAGTTTTTGGACAACGAACTTGAGGAAACTCAGGCCGCGTCGATACGTACGCATCTGGCGATGTGCGGCGATTGTGCGATCGTCTGCGAAGACTTTGCCTCGATCCTGGATATTTGCACCGGTGAGTCTGCCGATGAACTTGTTCCTGCTCACTCCAAGGCAATGTGGTGCCGCATCAATAATATTATTGAGAACGAGATCAAGGCCGAACAGACGGTTGCTCCGCCGCCGCAGAAGCGGTTTTGGCAGTTGTCGTTTGGTCAACTCGCGACCGCTTTGGGTTGTATAGCAATTGTGAGTTCCCTTGCGACCTTTGTAGCTATTCGCAGTTACTTTGTCCCGCAAACGGATGATTTTACTACGCGTTCGGCGGCGACGCAGACGACATTTGAAAAGGTTTTGAGCAAGGTCGGCCTGATGGAGACGCCTCAGCAGGCGCGCGACCGTCGACACAAGGAGCAGCAGGCCGCGATCGAATATTGGAACGCTCGTGTGCAAACGCGTCGCATTCAATGGGATCGGGCCACCCGCGAAGCATTTGACCGTAATCTGCAGGTTATAGACGAATCGGTCAGCGAATACACGACGATCTTGAACCAAGACCCGGAAGACGAGCTTTCGGGCGAGATGCTCGACACGGTTTTGAGCGACAAAATGAATTTACTCCGGGACTTCTCGGACCTTTAGTTTCCTGAAATGATCTTTGGATCTAAAACCCCCTCGTCGAAAACTACGATGCTTTTATGCGTAGTTTTTTTCTTTGCGCTGTTTGCGGATGAGGTGGCGGCCCAGAAGAAGTTTGCGAGGACTTACCCTGCGGGCCAGAACGTCCGTCTTTCGCTGACGAATCGAACCGGGACTGTCACGGTTGAGGGCTGGAATCGTCAGGAAATAAGTATCTCAGCGTCGATGGAAGCTCCGGCGGCGACCATCGTCCCACAGAGCCTGAGCGGAACGATCTTCGTAAATGTCCTAAAAGACAATCAGGGTAAGGATGTCGGAAATGTAAATTTCCTGATCCGGGTGCCCTACAACGCAATGGTCGATATCGAGACGCGGATCGGCAATCTGATCGTCAGCAATGTTCGCAGCGGCCTTGTCCGAGCACATATTTCGAGCGAAGGCGATATTACGCTTACGAATATTCTTGCCAAGAACGTCTCGGCAGAGAACGGTATCGGCGATATCTTCTTTGACGGTGAGATCCAGGAGAGCGGCAATTACCGATTCTCTTCGATGAAAGGAAACATCAACCTTCGCATTCCGTTCACTTCCTCATTTCGTTTTGTTGCGACGGCCCCCTCGACGCGAAGTATCTCGCTCGGAGCTTTTGCTAACTCGGAAACCAACTACCTGGGCGACGGCCGCCGTGTGATTGGCAAGACCGGTGACGGCAGCGCGACGCTAACCGTGACTAATCAGCGTGGCACGATCGGCTTTCTTCGTCGATAGATTTTCGTTGACCTCACTCTGGTACAAGGCTTAGACTTGTATTGACGAGTCTCTCCGGCCCACTCTATACAAAAATGAAAATCAAACGTTTGGTTCTGTGCTCGCTTTTTGTTGTGGCGTTTTCGATCGCCGCTTTGGCCCAGAGTGTTCGCACCACCACCAAGACTGATAAATTTGATTTCAGTTCCGGCGGAACGGTGACCGTCACCGGTGCTCCAAATGGGTCTGTAAAGATCGTTGGTTCGCCGAAGAATGAGTTCGAGTTGATCGCTACGATCACCATCGAAGCGGCGAACGACGCTGATTTTGCAAAGCTCGCAGCGATCACCGGGTTTATCGCGGAGGAAAGCACCATCCGCGTAGCGGTTAGTACAATAGGCCGCACAACAAGTTCGGGTTGAAAAAGCTACCCAAGGATTTTCCGAAGAATCTGCTTACCACGCCATTTCGTGTAGATTACGAGATCCGCGTGCCGCGATACACCGATCTCGAGATCGACGGCGGCAAAGGCGATCTTTCGATCACCGGCGTCGAGGGTTCGATGCGAGTAAGTTTTATTGAGACAACGGGTTACGTCGAAGTGGTCGGCGGAACGACCAGCGTGACGATCGGAACCGGGAAGCTGGATATGGTGTTTGGCGTTCGAGGTTGGCGAGGACGTTCCGCAACCGTGAATGTCGGGAGCGGCGAACTGAACGTGAGCCTCCCTTCAAATATGAGTGCCGAGATCGACGCGACAATACTGAAAACGGGCACGATCACTAATGAACTTCCAGACTTAATACCTCGAGACCGTAAAGTTGTGTTCACCGACCGCTCCATCCTGGCAAAGGCAGGTGTCGGCGGTTCGTCGCTAAAATTCATAATGGGCGATGGGACGATGAAGCTGGGAAGACTGACCGCACCGCTTTGATAGCCGCCGCGTTCGGATTTTCAAATTAGAAGGTGATAAACTTACGAGGTTTATCACCTTCTTTTAGTTTGAACGATTGGGTTTAAGCAATATCTCCCAAATAGGTGATTCCTTCATTTTATGACGATCAAATCAGATATTTGGCTACGGAAGAATGGCAGAGGAAGAGGGCATGATCACTCCGTTTCTCTCGGGGTTGGTACGCGAGGTCGATGGCAAACGCATCATCTCGGCGGGTTGCTCGAGTTACGGGTATGACATGCGGCTCGCGGATGATGGTTTTCGGATCTTCTCTTCTGTAAACGGCGATGAGATAGATCCGAAGCACTTTGACGAAGCAAAATCGCTCATCGAACCGCCAGTTCGCGAGGCCGAGGATGGGGCGAGATATTACCTGTTGCCGCCACATCACTACGGCCTAGGCGTGACGGTCGAGACCTTCAAAATGCCGCGAAACGTAACCGGCGTAGCCCTCGGCAAATCCACCTACGCCCGTGCGGGCCTGCTAGTAAACACGACTCCGCTCGAAGCCGGCTGGACCGGCCGCCTCGTCGTCGAGATCGCAAACCTCGCCAATCTGCCGCTCCGCGTTTACATCAACGAAGGCATCGGCCAGATCCTGTTCTTCGAATCCGACGAAGACTGCGGCGAGCATGAGCTACGAAGATCGCGGTGGCAAGTATCAAGGGCAAACGGGGCTGACGTTTGCAAAAGTCTAGTCAGAACCGCCTGCGTAAGCGGGCGGCGGGAAGATCGATGTTATGCAACGCAGGTTCAATTTGATCGTCGCCTTTGGTATCGCGATCTGCCTGACACAGGTTGGCTTCGCGCAGGAAAAGCGGCCGCGGGCACATGACCTCGGGCTCAAGATTGGCGTTCTGGCAACAGGTGAAAATAATGCCATCACCGATGTTGCGGGCGTGTCCGTAGGGCAAACGACTATCATTCGCGGGGAAAACATCCGAACCGGTGTAACGGCGATCCTGCCGCACGGCGGGAATCTATTTCAGGAAAAGGTGCCGGGAGCGGTTTATGTCGGCAACGGATTTGGCAAACTCGCAGGGTCGACGCAAGTCAATGAACTTGGCGAGATCGAAACTCCCATCCTGTTGACCTCGACTCTTTCCGTACCGAAAACTGCCGATTTTTCGCTTGACTACATGCTCGGCCTCAGGGGCAATGAAAATGTCCGCTCTATTAACCCACTTGTTGCCGAGACGAATGACGGCGGGCTTAATGATGGTCGCGCAAGGCATATCACACGCGACGATGTATTCAACTCGATCAAAAATGCTAAGAGCGGAGCTGTCGAAGAAGGTTCGGTCGGTGCGGGCACAGGCACTGTAGCTTTCGGATGGAAAGGCGGCATCGGTACGTCGTCGCGAAAGCTGCCGACATCGCTCGGCGGATATACTCTTGGCGTACTCGTGCAATCAAACTTTGGCGGCGTCCTGTCTATCGATGGGGTGCCGGTAGGAGTTGAACTTGGAAAATTCTATCTCAAGGAAGCGGTCGGGGCCGTTGGTTCGAACGCCCAACCATCGTCTGGTTCCGACCTGGCGGACGGCTCGATCATCATCGTCATCGCCACCGATGCTCCGCTCGATCACCGGCAACTCAGACGGCTCGCCTCTCGTGCAATGTCCGGCCTTGCGAGAACAGGCTCGTCGATGACAAACGGCAGTGGCGATTATGCGATCGCGTTTTCGACACAAAACCGCATCAAGGCTTCGGACGCAAAGCGTAACATTTCCGTGTTAGGCAATGACGCGATGTCCCCTCTATTTCAGGCCGTCATCGAAGCGACCGAAGAAGCAATTCTCAACTCACTCTTCAAAGCGACAACCGTAACAGGAAACGGACGGACGGTCGAGGCCCTTCCGCTGGAACAGGTAAAAGAGATACTGCGGAAATACGGCCGGATCAAATAAATTACTCTGGTGCAATAATGCCTTGCTAAGCCGTTCTTAAAGAATATGGCCATTTCATGCGAAAGGATCAAAACAGGGCGAGTTTTGATGATGATCGCCATGCTAGCGTGCGTTTACTCCGCTTTTGCGACAACCGATTACGGCCAGATGTCCGGGCGTTCGCAAAAGGTTCGCATAGCGAATGTGACCGCAAAGCTGTTTTACGACACCGACGGCAAGTTTTCTGACGATGTATTCTCCGGCAAGGTCAATTTGTGGAATACCGTCTTGGAAGGATCGTCTCGCGACGGTTCTTCGTCGGCGATGCTTATTGTTGTGGAGATCGAGGCTTATGGCGATGGAAACCCGCCCAAACAGAAACAGGTTGAGCTGACGGCCAAGTATCGAATAGCGAACGGCACCTTACAGGGCCGTGCCGCGAATTTTCATAAGATCGTTCCTGCCGATATTCGCACTAATGGCAAGTCATTTAGCGGATTCTGGATATACGAAACCGGATGCTATCCGCTCGAACTCAAAGCACGGATCGTTGGGCAAAAGAACGTTTTGACGAAAAAGATCAATTTGGGTTGTGGCGAGTAATTTTTGGTCAACCTAAGTTCAAAGCACACATAATTTCGCGGTTCGGTGAAAAAGAGTAAAATCGCAGGTGTAGCTATGCTCAATATCGAGAATTACATCGGCGGAGAATTGGTGCGTCCGGCGTCCGGCGAATATCTGGACAATTTCGACCCGTCGACCGGCGAAGTGTATTCGCTGATCGCGGATTCCGACGACCGCGATGTTCATCTTGCTGTCGAGGCAGCGACGGCGGCGTTTCCGGCTTGGTCGAGTACATCGGCAGAGGCTCGGCACGATATTTTGATGCGACTGGTCGCTCTTATCGAACGCGATCTTGAGACGCTTGCTTTGGCTGAGAGCGTAGATCAGGGAAAGCCCGTTTCGCTTGCCCGAGCTGTCGATATTCCGCGGGCTGTGGCGAATTTCAAATTTTACGCTACCGCGGCGATGCACACGGCAAACGAATCGCACGACAGCATCGGGCAAAATGCGATCAACTACACGCTCCGTCAGCCGGTTGGTGTCGTCGGCTGCATTTCGCCCTGGAATCTGCCGCTCTATTTATTTACCTGGAAGATCGCACCTGCGATCGCTGCCGGATGTACGGTCGTTGCTAAGCCGAGTGAGGTCACGCCGATGACGGCGTATTTGCTGTCGAGACTCTGCATCGAGGCAGGTTTGCCTGCGGGCGTTCTAAATATCGTCCATGGCCTTGGCCCGAAGGTTGGTTCAGCTATCGTAGCCCACAAAGATGTCAAAGCCATCTCCTTCACCGGCGGCACAAAGACCGGTGAAGAGATCGCACGTGTAGCGGCCCCGATGTTCAAGAAACTCTCGCTCGAACTCGGCGGTAAGAATCCAAACATTATCTTTGCCGATTGCAATTACGAAGAAATGCTCGCGACGACGGTTCGTTCGTCGTTCTCAAATCAGGGCGAGATATGTCTGTGCGGATCGCGAATATTCGTCGAGCGTCCTTTGTACGATAGGTTCAAATCGGATTTCGTGGCTCAAGTCTCTGCATTGAAGATCGGTGACCCGCTGGACCCCGATACAGACGTTGGGGCGATCGCCTCGCAGCAGCATTTTGACAAGATAATGTCGTACATCGACCTCGCGAAAGCCGAAGGCGGCACGATCTTGACCGGCGGACACAAGTCAGAACCCCCTGCGTCAGCGGGGGGCAGAGAGCATAGTGCCTCGGACGCCGATTCACAAGGAAGCGCCGAGCCGCCCGCTCGGGCAGGCGGTTCTGACCTGAACGGATGGTTCATCGAACCGACGGTTATCGAAGGGCTGCCGCACGATTGCCGCACCAATCAGGAAGAGATCTTCGGCCCGGTCGTTACGATCATGCCATTCGACACCGAGAACGAAGTCCTCACTTACGCAAACAGCGTCCGCTACGGCTTGTCCGCTACCGTCTGGACCGAAAACCTCTCCCGCGCCCACCGCATGGCAGCTAAACTCGAATCGGGCATCGTTTGGATCAATTGCTGGCTTCTAAGAGATCTGAGAACGCCGTTTGGCGGCGTCAAAGACAGCGGCGTCGGGCGTGAAGGTGGTTTCGAGGCGTTGAGATTTTTTACAGAAGAGAAAAATGTTTGCGTGAAATTGTGACAGGTCAATTTTTGCTTTTATGAGAGCATTCTTAGTACTCACCGCGATCTTGTTATTGGCGACCTCGGCTTTAGATACCGTTGGCCAATCTACCGGGCCGTCTTTGATTGACATTGAAAAAGTTCGGCTAGGGCTCGAGTACATCAAAGCCACCGAGCCCGAGACCATCACGGAACAGATCAGAATCACCGAGATCCCGGCACCGCCATTTAAAGAGGCCCGGCGAGCCGAATACTTTAGGAAGAAGTTCCAGGAGCTCGGCCTCAAAAACGTTCGCATGGACGAAGTTGGCAACGTCATCGGCGAACGGCCGGGAACCGGCGGATCGGCTGCTCCGACAATGGTTCTGGCGGCACACCTCGATACCGTTTTTGATGACGAGGTCGTCAAAGTAACTCGCGAGGGAAACCTCATCAAGGGGCTCGGGATCGGCGATGACGGGCGCGGATTGACTCTGCTGATCACTATGGTTCGAACGCTTAACGAACTCAAGATCGATACAGTCGGCAATCTGATCGTCGTAGCGAATGTCGGCGAAGAAGGGTTGGGCGACCTTCGCGGCACGCGGCATCTTTTTGCCAAGGAACTAAAGGGCAAGGTGACGCATTTTATTTCAATTGACGGAACCGGGCTCGGAATCACGAATGGAGCCGTCGGCAGTTATAGATACCGGGTGACATTCAAAGGGCCGGGCGGTCATAGCTATGGTGCATTCGGCATGCCAAATCCGATCCATGCCCTCGGCCGAGCGATTGAAAAGATCTCGAAATTCCAGGTTCCGACTGATCCGAAAACGACGTTCAATGTCGGACGCATCGAGGGTGGAACGTCGGTAAACTCGATCGCTCACACGGCGTCGTTTGAGATCGATATGCGTTCGGTCAGCAAGGCCGAGCTTGAGAAAATGGACGCCAGTTTTAAAAAGGCAGTCCAGGTATCGCTGAATGAGGAAAATGGTCGCTGGACAAGCCCGCGAAAGATAACGGTCGATATGAGCCAGGTTGGCAGCAGGCCGACAGGTGAGCAGAAGGCCGATGCCCTAATTGTGCGTGCCGCGCTCGAGGCCGACAAGGCTTTGGGGATCAAATCCGAGCTCGATGCCGGCAGTACCGATTCAAATATTCCGATCAGTTTGGGAATCCCGGCGATAACCATTGACGGCGGAGGCCTCGGCCGCGGAGCCCATTCGCCAGACGAGAGCTGGGACGCGACCGACAGTCATCTCGGGTCGCAGCGTGCGTTTTTGGCTATTCTGGGTATTTTGGGGGTTGACAGCCGCAGTCCTAAGTAAGGTGTTGATCCGGGGGATGGATTTTTGATAGCAACGACGCATCGCTCGCTATCCTCAAATAGGCGGTGACCTGCGGGTTCACCTTGTAAGACTTTTAGGTTGATAATATGAAGATCATTTTTACGTTAATATTTTCGTTGATATTGGTTGCGGTGGTACCCGCTCAACTAAAACCACCCATCGAATCCGCGATGGATCGGTTTCTTCGTTATGTAAAGATCGACACGCAATCGGCTGAAGATGCGGGGAAGTGGCCTAGTACGGAGAAGCAATACGTGCTGGCACGGCTTTTGGAAAAAGAGCTGAAGGAGCTTGGTGCGACAAAGGTTCGCGTTAGTGAGGAAGGTATTGTCTATGCGATGATCCCGGGCAATCTGGCGGACAATTCGAAGGTGCCGACGATTGGGTTTATCGCTCATATGGACACTTCGCCTGCTGTTTCGGGCGCGAATATTAACGCCATCATCCATAAGAATTATCAGGGCGGCGACATTGTGTTGCCGAATGACAAGACACAGGTCATTACAGTCAAGCAAAATCCGAACCTAAAAAATCTTATCGGCGACGACATTATAACGGCGGATGGTACGACGCTCCTCGGATCAGATGACAAGGCGGGCATTGCCGAATTGATGACGATGATCGATACTCTCAAACAAAATCCTTCGATCAAACATGGTAATGTCGCGATCGCGTTTACGCCCGACGAAGAAGTCGGCGGGCCGATGGACAAGTTCGATATCGAGGGCTGGGGGGCGAAGTTCGCGTATACCGTTGATGGTGAACAGCTTGGAGATATCTCGAATGAGACTTGGTCGGCACGAACTGCAACGGTTACATTTCGCGGTAAATCGACACACCCTGGCACGGCTAAAGGGATAATGGTCAATTCGTCGTACGCTGCGGGTGATTTCCTTTCGCGATTTCCGGCGATGATCCCGAATCGGCCCGAGACGACGGCGGGGCGGGGCGGGTTTATTCATCCATATGTCGGAACAATGGATGTCGAGACTTCGACGGTAAAGATACTGCTCCGCAATTTCGACATTGCCGGCCTTGCGGGCCAGGAAAAGGCGATTAAACGCGTGATCGCCGCAACGCAGCGGAAATATCCAAACGTCAAGATCGAATACGGCAGCGTTCTCGGCTACCTTAATATGAAAGAAGTGTTGAAAGATTATCCGCAGCTCACCGACTACGCGATCGAGGCCGCAAAGCGAGCGGGAGTTACGGCGTCATTAAGGCCAATACGCGGCGGCACCGATGGCTCGCGGCTGACGGCACGCGGCCTTCCCACGCCGAATCTATTTACCGGCGGACACAATTTTCACGGTAAGCTGGAATTCAATTCGCGAAAGGGATTGGAGAAATCGACCGAGACGCTCGTCCACCTTGTTCAGATCTGGGCAGAAAAAGGCAAATAATGAATCTCAAGAACACGATCGTTTTAGCTCTATTTTGCTTCTCGCTCGCAATTACGGCTTCGGCACAGTCAACGGACGCAAAGATCAAGGCCGGAATGGCGAGGTTTCCGGGTATCGAGAGATCGGACATGGAGCAGCTGATCGCCGCCAAGCAGGTGATGTCTGTTGCATTGCCCAAATGGCTGCCGGCCGGCTTTAAGCTCGAAGGGATCAAATCGCGTCTCGGACGAGCAGTAGCGATCGAAGATCGGGAATTTATCATCATCTACTCGCGAAAACTCACGAGCGGAAAGACCCAGCGATTTGCTCTCGAGGCCGGTTTCGACGGCCTCGGCGACCTTATGTATGATGGAGCAAAGATACTATCGACGCCGGTCGGGAAGATCCATCTCCTATACGAGCCGAAGGATGCCGACCAGAATGGAAAGAAGCTAAAGAACTACGTGATGACCGAGTGGTTTAACGTCGGGAAGACCGCGTTTCACTACATCGGCTGGTACGGCGGCGAAGAGGACGATCCTGATCTCGCGATGATATCGCTTGCGGACACCGAGAAGATCCTGCGTTCACTTCAAAAGCTATAGATCAATATTTCTTAACGTAAAACTCCGGAAAGCGTGTCTTTAGATCCTCAAGCTTTGGCCGGTCGTGGGCAACGATATAGGGCTGCGTCGGATTTTTCTTCATGTAGTCCTGATGGTAATCCTCGGCGGCGTAGAATTTTTCCAGGGCGACGACCTCGGTCACGATCGCTGTTGGCAGAGCTTTGGATTTGTTGATCGCTTCGATGTAGGCGAGCGTCGCTTTCTTTTGCTCTTCGCTGGTGTAAAACACGGCTGAGCGATATTGCCTTCCAGTGTCAGGACCCTGGCGGTTCAACTGGGTCGGATCGTGAGCGACTGAGAAAAATATCGTCAGCAACTGCGTGTACGTCACCTTCGCCGGGTCAAATTTGATCTCAACCGCCTCAGCGTGATCGGTACTCCCTTCGCTGACCTCATCGTAATTCGCCGACTTCGAATCCCCGCCCGAATAGCCCGATCGGACATCGGTCACGCCCTTGACATGCTCAAAAACGCCCTCGACTCCCCAGAAACAACCGCCCGCGAAAACAGCAGTTTGCGTTCCCTTAACTGGTTCGGCTACAGGTTCTGCGACAGGAGCTAACGCTTCGAGATCTGGAGAATTAGCCGAGCTAGCCGCGATACCGCAGCCGACAGCTAGTAGGACCGATGCGGCGAGAGCTAATTTCGTAAATAATGACATATTGAATATTCCTCTATGAACGACATTGTAAACCGAAAAATGTCTTCCAGGAACTAATTTCTCCCGCACCACCAATTTGGATTCAGTGCGGGCTGTTCCACTGACTTAGATTCCTGTTAGACTTATAAGTATTCCATGGATCACACGCCTCTAAACTCGTCCAGAGCACCGGAGCCAGTAGGCCTCTATCCGTATGCACGCCGTGTCGGAAATCTGCTGTTCCTCTCCGGCGTCGGGCCGCGTGAGCGTGGGACGAAGGTCATTCCGGGCGTCGAGCTGAATGAGGCAGGCAAGATCGTTTCGTATGACATTGAGACGCAGTGCAGATCAGTTTTTCAGAACGTTCGATACATCGTTGAGGAAGCGGGTTCGTCGTGGGGGCAGATCGTGGATGTGACAGTCTTTCTGACGAATATGAAGGACGATTTTGCGACGTATAATCGTCTGTACGCCGAATATTTCGCCGACAACCAACCGTGCCGGACGACGGTTGAGATCAGCAGTTTACCGACGCCGATCGCTATAGAATTGAAGGTCATTGCAACGGTAGCTTAAAGGGACACATGGAAACAAGAGAAATTGCGGAAAGGTTTTCATCCGGCCAGTTTGATTCCGTTTACGACCACCTTGCTGATGATGTTGAATGGGATGTCATCGCCGACTTTAAGGTCAGGGGCAGGAGTGCGGTCATCGAAAAGTGTGGTCAGATCGCCTCGTACTTTGCTTCGGTGACCACTAACTTTCGCACGCTGAATACGATAGTCGACGGCTCTCGCGTCGCGATCAATGGCACTGCCAAATTAATCAAAGACGGCGAGGTAGTCAGTAGCGTGTCATCATGCGATGTGTACGAGTTCAATAATGACGGGCGTTTGGCACGGATAACGTCCTACTGCATAACGGATAAACGAGGGGAATAATTTAACAGAAATGATACAAACCAAAGGTTACGCAACACACGATAAGAACGCAAAGTTCTCGGAATTTAACTTTGAACGCCGCGATGTCGGCGCGAACGATATTTTGATCGATATTGAATGGGCAGGCATCTGCCATTCGGATATTCATCAGGCAAAAGCCGAGTGGGAACCGATGGTGCCGTCTCTCTATCCGATGGTTCCGGGGCACGAGATCGTAGGCCGTGTGTCGCAGGTCGGCGACTCTGTGACGAAGTTCAAGGTGGGCGATTTTGCGGGAATTGGCTGCTTTGTCGATAGCTGTCGCGAATGCGGAGCGTGTCACGGCGGCGTTGAGCAATACTGCATAAAGGGAAGTGCTCAGACCTATAACAGCACCGAGATGGATCGAACCACGCCGACCTATGGTGGATATTCGAAGCACTATGTGATCGACCAAAACTACGCGCTCAAGGTCAATGCTGTGGAGGACCGGTCCGGTATCGCGCCGCTGCTGTGTGCGGGAATTACGACGTATTCGCCGTTGAAACGCTGGGGAGCGGGCCCGGGCAAAACGGTCGCCGTCGCAGGGCTCGGCGGTTTAGGCCACATGGGCGTCAAGATCGCCGCGGCGATGGGAGCCGAGGTCACGGTGCTGAGCACGTCGCCGTCGAAAGAGGCCGATGCTCGAAAACTAGGGGCGACAGGTTTTATCAACACCAAAGACTCTGACGCCGTAAAGGCTGCGACCGGCACATTCGATATTTTGCTCGACACCATCTCGGCAAATCACGATTACGGAACTTACCTCAGCATGGTCACGCTCAACGGCGTGATGGTCATCGTCGGCGTGCCGACCGAGCCGACACCGTTGAACGCGTTCTCGCTGATCGGCGGCAACAAGATCCTGGCCGGTTCGATGATCGGCGGGATTCCGGAGACTCAGGAAATGCTCGACTTTTGTGCGGAACACAATGTCGTCTCAGATGTCGAGGTAATTTCGCCCGACCAGATCGAGGCAGCGTACGACCGGACGATCAAGTCGGATGTACGTTACCGCTTCGTGATCGATATGCAAAATGCCTAGATACATTGCCCTGCTCCGCGGCATCAATGTCGGAGGAAACACAATGATAAAGATGATGGATCTCAAAGCCGCGTTCGAGGAATGCGGCTTTGAGAACGTCGTGACCTATATCAACAGTGGCAACATCGCGTTCGACGTTTCGCAGAAGTTTTTGCAGAAGCCCGCACGAAGTAAGGGCACCGGCGAGATCGAATTAACCTTGGTCCAAACTATCGAACAAGCGATCAAAAAGCACTTCGACAAACAGATCCCCGTCATGATCCGTGGGCAAAGCGCGATCGTCGATATACTCGAAAACAACCCGTTCGCCGGCCAGTTCGAAAGCCACAAAGAAATGCATGTTCTTTTTCTGCGGGAAGAAATGCCCGCTGAGAAACTCGGGCAACTCCTCGCCGCCGCTCCCGAAGGTGAACATTACGCGGTCATCGGCCGCGAGCTTTATTGTCATCTACCAAAGGGCGTGATCGACAGTCTACTCGGGAAAAGCTTCATTGAGAAGAAGCTGAAACTGGCCGTGACGGGCCGCAATTGGCGAACAACCGAAAAGCTCGCAACGCTTTAACGCCGAAATCGAAAGACCTCATCGAGCGGATGCTCTTCGCCTTTCAGCTTTGCCGCGACCATGTCCATTCCGATCACTGAGAACGTGATACCGTTGCCGCCAAAGCCGAGTACAAAATACGCGGAAGGGAAGTTTGGGTGTTCGCCGATATACGGTAGGCCGTCCTTGGTCTCGCCGAACGTTCCGGCCCAGGCAAAATCGGTGCGAAATTTGACGCCTGGTAAGAGCTTCTTTAGCTTTTTCTCAAGCTTCGCGGATTTCCCCGTAATCATCGAATCGCGTTTCGCGGGGTCGACAAATTCCTCGTCCTCCCCGCCGATGAGGATGCGGTTGTCGTCGGTCGTTCGCATGTAAATGTACGGGTCAGCGGTGTTCCAGAACAGCGTTTCGCTGATGTGCGAATGGTCGTCCTCTGAGATCTCGCCGACGATGGCGTAGGTCGAGAGCAGATCGACAAATTTATCCTTGATCATCTCGGTACTCTCAAAACCGTTGCAATAAATAACCTTTTTCGCCTTGATCACGTTGCCGTATTCGGTGGTAAGCTCGGCACCGCTTTTGGTGTGTTCTTTTTTGACGAGATCGGTCTTATCGTAAACGAGCAGGCCGCGTTGTTGATTGTATTGGAGCAATTCGTGAGCAAGACAAAACGCGTCGATGCTGCCGCCCTGTGCGGACGAAATACCGCCGAATGTTCCGGCCATTCCAAATTTTTCTTCGATCTCTGCGGGTTCGAGCCAACTAACCGGAAAGCCGTGCTTCTCACGTGCCTGAAATTCCTTCGTCAGCCACGGTAAGTCCTTTTTTAGCGCCGCCATGTAGACCGATTCTTTTTTCTTAAACCCGCACGTCGATTTGATCTGCTTTGAGATCTTGCCAAGATCGTCGATCGAGTTGAAACACGCCCAATAGCTCTCAACCGCCGCCTTTTCACCGATCATCTCGACCAACTCAAACAGAGCCGTGTCGATCTCGTACTGCAGCATCGACGTCGTCGCCGAAGAACTGCCATGCGCGATCTCACGCCGGTCGATCAACGTTGTCTCGTAACCCTCGGCGATACAGCGATGAGCGATCAGGCTTCCGGTAATGCCGCTACCAACCACGAGAATTTCCGTCTCGATATCACGGTCAAGCGAGGGGTAGGAGTTGATCAAGCCGTTTTTCACAAGCCAGAACGGCTCGTTCGATCTCAATTTCATGTGCGAATCCTTGCGATAAGCTCGCCCGTTTGATTGTATACTGTTTTGAAATGTCTATACGCCGCCCTTTCAATTTCAAGCAATGGATCGACGAGCACCGGCATCTGCTCAAGCCGCCGGTCGGGAATCAGTGCGTCTATGACGACGACGATTTTATCGTGATGGTAGTCGGCGGGCCGAATTCGCGAAAAGATTATCACTGGGACGAGGGCGAGGAGCTGTTTTACCAGCTTGAGGGCGATATCATGGTCCAGGTCCAGGAAGACGGTAAAGCGGTCGAGGTCCCCATCCGCGAAGGCGAGATGTTCCTGCTCCCGCCTCGCATCCCGCACAACCCGATCCGAGGAGCCAACACCATCGGCCTCGTCATCGAACGCAAACGCCGCGACGGGGAATTCGACGGCCTGATGTGGTTTTGCGAAGAATGCAATGAAAAGCTTTACGAAGAGTATTTTCAGTTAACCGATATCACGACGCAGTTTCAGGGAGTTTTTGCGAAGTTCTATGGCAACGAAGAATTGCGGAAGTGCAAAAAATGCGGCTCCGTGATGGAGCCGCCAACCAAACCCGTCTAGTCAAGGACGATCATTTCTTAACCACAGAGATGACAATCTCAGCCGGATACTGCTTCGAGTGGTGAACCGCATTCTTAGCGATCAAACCTTTCGTTTCATCCCAGTTATTTCCCCCCGTGTTCATGTTCCGATCAAATCTCGGGAAGTTGCTCGATGAGATCTCGATCCGCAGGCGATGGCCTGGAGCAAAGTAGTTACTGGTGGTCATTGGTTGGAATTTGACCTTGTAGACCTTGTCTTTCTCCATCCAAACGAGCGGTTTGTCGTAGCCGTTGCGGTAGCGCATGCGTTGGATGGTCTCGTCGAGATTCCATGCCTTTCCGGTCTCGTCGACGTCGATGAGTTTTACGGTGAAGTCTGTGTCTTTGGCATCCGACGAGACGTAAAGCGTGATGTCGATCGGGCCGCTCAGTTCAAAGCCTTCCTTTAGGACATCGGTCGAGTAAACGAGAATATCGTTTCGCTCTTCCATCTTGCTCTGGTCGAATGAGCCGGCCTGTATCGCGTTGCCGATGCAGCAGACATTGCCGCCGAATGACGGAACCGGGTTCATCGGGTCGTACGTGAACACATCCGGCATGTCCGTCGCGGGTGGTTCAGAGACGAGCTTGCCGTCGCCTGCACCCGTATTCGCCTTGCCGCCGCTTGAAAGATAGAACTTCATCGGCTCGGCGCCGGCCGGCGGCCAAGATTCGGATGACTGCCATTTGTTGCTGCCCATTGTGAAGTACTGCACTTTCGGGCGTTTCAGGATGTCGTTTTGCTCGCCTTTGAGAAAATGATCGAACCAGTCGTACGTCATTTTGCTGTAATCGAGCCGGGCGTCACCCATGCTTCGCTGGCCGACAACCGTGTTCTCTGTCGCACGTGTATAGCTGCAATGAGCGACCGGTGCGATCACGGCGTATTGTTTGTCGGCGATGTCCTTATCAGCGGTCTTGCGGATATGGTTGTACATCGCGAGATTTGGCCCGACAGAGACGTCATACCACGACATGAAGTAGAAGCCCGGAATGTTGACCTTCATGTTGTCGTGCCACAGGCCGCCTTTGTACCATGCCGGATCGTTCGGCGTGCGTTTGATCATCGCACCGCCGGTCGGAACGGGCATTTCGTCCGCGAAGATGCCTTTCGGGCCATCGACCGCCGTGAAGATGTCCTTGACCGGCAGATGCCGCAATGCTTTCGACCAATCAACAGGTGGAGCCTGCTGAGACAGATCGAATGATTTTGAGGCCCGGATCAATTCTTCCTGCGTGGTCTTCGGGTCGAACATCGGACGCACCTGATTTTGCTGCCCGTAGAGCCACGAGATGAATAGCATCTGCACCGCGCCGCCGCGGTACCAGTTGCCTTGCTCATAATACGGCCCGACGCGTCCGACACCGGCTCCGAAACCCTGTGCGATCATCGTCGTAAACGCCGGATTGCCCTGAGCCGCGACCGCCATCTGCCATTCAGCGGTTGACGAACATCCGATCGCTCCGACCTTCTTATTCGACCACGCTTGCGAAGACATCCACGTCATCGCATCATCGCCATCGGTCGTTGGCGGGCCAAGGATATCGTAATTTCCTTCGGAGAAAAACCGCCCGCGTTCGTTCATGATGATGTAGGCGTAGCCACGTTTGACGGCGTCGAGCACCGTCGTCATATCACGCGGAGCACCGAGCCGGAGGTCCCACCAATTGAAGTTGTAAGGCGTTCGCGACAGGATGATCGGATATTTTTTGCTCGAGTCTTTTGGCCGGTAAACGTCAGCCTGCATCCGCTTGCCGTCACGCATCGGCACCATTACCTTGCGTTCGACCACGGCTATGGATTGCAGCTCCGCCTCGATCGCGTTTCGCCGGGCGATCTGCTCCGGCGTCGACATGGGCTGCGGCTGGCCGAACGCGGTCGGGATTATGGCGATCGCGAATGCGAAGGTGAAGATCAGTTTTTGTATCGAAATGTTTCTCATGAGAACGCTCCTGTTTTTCCAGCCTACTTGTTTTCAGTCACACGGCGAAAATCCAGCCGTTGAATACCCTTTGCCTGCATGGGCTGCACACCTGTCGTCGCCGGTTTGTCGTCAACCGTCAGAATTTCTTCTTCCAGCACTTCACCGCGCATCCGCATCGTCGAGATCAGTAGAATATTGTCGTATTTGAACGGCGATATTAGGGCGTCGCCGATCACTCGTGCGGGTAACTTAGTGCCGTTGCCTTCGTCAATGTAGAGATCCCCAGAGCCCGTGCCGCGGCAGAGTTTGTAATCCTTTACCTGTTTGACCGCTCCCGCTTCGGAATAAGTTGTCTTCCAGGTTGAGCATGTATTGTCGGCGATCGGGAAGGCTCCGATCTCTCTCGTCACCTCGACCTGCGGAGCGTCGGGTTTGACCGGTAGATTAGTGAGCTTACCCGACCATTTCCCTTCCCAAGCCGCGAAGGGTGAAGTTGGTTCAGGCTTGATCAGCCGGACGTATTTGTCGTACCAGGCGAGATATCTTTCGTACCGGTCGCGAACGTAGCTTGGCCTTGATATGCCGTGAAATTCGTTTGGATAGATGA
The DNA here is from genome assembly GCA_016718135.1 of Acidobacteriota bacterium. GTDB lineage: Bacteria > Acidobacteriota > Blastocatellia > Pyrinomonadales > Pyrinomonadaceae > OLB17. Next base: position 585,588 of record JADKEF010000017.1, on the reverse strand, counting down.
TCAGTTGCGTTTCGACGCCGAGGCTTCGCAGTGCCTGATACATCTGCTCGCTGCCCGAGATCGGGACGTTAAAATCCTTTTCGCCGCCCAGGAAAAGCGTAGGCGTTTTGATCCGGTTGGCTTGCAGGAATGGATATGAAAGCTTCTGATAGGTTTCCCATGCTTTCGGGTCCCATGGCGGCCCGATCTCATTGTCATACTGAGTGATGTAATGGTCGCTACCATAATACGAGACTGTAAACGCCGTTCCGGCTCCGCTGGTCGCAGCTTTGAAACGGTTGTCGCTCGCGATCAGATAGTCAGTCAGGATGCCGCCATAGCTCCAACCTCCGACACCAAGTTTGTCGGGGTCGGCAACTCCCATTTTGATGACGTGATCGACACCGGCGTGAAGATCCTGCACCTCAAGTTGGCCCCAATTTGCGAAGATCGCCCGCGAGAACTTCTGCCCTCGGCCCGAGCTGCCGCGATAGTTGACCGCAAGCACGGCATAGCCATTTGCTGCAAAAAACTGCCGCTCAGCCGCAAACGAATGCTGATCCTGGCCGTTCGGGCCGCCATGTATCCTGAGCAAAAACGGCACCTTTGAGCCTTTGACATAGCCGGTCGGGTAGGTGAGCAAGGCACCGATCTGGGTGCCATCCTTACTCGCAAATCTCACTTCCTCCGTAGTCGGCCAATTTATCCCGGCGAAGAATTCATCGTTATGCCGTGTAAGCTGTCTCAGTGCTCCATTTTCAAAAGCATAGATCTCCGTGGCCTTGCTGTCGCCACCCGAAAGCACCGCGACTTTGCCGCCGGCGTGGTCCCAGTTCGAAATGACTGTCGGCGGAGCCATCAGACGTTCAAGCTTGCCCGTCGCGAGATCGACCTTTGCCGGATACACCGACATATCATCGGTCACGAGGAAATTTACAGACCGACCGTCAGCAGAAAAGTCAGGATTTGAGACGCCGCGGTCAAGATCCTCGGCCGCCTTGACCCTGACCGGTGCCGAACTACCATCGGACGCGACCGTCGTCAGGTGGTTCATGTTATAAGCGCCGTACTTGAGCTCGTCAGATTCGAGGAAGACCAGTGTCTTTCCGTCCGGACTCCATTCGGGCCGGCCGCCGCCGCTCGTGTTTGGTGTGACCTGCTTTTCGGTCACTCCGGCCTTGGCATCTGCGACATAGATCTGAGAACTGGGATCGCGGTCGGGTTCGACTTTGTGGTTACTCGTAAAGGCGATCCGGGAGCCGTCGGGCGACCAAACCGGCGAGCCCTCGTCCCACTTACCTTTCGTCAGGCGCTCAAGCTTTTTGCCGGCGATGTCGTATAGGTAAATGTAGCTCTTGCGGATTGAGGTTAGATAGCCCTGGCCATCTTGCTTGAATTTGTAGCGATCAAGGACGATCGGTTTTGGCGGCTTTGCAGTTGCTCCTGCCGCCGGGGTTTCCGCCGCGTCCGGATCGGGATCGCCGATCACCATCGCGATACGTTTAGAATCCGGAGCCCATTCGTAACTCTGCAGCCTTCCTTTGAGTTCGGTAAATTGCCTGGCTTCACCGCCATTTCGGTCCAGAAGCCATATCTGGCTGCCGCGGTTTGGCCCGGGCCTGGAAGACACGAAAGACAGATATTTTCCGTCGGGGCTCCAGCGCGGCGATGTTTCGCTATCGGTGGAAAACGTGATCTGACGATCGGTTTTGCCGTCGAAACTCACCATCCAGATGTTCGAGTCCGACTTGTCGGCAACAACATCAGTACTCGAAACGACATACGCGACCCATTGCCCGTCGGGCGAAACGCGCGGGTCACTGACATTCTTGATCTTGAACAGATCATCGAGTTTCAGGGCTCGTTTAGCCTGTTGGGCAAAAGCCGGCAACGATGCGACGCAAAACAATAGCAGTAGTATTGAGATCGATCTTCTAGACAACATAAGGCGTTTTTTCAATGGATCATTCGCGTTCCGCAGTTTATAAATAAACCGAGAAACGCAAACCCTATCGCTGGAACTTCTAATTTGTGGTTTCTGCTGAATTTGAGTCAGATTAACATCCAACCCGAGGCGAATCAAACTTTGAAGCGGGCGAGGTGGTTGCGGCGAACGGGGTGATGGATTGACGGCGGCGGAGGCGGGTGAAAGAGCGCTGCTTTGTGTCAGGTTTACACACCGAACCCGGCTTTTTCCAGTAAATGACAGTTTTGACACATTATTCGCTTTCCCGCATCAATGTAAACTTTTGTAAACCATCCACTTTCGGCCCTCGTATTAGTTGCTAATCCAAAAGAACTGTCCTAAATTGAGAGGCATTCAAACCAGTACAAACTGTTTTTGGACTCAGCTTTACCCTAAAAATTTGTATTTTCGAGGATTTTGAAAGATGACAAAACTCCGTGTGCTCGGTGGCGTTGGCCTTTCCGGGTTGGTACTACTGCTTTCCGTTTTCCCGATACTTGCTCAGACAAGGCCTGCTACGGCACCGGCTCAACCTGCTGCAAAGCCGTTTGAATCGGCGATCCAGAGCCTGCGTTTTCGCGAGATCGGCCCGGCGACTATGGGCGGACGCGTCAATGACATTGAGGTCCCGATCCAGGACACAAAGGTGATCTACGTGGCCATGGCCGCTGGCGGCATCCTCAAATCCGCGAACGGCGGAACTACCTGGGCGACTCTTTTTGACAAAGAGGCCGTCTCAACGATCGGTGACGTCGCGGTTGCGCCGTCAAATCCCTCGATCGTCTGGGCGGGATCCGGTGAGTCGAACAACAGGCAAAGCTCGTCGTGGGGAAACGGTGTTTACAAATCGATGGACGCCGGCAAGACATGGAAGAACATGGGCCTCGAAAAGACCTTGGCGATCGCTAGGGTCGTAATTCATCCAACGAACCCGGACATCGTCTGGGTCGCCGCGACCGGCAATCTTTGGGGGGCTTCACCGGACCGTGGCGTTTACAAGACAACGGACGGCGGCAAGACCTGGGCACACGTGCTTAAGGTCAATGATGATACTGGTGCGACGGAGCTCGTGATAGATCACGAGAGCCCGTCGGTGCTATACGCCGGTATGTACCAGCGTCGCAGAACGGTTTTCGGTTTTAATGGTAGCGGAGCTCATCGTGCTCTCTATAAGAGCGTGGATGGCGGCGAGACGTGGAAGATGGTAACCACGGGCATGCCGTACAACGCGGAGAATGCTCCCACGCCGCGACCGGATAACCTTCTCGAAACCGGCCGTATCTCCATAGCCGTTTATCGCAGAAACACCGACATTGTCTACGTTACGGTCGAGCACGCAAATGGCGGCGTGTACCGTTCGACGGACAAGGGCGAAACTTGGACGAAGATGGCTGAGATAGCAGCTGTTCCGCGGCCGATGTACTTCTCGAAGCTGCAGGTCGACCCGAACAACGATCAGCGTCTCTGGCTCGCAGGTGTTGCGATGCAATATTCGGAAGATGGCGGCAGGACTTGGACCGGCAACTTCTCGCGTGCCCCGCATGCGGATACACACGGCATCTGGATCAATCCAAACGATTCAAACCACGTCATTCAAGGCAACGACGGAGGCATCAATATTAGTTTTGACCGCGGACGAACCTGGGATTATTCGAACACAGTTCCTCTCGGCATGTTCTACGAGGTCGGTGCCGATAACAGCTTGCCGTACAAGGTCTGCGGCGGTTTGCAGGACAATAACACATGGTGTGGGCCGAGTATGACGACTAATCCGCAGGGAATATCCAACAGCGATTGGTACACGGTCGGCGGCGGCGATGGCTTTTTCGCACAGCCCCACCCGACCGACCCCGACATCGTTTATGGCGAATCGCAGGATGGAAATCTTTTCCGCCGCAACGTTCGAACGGGCGAGAACAAGCAGATCCGTCCTCGCGAAGAGGAAGGCGAGAAGAATTATCGGTTCCAATGGAATTCGCCGATCCTGATCTCGTCGCACGACCCTGATACCGTTTACTATGCCGGCAATTTTGTTTTCAAATCGACCGAGCGTGGCGACAATTGGAAAAAGATCAGTCCCGAGCTGACGACTGACGTTGACCGCAACACGCTACAGATAATGGGCAAGATCCCGGATAAGAATACGCGTTCGCGCCACGACGGAGTGCAGCAGTTTCCGGCGGTCACGACCATCTCAGAATCACCGATTAACCGCAATGTTCTATGGGCGGGCACCGACGATGGCAATTTGCAGGTTACCCGCGATGGCCAGACCTGGAAGAATGTCGTTGATAAAGTGCCCGGAGTACCCAAAGGAACCTACGTCAGCCGCGTCGTCGCATCGCGCGCGTCAGAGGGTTCGGCATACGCGACATTCGACGGACATAGAATGGGTGACTTTAAGGTTTACGTTTACATGACGTCAGATTTTGGTGAAACGTGGAAGTCGATCGCTTCCAACCTTCCTCAGAACAACGGTATCGTGAGCGTTATTCGCGAACATCCACGTAATCCAAATCTGCTCTTCGTCGGCACCGAATACGGAATGTATGCCTCGATCGATCGTGGTGCAAACTGGACGAAGTTTCACATGAATCTGCCCACCGTCCCCGTCGATGACATCCTGATCCACCCGCGTGAGAATGATCTCATCCTCGCGACGCACGGGCGTTCGATCTGGATCATGGATGACATCACGCCGCTCGAGCAGATGAATGATGCTGTTCTCGCGAGCGACATTCACCTTTTCGATCCGCGTCGTTCGGTGCAATGGCGAACCTGGAGCAACAAGCCGCTCACGTCGGACAAGGCCTTCTACGGCCAGAACCCACCTAGCGGAGCGATGATCAATTTCTACGTGAAAGAGCCTTTGAACCAGGGTCAGAACATCACGATCACCGTCACGGATGCCGCGGGTGCGGTGATGAGAACTCAGAACTGCACGCGTCCACAGCCTCCTGGGTCGGCAGCACAAGGCGGTCAGGGCGGGCTTCCGGCAGGCCTTCCGCCAGGCATCAACCCGGCATTGCTCGCTCAGTTCGGTCTTGGCGGCGGCGGTCAATGTGTTGTAAATAAAGGGCTTAACCGTTGGGTTTGGGATATGCGTCAGCGTCCAGCAGGTGCCGGGCCCGGTGGTGGTGGTGGTGGTGGGTTCGGCGGCGGCGGCGGAGGTTTTGGCGGGGCCAATCAGGGCTTCCGTGTCGATCCCGGAACCTATACCGTGAAGATCAAGCTCGGTGATAAAGAGTTGAGCAAGACTGTTCAGGTCATCGACGATCCCCGCATCAATTTCACGGCTGAGGACCGTGCGAAGAAGAAGGCAGCATTGACCAAGTTGCTTCCGATCGTTACCCGTGGACAGCAGGCACAGCAGCAGATGGTCGCCTTGCGGACGAACGTCAATGCCGCTGTCGAAGCATGGCGTCGTCCGGGCTCCGGCGTGCCGCAGAACATCAGAACTGCGGGCGAGGAACTGCTCAAGAAGATCGATGCGGCTTATGTGAATTGGGGCACGCCACCCTCGCTGGTGAGTAACATCAGCCAGGCTGGTCCGCCGCTTGTCGAGTTGCGGCAACCGCTAAGCCAACGTGCCGCACAGTTAATGGGAGCCATCGAGAACACATCAGCGGCTCCGACGACGTGGGAATTGGCGCAGATCGAGATCCTCTCGACGAGGATACCGGCGGCGGCCGATGAAGTCCGCAACCTGATCACCGTTGATCTAGCCGCTCTCAATGCGATGATGTTCGAGGCGAAGATCCCGTACATCCAGGCTCCGGCGGGAACCGGTGGCGGTGGCCCGGGTGGAGGACGTCCCCCGGAGGAAATGATCGAGCCGTAAATACGGCATTACTGTAGCCACGGGCCGGGAAACGAATTGACGCGTTTCCCGGCCCTCGCTTTTTGATTAGTAAGCGACAAGTGACAAAATAAAGTCGTGCTCAAGATCGATGTCCATACCCACATTCTGCCGCGAGATATTCCCTCGTGGAAAGAAAGTTTCGGCTATGGCGGGTTTATTAAACTCGATCATTACAGGCCATGCTGTGCTCAGATGGTGCGTGATGATGGGGTGCAGTTTCGCGATATCGAGGAAAATTGCTGGGACCCTCGAAAACGTATCGAGGAAATGGATGCAACGGGCGTCGTCGTTCAGGTGCTGTCGACAGTTCCGGTGATGTTTAGCTATTGGACGCAGCCCGAGCACGGAGCCGAGATATCAAGATTTCTGAATGATCATATTGCCGATATCATTATCGAATTTCCGCGCCGTTTCGTCGGCCTCGGAACGGCGCCGATGCAGGACACCGATCTTGCGATCCGCGAGATCGAACGCTGCAAACAGCTCGGCCTCGCCGGTGTTCAGATAGGAACCAACGTAAATCAACTCAATCTCGGCGAGCCGCAATTCTTCGAGATCTTTGCTGCCTGCGAACGCCTCGGCATGGCTGTCTTCGTTCATCCATGGGAGATGGCGGGCGAGAAAGACATGCAGAAGTATTGGCTACCATGGCTTGTCGGTATGCCGGCGGAAGTTTCGCGGGCGATCTGTTCGCTGATCTTCTCAGGAACACTTGAACGTCTGCCAAATTTGCGGATAATGTTCGCCCACGGCGGCGGAGCGTTCCCGGCGACGATCGGGCGGATCGAACACGGTTTCAACGTCCGCCCGGACCTTTTTACCGACAACGCTGATGGCCCGCGTAGATATCTCGATCGAATGTACTTCGATTCGCTTGTTCATGATCCCGCCGCACTGAGATATTTGATCGATCTAGTTGGAGGGGAGAGAGTGATGTTGGGCAGCGACTATCCATTTCCTCTGGGCGAACCCGAACCCGGGAAACTAATCGATTCGTTGAATTTTGACGAAATGGACAAAGAAATGCTGATGCATGGAACTGCTTTGAAGTGGCTCGGCCTTGAGCGATGCCGCTTTATCTGAACTTATGACGCAATTTGAAAATAGCCTTGAATTCGCCCATCGGATGGATGCCGATGATGGCCTCAAGAGGTTTCGCGATCGATTCGCGATGCCGCTTAGTGCTGACGGCAACGAGGTTTTGTATTTCACCGGAAATTCGCTTGGACTGATGCCGAAGACGGTTCGCTCGTACGTGGAGCAGGAACTGGCGGACTGGGAGAAACTGGCAGTGGAGGGGCATATGAATGCCAAGAATCCATGGCTGCGCTATCACGAATTTTTGACCGAGCAAATGGCTGCTGTTGTCGGTGCGATGCCGATCGAGACAGTGGTGATGAATTCGCTGACGGTGAATTTGCACTTGCTCATGGTCTCCTTCTTTCAGCCGACGAGCGAGGCTCCATTTGTGATGATCGAGAAAGGCGCGTTTCCATCCGATCAGTATGCAGTCGAATCACAAATGAAATGTCACGGTCTCGACCCGCGACAATTTCTTATCGAACTCGCACCCCGCGATGGCGAGGCGACGCTAGGGACCGAAGACATTGTAGCGACGATCGAGGAATATGACGGCCAGATCGCGATGATCCTGCTTGGCGGCGTTAACTATTACACCGGCCAGGCATTTGATATGCAGGCGATCACGGCGGCGGGGCACAAGGCCGGGGCGATCGTTGGGTTTGACCTCGCTCACGCGGCGGGAAATCTGCATTTAAAAATGCACGATTGGGATGTGGATTTCGCAGTCTGGTGCTGCTACAAATATCTAAATGGCGGGCCGGGAGCGGTTGGCGGAGCTTTTGTTCACGAACGCCATGCAAGAAAATTTGACCTGTGTCGCATGGCGGGTTGGTGGGGACATGATAAGGAGACGCGCTTCCAGATGGGCCCTGAATTCAAGCCGCTCCCCGGCGCGGAAGGCTGGCAGATCTCTAATCCGCCGATCCTCCAAATGGCCGCTCTGCGTGCCTCGCTTGAGATCTTCGCCGAGGCCGGAATGCCAGCACTCCGTGCTAAGAGCGAGAAACTCACCGGCTATCTCGAATCGCTGATCGATGGTATCGCCGCCGACCGTATCGAAGTGATCACGCCGCGTGATCCCGGCCAACGAGGCTGTCAGCTATCGATCCGGGTTCGTGGCGGCGATCGCTCATTGCATCAAAAACTGTCTGATCGCGGCGTCGTGTCTGATTGGCGTGAGCCGGATGTCATCCGCGTCGCGCCGACGCCGCTTTATAATTCATTCGACGATGTTTATCGATTTTCGGAGATTCTAAAAGAGTGTCTGGCTTGATCGACTTTGAGTCGAACTACCATGGGCCGGAATGGCGCGCCGCCGCCAGGGCGATCTGCGAAGAGAATGGTATCGCCGATCGCGAGCTAGAAAGGGCCGGCGGTACCGATCACGTTGTCTTTTTCGTTGGCGAAGATCTCGTTTTGAAGATCTATCGGCCGGAGCGAAATTGTTTCGAACGGGAACGCCGCTCCCTTGAGTTTGCTAATGGGCTGACGCCATTTCAGACTCCGAAGATCATCTTCTCAGGCAAACGCGACGGACTCGACCATCTCTTGATGACGCGGATCGACGGTCGTGAGATGACGCGGCCGGAGTTTCTCGGAGTTGCTCGTGACGAGCAGGTCTCGATCGTTTCTCAACTAGCGACGGGGCTGAAACGGCTCCATGAACACCCGCCAGATGGTTTCGTGTCAGACTGGCCGGATTTTGTTGAGGAGCGAGCATCGACCTTCATTGAGCGCCAGATAGGTCACGGTGTTAATGCGAGGATCATCGAGCAACTGTCTCGGTATATTGCCGACTCGCTACCGCTGATCCCGTTGGAACCCACAGTGTTTTTGCACGGCGATGTACATTTTGGGAATTTGCGATTTGATGGACGGGCCTCGGTTTCGGGATTGTTCGATTTTGCTGATTCCCGGGTCGGGTGGCACGAGTATGACCTGCTCGCGATAGGCGTATTGATCCTGCAGGGCGAAGGCGAACTTCAGCGTGAGTTTTTCCGGGCATACGGCTATGCTGATAACGAGATGGACGAAGAGATGCGTCGCCGGCTGATGACGCTGACGATGCTTTATGAGACCGCCGATCTTCGAAGATATGCACTCAGGCTACGTCCAGATGCGGTTGATCTAGATCTGTATGAGCTAGAAAAGGCTATCTGGGCCTTTGTTTGAGGCCGACTCCTCGCGGGAACCATATTCCAGATCGTCATCCGATATCGGTTGTGATAAGCGTCACACAGATGTCGTTGTAGAATATAAATATAGATAGTAAATGCGATGATCCGGGCAATTATAAATGGACAGCAGGGCGAGTTTTCGGAGGGCATCACCGTGCTCGCGGCGGCGAAGCAGTTGGGATTCGACATTCCTACCCTCTGCAACGACGATCGTCTAGCTCCTGTTGGATCTTGCCGGATGTGTCTCGTAGAGGTAAAAGGCAGTTCTAGTGAAGTTGTCTCGTGCAAAACACTTCTCTTCGAGGGAATGGAAGTCGAGACACACGGAGCCTTGACCGAGACGGCTCGGATCTGGAACCTACGCATGTTGGCCGGCAACTATCCAGCGGAAGCGTTCGAAGCTTTTCCCGATAAACCCTTCCACAAACTCGCCAGCAAATACGGTTTGACAGAGGCAGACTTCTGCGGCGACAAGGTCGTGATCGATAATTCTCACACCTATATTGCGGTCGATATGGCCCGTTGTATCAACTGTTACGCGTGCGTTCGGATATGCGCGGATGTGCAGGGCCAGTTCGTATGGCATGTGCTTGGCCGTGGCGAGGAATCGCAGATATTGCCGGACTCATTCGGTGCCTTTGGCGACAGTACTTGCGTGTCGTGCGGAGCCTGCTCCGATGCGTGTCCGACTGGTGCGCTTGAAGACAAGACGGTCATCGAACGCGGTTTCCCGACGACGTGGACCAAAACGACCTGTCCGTACTGCGGCACCGGCTGCGAAATGAATGTCGGCGTCCGCGACGACCGCGTCGTACAGGTCAAACCGGTGATGGACGCTCCCGTTAATTACGGCCATCTCTGCGTCAAAGGCCGTTACGCTTACGATTTTGTCGATGCAAACGACCGTGTGACCGAACCTATGATCCGCGAGGACGACGGCTGGAAGGTCGTTTCTTGGGAAGAAGCCATCTCATATGCCGCTCATAAATTGAAGGAGATCGACAGCGAATTCGGCCGCGACAGTATCGCCGTCCTCGGCTCGGCACGGGCAACAAATGAGCAGAATTATCTTGCGCAAAAATTCACACGCGTCGTGCTCGGTACGAACAACGTCGATTGCTGTGCACGCGTCTGCCATACGCCATCGGCCGCCGCGATGAAGATCATGATCGGCACAGGGGCGATGACAAATTCGTTCGACGACATCGAAAAGGCGAAAACGATCATACTCTGTGGTGCAAACCCGACCGAAAATCACCCGATACCCGGAGCACGCATCAAGCAGGCCGTCATCAAGAACGGCACCAAACTGATCGTCATCGATCCGCGAAAGACCGAACTGACCAAATACGCCGACGTCCATCTGCAACTGCGGCCGGGCACGAACATCCTGATGTTCAATGCCCTCGCGTACACGATCATCGACGAAGGCCTGACCGATTCCGAATTTATCCGCACACGCGTTACCGAGTACGACGAGTTTCGCGCATTTGTCGCCGAATATTCGCCCGAGGCCGTTGCGGCAAGATGCGGCGTGGACGCGGGGCTCATTCGCAAGGCGGCACGCATCTACGCGACGAACACGCCGTCGATGGCGATGCACGGACTCGGTATGACCGAGCATCTGCAGGGAACTGAGGGCGTGATGTCGATCGTCAACCTCGCCCTGCTGACTGGCAACATCGGCAAACATGGAGCAGGCGTGAATCCACTCCGAGGGCAGAATAACGTGCAGGGTTCAGCCCACATGGGCTGTGACCCAGGCATTTTGACGGGCTCGGTCACGATCGAAACTGGCCGCGAACTGTTTGAAAGCGTTTGGAAGCAGCCAGTGCCGACCAAGGCCGGGCTCAACCAATTGCAGATGATCGACGCTGCCCGCGACGGCAAATTAAAAGCCCTATGGACGATCGGCTACGATGTATTCTTATCGAACGCCAACGCCCACGAAACGGCGAAGGCGTTTGCCAACATGGACCTCGTCATCATCCAGGATTTCTTTATGAACGAGACGGCCAAGCAGTTTGGCCACGTATTTTTCCCAGCGACGACGTCGTTCGAAAAAGACGGTACGTTCATGAACGGGGAGCGGCGCGTCCAGCGTATTCGTGCTGCGGTAAGCCCACGCGGCAATGCCAAGTCGGACCTCGAGATCATCTGCGATCTGGCTGCGGCGATGGGATTTGAAAAGGATTTTGCCTTTAAGACGGCCGAAGGGGTCTGGGACGAGGTTCGGGCCGTGTGGCCTCCGGGATACGGCATTACTTACGAGCGGATCGAAAAGGCGGGCATCCAGTGGCCATGTCCGGATATCGACCATCCGGGAACCGAGGTACTGCACGGCGAATCGTTCTCGAACGGCGTCGCGGCGGCATTAAAGCGTATAAAATACCGTCCGACGAAAGAGGTCGTGACGGACGATTTTCCGTTCATGCTGACCACGGGCCGCGTGCTCGAGCAGTTTAACGCCGGCACGATGACGATGCGTACGCCGAACAAGGAACTGCGGCCGACCGACCTGCTGCAGATGTCAAAGGCCGATTCGCAACGCTTGTCGATCGCGGACGGCGAGAAGGTTAGGCTGCTCAGTAATTACGGCGAGGCAGTCTTGCCGGTAGAGATCACTAACAAGGTGAAAACTGGGGAGCTATTCGCTTCATTCCACGACCCGGCGGTGTTCCTCAATTACGCAACGGGCTGACCCGAGACCGCTTCACAGGCACCGGAATTCAAGGTCACCGCTGTGCGGATCGAAAAGCTGGTAGAATCGCATTAGCTTATGTCCAGAATCGTCATCATCGGAGCCGGCCTCGCCGGCTCGCTACTCGCGATCTATCTTGCCAAGCGTGGAATAACGGTTGATGTCTACGAAGCCCGTGGTGATATGCGTCTCCAGGAGGTCGAAGCCGGACGCTCGATAAATCTGGCGCTATCGGACCGCGGCATCGTAGCCCTGCGTGAGATCGGCATGGACGAATATATGCTCGCCGAGGCTGTGCCGATGCAGGGGCGAATGATCCATACGGTCAGCGGCGAAACCAAACTATTGCCTTACAGCGGGCGGCATGGCGAATATATTAATTCTGTCTCGCGTGCCGGCTTGAACATTGCCCTGATGAATGAAGCCGACAAGTACGACGGGGTGACGTTCCATTTCAATCAACGATGTGTGTATTTCGACTGCGCAAGCGGCGAGGCTAAATTCTCGAACGGCGTGCGGGTCAAAAGCGACACCGTCATAGCAACCGATGGGGCGGGTTCAGCGGTAAGAAACGCGATGCTCCATGGCGGAGTCGAGCGTTTCGATTTTTCTCAAGTTTGGCTCGAACACGGTTACAAAGAACTTCACATCCCAGTCGGAACAGACGGCAGTTTCCAACTCGAAAAGAACGCCCTCCACATCTGGCCGCGAAACAAGTTCATGATGATCGCCCTGCCGAATTTTGATGGCAGCTTTACGTGTACGTTGTTTCTCGCCCACAAGCCGCAAGACGAAGGCGGGGCCGCATTTTTACAATTAGTTGACGAAGCCTCAGTTGTTGATTTTTTCGGAAGAGAGTTTCCCGATGCGACGAAACTTATGCCGACGCTCGTCGAAGACTTCTTTGCAAATCCAACAGGTAATCTTGGTACGGTGAAGTGTTTTCCCTGGAATGCCGGCGGGAACGCTCTGTTGCTAGGTGATTCGGCACATGCGGTTGTACCATTCTACGGCCAGGGAATGAATTGCGCCTTCGAGGACGTCCGCGTGCTCGGCCAAATCTTGTCGGAACCGCCTGCGTCAGCGGGCGGCAATCTGGATTGGCACTGGGTGTTTGAGAAATACGGCGAGCTTCGCAAGGTAAACACCGACGCCATCGCCGCCATGGCCGAGGAGAATTTCTACGAAATGCGCGACGCGGTCGCCGATCCTGTTTTTGTCAGAAAGAGGGAACTCGAAACGAAATTAGAACAGACCTTTCCCGATTACTTTTCGAAATATTCAATGGTCACATTCCGCGAAGACCTGCCGTACTCGGTAGCCAAGGCAAAAGGAAATGCTCAGGATGCGTTGCTGATGAAGCTGTGTGCAGAAGTAGAGAATGTGAGTGACCTCAACCTCGACGATGTGCTCGCGACAGTTAAGAATTTATGAGCGCGTACGAACTCATCGCCGACCTTTCGATCCCGTTGAAGTTTGGCTGGCCGCAGCCGAATGCGTTTGGGGTTGATGCGGCTGTGGCAATGACGCTCGGCGATACGCGTGATGGTTCGAGTGTTAATTTTGAGCAATACACATTCATTCCGCACTGCAACGGCACTCACACCGAGTGCGTCGGGCATATCACGGATGAGCGGATCTCGGTTCGAGATTGTTTGAAGGACGTGGTGATGTCTGCGTTGTTGGTTTCGGTCGAGCCCGATGAAGTTGCGTCAGGCGATGCGGTCATTTCGAAAGATGTGTTGAGTATTGGCGGTGTTCAACCACCCGCTACCGCAGGTGGTTCTGACTCGCTGATCGTTCGCACTTTGCCGAATGACGATTCGAAGCTATCGCGAACTTATGACGGCGACAACATTCCTCCATATTTCACGGCTGAGGCGATGCGGTACATTGTCGAATGCGGCTTCAAGCATTTACTTGTCGATCTGCCGTCGATCGACCGCATTTTTGATGAAGGAAGGCTCGAAAATCATCGTATATTTTGGAATGTCGAGGTGGGGAGTCGGGCGGTCACCGAGCAGACTCGTTTGCATAGTACCGTGACAGAGTTGATCTACGTTCCCGATGAGATCGAGGACGGTAAGTATTTTCTTAATCTTCAGTTAGCACCATTCGAGGCCGATGCCGCTCCTAGCCGTCCGGTTCTGCTTAGGGCGGTCGATTGACTTAGTCTTCAAGAAACGTAACAATCACTTTTGCTCGAAGGCGTTGTGTCTCAACGTCCAGACAGGGAAAGCGGGTGTAAATCCCGCGCGATCGCGTCGCTGTGATGAGGTTTGCAATTTCAGATCTGAAATTACAAATTTCAAAGCCAGGAAGCCTGTTTCGAGTAATTTGCCAGGGGAGATGTTTCGCGTCAAAACATCGCAGGCGAACACGGTAAATTCTACGAATGCCCTGTTTTTCTGGTCGATTACTCGACGCGGAAAGACGGGTTTTTTCGTTTTTGAGGTCAATTGTGAGGAAGGAAAAGTAGTTGGTCTTTTGTTGGTAGTGATCGCACTGCTGTCGGCTTGTCGAGGCGGAGCAAACTCAAATTCGGCAACGCCGCCTGCGTCGGCTCGTCAGGTTACCGACGACCTTGGAAGGTCCGTGAATTTGCCGCCCAAAGTCGAACGGATCGTCAGTCTCGCGCCGAGCGTGACCGAGATCGTGTACGCAGCCGGTGCGGGTGACCGTTTGGTCGGCGTGACGACATTTTGCAATTTTCCCGCACAAGCCGCCGAGGTCGCAAAGGTCGGAGACACACTCAATCCAAACATGGAAACCATCGTCGCGCTCAAGCCCGACCTTGTTCTGGTATCGACAGCGTCACAGATCGAAGCATTCACGAAAACGCTCAGCGACAACGGCATCGCCGTTTACGTAACGAATCCGACCACGCTCGAGGCAGTGATACAGACGGTCAGAAAGTTTGGCGAAATACTTGCCACATCCACCGTCGCCGATGCGGCGGCGGCTGATCTCAAACGTCGCGTTGGCGATGTCTGGACAAAATTGCAGCTTGAGGCTAAAGTCAGGGTCTTCGTGCAGGTGTCCAAAGAGCCGCTCTTTACTATCGGTAAAGAGTCGTTCCTGAACGAACCGATCGCAAAAGCCGGCGGTATTTCCGTCACTGCCGATGTCGAGACCGCATTTCCCAAACTGAGCAAAGAGACCGCCTCCGCACTCAAACCCGAAGCGATCATCCTTTCTGAAAGCGACGATAACCGCGAGCCGAACGAGGTCTTTGCGAGTTCGCCTGCGGTGAAGAATGGACGTGTTTACAAAATAAACGCCGACCTGCTTTCGCGACCGGGGCCTAGATTGGTTGATGCCTACGAGCAGATCGCAAAGTATTTGCACCCGGAGAAGTTCGGGGCAGTTGCGAAGTAAGAAGTGAGAAGATTTGAATAGAAGAGCGATCATTATTGGCTTTGGGCTACTTGGCTTGCTCGCACTGGCTCTCGTGTCAGCGGCAATGCTCGGGGCGGAGCGGTTGCCGATCTTTGATCTGAACGATCAGCAGCGGTCGATACTTTTTGATATTCGTTTGCCGCGGATCTTGTTGGGAGCATGTGTCGGGGCGAGTTTGGCGGTCGCGGGTGCGGGGCTGCAATCTTTGTTGCGAAATCCGCTGGCCGAGCCATATTTGCTTGGCGTGTCGAATGGTGCGGCGTTGGGGACGATGCTCGCGTTTGTGTTGTTCGAAAGCTACGAATTTGCCCGGCCCGTGCTCGCCTTCGGCGGGGCGGCGGTTGCGACTCTCGCAGTCTACCGGATGGCGAAGAGCCGTTCGGGGATGAACGTCGAGAGGTTGGTGCTCTCGGGCGTGATCGTTACTACATTTTTATCGTCGGTGATCGTTATGCTGACGACGTTGCTCGATGCAGCAAAGCTTCGCAGTTTTACGTTCTGGCTGCTCGGCGATCTGTCACAGGCGACGCAGAACGGAGTTTATATCGCTCTCGGGGCGTCGGTGATCGCGACGATAATTTTGTCATCGCAGGCACGCGGGCTGAATCTGATGATGGTCGGTGAACGCGACGCCTTTGATTTTGGAGTCGAGGTCGGGCGTGTGCGAATGCTCGTATTCGCCGCCTCGAGTCTCGCTGTCGGAGCAGCGGTCGCCGCCAGCGGTTCGGTCGGCTACGTCGGCCTGATCGTTCCTCATCTTGTTCGGTTGACTGTTGGCAGCGATAACCGGCTCGTCGTGCCATTCTCGGCGATAGTCGGGGCGATATTTGTGGTGTTTGCGGACACGATCGCAAGGACGGCGATCGCACCGAGAGAACTACCGGTTGGGGCGGTTACGGCGTTGATCGGTGCGCCGTTGTTTATCTATTTGTTGAGGAAGAGCTAGTCAGAACCACCTGCGGTAGAGGGTGGTTGAAGATTAGACTTGACTCAACCAACACAGCTTGAAAGTTCGTTGCGTTCAACCACCCGCTACCGCAGGTGGTTCCGACTAAAATGCTCACGATCAAAGAAATTTCAGTCAGTTACGGCAACCGGGCGGTGCTGCGCGATGTTTCGTTTGAGTTGGGTGACGGGCAGATCATCGTTTTACTTGGAGCGAACGGTGCGGGGAAGACGACTTTGATCAAGGCTCTCAATGGAACACTACCGATCTCTGCGGGAGAGATCAACTTGAATGAACAGCCGCTCACGAGCATTTCGCGGCGTGAGATCGCTAAGAACATCGCCGTCGTTGCGCAGGAAAATGAGACGCGGTTTCCGGTGACGGTTTTGGAGTTTGTTTTGTCGGGTCGTTTTGTACATGGTGGAGCGTTTGGTTGGGAGACAGATGGAGATATCCGGTTTGCGGAGAATGCGTTGAAAGACTGCGATCTCGCGGGCTATGCTTCGCGGCTGATGAATGAGCTTTCCGGCGGCGAACGCCAGCGTGTCGTCCTCGCCCGTGCCCTCGCGACCGGAGCTAAAATTCTCCTGCTCGACGAGCCAACCGCTAATCTCGACCTCGCACATCAGGCGATGATGTTCCGGCTGGTTCGCGAACGTTCGCGTTCGTGCGGAGCGTCGGCGGTTGTCATCACGCACGATCTCAATCTGGCGGCTGAATTTGCGGACGAGATCTTGCTGCTTAAGGATGGCCGCATCGCCGCAAAAGGTGCGCCGTCCGAAGTCTTGACCGCTGAGAATATCGATGACGTCTTCGGGGTCAAGGTTTTGCTGGACAGCAATCCGGCAAGTGGTAACGTTCGCGTGACGAACGTGTTTTAGTTCAGAGTGCAAGCTTTAGCTTGTCTTCTTACATTCCCTAAAGACAAGCTAAAAAGCTTGCACTCTGAACAATTGTTGGCAATTGAAACAAAGGAAGTCCGGTGCAAATCCGGCGCTGCCCACGCAACCGTAATAGTCGGGAACTTTGCTCAGTTGTCTGGTTTTGAACCATTCTGCGATGGGCAGAAAAGGAGATCGAATGAAAATTATTAGTGTTGTTGGTTTGGTGCTGTCTCTGTCCTTTGGAATTTGGGGTCAAAGCGATGGATTGGTACTTGGCGGCGTAGTCTATCTTGGAAAACCGCTTTCCGGTACCTCGGTTACCTTGACGCCGATGAATTCGCGGCAGGCTTCCTCTAAATACATTACGACATCAGAAGGAACTTTTGCATTTGCAGACCTTCAGCCGGGAAGATATCTCATAAGGGCCGAGAACGTCGAAGAAAATGGGGAGCCGCGACGCCAAGCATTAATTTGGCAAAATGAGTTCGTTCTTGGCAAGGGCGAGGTAAAAACGATCAAGATCGACTTTGATGCACTACCTCCGATCCGCGAGGAAGTTATCGTTGTTTCTACTGGCTCCGAGCAACCAATTAGCGCGATTTCGAAAACCGTCAACGTCATCGACGGCCCTGAAATGCGTGATCGGGCAGATTTTGCACTGATCGAATCTTTGCGGACGATCCCCGGCTTTCGAGTCGCACAATCCGGTGGTTTCGGGCGAGTTGCGACTATCAAGACTCGTGGACTGAGGAATCAGGACACCGCTCTTCTGATCGATGGCATTCGATTTCGGGACGTGACCGCGATCACGGGTGATGCGACGGCCTTTTTGAGCGACATGACTCTTACGAGTGTCAGCCGCGTCGAGGTTTTGCGTGGTTCGGGCTCGTCGCTCTACGGTACTAACGCGATCGGCGGGACGATCGATCTTCAGACGCCGACTGCCAGGCAAGGTACGCATGGTCAAATAAGCGGGAATGTCGGCGGTCTTGGCTTCGGGCGTTTCCGTGGAACCCTTTCGCACGGCACAGCGAACGGAAAATTTGGCATCACTGCAGGGCTCTCGCAGACAACTTACAGGAAAGGCATCGATGGCGATGACCGTGCGAACAATACAAATCTACAGACACGCGTCGATCTCGCTCCGACAGATAAGACGAGCATCTCCGGCCGCATCTTCATTTCGGACGCTGACGTGCGGCTCAATACCGATCCGGACACGTTTGGCACGCTGCCTGCGACGAATGCGACGATCATCAACGCTCAGCAAGGCGTGAATTTCACTTTTGACGCTAACGATCCTGACCGCAGGCAGGATTCGCGTTTCTTCAACGGACAGATCGTCGTTAACCAGATCGTAAACGACAAATTCCTGATCAGCGGCTATCATCAGGGCCTGACGACCAAGCGAACCAACAACAACGGCCCGCTCGGTGCAGGTTTTCAGAGTGCTTCGACGAGCTTGTTTGACGGGACGATCCACACCGGAAACGTTCATTTTAACTGGACGCCGATCCGTGAAAACACGCTGACCGCGGGCTATGAATTCGAGAGCGAGAGCTATCTCAACGACGGCAAGACGCCGACGGGAACAGCAGACTTTTTCACCAGTGCCGGACAGAGGAGTAACACCTTCTTTCTCCAAAATCTGTTGAGTCTGCTCAATGGCGACCTGCAGCTTGCTGGTGGAGCTCGTGTTCAGCAGTTTCGCTTGAACAGGCCCGAGTTCAGTCTTGCAAATGCCCCGTACAATAATCTGACACTCAACAACCCGCCGACCGCATACACATTCGATGGTTCGGTATCGTACTTTTTGAGAAAGTCAGGGACGAAACTACGCGCGCACGTTGGTAATGGCTATCGTGTGCCTTCTTTGTACGAGCGGTTTGGATCGTTTTATAACACCTTTCCATCGAATACCTTTGTCGCGATCGGCGATCCCTTCCTAAAGCCCGAAAGACGATCGCGTTTGACGCAGGCATCGAACAGAATCTGGCGGACGACCGCGTCCGGCTGTCAGCCATTTATTTTTGACCTCGGCTTAATGACATCATCAATTACGGCAATGTCGTGCCGAATATCGGAACAACACCACGCCCTTTTGGTGGTTACCAAAATGGAAAGGGCGGCACATCTCGCGGCGGGGAATTCAGCATCAAAGCCAAGGCGACGAGCACGACTGACCTGTTTGCGTCTTACACCTACACGGACAGCGTTCAACTCACTCCGCAACTCTCAGGCAGCGGCATTCTGAGAACGTTGGGCGTTCCCGATCATCAATTTACGTTAGTCGCAACGCAGCGATACAAGCGTTTTTGGGTGAATTTCGACTTCCTCGCGACCTCGACGTATCTCGCTCCGATCTTTAGCAATACGACGTTCAACTCGTATATCTATCGTTTCCAGGGCAACCGAAAGGGCGACCTGACGGCGGGGTATACGTTTGGGATCAGGAAAGAGAAGATGACCCTGCGATTGTATGGAACGGTCGAGAATGTGTTCGATCAGGAATACTATGAGAACGGATTCCGCACCGCCGGGGCTACCGGGCGGCTTGGATTGACGTTCGGATTTTAATTGATCGAGCCTGGGCCGGGCACTCGCTCGGCCCTTGAATCTTAGACTCTTCCTCCGATCAATTTGCCGTGCCAAAAATCGTTCCACTTTTGCAAAAATGGGACGGTTTAAATCATTTGTTCACAATACTTAGCGGGAAAATGTTGTATTTTTTGAAAGCGAATACAAGACAATTTCAAAATCAACTCTAAGTGTTGTAATGACTAGACTTAAGCCGTTCTATTTTTTTCAAAAGTGGCACGATCCGTTTCTAGCCGAATAATTGTCAAAAAACTTACAGAAGGACGGTGTGCTGCATCTGGGAAAATGTATGATGGATAGCACAATATGTCAAGCAAAATCGTCGGAACGATATCTACAGATTTGGGTCAGCATCGTGCTATTATTAGTAAAAAGTGAGGGCACATCTATGAGGAAAAAACTGTTGTTTTGTTTTTGCATTACCCTTTTGACGGTGGCCGTCGCGTCGGCCCAAAGTCGCCAGATCACGAATCTTGATCTCCAAAAGTATCGTGATTCCCGCGTCGCCGCGGAAAAGGAGCTTCGTGAGAACTACGAAAAGCTCGGCTTTCCGTCGCCTGAGGAACTCGAAAGCCGCCGCGAAAAGAGCCGCGTCCAAACCGAGGAATTAGCTGCCCAATTACGTGCAGATCGTATCGAACAGGAACGCGTGGATGCTCAACGCGAAGCTGCATCGCGGAGCGTCACCGTGTTTAGCCGCGACGTAGTTCGCCAGAATGGCTGGTACCTGTCCAATGGCTATTACTACTCGCCATATGTGAACAGGTATCCGAGACAGCGAACGCAAGGGCAGCCGGGATATTTTGCCGGTGGACAGTTTTGGCCGACCGGGCTAGCTACTAAGCCACGACCATTGTTTGTTAGGCCCAGGACTCGATAATTATGAAAGAAGGTTGGGAAGCCGTTATCGGCATGGAGATACACACGCAGCTTGCGACTAACAGCAAGATCTTTTGCTCGTGCGCGGTTGAGACTGGAGGCGAGCCGAATTCGAATACGTGTCCGGTGTGTTTGGGATTGCCGGGAGCATTGCCGGTTTTGAATCGGCGGGTGATAGAGCTTGGTGCGAGAGCGGCGTTGTCGTTGGGGCTTGAGATACAGGAAACGTCGATATTTGCTCGTAAGAATTACTTTTATCCCGACTTGCCGAAGGGGTATCAGATCTCGCAATACGACAAGCCGTTCTCGGCGAACGGCCATCTGACGATTATGACCTCAGAGCGTGACGATCAGGGACGACCGGTCGAATGGAAGCCGATGACGATCCACATTCAGCGGATGCACCTCGAGGAGGACGCCGGTAAGAACGTGCACGAAGGTTTGCCGGATACGGACAAATATTCGTACGTCGATCTCAATCGTGCCGGCACGCCGCTGGGCGAGATCGTCACGTCGCCTGATTTTCGCACGTCGTGGCAGGCGTATGACTATGTCAATCACGTCCGACGCGCCTTGCAATGGGTCGGGGCGAGCGATGCCGATATGGAGAAGGGGAATCTACGCTGCGAGGCGAACGTTTCGGTGCGAAAGGTCGGCGAGACAGAATTTCGAAACAAGGTCGAGCTGAAAAATCTCAACTCGGTTCGCTTCATGCAAAAAGCGATCGAGTACGAGATCGAACGCCAGATCGAGGTCCATGAAAAGGGCGAGCCTGTAAATCAGGAATCGCGTCTGTGGGATGAGAAGAACAACCGCACCCGGTTCATGCGTACCAAAGAGGACGCACACGATTACCGTTATTTTCCTGAGCCTGACCTGCAGCCGCTGCGTGTTACCGCCGAGTTTATCGAAAGCGTAAAACGCGAAATGCCTGAGTTGCCGGACGTGATGCGTGACCGCTTTATGGACGTTTACAAGATCGGCTATCCGGAAGCGTCGCAGCTCGTGGCGGATCGTGATCTCGCCGAGTACTTTGAGACGACCTCGCGGATCACGGCGAATCCAAAAGTTTCGGCAAATTGGATCCTGGGCGAACTGACGAAGGAACTTAATAATTCGAGCAAAACAGTTTCTGAGAGTTTGCTCACTGCGGAAGATCTCGCGGAACTGATCACGACCGTCGAATCCGGTTCGATCAACAATAATCAGGCGAAAGAAGTGCTGGTCGAGATGTTCGCGACGGGAAAATCAGCTCCTGAAGTAATCAAGGAAAAGGGTTTTGAACAGGTCTCGGACAGCTCAGCGATCGAAGCGATCGTCGATGAGATCATCGCCGCCAACGCCGGACAGGTTGCTGCGTATCGCGGCGGTAAAGAGGCCTTATTCGGATTCTTCGTCGGTCAGGTGATGAAGGCGTCGCAGGGTAAGGCGAACCCGAAGGTTGTTAACGATGTTTTGAAGATCAAGCTGGCGGGGAACTAGGTTGGACGATCTAATGGGGGCGAAGATACTGACATGAAAAAGATCAAGATTTCTATTACGTTCATTGTCGTATTTCTATGCACTGAGAGTCTTTTTTCACAAACCTCCACGACTTCGGACGGTCGCGATCCCCGGCCGGCTTACATGAGGAACATTGATGAGGCACGGGCCCGACAAGCCCAACGGGTTGAACAAATTGTAGAGCAATCTCGCTCAATATCGACTAGTCCAAGGAAACTCGAGACGTCGGAACAAAGAAAAGCGGCCGAGTTGGAGAAGCGCAAGACTCTCGAGGAGATAAATCGTCTGCTTTCTGCTCCACCCGAGTTCCGGGTCAGGTATGCGGAATTCTTGAAAGGAAAAAACACGGGCCTGGTACGAGTATTCCCCGACCGAGGATGCGATGAAGGTTTGGTCGTAAACGTTGAAGAGCTTGAGCGCTGCGGTGAGGCGGTGCCGGTCAAGGGAGCTGGTTCGCTGTTTTCCTTTCGCCTTAACAAACTGCCAGATCGGGTTAGCGTGGATCTCATCCTTTATCTTTTTGGACAGTCGGATATTCATTTTATTGACGGTAAATTTGTAGTTGGAACCCAATCGATACAGGACATTATCGCAGATATCGGAGAGGTAGAACTTGCCGATGTAACACTCAGATCCGAGAGCGTTAAATTTCTGAAGTCTTTTAAGCCAGCGAAATCACGTGCTAAGGTCGAGCTTCAGAATCAGACGCTGGTAGGCGGCATAAGCGAAAACGGATATTTTTACTCCACGTCAGCTGCGGTCCGACTAAACCGAACATACGTTATGCGGTCGATCGCGTTCAGTAATCACCAGTACAACTCCTTTTGGAACACTGACGTTCTGACTGCCTTCAGAGTCGTCGGCCAGGAAAACGACGGAAGTGTTGTCATCCTATGGAAGGAACTACGAGAATCGACGGCCCCCTATCTAAAGCAGTAATGAAGGAACGAAATGGAAAATAAGATTGCATTAGTAACCGGAGGGTCGAAGGGAATTGGCTTCGCGATCGCGAAACGCTTGGTCGAGGCCGGTGCCAAGGTCTATATCTGCTCCCGCAATCGCGAAGAGGTCGAGGCGGCTGTCGAGCGCCTGTCTGAGATCGGCGAAGCGTACGGTAAGGTCTGCGACGTCCGTGACGAAGAGCAGGTCAAGCGATTGCTCGAATCGTGCGAATCGCGGCTCGGCGGCATCGACATTCTTGTCAACAATGCTGGGGTCGGGATCATGCGAAAGACGGTCGAGGAGATCACGCCTGATGAGTTTCGGCAGACGATCGAGACAAATCTGCTTGGCACATTCTACGCCTGTCATTATGCGATACCGATGTTAAAGCGTCGTGGTGGAGGCTACATCATTAACATCTCTTCGCTCGCCGGACAAAATCCGCATCCCGGAATGGCGGCGTACAATGCGTCGAAATTCGCTCTCAACGGTTTTACCGAGGCGATGATGCAAGAGGTGCGGCAAGACGATATAAAGGTCAGCTACATCTGTCCGGGCAGCGTGAATACTGAGTTTGGCGGTGATTCGGTCTCGGACGAGAAGGCTTGGCAGATACAGCCGGGTGACATTGCTCAGATCGTCACGGATCTGCTGTCGATGGAGCCGCGAACTTTGCCGAGTAAGGTAGAGGTCAGGTCGAGCCGGCCGCCTGTTAAGCAGTAACCTTCATGCCAAGGCAATCGAGTGCATAGGCGAGGTCTTTGTCGCCGAAAGGCTTGATCACATACCCCGAAGCTCCCAGCTCGGCAGCACGTGTCTGATGCTCCTCAGAGTCGAGCGAAGTTACCAATACAACCGGAATATGGCCGAAATTGTCGTCGGTCTTGATGTACTCGAGCATTTCCCAACCGTCGACGTGTGGCATTTCGACGTCTGAGAGAATAAGGTCGGGCTCGACCGTGCCGTTTAGTAGAAGTTCCAGTGCCTCGGCACCGCTGTTTGCCGTGATCGTCCTGAGGCCGGCGGCGGCAACTATCTTTTGGGTTTGGCGGCGAATGCTTGGGCTGTCGTCGACGATAAGGACAAGGGGCGAAAGTGCCGGAGCATCAATCAAGGGTCCTTTTTTCGGTTCGACCGCGATAGGTTGGACGTTCTGAACTGGCAGGAGCAGAGTGAACGTTGTTCCTTTTTGGGGTTCTGATTCTACATGAACGCTGCCACCTTGGCTCTCGATGCTTTCTTTGACGATGCTCATACCGACTCCGCGGCCGGCGTTGAGATCGATCTTATCAGCCGTCGTCAGGCCTCGGTCGAAGATGAGCTTAAAGGCGTCGCGTTCGTTCATCTCTGCGGCGTCATCGGACGTAATGATTCTCGCTGATATGGCCTTCTGTTTGAGCTTTGCCGTCGATATACCGGAACCGTCATCAGAGATCATGACGACGACCGCTTCATTGTCGGCTTCGATTCGGACAGTGACTTTACCGGACTCGGGTTTGCCAAGTAGACGACGCGTATCAGCGCGTTCAATTCCGTGAACGACGGCATTCTTGAGCAGATGGAGAAGCGGCTCGATCAGTGCGTCAATTATCTGAGTGTCGATCTCAACATCGCCATTCTCCACCTCGATGGTGGCTTTCTTGCTTTCATCGACGGCAGTCATCTGGACGGCACGGCTCAGACGCGTTTCGAGCGTGCCGAAGCGAACCATGCGGATCTGTTTAAGTTTGGCGTGGAGCTCGTCGGTGAGGATCCGTTGGGCATCGAATATTGCTGTTACCTTTGCAAGCGTATCGCTATCGAGCGTTGCCAAGACATCGAGTTCGCTAAATCTCTCAGCGAGAGCCGATCGGTTGATGATCAGGTTTCGCGATACCGTTAGAATGTCATCGAGCCGATCAAGAGCGACGCGGACGATCGGAGTCGGAGCGGGCCGGGAATTGTCAGGCCGTCCGTTTGACGTAGCCTTTTGGCTTTCGTTGCCTTGGCTGATCGTTCCTTTACTGCTTGCGGCTGAGGCAAGCGAGGTGATCGCTGCATCGTAGTGCTTATCGAGATTAGGGTCGTTGTCGAGATTTTTGGCAGTGACCAGCGAATTGAGATGCATCGCCGACGCGTCCAGAAATTCGAGAATATCGGTTGAGGCTTCGACGCGAAGCTCGACCATTTTGTCGAGCAGGTCTTCCATACGGTGAGCGGTCGAAGACGCTTCACACATGCCCACGATGCCCGCCGCACCTTTGAAGGTGTGCGAACTGCGTCGGATATTCCAAAGAGCGTTGGTATCTGCAGGCGACGCGGCGAGCTTTTCGAGCTCGTTGAAAATATTGGCGAGCAGTTCGTCCGCTTCAGAGCGAAAGATATCGAGGGTCTCTTCGTCGATATCAAACTCTTCGGCCGGCCACGAATCGATCGGTGCGTCTACGGAGGTTTCGTCCGCAGGGCGTAACTCATCAAATGATGCCTCGACAAAATCGGAGACGTTGTCGATCGTCCCATCGTCGCCGCCGAGACGCCAGACGGTTGCCTCGATGAGCGAGACAAGATCGAGAGCATTTATCGCTCCTTCGACTGCGTTTGCAGAAGAGATGTTATAGAGAGCCTCGCGTGCTGAGAGGGCCGCGTCTCCGATCTCGGTATGGCCGAGTTCGCGAGCGTTTTCTCCAGACGTGCGAGATCGCGACGCGGATTTGAAAGGTCATCCACGTCGCCGGTCTGCGCGATGATCAGCAATGAACTTCGAACCGAAGCAAGATCGCGATCAGCGTGTTTAATTGAAAAATAAGATTTAACGCGATCCATTTAATGCCGCAAGATTGGTGGGAGCCAAACCCTCGTGTTCTATGCTTCCGGCAAGAGGTAGGTTTCAAGAGCCTTCATCAAGGTCTCAGGGCCAAAAGGCTTAGTGACGTAGCCGGTGGAACCGGCCATGCGGCCGCGGACCTTGTCAAAGAAGCCGTCTTTGCCCGAGATCATAACGACAGGCAGATCTTTTGCCTGCGGATTAGAGCGGATCTGCTTGCACACTTCGTAGCCGTCCATGCGAGGCATTGTGATGTCTAGCAGCACAAGATCGGGAAGGCCGTTTTCGAGTTGTTCGAGAGCCTCGACACCGTCGGATGCACAGACGACGACATGGCCGGATTTTTCGAGTTTGCCGGAGATAAGCTTTCGCACCGTCGGGCTGTCATCAACGACGAGGATGCGTTTACCTGTGA
Source organism: Acidobacteriota bacterium (assembly GCA_016718135.1). GTDB lineage: Bacteria > Acidobacteriota > Blastocatellia > Pyrinomonadales > Pyrinomonadaceae > OLB17. The sequence goes on along the minus strand of JADKEF010000017.1, from coordinate 559,451 downwards.
GTCGGGTCTCGTTGATCTCATTCTGACGGCTGATCTCGTCCATGCGGATCGCAAGGGAATTGACTTGGCCGGCAAGGATGACATTGTTGGTGTCGAGCCTAGAGGCTTCCTGCAAATACTTAAGGCCGGCGTCGAAATTGCCAAGATTGAGATGGCCGAGACCGAGTGCGGTCATCTCAGTTTCATTGAACTCACGCAGGTTCCACTCGGCTTCCATTTGCGTAACTGCGGCTTGTAGGAAGTCACGATTGACCTCGCGGTGGGTTAGTAATGCTTCGATGTCAGAGAGCGTGAGGCGAGCATTACAAGATGAGCAATCGAATGACTGAGGCTCATTCGACGAGCCGCAGAACGGGCAGGTTGCACCGCTCGGCTGTGCGGCACTGGCTTCATCGGGTCCGGCGGCGACAAAAGTGTCATGGATCTTGTAATCTTCAGTCGGGACGGCGTTCTCTTCGAACTGCATTTCCGCAGGAATTTCATCTGAAACTTTGCTTTCGAAGGGCGAAAAGCTCTCGACAGTTTCATTCTCGGCATCTACCGAAACATGAACCGGGCCGAAGAGTTCTTCGACGGCACGGGGCTGTTCAGCTTCGACGGCTTCTACCGTTTGGGCGGAAAGTGTCTCGACGGGAGTTTCTTCAACTTCCTCTTGTGTCGCAAAGTGATAGACGTTTTCATCGACCACCTCAACCGACTCCTCAGTTGGTTGAGCCGCGAAGCTCTCTTCCGGCGAGAATGATTCCGCAAGATCGGCGTATGGATCAGCCTGTGGCTCATCCGCGACTGCGGCCTCAACGGCCGGAGCGGTTGTCGTGGCTTCCTTCGTCGCTCCGAAAGTCAGTGCCAGGAAGGCCAGGCCCGAGCGGGCGGCGGCATTTTCCGGGTCGAACTCAAGTGCTTTCTCGAGTGCCTCGATCTTCTGCTCGACGCTAGATGAAAGGTGTGATTTGAGCAGCCATGCCTCGACCGAGTGAGGAACGTCCTCGAGATAAGCATCGAGCATTTCCAGAGCCTTAGCCTGATCACCGGCCATTGCCGTTTGTTTAGCTTCCTCAAACGCTGCCTGCGAACGAGCGGCGTAGATGGCGGCAAGGGACGCTTTTGTTGCTGAGTTTTCCGGGTCGGCCTCAAGGGCCTTTTCGAGGGCTTCGATCTTTTGATCGACGTCGGAAGCGAATTCTGATTTTAGCGTCCATGCTTCGACCGAATCAGGGACGTCAGCGAGATAGGCGTCGAGCGTTTCCACCGCTTTCTCGTGATCGCCGTCTGCGGCGGCCTGTTTAGCATTTTCGAAAGCAGCCTGTGCTCGGGCGGCATACACGGCTGCAAGAGTCTCTTTGGTGGCGGCGTTATCAGGGTCGATCTCAAGGGCTTTCTCGAGTGCTTCAAACTTCTGTTCGAAGGCTGGAGAGAGTTCGGATCTTAGCGTCCAGGCTTCCACCGAATTGGGAACGTCTTCGAGGTATGCATCGAGGACTTCCATCGCTTTTTCGTGGTCACCGTCTGTCGCGGCCTGTCTGGCACCATCGAAAGCAGTCTGTGCTCGAGCGGCGAATATGGCTGCCACGGCACTCTTGGCACTGTCGTGTTCCGGGTCTAGTTCAAGAACGCGACCCAGAAATTCGAGCTTCTGATCGTCTTCTTGGGCCATCGAGGCACGGACAAACCATGCCGGTGCGAACTGATCGTCAAAGTCGATAGCCTGATCTGCACAACGGGCCGCAAGGGCATCGTTGTCCTGTTCGCGAGCAGCGACGGCTCGCTGGACAAAATTCTTGGCAAGCAGCGAACGGGTCGCCTGACGCCATTCGACCGCACGAGAATTTTCGGGATTAATGCTCAGTACACGGTCAAGAAATGCGAGCAATTCCTCAGGATACTCGCTGATCGAGGCGAGCCACATCCATGCGTCCTCGCATTGCGGGTCGATGGCCGAGGCTCTGGACAAAAGCTTTCGGGCGGCATCGCGATCGCCCCCTTGAGCAGCGGCAACACCTTTTTTAAGGAGCGCATCGATGCCATTTTCGTCGGGAAATCCGAAATCGTCGAAAGTTCCCGAACTGACATGTGGAAGAGTAGCGGTAGCTGAGTCGAATTCTAATCTCATAAATTTGCGAGGTAGACAGGCAGGTTTGTTGGCAGGAGATGGGCCAGAGGCTATCGGGCACATGACCGTCAACCTCGCAATAGCAATCTCGATGCCACGAGAACAACACCGCCGAAATTGGCGAATTTATGCCTATTAAATAAAATGAAAGGGTAAAATCAAGTGTTTGAGGGAGAATGGCCTTGGAAGGACTTTCGATTTGCCAAGGTTGTGACAAAAACTGTCATGCAAATCCTGACAAAAAGTAGAATCATGGGTCGCTATGGAGATCAATTCTCATAAATTTGATGTGGTCGTCATAGGCGGAGGTCCGGCTGGAATGTCGGCCGCCCTCTGGTGTGCAGAAGTCGGGCTTTCCGTCTTGATCGTTGAACGCAAGAACGAGCTTGGTGGCCAGCTTTCCCTCATTCACAACCCGATCAGGAATTACCTTGGCGTCGAAACAGCAAATGGCCAGGAGATGAAGCAACGGTTTGTGGCGAATCTTACCTGTCTAAAGATCGAGACGACTTTCGGTGTTGCGGTTGAATGTATTGATCTAGAACGGAAGGTTGCGAACCTGTCTGACGGCCGATCGTTCGAATGGGGTTCATTGATCTTTGCAACCGGTGTTCGTCGACGATCGCTCGGAATTCCGGGAGAGAAGGAATTTGTTGGACGCGGTGTGTTGAATTCCGGTGTCGGCGAGAAGCATAAGGCGGAGGGGAAGACCGTAGTCGTCGTTGGTGGCGGCGACGCGGCTCTAGAGAACTCACTCATACTCAGCGATGTGGCTTCAAGGGTTGTTGTCGTGCACCGCCGGGCACAGTTCACCGCGCGGCAAGAATTCATCAACGCGGCGGTTCGTAGATCTAACATCGAATTCATGACCGGGAAGAGCACTATTTCGATTAATGGCGACGATCGTGTGAGAGGCGTTACGGTCCATGATATCTCAGACCACACGGTTTCGGCCGTCGTTTCTGACCTCGTCCTGGTCCGTATTGGCGTGGTGCCGAATAGCGAATTATTGTCGGGCATAGTCGAAATGGATCGGGCAGGCTACGTCATCGTCGATGCGTCTGGTGCGAGCTCTGCGGCCAACGTTTTTGCGGTCGGCGATGTTGCACATCCCCTTTCTCCAACCATCAGTACAGCAGTCGGTACGGGGGCGACGGTCGTGAAGACAATACTAGGCAAATCCAATTAATTGAAGAATTTTCCATTTAAGTACAACGTGTTCGGGTTGATGGGAATATTTACCATCTGCCAACGACTGCGGGATTCTTTCCGACTGCATCTTTGAAATATGTCGATGAACTTGAAAAGTAGATATTTGTCCGTAAACAGGGCATTTTGGATAAAAGATCTCGCACGAAATGAACATTAAAAGTTAGAAGGCCCGTTGGATGTGGGGTTTGGCACGGCGGATGCTTGAAAAGTTGTTCCTAAGCAAAATCTGTGGTACAAGAAATATCACAATTATCAGTTTTCGTATTCCGGCGTTGAGTCAGCCGCATAGCCATTTCGATCAAGATCTGGTCTTGGCTAAAGGTCCGCTCGATCAAGGGATCGCAATTTCGCCGCCGGTTTTAGGACCGAACGGCTTCGTAGCATCAAAGATGGAGGAAAAAAAACATGAAGGCAAGTAAATGGGTCGTCAGGCTTCTGACTCTTGCGTTGCTAACCGCACTCGGAGCTGCGGCGGCCATCGCACAGGTTGGAACGGCGAGTATTACCGGAACCGTCACCGATCAACAGGGAAACGCGGTTGCTGGGGCGACAGTGAAACTTTTGAACAATTCCGGTTCTACGCGAACGGGAACCACTAACGATAACGGTGTCTATCTTTTCCCGTCGGTACAGACAGGTGTTTACCGGATCGACGTAGAGATGGCGGGCTTCAAGAAGGCCAGCGTATCGAATTTTCAGGCGCTGACTGACATCTCGACCGAGATAAACGTCAAACTTGAGGTCGGCCAAGTGTCGGAGACGGTCAATGTCGATGCCGCTGGGCTTGAGAGTATCGTTAACACACAGGATGCCAGCCTCGGAAACAACTTTGTTTCGCGCCAGATCCTTTCGCTGCCTCTTCAAGGCCGTAACGTTACAAACCTTCTAAGTCTCCAGGCCGGTGTCACGCCGGACGGTTCTGTGGTTGGCGGACGTGCTGATCAGGCGAATATTACGCTTGACGGTGTCGACGTAAATAACCAACAGAATGCCGGAGCTTTTGAATCCGTATTACGTGTAAATCCGGATTCGGTCGATGAATTTCGTGTCACCACGTCAAATCCGGACGCAAGTAAGGGCCGTTCGTCTGGTGCACAGATCTCGCTCATCACCAAGAGCGGATCAAATGATTTTCATGGAGCACTCTACGAATATCATCGGAATACAGCCACCACTGCAAACGACTTTTTCAATAATGCGGCCGGTAATTATGTTGCATCCGATACCGCCGTCATTAACGGACTCGCAAAAGCTGGCGATGAGAGAATTCCGCGACCGAAACTGATCAGGAATCTTTTTGGTGGAAGACTCGGTGGGCCGATCATCAAAGACCGCTTCTTCTTCTTCTACAACTACGAAGGAATGAGGCAGGCGAGCGGAACCTCTGTTACAAGGACTGTGCCGAGAGCGAGCCTTGGGCAGGGTAACATCCAGTTCGTTGATAACACGGGCCAATCGTGGACGATCAGCACTGCCCAGATCAACACATTTACGCTAACCGGCGGTGCGGCAGCTGGTCCGGTGGTCGACGTTAATCCGCTCATCGCTCCACTTTTTGCATCTGTCGCGGCGCGGTATCAAGCCAATGACAACACAGTTGGCGACGGTCGCAACACCGGTGGATTCCGTTTCAACGCTTCGACGCCGGTCGAGCAAAATGCTCATACGGCCCGCTTTGACCTATCGGTAACACGTGATCAGAGGCATCAGATCTCGTTTAGAGGCAACTACCAGCAAGATGTGACTGGAGGTGCCCAGTATTTCCCGGATACACCGCCGACGAACACCTGGAGCCATCCGTTGGGCTTTGCGGCGACATATACCTGGCTCGTCAAGAACAACATGACGAATCGATTCAGCTATGGCCTATCGCGTATTGCGTTTACAAATCAGGGTGACTCCAATGACCCGGCGATCACCTTCCGATACATCTATCAGCCTAGTAATTTCGCACGCGGTTTCAGCCGCACAAATCCGACGACGAATCTGACCGATGATTTCACCTGGATCAAGGGCAATCACTCGATCCAGTTCGGTACCAACATGCGTTTTATTACGAACACGCGTTTGAACTTCGCGCGTTCGTTCGACAACGGTACCACTAATCCGAGTGCCTACCAGAGCAACGTAGCCAGAACAGTCATCAATCAGTACATCACTGCTCAGACCGGCTCGACCCGATCGGTCGCTTCGTCCTGGGATGTTGCGACTCAGGGTGCTCTCGTAGCTCTCCTGGGCAGACTGAATGGATACGGAGCCAATTTCAATTTTGACACCGAAGGACGTCTTCTGGCTCCGAACACCGGTATCGTCCGTGAGTTCAAGACGGATGAGTACGACTTCTACGTTCAGGATACTTGGAAAGCTCGATCCAATCTGACGATCACCGCGGGACTTAGATACGGTCTTAGCATGCCGGTGACGGAGACTCAGGGTTACGAGACCGTTCCGAGCATCAATCTTTCCACCTATCTGGAAAGGACTATAGAAGCCATGAACCGCGGCATTAACTACCGCGAGACCGTATCGGTCCGAAAGGCCGGTAAGGCCAATGGCCTCGATAGCATCTATCCTCTGGATAAGGATAACTTCCAGCCCCGCCTTTCGATCGCGTGGTCGCCGGAATTTGAATCCGGTTTTCTGGGAAGGATGTTTGGAAAGGAAACCGAATCGGTCTTCTGCGCCGGTTTCTCGATCACCAACGACTATTTTGGACAGCAGCTTGCCACCAACTGGGATGGCACTAATACGTTGGGCTTCGCTTCTTCGGCAACTATCAACGTAAACACGTACAACATTACGACAAATCCGGCACCGCAATACACCGGTCCGTCGATGAGTATCCGCAATCTGCCGAATATTACTGTCCCGACCAGTCTTTCGTTCCCACAGACTGCCCCCGTCACTAATCCGGGAGCCGGTAAGATCGAGACGTCGCTCGATCAGAATCTCGTTTCGCCGGTCAACTATTCGTGGAACTTGAGCTATGGCCGACGCCTTCCGGGTAACATCTGGATCGATGCGGCTTATGTCGCTCGACTGGCCCGCAATCTGCTGATCGGCCGCGACGTTATGATGTTAAGAGATATCCGCGACCCACTGTCGAAGATGTCTTACAACGAAGCGGCGACGATCCTGGACATCCAACTTCAGAACCGTGTCGCCGGGGCAAACGTTGCGTCGATCCCTTTCTTTGACAACATGTGGGCTCCGGGAACTCTTCGTAGCTTCTTCGGCTGTCCCGCGAATGCCCCCAACTGTAACAACACTCAGGCAATCTACAATGGCCAGCCAAATGCAGGCGACTGGACGTACCTGATGCAGCAACTGGATCAGGCTACCGGCACGCGGTATTTCTTCCAAGGCCAGTACGACGCGTTGAATACGTTTAGCACCCGCGGAACATCGGACTATCATGGCGGAACGCTTTCGGTTCGTCAGAGATTGACTGGCGTAACGTGGGATTTCAACTACACGTTCTCGAAGTCGATGGACGAAGCCTCGGGATTGCAGACCAGTGGTAATTTCGGTGCAGCGTTTGTCCTTAATGCCTTCGCACTCAGCGATCAGCGTTCGTATTCCGACTTTGATGCCCGTCATCTGGTCAATTTCAACGGAGTTTGGGATATCCCGATCGGCCGTGACCGACGATATGGCAAGGGAATGAACAAGTTCGTGAATGCCTTGATCGGTGGATGGTCGCTAAGCGGTATCTATCGTTGGGATTCCGGCTTCCCGTTTGACGGCTATTATGATGCGACCGGTTGGCAGACCAACTGGAACATCCGTAGCTACAACCAGTTGCTCAATCCGATCAGGACCGGGATCAACAAGGGGCCCGCACCAAGCTCATGCACATCGGGCTGTTCGCTGCCGAACTTGTTCTCGAATCCAGACCAGGCCTGGGCGTCGTTCCGAACTCCGCATCCGGGCGAGACCGGCAGCCGGAATCCGGTCCGTATGCCGAATTCGTTCAACATCGATGCCGGGTTGGCTAAATCCTTTGACATGCCATGGAAGGAAGGACACAAGGTCACGTTCCGATGGGACGTATTCAATGTGACCAATACTCCGTTCTTCGGCGGACAGTCGGTAGGGACGCTCGGCTACACCGGCTCAGCGGCGACCGGCGCATTCGGTCGGTTCACCTTCCAAGACAATTCACCACGAGTGATGCAGTTTGCTTTCCGCTACGATTTCTAAGTCCAAGCGGTTAGAAAACAAACTAAGAGCTGAGGTTTTAATGCCTCAGCTCTTTTTTTGTTCTATTGAAAATGGGCTACTTCGACAGATTTTCTGCGATGTACTTCTCGAGCTGCTTCTTTTCAGGATGCTCGGGCCGTTTCTCAAGAAACATTTTGTATTCTGCTGCGGCCTTTGCCTTCATTCCAGCCGCATCGTAGAGAGAGGCAAGTCGAAGGTGAAGATCTGCCTTCTCGGCAGGAGCCAGTCGGATCGCCTCATTTAACTGCGGCACAGCTAGGGAGCCCTTCTTAGCTTGTAGATACGTTTCGCCCAGATAATGCCGTGCCTCCGCCGAAGTCAGATTAGAGGCGACGGCGTTTGAGAGCACAAGTATTGCGTCGTCCAGACGCTTGCGGCTCAGGTAGAGCTTGCCGAGGTTGATCAGTGCCGCAAAGTAGTCAGATCTTAACACGATCGCCTTAAAATAGCATGCCTCTGCATTATCGAGAGAATTTGCACGAAAATAGACGGTGCCCAGTTCGGTCCATGCGACAAAGTCCTTTGGTTCGCTAGTTAGGATCTCGTTAAACAGGTCAACGGCCTTCTTTGTTTCGAGCGCTTTTCCGGCGGCCAGGGCCTTTTCAAATAATTCCTCGTTCTTGGCCGTTCGCTGGAACAGCTTGTTCGCGACGATCACGCCCGGCTTTGCATCCGACCGAATTATCGGCCACGGTATGGTCATGTCGATCCTCTGATTGCCGATCGTGGAACTGGTGATCGGCTGGCGAGCGACCTCGTTCCCATTCACTTCGACAAGGATCCCTATATTCTGACGCGGAACACCTTGGATCAGATAGATCCCTGCATCATTTGTGGTCGCTCTTTGTATCGAGTTTCCCCCTTGTGTGATATGAACTGTAACGATGGGAGTGGGTTTTACACCCTCCGCACCCTCGAGCTTAATGCGGCCTGAGACGTTCATTCGGCTACCCGGAGCGGTGTTTTCACCGATCTTCGTCGGCAATCCGGACGCAGACCGCGTCTCGTCATCCTGAGCCACGAGGGGCGTCGTACCGACCAACGCGATCGAAATAGCTAAAAATATTCTTGGCTTCCAGTTCATAACAACCTCACTGAAGAAAATTGGATCTTGATAAAGCCAGTTAAGGCAAATTTAGCAGCAATGTCAAGACAAAAACCCCTACCGAGCGGCAAACGCATCTTCACCGGTGGTTTGGACCAGATGGCGGGTGTCATTGAGGGCGAGGACTCGGACGTTTCGCGGGCCGCGGAATTCGAAGTGGTTTATGCCGCAATTCGATGTGATTATCCACGGAGTTGTCTTGGTGCCGCGATGGATAGCTCCGAGGAGAAAGAGCGTTAGGTAGCAGATCGCACCCGTGTGGGAGAATATGGCGACTTTTTCACGCTGATGCGTACGAAGAATGATCCTCAGCTCGCCGGTGATACGCCTTAAAAGTTGGCGATAGCTTTCACCATCCGTTATAACGTGGTTGATATTACGGTTGATGAGGGCGTAGTAATCCTGCGGATAATTCTGCCGCGACTCGTCAAAGGTAAGACCTTGAAGGACGCCAACGTTACGTTCGCGAAAGGCTTCCGAGGTATTTATTGGAACATCGAGCAACTTCGCCAGCGGCTCCGCCGTCTGCACCGCGCGGATCAGATCGCTTGAGTAAATGACATTAATGCCTTCTTTGGCCAAAGCCTTAGCGGTTCTTTCCGCCTGCTTCACCCCAAGATCCGACAGCGGCGTGGGCCCATGACCGCCAAAACGGCCCTCGGCATTGCCTGCCGATTGACCGTGACGTATCAAGTATAGGTGCGTTGCTGGGGGCATATTAAGCTCCGACGGCTTCGGCTTTCAATTTCTCAGTTTGATAGTGCGTTCTGAGCGTGTCGACAAACTCGTCGATCTGGCCTTCCATCACGAGTTCAAGTTGATGAACGGTAAGACCGATGCGGTGGTCGGTGACTCGATTTTCTTTGAAATTGTAGGTGCGGATCTTCTCGCTGCGGTCGCCGCTGCCGACCATGGATTTGCGTTCAGCAGACAGTTCGTCGTGCTGTTTTTGCTCTTCGAGTTCCTGCAGACGGGCACGCAGGATACGCATCGCTTTTTCTTTGTTCTTGATCTGCGACTTTTCGTCCTGCATCGAGACCACAACGTTGGTCGGCAAGTGCGTAAGACGAACTGCCGAATACGTTGTATTCACGGACTGGCCGCCCGGACCCGACGAACAGAAATAATCTACGCGAAGATCATTTGGATCGACCTTAACATCAATCTCCTCGGCCTCAGGCAGCACGGCAACTGTGATCGCCGAGGTGTGAATCCGGCCCTGTGTCTCGGTCTGCGGAACACGCTGAACACGGTGGACGCCACTTTCGAAACGCATTTTCGAGTAAACATTGTCCCCCTCGATCACCGCGGTTGCGTCCTTGATGCCACCCATGCCGTTGTCGGACATTTCAAGAATATCCATCTTCCACCCCTGCCGTTCGGCGTATCGGGCATACATGCGAAGAATTTCTGCGGCGAACAAGGTCGCTTCGTCACCACCAGTTCCTGCTCGTATCTCAAGTATGACGTTCTTTTCATCGTTCGGATCTTTCGGGACGAGCAGGAGTTTCAAAGCCTCTTCGGCGGCGGGCAACTTTTCCTCGATCTCGGCGATCTCCATTGCCGCCATCTCTCGCATTTCGTCGTCGTCGGCCATCGCGGCGAGATCTTTGGCTCCTTGCAGATCCTCGGTCATTTTGCGAACGTCGCGGTATTTTTCAACGATCTCGCCGAGACTGCGGTGCTGTTTCATTAACCGCGCGTATGCCGTCATGTCCGACATGAACTCCGGCTGCGAGATCTGTTCTGTCAGTTCGTCGTAGGATTTTTCTATCTGCGCAAGTTTCTCAAACATAGTCAGTTGTCATTCGTCGGTTGTCTTAGCGGTCCGCAGAGGGGGGGGCGCCGCCCCCCCGGGCCAACTGGCAACTGCCAACTGACTACCGACAACTGATTCAGGCTCTAACTTCAGCGATTCATCCAACGCCTTGATCGCGACTTCAAGCTGTTGCTCGTCCGGCTCTTGGGTCGTGATGTTTTGCAGCCAGAGGCCGGGCAGCGTCATTAGTTTGAAGACGGCACTCGACTCTTTTTTGGCGGCGTAACGTATCACTTCGTACGAAAGACCGGCAACCAGCGGCATCAGAGCAATACGTACCACGAGATTGAGCCAGGTTGCTTCGAATGTAATGACCGAGAAAAGCACGATCGAGACGAGCATGACGACCATCAGGAACGATGTGCCGCAACGCGGGTGCTGACGTTTCATCGTCGTTGCATTCTCAGGTGTTAGTGCAAGGCCTTTTTCCCAGGTGAAAACGGTCTTGTGTTCAGCTCCGTGATATTCAAAGACGCGTCGAATGTCCTTCAGGAAAGACATCGAGAAGATCATGATGATGAAGAATATCATTCTGATCACGCCGTCGATGAGGTTGAACGAGACCCACGAGCCGAACGAATCGAGCTTGATCTTCCAGACGTACGCCATTACCGACTCATACCAAGCGGCACCGCCCGCGATCTCGGGGGCACCAGCCCAGCCGAGCCAGATGAAAAGCACGTTGGTCAAAACCAGCGGAGCGACGATAAAGAGAAGGACGTTGAAAGCCAGTGCGAAAACGATCGAACCGACAGCACTTGCCGATTGCCCCATCTTGCTCGACTTACTCTCCGTCTTCTCCGGCATGATCACCTTGACCGGGGCCTTGGTGAAATCTTCGTCGGTCGTGCCGTCGGCAAAAGCCAGTTGAGTTTCTCCCGCTTTTGCTTTTTCAGCTTCTTCCTGCGCTTTTAGATCTTCTTCGTAGATGCGTGCCGAGAAATTAAGTGCCTTGACGCCCAGAGCCATCGACTGGATCAGCGTTGCACCACCGCGAAGGACCGGCGTATTCAGCCACTTATACTTATCGCTCCACTTCGGCAGGGTTTCTGCCGTCGTAACGATCGAGCCGTCCTGACGGCGGCACGCGATAGCGTACGCAGAGGGCGTACGCATCATTACGCCTTCCATCACGGCCTGGCCGCCGACGATCAGATCGCGTTCCATGGCGAAGACGGTGTGAATAAATCTGAGTTTGCTGGCTGAAAGTCTCTTTTTCATACGTCGAATTTGATTGCTAAAGTGCTAAAACAGATGCTTGCTCAAATGGCTGAAAATGTTTGTCCCATTTTCGACTACCTCGGCGCGCGCATCTTAATAAAGCTAAACGACTAACGCCGACCTTTTTTCACCTATCGGTGGTGCGTTTGTGCACACCAGTATCGATCGGCGCTAAAGGTCGGCGTCAAATTTTAGAGAGCTAATAATTAAAGATCGCGATGTTCAAATCGTTTTCTCGTCTTATTAAGCAGCTTCCGCAGGTGCCTCAGCAGCACCACGTGCGTAACGCTTGTTAAAGCGGTCAACGCGTCCGGCCGTATCGACCAGCTTCTGCTTGCCGGTAAAGAACGGATGGCACGCAGAGCAAATTTCTATGTTAAGTTCCTGGCCCATGGTCGATCGCGTCTGAAAAACGCTACCGCAGACACACGAAACTGTGATCTCGGTGTAATTTGGATGTATTTCCTGTTTCATAATGTCACTTCCTTCGCCGTATATAAGCGATGTGAACTTGCGTGTTAACACAATCTTTAATCATACGTCGGAAGTGGCGGCAGGTCAAGTAATTCAGGGACGCATCAGCGAGGCTTAGATCTCTCGTATATCTCGACCCATTCCTGTGGCGTGACCTGCGATGCGAGTTCGCCGATCAGTTTGAGCGGAATATCGTCGACCTTTTTGAAGCGAATGCACGACTTGCCCATGTCGAGCTTTCGCGATGTGTGCTTTGGCCATTCGGTTTGGAACCACTCAAGTTGTTCGGGAAGGCTGTAGATGGACATCGAATAAAGGGCGATGAAGTTTTTTTGCGACCCTATGCCTAGGAAGCTGAGTGGTAGTTTTGAATCGCAATGATACCCGGGCGGATAAATTTCGTGCGGCACTACCCAGCCCATATGGCCGTAGAGCATCCGTTCCTCGAATCCGGCCGGTATGTTGTCATTTATGACCTTACGCATAGCCGAGACTGCCGCCTGACGATCCTCGGGAAGACCGGCGATGTAGTCGTCAGGGGTTTTGCCGGTTGATTGCATAGAAATCTCCTTTGCGTCTTCTTTGCGTTCTTGGCGAACTTTGCGTGACATTTTACTGCAAATGAGATCTCACGCAAAGACCGCATAGGAACGCAAAGGTAGGAAAAGAAGGCAAGAATCTAGGAGGTTAGGAGAGTTTCGAGTCGTTGATGTTCAATCCCGTAAAGAGTTTTTATTTCGGCTATCTGTCGATCAAATTGTTCTGGTTCATGCGGCTTTTTCAGGCGTGTGCCAACAAGCATGTTGTTCTTCGGCGTGTGTTCGACGGGGACGAATTCGAAGAGTTTGGTCGCGTAGCCGCTCCGTTCGAGCAGCAAAGAACGGAGGCCGTCGGTGATGGTTTCGGCGGTGCGTTCGAGCATGACGCCGTGTTTTAGGATGTTGCGAAACATTTCGGGCGGTTTGATCTGCGGGCGAATTTTCTGATGACAGCACGGAGCGGCGACGATGAGGCCGGCTTTTGAGGTGATGCCTTTGAACAGGGCTTCGTCGGTCGCGGTGTTGCAGGCGTGCAGGGCGAGCAGGATATCGACATCACCGATCTCGTAATCGCCGATGCTGCCGACGACAAAATTCAGAGCGCCGAACTGACACGCGGTCGCGATGCCGTTGCAGAGGTCGACAAGGTCGCTTTTTGCGTCGACGCCGGTCATCTGGACGTCGATGTTTCGAGTGTTCTTGAAATAGTCATACGCCGCAAACGTCAGATAGCCTTTGCCGCAACCCATGTCGACGATCCGCAATTTTGTCGCATCTTTCAGCTCGGATTTATCGACAAGACTCGCCAATATCTCGACAAACTTATTGATCTGCCGCCACTTATCCTGCTGACGGTCACGGATGCGGCCATTGTCATCGGTGATACCGAGAGCTTTTAAATACGAGCTTTCCGGATCGATCTGTACGGTCTTCTCGCGGTTGTGTTCAATCGGTGGTGCCGTCGGGAACGTCGGCTTGCCGATATTAAACCTAGATTTGGTCTTCTTGCCGATGTCGAGCTGAAAATCGTTCGTGGTTGTAAAGAGATGGCCGCTCTTAAAGCCTGTATCTAACGCTTCCGAAATAAGGGCGATCCCGGTTTCGAGATCGTAATTCTTCGCCGTATCACGCGTTTCGCTGCGGTAAAGAAAAAAGAGCCGTGTGCCTTTCTTCGTCGAAACCAGCCGCACCAGTATCTTTTGCAGATGCTCCTCGGTGCCCTTATAATTGCCGAGAGTCAGCTTTACGAAAGTCTGTTTTTCGAGCGAAGCGGAAAGTGCTTCGATAAATTTGTCGATATTTTCGGTCATGTTGATCTAAGAATTATTTAGCCACGAGTAACACGAATAACACGAATCAGGATTTAGGTTAATTAGTTCCACTCGTGTAATTCATGGCGAAAAAGCTTATGCAAAATCTATTTCACCTCGCATTTCCTGTTAACGATCTTGATGCCGCACGCGAATTTTATGGCGGTTTGCTTGGCTGTGAAGAAGGCCGCAGTTCGGACCGTTGGATCGATTTTGACCTTTATGGACATCAGATAGTTACTCATCTCGCACCGAATTCCGGCATTAAGGCTTCGAACGAGGTCGATTCTGATAGCGTTCCCGTGCCGCATTTTGGCATCATTCTTCCGATGGACGAATGGAGCGCGTTAGCCGATAAGCTCACCGCAAAAGGTGTTAAATTTGTTATCGAGCCCAGGATCCGCTTCGCTGGCGAGGTCGGCGAACAGGCGACGATGTTCTTCCTCGACCCGAGCGGGAACGCTTTGGAATTCAAGTCGTTTACGGATATGTCCCAAGTTTTTGCTAAATAATGAAGTTTGTTTTATCCATCGCTGCTGTTCTTATCTCTTTCGCTCCTCTGTTGTCTCAGTCGAATCGCCAGGTCGCCATCACAATTGACGATCTTCCGGTCGTTTCGACACGCGGCACGCTCAAAAATCGTCAAGAGATCACAAAGAAGCTGCTGGGCCACATCAAAAAAGCGAAGGTCCCGGCGATCGGATTTGTGAATGAGAACAAGCTCTACGTGGGCGACAAACGTGACGAAAAGCAGATCGATCTGCTCCGGATGTGGCTCGCGGCTGGGCTAGAACTCGGCAATCACACCTTTTCACACCGCAGCCTCAATCAGATACCGCTCGCTGATTACCAAGTCGATCTGCTGAAAGGCGAAACGATCACGAAAGAACTGCTTGCCGCGAAAGGGCAAAAAATTCGTTTTTTCCGCCATCCGTTTTTGCAGACCGGACGGACGCTTGAGATAAAAGCTGACTTTGATAAATTCCTTACCGAGCATGGCTACACCATCGCTCCGATCTCGTTCGACAATGCGGACTATATTTTCTCGCGGTCGTACGATATTGCCTATGACCGAGGCGACAAACATCTGATGAAAAAGGTGGGCGACGCGTATGTGCCGTACATGGAAAAGAAGCTGGAGTATTGGGAGCGGCAGTCGGTCAATCTATTCGGCCGCGAGATCGCACAGACCTTGCTGATCCATGCCAATTTTATTAACTCGGACTATTTTGAGGATCTTGCAGCGATGTTCAAGCGGCGTGGCTACCACTTTGTCGACCTCGAAACGGCGTTGAAAGATGACGCCTATCGTCAGCCTGACAAGTTCGTCGGCGGGGCTGGAATTTCCTGGCTCCATCGCTGGGCGTTAGACCGAGGTCGCGAGAACGTTTTGCCCGACGAGCCGACCGTGCCGGATTTTGTGTTAAAACTATCCGGTTTTGAATCTGAGTAATTACTTTCCGAAAACCCCGTCAGTCATCCGCCACATTCCCAACGGATTCGACTCCTTCAATTCATCAGGTAACGCCGCATCGGGGAAATTCTGATAACAAACCAAACGGGCAAACCGCGTGATGGCCCGCGTCCCAACAGCCGTCGAGCGCCCATCCGACGTAGCCGGGTACGACCCGCCGTGGACCATTGACGGGCAGACCTCGACGCCGGTCGAGAAACCGTTAAATATTAGGCGGCCGACCTTTGTTTCTAGGATCGCGATGAGATCGGCGTATTCGATCAGATCGTCGTCGGTGCCGTGGATGGATGCGGTCAATTGGCCCTCAAGTGCATTGGCGATCTTGATCAGTTCGTCGTGGTCATTTGATCGAATCAGAAGTGTTGTCGGACCGAAGATCTCTTCGTTCAACTCAGGTGTGTTGAGAAATTCGACCGCTGACGTCTCAAAAACAGAGGGGTTTACGGAAAAGCCGGGCAGTTCCGTTTCGGTATTCGCGACGATCTGGGTTTCGGTCGCTCGAGCTTCGTTCGCGGTTCGATAGCTCTTCTGAATTCCGCCGGTCAGGAGCGGAGCGGTCGATGTATTTGAGATTTGAGATTTGAAATTCGAAATAAAGTCCGTCGCGTCATCGGGAACGAACACAAGCCCCGGCTTTGTGCAGAATTGCCCAACTCCGCCCGTTACCGATGCATGTAGGCCTGCAACTATCGCGTCGCCACGTTCCTTGACCGCACTCGGCAGAATAAACGTCGGATTGACCGAGCTCATCTCGGTATAAACCGCGATAGGCTCTGGCCGTGCCGCGGCAATATCCATCAGAGCCCGCCCGCCCCGTCGGGAACCGGTAAATCCGACCGCTTTTATCGCCTGATGTCTTACCAACGCCTGTCCGATCTCGTAGCCGCTTGAAAACAAGAGGCTGAAAACGCCCTCCGGCATACCACACTCTTTAGCGGCATTTGCGATCGCGATTCCGACGGGTTCCGCAGTTCCGGGATGAGCGATGTGTGCATTTACGATCACCGGACAGCCGGCTGCGAGTGCTGATGCCGTATCTCCGCCTGCAACTGAATACGCTAGCGGGAAATTGCTCGCACAAAATACCGCGACCGGGCCCAGCGGACGAAGCATCGATCTCACATCCGGTTTTGGCAGAGGTTCGCGATCTGGAATTGCGTGATCAATACGGGCATCGACCCACGAGCCTTCGTCGAGCAGGTCGGCGAACATGCGGAGTTGAGCGCAGGTGCGTCCGCGTTCGCCGACGAATCTCGCATTTGGCAGAGACGTTTCGAGCGAAGCACGGTGGATAAGCGTGTCGCCGAGAGCTTCGATATTGTCGGCGATCTTTCGGAGGAAAACTGCTCTATCTCGGCCGGGGATGTTGCCGTAGGGGATTCTTGCTGAGTCGGCGAGATCTGCGGCACCGTTCAGTTCGTCGAGGGTTGCCGAATAGAACGGCGGCTCAACGGCGTTTCCTGTGGTCGGATCGAAGGCCGTGAATATATCTGACGTGATCGCTCCGCGACTGTTTCCGATGATCGAGGTTCCGGTTAATTCAATATTCATTTCTTCCGAGCGGGTGCCCTCACTTCGTGCGGGCTTCTGCAACAGATCTCTGTAACGGCGGTCAGGCAACGGCGGCTTCGCTTAGCGGGCGTGTCGCCAGTGCGTGATCGATGATCTTTATAGTTTCTTCGAGTTCGGTTCCGGTCAATTCCAGACGCGGCGGGCGGACTCGTGTGTTGCCCCAGCCGACCTTTTCCTGGACGAGTTTGATGAGCTGGACGAATTTTGGCACGGTGTCGAGTCTCAAAAGCGGCAGGAACCATTCGTTTAGCTCACGAGCCTTTTCTTTTTCGCCGTTCATTGCGTAGTTAAGTAGGTCGACTGATTCCTTTGGAAACGCGCTGACCAGCCCGGCGATCCAGCCTGTGGCGCCGGCGTTGACGCCTTCGACGATGCAATCGTCCACGCCGACGAAGATCGTCAGATCATCGCCGCAGAGTGCTTTGATTGAGGTCACGCGTCGGACGTCGGTGCTGGATTCTTTTACTGCTTTTAGGTTTGGCAGCATGGCGGCGAGTTCGGCGACTTGCTCGGGGAGGAAATCGGTGCCGTAGGCGACGGGGTTGTTGTAGAGCATGCACGATAGATTCGTCACCTTTACGATCTCGCTAATATGATATTTCATCTCACGCCAATCGCCTTTGTAGACGTAAGGCGGTAGAACCATGAGGCCGCTACATCCGGCGGACTCGGCCTCGACGGCTTGAGCACATGCATCGGCGGTCGTCATCGACGCGATCGCCGCAACGACCGGGACGCGATCGCCCACGGCCTCAACAACCGTTTTCCAAAGGGCGATCTTCTCCTCAAGCGAGAACGTGCCGCCCTCGCCCAGCGAGCCGTTGGTCACTATACCGGTGCAGCCGTTGTCGACCAGCCAGTTTACGTGTTTCGCCGTAAACTCGTGATCGATATTCAGGTTCTCATCGAAACAAGTCGTTATCGCAGGCATGACGCCCGTCCAGTTCATCGTCATAGATTCTCCATCCTAACAGGAAATATCGGCGGCCTCGCCGTGTCGGCCTCCCAGCCAAATAAAAACTCAGTCGCTGCCCCGCAAATACGGCCCTGACAGGCTCCCATACCGCAGCGTGTCTGCAATTTTGCTTCGCGACGGGAATCGAAATCTCTTATCGAGCCGTAGCTTACGTCTTCGCACCGGCAAATGATCGTGTCGTCGTCGGCTAGATGCTTCAATTCATCTCGAAGAGCAAATGCTCTGTTTAATCGCTCAGCGAATTTTCCCGTCTTTTCGCGTTCGGCAAAATGTAGTCGCGCCTCGGCCTCGTTGTCCGCAGCCGCGAAACCCGCGATCTTGCCTTCGATCAAAGATGCCTCGACGCCACCAATTCCGGTCGGTTCGCCTGCACAATAGATATTCTCGCACGAAGTCCGCTGAAATTCATCGACGGCGACAAAGCTGTTCTCAACGCGGCATCCGAGGAGCGATGCGAGCTCGGTGTTTGGTACGAGGTGGAAGCCGGAGGCGAGATAGTCGGCGTCGATGGTCCAGGTTTTGCGATTTCGCGTGAACGTAATATTGAGTGGTGCTGACGTTGAGCCCTTACTCACGTGCGGGCTACTGACACTTTCGACCCAGGAATCGGTCAGGTATGGAACGCCGATGAGCTTTGAGCGAAGGGCGATACCCTGAGCTAGTTTCGAAGGTGAACGCCATAGTCCAAAAGCAAATCGCCGAAGATTTGCCGCCGATGTTTGCTCTGCGATGGCGACGACGTTTGCTTCTTTTGACTTTAGATATTCAGCGACGGCGAGCAGCAATGGTCCGGTTCCGGCAACGACGATCAGCTTGTTCTCAACGTTTAGCCCGCCTTTGACTAAAGCCTGTAAACCGCCCGCTCCTAGTACGTTAGGCAGTGTCCAGCCGGGGAATGGTAGGAATCTTTCCCGTGCTCCGGTCGCGATGATTAACTTTTGGTATTCGAATTCGGTCGAGCCTGTCGGCGTTTGGGCCAAGAGCGAATTCTCGTTTTGGGCCGCGAAAACTTGTGCGTTATTCACGATCCCGATGCGGCCGGATTCGATCGCGGTGATCAATTTCAAAGCCTCAGGCGATTTCGTCTTTCCCAATTCCGCCCGCCAGATCTGGCCGCCGAGGCGTGGGTTGTCGTCGATGAGCGTGATGCCAAGATCTCGATTCGATGACGCTGCAAGAGCGGCGGACATGCCAGCCGCGCCGCCACCGATGATAAGAATGTCTGTGCTTATCTTATTCACCGGTCACGATCTCCATTCCTTCTTCAGCTACACGCGTGCAACTTGTCTGATGTTTTTCTCCATTGATCGTCACACGGCATTCGAAGCAAATGCCCATACCGCAAAGCGGGCCACGCGATTCGCTGGTGACCGACGATCTGAAATTATCGATGCCCGACGACAGGATCGCGACGGCGACGGTAGTTCCGTCGGCGATTTCTATCTCGTTTCCATTTAGGGTCAATTTCGGCATCGTTATTTTTTAACGCAAAGACCGCGAAGCTCGCAGAGAGAGAAAAAAGGACTCTGCGTTCCCTGCTCACTCTGCGTTAATTCTTACATCACCGCCCCGGAAGATATGCCTCGGGTGAGATCGCAGGTTTTCGGCCCAAGATCTCGTCTGTCAAAAGCTCAGCCGTGCCGAGCGAAGTCGTAATGCCAAGGCCTTCGTGTCCTGCGGCGGCGTAGACGTTCTCGAAGCCCGGGATCTTGCCGATGTATGGCAGATTGTCGGGTGTCGCCGGGCGGAAACCAGTCCAGATGCGAACGGCGGCAAGATCTCGTAGCTTTGGCATGTATTCGAATGCTCTCGCGGTCATTCTGGACACTATCGAATTATCGATCTCACTTGTCTCGGCCCCAAACTGCCTGGAAGAACCAAGCAATACTTGTCCGGTACTTCGCGGCTGGACGTTAAATGCGACAGAATCGGCGTCCTTGCCGTGCGCCGATTTTAGATAGCCCAACTCGATGAGCTGGTGGGAAACAAAATTTGGATACCGTTCGGTTATCACCAGATGGCCTTTTCTTTTCTTGATGTTGAGTTCGGGCGATAACTCGGAGGCAAACGCTCCAGCGGCATTTATCACGTTACCGGCTGCGATCACAGCTCCATTTTCAAGCTCAACGTCGCCGTCATTGACGCTTACGATTCGCGTTCCAGTTTTGAGAACGGCACCTTTTGCAACGGCTTTGTCCATCAAATATGTTGTCGCGGTCAGTTGATAAACTACGGAATCGCCTGCGACTCTAAGACCGCCTGCTAAGCCTTCGGCGAGGTTTGGTTCAGCTTCTCGTAGAGCTTTCTCATCGAGAATCTCGGTCGCGATGCCGTGCGTTTTGTAGAATTCGTGCTTACGGCGAACCTCATCCATTTCCTCGTCGTCAGCCGCGACCCAGATCGTGCCGCAGTGTTCGAATTCACAACTCACAGGCATTTCGGCGGCGAGTTTCTTCCATAGCTTTTGCGAATATTGCGTCAGCGCAAACTGTGCCTCGCTGTCATCCATCACAACAATGTGTCCCATCCCGGCGGCGGTCGAACCCGTAGCAACACCGCCCGCGTCTAATACGATAACGCTCATACCTTCGCGCGTGAGTACGGCGGCACAGGCCGCACCGACTATTCCCGCACCGATGATAGCAACGTCATAGCTCATTAGTAATGGAACCGAGAAGATTTTTGACCACGAATACGCACGAATCAAGACACGAATAGGAAAAGAAACAACTCAACAATACTCGGTTCTTCATTCGTATTTTTTTCGTGTTAATTCGTGTTTACTTTTTCTTACGTATCATTTTATCCCGAATTGGTATGGGTCACTTTCGTCGAGTAGAAGTTCCAATTCGGCGGTAACGTGGGCAGTTCCGCGAATGACCGGAATGATCTTGTCGCCGTCAACCTTAACTTGCCCTTCAAAAACACTCCCGATCAAGCTTTCCTGGCGCCACGTTTGGCCGATCTTGAGTTTGCCGTCAGCGTAAAGACATGCGAGCTTCGCACTCGTTCCGGTCCCGCAAGGCGACCGATCATATTCGAGGCCGGGGCAGAGGACGAAGTTGCGACTGTCGGCTGTTGGTGTTGGCGAAAAAAGCTCGATGTGGTCGATCTCGGCTCCGTCGGCACCTGCGATGTTGTTTGTAGTTAGGGCGTTTCGGACTGCAACTGAGAAATCTGTCAGTTGTTCGAGATTTGCTAGCTCGATCGTCAGCGCGTGTTCACCGATGAGGAAAAACCAATTGCCGCCATAGGCAATGTCGCCCGTCACATTGCCGATGCCGGGAACTTCGACCACGACATCTTTTGCGTATCGATAGCTCGGAACATTCGTTATCGTTACCATCCCGTCCGCACCAAGTTCAGCCTCGACGGTGCCGACGGGCGTTTCGATCTTGTGTGTTCCCGCAGTGATGCGGCCCATGTACTCGAGGGTTTTGACCAGACCGATCGTGCCGTGGCCGCACATTCCCAGGTAGCCGACGTTGTTGAAAAAGATGACTCCGGCAGCGGAATCAGGGTTTATCGGTTCGCAAAGCAGGGCTCCAACAACCGCATCGTGTCCACGCGGCTCGCACACCACCGCTGAACGCAGTTCATCTTGTTCTCGTCGAAAAACGTCGAGACGCTCAGCCATCGTTCCTGCACCAAGATCGGGAAAGCCGCCGACAACCACACGGGTCGGTTCGCCGCCGGTGTGCGAATCGATAGCCTGGATTCTCAGAATTTCTGTCATTGGGTAAAACCGAAATATACCATTTACCGTTCCGCTGCTCGAACGAGAAGAGTTAGTTTTCTTCAGTGACAAGTCGGCAGTGGGTAGTGGATAGTTCTCGCACTGAACTTTCCACTATCAACTTTTCACTATTCACTGAAGAAAGCTAACTTCTTCTGGACAGTTAATAGTTGATAGTTGATAGTTTAATAAATGAAAACGGCACTTATCCATCATCCGATTTACGAGAAGCATGACACCGGGCCGGGGCATCCCGAGACGCCTAAACGGTATACGGCTGTGATGGATGTGCTGCGCAAAGATGAGAAGTTTTGGTCGAGTCTTGTTGAGATCACGCCGGAGAAGGCTTCGAAGGGGTTGATACAGGCGGCGCATACGCCGCAGCATTATAAACGGGTCGAGGGGGCGTTTGCTCATGGGCAGGATCGGCTCGATGCTGATACGACGATCTCGATGAAGTCTTTTGAGGCCGGGCTGTATGCGGCCGGCGGGGCGATCGCGGGTGTCGATGCGGTGATGCAAGGCACGGCGGATAATGCGTTCGTGGTCGTGCGGCCGCCGGGGCATCATGCGACTTCGGAACACGCGATGGGCTTTTGTTTGTTCAATAACGTCGCGGTCGCGGCTCGGTATGCTCAGAATAATTACAAAGAGATCGACCGCGTCGCTATCATCGATTGGGATGTGCACCACGGTAACGGCACGCAGGGAATCTTCTACGACGACCCGACAGTTCATTTTTTCTCGATGCATCAATACCCGTGGTATCCCGGTTCGGGCAGCCGAGGCGAGACCGGATTTGGTCGCGGGCTTGGTTCGACGATGAATGTGCCTGTCAAAGCAAACACCTCTGCTGAAGAGCAAAAACGGATGTTCGAAAGTGCTCTCGAGGACATCTCAAAGAATTTCAAGCCAGATCTGATAATGATCTCGGCTGGATTCGATGCCCATCTGACCGATCCGCTGGGGCAATTGAAGCTTGAGGATAAAGATTTTGCCTCGATGACGACGACGTTGAAGAATTGGGCTAGTGAAGTTTGTTCCGGGCGGGTCGTTTCGTGTCTTGAGGGGGGATATAATCTCGAAACACTCGGAAAGACTGTTAAGTCACACATTTCTGCGCTAGCGGCGGCGTAGCCGCAGGAGTTTGTATTAGGCTTGCGGAAAAGCAGAGCTTTTCCGCAAATAGAGCGGCATAGCCGC
The DNA here is from genome assembly GCA_016718135.1 of Acidobacteriota bacterium. Taxonomy (GTDB): domain Bacteria; phylum Acidobacteriota; class Blastocatellia; order Pyrinomonadales; family Pyrinomonadaceae; genus OLB17. The sequence goes on along the minus strand of JADKEF010000017.1, from coordinate 536,476 downwards.
AGGAAACTAGAACAAGGATTTAGTCCAACCACCATCCACAGCTATCGAGCTTCCGGTGATATAGCTCGCCCTTTCCGAAACCAAAAAAGTAGCTAACGCTCCAAATTCGTGCGGTTCGCCTAGGCGCCGCATTGGGATCTCGGCTTCCCAGCGGCCGCGGATCTCGTCGGCGGTAAGTGATTCTTTTTCGGCGAGGAATTCGATCAGCTCGTCGAGGCGTTCGGTGCGTGTGTAGCCAGGCAGAATGTTGTTAACTGTCACGCCGTCGGCGGCGACCTTGTTTGCGAGGGTTTTGGCAAAGCCCGTGACTGCGGCTCGGAGGCTGTTTGAGAGCATCAGGTTGTCGACCGGTTGTTTTGAGGCGATCGAGGTGACGTTCAGAATGCGGCCCCAGCGGCGTTCTCGCATGCCCGGCAGAACGAGCTTGGTTAGCTCGATCACGCTCGTTAGTAAAATGCGTGTTGCATCATCCCAGGATTCGCGGGTAAGCGAATCGAACGGCCCGGCTGGCGGCCCACCAGAATTGGTGACGAGAATGTCGATCTTGCCGAACCTCTCAACCCCGGCGCCGACTAAACGTTCGATATCTGCCGTGGCCGAAACGTCGGCCGCTACAGCAAGCACCTCGGCTCCAGTTTCCTTGCGTATCGATTCAGCCGCCGCATTGATCGCATGTTCCCGCCGCGAGCAGATCAGGATCGACGCGCCTTCTCTAGCAATTTCAAGCGCGGTCGCATAGCCAAGTCCTTGACTCGCCGCACACACGAGAGCAGTTTTTCCTTTTAGTCCGAGATCCATAAATGTGTTTGGTTTTGGGTCTTTGGTTTTTGTTCGATGCAGAAGCCAAAAGCCCAAAAGCCCAAAACCCAAAACCTACTTCCTCAAATAATCATCCGTTTTATCCAGCCAATCCTGTCGCGGCGGGCTGAAGATGTCGACGTCGAGTGTGTCTTCGAGAGCCTCGGCTTTGTGGAGGACGTTTGACGGGATCACGAGAACCTCGCCTGCACTTACGATTTCCTCTCGCATTTCTTCGCCGATCCAGAATTTCAAAGAGCCTTCGAGGATGTAAGTCAGTTGCTCATTATAGTGCGAATGCTGCGGTACGATGCAGCCTTTCTTTAGGTAAACGTGGGCAAGCATCATCTGTTCAGCGGTGATCAGCCGCCGATCGAGACTATCGGTCACTGTCTCGCGGGGCATGTCTTCCCAGCGGTATTTGGTCGTTGTTTTTTCCATATGAAACACAAATATAGACTCGATCGCCGCGCTTGGCAAAGCGTACGAGCGGTCGCGTTTAATCAAACCTTTCCGTTGTGATAACATCAATACCAACAACCGACAATCCAGAATTATTGGAGGAAAAAGCGATGCCGGATATCGAGATACCGTGTGTTCAGTGTAAAGATATTTTTATCTTTAGCGAAAAAGATCAGGAGATCTTTTACCAACGTAACATGATGCAGCCGCAGCGGTGTGCGAAATGCCGTTCGAAGAAAGCTGCGCAACGCGAGGATGCTCCGAAGCGTTTTGAGATCGTCTGCGATCATTGCGGACGCCACGACACCGTGCCGTTCCAGCCAAAGGTCGGCCGCTCGGTGCTCTGCAAAGATTGTCACGAAGCCAGCCGCTCGCGGGCTCGACATGCGTAAATATGGAATTTGAAACTGTCACATATGAACTAAACAACGGTGTCGCCACCGTAACGATGAACCGGCCTGATGCGTTGAATGCATTGTCGATGCAATTGACGATGGATCTCGATGCAGCGTTTCGGCGGGTCATCTTGGATGATGCTCGTGCCGTGATCTTGACCGGGAATGGTCGAGCATTTTGCTCGGGCGGCGATCTGCGTGAGATGAAATCCATGTGGGAAAGAGAAGGCCGCATCGAGGCGTTTCTTGAAGATCCGCTTGGTGCCCTGCATGGCGTGATACGGCTGATCCGCGAGACGCCGGTGCCTTTTGTTGCTGCCGTAAATGGCGTGTGTGCCGGTGCGGGAGTGAATTTTGCACTTGCTTGCGATGTCGTCATCGCGGCTGATGATGCCGCATTCCGCGAGGCTTTTGTGCGTATAGGCTTGACGCCGGATTGCGGCGGCACATTTTTTTTGCCGCGTGCAGTCGGCGAAAAGATCGCAACCGAACTATTTATGACCGGCGATGCCGTCGATGCTAATAGGGCGTTAGCGATAGGAATGATCAATAAGATCGTGCCTGCTGCGTCGCTTCTGGAAGAAGCAAACGCCTTCGCCGCCAAACTCGCCGTCGGCCCGACCGGATCGATCGGCCGCATCAAACAGATGATGAACGCCTCGTTCTCGAACGATCTCACACAGCAACTCGCCCTCGAACACGAATGCCAGATCGAGTCGGGCAAGTCGGCCGATTTCAAAGAAGGAGTCGCCGCATTCTTCGAAAAACGTCCGCCGAATTTTACGGGTCGATAGATACAAATATTCAGTGTCAACTCCTCTAAGGCAGGCTGGGCCTGCCTTTTTTGCGCCTTCGCTCGAAAGCCGTTGTCCGAATTGACAGCGCAAATCCAAATCGCTATTCTTACGATATTGAAAGTCATTTTCAATACTGATGGACAGGTTCAATTCTATGAGGCGAAGGCATTTGGGGGTCGTTGAAATTTCGAGGAGCAGGTAATGGAGATCATTCGAAAGGCAAAACCTAACAGAGAAATGGCCGGTGTGAAGTTGTGGCACTGTGCCGGTTGCGGCGTCGTGCATATGGGCGTGAAGGGAATGGTGCTCAATTTTTCACGCGAAGATTTTGCCGCGTTCACCGAGGCGGTCGTGGATATCAACTACTGCGGCGGCTGGCACGTCCCAGGATCGGTGATCGATCTGATCGACCATGATGCTGAGTCGTATGTGAACGCAGTGGTGCATTAAGCGATGAAGATATTGAAAAAATCAATCTTCTGGCTCCATCTCGTGCTCGGCGTGGTCGGGGGCATTGTGATCTTTATCATGTGCGTGACCGGTGCGGCGTTGTCTTTTGAGAAGGATATTCTCGCGAATCTCGAGCATAGCCAAAGGCACGTCCCAGAAGGCGAGAGTCGTTTGCAGCCGAGTGTAATACTTGCGAATGTACTTGAGAAAAAGCCTGCGGCACGTCCCGCAACTTACACGTCCCAGAATGATCCGACGGCTGCCGTAAATGTCGGACTTGGCCGCGAAGGGTCGGTTTTTGTCGATCCGTACACCGGAAAAATCACCGGCGAGGGTAACAAAAGTGCCCGGGCATTCTTTGGGACGATGACCGATCTGCATCGCTGGCTGATGATGTCGGGCGATGGTCGGCCGGTCGGGAAGGCGATAACGGGAGCGTGTAATCTGATGTTTCTCGGACTCGCGATCACAGGCCTTTATGTCTGGTTCCCGCGACAGCTTACGTGGCAGCATTTACGTCCCAGGATTTGGTTTAGGTCGGGAGTTACAGGAAAGCCACGTGATTTCAACTGGCACACGACGATCGGATTTTGGTCGTCCCTGGTCTTGGTTGTTCTGACCATAACGGCCGCCGTGATCTCTTACCAGTGGGCCGGAAACCTGATCTACACGCTCACCGGCGACGACGTCCCAAAACCAAATCCGACGGCTCCAGCGCCCCAGACACCGCCGCCGCCATTTGTCGTCCCGGAAAATATTGACTATCTCTGGGCGAAAGCCACGTCGCACACGGTAGCTCAGGGTGACATCTGGAAAAGCATTAGTGTCAGAATGCCGTTCACGAAAGAAGCAACGTTCACGATCGACGAAGCCAAAGACTGGAACATCTTTGGCCGTGCCACTCTGACGCTCGATGCGGCCAGCACCGAGGTCGTCAAATGGGAACCGTACGCCGATAAGATCGCCGCGTCCCAAGTGCGCTCTTGGATGCGGTTCACTCATACGGGCGAATCGTTTGGCTTGATCGGCCAGTTCATCGGATTTGTTGCGTGTATCGGCGGAGCGGTTCTGGTCTATTCCGGTTTTGCACTAGCATTTCGCCGACTTGCCAACTTCGTGCGAAAGCGTCGAACTGTTCGTCAACAGATCAACGCCGAGAGCACTCTACAAACTCTCGAGGTTTAACAGGACAATGCATGACTCATCGACTGCGCTCGATGACTTCGTTGCATAAGACAGACAAATTCCCCTTTTTTCGCCCGCCTCAAGTACCGTAAAACTAAAATTGCACACCGGGCATCGGCCGCACACCGATGCCTCCCGCCTTTTTAAATACCCAATAAATTGTCAAAGATCCATCAAACGAAACGAAAATATCACACGTTGCAACGAATGTCAAGTGTTTTATTGCTGAAACGCAAAATAATTCGATTTGGGATTGTATCGTGGATTACCGACACGCAGGTCGAATGCCGATACTATTGGATTAATCGAGCATATTGGCTCGTTACATTGGGGACGAAAAGGGGGAAAGGAACGATGCTTTGGACGATTATTTTGATCTTGTTGATTCTGTGGGCTCTCGGTTTTGGTTTTGCGGGGGCGTCGGTTGGTAGTTTGATCCACATTCTCCTTGTGGTGGCTTTGATAGTACTTATTGTACAACTCGTAACGGGCCGTCGACCTGTGGTCTGATGAAGGCGGTTACCGTGTGAGGCACTCCGGGAGGTGCTATAAGAAAGGTCGCGAAGTTTGCGGCCTTTCTTTTTTTTGATTTGTGAGCGATGCTGCTGTTCGCTAACATCTACTCAATGCCGTACAGCATTTTTTACTCGCCCTACTACTACGCCGACATCGGCGAAGGCCACGTTTTTCCGATACGAAAATTTGAGATAGCACGGGACATATTGGTTTCCGAGGGAACTTTATTGCCCGAGGAGATCAATGCTCCCGAACGTGTCGAACGCGACGATCTGCTGCTCGTTCATACTGAAGATTATATCGACCGGCTGACCAACGGAACGCTGACGGCTAAGGAGATACGCAAGCTAGGTTTGCCGTGGTCCGAGGCATTGGTGCGGCGTTCGTTTCATGCGATATCGGGGACGATCAATGCATCGCGGCGGGCTTTGGTCGATGGAGTTTCGTCGAATCTTGCTGGTGGGACGCACCACGCATATCCTGATCGCGGAGAAGGGTTTTGTGTATTGAATGACGTCGCGGTCTCGATCCGTGTGTTGCAGCGGGAAAGGCTGGCCGAGCGGTTCTTGATCATCGATCTCGATGTTCATCAGGGCAACGGAACGGCGTTCATCTTTCAGGATTCACTCGAGGTTTTTACATTTTCGATGCACGGAGCAAAGAATTTCCCGCTCTTCAAAGAAACCTCACGCCTCGATATCGAACTCGCCGACGGCACCGCCGACGCGGAATACCTTGACACCCTCGAACACGCCTTGAGTCGCATCCGCCTGCACGACGCCGACATCATTTTCTACCTAGCCGGAGCCGACCCATACGAAAACGACCGCCTCGGCCGCCTCGCTTTGACCAAAGAAGGACTGCGCCGCCGCGATGAGGTTGTTTTGAACTTTGCGCGATCAGAGGGAATCCCGATCGTGACCACTATGAGCGGCGGATATGCGGAGAAGATCGAGGATACGGTGGATATTCATTGCAATACGATCCGTGTCGTAAAGAATGTGTTCAACCCAGAAAGAGATGAATAAACGGATTAACGCGAATCAACACAGATTTTCGAGCCTTTACTCTATCAGCGTTAATATGCGTTAATCCGTTGTTCCATCTTCTCCGACCGTCTATCCTATCTAAATGCGTTCGCTGACCTATGGTGAGTTGATCCGCGGGAATCGGAATTTTCGCAATCTGCTGGCCGGGCAATTTATTTCGGAGCTTGGTAACTGGTTCAATTTTATCGCCGGTTTGGGATTGGTGCGCCTTGTTTCGGACGCTTCGCCGACGGCGGCAGGGTTGTTTTTTGTGGCAAGATTGCTGCCGTTTGCGTTGGCTTCGCCGATCGCGGGGACGTTTGTTGACAGGTTTTCGCGGCGGCAGGTGATGATCGCGACGGATTTTGCACGGTTTGCGATCGCGCTGTCATTTTTGTTGGTTAATGATGCCAGTGATCTGTGGATCGCGTATGTGGCGACGATCTTGCTGCACACGACTGGAGCATTCTTTGACGGAGCGAAGAATGCGGCGGCTCCGAATCTAACTGGGAAAGAAGGATTGCTTGCCGGGACAGCCTTGCTATTCTCAACGCGATTTTTGCTGATGGCGGTCGGGTCCGCTCTTGGCGGTTGGGCGTCGGCGGCGTTTGGTTATGAGGTCGCATTTATTATCAATGCGGTGTCGTTCCTGATCTCGGCGTACACGGTTTGGCTCATCCCGGAGGAAGCGACTCGCGATGAAAAGACCGCGTCGAGAATGTCCTCGATGAGGTTTCGACGCAAGCAAACTCCGCCATCAGAACAGCCGAATTTTGTTGCCGCCGATCCGCGAGCTTCGTTCATTACGGAGCTTCGCGAGGGTTTTAGTTACTCGGTCAAGAATCATTTCGCCCTGACGATACTGACGATGAACATGATCTGGGCGACCGGTGGCGGTGCTATAAATGTCATTTTCGATCGTGTCGGCGGTGTGTATTTCGCCGGGACTGAGGGCTGGAATCCTGATGTCGCGGTCGCTTTGCTATGGACGGCGAGTGGTTTTGGCCTCACGGTCGGAATGTTGATCGCGCATCGGACATCGACCTTCTTAGACCGGAAAGGCTCGAATCACGGGTTTATCGGATGGACTTTGATCTTGCACGGAGTGCTTTTTGCCATCGGCGGCCTGATGCCGACGCTACTGTCTTTTTCGATCTTTGCTTTTGTATCGAGAGCGATAGTTGGCGTCGAATACGCGGTGCAGGAAACGATGTTCCAGCGGAGCCTGCCCGACTACATCCGCGGCCGCCTCTCCACCCTCGAGCGCGGTGCCGAGCTGACCGTTTTTGGTATCTCTAGCTATGTTTCGAGCGGATTGATGTTTTACATTACGCCGCAGACTTTGACGATATTTTCAGGCTTATTGTCGGCGTTGGCGGGTGTGGTTTGGTTTATCAGGGAGCGAAAAGTAGAAACAGGCTGCCTAGCCTGTTCATCGGTTCGGTTTGGGCGGACTTAACCGGTCGCGAGGCCTCTCGACCCACCAGGCGGTCTGTCGTACATTTACGCCGTGATAATGACAGCTTTCGTGCCCGTCAACTCTGAAAAATCCTTGGTGTAAAACGGTATTAACTTGGCGGATCGAGGCGATGCGTCGACTATGTCTTGAGTCTGGATGAAGCCGTGTTCAACGTGGGCGATGGCCCATTGTTTGATGTGCGAGGCCCGGCGGAGCGTGCCTTCGAGGAGGTGTAGGTATTGGGATTTTGTTTCTGTGGCGGCTCCGAGTTTGCCGGACATTGCGGCTTCTAGCGTGTCCCAGAATGCACTGCCGCCGCGAAGCCATTCTTCCCGCCATGCGGCACGACCGAGGTAGGTTCGCAGATTTTGAGCGTGAGCACTTGGCAGACGGAGGAACATCAGTTCGGCCGGTGTCTCGGCGAGAAAATCGTCGGCATTCTTGTTAGTCGAGGCATTGCTCTGGCCGTTGTTGAACGACTCGGGCTGGATCGACCAGAGGCGTTTGAATACGGATGAAAGCGGTTGACGGAGTTCGCGGTTCTGTTCCGTGAACGACATCGCATAATCACCCGTCGCCATCACGATGCTCGACGCGATCGCCTGTGACATTTGCGAAGGCAGGCGGTCGATATTTCGACGGACATTGTCGAACCACCACGCGTCCACCTCGCTAAACCACACGCTCAAGGCCTCATTCTTCAGACGATATCCGGGCACATAAGCGTCTTCGAGAACGGCATCGACTTCGTCGGACGAGAGTTTCTGGCCGTTGTTGGTGATCTCGGACAGAGAACGAGCCCAGACCGACTGAACCGGATCATTTGCGAGAACACGTGCGTTCCAACGCTTGAGATAGGCGCCGAGAGCCGGCTGATCGGTGAATGGAAGTGCGACCGTCGTAAACGTGAGGCGACGAAGGACGTTTAGGTCGAACGCGAGCCAGCTTTTTGGTGAGTTTTTTGTTTGTCCAACCATCTGTGGAATTAAAAATGTAAAATTAAGAATTCAAAAAGCGGCTATATCAGCGAGAAACCGTCTTCGAATGGATCAGTCGACGCCGGACGATGAGCGGCGACCGGAGCTTCGGCCTCGCGGAGGTCGAGGGTCAAAAATGTCTTCACGACCATCGGGTCAAATTCGATCCCGGCCCACTCGGTGAGATATTTTTTGGCGTCCTCGTTTGAAAGCGAAACTCTAAAGGGCCGCGAGCCGGTCATTGCTGCAAACGTATCCGCAACGCGCAGGATCCTCGCGGCGAGCGGTGTCTGATCGCCGACGATCGCGTCCGGATAGCCTCCGCCGTTCCACCATTCGTGATGCCAGCGGATAATTAGCTGCACACCGCGCGGCAGGCCTAGCTTGGCGGCTTCCTGTTCGCCGATCACAGGATGGCGTTCGAGGTCGATCCGCTCGGCGACGCTGAGGCCTCGGCGGGCGCGGATGTACTCGCGATTCATCGTCAATTCGCCGATGTCGTGGATAAGGGCAGCTTGTTCGAGAAAGAAACGATCGCGAGATGCGAGATTAAATGATGAGCCGAGCGAGAGAGCTATCGCGGCAACACGGCGTGCGTGCGGTAGGGCGTAGCCTTCAAATTCGTCTATCCTCTCGGAGAGAGCGAGCAGTTTTGCGTCGGTTTCAGTTCGCTCGGGCAGAATACTTTGCACACATCTAGTTTCGCCTTTCGAGCAGTAAAGTTCAAGAGTCTTTTTTGTTACGTTTTTACCCTGATGGAATCGAGCAGCGCTCGAGCCTCGCGATTGCTCGGGTAGATCGCTAAGAGGCGGTTGAGTTCGCCCTCGGCTCGTTTCATCAGATTCACCTGAATGAAGAATTCGGCCAGGATGAGGCGGTAGGTTGGATTGTCCGGATCGATCTTGACCGCCGCCTGCATCTCGGCCTCTGCCTTATGTCGCTGCTTGTCGTCCGACGAGAGGGCTTTGCCGTAATATGCCCGGTAGCGTGCATTTTTCGGAGCGAAATGGGCAGCTCGGGCAAGAAACGGTGTCGCTCCTTCACTGTTCTGATCCATCAGGAGGTCAAAGCCGCGATCGAAATTCTCGGCTGCCTGCCCAGACTGAATGTTCCCTGTGTCGCCCGACGCCTCACGTTTCTCGCGTTCGGCGAGTTCTTTGCGCATACGATAGTCATAGACTTCGCGTGAGTCAGGAGCCTTGAGTGTCTCGTGCGCCTGAGCAAGCTGAGTAAATGCGTTCTGCACCCGCTTGAGCTTTTCACCGCCTTCGGAGTGAAAACGGTCCGGGTGGAACATTTTTGCAAGGAAAAAGTATGCGCGTTTTAGTTCGTCTATATCAGCTTTAACATCGACGCCGAGAATGTCGTAGTGCGTGGATGCTTGCTCGACGCGGGTGAGATATTCCTCGAGCGATATTACCTCAGCGACCGGTTTGGCATCTTCTACTGGTATGGGCTCAGGGGCCTTCACTTCAGCAGGTTTTGCTGGAGTCTCGCCTATTTTCGCTTCGACCTTTAGTTCAAGTTTTGCGGAGCGCATTGCCGAGATAGAGGCTTTGGAAAATGCCGCTTGCCAGTCCTTTCGTATCAATAATCCACCGAGCCAGAGCGTGTAGATGAGTTGGAGAGCGACCGACTCGGTCACTGCGGCAACGTGTGCCAGGTCCTGAGCGGACAATTCGCCGTCGATCGAACGGGACAGGACAAATGCCTCGCCGGGGGATAGGTCGTAGTTCGCTTCCGAAAGTTCCGAGCGGACGAAACGCTCGTCAAGGCTGCGAAACCGCTTGAGCATTTTATCGACCGCCAGTGTACGGGCATAGTCGACCAATAGCCGCGTGGTATTGATCTGATAGGAAAGGCCGTCGCGAATTCTTGCGAGAGAGCTGAACGACCAATCGCCGCTTTCCCAAGTCAGGAGATCGACCAAGATCCCTTCGATCTGATCGGAAAAAAGACGGTCAACATCGGTTTTCGATAGGAAATTCTTTTCCTTGAGAAACGCAGAAAACTCAAAGTCGTTGGCAAAATTTGGTATCTCGGCGAGGTCGTTCTTAGACAGCTTGCCGCGTCGCAGCATGATGTCGAAAAGCCGCGACGAGCGCGCGTTTGAGACTGCAAAGACAACGATCCCGCTGCGAAAATACACGACACATTTCCTGTCGCCATTCGATGCGCGCAGCGAACCGGTGACCCGTGCCTGAGCGATCTCGGCGATCAGCTCGGCAAACGGATGCATCAGGAAATTCCCTTCGATCTCTAATGCGGAATGCGGGGTCATTATGGAAACTTACTTGCGCGGCATACGGCAGTGGGCTGCCTTTTAGATGATATCAAATACCGGGTATAAAAGTTAACAAGTATTTTTCGCGTTTAGCCGGTTGATTTGGTAGCATTTGGACATCAAAAATGGCGGAAAATATCGAAATACGTGAGTGTGTAACGCTCGATGAACTTGCAGATTGTGTACAACTCCAACGCGATGTATTCGCTCTCCCCGAGGTCGAATTGTCGCCGGTTCGTCACCTGATCGTAACGAAAAATGCCGGCGGATTTACGCTCGGGGCGTATGACGGAGAGCGATTGGTGGGTTTTGTGCTCAGCGTCCCGGCATTTATGCGCGGCGAACGTGCATTTTACTCGCACATGACCGCCGTTCACGGCGAATATCAGAGTTACGGGATCGGCGGCCGCCTAAAATGGGCACAGCGAACACGTGCCTTGGCCGAGGGGGTTCGGTACATAAAATGGACATTTGAACCGGTAAAATCTCGAAATGCTTACTTCAACCTCGAGAAGCTCGGTGCGATAGTCAGCGAATACGAAGAGAATTTCTACGGCGTTGATTATACAACCGCTCCGGGCCAAGAGATCGGTCTCGCGAGCGACCGTTTGTTTGCGGAATGGCATCTTGAAAGCCCAAAGGTTCAGGCTTTAGCGGCGGGCGAGAAATATGTCGAGACTCGGCAAACAGTAGCAAGAGTGATAATCATGCCGGACTGGTTTGCACTCGTAGCAAGCGATCCGGCGGCCGCGCTAGCGGAGCAGATACGTATTCGCGGCGAGTTCCAGGCGGCGTTTGCAGACGGTTTGGTCGGCACCGGATTCGAACGCGATGACGAGCACCCGGCATACCTTCTCACCAAGAGGAATTCCTAAACCATAATTTGACGATTGATATGGATTCCCTGAGCATCGATGCGGACATAAAAAAGGCACGAACGCTCACTTCGGATTTCTACACGGATCCGGCGTGGTTTGATCTCTCGAAAGAGAAGATCTTTGCTCGAAGCTGGCAGTTCCTCTGCCACCTGGATGAGGTGGCAGATCTGAAACCAGTCATGCTGTTGCCTGAGATGCTAGGCGAGCCATTGTTACTATCGAGGGACAACGACTCATTTCGCTGCCTGTCGAATGTCTGTACACATCGTGGCAAGATACTGGTTGAAGAGCCAGGAAGAGCGAAGCTGATCCGGTGCGGCTATCATGGCCGACGATTCTCGCTCGACGGATGTTTCTTGTCGATGCCGGAATTTGAAGGCGTCGAAGAATTTCCTTCAGAGGCGGACGATTTGCGGCTGATCCCTTTCGCCGAATGGCTCGGGTTTGGCTTTGCCGCTCTCGAACCGGCCGCTCCATTTGGGGACTTTGCAGACGATGTAATGTCGGTGATCGGTGAGATTCAGACGGAAGGCCTGAAACTGACGTCGACGCGGGAATACGAAGTAGATGCCCACTGGGCCTTATACTGCGAGAACTATCTCGAGGGGTTCCATATTCCTTACGTACACCATTCGCTGAACGCCATCGTCGATTACGGCAGCTATACGACTGAGACGTTCCGGTACTCTGTTTTACAGACCGGCTTGTCGGCGGCGAGGGAAGAGATCGCGGCTCGATATTTGTTTGTTTTCCCAAATCTAATGTTCAATTTCTATCCGTGGGGCATCTCGGTCAATGTCGTTCGGCCCGTGTCGCCTGCGAAAACAATAGTTGAATTTCTAACCTATGTTCGAGATGAATCGCTCATCGAATCAAGCGCCGGGCCGACCTTCATGGGGTTGAAATGGAAGACGAAGCGGTCGTGGAGAGTGTTCAAAAGGGAATCCGATCGCGGTTCTATTCGCACGGGCGATATTCGCCGACACGCGAGCAAGGAACGCACCATTTTCATCGGTTGATCGCGGAGTTTTTGGGATAGCTTACTATGGTTTCTGAATTAGAAATGGAGATCGAACATCTGCGCGCCGAGATCGAGCGGCACAGCGAATTGTATTATCAATCCGACGCTCCGGAGATCTCAGACTTTGAATTTGATCAGTTACTCGAACGACTAAAAGCTCTCGAAACCGAGCATCCCGAATTCATCACGCGGGACAGCCCGACGCAGCGGATTGGCGGGAAGGCTACGAGCTTACGGCCGTTTACGCACACGGTGGCGTTGATGTCGCTGGATAATTCGTATGATCTTGATGAATTGAAAGCGTTTACCGAACGGTGTGAAAAGTTGGCTGAGGGGCGAAACCTTGATTATGTTGCGGAGCTGAAGATCGACGGATTGAGCGTTTCGCTGCATTATGAGGACGGCATTTTAGTGACCGGTGCAACTCGCGGTGATGGCTCGCAGGGCGACGAAGTGACGCAGAACGTTAAGACGATCAGGTCTATCCCGCTGAAACTAAAGGTCGATGCTCCGGCACATGCGGAGGTTCGCGGCGAGGTGTTTTTGTCGCGGACGCAGTTTGCAAGGATCAATGCCGAGCTTGAGATGCAGGGCGAGAAGACGTTTGCAAATGCACGCAATTCGGCTTCGGGAACGCTGCGGATGCTTGATTCGGCGATCGTTGCTTCGCGACGACTGGACATGTTTCCGTATGACGCATTTACTGGCGCATCGAAGATGTTTTCGACGCACGCTGAAGTTTTTGAGTGGTGTGCTAGGAATGGGTTTAATGTAAACCCGCATCGACGCGTGTGTTCGAGTTTCGAGGAACTTTCGGCCTTCATTGCTGAGATGGAAACGGTGCGCGACTCGCTCGACTATGAGATCGACGGTGTCGTGGTGAAGGTAAATTCGACAGCGTTACAGGACGAATTCGGCACGACGACAAAGGCTCCGCGTTGGGCGATCGCGTACAAATATCCCGCACGCCAGGCCACGACGCGACTGCTTGGCATCGGAATTCAGGTCGGCCGCACTGGTGCATTGACGCCTGTCGCTCATCTCGAACCAACGCTGCTCGCCGGGACAACTGTGGCGCGTGCTTCGCTGCATAACGAAGACGAGATCAAACGTCTCGACCTGAAGATCGGCGACTACGTGATGATCGAAAAAAGCGGGGAGATCATCCCGCAGGTGCTATCCGTCGTTGCGTCGAAGCGTGACGGAAGTGAGGTCGAATTTGAGTTTCCACGGACGTGTCCGGTGTGTGGTTCAGAAGCGGTCCGTCCCGAAGGCGAAGCCGTTCGCCGTTGCTCTAATGACGTTTGTCCTGCAAAGCTAAAAGCTCGCATCCTTTATTTTTCATCGCGAAAGGCGATGGACATCGAAGGTTTGGGTGAAGTTCTCGTTGAAACTCTGGTTGATAACGGTTCGATCAAGGATGTTGCCGACCTCTACTCGCTTACTGTCGAACAGATCGCTTTGCTCGAACGGATGGCTGAAAAATCAGGCACAAACCTGATCGACCAGATCGCCGCAAGCAGGGAACGCGGCCTTCAGCGCCTGCTCTACGGTATCGACATCCGCCACGTCGGGGAGCGATACGCCAAGATCCTCGCCAATCATTTCCGCTCGATCGACCGGCTCGCCGAAGCGAGCGTACAGGAACTCGACGACATTCACGAGATCGGTCTGTCCGTCGCAGAGAGCGTTTATGAATGGTTTCGCGACCCACGAAATATCGACCTCGTCGACCGCCTCAAAGCCGCAGGCGTTAAGACGGAAACGGACGCCGCATCGACCGCGATGCTCGACGAACGCTTCGTTGGCAAAACCTTCGTCCTCACCGGCAAACTCGAAAACTACACGCGCGACGAAGCCGCCAAACTCATCGAAGACCGCGGCGGCCGCGTTTCGTCTTCGGTCAGTAAAAAGACCGACTATGTTGTTGCCGGTAGCGATGCGGGCTCCAAGTTGACCAAGGCAGAGGCACTGGGCGTTCCTACCTTAGACGAGGTTACATTCGCTCGATGGTCGGGGTCGGAGCTTGACTTTGCCTCAGTTTGGGTTATCGGATCTGTCACCGCTCCGGGCCGTGTACATTTCGGAAACTACTTGCGTAAAGATCCCATAGATGACAAGGATACTTACGACCACGCCGACGCAAAAAACCACTAGATTACTCATATTCGTGTACGTGTCGTTGTTCCGTAAAGCCCCAACGCAAGGATCGATGGCACCCAAAGTCCAACAAAGATTGCCGTATCTCGATTCCCTTCACCCAAGACTCCGAACCATAAGGAAACTGAGAAAAGAAATGAGAAGAATGCCGCTGCCAGGATGAACAGATCTGATTTTTGAAGTTTCATAACAATAAGTAATATTAAAAAAATCGAAAATTAAAATGACTAATTAAACCTTTCGCGAAGATGCACGATTCGGATTCGTGGAGCTCGACAGTCGGACGGCCACAGTTTCTGATTTATTTCGATAGCATCTATAATCGTTGCTGTTATGCAATCAAATTCAATCAACAAGTTCTTTTCGGTAGGCCTGGAAGATGTAGATCCTGCGGTAAGTGCAGCTGTAGACAATGAGGTCCGGCGGCAGACTGATGGGCTCGAGCTTATCGCGTCGGAGAATTTTGTATCCGAGGCCGTTTTGCAGGCGGCGGGTACGGTCTTCACCAACAAATATGCCGAAGGTTACCCGGCTAAGCGTTATTACGGCGGTTGCGAGTTTGCGGATGTCGTCGAGAACCTTGCGATCGACCGTGCAAAGGCGATATTTGGGGCCGAGCATGCCAATGTCCAGCCGCACAGCGGCGCGCAGGCCAACATGGCGGTTTTGATGACCGCTCTGGATCATGGTGACACGATCTTGGGTATGAGGCTGTCGCACGGCGGGCATTTGACGCATGGGCATCCGCTTAATTTCTCGGGAATCAACTACAAGGTCGCTGACTACGGCGTAAACAAAGATACCGAGCAGATCGATTACGACGAATTGCAAAAGATCGCTGAAGAATCACGGCCGAAATTGCTCATCTGCGGTGCGTCGGCGTATCCGCGAACCATCGATTTTGCACGGATTGGCGAGATAGCACGTTCTGTCGGAGCGAAAGTGATGGCCGATATGGCACACATCGCGGGTCTTGTCGCTACGGGTTTGCACCCTTCGCCGGTGCCGCATTGTGAATTCGTGACGACGACGACGCATAAGACTCTTCGTGGGCCGCGTGGCGGGTTGATACTTTGCCGCGAGGAGTTTGCGGCGGATATTAACCGCAATGTGTTCCCGGGCGTGCAAGGTGGGCCGCTGATTCACATCATTGCTGCAAAGGCCGTAGCATTTGGCGAGGCTCTACGCGACGATTTCAAAAGCTATCAGCAGCAAGTCATCAATAACGCAAAGGTACTCGCGGACACGCTTTCTGATGCCGGGCTGAGAATTATCTCAGGTGGCACCGACAACCATCTTTTGCTGGTTGACGTTTTTATGGACGGTAAGGGAATTACGGGCAAAGCTGCCGAGAAGGCTCTAGGCGACGTTCACATCACGGTCAACAAGAATACGATACCTTTCGATACGCAGAAGCCGTTTGTTGCGTCCGGCATTCGACTCGGAACGCCTGCCTTGACCACCCGCGGAATGAAAGAAGCCGAGATGAGCGCGATCGGTGCGATGATCGCGTCGATCATTCATGAGCCGGAATCTGAGGAAGCGAAGGCAAAGGTCAAGCAAGGCGTTGCTGAAATTACCGCGAAGTTTCCGATGTATCCGGGGCGGCTTAAGGCGAAGCGGGAAGAATCGATCTCGGCCACGTAGAAATATTATGACCCGAACGCAGCCGCCCTCGGCTGCAATGGTTGAGGCTTCTTTAGCAAGATGCTCTCCTAGCCACGATGTTGGTACATGCCACGCCCTCCACGCCAGGGGAGCCGGCGTTTGCAGCGGAGGCGGCTACGTTTGCGGCGGAAGCCGGCAGTTAGGGTATGCAAAAGTTGTTATCTACATTGTTTCTTCTGCACTGCCTTTCTGCGGCTGCCTTCCTACAGGTTGGTGATACGCGGCAGCTGCCGGGCGACTATGTAAGCGATAATTGTAGTTTGTTTCCTGATGGAAACTACGCCGACTGTTGCGTAGCACACGACAAGGACTATTTTTTTGGCGGAACCAAGGCTCAGCGGAAAGCGTCAGACGAACGGTTAAAGCAATGTGTACTTTCGAAGGGAAGTGGTTGGAAGCGTAAATTTCTTGCCACCACGATCTATTTGGGGGTACGGATTGGCGGCGTTGGCTTTTTGAACGCCCCGTTTAGCTGGGGCTTCGGCAAGCGTTGGAAAAAGCAGACCTAGTTCCCGCCCTGACCATTCTCCGAATCAAACTGTTCGAGAATATCCCGAGCTTCTTCCGAATCAAATTCGAAGGCTTTCTGTTCAAGAGCACCAGCGGCGATACCGGCGTAAAGCGGGTCGTCAAGTAGTGGGACAAGAGCAGAGATCGACATCATTGCCAACGTTTCGTAAGCGATCGCTCTGATCTGGGGCATGTCCGTCTGGCGAACGATCTCGGCGATCTCTCCGGCGGAATAGCGTTCGGCAAGGTGGTCGCCGAGCTTGTCGAGGCGATTATAATCGTTATCCTTGATCGCCCGCTCGGCTAGCTGGATGAATACCTCAGCCGATGCCGACTGCGATTCGAGTACCAGAACACAGATATCTGCAAGCTGATTGATCTCACCCAGCTTCACCGCATCCTTTCTAATTTCTTTGCTTTTCGATCGTTCGTCGAGGGCGGAGAGAAGACGGCTGACCTCAAAATCTGCGTGTGCATCGTAGAAGAATTTTGGTGTTTTGGGGTTTAGGATGTTAGATTTGCCAGCCTGCAATGCCCCTTCGAGCATATTCTTAGTGACAGGCCTTAGGCCTTCCCACACACTCTCAACCTTTCCGCCTAATTCCTTGATCATCATGTCAACAGCCTCAAGTTTGCTATCCGACAACCTAGTTGTCAAGCCGCTTTCGTTGAGAGAGCGAGTCGATCATTCGCTGTTTTACCGCTTCAAGTACGTCCTCGAAGTCGGGCGAATCCTCGTCGACAAATTCGACCAAAGCAAAGGGCGTTGGACCGAGGGATCGTATCTCCCATGAGATCTCGCCGGCCATTGGAGGCCGCGAAAACCAAGCGGCGTCGATGTCAGACTCGATGGTTGTAACATCGGCTGGTATCTCAGTTAGACGCCTTCGCGTCTCATGTGAAAGCAAAACACGGCGGAGAACCCAGCCGTGTTTCTCGTAGGTGGTGACAATGTCGTTAAATTCTCGCTGGCCGATCATTTCTTGTTGCTTGCGAGCGGTGCGGCATTAGAGTTTGTCGCCGAATCTGCGGTTGGACCTTGCGGAGCCGGGCCTTTTGCCATGGCGTTTGCGGCTTCTTTCTCGCGGAAATCACGTCCCGGGCCCGGCGACTGATACGAACCTGAAAAGGCATCGCCCATCCCGAGTTTCCATCCGCCATCTTCGAAAACGAAGGCGACGTCGTCCCATTTGCTTTCCTGCGTATTCCAAACCTCAAGAGCCCCGTAATTGTCCTTCACCCGCTCATCACGCATCGAGGGCAGGGTGTCGGTAATGGTCGTCGCCGTAAATCCATTCTCGTAGGCTTCCTTTTCGGACTTCTTAAAACGCTCCATCGACATTTTGCCGAGCTCGATCGTCTTTTTCGAGATATTCTTTTTGATCGCATCGATGTCTTTTGCCTTAACGGCAGCAAAGAGAGCCTTGTACGCCTCCGTCGGCGACGCGTGGCCCGTGACGGCAGGCTTTTCTTTCTGGCAGGCGAACGCAACAGAGATGATCGAGAGGACAGATACAAGCAAAAATATCCTACGCATAGTGAGACGAGATTAGCCCACGGCGGCCGGCAATTGCAACTTTCGCCACCCGTCGCTTATGATTTCAGCGTCGAGATGAGAGCACTTAGATTTATAAACGGAAAACTTGAAGTCGCAGACGTGGCAGTACCTGAGCTGCCTCACGAAGCACTCGTTCGTGTCGTTAGATCTGGTATTTGCAACACGGACATCGAGATCGCACGCGGTTACGCAGGCTTCGAGGGCACGATCGGACATGAGTTTGTCGGCATCGTCGAAACGGCCGATGACGGTCCTGAACTGATCGGTAAACGCGTTGTCGGCGAGATCAATGCGGGCTGCGGCAGGTGTGAGAAATGCGCGGCCGGCGATCCGCGTCATTGCCCGTCGCGAACTGTGCTCGGCATCGTGGGCCGCGACGGAGCGCACGCTGAGTATTTGCAGCTGCCGTCGCGAAACTTGCTCGTTGTTCCGGACAACGTGTCTGATGAACAAGCCGTGTTTGCCGAACCGCTTGCGGCTGCTTACGGGATAACTGAGCAGGTCGAGATCAGCGATCAATCCAAAGTTGCGGTGATTGGCGATGGGAAACTGGGGTTGCTGTGTGCAATGAGCCTCGCACAGCGCTCGCCGTCACTGATCTTGATCGGTAAACATAGTTCGAAAATGGCGGTGGCCGGTCATGTTCAAGGCATCTTGCTGGGCGATATTTCGCCCGCAATGTCGCACTATTTTGACGTCGTCGTCGAGGCGAGCGGCTCGGAATCCGGTTTTGCCACCGCACTCGATCTGGTTAGGCCTCGCGGCAAGATCGTGCTCAAATCGACCTTTCACGGTACCCCGACGTGGGCCGCTTCGCGTGTTGTAGTGGATGAGATAACTATCGTTGGCTCACGCTGCGGTCGGTTCGCACCTGCTCTAGAACTGCTCGCCAGCGGAGCGGTCGATGTCAGCGGACTTATCCAGGAAACGCGGCGGCTGTCTCAGGGGGACGCGGCTATGCACGATGCCGCGATCAAAGGCTCTCTGAAAATACTCCTCGACCCGACCCGGTAAACAGGCATCAAAACAGTAGATGACTTTGTTATAATTTTGGCAGACAGCGGGGATTCGTTTTTTTAGGAGTAGTTATGTCAGCACACATTTCCGTTCGACAATTTATCTTGATCGCCGTCGCCTTTTTTGCGATGACACCGGTGCTTATCGCTCAGCCCGACAAGGTCGCGAAGGGCTTCGCAGAGATAGCCAAACGCGTCGAGCCGTCGGTTGTCTCGATCGATACTAAGGGCAGCACTCCTCAGCCGCAGGCACGCGGAGCACAGACGCCGAATGATGGCAGCGACATCATGGAATTTCTGCGTCGGCAGATGCAGCAACGGCCCGTTCGTGCGGTCGGCAGCGGATTTATCGTCGATAAGAGCGGCTACATCGTGACCAACGCGCACGTCGTTGATGATGCCGTTCGAATAACCGTGAAGCTCGATTCGGGCGAGGAATTTATTGCTCGCGTCGTAGGTACTGATGAACTAACTGATATCGCTGTGCTCAAGATCGATGCGAAACGTGATCTGCCGGCTGTAAAATTTGGCGATTCGGACAAAGCCGAAGTGGGCGATTGGGTTTTGGCGATCGGATCGCCATTTGGTCTCGCAAAGTCGGTCACAGCCGGGATCATTTCGCAAAAGGAACGCGAAACCCCTTACGCATCGGCGTTCCAACGCTTTATTCAGACCGACGCTGCGATAAATCGTGGTAATTCCGGCGGCCCGCTCGTCAATCTTGACGGTGAGGTCGTTGGTGTAAATTCACAGATCGCGACGTCCACTGGCGACTACAATGGTGTCGGGTTTGCCTTGCCCTCGCGCGAGGCCGACTATGTTTACGGTCAGATCGTTAAGAATGGCAAGGTTCGCCGCGGCTATCTCGGTGTGTTGCTCGATTCGGTACAGCCGGAGTTTGCGGCGGTGTATGGGCTAAAGGAGAAACGCGGATCGATCATCACGGATGTGCGTGACCGGCAAGGGCCGGCAGCAGTTGCGGGTTTGAAGGTGGGCGATGTGATCGTCGAATTCAACGGGCAGCCGGTACAGAATTCTCAGGACCTTATTGCTAAGGTCGCCACGACAACGCCCGACCAAACCGTCACTGTCGCATTCTATCGTGAAAAAGGCGATGCATTTGAAAAGCAAACGGCGACCATAAAACTCGCCGAACGGCCGATCAATAGCCCGCCTTCGACCAACAGCGACCGCCGTCCTTTGCCCGTCGACGGCCGGATCGAGCAGAAACCTTTTGGTCTGACGCTAGCCGAGATGACGCCAACTCTGGCCGAACAGTACAAACTTGAAGGACAAAAAGGCCTGGTCGTGAAAGAGATCAACCAGGCGAGCTTCATCGCAGATATCAAGAATGCGAATGGAACCGACGCCTTGGGCGAAGGCGATCTCATACAGCGTATCAACCGCGTCACCGTTACGGATCTAAAATCGTTCAACGACGCTGTCGCAAAGCTTAAGGTCGGCGATCCGGTCGTTATGCACGTACTTACATACATTCCCTCTGTCCGTGCGGCACAGTTGAAGATCGTGCAGTTTACGATCAGGTAAGCGATCTCACATATTCATTCGTCTGAGTCCAAAGTCCGGAGCGTCCGGACTTTGGACTTTTGGCTTTGGGCTTTAGACTATAACGATATGGCAACTGCAAAGAACACGAAAGCGACGAAGACAACGGTCAAAAAGTACCACAACTACATCAACGGCGAATGGGTCAAGAGCTCGTCGGGTGAGTGGTTTGACAACGTAAACCCTGCGGATACAACAGATATCGTCGGACGATTTCCGGCCTCGAATGCTGAAGACGTCAAGGCTGCGGTCGATGCGGCGAAGAATGCGGCGACGCGCTGGCGACGGACGCCGGCACCGAAGCGTGCTGAAATATTGTTCAAGCTCGGTGAGATACTGCGTGACAACAAGGATGAATTCACCCAGCAGATGACCCGCGAGATGGGCAAGGTTTTGAAGGAAGCGGGCGGCGATGTGCAGGAAGCGATCGATTGCACCTACTACACCGCCGGCGAAGGCCGTCGTTTACATGGTTTTACGACACCGGCGGAAATGCCAAATAAATTCGCGATGTGCGTCCGCCAGCCGGTCGGCATCTGTGGTTTGATCACGCCGTTCAATTTCCCGATGGCGATCCCGTCGTGGAAGCTGATCCCGGCATTGGTTTGCGGCAACACCGTCGTCCTAAAGTCCGGCGAAGACGTGCCACTCTCATCGCTGAATCTGATCAAAGCATGTGAACAGGCAGGCATTCCGAAAGGCGTAGTAAATCTCGTCAACGGTTTTGCGGAACCTGGTCAGGCACTCGTCAACAATCTCGATGTGCGTTTGATCTCGTTCACCGGTTCGACCACAACGGGACGCATCATCGCCGAGCGTTGTGCTCAGGACAACAAGATCGTGAGCCTCGAGATGGGCGGTAAGAACGCGATCATCGTGATGGATGACGCCGATGTCGATAATGCGGTCGAAGGTTCGCTGTGGGGGGCCTTTGGTACAAGCGGACAGCGTTGTACCGCCTCGTCGCGTTTGATCGTTCACAAAAAGGTCTATAAGAAATTCTGCGAAAAGCTGGTTGCGAAGGTAAAGCAACTCCGCGTCGGCAACGGCCTTGATGCTAAGACCGAGGTCGGTCCGGTCATCAACCAGCACGCGATGGACAAGATACTCGCATACATCGAGATCGGTAAGATCGTCGATAAGGCCACGCTCGCGTGCGGCGGCAATCGCCTTACTAAAGGTGCCTACAAAAACGGTTACTTCATTGAGCCTACAGTATTTACC
Organism: Acidobacteriota bacterium; assembly: GCA_016718135.1. Lineage (GTDB taxonomy): Bacteria > Acidobacteriota > Blastocatellia > Pyrinomonadales > Pyrinomonadaceae > OLB17. The sequence continues at coordinate 514,524 of JADKEF010000017.1, read as the reverse complement.
GACGTAAAACGCGGTATGCGTATCGAGCAGGAAGAAATCTTCGGCCCGGTTACCTGCGTCATTCCGTTTTCGACGTTAGACGAGGCCATCGACATTGTAAACGGCGTCCAGTACGGCCTCTCATCGGCGATCTACACGCAAGATGTCAATCAGGCTTTCTACGCGATGCAGGAACTTTACACCGGGATCTGCTATGTGAATTCGGCTACGATCGGTGCGGAAGTTCACCTTCCGTTCGGCGGGACTAAGGGCACCGGCAACGGTCACCGCGAAGCCGGAACGCAGGTCTTAGACATCTTCACCGAGTGGAAATCCCTCTACGTCGACTACAGCGGCAAACTGCAGAAGGCTCAGATCGACGCGGTCGAGATATAGACAAGACTGCATTACCGTTGGACAAAAATAGAACGCGGATAAAACGGATTCGGCGGATCAATACGGACATGATTTAAAGATCCGTGCGAATCCGTTGGATCCGTTTCATCCGCGTTCAAATCTTTTATGAGCATCGATCAAGCCAGAGAAATACTCAAACATCGCTTCGGTTACGACGATTTCCGGATGAATCAGGAAGCGGTGATCGAGGCTGTGCTTGATAAGAAGGACTGCGTCGTGCTGATGCCAACTGGCGGTGGTAAGTCGCTTTGTTATCAGATCCCGGCGTTGATGCTGGATGGGTTGACGGTCGTGATCTCGCCGCTTATCGCCTTGATGAAGGATCAGGTCGATGCTCTGAGAGCCAATGGCGTCGACGCGGCGTTTTTGAATTCGACGCAGACTGCCGCCGAGCAGGTTCCGATCTTCCGCGATATTCGCAGCGGCAAACTCAAGCTGCTCTATGTCGCTCCCGAGCGGCTGTCGCAGGGCGGAGATGAGTTTCTTGATTTCCTTTCGCAGATCGATATTTCGCTTTTTGCTGTTGACGAAGCTCACTGTATCTCGAGCTGGGGGCACGATTTTCGGCCGGAATATTTACGGCTTGCAACGCTCAAGCGTGTGTTCCCAAACATACCTGTCATAGCTCTGACCGCGACCGCCGACAAGCTTGTTCGCAAGGATATTTTTGAGCGGCTGAACATAGAGCATGCCGGGCTTTTCATCTCAAGCTTTAATCGGCCGAACATCTTCTACGCGGTCGAGCCCAAGCGAAATTCCTATTCGCAACTCCTCGATTACCTTGAAAAACGCAAAGACGAAAGCGGCATCATCTACTGCTTGAGCCGTGCGTCGGTCGATTCGCTCGCGGCAGACCTGCGTGATGAGGGGTTTAGTGCATTGGCATATCACGCGGGGCTCGACAAAGCGACGCGGGAAAAACATCAGGAATCGTTTCTAAAAGACGAGACAAAGATCGTGGTCGCGACGATCGCTTTTGGCATGGGCATCGACAAATCGAACGTGCGGTTTGTCGTCCATATGGACCTGCCGAAGAATGTCGAGAGCTATTATCAGGAGACAGGGCGCGCGGGCCGTGATGGCCTCGCGAGCGATGCGTTGCTGTTCTTTAGCTGGGCGGATGTTCTAAAACTCAAGAAGTTTGCGGAGGTCGAGGGCAATCGCGAGCAGACCGAGATCATGCTAAAGAAGCTCGACCAAATGGGGCAGTTCGGCGATCTTCGCTCGTGCCGTCGAAAATTCCTGCTCAAGTATTTTTCGGAAGACCTCGAAGAGAATTGCGGCAACTGCGATAACTGCACGACGGTCTTTGAGAAATTTGACGGGACGATCATCGCTCAGAAAGCCTTAAGTGCGGTTTACCGAACCGGCCAGCGGTTTGGTTTAGCGTATCTCGTAGATTTCCTGCGCGGTTCCGAATCGATGAAGATCCGAGACGAGCATAAGAATCTCAAAACATACGGAGTAGGAGCGGACATTTCGAAAGATCATTGGTTTGATTATTTCAAAGACCTTATCGCTCAAGGTTTTCTCGTTCAGAACGATGGACAGTTTCCGACGATCGCTCTTACAGAAACCAGCATGGACGTGCTTGCCGGAAAGACACCGGTCGAGTTGATCAAGCTAAAGATAAAGGAATCGAAACGGAAAATGCTCGCTCCCGATGTCGAGCATCCGCATATTCCGGAGCTTTTCGACGCATTGCGGCAGCTACGCACGGTCTTTGCACGCAATGAGAATGTGCCGCCGTATGTAGTTTTCTCCGACGCCACACTCGTCGAGATGGCTACGTATTTGCCGCAGAGCGATTGGGACATGCGAAAGATCTCAGGCGTCGGCGATCTGAAGTTTGATAAATATGGAGCTGATTTTCTAAACGAGATCCGCAATTACTGTTCGCGAAATGGCCTTGCCACGCGGATAAACCTCAGAGCACCAAAACGCGAGCGCAAGCAGCGAACAAAGCGTGACGCGACCGGGCGAGATACGTATCGTACGACATTCGATCTATTTCAAGACGGCATGTCGGTGGATGAGATCGCAAAAGAACGCGGCCTCGGGCTAAGCACCGTTGAAGGCCATCTTGCGCGTTTTGTCGGCATCGGAGAGATCGCACTCGAGCAATTGGTTCCCGTTGATAAGATCGAGAACATAAGGAAGGCGATCATTGAGCACGGCGCGGAAGGAATGATCGGCCCGGTCAAGTCGGCTTTGGGCGACGATTATAGTTACGGCGAGATCAGGGCGGTCCGTGCGGCGATAGAGGCAACGGCCGGAGAAAAATCGAAGGGAGCTTTTTAATATTTCCTCAAAACAACGTAAAATTATCCGTTTATAGGCTTTAGTTATCGATATTTTATTTTCTGGAGAGTTTATTTATGAAGATCGGATTGCCGAAGGAAATTAAGGACAACGAATACCGCGTAGGGCTGACGCCTGCGGGTGTTCAGGCATTGACGCACGCGGGGCACACTGTTTTTGTGCAAAAGACGGCGGGCGAAGGTTCGGGTTTTAAAGACGAACAGTACGTGAAAGCGGGCGGAAATATGCTCGACACGGCGGACGAGGTCTGGGCTACAGGCGACATGATCGTCAAGGTCAAAGAGCCGGTCGCTCCTGAATATCCGCGGATGCGTGAGAATCAGGTTCTCTTCACATACCTGCATCTCGCTCCGGAAAACGAACTGACCAAGCAGATGCTCGATCGTAAGGTCACGGGCGTTGCGTATGAAACTATCACCAGCGGACGCCGCTTGCCCTTGCTGATCCCGATGTCAGAGGTAGCAGGAAGAATGTCGGTGCAGGTTGGGGCGACGTATCTCGAAAAAATGAACGGCGGAAAGGGAATCCTGCTCGGCGGCGTTCCCGGAGTTCCGGCGGCAAATGTCGTCATCATCGGCGGCGGCATCGTCGGTACTGAGGCTGCGAAGATGGCGGTTGGACTTGGAGCCAAAGTAACGATCATCGACCGCGACCTCGACCGTCTGCGTCAGCTTGATGACATCTTTCTCTCTAAGGTTCAGACGCTCGCTTCGTCGCGTTACCAGATCGAGGAAGCTATCTCGCATGCTGATCTCGTGATCGGTGCTGTTCTGGTCGTCGGTGCTGCGGCACCGAAACTCGTTACCCGCGACATGCTGCACTTGTTGCCGCAGGGTTCTGTTCTCGTGGACGTCGCTGTCGATCAGGGTGGTTGCTTTGAGACGACTCATGCAACAACGCACTCGAACCCAACCTATTACGAAGAAGGCGTGCTCCATTATTGCGTAGCAAACATGCCGGGTGCAGTGCCGCGAACTTCGACTTTCGCTCTGACAAATGCAACATTGCCTTACGCTCTCGACCTTGCAAACAAAGGCTTTGAGCAGGCGATAAAGGACGACGCGGGCCTCGCGGAAGGTGTAAACACCTACGCAGGAAAGCTTACTTACGAAGCCGTCGCAACTTCGCAGGACCGCGAGTACACGCCGCTCGATACGCTGATCGACCTGAAAGTGGCCTCGGCGGGATAACTCGGATAAGAGTTATGCCCGCGAAATACGCGAAAAGACGCGAAAGAGCTTGTCTCTTATTTCGCGTCTTTTCGCGTATTTCGCGGGCAAATCTTCCAAGGATTTTATACACTAAGTAATTTCGCTATGTACGAATTTGCCGTCACACCAGCCGTTACTCAGCTTCGCCGTCCGGGCGTGATCATTACCGAGGTCACCGCGGACAGCCTTGGTGAGGAACTGGAGCTTGAGCCGAATGACCGGATCGTAAAGGTTAACGGGCGAGGTGTGCGCGATTATCTTGATTTTCGTTTTCAGACAGCGGGCGAAACTGAGCTTACATTCCTAGTAAAGAAATCTAACGGCGAGACGGAGGAGATCGAGTTTGACCGGGAAGAAGGCGAAGATCTCGGGCTGATGTTCGAGCAGATCGTGCCGCGACAGTGTGCGAACGAATGTCTTTTCTGCTTCTGCAAAGGCAATCCCGAGGACGCACGGCCATCACTTTTCGTCCGCGATGAAGACATTCGCTTGTCGTTCCTCTACGGCAATTACACAACTCTCTCGTCGATCACCGAAGACGAGATGAAACGCATTATCGAGCAGCGTCTGTCGCCGCAATATGTTTCGGTTCACGCGACTGACTTGAAAACGCGTGCCTATCTGCTCGGTGTGGAAGAATCGCGGGCTGACATCTCGGATAAGTTGGAGCGGCTGCTCGCGGCTGACATTGAGCTACACGCTCAGGTGGTGCTTTGTCCAGAGATAAATGACGGAGCGATCCTCGAAAAGACTCTACGCGATCTCGCGGCTCATTATCCAAAAGTCGTTTCGACGGCAGTCGTGCCGGTTGCATTGACCAGATACAATACGGACGAACGTCTGACACGCGTGACGCCTGAGTTTTGCCAGAGAACGATCAATGAAGTCGAAAAGCTCCAAAAAGAATTCCGAAAGACTCTCGGCGTGACCTTCGCATTTCTCGGCGACGAAATCTATATCAAGGCGGGTGCCGCGATACCGTCGCGTCGGCATTACGGAAATTATCCGCAGATCGAAGATGGCGTCGGTATGGTGCGTTCGTTTGTGAATGCGTTTGAGGCCGCTGTCAGAACCGGGAGCGGTAGCGACCGGGTTCCGGCGAACGTGAGAACTCATGCGGCGGCGATCACACCGAGCGGAATGGGCATCGCTACTAAGAGCCCAGGCGCTATCGCCCCCGGTTCTGACATGTTTGGAACCCTACTTACTGGGGAGATGTTTGCCCCGATCCTTCGCGAGCAGATCGGCAAGTATAATGATGTCAACGGCACGCGACTGACGGTGGTTGCCGTTCCTAATACTTATTTCGGCGGCGATGTCTCAGTTGCGGGACTACTGACCGGCAAGGATTTTCTCGCGGTTCGGGACAAGATCGTAGGTGACTTTGTTACGATCCCGAAGATCACGATCAAATCTGATGAGCCGATCTTTCTGGACGGCATGTCCTACGCCGATCTTGAGCGGCAGTTTCCGGTGCCGATATTTCCTGTCGATACCGAAGGTTTGTTCGATCTTCTCCAACAAAAAAAGGCGGGCATTTAGCCCGCCAAATCCGCCTTCGCGTTCCGTCGTTGTGATTTAGGTATTAAAGTTGTAAATGATGACGCCCTTGATCTTGATCGGTTCTCCCGAGAGCATGGTTGGGCTAAATCGTGCGTTCCTCGCGGCGGCCTCAGCCGAAGCTTTTAGTAGCGGATGGCCTGAGACTGCATTGGCGGATACCACGTTTCCGCTTTCATCGATCAGGATCTGCACACTCACTTGTCCGGCGGCGTTGACCGCTTTAGCAGCGGCGGGATAGTTTGGCTTGGGCAGGCTAGTCGCCTTGCCATTCAACACACCCATCGACTGAGTTGCGGGCTTCTTGGGTGCAGGCGTCGGCGTTTTTACGGGTGGAGGTGGCGGCTCTTCTTCCTTCACGACCGCAACCGTTGTTTCAGGGACAGCGATGCCTGTGCCACCCGGAGCTCCTTCGCCAGTTGTACGGCCCGATTCACCGGACGGAGCCGGATCTGAATCGATCTTGCCAACCTCAAAATATCGATCTGCTGGACGCTCTTTCTGCGTGTTCGGGGCGGTTGACACGGTCGCTGGCACCTCTCGTGGGACTTCGTCCACTCGGGCCATATTTACCTGCCGGGTCGGCACCTTCACAGGCGTGTCCTGAGCAGTCTGTAGCTTTGACTGCTCTCGCTTTGGCTGTGGCATCGGCGGCTCGGCCTGCGGCATCTCAACCGGAGACATCAGCTCGACAAGGTCGAAATCGTCCGTTCCGAGATCAAGGTCGACCGCGAAAAGGCTTACGACAAGGGCTGTGGACAGGATCGCACTCAATGCCACGCCCGACAGCAAAAAGTACTTCTTGCGATCCTGAAATGAAGCTCCCTGTGGTTCGGTTATTACTAATCTATCAAACATATCCTTCCTCCCCGGAGTACTAGTCCGCCAATGTTTAGAACGGAGATCAATGAGAAACGTGCACAGCGATTTTGTAAAGATTTGCAAAAAGCGGCGGGCCCCTCGACCCGCCGTAGTTCACTACAGGAGAAGAACGATCAGCTATCTGACGAAATTATACGTGATGACGCCGGTGACTTTTACTGGAACATCAGAAAGGAGCGTAGGCGAAAAGCGTGCATTTCGGGCGGCTCTTTCAGACTCCGCTCGGAGCAATACGTGGCCACTGACAGCGTTTGCCGAGACCACCCGACCCGATTCGTCGATCATGACCTGCACATTTACCTGACCTTGGGCACCAACGGCTTTCGCAGCGGCGGAATAAGTTGGCTTTGGCAGGTTCTTAGCTATCCCGTTTAGGACGCCGCGCGTAACAGGCCTGCTGGGAGCCTCTGGTTTCTTGATGACCGGTGGCGGAGTTTCAGCTTCCTTTTCAATAACGGTCGACACCGTCGCTTGGGTTGCCGAGATGCCAGAAACCGTCTGCGAAACTCCATTAGGCTCACGCCCGCTGGTTTGGCCCTCAACCGGACCGGAATCAACGGTGCTGATCTGAAACTCGCCGTACTTTGGCCTTTCCTGCTGAGTGTTCTGAGTTGTCGATACGGTGGTCGGAGTCTCGCGGATTACTTCGTCGACGCGAGCCATATTGACCTGCCTTGTTACTACTTGAGATTGTGTCTGTGTCGGGTTCCGTGGTCGCTCGGGCAGTGGCGGTTCGGGCTCGTCGGCTCTGAGATCTGGCGGAGCGAGCATCGAGACGAGCTCGAAATCGCGGTTGCCGAGACCGACCTCTGCTGCGTAGATGCTAAAGACCACAGCCGTTGCGAAGAACACTCCGACGACGAGCGTGGACACCATGAAATATCTGCTGCGGTTCTTGAAATCAGCGCCTTCGGGTTCGGTTACGATCAATCTATCAAACATTTTCAGATCCTCCTGATACGCCGGTGCCGTGCGTTCGTGTACTTAGACACCGGCCAAGAGGATTTGTTCCATGGAACGCGGACAACTTTGTCCGCTTCTTCGATGGCCTGCCAGGAGAGCGGACAGGAGTGTCCGCGTTCCGTTAGGCGGTAAGCAGCGGGTTGTACATCATGATGGCGTGGTTTTCGGTGACGAGTTCTTCGTTGGTCATGCCGTCGATGAGGCTGGTGGTGCGTTTCCAGATGCGGTTGTGGCGGGTGTAGCCGCCCCACGGCTGCATCTTGATGAGGTGATCTGTCTCGAAAACTTCATACTCGTTTTCGAGCGGACGGCTAGAGAGAAGTTCGCCGTTTAGGTATTCGTCGTCGATCTTGAGGCTGATCTGAAAAGAGTCTTTCGTATCGTTTCTGAGCTGAAGATCGATGTAGTTGTAGGCGAGCGTCGCACCGCAGGCGAACGGGATCTTGCGATTGATATCGGGAAAGACATCGAAGCCATGCCGATAGCGTTCGGCGACAGTCAACGGCGAATGCAACGCCATCCAGTACAACAAATTGCCAAGCTGACACAGCCCGCCGCCGATGCCTTTTTCGATCTTGCCATTGTGGAGAACGAGGCCTTCGAGAAATCCGCGTTTTGCCGTTGGTCGACCAACGTTTCGCCAGATCGAGAACGTCTGGCCGGGCTTGATCACGATGTCGTTGATCGGTGCGATCGCCAGCCGCAGATTGGTGATCTTGTTGTGCTGCAGATACATCTCCACATCACGAAGCGGCCGCAGCATCATCGTTTTGTGACGAATTATCGAGTGTTCGAGCTTTGTTCCGGGTTCCTGACGGGCAAATGTGCTGGAATTCGCAAACCACTTCAACTGCCGCCTGAGCGTATAATATTCGCGCCCCATTAGGCCGCGTAAATAGCTGCGTTTAGTTGGTTTAGAGACTTGTTTGCTGTCCATCTGTGCCCGCTTGTCCTTACTCGAAACGAGATTGTAGCACAGCGGGAAGAGTTTTAACGCAAGGTCGCGAAGGTGCAAAGACGCAAACGATGAACAGTCATTCTTTAGGTCTCTGCGTCATTCTTCACGGCAATTATTTCCGCCGCGATCGAAATGGCAATTTCTTCTGGCGTGCGGCTGTTGATAGGTAAACCGATCGGCGTGCGGATCTTTGTCAGACGTTCGTTCTCAATGCCCTCGGCTCTAAGTTCTTTCATCAGCGCCGCCATCTTAGCTTTGCTTCCGAGCACGCCGAAATATTTCAAGTTGCGGTCAACAAGCTGTCTGATGACAACTGCGTCCGACGCATATCCGAGCGTCATGACGACAACGTAAGTCTGCTCGTCCGACTCAACGTATTCACCGATCTTTTCGTATCCGTCAACGATCGTGACCTCGTCGGCAAACTCGTTCTTCTCGATCGTGTTCAACTCCGGCCTGTCGTCGAAGATGCGGATGTGAAAATCGAGCCTCGACATCAATTCGCTCAGGGCGAGAGCACAATGGCCGCCGCCGATGATGAGGAGTCTATTCGTAGAGCCAAGTTTCTCTTCATAAACGAACTCTGTTTCGCTCGTTTTTGAGAAGTATCGACTGGAATTATCTTTTGTGTTTTCGACAATTTGAAATCTCAAATGTGAAATTTGAAATGCCGCAGGCTGTTGTTGACTTAGGTTGTTGACGATCCGGTTGACTGTGTCACTGTCGTCAGCGGAAAGCGGCTTTAGAATAACGGTCTGCTTTCCCGAGCAGATCATGCCGCTGGAATTTGGGGCGTTCTTTTGATGGACTTGCTCTATCACTGGCCCGGCGGAGGGCCCAGTCGCTATCGCTCCCGGTTCTGACAAGATGGCTCGACTTTGTTCGACGAGATTTACCTCCATCACACCGCCCCCGATGCTCCCGTATAGTTCGCCGTTCGATGCGACAGCCATTTTGTAGCCAGCACGTCCGGGACTGCTGCCCTTGCTGTTGGCAACAACAAGCAACATCACCGATTCGCCGTCATTGAGGCGTGACGCGATGAAATTCCATAGTTCGAGTTCTTTGGACACGAAAAGATTTTACCGCAGTTACGAATTGTCGGCGTATAGATTCATCAAGACCTTCTCCGGCGTAAATGGCAGATCGAATTCTGGTGAACAATCTGTAAATGCTCTGACGGCATTTCGAATGGCGAAATACGCACCGATGCCGTACATCAGCGGCGGTTCGCCGACGGCTTTGGAATTGAAGATCGCGAGATTGTTCTTCTCGGTCTCGAGCGGTGAGACCGAGATCTCTTTCGGGACGGAATAGATGTCCGGCACCTTGTAGGTCGAGAGGGCGTTTGAGCGGAGTTTGCCTTTTTCGTCGTAGACGACTTCTTCCATCGTCACCCAGCCGAGCCCTTGGACGATGCCGCCTTCGATCTGACCGAGGTCGACGGCGGTATTCATCGAGGTGCCGAAATCGTGACAGCATTTCACATAATCGATCTCGTAACGCCCGCGAAGACAATCGACCGTCACGCCGACGATCGCGGTGCCGTAAACGTGATATGCGAACGGGTGACCTTTTGCGGTTGACCAATCAAAGCCGATTCCCGGCGTTGCATAATGGCTGTGTTCGCTTAGGTTTACGCGTTGGAGATGGGCTTCCATGACAAGCGATTGCCACGACAAGGAAGTCTTTTCACCGTTGTGATGGACAAGGCCATTTTCGAGGGACAGGTCCTCGATCCTTGCGGCCTCGACAAACTCTTTGGCAACTTCGAATAGCCGTTCGCGGATCGTCTCACAAGCGATCTGCGTTGCTTTGCCATTTAGATCTGCCGCGGCTGACGCGGCGGTCGGCGAGGTGTTCGCAATACGCAAAGTGTTCGTCGTGTGAACCTTCACATCGCCGATTTCGAGGCCGAACATTTTCGCAGCGACCTGCGCCATCTTCGTATTCACGCCCTGGCCCATTTCGACGGCTCCGGTCGAGACGGCGACGCTGCCGTCGGTGTAGACGTGGACGAGCGAACGGGCCTGGTTCATCGGCGTTTTGGTGAAGGAGATGCCAAAACAGACGGGCATCGTCGCGACGCCTTTTCGGAAATATTTTGAATTCGCGTTGAAATCGTCCGCTTCCTTCTGCAGCACCGCGAAATCGAATTTACCTTCCGCCTGCGTCCACGAAGTGATCGCCTCGCTCTCAGCGATCTGACCGTACGGAAACGCGTCGCCCGTTTCGATCAGATTCCGCCGTTGGATCTCGGCGGCGGGGACGCCGAGTTTTTCAGCGGCGTGCGCGATCGCAGATTCGATCACGAACATCCCCTGCGGCCCGCCGAAACCGCGGAAGGCCGTGTTCGGTGGCAGATTCGTGCGGCAGCAATAGGCGGTTGCGGTGACGTTTGGGATGTAGTAGCTATTTGTGCAGTGAAACAGCGTGCGTTCGAGCACCGGCGGCGAGAGGTCGCATGATGCTCCGGCGTTTTGGTAGAACGACGCTTCGTAGGCGATTACCTTAAGATTCTCGTCGAGGCCGATCTTGTAATCGGACGAATACGGGTGCCGTTTGCCGGTCATTCGCATGTCTTCCATGCGGTGAAGGGCATATTTTACGGGCCGTTTGGTCAACTGCGTTGCGACCGCGACGACCCCGGCCCACGCGTTTGCCTGATCTTCCTTCCCGCCAAAACCACCGCCGAGCCGCTGAACATCGACCTCGACCTCATGCATCGCCAGCCCCGTCACACGGCATACCGCCCGCTGCACCGCCGTCGGGCCCTGGGTCGATGAATATATCTTGAGGCCGCCATTCTCAGTCGGAACAGCATACGCTCCCTGCGTTTCGATGTAAAGATGTTCCTGCCCGTTCTGCTCTGTCCTGCCCTCGAAAACGTGAGCACAATTGCTGAATGCGTTCGCTGTATCGCCAAGCACAAACTTCTTCGGCGGCACGATCAGATCACCATTCGCCGCCGCGACACGCGGGTCGGTCACTGGTTCAAGTTCATCGATCTCGACCGTGATTTTCTTCGCGGCCTTCCTCGCCAATTCCTCGCTGTCAGCAAGCACGACCGCGATTGGCATTCCATGAAAGTGTACCTCGCCCTCAGCCAGCAAAGGCTCATCCGGCACGATCCCGCCGATCTGATTCTCGCCGATGAGGTCTTTTGCCGTTATGACCTTGAAAACGCCTTCGCACTTTTCCGCGTCGCTGGTATCGACGCTCATCAATTTCCCATGAGCAACCGGCGAATCAAAAACACACGCATACAACGTCCCGCGGACAACCGGAATGTCATCCAAATAAACGGACTCGCCGCGGACGTGTGAATGTGAGTCGATGTTGTTCATTTTTTTTAGCCACAGAGAACACAGAGAGCACGGAGAAAATTACTCGTTGCTCTCTGTGGCAAATAGTTCTACAAAATGCGCTTTGAAAAGCTGCCGTAACAGCAGTCGTTTATATTGCTCAGTTCCGCGAACATCTGAGATCGGCGAGATCTCGGATTGCAGTATTTCGTTTCCGGTGGCGATCGTTTCTTCGGAGACTTCCTTGCCGGTGAGGAAGGCTGAGGTCTCTTTTAGGTAGAGCGGGATTGGGGCGACGCCGCCGGCCGAGACGTGAACGTTCGATATCCGCGTTAAACCACCCGATACCGCAGGTGGTTCTGACTGGAGCGAGATCGCGGTGTTTACGGTTGCGATGTCGAGATAGGTGCGTTTGCAAACCTTTTCGAAGTTGAAGCGGAAATCGGCGTTTGGTTTTTTGAACTTGATCTTTGTGATTATCTCGTCCGGCTGTTTGGCCAGTTGTTTGTAGCCTTGATAGAGGTCTCGTAACTTGAGTGGTCGCTCAGCGGCAGCCGAGGGCGGCTGCGTTCCCGGCATTAAGGTGATCTCGGCATCCAGGGCGAGGAACCAGACGGTCATGTCGCCGATCGGGGAGGCGTTGGTGAAGTTTCCTGCGAGCGTTGCCATGTTGCGGATCGGGGTGGATGAGACGAGTTTTAGGTGTTTGTAGAGATCGGGGAAGATCGCGTTCATCACCGGGGACTCGAGTAAATCGGTGACAGTGGCTGAGGCTCCGATCTCGATGTGCTCGCCGGTGTCACGGATGCCACGGAGCTCTTCGTTGTAGAGCAAAGGCATCGCAGCGGACTCGGCCATCTCGTCGTGGCGTTGGACGTAGAGATCGGTGCCGCCGGAGACGAGTTGGCGGTTGGCAGTTGGCGGTTGGCGGTCGGTTTGCTGTATTACAATGTGCTTTCCGGCGGCGTTAGCGAGCGGCATCAGGCACGATGTCATCGAGCGATAGCGAACCTCATTGTCGATTAATTCGCCAACCAGGATAGTACAAGCTCCACAATCGCCCTCCCGGCAGCCGATCTTGGTTCCTTTTAGATCTTTGTGATAGCGAACGAAATCAAGCACCGTCATGCCGGGCGGCAAGTCGGTGGAGACATCGGTTTCGTTCAGGATGAATTCGATCATGGAAAAGAGAGTTTAGCCACAGATAAATACCGATGAGAGCGGCTGAGAATGATGGCAACCTAAGATACTAGTATTCGACCTTGTCCGCCTTGGCCGCCCAATCTTGGAATACCTCGATCGCCTCGTCGCGCATCAGGTTTGTCATAACCATTTCGCGTTCGTCGTTGGGCTTTTCGAGTTCTTGATAGATGAAATCGTCGTCAAAATCGATTGCAGCAGCGTCCATCCGAGTGCAGGCGTAAAAGACCTTTTCAGGCCTCGCCCAGTAGATCGCTCCGAGGCACATCGGGCATGGTTCGCAAGACGTGTAGATCGTGCAGCCGTCTAATTGGAACGAACCAAGAGCCTCACAAGCGTTGCGAATGGCGATCACCTCGGCGTGGGCGGTCGGATCGTTGGTCGAGGTGACGCGGTTGTTGCCTTCGCCGACGATCTCGCCGTCCTTCACCACAACGCAGCCGAACGGGCCGCCGGCATTCTCGGCGACGCCGATGCGAGCCAAGTCGATCGCTCGGGACATAAATTTTCTGTCGGCTTCGGTCATTACGATTTTGGTGGAGTTATCTTGATCTCGTAGAGTTTCTTCCAGCGCTTGCCGGTCACAAAGAGTCGGTCGCTCGCGGCGTCGTATGCGATGCCGTTGAGGGTGTTTTCTGCTTTCGGATCATACGGATCGTTCGTCGCGGGCTGATCGTCCGGTGAAATACGCGAAAGGTCGATCCAACCCAGGATCTTGCCCGTGGCAGGGTCGATGCGGGCGATGTGGTTTGGCTTGCCGAGTATCTCCGGTTTTTCGCTGTGCCATATGTTTGCCCAGATCTCGCCTTTTACAAATTCTAGCTCGTTGAGCTGCATCAGCGGTTTTCCATCCTCACGCATCACAGGCAAGGTCTTGACCTGTTTGAAGCCCTCGGGTTCGATGAATTTAAGGACGTGTGTCCCCTGCGAAAGTATCAGGTTCGTACCGTCGTTCGTTATTCCCCAACCTTCGCCTACGTAGCTAAATTCTTTGATCAGTTTTAGATCTTTCGAATCGAAAACGCGTCCGACGCCGTCCTGCCATGTGATCATGTAGATCTTGTCATTCAAAACGGTGCTGCCCTCGCCAAATTCGTCGCGGGGCAGATCCCATTTTTGCTGGACTTTGCCGGTTTCTAGTTCGACGCGGCGGATCGTCGATTCGCCTTCCTGGCCGGTGCTTTCGTAGAGTGAGCCATTGTGGAAGAAGAGCCCTTGCGTAAAAGCTTTAGGATCGTGCGGATACGATTTGACGACCTCGTATCCATATACTGGAAGCGGTGTCGAGGCTACCTTTGCATTGTTTGACGAAGCGGCATTGTTGGTCCCTTTGGTCGGCGTACCCGAACAACCGGCCGAAGCTAAAGCTGCCAGAAAAATTACTAATAAACGCATATCTCTCACAACCACGGGCTACTTAGGCATTGATTTCTGGATCGCCTGGACAAATCCGTCGACCGACAAACGCCGCACGCGACGGCCATTTACAAAGATAGTTGGCGTGGAATTGATCCCGTACGCTTCGCCGTCGGCTACGTCCTTGCGGATCTCAGCAGCCGCCTTTTCTGCATTAAAGTCTATATCAAACTGCGCCGCGTTCAAACCGACTTGTGTGGCGTATCTCTTGAGCGAAGCGGCGTCGAGAGCACCCTGATTCTTATAAAGGATCTCGGTGTATTCAAAGAACTTGCCTTGCGCATTTGCTGCATTCGCCGCACGAGCCGCCGCGAAGGCATTCTCATGGATCGACTCGAGCGGAAAATCGCGGACAACAAATCGTACCTTCCCGGGAAATTGCTCAATGGCCTTTTTCAGGGCGGGATGTGTTGCCGCACAAGCCGAGCATTGAAAATCGCTGAACATGATGACGGTCACCGGGGCGGTCGATGGGCCGCTTGCAGGGTCATCGTCGACCGAGATGTTTTCGAGCGGAGCCTCGGGCTCGCTATAGAGGATATTGACCTTATATTTGGCGGACAATGAATTACGAAACGCCATCTCGAGAGTCATACGCTCTTCGTCGGTGAAGTCTTTCATCTTGTTCGAGACTTCGCGGGCGATGAGAGCGCTTGAATCCAGGCCCTGAGATTTGGCGTCGTTGGTGACAAGAGTGTTGTAGATCAGCTCGTCGAGTTCATCGAGAATTACGTCGGCCATGTCTGCCCTGGCTTCGTACAGCGGTACCCGGACCCAGTCTTCAAACTCCTTACCGGTGATCGGTTTGCCATCGACGGTGGCGACCGTATCGGTCGGAGCGAGCGTGCCAACATTAACATCTTTCCCTGACGTGACCTTATATTTTATCTTTAGCTGTGTGTAGAGATCGCCGAGAAGCTTCTGCTCCGGGCCATTTCGAAGGAATGAGATCACCTGTTTGCGGGCATTTTCCGGCGATAGCTCGGCTAGTTTGTCCGCGTTGGCGTCGAATACTTTTTGTATCTCGGCATCAGAAGGGTCTTTTACCTTCGCCTTTTCATCGGCGAGCAACTTGCCCATCGTGATACCGCGAGCCTTTGCCTCGGCGTCGAAAACGCGGCGGCTGACGAGCTGTTCGAGCAGCGAAAGGCGGGCCTTGGGAATCTTGACCGGCAGATCCGCAACGTCCTTTTGCGTCTCGGGCGAAAGGTCGCGAAGGCGAAACGTCATCCCCGTCGCCGTAGCCAAAACATCGTCCGTCCGCTGTGCAAACGCACCGATCATCAGGACAAAAATGAAAAACAAGATTTTGATAAACTTCATAACAAGTGCAGCGTGGATTTTACCAATTTTCGAGTCGGTAAACTATTCGGTACTTTGATGCGGCGAAAAGGTTTATGGTCGCTTGGACGCATTTGGAAGGCCTTAAGAGATTTGACCGCGAATTAGCGCGAATGGAACCGAATGAGATGAGCTCAGACTCCTATTCGTCCCTTTTCGCGTCTATTTGCGGTTAAAATCTCTTTGACAACCAATGGGACGAAAGTTGCCACGCAAATTCTACCTCCGAGAAGACACCGTCGAGATCGCCCGCGATCTTCTCGGGAAACTTCTAGTTGTACGCGACGAAAACGGTGAGCGTGTCTCAGGCATGATCGTCGAGACCGAAGCATATCTCGGCGAAACCGACCGCGCCGCACATTCCTTTGGCGGGCGGCGAACGGCCCGAAACGAGATCACCTACGCCCTCGGCGGCCACGTTTCCGTGTTCTTCATTTACGGGATGCACTATCAGCTAAACGTTGTGTGCGGGAGAGTTGACTCGCCCCACGTCGTCCTCATCCGAGCCATCGAACCCGTTGAAGGGATCGAAACAATCCGCAAGCGACGGTCAGTACCGAGAGCGGTAACGACCGGGGCTCCTCGGTCCGTTATGCCCGACAAAAACCTAACGTCAGGCCCAGGAAAACTCTGCATAGCAATGTCCATCGACCGAAGTCTGAACGGCGGAGACCTCCTCGGCGACGCGATCTGGATCGAGCAGTATCGATCTTTCTCGGATGACGATATCGCGGATGGAAAGCGGATTGGTATTGACTACGCGAGTGAAGATGCCGAAAAGCCTTGGAGATTCTGGATAAAGGCGAACGGCTTTATTAGCAAGGGCAAATAGTAACTAGTTCCAGTTTTTTAGTAAGGTCGCGTCAAAATATTCGATTTCGCGATAATACGTTTCGGTTGGTTTACTCGGGGACTTCGCAGTACCTCGAAATACTTTCTTAACAATCCAATTCCCTTGAGCATCAAATTGATATTCAAATCGGGTGCTGCTTACGATGCGGCCCGTATCGAAGAGAGTTTGTGCTTCGATCAGATTGTGATTTCTGTCAAACCGCTCTCGGACCGCCGAAAGAAATCCTCCCGACGAATCCGTGCTCTTTATTTCTCGCCAATCACGGTCGTATTTGAAGTTTTCAATTGAGACCAGCGAGCCGCTATTGGTAAAACACTTTCTCCAGTGGATGCGGCCACTGGTGTCGTAGCCCACCTCGAATCGATTGCCGTATCTAGGACGAGTTGTCGAGATCGTCGGAGAGAAGCCCGATGTCGTAACGTTTCTCGACCCCATCGGTCGATCCTCGTCAAAAAAATTCATTGGCGACTGCATGTTGATTCGCGAGCCTGACAACCACCCCCATGAGGTGATCACCTCAGGATATCCGGTGTTAAACTGTATATCTCGGAGAATGAAACCGTTCTGGTCAAATCGAAGTTCCCTCGAAAAGAGTTTCTCAGATTTCGGAGACAATTGAGTCGTCTCGCGCGTACGACGGACACCACCGATCAATCCCAACTCGCTGGCGTCGGAAACTGTGATGCTGTTTGGAAGTTGCTGATCGAGGGCGGCGGCATCGCTTCGTCGACCATTGCGATCATTCTTTCTCGGCGTGCCAGCACACGGAATGAATCCATCGCTGGGCGGAAAAAATCGAGTTTATGATCTCCTTTAGAAGATAGCGTGATGAGAAACAATCTGCCTTTGAGAGGGAAACCGCGAATTATCTGATGCGTGTCTCCCGCTATCACCAGTTCGAATCCCGCATCAGATCCAAACGAGTATGGCTTCCCAACTACTTCCGATTTGTTTTCGCGGGAAGTTCGGATGAACTCATCCTTCAATCGAGTCAAGGCCTTTCCGATATCAGGCCCGTTCGTTGAGACGCTTCTCGTATTGACTACCGAGAGAGCCGAGACTTGCAGCGTGACATCTGTTAAATCGAAGATCAAGGAGTTGCCGAAAAGAAACATCTCGTCTAGCTTGAAAGGTATATCTCGAATTAGTGGCTTTACATCTCCGACAGCAACAGCGAACCCTCCGCTTCCTGAGTGAAACTCATTTACGGGCTGTGAAGAAGCGCCGGGGGCGAGGAGCAACAGCAGAACTGCGATCAATAATGAGAGGCGGACTGGCACAGCTGATTATTTCACCTAGTTTACTTTGGTGTAAAGGCTATTTCGCACGACGATTTCGAAATTGGAGGTTCATCCTCATTCCAAACTTAGGCCGCAGCGTGATCTGCGGATTTAGGCAGATCCTTTGGTCTGGTGCGAGCGATAGTTTCCATTTTCGGGCGATGGTCGCGATCAGCAAGATGCCTTCGGTCCAGGCGAAGCTTTCGCCGATACACCGACGAATTCCACCGCCGAAAGGGAAGTAGATATTTCGATTGGTAGCCTCTTTGACGCTAGTCGTTTCCCAGCGTTCGGGCCGGAATTCGAGCGGGGCTTCCCAAAATCTGGCGTCGCGGTGCATCACAAACGGGCTCGTTAGAATCAGCGTGCCCGGTTTTGCGACAAAGCCGCCGAAATCGTGTTCGTCAACCACATTTCGCCCGATCGCCCAGGCAGGCGGATAGAGCCGCATCGCTTCGGCAAGCACCGCTTCGGTAAATTTCAACTGCGGAATATCGCCTATCGCCGGAACTCGACCGTCTAGCACCGAGTCGAGTTCGGCGTGGAGTTTCGCTTCTGCCGCAGGATGTTGCGAGAGCAGATACCATGTCCAAGTCATGGCGTTCGCCGTCGTCTCGTGTCCCGCCAGAAACAGTGTCAATGCTTCGTCGCGGACCTGTTCGTCCGTCATCGTTCCGCCGTCGTCTTCGTCCTGAGCCATAAGGAGCATCGAGAGCAGGTCGCCCTTGTCCTCGCCTGAATGGCGGCGCTCGTCGATGATGCCGTAGATGACATTGTCGAGCGTCCGTCGGGCCCGTTTGAATCTCAGCGACTGCGGCAGAGGTAGTTTTTCGAGCCACTCGGAGAACGGCAGCAGCAGGAAGTTGAACGATTCGACCATCGTTGTCATCGCGGCACCGATGTCGTCGGCATCGTCCTCGACCTCGGCGTCAAAGAGCGTTCGGGCGACGATCTGGAGCGTCAGATGCATCATCTCTTTGTCGATGTCGTAAACGTCACCGTCATTCCAACTCGCCGCCATGCGGTCGCCGTATTCGACCATAGAACGGGCATATTCGGCAATACGCAGCCGGTGAAACGCCGGCTGGATCATCCGCCGCTGACGTAGATGCGATTCGCCCTCGTTTGTGAGCAGGCCCTTCCCAAGCAAAACTCTGGCACGCTGGAGAGCCCGGCCCTTACGAAATTTGTGGGCGTTGACGACAAATAGATCGCGAACGTGATCGGGGTGATTGACGAAAAACACTGGCTGCGGGCCGAGTTGGTATCGCGTGACGTCGCCTAGTGCGGCTTGACGCGTGAGAAACCCAGTACGGTCCCGCCAAAACTCGCGTAGATGCCCGCCGAGTATTCCTGCCGGCTGGGATGGTGGTTGCGAGGCTATATTTTTGGCGGGCGCGTTCTTGGACATTTAGAAATCTGAGACGAAAACTGTTAATTTATAGCTTATGTCAGAACCAATGATGAAGAAAGTCAAACCGGATATCCGTGCGATCACGCGGCTTGTGCCGCCGAGCGGGAATCTTGTTCAAGGGCAGTCCGAATTGCCGATCGACCCGCAACTTGCAGCCGAAGCCGCCGCGATAATTGCTGCAAGTCAAAACCATTACGGCGGCAGCGAAGGCAACGAAGATCTTCGCAAAGCTGTCGCTGCCAAGATCGCAAAATACAACAACATCACGGTCGATCCGGACGCGAGGCCTTTTGAGGTGATGATCACGAACGGCGGAACCGGTGCGTTGATCGGCATCGCTCAGTCATTTTTGCGTGGAAATTCAGCTCTCGTTTTTGAGCCGTATTATCCGTATCACAGGCGAATTTTGGAAGACTTCGGTGCGAAGACCGAGACTTTTGAATTGAATCCCGCCGATCTGAGTTTTGAGAAAGATGCGCTGTTTGCTCGATGTAAGGAACTGAAAGACCGCACAGAGTTTCCGCTAACAATGATCATCGTATGCTCGCCGGCAAATCCTAGCGGAAAGGTAATGTCGCAGACTGAGCTCGAGGTCATCGCGGATGTCGCCACGGAACTCGACCTGCTCGTCGTCTCGGACGAAGTTTACGAGCACTACGTCACAGGCGAAAATCCGCACACGCCGATCGCTTCGCTGCCCGACATGTGGGAACGGACGATTACCGTCAATTCGTTCTCTAAATCGTGGAACATCTCGGGCTGGCGTCTCGGTTACGCTTACGGCCCGGGCGAGTTGATCGCGAAGATCAACAACGCCGCGAACGTGATCTACGTTTGCCCGGCAACTCCTCTACAGGCTGCGCTGTCTAAGGTTTTGATGGCGGACGATAGCTACTATCCGCAGCTACGGGATAAATTCGATGGCAAACGCCGCTACACGTCAGAGATCTTCACCGACCTCGGCTTCAAGATCTACGATTCAGGCTCGGCATTCTATCTTTGGGCAAGAATCCCCGAGCAATACAACGATGCCATCGCCTTCAACGAAATGCTAATGCGAGACGCGGGTGTAGGAATGACACCCGGCTCGGCCTTCGCCGACAGCGATGACTGGGACGCCTTCGTCCGCATCTGCATCGCCCGCGAAGACAGCGTCCTCGAAGGTGCGATGGAAAAACTGCAACGCGTGTTGCGATAAAACAATCTATTTCAACGGTGTAATTATGAAACGAATTCTTGCTTTCTTGCTCTCGATCAATATTCTTGCCACGTTCACCTTTGCCGACGAAGGCATGTGGACATTCGACAATCCGCCGTTGAAGCAGTGGAAGGAGCGGTACAATTTTGAACCTTCGAAGGAATGGCTCGATAATGTGCGGCTGGCCAGTCCAAAGGTTAACAACTCTTCAGCCGGATTTGTTTCGCCGAATGGCTTGATCGCGACTAACCATCACGTCGCTGCCGGTTATATCGAGCGCGTGTCGAGCAAGGAACGCGATCTGCTAAAGAATGGTTTTTATGCCAGGACACAGGCTGAGGAGCTGAAGATTCCGGATGCGAGTGCGTCGGTTCTGATGTCTTTTGACAACATCACCGAGCGTGTTCACAACGCGGCAAAAGCGGGCAAGACCGACGCCGAAATGGCTGCAAAGCGTTCGGCTGAGATGTCGGCGATCGAGAAGGAATGTACGGCAAGTTCCGCAGGGCTGCGGTGCGAGATCGTCTCGTTCTATAGCGGCGGCGAATATTGGCTCTATAAGAACAAGGTCTATCGTGACGTGCGTCTCGTGATGGCCCCGGAGGAACAGGCGGCGTTTTTTGGCGGAGATTACGATAACTTTGTCTATCCGCGACACGATCTGGATTTCACGTTTCTACGTGCTTACGAGAACGACAAACCGGCCGCGACGCCTAATTATTTCAAATGGTCTGCGAAGGGTGCGGCTGATGGGGAATTTATTCTCGTCTCGGGTTATCCGGGCTCGACGGCCCGATTACTGACTGTTGCCCAGCTCACTTACCAACGCGATATCGGCAATCCATTGCAGAAAAAGGTCTGGGAACTTCGCCGTAAGGCGCTTGAAAATTATGCGAAGAAAGGTGACGAACAGCTTCGCCAGGCAAATTCCGGGATGCGCGGGTTTGCCAATTCGCTCAAGCGTCTCGAAGGCCAGCAGGATGGCCTGCTCAATCCGCGAAACTTTGCCCGTAAGGTCGCCGAGGAAAAAGACCTTCGCGACAAGCTCGCGGCAAAACCTGACCTCGACAAACAATACGCTCCCGCATGGAAGAGCATCGGCGACGCCTACGCCAAGCTGCCCGCGATGGCAAACCGCCTCGCGTTCTCAAATATCTCTGCTTCACGCCTCGCGACATTTGCACAACAGATCGTGACGCACTCGATCGAGGTTGCTAAGCCTGACAACACACGCTATCCGGAATTTCGCGACTCGCGACTCGACGCATTCAAGGCATCGCTTGCTTCGCCTGCTCCGATCTATCTCGATATGGAAGAAGCCGCGTTGACCTCATGGCTTGAGGAAGGCCTGAAGGTTCTCGGAGTCAATGATCCGTTCATAAAGGCTGCTATTGGCGATGCCGAGCCATCTGAGGTCGCTCGCCGTGCGGTTCGCGAGACGATACTCAAGGATCCTGCCGCTCGCAGAGCTTTGCTGGATGGCGGTGCTGTTGCGATCGCTGCCTCGACCGATCCGATGGTCACACTCGCTCGTCGTGTCGAGCCGATCGTCCGTGAGCTGCGTGCCTGGAACGAAGCCAATATCACCAACGTCGAAACCGCCAACGGCACCAAGATCGCTCAGGCCCGCTTCGCCGTCTATGGCAAAACGATGCCGCCGGACGCCAACTCGACGCTCCGTATCGAGTACGGCAAGGTTCTCGGCTATGACGAAGATACAACGCTCATTCCGTACAAAACGACGTTCTTCGGCCTCTATGACCGGTGGTTAAGCTTTAATGGAAAATCGCCTTTCGACCTGCCGAAAAGCTTGGTCGATCGCCGCGACAAGATCGACCTTTCGACGCCGCTTAATTTCGTCTACTCCGCTGACACCATCGGCGGCAACAGCGGATCACCCGTAATCAACCGCAAAGGCGAACTGGTCGGCCTAAACTTCGACAGCAACAACCAAAAACTTTCCAACCGCTACTGGTACATCGAAGAAAACGAAGGCTCCCGAGCCGTCGGCGTCCATTCGGCCGGGATCATCGAGGCTTTGCGGAAGGTGTACGATGCTGATGGGTTAGTCAAGGAACTGATGGGTTCGTGATCGGTGAACGTCGGGAAGCGTAGCGGTCCGAGGTGCGGCAACGTTTGAGAGTGGCCGCGGCGAGTGAAGTTCACTTTCGATCAAAACACGAATCGCCGATCGTCACACGCCTGCCTTTTGTCGCGAAGCCGTAGTCTTCGCTGTTCCATTTCTCGAGAAGGGCTGATCTTTGTGCGAGATCGGCCTTTGTCGTTTTGCTGACAAAGCTCTTCCATTCCGGACACGCACGTGTGCGGACGACGCGTTTTACGGTCGGGTAAACAAAAAATGCGTAGCCGGAGGGGTTGACTGCTTCGTTGAGATGTTCGGAGATAAAGGGTTTGAGCAGGGTCGATGGCAGATCGACGTTCGGAGCGATCCGCCAGTGGCCGTCGTGGAGTTCGAGAATCGCCGGTCGCATCAAACCGTTTAGTTGGAGAGGTCTTGTCATTCCCTCGTAAAATCGCATTCCGGCATAATTCGCGGCTAGGTCCGCATTTGAATAAACACCCGAAGACATCAGACCGTAGTAGGTGCGCTCGGAGAGCTTTCCCCATTCTGTGGCTTTCTTGTCGGCGTCGGCGGGCGTCTTGCCATTAGCGAGTTCGGCCCTGCGGATCTCATAGTACGTCCAGCCTTGCTGCAGCAAATGCTCGATCTTGTCGGTGCCAAATTCAATATCGAACATCTTGATTGTTGGGCTGAGCGTCAGTTGATTGGACGGCTTAAAGTAGTAGATCGAGTCGGCATACGGCACCTGGTAGCTTGCGGGTGAGGCGACAAATCGATGATCGCGAAACCATTTTCCCGTCTTGGTGATGAACATGCTGCCGTCACCGATCCGTTTGAATAAGGCTCGGCCGACGGCATCATCGCCGTGAGCGTCATTCAGGAGCCTACGAGCATCACTTGGCGACGGACAAGCCCCATCACGTTTTCCACCGTTGGCCATGCACCGAGTGAGCTTGTCGATCTCACGATTCACTTCGTCTATCGCGGCGATGAGATTCTCCTCAAAGTAGCTGGAGACCTCTGTACCGATATCGCCAAGTCGGGCGGTTGGCAGGTTGTATTGATCGGTCTCAAAAGCAAACGACGAAGTCGCCGTCGAAATGGCGAAAATTACGAGCAAGGAAAGCGTCTTGAGCACGTTCATATGATATCAGTCTGCGGCTTCGACGTGAGCCGCGGATTTGGATTAAACTATGATGTTTGGAAAAGTCGAAAAGGTGGTATCGGCTTCGTTGCCACGGAGGAATGGAATGATGAAATTTAGGACTGCTCTGGTCGCTCTCGCACTGACATTGGTCGTTTCGTCGCTCTCGTTTGGCCAGACGGCCGATGTGAAAAGTATCGACGCATATGCCGCTACAATTCGGGCTTTCACCGCGAAACGCACGAGTCCGAAGCTGGTCTTTGCCGATGTTTCGAACGCGGAGACAGAGCAACCATCGAAGTATCAGAAATTTGCTTCCGAAAAGGCTCTCGAAAAGCACCGCGACAAGTCCGAGGTATATTCCATCGCCTATGCGTGGAAAAAGGGCGGCAAGGTCGTCGCGACGAACTTTACTCTGTCGAGCCCTTCAGGTGATTGGGTAAAATATAACTTTCACGTATTCCGGGCGGACGGCACACTTGCAATGGTCGAGTCAGACTATCGTACGTTCATGGGCGATTTTGTGGTGATACGAAAACGATACTTCGACACGGCGGGCAAAGAGATCCACAAAACCGTGAAGATCCAAGATCTCAAAACGCGTAAACCAAAGAAAGCTCCGGGCGGCATCATGGGCGACGATCCGGACGAGGTCGATTACTACTTGACGACGGCGGGGCTGCCGTTTGCAGATATTTTGAACTAGAAACTTCTTTAAATGCACTATCACTTGATCGGAATTTGCGGCACGGCGATGGCCAGTTTAGCCGGGATGTTACAGGCACGCGGGCACAGGGTGACCGGGTCGGATCAGAATGTCTATCCGCCGATGTCGACGCAGCTCGAGGCCTTGGGCATTGAGATAATGTCTGGGTATAAGGCGGAAAATGCCGATCTGCCGCGTGACGTAACGATCGTTGGCAACACGATCATGCGCGGCAATCCTGAGCTTGAGGAAGTGCTCAATCGTAAGTTTCTTTATCGCTCGCAGGCTGAGACCGTGCGTGACGAGTTCATTCGCAGCCGGCATTCGCTGGTCGTTGCGGGTACGCACGGCAAGACCACTACGACGAGTATCGCGGCATGGTTGTGCGAAGTTGGCGGGCTCGATCCGGCGTTTTTGGTGGGCGGCGTTGTGCAGAATTTTGGGCAGAGCTTTCGAGTGACTGACAGCGACTATTTCGTGGTCGAGGGCGATGAATACGACACGGCGTTTTTTGATAAGAAGCCAAAGTTCATGTCGTACCTGCCCGAGATCGCTATCGTGAACAATATCGAGTTTGACCACGCCGACATCTACAAAGACATCGATGCGATCAAATGGCAATTCTCGCGTCTGATGAATCTCGTCCCCGGCAACGGACGTCTGATCTGCGGTATCGATTCGCCGGTCGTTGGCGAGGTGCTTGAGCAGATGAAAGGCAAGCTACACACGACGGTCGAGACGTTTGGGCTTTCATCGGACGCTAAATGGCAGGCTCGCGACCTGGAATTTTCAGGGAGCGGAACGCGATTTAAGGTCTTTTGCGATGGCGAGCAATGGGGCGAATTCTCGACGAAAATGATCGGCGAATTTAACGTCCGCAACTGCCTCGCTGTCATCATCGCGGCAGATGCCTGGGGAATTTCACAAGTGAAGATGCAGGAGGCATTCGACACGTTTCAATCCGTAAAACGTCGGATGGAAGTCCGAGGCGTCGAACGTGGCGTCACCGTCATCGACGATTTTGCGCATCATCCGACTGCCGTCGACGAAACGCTCAAGGCCCTGCGGCAGCGATACGCTGACAATCGCCTGATCGCGATCTTCGAACCGCGTTCCCGCTCGTCGCGGCTGTCCGTCTTCGAAGAAAAATACAAAGCCGCCTTCGCTCACGCCGATCTCGTGATAATCGCGGGAGTTTTCAATCCGGAAGACGCAAAGAATTATGGCGATGTGCTCGACGTTCCCAAACTAGTTGCCGACATTACCGCCTCCGGGACCTCAGCGATCACCCTCGCGGACGCCGACGCGATCGTCGCACACCTCGCCCCTGAAATGCGGGAAGGCGATGTGGTAGCCGTCATGTCGAACGGCGGATTTGGCGGAATTCACGATAAGCTTCTTGCAAGCCTAAGATAGAATCACATTTGCACTTTGATCAGTCGATCCTCCCGGTATAGTTCGCCAGATTTACAACGATCTCGTCCATCAGGGATGTTCGTTGGCTGGTGACGGCGACGCCGTTGACGATGAAAGAGACGACCATTTCCTCGCCTGCGGCTGTTTTGACATATCCGGACAAGGCTGAGACCTGGTCTATCGTGCCTGTTTTACCGCGCATATTTCCTGCGGCAGCGGTTCCAACAAATCTGTTTCTCAACGTTCCGTCCACACCGCCGATGGTCAGGCTGTCTCGCCATGCCTTGGCATTCGCGCTCTTCGCCATATACGCATAGAGCGAGACGACGGCATTTGGAGTGATCAAGTTGTGCCTTGAAAGACCGCTGCCATCGTACGGAAGAATTCCGTCGGATGGGATTCCGATGCTGGAAAGGAAGGACTTCACCTCCGCGATACCGAGTTGAGCACTCGTCAATGGTGAGCCACCAGTAGGATTAGGATTCTTCGCCCGAGCATTCTCACCGATCGCCCACAGGATCGTCTCGGTGAACATATTCTGGCTCGGCTTCATCGTCTTACCCGCGATCTCCCGATATGGAACGGACTCGAGCTTAGCGATCTCGACCGGGTTTGCTTCACGCGGAATATTTAACGCGAGCGAGCGAGCAGCGCCTGTTACAATGATGCCGCTGGATTCGAGCCGACGTTTTAACAAGGCTACAAAAAGGTCAGCGGGGCGTGTTATTGCGATCGAGGTGCGATAACCGGCATCGTTCGTCGGCATCGTGCCGGTGATATCGAGGATGTTGCGATCTATTCGCTTGGTGACCGAAAGCGTGCGGCGGGGCGGGCCGTTCGTTGTGATGCACGTGTTGTTTATCTGAAACAGCGCGTTTCCCGGCAAAATGTTTGCGATACAAGGCCCTCCGGCTGTGCCGGGGGTAACCGCAAGATCGACGGCGTTATCATTAATGGGCAGCGCCGAAACCTCTGCACCGTAGTAAGCCTGAAGATCATCCCACTCCCAGGTGTCAGGAATATAGAAACCCTTGAAATAGCTGTCATCAGCCAATAGACTTCCATCGATCTTCTTCACACCGGCCGCCGCGATCTTATCCACGAGCCTGTCTATGCCTTTGAAATACGTGTTCGGATCAGTCGGCGTCGTGCCAAAGAACGCTGTCGAGATCGAAACGTCACCACGGCCAAAAACGCGAACGTCGCCCTTGATCGTTCCCGATGAGTCCGGCAGGGAGTTGGAGTAAACACTCGTGACAAAACGAAAGTCCGGGCCAAGCCGCTCAAATCCTGTGGCCACGGTGAAATTCTTTTGATTAGACGCGGGCATGAAATATTTGTCCGCGTCGTTTTCAAAAACGACCTTGCCGCTCGCGAGCGAGACGATCTTTATACCGACGCGGCCTCGCCTTACCTCCGGTGCGTTCAAGCGCTGTCGAATCTTAGATTGCAGTTCTTCGATTGTCTGCAGTTGCTGTTGCGGTGTCGCGGCCGGCGATGTTTTAGGTGTTGGAGACGAAGCAGGAGCCGCGGTAGGCGACGTTGTTACCACAACTCTGGGCCTGGGTGACGGTGTAGGCGTCGCGAAAATGGTAGCATCAGCCGATGCATTGACCGAGACACCGCCCAGCATCGACGCAAAAATACCTGTAGCTGCAGCAATTAAGAGAAATGTTCGTTGGGCTCGCTTCATGGAAAGGATTTTACTAGAAAAATCTCGCTTGCAAAACTGTCGGATCCTGGCCGACTTTTGAACGATCTCTCGCATTTTGAGATAGGGGGATTGATGTTAAAATCTTTAGTTTGCAAAGGCTGCTCACGAGCCTTTGTTTCTGGACTGTTTCGGAGAGTTTTATGCGTCAAATCAAGCTGGGAGTGGTCGGTATTTTTATCTCGCTCACCGTTATTTTTTACTTTTCACAATCTAGTTCGGTCGCCTTTGCGGAAAAATTTGTTTCTCCGACTGCGATCGCGGCACCGACCGGCGTATCGGCGTCGGACGGAGATTATTCTAACAAGGTCGGTATTCATTGGGACACGATCCGCGGAGCGACGTTGTATCGTATTTTCCGCAATACGGTGAATGACTCGGCGACCGCGACGGATGTCGGCACGACAAAGGCAAATTATTTTTTCGATCCGACAGGTGTTCAAGGCCAAGCCTATTTTTACTGGATCAAAGCGGAAAATACGGTCGAGTCGAGCGGCTTTAGCTCACCCGATCAGGGGACGAGAGCCAACGGCCAGATCATGCCAGGGCCGATACAGCCGCTTGAGCCGCCGAACGCCCCCGCCGGCAACGAGTTGACCGCAGCAAAATCCTATCTCGGCAAGGCATTGTTTTGGGACGAGCAGCTCTCATCGACCAAAACGGTCGCTTGCGGAACCTGCCATCAGCCGCGAACGGGCGGTACAGATCCGCGCAGCACAGTCGGCTCGGCTCGAAGCCGTAATCCCGGCTATGACAATATGTTCGGCACGGACGACGATGTGTTTGGTTCGCCGGGCGTTCCGCAAAATTCAGCTGACGGCAATTATTCTCCGAATTCGAAGTTTGGTTTCAGAGAACAGGTGACCGGTCGCAAAGCTCCGTCATATCTGAACGCCGGTTACTCGACTACCGGACTCTTCTGGGATGGACGGGCTCTTGACGAGTTTCGCGATCAACTTTCAAATGCTGTTCTGCTCCCTGTTGGAGCGTCGCTCGAAAGTCAAAGTGCCGGTCCGCCGCTTTCGGCGGCCGAGATGGCCCATGGGGGGCGAAATTGGTCGCAGGTTGCGGCTCGCGTTCAGATCTCGCGGCCTCTCGCACTTGCTTCAAACGTCCCGGCAGGCCTAAAAACGTGGATCGGCGATCGCATGTATCCGGAACTTTTCGCCGAGGCATTTGGTTCGACGGATGTGACGCCGGCGCGGATCTCGATGGCGATCGCCTCACACGAGCGGACATTATTCTCTGACCGCACGCCACTGGATCGGGCTGCGTACGGAATTCAACCCTTGACCCAATCGGAACAAAGCGGCCAGGCGATCTTTGCCACATCATCATGCAATATTTGCCATGACGGAACATTGGGGTCGGGACAACATCAGTTTTTTAATATCGGTGTTCGGCCGCAGTTCGAGGATCGCGGCCGCGGAGCGATCACGAATAACACGGACGAAGATGCTCAGTTCAGAACGCCTGGTCTTCGAAACAGCGAACTGCACCGAACATTTATGCATAACGGCCGATTTTCGACCCTCGAAGATGTCGTTGATTTTTATAACCGCGGGGGCGATTTCAAAGCCCCCAATCTGGCTGGTGGCATACGGGAGCTCGGGTTGAGTCCAGAGGAGAAAGCTGACCTCGTCGCGTTTTTGAAACGACCGTGGACAGATCAGCGTGTAGCAAATGAACTACCGCCTTTTGACCGTCCGCTGCTGTTTACCGAATCAGCCCGTGTGCCCGTGATCTCGGGTGTAGGGCGCGCCGCCCTCGGCGGGACGGTGCCAGAGGCTTTCGCCATCGAACCGCCGCTCCTCGCGAATCCGAATTTTACTCTTGCAGTCTCCGTATCCGCCTATCAGGGTTTGGCGTACCTGATCATCGACGATGTTGATCCGGGAATACGAACGTCGATTCCACCTACGGGATCACTATACCGGGGCAAGATCGATATTACGCCGATGGCTACGGGCGGTGGATACGCATCGCTAAATATAGCGATACCCGGCGACCCGGCGATGGTCGGACGGACATTTTACGGGCGTTGGTATATTCAGGACGTTCGTTCGCGTGGTCGTCTGGCGGTATCAAAGGTTTTCAGTTTTACGATCTTTAGAGCTGAAAATGCGCCGGCCGATTCCGATCCCAGCGATCAGACACGATAAGGATACGATTTGAAGTGAAGGGCCGTCTGATGGGCTTGCTTATGAAGCTCTTAATGGGTTTGTGACCCGAATGCTGTCGGGGCATGATGGCCGGGATGAGAAAAGACGCCCGGCCCCCCAAAAGCGGTCATATTTAATGCTACCGGGTCATATTTCTTGCGATCTGGTCATACGAGTCCGCTCCTAAGGGACTCGTCACTTGCATTTTGAGTATCCGCAATCACGGCACGAATCGCAGCCCGATGCGTGTTCCAATTGTCCGCTGCATTCCGGACACGTGCCGATCATGCTGGACATCGTCGGGGATTCGGACGCTCCAGTTTTAGCGATCGCACGTTCCGATTCGGGTAGGCCTTTGAGCCGTCGGTCGATGAGTAAGAGGCATTCTGCAACTGCTTGCTCGGGCGAAGTGAGCAGGCGTTCGTTGAACCACACCGCGTGCGTAGACGTCACTTTGTTAAGGCTGTGAGAGACTTCCTTAGCTTCAAATCCACCACGGAGCATCTTCGACGCAAGTAAGCCGACTCCCGGCGAGATCGGGCCCGCACAGAATATCTCGCGGATGCTGTTCCCATCGTGATTGACCGTCACATATAAATTCTGCCCGTCGAACGGGATGCCGCCAGGTCGAGCCTTGTAGCTCGCGGGGACGCTCTACCCTCGATTGAGAAGAGGCGAAGAGGGGAAGATCGGAAGAGGAGCCGAGATTGGTGTCGAAAATTGTCACCTCTTCCCCTTTTCCCCCCTTCTCCTCTTCTTTCTTCATCGTGTTCAAGACCTGTCCCTCACGGCTACCGTCGCGGTAATAGCTGACGGCCTTGCAGCCGAGCTTGCGGGCGAGGTGGTAGAGTTCGTCGACGGATTCGACCGTGTCGTCTTTTGCTCCATTGCACGTTTTCGAGATGGCGTTATCGACGTGCTTTTGGGCGGCGGCGAGTACCTTTACGTGTTCGAGCGACTTGATCGCCATCGCGGAGATGAAGTGCGAGGGTAATTCGCTTTCGTGCTCGACTACGTATTCGGCGGCAGCTTTTATCGACCCCTCGTCCGTCTGATCGACATCGATCCCGAGAGCCTCGGCAGCGGGAGAATGTACGTAGGTTCGAGTTCCGAGCGTGTCTTGTCGGACGTATGCCCACGAGAAGTTTGGCTCGATGCCTGACGAAGTCTCAGCCACGAGCGAGATCGTGCCCGTCGGAGCGATGGTTGTCACCTCGTAATTTCGCGGCGTCAACGGAATGTCACGCGGAATTCCGAGATCTTCGTAGATGAATTTCGCATATGCATCACGGTTTGCTTCAAATTCAGGAAACACGCCCTTTTCCCGACCGAGTTTGAGCGAAGCCAGCCATGATTCTCGGCGGACAAAACCCATCACCTTTTCTATCAAAGCGATCGAATCATCACTGCCATAGGTCACGCCCATTTTCAGACAGAGGTCGGCGAAGCCCATAATGCCGAGGCCAACGGGACGTGTGCGTTTGACGACGTCGTCGATCTCAGGAAGCGGGAAGTGGCCGGCGTCAACAACATTATCGAGAAATTGGGTCGATAGCTGAGTCACATTTGACAGGCGTTCCCAATCAATGATTCCAAGGCCGTCGTTGGTTTTCGTGAAGAACTTCGCCACGTCGATCGAGCCTAGATTGCAGGAATTATTAAAATGCAGTTGCTGCTCACCACATGGATTACACGCGTAGATCGGGCCCATCGATGCCATCAAGTGGTTGTGTCGATTAACCTCGTCAATAAAGATGATGCCGGGCTCGGCGTATTTGTGCGCCGACGCGATGATACGATTCCAGATGTCCGGTGCGAAGACCATGCCTGGCATCGGCGGCGGTTCGATCGTGCAATCACTCAGGTCGGCGGTCTCAAATGCTAATTTGTCGGCAAATGTTGCAGTCGAACCATCCGGCCGGCGGTAAACGACATAGTCCGCACCGGTTGCCGCGTCAAAGATCGACTGTGTCCACGGCTCGCCCTTGAATTCCGTCTGAAACCACGTTCCGTGATCCACCGCATCCATAAACATATCGGTTACAGTCACGGAAATATTGAAGTTGGTCAGGCTGGTTTGATCGTTCTTAGCGTGGATAAACCGCAAAATGTCGGGATGAGTGATCGCTAGAATTCCCATGTTCGCACCGCGACGAACGCCGCCCTGCTTTACGACCTCGGTCGTCTGGTTAACGATGTTCATGAACGAGACCGGGCCGGACGCGACACCGCGGGTGGAATTGACCATTGAACCAGCGGGCCGCAAGAATTCGTATGTCATTCCCGTTCCGCCGCCGGTCTGATGAATTATCGCAACATTTTGAGCGTGCTCCATAATGCCCTCGATCGAGTCAGGGACGTTCAGGACAAAGCACGCGGCGAGCTGGCCTTTTGGCTTACCTGCATTCACTAAGCACGGAGTATTCGGGACGAAGTCGCGGGCGAGCATAACCGCGGTCATCTCGTTATAAAAGAGCTTTTGCTTGAACGGATCGTTCTCCGCACGCGACACGTGGCCGACGACTCGCTTTACGATATCGTTCCATGTCTCGATGGCTTCACCGTTTTCATCCTTTAAGGAGTATCGTTTGCTCACGACCTTTTGAGCATTCAGGCCAAGAGGCTTGAATTCGCGAGCTTGTGCGGCTCCCGTTCCAATTCCTTGTTTATCGAGAAAAGTGTTGATCGCTGAATCGAAAGCTGTGCTCATAAAGGTTTCTCCTTGATCTCAGACGAAAGAGAGTTTAACTGGCCGATGTAAAACTATTTTAACATCGGTGCCATGTTTTTGGAACGCGAGAAAAGCGATGAAATTGCCAATTGGGTCCCGAGCAATGCCGAACGAAATACCTGCTCAAGTGAAAGCAGTTTAGCTGAGATCGCAGAATCAAGTCAATAGTTTTTTACACAATATATTGTGCTAATGTGATCGGACACAACAATTGGCGGCGTAAGTTAATGTATTTGTTCAACTTGCGGCGTTTGACTTAAGCACCTGTTTTACCGAAAAATGAGTATATGGATAGACTCGTTTATGGAACCGCAGCCGATGCGACGGTCAGGCTCATCGCAGCGGTCACTACGGACACAGTGGAAGAGGCAATTCGAAGGCACGAAACCGGCCCAACGGCTTCGGCTGCTTTAGGCAGAATGCTGACCGGTGCGGCCTTGTTGGGCGCGAGTTTGAAGGAGTTTGACCGGCTAACGGTACGTATCGAGTCCGATGGCCCGGTCGGGGGCATTACGGTTGAGGCGAATAACGCCGGCGATGTTCGCGGCTATGTGCGCAATCCGGCGGCGGAGTTGCCGCCGACGGCTGATGGGAAATTTGACGTTCGCGGACTGGTTGGACAGGGAATGTTTTACGTGATGCGAGAGTCGGGTTTTGATATAGGGCTGCATCACGAACCGTATGTCGGTTCTGTGCCGATCACGTCAGGCGAGATCGCCGAGGATTTTGCTTACTATCTTGCCAAAAGTGAGCAGATCCCGGCGGCCGTATTGCTTGGTGTTTTGCTCAAGAAAACCGAGCCTTTCGTCGTCGCCTCGGGCGGCGTCATGATCCAGATAATGCCCGGAGCTAACGACCACATCGTTACGATGATCGAGGATACCGTTCGACGGGCACCGCACTTAACTGAAGTTATAAAGGAAGGAGCGACGCCCGAGGACTTGCTGAAACTCGTTCTTGGCATCATCGATTTTGAGGTCCTTGCTGAACGTCCGGTAGCCTTTCGCTGCACGTGTTCCTATGACCGCGCATTCGCGATGATCTCCGCCCTCGGCCGCGATGAAGTGGCTTCGATGTTGGCTGAAGATAACGGGGCTATGATGACTTGCGGTTTCTGCAACGAGACCTATCGGCTCGACGATGGAGCCCTTGAGACGATGCTTAGCGAGCTATGAGATCATTTCCTGACGGGAAATACAGGCTGCGTCCACGCCATTTTGCCGTTTGACTCAATGATCTTTACACGAACATAGCCTTCGTTGCCTCTAGTTGTATAGGTCGCGGGTTCGGTAGTCGTTGTCTTCAATACACGACCGCCGCGGCCGATGAAATTGATCGTGTATTTGCTCCAGCGGGCTTCTTTTATATCGACTGTCAGAGACTTGCCGACGTACCTCAGATCCGCCAATTCCACGCCAGTTGAGGCGTAAAAATCACCACGTTCGATCGCCGCGAGGATCGCGGACTGGGTCAGTTCGGGTGACCGGACGAAGATCCATCCCCTGCCTGGGTTGGCAAGGTGGATTTCGTTAAGCTGCTTGAATGCATGCGAGTCATCATCCGCGATGCCGTAGATCCTCCTTCCCGCGGTAAGTAGCGTGTCCCAGATCTCCTCTGCACCCGGCGAACCACCGCCGCCGAGATTATTTACCAACGGATGGCCGTTGTGTATTTCCATTAATCCGAAGTTGCCAACCTTCTGGATCTCAGCAGCTGTGAGTGCCCAGCCAAAATTGGGATGATTTAACTGTGGTACGCCTCCGGCGGAGCGAATACAATCGACATTTGCCTGAATGTTCGCTGCCGACGAAACAACAGATCTTGCTGGCATGCAGACTCGTGAGATACCGAGTCCGTTGAGGTGGTGCGGTTTCTTGTCGAAACTATCGGTCACTTCCTGACCCTGCATCACAACGAATTCGCCCGTCTTACCAAACTGCTCATTTAGAGGAGCGATCGGAGTCAAGAACTCGTGATCGGTCATGAACAAGAAATTGTATTTGTGATTTGCGTACCACTTCACAACATCGGCCGGCGGCGAGTCGCCATCGCTGTTTTTGGTGTGCGTATGAGTATTGCCCTTGTACCAACGCCGAGGTGACGGCTGAGCTGTCGCGATCGATAATGTTGCAAAAACAAGCGTGACCGCGGCTCCGATTCGGATCATTTTTCGCATGAAGGCAATGTACAACGAAATGCGGAAAAGCGACAGCGTGGAAAATGCGTTTTTGATAAATCCGCAATGATAAATGATAATTTTCCGCAATGGCCGATCTCGATACATTTTTAGCGGAAGTTCGCCGTGAGGTAGATCAAATGCTCGATCTGCGTATTCCGAACGCAGATGTCGAACCGACCATTCTTCACGAAGCGATCCGATGGAGTGTTTTTGCGGGCGGAAAGCGAATTCGTCCGGCTTTGGTGTGCGCGGTTGGCCGAGCATTTGGAGCTGAAAGTGCCGCCCTGTCGCAAACGGCGGCGGCGATCGAAATGATACATACGTATTCATTGATCCACGATGATCTGCCGGCGATGGACGATGATGATCTGAGGCGAGGCCAGCTGACGTGTCACAAGAAATTTGGTGAGGCGACGGCGATCCTGGCCGGCGATGTGTTGCAGACGCTGGCATTTAAGGTTATTGCTGATGACGACGGACTTTCACCCGAATTGCGGATCCGGATTATCTCGCTGATCGCTGATGCATCCGGAACGCCGTGGGGCATGGTTGCTGGACAACAGCTCGATCTCAGCGGGGAAGGAAGACGACTTAGCGTTGGTGAACTTGAGAACGTTCACAATCAGAAAACGGGTGCCCTAATCGCGGCTGCAGCCTGTTCGGGAGCAATGATCGGAGGAGCGACTGACGATGAGATCAGCAGCGTTAGACGTTTTGCAACTGACCTCGGTCTCTTGTTCCAAGTTACGGACGATCTGCTTGATGTCACGCAAGAGACGGAAACGCTTGGCAAGACAGCGGGAAAGGACGCCGTGAGTAAAAAAGCAACCTATCCAGGCCTTTATGGGGTAGAAGGAACGCGAGAACTGGCCGCAAAACTCCTAGCTGATGCCTGTCTCGCTCTCGATCTTCTAGATCGAGATACTGCTTTGCTCAGCGAGATCGCTGACGCCATCGCGGGACGAAATCGCTAGCAAAACAGGGAACTCTCGCCCCATTCATACTTTCTTGCTCATTGGTTCTAATGAGCGAAAGCAAACGAAGATCAAACCCCGCAATACTCACTTCCGTTGTCGTCGTGGCATCGGTCGCATTTCTTTACGCGACTGTACTTGCAAAACTCGGCCGCGATTGGTGGACGGATGAGAACTATTCGCATGGGCTGTTGGTTCCATTCGTCATTGGCTTCGTGATCTGGCAGATGAAGGACGCGATCGTTTCGCGGGTGGATCCAGCGAAATGGCTCGGCGGGGCGACGGTGATCGCGGCACTTCTGATGCTGATCGCCGGTACACTCGGGGCTGAGCTTTTCATGCAGCGAATTTCGCTGGTTGTAATGCTCGCGGGCGTCGTCATATATTTCCTTGGGCGAAAAGTGTTGATGCTGGTCGCCGTGCCGTTCGCTTTGCTACTGCTTGCGATTCCAATCCCGCAGATCGTTTTTAACCGCATCGCATTTCCGCTTCAGATATGGGCATCGCAGATGGCTGTTTGGGGAATCCGTTTATTTGAAGTGCCTACCTTACGAAAAGGAAATGTCATCGACATTCTCCCCAAAGGCTCGACACAGACGATCTCGCTTGAGGTGGTCGAGGCTTGTAGCGGCATACGTTCGCTGATGACTCTGGTCACGCTGTCGCTGATCCTCGCGTATTTTACGCGTCGGGGTGATGGCGGTGGTTTTGCGAATCTTTCAAGAAGCGATCTTTCACGAGCCATCATTTTGATGATCGCCGCCGTTCCGATCGCCGTCCTGACAAACGCCGCACGCGTGACGGGCACCGGTGTAATGACATATCACTGGGGCAAGCAGGCGACAGACGGTGCGTGGCATGACGCCTCGGGGTGGGTTGTTTATGTTGTCGCTCTCACGATCCTGATCGGGCTCAACGCATTGTTAAAACGTTTTCTAAACGGAAGCTCCTCGGGAACTGTCAGTTTTGATCCGCCAGTGGCATCGCTTCGTTCGGCTTCGGTGATCCCGCTTATTGCGGTGCTGATAGTTGGTGGTATTGCTGTGAATTGGTTCGCGAACCGGGCGGAGGCATCGATCGAGCGGAAACAGCTTACGAACCTGCCCGAGAAACTCGGTGAATGGCGACAGCGGGGAAACGAGTTCAAGTTCAACATAGAGATCGAGGGACTGCTGAAGGTCAGCGATTACACGATGCGCGAATATACGCTCGAAGATGGGCGTGTCGGCAACATATACGTCGGCTATTACGAGTCGCAACGCGGCGGGGCGACCTATCATAGTCCGCAGAACTGTCTGCCCGGAGCGGGTTGGGTGATGAAAGACCCGCAGTTTGTTGAGATACCGCGAGGCGACGGGACGACCTTTACGGCGAACCGGTACGTCATCGAGAACGGCATCTACAACGAGGTGATGATCTATTGGTATCAGGGCCGCGGCCGGACCGAGGCGAGCGAGTATCGCGACAAGGTCCACACCGTTCTCGACAGCGTCACGCGTCGCCGCAGTGACGGTTCGATGGTTCGTGTGATGACGAGCGTAGGGCAGGACGAGGCGGCCGCGATCAAAGCAGCGACCGATCTCGCCGCGAAACTGGCCGACGTACTTCCTCCGTATGTTCCTGAGTAACAAAATACAAACTGTTTTTTCTGAAATCACCAGTCGATTGCACCTTTTTCTCAAATGCCCGGAAAACTTCGGTTTTCCAAGTTATAAGTTTTTGAAATTTATGGATCGCCCAGTGGTATAGGTCGATCAACCGCCGAACCGGTAGAAACGCCAAGGTCAATGCCCCGACCGAAGCAGGAGTTACCAGCGAGGCGTAGAACACAATTTAAGTATGTTTAATCGAGAGTGCCAGTTTCGTGTCCTACCCTATTTCCATCTAACGATAATCGTTTGTTTGGGGCTATTCCTTTCAGCCTGCGGCTCGACCGCCTCTTTTATAGCGAAAGGCGAAGAGTATCTCCAGAAACGCAAATTCCATGATGCATTGATGCAGTTCCGCTCAGCGGCTGAATCCGATCCTAACTCGGCAGCCGCACATTGGGGACTCGCTCGTGCGCATGAGAATCTTGGACAGTTCAACGACACACTCGAAGATCTACGCAAAACGGTCGAGCTCGACAGCACAAATCTTGAAGCGAAGGCGAAGCTCGGCAACTATTTTCTTCTCGTCCAACCGCCACTTATTTCTGACACTGAAAAGCTCAGAGACGAGATACTCACTGCCGATCCAAATTTTATCGAAGGCCACATACTAACCGCCGCGATCCTCGCCGCCGAGGGCCGTCCGGATGCGGAGGTCGTAAGACAGGTCAATACCGCAATTGGGTTAAATCCTCAGCGGATCGAATCGTACATCAGCCTCGAGCGGCTTTACATGACTCGCGAAAAGCCCGCCGAGGCCGAGGATGCGATCAAGCGTGGTATCGCCGCCGTCCCGAACGCAGTCAACGGCTACACGGAATACGGCCGCTTTCTGATGTACTCGAACCGCGATAACGAGGCCGAGGCACAATTTCAGAAGGCTATCGCGCTCGGCACCTCGAATATCGAGGCTTACGAAGCGATCGGGGAGTTTTACGTAACGAGCCGCCAGATGCAAAAGGCCGAGCAGGCACATCTCGAACTCGTGAAGATCCAGGAAAATAGCCCTGAGAGTCGTCTTGTTCTCGCTGAATTCTACGCCAAAGCCAACCGTAGCGACGAAGCGGTCGATACGCTGAACAAAATTCTCGCAGATTCGCCCGAGTATGTTCTTGCCCGCTATGAGCTTGGGCAGATGTATCTTGACCGTAAAGAGACCGTAAAGGTCAATGAACAGCTCGAGGCTCTTTTTACTATCAATGACAATGATGTCGAGGCACTGTTGCTTCGTGCCCGGCTACGCTTACAGGAGAGCAAATCAGAAGAGGCGGTCAAGGACATCGATGAAGTCCTGAAGAAGCAGCCGAGTGGCCGAGAAGCGTTATTCCTAAACGCTCAGGCTCGACTTGCGATGGGTCAGCTCGACATGGCGAACACGTCGATCAACGACCTTGCCAGATATCATCCAAATTACCTAAAGACCGGCTTGCTAAAGATACAGGCTGCCGTCACCGCTGGTAGCACTGAAGATGCCCTCAAGTTCGCGAACGAACTGATCAACAACGCAAACTCGGCAACGCCGAATGCGGAGAATGACCCGCAGTTGATCGCTGACATGCGTCTTCGCGGAGTCTCGGCACGCGGTCTTGCCCATCTCGAGCTCGGCAAATTGCCCGAGGCGAAATGGGACCTAGAAGAAGTAGCTCGCTTGAGCCCTCGGTCGGCGTCGGCCCAGATCAATCTGGCAAAGGTCTCGCTGGCTGAGCGGAATTTCACCGCCGCACTCGCGATCTATGACAAGGCCCTCGCCCTCGATCCGCAGAACTTTGATGCAGTGACCGGTACGGTCAATACTCTGATCAAACTCGGCGACACCGCAAAAGCACACGCCGAGATCGAAGAGATGATGGGAGTCAATGCGGGCAAAGCTGATGTGGTAGCGGCATTGCGATACTTGAATTCGACCGTGTTTACAGCCGAGAAGAACCCTTCTGCCGCCGAAAGGAATTACTCTCAGCTATCGACCTCGATGCCGACTATCTGCCGGCTTATTTGGCGTACGCCGGATTGCTTGCCGAGCAGAACCGAGCCGATGAGGCTGTAGCACAATACAAGAAGATCATAGAAAAGCGTCCGGGAGCGCAGGCTTTCACGATGCTGGGAATTCTGGAAGAAACTCGCGGTAATCGTACCGAGGCTGAAGCAGCATATCGTTCGGCACTTGAAAAAGAACCGGACATGCCGATCGCTGCTAACAATCTCGCATGGCTGCTCGCCGAGAATAACGGCAATCTTGACGAGGCTTTGAGGCTCGCAAATTCTGCGGTCTCGAAGGGGCAGTCGGTCGCCGGATATTATGACACGCTCGGTTGGGTCTATCTGAAGAAAGGTTTGACCTCGCCGGCGGTTGAGCAATTAAAGAAAGCCGTTGCTCTCGAAGAAGCTTCGGCAAAACGGAACGGTGTCGCGCCGAATCCGGGATACCGCGTTCGGTTGGGAATGGCATTGGCAAAGGCCGGTGACAAGGCCTCTGCTAAACGTGAAGTTGAGACCTCGCTCCAACGAGCTGATTTTCTGAGCCAGCGTGAGGTAAATGACGCGAAGAACGTCCTGGCGAGCCTGTAGGACGCCATTTTCTAAGGGGTTGTTGAGTGTTTGTATTACTTGAAATTGTGAGCTTTGCGTCAATCGAGACTCTGATCGTATCG
The DNA here is from genome assembly GCA_016718135.1 of Acidobacteriota bacterium. Taxonomy (GTDB): domain Bacteria; phylum Acidobacteriota; class Blastocatellia; order Pyrinomonadales; family Pyrinomonadaceae; genus OLB17. The sequence continues at coordinate 474,822 of JADKEF010000017.1, read as the reverse complement.
ATCCCTGAGTCTGTGGGTGTGCTGATATTCGGAGTGGTACTGGTCTTGACCGCACTGCTAATGCGAAGGGTGTTGGACAGTCCTAAGTCGGGAGGGGCCGAGGAAAAGACGTTGAAGTAGCAATTTCACTGAGGTAAGAAACGATGAGTGTTGAATTTAGACAAAGAAAACCGGGCGAGATCATCGCGATGCTAAAACGCCAGAAATGGCTGATCATCTTGCCGATGATCACAATGACCGTCGCGATCGGCTATGTCGTTTACAAGCTGCCGAGCATTTACGAGTCGACATCGCTTTTGACCGTAAAGCCGCCGACCATCTCATCTAATCTTGTCCAGGCATTGACCAACGAAGACCTTTCCCAGCGCCTTCAGACGATCAATCAGGAAGTCCTGAGCCGTTCATCGCTCGAACCGATGATCCAAAAATACGACCTCTACAAGATCGAGCGTTCGTCGGGTGTGCCGACCGAGCTGATCATCGAGAAGATGTATAAGAGTATCGTCGTCAAACTCGATGAGACCGGAAACGAAAAGGTGGCCGCATTTCGCGTGAGCTATCGAGACCGCGATCCGCAGGCAGCACGAAACGTAACGGCAGAACTAGCCAGCAAATACGTGAACGCACAGGTTCAGACCCAGACCGAGATCGCCGAATCAACCAAGGACCTTTTCGATCGGCAGCTCGCAGAGAAAAAGACGGCCCTCGACGAGCTTGAAAAGCAGCGACTCGACATCATGATGCAAAATGTTCAGACATTGCCCGAATCTGAGCAAGCATTGGTCGGCCAACTTACCGGTCTCAGACAGCGTGACGACACGCTCACAAAAGAGAAGCAGACGCTCTTCGCTGAAAAAGGCCGGTTGAGCGATGGAATCGCTTATAACAATCGCCAGATGCGAACCATCGAGGATTTCGGCGAGAAGGAAACGCAGACATCGGCACGTCAGGCATCGCAGATCGAGGACACGCCCGCCTATGGCGAATTGATGAAGCGCCGTGCCGACCTCAACGCAAAACTTGATAACTACATTAAGGTTTATCGCGACAAGCACCCATTAGTCACAGCGACGAAAGATGAGATCGCCCGCGTCAATGAAGAGTTTGAAAACCTGAGAAAGAGTGCAGACAAGCGCGTTAAAGTTGCGACAGAGGGCAGCGGCATCAAGGTTCAGATGCAGCGGAAGCAGCTTGAATCTGAGAACGAACGGCTCCAATCGCAGATCGGGCAGATCGAATCACAGATCGGACAAAAGGACATTGAACGTCAGCAGAATGCAGCGCAGGTAGCCTCGATCGAGGCACGGATCAATGCGATCCCGAACGTAAAGGTTGCTCTCGAAGGCGTCACGGCCCGGCTTCAATCGGCAAAGACGACCTATGACGAAACTCTGAAGAAAAAGAATGAGGCAGAAACGGTCGTTGGTGTCGAGACAAATTCACAGGGCGAGACGATCCGTGTTCAAGATCCGGCAAACGTGCCCCAGCATCCTGTCGCACCCAAGCGGTTCTTGTTAACGGTCGTTGGTGCCGGCATCGGTTTGATGCTTGGGCTCTTTATCGCGGCGTTCTTCGAAGTTCCAAAGCTTTTCAAAATTCAAAATATCGAGGATGCCAAGCATTACACGGGCCTGCCGGTTCTCGCATCGGTTCCGCCATTGCTTTCTGCCCCTGAGAAAGAATGGATCCGTCGTTCTCACTGGCTGAAGTTGGCGGCAGGATTTGCAGCTGCGATCGGCATCATTCCGTTGATCGTGATCATTCTGCAGGCGACGAGAGTTTTTGACAAGTTAGTTAGCTAAGTCAGAACCGCCCGCGTAAGCGGGCGGCGTGTACGCGGCAATATGTCGCGTAAATTCAAAGGGAAACGTCGTGCCACCCGCTCACGCAGGTGGTTCCGACAAGAGGTGATTATGTACAAAGAATTTTTCGGACTAGACGATACGCCATTTACATTGACGCCGGATCCGCGATTTATCGTGTTCACGCCGAGTTATAATGAGGTTCTCGCGAGCCTGTACTACGGCTTGGAGAATGCAAAAGGGTTGATAGTGTTGACCGGCGAGGTTGGTACGGGTAAGACGACAGCTCTTCGCTGGATATTGCGGCGGCTCGATTCAAGCGTTTTAGCGGCATATGTATTCAACCCGCGTTTGTCCATCGACGAATTCTACCAGCACGTCACGCAGATGCTGGGCATCAAGGATTGGGCGAATAAGTCCGAATTGCTCAACACGATGGGCAAGGTTCTCGAAGAACGCCATCGCCGCGGCCTTCGCACAGTCATCATCATCGACGAAGCGCACGAACTTAGTGACTACGTTCTCGAAGAGATCCGCCTTCTGATGAACTTTGAGTCAGACAACGCTAAACACCTGCAGATCGTGCTGACCGGGCAACCGGAGCTTCGCGACAAACTGAATCAGGCGAATCTTCGCCAGCTCAAACAGCGTGTCGCCTTGCGATGCAACATGCACCCTTTCCCATCGGTCGAAGAAGTTGATCGCTACATCAGCGAGCGTCTGTTGATCGCCGGTTCGGCTCAGCCGAATGTGTTTACGCCGGGAGCAGTCGATTTTATCTTCCAGTGCAGCGAGGGCATTCCGCGTCAGATCAATAACATCTGCGACAACGCCATGCTCGCTGCATACTCCGCAGGCGAACAGGTGATCGGCCGTCAGATCATCGAGCAGGTTGCCGAAAATCTCGACATGCTGCCGCGAAACGAATCGGTCCACGCTTCGGAGAGTGTTCTCGACAATCCGGGCAGCCGCGTAATGCGTCCCGAGACCCGCGAGGATCTGTGGACCGGTGCAGCGAGAACCGAGGCGGTCAAGCCACGCGTTTTCACCGACGAACCTCCGATGGGGATCGGCCACACGAACGGCCACTCAAATGGCCATGCAAACGGTCACTCCAACGATTACACCAACGGCCTCGTCTTCGAAGATATGGACGAAGAGGTCAGCCTCGAGCTTGATGAATTGGTCAGCTCGTATCACAAGTTCAGAAACTAAACGTTGAGTTTAAGGAATTTCAGACGGAGCGATCAGAGATGAGTATCTTGAAAGCACTACAAAAAAAGCGTACCGAGGAGCTGAAAGGCGTCACCCCAAGAACGACGCCTTCGGCAGACATTATCCCCTTCGAGACAAAAGGACGGCAGACAAACATGCCGCCCGAAATGCTCGCAGCACCGGATTTTGTCATCGGTAACACAGGTTCGGCGTTCATGGGGCAGCCAGATTCTAGCATCGGGACGGCACTCCCTGAGTTAGTATCGGATAAAACTGCCGGGGCAAAATTGAACGCCGAAACCTTAACACGCACCGGCGATCGACGGCTACCTGACTTTGTCAGTTGGCCCGTCGACGCCGAGCGTGTTGAGCCACGCCTCGTTGCGATCACGCAACCCAATTCGAATTACTGCGAAGAATATCGCAGTCTTCGCACGCATGTTCTCCATAAGAGCCAGCGCCAGAAGCTACAGGCGATCGTTATCGCGAGCGTAAATCCGAGTGAAGGAAAATCGGTCACCGCCCTCAACCTTTCATGGCTTCTCGCCCAGACAGACGGAGTGAAGTGCCTCATCATCGACAGTGATCTGCGAATGCCATCGCTCGGCGATTATCTGGGTATTGAGACAGACAAGGGACTGTCACATGTTCTCGACGGCTCGGCGACGCTTGCGGAATCGATCGTCCGCCTCGAACCAGCAGGATTGCACATCCTGACCGGTGGCGACGCCCGAAATGACGTAGCGGAGCTTATCTCGGGCCCGAAGTTTCACGACATTCTTCAGGAAGCCAGAGAGATGTTCGACTTCGTGATCATCGACGCTCCACCGCTCGGGATCTTTACCGACGCGACCGTGCTGATCAATCACGCGGACGGGGCTATGCTCGTCGTTCGGGCCAATCGCACCAACTACAGCGTCATCGACCGTTTACTCGAGCCGCTGCCTAAGGATCGTCTCCTCGGCGTAGTGCTCAATCAGAGCGAGGACGTTCTCGACGAGTCCCACTACAACTATGGGTACTACAACTACAAGCGTCTGAACGAATTGCAGGCACCGTAAGCCGCAAACCACAATGGCATCAAGGTTTAGCCCAAGAATATTCTGGTTATTGCTCGCTGATGCCGCCATCTTGTATGGCGGCATCATTCTAGCAATGTACCTGCGTCTGGGCTTTTCCGGTACCGAGAACGAACTCGACACGAAAAATGGCTGGGTCAAGATATTGCTCGCATCGTCGGTATGCCTGCTGATCATGTACTTCTACGACTTGTACGATTACATCGTTATGACCAATCGTCGCGAGCTGATGCTGCGGCTCGTGCAGGCGCTTGGTATAGCGTGGGCCTTACTGGCCTTGTTGTTCTATTTTGTTCCTCCACTTCTGATCGGTCGAGGGGTCTCGGTGATCTCAGTTCCACTAGTTTTGGGATTGTTACTGACGTGGAGAATGTTCATTCATTCGTTAACCGGCCATCCGGAGATCGGCGAAAAGATCCTGGTTGTCGGCACCGGCCAAACTGCTCTCGATACAGCGGAAGCTGTTTGGGAACGCCGCGATGCGGGCTATCGTATCGCCGGTTTTATATCCGAAAACGGCGCAAAGCCGATGGACAAGCTCGGCCAATCGATCATCCTTGGTAAAGGGCCAGACCTCGAATCCGTGATTATCAACGAAAAGATCGACCGAGTCGTCATCGCCGTTCGCGAACGACGCGGAGCATTTCCGACCGAAGCTCTATTGAAGATGAGCCTCGCCGGCGACGTTTCGATCGAGGAATGTACCTCGTTCTTTGAACGCATCACGGGCAAGGTTCACGTAGATATGTTGCGGCCTTCGTGGTTGATATTTGCCGGACGTCGTAGGGATTCGCCGGTGAAGACGATCTTTCGCGAGGTAATGCACCGCTCGCTTGCCCTGCTCGGACTCGTGTTGTCGCTTCCTTTTGCAATGCTCGCGGCGATCTTGATCAAGCTCGAGTCTCGCGGACCGATATTCTACAAGCAGGAACGCGTCGGTAAGAGCGGGAAGACCTTCAAGGTGATCAAATTTCGCTCAATGCGGACCGATGCGGAGAAAGACGGCAAGCCGATCTGGGCGGCGACGAATGACGAAAGGGTCACCCGCATTGGAAGAGTCATGCGGGCGACGCGTATCGACGAGATACCTCAGTTTTGGAACATCCTAAAGGGCGATATGAGTTTTGTCGGCCCGCGTCCTGAGCGTCCGCATTTTGTAAAGCAACTAGGCACGGAGATCCCTTATTACGACCACCGTCATTTGGTAGCTCCCGGGCTGACCGGCTGGGCACAGATCAAGTATCCCTACGGTGCGTCGGTTGCCGATGCGAGACAGAAACTACAGTACGACCTGTATTACATCAAGAATCAAAGCCTGACGCTCGACCTGGTGATCGTATTTGAGACGGTGAAGACGGTCTTGTTTGGCAAAGGACGGTAAGAAAGTAAATCTGGATTAGGACGGACAATAAGAGTTTATTTAGGCACGAGGAAGACACGAATGAAAGTATCAGTATTTCTTAGAACATCGTTATTCATAGCCGCAGCATTTGCATTGACGGCAGCCGTCTCGATCGGCCAGACAACCACGGCCAAGACGAAAGACAGCAAAAAGGCCGACGCGTCCAAGGCAAAACCAAAGATGCCGACACCGGCGCCATCGAGTGACCGTGCAGATGCGGAGCCCGTTCCAACCGAGACGCCGTCGAAAGACGACGATGTTGTGCCTTACTACAATAACTATCTCAAGGAATACCGGCTCGGTCCGAGCGATGTCATTTCGGTCGAGGTCTTTGGCCAGTGTCCGGAATACTGCATCATGAGCAAGCCGGTTCCGCCGAACGCTCGTATTTCGTATCCGCTGATCCGCGAGGGAGTTCTGGTCGCCGGCAAAACAGTCGAGCAGGTTGCCGCGGAGATCACGCAGAAACTGGACGAATTCATCATCGACCCGAAAGTGAATGTTACGCTCGAAAAGGCGATGTCGACACGCTACGCGGTGATGGGCGATGTTGCTGCCCCAGGTGTTAGGGTGATGGATCGCAAGGTGAGCGTCTATGAAGCGATCCTCGAATCAGGCGGCGTGACCAGAAACGCTAACAAGGACAAGGTGTTCATTGTCAGCTATGGCAAGGATGGCAAGCTTACACGCACACAGGTCAGCCTGAAGCAGATGGAAGCCGGAAAAGCTGAAATGGTCTTCCTCAATCCGGGCGATCAGGTCTTCGTGGAAGGCAAGGGCTTTACGATAGGCAAATTCCTTGCGGTGCTTGGCCAGGCGAGTGCTGCTCGTACTTTATTCGGCAGCCCATTCTAAATTAATGGTCGGTGGTCAGTATGAAGGGAATCAAGATAGTTTTTACAATTATGTTACTGTGTTTGGCTGCTCAGGTTTCCAAGGCCGAGTGGACGAAGCAGAACACCAACAGTTTCGCCTGGTACAAGGACATCTTTTTCCTTGACGAGAATAAAGGCTGGCTCGTTGGCACGGACGGTATTATCAGCTCGACTGTTGACGGCGGAACGACCTGGATGCAAACCAAGAAGTTCACGACGGATTCGATACTGCAGGTCTATTTCAGCGACGAACTCAATGGCTGGCTGCTCTGCGAGCGAAACATGTATTCGCGAGGTAACAACCCGACATCGTATCTAAGACGTACGACCGATGGCGGGCTAACTTGGGAAAAGATCGAATTTGAAGACGGCGGCCGTGAACGCGTGGTCAAACTGTTCTTTAATATGGACAAGGTCGGTACCGCGTTCGGCGAGGGCGGCGTTTTCTACAAGCTTCAGGATGACGGAAAGACCTGGAAGCGCAGCAAGACCGCGATCCATTATCTGTTGCTTGATGCTGCTTACGCCGACGAAAAGGTCGGTGCGATCGTCGGCACCGGCGGAACAATTCTTTTCACGGAAGATTCCGGATACACCTGGGAAAAGGCAACACTGCTTGGCGACACTGACACACGATTCAATGCGGTGTACTTTGCCGGAACCAAAGGTGCGTGGGCTGTTGGAACGCGAGGCCGCATCTTCTATTCAAACGGCGGCGGACGTCTTTGGCGGCAGCAAGAGTCGACCGTGACGGCGAATCTAAACGACGTTTATTTCACCAGCGTGAACAATGGCTGGGCGGTCGGCGACAACGGGATCATCGTCCGGACACGCGATGGCGGGAAGAACTGGGACGACGTGCCGGCAAAGGTGAATCACAAACTTGAAAAGATCACGTTTGTGGGAACGCGCGGATGGGCGATAGGCTTCGGAGGGACGGTGCTAACGTATTCGGATAGCCCGAACGACCCGGGAGCAAAGCCCTTGCTGATGAAACGCAGTTAATTCAGCGACGGTAGCGGCGATCAGGATTTTCATTGGCGGGCGGCGTGAGGCAAGGCCTAGCGTCGCCCGATTGCGTACACCGTGTTCTTGCTTTTAGCACGTCGACGTTGATTCCCGGATCAGTCCGATCCGAGGCGGTTCCTTTGAATGGGGTGTCTTCCTTCAAGCCAAAGTCATCGATCACACCAACGCAAGGGTCGGTCAGGAAAAACCCATCGCAATTCCGATAACCGTTCATTCCAACTTGGGTATAGTTTTCCGGATAGTGATTTAATGCCGGATAGACCTTGGCCGTGGGGACCGTTCGAAGTCGGGGCATCACGTTACCTGAGACGTTCCATGTTCCGAGGCCAGACGGAGCACCGCAACTGCTGCCCGAAGAATCAAACCACCCTGAGGTCGCCACGTTAAGAGCCGCGATACCCTCGCCACAAGTGTTTCGGATCCCATAATAATTTAGCGGCAGGATGGAATCTCTGATCTCAGGGCGATATGTATTAATTGAGCCTAGCGCCAGCATCAGCTCAGCAGGTTCGTCCGGCGTGTCGATCGCGTCGACAACGGAAATGTGGGTCAGCGAAAAGCCGTCAACGCCAGCGAGATAAAATGACCAACCGCGGCCGGTGCCCCATCGGCCAAATGTTAGATCATCAAATAGCGTATTGATCACCCGGATATTGCGTGGTTTGCGCGGATCATATCTCATATCCGGACTGCCAAACTCGCGAGTCACCGCCATCGCTCCATTGATGTGCGAGATCCGATTGTTTTCAAAGACAATGTCTTCACTGATCGCCCATGGACTGCCCTCGCCGCTGAGCGGTTGGTCGGCCGTTGACTTGATCACCAACGCATAATATTGCGATCGGCCGGCGTCCCAATGATGAGAGAATAGCGATCCTTCGACATAGATCCGGCGGGCATTCTTGGTTTCGAAAAGATTCTTGATATTGATGGTATCGCCCACACTATTCGGACGCAGTCGGCGCCATCCTAAGCGTTTTGAGAATACGCACCTGCGAAATTCTATATTTGATGGCACCATGCCCTCAATACGATTATCCGCTCCGCCATACATTATGCTCTCGGACGCCGCTTCAAAGAATGTGTTGTTGTAAACGTGTGCTCCGCGGCCATCGATCGAGAAAACAGCCTGGCTATCCTGGCCGCCGTAAGTTTTGATGTTGCCCAGCCACGATGAAATGATCGACACCCGATGGCCGTCGTTCAAGATTCCATGAACAACCTGGATATTGTCGGGCGGGTTTATCACACAATGATCGACGATTATCTGAGACGGATTGTCGTCCGCCGAATTCTGGCCAAATGCCTCGCCGATCTGGAGCATATAGTAGTTCCGGATCGTATCGTCGGTATCCGAGAACGGCTCGAACTTCAGGCCCGAAAGGCGGATCTTACTCGCCTTGTTCTTTATCGTCAGCGGTATCTCACCTGGATGACCACCTTTTAGGACGGCAAAATTCTGTTGTAGAGGGTGTGCTCGAACCGCCATGTCGGGCATCTCACTGCTTGAGCGGATCGTAATGAAATCGCTGAATGCACGAGCCGGAAGTTCGATCTCACCGGTCAGTACAGTTCCGGCGGGGATAACAATATGCTCACCCCCCGTACATTGAGAATAGGCGGCAAGAAGTTGCGGTATCGTCGACACGACAAGGGTTCGCGTCGGTGGAGGGATTGGCGTGATCAGGACAGCGGCAGATGCTTCTGAGATATTGCCTAAGCGGTTTGTAACCTTCAAGCGAAGTTGATATGTCCCCGGTTCGAGATAGGCGTGTGTGGCCGACAGCATGTCGCTAGTGCGATCACCGTCACCCCAGAACCACTCGACCTTATCGACGCCGGACGAGCTTTGAGCGTCAACCTCGATCGCCTCGCCTGTTCTTGCGAGGATGGTGCTGACGGCACGATCGTTGCTTCCGGAGCGTATAATGGCATATGGAGACGCCGACGGATCTAAAACGGTTACAGTGACCGGTGGGCTTTCAACATTTCCAGCTCGTGCCACATAGGTGACCGTTCCGGCCGAGAGGCCGAGCACCTCAGCCAGATTATCCGAAGAATACGAGTTTGGCCCCTCAGTGTTGCCCTCTGGGCTATTCCGGATCGACGCAATCGAACTTGTACCGGCAACTCGAGCAAACGAGAACCTGGTGCTCGGCTGATAGCTACCCCGGCCAAACGCTAAAGCTGTGAAGGTCACAGTCTCTCCGAGATTCACACGAAGATCATTCGGATAAACTTTGATACTGGTTTGCCCCGTGCCCTGGGCAGCCATGAGAATAAGAAACATAGAAGCAATCGTGAATGGAAGTATCGCGCTCCGAACAAACTTCGGAACGAAACTATATCCACACTTCCGCATTTGAGAGCGCATAGAGGACTACCTTTTCGGCTTATGGCACTATATTTATTTTGGGGCAGCGACGCAGATTATCCGCAAAAGCGTATGACTTTTCAAGTCAGAATGTAGTACATTGTCTAACTTGACAGAGCTAGCCCTACTTTCGTAGGATTAGGGTTCGCTCATTCGTCAGATTGAGCGACGTTTTTTTGAAAATCTAACGGGCACGAGCACGAAAAAAATTTTAGTTAATGACATTCGGGCACGTACGTCAATTGGTAGACAGCCTCCCTTACAAGGAGGAAGTTAGGGGTTCGAGTCCCTTCGTGCCCACCACTCTTGCGGAGTCGTAGTTCAGTTGGTTAGAACGCCAGCCTGTCACGTTGGAGGTCGCGGGTTCGAGTCCCGTCGGCTCCGCCATTATTAAGAAAGCCGCCTTGGAAAAGGCGGCTTTTTTGTTTTTTAAGGTGCTGTTCTCGTTCAAGATCGTTACTTGCCAAAATCGAAGGTCAGAACGCCGGCGACCTTTACTGGCTTACCATCCTTTAGCGGCGGGTCAAAACGGGCCTTGCGTGCGGCGGCAGCGGCAGCGGACCAGAGCGGCTGTGGGCCACTGACAACGCTTGAAGCTACGACCTCGCCTTTTTCACTGACCACGATCTCGACCGTAATTGTGCCGCTCCCTTTAGTGTCGGTCGGGAATTCGGGTTTCGGAATGCTTGTGGCCATATCGTTCAGGATACCGCCAAGAATGGTGCCCTCCGTTGGGGTGATCGACTTCAATGCCGGACCGTCGGCTGGTTTCACTTCCTTTCCGACAGGCTTAGAATCCGCAGGCTTCGCTTCAGACTCGGTTGGTTTCACCGCGATCGAGGTGTTACCGGGAGTGGCTTTCGTGTTGTTAGCGGCAACGTCCGGCTGACGGCATGCCACGCCAACGGCGACGCAGGCAACAATGGCAACAAGTAGGACCCAATATCCGGAAAAAGCTCCGGAACGCGCATTCTCTATCGATATCATTTTGTTACTTCTCCACCAATCGTCACAGATCACTGAGAAAATAGCACTAAGAACTTGGGTGAGCAAGTTTGGTGGATCGCTGCACAACGAACAACACCAACAAAAAGCCAAGCTTCCACGTAAGGCCTCAGAGAGCGGATGTCGTGTCTCCTAAAATTAGACACCTCATTCTGCATCCAGAAGCTCTATATCCCCGAATGAATAGAGTAAGTGATTTTTAGAAGGAGATGGTTCGACGACGAAAGCCGTTGGCTGGAAAGAACTCTTTCTGTAAATCGCTGATCTAATTTTTTCTTTGGGAGACTGAACATGAAAGTATTATCTATTTTGACGCTCGGCGTCGGTTTGACTGTAGGGCTCGCAGGCTGTGGAGCTCCGGCGGCGAACAATGCTACCAACGGCACGAACGCTATGAAGTCCAATACGGCCAACACGATGGCCAACAACGCGGCCCCGGCCAGCAATGCGGCAACAGCACCGGCAAGCACAGATCCTATCGTTGGCGGAGCTCCAATGTCCAAGACCAAGGACATCATCGACAACGCAGTGAACTCAAAAGATCACACGACACTCGTTGCGGCGGTGAAAGCTGCCGGCTTGGTCGAAACGCTCAAGGGTACAGGGCCGTTCACGGTATTTGCTCCGGTGAATGCGGCTTTTGACAAGCTGCCAAAGGGAACCGTTGACACTCTGCTAAAGCCGGAGAGCAAGAAAGCTCTGACGGGGATCTTGACCTACCACGTCGTTGCCGGTAAGCAGGATGCAGCGTCGATCGTTAAGGCTATCGAAGAAGGCAAGGGCAAGGCAACGTTCAAGACCGTCGCAGGCGGCACGCTGACCGCAACGCTTGAGGGTAAGGATGTGATCCTGACTGACGAGAAGGGCGGCAAGTCGAAGGTAACCATCGCTGACGTAATGCAGTCGAACGGCGTGATCCACGTCGTCGACAGCGTATTGATGCCTAAGTAAGTACTCTTTCTAGAGAGTGCCAAAAAGAGAAAAGCGTGCGAACTCTCCTGTCCGCACGCTTTCTCTTTGTACTTTTTTATTTTTCGTCTAGCCTTTTCTCAGTTCCGTCAGAACCTGTTTCGCAACAGCCTTGAGCGTGTCGAAAACGCCGGTTCCATTTGTTGCCACAGCTTCGAACATCGGCTCGCCTTTGCGTTGTAGCTCGTGCGTGAGTTCGTCTGCAGGGATCACGTTTGGCAGATCGCGCTTATTTAATTGCAACACGTATGGAATGTTGTTGAGATCGTAGCCTTGCGAGCCGAGGTTCTCTTCGAGGTTGTAGAGCGACTCGATATTGGCGTCCATACGCTCTTCCTGGCTGTCGGCGACGAAAACGACGCCATCGACGCCTTTCAGGATCAGTTTGCGTGATGCATCATAGTAAACCTGTCCCGGAACCGTGTAGAGATGAAAACGCGTCTTAAACCCGCGCACCGTCCCTAGTTCGAGCGGCATAAAGTCGAAGAACAACGTTCGGTCCGTCTCGGTCGCCAGCGAAATAAGCTTGCCTTTCGCCTGTGGAGCGGTCGAATCGTAGATGTACTGCAAATTTGTCGTTTTGCCGCACAGACCGGGGCCGTAGTAAACGATCTTACAATTGATCTCTCGTGATGCGTAATTTATGAAGGTCATATTTCAGTCGTCGGTGGTCAGTTGTCAGTTGTCAGCAGCTGTCTTTTCTGACAACTGACAACCGAAAACTGACAACTAGCTAAATAGGCTGTCAATGTCGTCGTCTGTGATCTCAGAAAAGAACGAATTCTGATTCACGCGGAAAGCTGCGGAGTCGTCGGTTGCTTGGTCCAGAATGCGGGCCACTTCGAAGCTGCCGCGTTTGGTACGTATCTTGACCAGGCTGAGCGTTGAGCGTTCGTCGAAGACGGTTACCAAAAGAGCACGGCCGATGATCGAGATGAAGATACTCTCGCGTTCTCCTTCATGAAAGACCGAGGGGAACGTATCTTCGCCGATAAGCTTTGCCATCGAGCTAGTTGCAGCAACATTACCTGCCGCGAGCGAAGCAAAGCTTGTCGTATCCATATCACCGATCTCGCCGTGAAAGGCGATCGGCTGTCCGTCGCGGTCGATCAAAAAGACAACCCGGGCCGCACACTCCGCTCTGAGCCGTTCTAAGACGGTCTTCAAGCTGTGAAACTGATGTTCCTGCAATATAAACGGCGTATCTGGCATTGTGTGTTTTCGGGCTTGAACCCCGACGAGGAAAGTCTAACGCTGGTAAATTGTTTTTGGCAATGCGGCTGAAGAGCACAAGATGCCGCAAAAACTAATTTAACACGACGAAGCGTCGAACGACAAGCACTTTTTTTAATAGGGCAGCGAGAGGCTCTACTTTTACAAAAAAGCCTCCGATCGATAACGACCGGAGGCTTTGAGTGTCAAGTTGTCCGTTGGTTAACGACTTTTTGGAAAAGCAGCCAAAAGGTCGCTACCCCTTACATCTGCGAGACTCGGCGTACCCCGGAATTCGAGTGAGCCTTCGCCGCCTGCGAACGATATATCGACAAGCCGGACTGTTGCCCCGAGCCTACCCATAGGTTGCGACGAGTCGACCAGGATGGTCAATTCGCCCGGAATGGTGTCGTTTACCGTGAGCACCGCACCTCCCGAAATAGCTCGGTCCAGTGTGACGGTAGCCTTGCCGTACTTGGCTTCGTCATAAACGACGGTGAAGCTTACTGCGGCAGGATTTCCGACGATCTCGACCGGGAAGATCCCGTCCGAAGATCTGGCAAGCCTGATCAGCTGAAACGCCTTTATTGACTCGCCAAAAAGGCTACCACCGATCGTCGCGGCGACTGCCTCGGAAGGAGGCAGTACTGTAGTACCCGAGCCGGCGACCAGCGGGTCAAGACCGGATGCAAAACGACGGACCTGGATAACGTCGCCTGCGTTGATATTTCCGTCGCCATTAGTAGCAAGAGGAGCACTGTCGGCGCGCTGCCCTTCGTTCGTGCCCGGTCCCGGGGTGTCAAGACCGGTCGCAAACCGCCTGACTTGGATAACGTCCGTCGCATTGACTGCTCCATCACCATTAGGCCTTGGAGTCAGGTCACCTTCCCAACCCGGACCGGCAGGCGTTGGAGTTGCTGTCGGTGTATTGGTTGGTGTCGCCGTTGGCGTGTTTGTAGGCGTCGCGGTTGGCGTGTTCGTAGGCGTCGCCGTTGGCGTATTCGTCGGAGTGGCCGTCGGTGTATTGGTCGGAGTCGCCGTCGGTGTATTTGTTGGCGTCGGGGTAGCTCCGCCACTTGGGGCCTGAACGGCCATCGTTATCGGGGCTCCCGATTTGTAGAACCCGATCGTCGCCTGAACTGTCTGCGGCGGGCTGGTCGAATCAAATCGGAAATTGTACATCGTGCCCCAACGGATCGCGTTAGCGTTCGGATTCTGAGCGAACGTCTCGGAACTCCACGTCATCACTCCGCCCGAGTTCGACTGTGCCCAAGGTGTGTTGCTAAAACCGGCACTGTTGAGCGTACCATCGGCCGCAGTGCCAGGATGCTGCGGCGGAGCGCTAAAACCTATGTTGCTAAGTGCAGCGTTTCCGACCGGTACAGAGAAGGCCTGAATACCGCGTTCAAGATTCTGATTGTGAAGAGCGTATTCGTAGTGCCATACGCCAGGTGACGGATTGGTCACCTTATAAGCGAGAGTTCCGATCCCGTCGGCTAGAGCATCAGGCTGGATGGTCGCCTGCGTCGATCCCGTCCATGCCTGGATCGCTGGCTTCTGACGCTGAGTTGATCCGACTGGGGAGAAACTGAACGGGCTGCCCGTGCCTGTCACATTGTAACGACGATAAGAGACGTTATTGTTCATGTTGCACTGGCCCGGGTTTGCCTGACACCAGACATACTCGTGAGGAGTTACATACTGGCCCTCGGCATAATAGGTTGCACCCACGTTGAGAGTGGTATTGAGATCCGCTATTTCTGTGCGGATGCGGTGCAAGGCTCCGGAGGCATGGTCATGCCCTGAGTGATTATTGGGATTGGTCGCCCCCGAGTCACCCCTCGGATAGGCTCCTGTGAACGGATTTATCCAAGCCTTCGATCCGAGATTAGGACCCGAATTTAGGCTGGCTGAATACGGATCAGAACATCCCGACCCGAGCCGCGTACCGCCAACGCCGTTGCAGCCGTATCCACAGAGATTTTGTGTCAATGCGGTGAACGCGTGCTTCACCTGCGACTGGCCGATCTGTTCAAAGCGCTCGTCGTTGGTCGCTCCGCCACTCATTCGATACATGTTCTGAGGAATAACCGGATGGTTATTGCTCGGCAATGCAAACCAATCAAGGTCAACCACGCCTGCGTTGCACGAGTCGGTGCCGAGCGAGAGGCCGACGGTCGTTCCTGTTGCCGCTCCAAATTGTGCAAGCCCATTAACGTCACCTACGATCACGTCGGGCCCCGGTATAGTTCCGGCCTCACCTTCCATGCCCGCTCCAGCCGGAAGCTTGGCTGATTCCGTTTCACCTTCGATAATGTGCGAGATCTCGATAGCCCGCATCTTAGCATTTAGCGAGATGGTGCCGACGGGCGCTATTTCATCGCCGCGTCCCAGTTCAGCTGCAAACTCCGGCGAGATTACGAGACGGGCTTCTTTGAATCCCATCACCCGAGTTTGCGGGTCGAAGTCATAGGCGTTCCCCTCTATATAGAAGAACGTGTACCCTGATTTCGAATCGCGAACAGCCAATTCGTATTGGCCGCCGTAGGGCAAGCTCTCGATCATTAATTGGTTATAGGATTCTGCAAGCTTACCGGGAAGCGTCGCTGCCTTCTTAGGGATCAACGCCAATGTACTCGGCGTCGGGCCTCTCAGTTCGCCGTTGAATGCGAGAACCGTGAAGAACGCATCACGTTCCGTGTCAAAGCGTAGCCGATGCGTCTTGTCGCCAAGGTTTAGATCCATCGCAACGGTGCCGCTTGCAACGATCATCTTTTCGAGAGTTCCTGTCGGCCCATTGGCGGCCGGGATCTGCCCGGTGAAAATATTTTCCGAACCATTGCTAAAGAGACTTAGAAACGGCAGTAAAGCGATGAAGAATATCTTGAACATAAAATTAACGATCCTTTCCCCTTGAATCTGGCAAATCGAACTTGAGTTTCCGTGTGAACCGCTACGCAAAAGGTAACAGTATCTTTTACACTATCTGAGTAGGTTTTTCAATGTTAAAGTGCTGCTCAAGGGCTACCACTTCAACTGCCTGAGCCTCAAAAAAATACATTATGAAAAGCGGGTGCGAAGGCGGAGAAAAAAAGAAAGGGCGATCTGTCGAACTGCCAGTGATCAAGGGGTCGACTGCGAAGGGGGCGATGGCTCATTCGCGGACCAGCCGTTGGCGTGCCGGAGCACTCATAGCTCTAAACCTCGCGATGATCGCTCACATCATTCAGTGGCGGATCACGGGATCGACGGTGACTCCGATCGAGCCGTCCGAGGCGATGTTCACGCTACAAAATGGGGCCGTAAATGCCGGATTCATCTTTTTTATCCTGGCGATACTCGCGACGTTGATCTTTGGGAGGTTCGTTTGTGGTTGGGGATGCCACGTTCTCGCATTGCAGGACTTCTGCGCGTGGCTGCTCAAGAAAATGGGGCTGACGCCGCGGCCTTTTCGATCGAGGTTACTGGTTTTTGTTCCACTGATCGTTGCCCTGTATATGTTCGTTTGGCCGACTTTCGCCCGAGCTCTAACGAAGCCTCCCAGCCAGCCGCTATTCCCACAGTTCACAAATCACCTTGTAACCACTGAGTTTTGGGCAACTTTTCCGCCATGGTGGGTCGCGATCCCTTTCCTATTCGTATGCGGCTTCATGACCGTGTACTTTCTTGGATCGAAGGGGTTTTGCACATACGGATGCCCTTACGGAGGGTTTTTCAGCCTAGCGGACAAGGTCGCTCCGGGACGAATTCTTGTCACCGACGCGTGCAATCAATGCGGCCACTGCACCGCGACCTGCACCTCAAATGTCATCGTGCATGCTGAGGTCAAGCAGTACGGTATGGTCGTCGACAGCGGATGCATGAAGTGCATGGACTGCGTCAGCGTCTGCCCTAACGACGCTCTCTATTTCGGGTTTGGGAAACCGCTCGCTAGTGTCGCTAAGGCTGTAAGAAAGAATTATTCGCTTACATGGCCGGAGGAGATCGTTGCTTTACTGGTTTTTGCGGTGAGCTACTTCGCCGTTTGGGATGTCTATCAGATCGTGCCGATGTTGATGGCTCTCGGAATAGCGGGCGTGACGACCTTTCTCGTAATGCGGTTGATAAGGTTGGTGAGGTCGAAAGATCTTTCGTTCTATAAATTCAATCTCAAAGCAGGCGGGAAAATAAGGCGAGCGGGTTTTGTGTTTGGCTTGCTTTCAATGCTCTGGATCGGCGTCAACGCCCACAGCGGTTGGATACGCTATCACGAGCGGGCGGGAGCACTCGCATTTCAGAATCTTCAGATTCCGGACGAACTCGCACTTGCTCAAACAACAGCAGACCAATGGTTGAGTCCAAGCGATCGCTTAAATCTCGCGGCGGGGAAGGAGCATCTTTCAAAAGCCCGCGACCTTGGTCTCTTAACTAACGCTGACGCGCTGCCAAAACTAGCTTGGTTTGAACATCTTGCCGGCAACAACGCCCGAGCCGTCGAGCTGCTTGACCTTGCATCGAAGCATCAGACCGGCCAGGGAAGAGCCTTAAGTCTGTACTACCGCGGGGCGATCCTTAACAGAATGAAGCGGCCCGAAGAGGCGATAGCATCTCTTGAAGAAGCGATCGCCGAACGGCCTGACCTCATTACCGCTCGCGAGGAGCGTGGCGAGTCTCTTTGGCTAATGGGACGTCGCGAACAGGCAGTGGCGGCTTGGAGCGATACCGTTCGAGGGAACGCACGATTGCCCTTGGCGTTCAATTTTCTCGCGGGGGCCGCAGGTCCAACAGGAAAACCTGACGCAGCCGCTGCCTACGAACGCCAAGCCGATCAATCGACGCCGAACGACCCGTACTTCCACTGGATGCTGGGCATCCGGCTTAAGAACATCGGAATGAATGAACAGGCCGAGAAGCACTTTAATAAAGCGATACAACTCGACCCGTCATTCCGTAGCCGGCGAAATTAATCGCTTACGATCCATCTGACAGCGAGCAGATCTCCGTTGCCGTCAGCCATGCTCTTTGCGGCAAGGGCATCGGTAAATCCGAGCTTAGTTTCGCTGCTCTCGCCGATGCGGTCGAATGTGACCGTAATGACGCGGTTCGTTCCTTTCGTACCTGCCAACGCTGTCGCCGAATCGATCAGCACGCCGATCCTGCCGGTTTCGTTGGTATTCAATGTCAGAACAGCATCGCTAGCAAGTCCGTCTCCGAGCGAGATGCGTGGATTCGCCATCGTTGCCGCGTCGTATTCGAGCGTGAAGCCGACAGCGGCTTCGTCACCGACCGCTGTCATTTCGACCGCGAAGCTGATGGCATCTCCGTCATAAACCGCCTTTCCGATCCGCATCTCGCGTCCGAAGAAGTAAGCATAGACCTCGTCAAGCATCGATACAGGCGGCGGCTCTGGATTTGGAGCCGTCGGCCCGCCGGCGCCCGTAAGCGGGTCAAGCGTCGCCGCGTATCGCCGAGCCTGAACAACGTCGCCCGAATCGAGAAAGCCATTTCCGGCAGTCGCCCGCGGAGCTGTATCGGCTCGCTGATACTCGTTGGTCGCAGTATTTATCACATCCAGCGTAGCCGCGAAGCGCCTCATTTGGACCACGTCCGTTGATGTGACGGCTCCGTCACCGTTCAGGGCTCGGGGAGCAACGTCGCTCTCAAATCCGCCACCGCCGCCCGGTGCTGTCTGAGCCTCGAATGCACCGATATCCGTGCCGTCGCCCGTATTTGTGATGCCCGCGAGATCGATCGTCCTGGCGAAACCTAAGCCGCGTTGATCGGTCGTTACGCCTGAGCCAGTATTGTCGCCTTTGTCGAGAGCAGGGCTTCCGGTGAGCAGAGCGTGCGTTGGTGTCGTGCCTCCGTTGTTCTGGAGCGAGCCAAGGAGCGGGTTCGCGGTTATGTCGCTTCCCTGCGTAAGAAATCCGTTGCCATTGTCGCTCAGGTTAAATCCAAGCGACTGAAACGTCGTTGCTCCGCCTCCGCTGTTTGAAAAGGTCGCCAGGTTTACCGGGGTGTTACTGGAGGTGATGGTGTTGCTAAGCGTAGTCGTGGCAGTCGTTCCCGCTCCTTGGGTGTAGGTGACAATGCCGCCGCCGCCAAAAATGAGGCCGTTAATGTTGCCGCTGATAGTGCTATTTACAGCTTCCAGTCTGCTGTTCCCGCTAGTGCTGCCATTCAAAATGCCACCACCAAAATTGGAACCGTTATTATTACCGCTGATGGTGCTATTCACCAGTCGCAAGGTGCGTCCGCCATTGCCCCTATAGAAAACCCCTCCGCCGTCACTAACGGCGGTGTTGCCGCTGAATGTACAGCCGGTGAAAACTCCGTCGGCGGATATCAGGCTAACACCACCGCCGGAAACAGCTTGATTGCCCGTAAGGTGAACGTTGGTCAGGGTCAAGTTGCTGAAACTTTGAATTCCGCCGCCGTTACCGCCCGAATCTAGTCCGCCCGTAATGGTAATGCCACTGATCGTGACACCGTTCGCCAACGCGATCGGGATAAAGAAGATTCGAAAGTTTGGTGCCGCGCTGTCACGCTGAACAGTCAAAACATTTGCACCGGGCCCGGTGATCGTTACGCTGTCATTAATGTTGGGCAAGGCCGTTAGCAAATTAATAATTCCGGTCAACCCCGCCTGGAAGTTGATCGTGTCGGCCACACCGCTGTTGGCGTTGGCGTCGAGCATAGCCTGGCGCAGGCTGCCCGGACCGGCATCGTTGAGGTTTGTCACGATGAATCCGCCGGGCGGCGTCGGAGTTGCCGTTGGCGTACTGGTTGGCGTGGCCGTTGGTGTTGCGGTTGGTGTGTTTGTTGGTGTTGCCGTTGGTGTATTTGTGGGTGTGGCGGTCGGAGTATTCGTCGGCGTTGGTGTGGCACCGCCGCAGGTGCCGCCCGTGTTGAAAACGAGCGAAAAACGCCGCATCGAGCCGGTGTCGATGTTGGCGTTGTCGCTTACGTTTAGCGTCCAGTTGCCGTTGGCATTTTCACCGTCGAGCAGCGAAAGCTGGCCGGTCGTCTCTGGCGAGAAATTGCCCGACTGCGGCGAACCTGTGACGCTGGTCAAGGTCGAGATATTCGGGAAACCGCCTTCATCATCGAGCGTCGAGAGACAGATATTCTCTCGGTCGCCTCCGCGTTGGGCCTGGAACGTCACAACCGGCGAGCCATCCGGCGGCGTCAATCTAAATATCAGATCACCGATAAACGTGTGATCCATCGCCGCATTAGTGTTCCCGAGCGTGGCATCGCAGGCACCGCCCGTGTCGAAGCTAAAATTAAGATCGCTCACCGTCCCGACGCCGCTTACCGGCAAAGTGATATTGACTCCGGCCGGAAGATTATCGGGAACCACGACTGCGGGTCCGGTGTAGCTCGTCGTACAGCCCGACGAAGGCGTCGCGGTCGGGGTGGCTGTCGGAGTATTTGTTGGAGTCGCCGTTGGTGTTGCAGTTGGCGTATTTGTTGGCGTCGCGGTTGGAGTCGGTGTTGCGATCGTGACGTTAAACGACCCTATCGGTCCCGCCGGGACGAAGTTTCCGCCGGTATCTGCGACCTGACTTGCCGCAACGTTTATGGTGTACGTGCCATTGTCCGATGTGTCCCAGACGCCGCCTGGGGGCGTGAAGCTGTAAAATGCGATCCGCGGCGTGCCGTTAGTGCCGTTGTTAACACTAGTGAATGTTGGCGTTGCTGCAAAGCCTCCGGGACCACTGACCGTCACATCGCCCGTGTTAAGTGTGCTGACGTTGATCGCGATGTCGTCAGAATAGGTTACGGAGAACGGATACGAAGATCCGCCGCCATTGAATACATTTAGAGCGGTCGCCGTTGCCGTCGGCGGATTATCGACAACAGGCGCCGTTTGAGCCTCAAATGCACCGATATCTGAGCCGTCGGAGGTGTTGTTGATCACGGCGAGGTCGATCGGGCGGGTCAGGCCGCGTTGATCTGTGGTCGAGCCGGAACTGTTACCCTGGTCGAGAGCCGTGCTCCCGCCGAGCAAAGCATGAGTCCGCGTCGGTCCTCCATTATTTGCGAGCGGGCCGAGGAGTGGGTTGACGTTTATTTGGTCCCCGGTGAAATTCAAGAAGCCGCCGCCGTTGTCGTTCGCTAAATTGAAGCCACGGGAAGATACAACGGCGGTACCTCCATTTGCCTGACTTGCTAGATTGGGGAGCGTGTTGTTCGCGATGATCGAATTCCGAATAAAGGTCGTTACGCTGGCGGGAGCGAAACTCACGGTTCTAATACCGCCAGTCGTAGCTGCCGAACCCGTTATGTTATTTACGATTGTCGAGTTCGTCACCTCTACAGTAGAATTGATGCCGCTTTCGACATAGACACCACCGCCAGCGGAACTCGTGCTATTGGCGGTATTCCCGCTAATGGTCGAATTTGTAATGGATCCACTTGCGTCGAAGAATCTCACGCCTCCGCCTTGAAAATTCGCAACATTGTTGTTGATCGTGCTCCGAATCAGATTGAGAGTGCTGGATGCTTCGATACCACCGCCGTTGTTTGCGTTGTTTCCGCTCACAACCGAGTCGGAGACCGTCAAAGTGCCAAAATTAATAATGCCGCCGCCGTTGTCGCTATTCCCATTCCCGCCGGTTATCGTCATTCCGCTCAAGGTGGCTGTAATGCCGGATGGCACAAAGAAGACTCGGCTGGCGTTGTTGCCCGAAATGGTAAGGAGATCTGCTGCCGGCCCGATGATGTTCATGTGGCCGTTGATTTGGAGATCTGTCCCGTCTAACGTGATGGTGCGTGGTGTGTTAAAGACCGTGTTGAGGAAGACAATGTCGTCGAGTTCCGCACCGTTAGTACTGGCGGTGCTGATCGCGCCTCGCAACGTGTCTGCTCCCGCCGCTCCGGTGTTGAGGACGACGAGCGGACGCATCTCGACTGCGCCGATGTCTGCGGTTGAGCCAAACACGCGAGCCACGCTGCGTTGGTCGGTCGCCTGACCTGAGGCATCGCCTGCATTTATCGCCGGACTCGCGTGGAGCAAAGCGTGAGTCGGCGTTCGCCCGCCGTAAAGAGCTAAGGGAGCAAGTCGCGGTGTCGCGCTGGTAATGTCCGTTCCGAGCGGTGTGAACACGCCGTTGTAGTTGTCGCTCAAACTAAAGCCGAGTGTCTGGAAGGTCGCTGTGGAGCTCGCTTCAGCCTGGGTTCCCAGATTATTGCCACTATTGAGAGCTACGATCGAATTGCGGAGCGTGGTGGTGGAGTTGGCTCCTGCGACGCTTGCTGCAGTAAAAATTCCCCCGCCATTCAAAATCGATGAATTATTAGTGATCGTACTGTTCGTAACTTCCAGACGACTGTTGCCGCCTCCGCTGAGATTGAGGATGCCTCCACCCCCACTACCTGCGTCATTGCCACTGATCGTGCTGTTGACAATACGTAGAGTGTTCCCACCGTCGCCGTAATAGTTAATCCCTCCACCGTTCCCCGTGACAATATTGTTGCTAAAAGTACAGCCTGCGAAAACTCCGTCGGAGAATACCAGTGATACCGCTCCGCCGTCAGCCCCCGAGTTGCCTGCTACGTAAAGATTGTTCAGCGCAAGCTTGCTTTGGCTGTAAATGCCGCCACCAAAGTCACCGGTCGCCCGACCGCCTGTAAGGTGCATCCCGCTGATAGCGACCCCGTTTGCTATTCCGCCTACGATTGTGAAGATGCGAAAGTTGGTTGCCGCCGTTAACGAGCGCCGGACGGTCAGCAGATTTGCACCCGGCCCGGCGATGGCCATGCTTTCGGTGATATCCGGGAGAGGTGTGAGCAGTTCGATGGTCTTTGGCGAGTTAAAGCTGGGATCGAAACTGATCTGATCGCTGTTGCCGGTGGCGTTAATCGCCGACGTGATCGCTTCGCGAAGTGTGCATTCGGATGCGTCGCAAACGCCGTTGCCGGGGTCGTTGGTTGAATTGACGGTAAAGATCGCCGGCACGGTCACAAACAGCGTCCAGCCGCCCGAGATCGAGCCCGAATCTTGTCCGGCATCATCGACGACGTAGAGCTTCCACTGGCCGTTCGGGTTTGTCTGGTGAAACACGCTCAGATCGGCGGGGGCTTCGGTCAATGTATTGGGAGCAGGAAACGGAGCAGGGAATGTGTCGGTGAAAATGCCAGCCCCATTTCCATAGTTGACGGCACGGAACGTTCCCGCCGTTGTTACTCCTTCATCCGGCAAGATCGCCGAGAGCGGAGCGACCGAATCAAAGGTCAACTGGAGATTCGAGACATCGGCGCCACCTCCGGCATCGGACATGACAATCGCCTTCTGACCCTGCGGCCCCTCGAGGATGACATCGACATCGTCGGGAAACGTATGAGTAAAGTTATTCAACTGCACACGGACACGAGTGATCGATTGATTGACGCCGCTGACCGTAGCCACCGAGGGATAAAGCGACGCGGCCGCATTGTCATTGATAGTGATCGGCGCACCATTGCCCGAGATCACGACCGTTGCTTCCGGGCTGTCGTCAAGACTTTCAGGCGAAGCTACCTCAGCCAATGGCAATGCTCTAAACCCCGTCCTGGGATTGGACTCATTCTTCGCATCGACTTGCCCCGAACGCCAAAATGACAGTCCCAATACCACCCCTAGCACGAGCATGATGCCCAAGAGCATCCGCACATTCACCTTGATCGATCCCGCCATCCGCCTTACCCGCTTCTCGCTTGCCATTTAATCCTTCTCCCTTCAAAACCGCCAATTTCAGTCCCGGAAGGGACGAATAAAATAGCGTCGGGTAACACCCGACGAAAACAACGCTACCAAACTCGCGTCCGTGAAAGGAACAGACCGATCTACGCCAAGGTCAATTCCTTTCATTTCAGGTACAGAAACCGTCGCCGTACCTTCTGAGTCGGGGATGCTCCCGACGCTATTAGATCTGTCCCTTTTGGGGGCCGTACATTTACTACTGAGGGGCTTGAAAGGCGATATTACCACGATTTTCAACTGAGACAAGCGAGAGTTCCTGATTTTGTTCGACGGAATTAACGGCGAATAGTGACGTTATCGGCGGTAGCGGCGACTCATAATATCGTCGCCTGCGTATCCATCGGGGCTGTGGAACAAAATGGAGCAAAATCGGGGCAAGATCCAAGTTCGATGCGGAAAACTGCCTCCGAACAGCTATATTTTTGCTATCATATGGCACGTTTGATTTTGTTACTGCGTTCTAATAAATAGATGAAAAGACCTTTTGCTGTTTTTGGCGTTTTGTTGAGTCTCGCTGTCTGTTCGATCGCGGCTGAGCCGTTGGTTTGGACGATGAGTTCGCGGGCTGATGTTTTGAAAGGCGATGCTCGTGGCGTTTCGATCGATCAGGACGGAACGATCAGCCTCGCACCGCGTTTGACCGAGGTTTACAAGACCGGCCACCAATATATATGGTCAAGCGCGGTCGATGCGGCGGGGAATACCTTTCTCGGCACGGGCGGCGATGGCAAGATATTCAAGGTTGGGACGAATGGCACGGGAGCTCAGTTCGCGGATCTCGCCGAGATGAACGTCTCGGCACTCGCGATCGGCCGAGGCGGCGAGATCTTCGCAGGGACGTCGCCGGACGGGAAGGTCTATCGTATCGACGCCAATGGCACCACGAGCGTCTATTTTGAGCCGAAAGAAAAGTACATCTGGTCGCTCGCCATCCTGCCCGACGGCCTCGCGGTCGCAACCGGCGATAACGGCAAGATATATAAGGTCAAGGTGGCCAACGCCTCACCCGATGCCTCATTGCTCTTTGATACGAGCGAGACGCACATCATCTCGCTCGCCGTCGATAAACAGGGAAATCTTTACGCCGGAAGCGATTCGAACGGGATCGTGATGCGTTTCGGACCGGACGGACAGCCGTTTGGCTTGCTCGATTCGTCACTAAGGGAGATTCACGAGCTCGCTGTCGGACCGGACGGTTCGGTTTACGTGCTCGCCCTCGGCGAATCGGTCGCGGCCCCGAAGCCTGCCGATGCCGCCGCGGCTCCGGCAGCACCTGAGAGTAAGACCGTCTCGGTCGACAAGCCCGCGATGCCCGGAAGCGAGCCAGCCGCCAAAAGTCGTTATGACCTCTCAGCTGCGAAGACAGCCGTTTACCGCATCCTGCCGGACGGCGGGATCGATCTGCTTTGGGCCTCGCCGAGCGTGACCGCGTTCTCGATCTACGCACACGCCAGCGGCAATGGCGTTCTCCTGGGCACGTCGGACAAAGGCCGCGTTTACAATGTCACCAACGACGGCCGCGAAACGCTCGTTTTGCAGACCGATGCGAATCAGATCTCGACGATCCGTTCGGACGGGAAGAGCCTGATCGCGACCTCGAGCAATCCGGGATCGATGTTTCGCTTCGGAAGCGATCAATCGGGTGAGGGAAGCTATGATTCCGCGGTCCTAGACTCAAAAGGCAGCTCGACTTGGGGCCGCATATGGTGGCGTTCCAGTGGCAATGTCACGATCCAAACACGCTCGGGCAACACCGAAAAGCCCGACGAAACATGGAGCGGCTGGAGCGCGACTCAGACCGATCCGAAAGGCGGCCAGATCGCCAGCCCGAAGGCGAGATTCATCCAGTGGCGTGCGGTTTTGAAAAGTGCCGCGTCGCTGAGCGAAGTAAGCATGGCATTTGTCGCCCGAAACATCGCCCCAGAGATCTTGTCGATCAACGTCCTTCCAACCAACGTCGGCCTCGCCGCAAATCCGCCCGTGCAAATCGACCCGAATATCGAAATCGCCGGAATGGATCCGGTCAGCTTTGGCATCGCCAATCCACCCTTGCCGCCGCGTCGCTTGTTTCAACGAGGGGCGACTTCGCTGCAATGGGCCGCTGAAGACCGCAACGGCGACAAGTTGGTCTATGACGTCTTTTACAAAGAGATCGGCGACGCGGCGTTCAAGCAGCTTCGCGATGGGATCACAGAGAACTTTCTGGCGATTGACGGCCAGACACTTGCCGACGGACGATACATCTTCAAGATCGTCGCCCGCGACACGCCGTCAAACCCATTGACGATGGCTCTCGCTGGCGAAAAGCTGACGGAACCAGTCGACATCGACAACACCGCTCCCGTGATCACATCGGTTGGGACGCCTCAAATATCCGGCGACAAGGCACGCGTTACGTTCGACGCGACCGACGCAGCAAGCTATCTGACGCGTGCCGAGTACAGCATAAACGGCGGAGAATGGAAGACGGTTTACGCCGACGACGGCATCTCGGACGGACCGAAAGAGCGTTATACGATCGAGATCCCAACGCCAACCGCCGGCGAATATGCGGTTACACTTCGTGTATACGACGTAAATGCAAATTCCGGTAATGCGCGGCAGATTGTCAGGAAATACTAGCTACTAGCCGCTAGCATCTAGCCACTGTTTTTTAGCATCATGACACTCGATCCCAAAAGCGTAGTAGTGATAACAGGCGCAGCGTCCGGCATTGGCCGAGCCCTTGCCGTCCGAATAGCGAGCGAAGGCGTCGCGGGCATCGCGATTTCTGACGTCAACGAAGCCGGCCTTAACGGGACCGCCGCGATGATCACAGGCGTGCCCGTTTCGACCCACGTCATGGACGTGTCGAAACTCGACGACGTAAAGCAATTTGCGGGCGGTGTGATCGCTAAACATGGCCGCGTTACTCATCTGATCAACAACGCAGGTGTCGGAGTCTTGGGCAGTTTTGAGCAGCTTTCGATCGAGGATTTCGAGTGGCTGATGGGTATCAATTTCTGGGGTGTGATCTACGGCTGCAAGGTCTTCTTGCCGCTGCTGAAGGCGCAGCCGCAGAGTCATATCGTCAACGTGTCGAGCGTCTTCGGACTTATCGCCCCTGAAGAGCAGTCCGCGTATTGCTCATCAAAATTCGCCGTCCGAGGCTTCACCGAGAGCCTCAGGCACGAACTCGCCGGTTCAACCGTCTCGGTCTCATGCGTCCACCCCGGCGGCATCAAGACAAACATCGCCCGCAACTCCCGCGTCGGCGAAAACACGCCCGAAGAATGGAAACAGCAAGGTGCAAAGTTCTTCGACAAGGTGGCTAAAACTTCGCCCGAAACCGCCGCTGAGGTTATTCTGAAAGGAATAAAAGAACAAAATCCACGAATACTGATCGGCCAGGACGCCTACGCGATCAGCACGCTTTCACGCCTATTTCCAGCCAAATACCTGCGAATGATCGAGAGACTGAGCGGGCACAAGATGAGTTTGCGGAAGAAATAGTTCTATTGCTTTGGAAGCGTCATCGTCTGGCCTTCGCTATCCATCTCAAGATGGCGAGTGGTGCCGTCGGTGACGCTCGGCGGGACGAGGTCGCCGGTCTTGTAACGCGATTCGGGCGAGATCCAGTCCGCGTGTGGTGGCGGGAGGGCATTATTTGAAGCTGCGTTAAGTGTCGGTTGCGGATCGACCGGATTGTAAACGGGCAAGCCTTTTTCCGTCTTTCTGAGCTGCACGTATTGAGCCAAACCGGTAGCGATCGACATAAATGCGGGGATCAACAGCCAGAACCACCAACCTCGGCCCATTCCGGTAAACGACAGGACGAGCGAGATCACAATAAATGCCGCTCCCATTCCCAATTTGGTCAGTGCACCTTCCCAACTGATGGGCTTACCTTTGCGATCAACCAGCTTTTGCAAGGCCGGAGGCGACGTAAGTGCACTAGAGACGTTACCTAGGTCGGTACCACAGCCTCGGCAGAATTTGCCGTTGTCAGGATTTTGTTGGCCGCATTTTGGACAAAACATAAGCAGTGGTCAGTTGTCAGTGGTCAGATGTTACGCTGACGCTTCGCCTCGAAAAGTACTACGCCGGCGGCGACTGAAACGTTCAGGGAATCTATTTTTCCATACATCGGGATTTTTACCAACACATCGCAGTTCTCGGCGACGAGGCGATGGAGCCCACTGCCTTCGGCTCCGAGAACGAGAGCTGTCGGCCGCGTCCAGTCCCACTCGGTGTAGTCCATCGTGGCATCGCCGCTTGTGCCGACGACCCAAATGTTTCGATTCTTTAGGTCTTTGATAATTTGATTGAGGTTCGACACCTTGGCGACCTTGACGAACTCGATCGCTCCGGCTGACGATTTGGCAACTGTGTCATTCAGGCCAACGGCACGACGCTCCGGAATTATGATTCCGTCGGTCCCGGCACATTCGGCGGTGCGTAGGATCGCTCCGAGATTTCGCGGATCTTCGACGCCGTCGAGTATTAGGATAAGGGGCTCGGCTTCTTGTGCATCGAATATCTCATCTACATCGACGTACTCGACCGAGGCCGCGAAGGCCATCACGCCCTGATGGTTTACGCCCGAGTCGAGGTATTTGGCAAAGGTCTCGCGCGGCACACGGTTAAATGCGATCGAACGCGAACGACAAAGCTCGATGATCTCGGAAAGACGAGCTTCGCGTGATCCGTCAGCTATCCAGACCTTATCGATGCGGCGATTCGCTGCTCGCAAAGCCTCGAGCACCGGAAGGGCACCATAAATAACCTGACTCGATGGCGAGCGTTCGGGTTCCGGCCGTTCGGCGTCACGTCGCCGTTTCCCGCCATCGTTTCGTGAGACGTTTTCTGGTTTACCGCGGTCTTTCCATTTTGGCTTCATATAGATCTGAGCAAATGCCAATGCATCCGCGAAAATTTGGTGAACTGACCCACGTTATTGGTTGTCGCGACGCTGCCGAAGCCTTTCTTGCCAAGTCCCGCACTTTTGCGGCCCTGAGCATCTTTACGCGACTCAGGTTCCCAAACGTCATCGAGAAAGTGCCGTACTGGTAAATAGTCGACAACACACGCATTGGTGGCGATCGTTCTAAGGCGTTCGATCAGCAGGCGAAAATTCTGTGCCGCGATCAACTGTCGCTCGCTGTCGAGACAGGAGAAATCGAATCCGCTCAGCCGTATTCGAAATCCGAACGCGTCGTCTTTCGTGTAGAAGTCCGTAACTGACTCGTCCGAACTTGTCGATGTTTCGTCAAGCAGAACGCTCTTGCCGCCGCGTCGCCTCTTTTCGAGCACATCGGTACGGCTCGTGATCAGGCGGCCGATAACGATGAGCGAAATATCGTTGGGATGAACGCGATAGACAATGTCGGTATTGAAATCGACCAATGCGACTTCGTCAACATCGAGATCGATCCGCTTGAGCCGTATCGGCGACTTCTCCGCGTTTAGGTCAGTGTCGGCGAGAACTCGGCAGTCTCCGCCATGATCGGCGATACGAGAAGCCAGAGCATTGGCCGCGGCGAGGCTTTCGACGCGTGCAATCGGTAGCGACTCATTCGCCTCTGCGATCTCCGACAGGCGTTCTTTTTCGATGCCAAGCAAACTTGCGATCGCATTCAAAGCTGTCTGCTCGATTGGCAATTTACGTGTAATGACTGAGAATCCCGGTTCCCAGCCTTCCAACTTGCGAAGGGTCAATTTCGTCGCTTGTGCATTATCGAGATCTCGCCCGCAGTAGATACACGCCGCACGATCCGGAGCGTTTTTGCGTGAGCACGCCTGACACTCGATCAATTCGGCCAGTGCAAATGCAATATCCTCCGATTGCAGACTCGGATCAAACTGGTGAAGTGATTCTGAGGTCGAGGGCATAAAATGTTGGCCAAACAACGGTATTTTATCACTTTCGATGGCGATTTGCTTGACCCTCAACCGTCAACGGGGCAAACTAAAGATGAAGTAAGTTTTGCTTTGGCATACGTCATTAGCGGCTTGAAAGAGATCGATCTTGCAGATTTAATGATTTTATTTCCGATAATTTTTTAACCGAATAAGTATTTTATCAGCACTAACTGTTTTCGTTTTTCATCAGGATCGTATTTCCGCTAGGCTCGCTCGCCGATATTCCACTGCCGAAACTACCTCGATATATTCTCGTAGTTTGAGGTAAAAAGTAATGCAGTTCGACACGACTACCAGTTCGTCCTGGAAGTTTGGGCATCGTGGCCGCGTCGCCGTTTTTATTGATGGCAACAACCTGTTTCACGCGGCCAGGTTTCATAACATAGATATCGACTACAACAAGTTGCTCCGTTTGCTGCTCGGTGATGGAAGGCTTTTGCGTGCATTTTTCTACACGGGCGTCGATGTGGGAGCCGAGCGGCAGCAGGGATTTTTGCTGTGGATGCGGCGAAACGGCTTTCGCGTCGTGCAGAAAGAACTAAAGACCTTTATCGACGGCACGCGCAAGGCAAATCTTGATGTCGAGATCGCGGTCGATATGCTGAGTCTTGCAGGCCGATACGACACCGCTGTCCTTGTCTCCGGTGACGAGGATTTCGTTTACGCCATCAACGCCGTCGCCTACAAAGGCTGCCGCGTCGAGATCGCCGGATTTCGCTCAAATACTGCCCCGCGGCTTATCGACGTTGGAGACTTCTTTATCGATCTAGGCGATATCGCCGATCTGATCCGCAAAGATGGCACGCAAAGCGGCGAGTACGACATCCCTTCGTTCCTGCAGTCCGACGAGATCGGCGATACAATGGGGCCAAAATAAGGATGAAGGTTTTCACACTCGACGAAGCAAACGGTCTGCTCGCGGTCATTGAGCCAAAAATGATGGCGATCCGCGACCTGTATGAGCGGCTCGACGGCTACCGTCCGGATGCCCGAGCCGCGGCGGGAGCGTCTGATTTTGGCGGCGGTATGGAAGGTGGCACGGACTACGTGAATACGCTTTACAAGATTGGTAAGCTCACAACCGAGGTGCATGAGGCCGGCGTTGAGATAAAAGATCACACAACCGGATTGATCGATTTTCCAAGTATGCGCGGCGGACGCGTCGTCTATCTTTGCTGGAAATTTGGCGAGGGCGACGAGATCGCGTGGTGGCATGAGATCGATGATGGGTTCGCTGGGCGCCAGCCGCTCTAATATTATTTTCCACAGAAGCGCTTAAGATTTTCCACAATCGGCTTAACAAATTAGTTAAGCATGAGAAAAGTCAACTTTCGCTGCGCTTTAGGGTTGACTGCTTAAAGTATATGTTGATACACTTGCTTAGCTTTTAAGGATTTCACGTTCAAACTTCAATCCAGTTAACTCAAGGACGCCTATGAACTGCCCCGTCTGCGCTCGGAGTTTAGCCGAAACACTTTCCATCTGCCCCTCGTGCGGAGCTATGAAGGACGATAGCGTTCGCGAAGAGCTTCAAACCAAGATCACTCAGGGAGTGCCATTGAGAAGCCAGTCCGCGGTAGCTGTGTCTGCTCCGGTCGTAGAGAGCAAACCGCTGGCTCCTCGTCCCGCAATGAGCGCGTCGCAGGCCGTTGCCCCGGCAATGAAGGTCCAGACTGCGGAGCTTGTCGCACCGAAGACCAGTCCGACCCTGGTCGGATTTCAGGCGAAGAGCCCATCGCTGCCGGAATGGCGTCTGCAGATGCAGAATGCGGTTCAGGCGCGAAAGGGAAATTCGGGTGACCTTGGCCGCACGTTCCCGACGAACGGCGGTGCGGCCCTTAAGGCTGAACCGATCCGTACTCCGGAGCCGGTCGCTGAGATCGCAGATTCCCGTGTTGCAAATGCGATGCGTAGGATCGAAGAGTCGCGAAAGACATTCCTTGAACCGGCAGTTGAGCCGAAAAAGCCCATGGCGGCAAAGGCATTTCCGCCGCGTCCGTTTGGCGTTGTTTCGCCAACAGGCACAGGAACCGCGACGGCACAGGCTCCTGCGATGCAAAAGCCGCGGCTTGTGATGCCGGCGGATGCTCCAGTCGCCGCTAAACGCATTACGAACAAACTTCCGCCGCTCGGCGAGCCGGTGATGAAAAAGGTCGAGCCTCGGAAGATCGACATCTATGAACCGCTCGAGCCAACAATCCTCGAGTCGGAATCAATACCGGCTGAATTTGCCGAGATCAAACGCATCCGCATCAAGGCAGAAAGCGAGTCGATCATTGACGACGAGGCAAATGGCTATGTGACTGAGATCGAAGACCTTGCACCGTTCTCGATGAGATTTGGGGCCGGTTTGTTCGATCTGATCATCGGCTCGTTCGCGACAATGCTGATACTTTCGCCTGTCGCGTTC
Source organism: Acidobacteriota bacterium (assembly GCA_016718135.1). Lineage (GTDB taxonomy): Bacteria > Acidobacteriota > Blastocatellia > Pyrinomonadales > Pyrinomonadaceae > OLB17. Next base: position 442,823 of record JADKEF010000017.1, on the reverse strand, counting down.
TCGCGGGGCGATTGGTTCACGGCAAGGGGCGGCATTACTCTTGTGGTGACGTGGGCGATCGTGATGTTCCTTTACATGACGATCTGTGTCGGGTTTTTCGGCAAGACGATGGGAATGCGTCTGTTCTCCCTCGAGCTTGTCGATGCGATCGAGAATGAATATCCTTCGCTCCATCAGGCAGCCGTTAGTTCATCCTTGTTCATCATCTCGCTCGGTTTCGCCGGAGTGGGTTTTTTGACGGTATTTTTTAACGACGAGAAACGCGCGGCCCACGATCTGGTGTCGGGTACGATACTTGTCAGAGAGTTTTAGGGATCGAAGTAGTTTAAGGGATCTCTTGCCCAAAGACGTTCGCGTCTTTGGGCTTTTTCTTGTATGAACTAGACTACCAACGATGAACGACGAATCGCCAAAAGAGATCGAACAGCGCGAACGCATCGCCGAATTGGCGGCAAAGGCTCGCATTAAGATCGAAAATGAGATCCGCAAGAGCCGGAAACTCATCGACAATCTTAACGGCGATCTCGAAAAGCACGGAGACGCCGACCGTTGGAAACGCTGCGGCGATCTGCTGCTCGCCAACTCAAACAATGCTACGCGAAAGGGCGATCTGATTCTGGTGACAGATTATTTCGACGAAAACGCTCCGCTGCTCGCCATCGAAGGCGAATCCAATTTGTCCTCAGCCAGATCGCCGAATCCTATTTTCGCCGCTACACAAAAGCCCGAAACGGAAAACGTGTTATTGCCGAGCGGATCGCCGCCGCCGAAGTAGCGATCACCCAATCACGCTCAAAGATCTCTGTTATCGAAAAGGCTGTTGCCGAACTGGACGAGGAAACGCTCGCTTCGTTTACGCGTCCACGGCAACTGATCAAGACAAAGCCGCCGAAGAAGAAGGACAAGATCGAATTTAAGGGAGCAAGACGGTTTGCTTCATCGGACGGAATCGAGATATTGGTTGGTAAAAAGGCGAAGGACAATGATCTCCTGACGTTTCGCGTAGCTAAATCGCTGGACACATGGCTACACGCTGCCGATTATCCAGGGTCGCACGTCATTATTCGCGGGCAGGGAAGAAATCCGGTGCCGGACCGCACACTAGTGGAGGCGGCCGAGCTTGCCGCCTTTTACAGCGATGCCCGCGACCACCCGAAGGCGGCCGTCCGGTACACCCAAAGAAAATTTGTAAGTAAGCCCAAACGAGCCGTACCTGGACTGGTGAGTCTGGCGAGTTTTAAAACAATTCTGGTTGATCCAAAGGTCGGGGTTGAGATGCTACGCGACGATGAGCGTTGAAGGCTATTCCGCCATCAGCTTGGCAAGATTCTCCTTCATCGAATCAAATATCCGCTGGCCGCCGCCAACGAAGATACCACGTACGTGGCCTTCGCGGTCAACCAACATCGTCTGCGGAACGACCTGCTGTTTAGTGATCGCATAGAAAGCTCCAGTGGCCTGCCGAGGGCTACGGGCAAGAGTGTAATTGAGTTTCATATCGCCGGCGAATTTCTGAATGTCTTCCGTGCTCTCGGGGGAGCCTTCATACGTGCCAATATTTAGGCCAAGGACCTCGAATCCTTGGTCTTTATATTTCGCCTGCATCTCGACAAGATGCGGCATTTCCTGGCGGCAGGGGCCGCACCAGGTGCCCCAGATATTGAGCATCAACACCTTACCTTTCTTTTCCGTGATTTTGAATTTGCCGCCTTCTATCAGTTCGAACTCGGCCTCGGCGAGTGCACTGGAGAGCTTTGGGTAACCGGCAGATTTGCTCGATGTATTCGCCGAGGTCTTCGTGGCCGAATTTGTGGCAGACGTGTTCGCGGACGTGTCGCCGCACCCGGTTAGGGCAGACATTATGACCGAGAGCAAAACAAAAACGATAAGATTGCGTGTTAACTCTTTCATCACTTCTACACGCTTGAAATTACCATCTTACGGGCGTGTTTCAAAGCCGAAACTGGAACCATGAGTTCGGGAGTCATACTTTGCGAACTTAGTAGCCTTTACGGGCGAAGTTTGGTCTTGCACCCGTAGGACGCAAAGTTCGCTTAGCAACGCAATGAGACAAACCTCACCCAAAGGGGTCGATTTTTCCTTTTCAAACAAAAATAATATAGACTCTTCTCAAATTTTGTCTCAATAAAACAGAACTTATGATCTTCCTAATGCGGTCCGCAGCCGTGTACGGTATCGACGCTCTTCTCGTTGACATCGAGGTAAATCTGCGTCAGGCGGCGGAGAATGACCAGTCGCCAAATATAACGATCGTCGGCCTGCCCGATACGGCGGTCCGGGAATCCCGGGAGCGAATCCGTGCGGCGATCAATAATAGCGGCTATTTCTTCCCAATACAGAAAATAACGGTCAATCTTGCTCCGGCAGATGTCCGCAAAGAAGGTGCGAGTTTTGACCTACCAAGCGCTCTGGGAATACTCGGGGCGAACGGCGATCTAACTAACGGGCAGGCGATAGAGAACACGTTGAGCGTGGGCGAATTATCGCTCGACGGGCGGGTCCGTCCGATACGCGGTGCCTTGTCCATCGCTCTTGCGGCTCGTGAGAATGGCATTACGAACATTCTGGTGCCCGAGGAAAATGCACGCGAGGCGGCTGTTGTTCAGGGTGTAAATGTCTTTCCGATCCGGGATCTCCGGCAGGCGGCAAATCTCGTTCAGGATCTTGACTCTGGCGGCACGACGACCGTGACACCGCTCAAACTCGATATCGCGGAGCTAAAGAGCGGCGAGAATAAATACCGTGTTGACTTCAACGAAGTACGCGGCCAGCAGACCGCAAAGCGAGCTCTAGAGGTCGCGAGCGCGGGTGGACACAACATTTTGTTTATCGGTCCGCCCGGATCGGGCAAGACGATGCTGGCGAAGCGTCTGCCGACGATCTTGCCACCGCTTGAGTTTGAAGAAGCGCTTGAAATCACAAAGATTCACTCAGTTGCGGGGCTGACAGGGAAGTCAGGATTAGTTGTCGAGCGGCCATTCAAATCACCACACCACACTGTCTCACAGGCCGGACTGATCGGCGGCGGTTCGATCCCGAAACCGGGCGAGGTCTCACTCGCACATCTTGGCGTTTTGTTTCTCGACGAGTTACCAGAGTTCGCCCGAAGCGTTCTGGAAGTTCTCAGACAGCCGATGGAGGATAAATCGGTAACGATTTCTCGTGCGGCTAGTTCTCTGACGTTTCCAGCAAATTTCACGTTGGTCGCGTCGATGAATCCGTGTCCGTGCGGATATTTTGGCTCTAGCCGCGAGTGCAAATGCTCACCGATCCAGATCCAGCGCTACGTCGGCAAGATCTCGGGGCCGTTGATGGATCGTATCGACATTCACATCGATGTGCCGGCGGTGAAGTTCAACGAGCTTCGCGGCAAGGATGTGCCGGCCGGTGATAGCTCGGATACCGTTCGCGAACGCGTTATAAAGGCTCGTGAAACACAGCTCGCAAGATTCTCCGGTGATGGCGTGTATTCAAATTCGGCGATGTCACCAAAACAAATACGCAAATTCTGCGAACTCGACGCCGACAGCGAGATGCTCCTCGAAAAAGCAATGCAGCGCCAAGGCCTCTCGGCCCGTGCCCACGACCGCATCCTAAAGGTCGCACGCACCATCGCCGATCTCGAAGGTAGCGAAAGTGTTCAGTCAAGCCACATCAGCGAAGCGATCAACTACCGTTCGCTCGATCGGAATTATTGGACATGAACGCCAGTGTTCTACCTGTTCCAGGGTGGAACGCTGGAACACGCTTTTTAACATTGTTGTCGAAACGGCGTAGTATTGATGAGGGAGGCAAAAAATTATGGATTTCTACTTTTTGCTGTTTTCACTCTTCTTCCCGCGGATCGTCATGCTGGTCTATCTCGTGATGTTTCCGCAACTATTTCCGACGAATGCGGTGCCGCAATGGGCAGACATACTTCTCGGGGTCTTTTTCCCGCGAATACTGATACTGATCTACATCTACCAAAATCTCGGCTACGACAACATCTGGTTTGCTGCTCATCTTGTTGTCGCGATACTCGCATATTTCGGGGGCAGCCGTGAGACTGCTCGTCGTAGAAAGCGGCGGAGTGAGGGGTAGGTCGGAAATGCTTTTCACGCAAAGGCCGCAAAGAGGACGCAAAGGGCCGAAGAAACTGAGATAATTGGTTTATCCAATTTTCCTCTTGACAACGTCCTCGATTCCATATAAAAATACAAACGTTCGTTTTTGTATATGCCAAAACTTAGCGCGGCGGCTATCCAGGGTAGGAAGGACATTATTGAGGATGCGGCACGCGAGCTTTTTATTAAGCAGGGTTTTCATGCGACGTCGATGAGGGATATATGCAAGCGGGCAGAAGTCTCTTTGGGTAACCTTTACAATTACTACGAGACCAAGGATTCGATCTTTGAATCGATCATTGATAAGTACCAGACCGTGATCGATGAGGACTTGCGGTCGATCTTTGCTGAGATCGATGAGCCGATGGAGCCGGCGAATCTGCGAAAGCTCGGCGAGAGCGTTGGGCGGCTGGTCAATGAACACTCGGATTTCTGGCTTTTGATGTACATCGACGTGCTTGAGTTTCAGAATCGGCACTTTCGCAAGATGTTTGACGGGATCACCGACAGGTTCAGAAAGGTCTTTGGTGAGAAGTTTAAGGAAGCAGAGAAGCGAGGCGATCTGCGGATGGGCGTCGATGCCGCCCCGGTCTTTACGGCCGTGTATATGCAATTTTTCAATTATTTCCTGGTCGAAAAGTTATTTGGCGGCAACCAGCATCTTGGTTTGACCGACGATCAGGCACTGAATTGTTTGACAAAGGTCTTCGCCTACGGCACGTTGAGCGAAGACGGTTTAGCGAGATTTAAGAAGACGGCAAACAAGTCACTTAGCGGATAGGCCGTAGGAGCGGAGTTTGCCGCAAGAGTTTACAAGAATAAAAAACGGACGTTCATTTTTATTAACGGAGGCAAGTAGATGTTAAGAAATAGATTGATGGTGAGCCTGGTGATCTTGTTGTTTACGGCAGCGATCGCAAAGGCACAAGGCGGAACAGGGCAGATCAGCGGAACGGTGGTCGATCAGGTCGGGGCTGTGATCAGCGGTGCGTCGGTCAAGGTAACGAACAGCGGCACGAATTTTAGCCGCGAAACAACGACAAACGGTGACGGCCAATATAGCGTTTCGCTTTTACCTGCAGGCAGTTATACAGTCAGTATCACGGCCACGAACTTTAAGACCTCCAGCATCTCGGCGGTAGTTAATATTTCACAAACGACGACCGTTGACGCGAACCTCAGCGTCGGAGGAGCAGGTGACTTTACGGTCGATGTCGTCGCTCCGACAATACAAGTCGAGACATCGCAGAACGGTCGCACTGTGTCGGGCGACACGATCCGCCAGTTGCCGCTGCCTTCCAGGAACTTCCAACAGCTTCTTGCTCTCTCGCCCGGTGCTCAGTCCTCCGTCACTAACAGCACCGACCTCGGACGCGGCGACGCGGTCATCAGCGTTAACGGCCAGCGTACGACGAGTAACAGCGTGAAGATAAACGGCATCGACGCGAACTCGATCGGTACCAATTCGACGCCGAACATCGCAGTTCCCGCGACCGACAGCCTACAGGAGTTCATCGTCCAGACCTCGCTCTACGATGCCTCGAACGGTCGCAACTCCGGTGGTAGCATCGAGGCAGTAACTCGCAGTGGCACCAATGACCTTCACGGCAACGCCTATTACTTCCTCCGAAACAAGGCGTTGAATGCGAATGAACCGTTTATCAAAGCCCGCGGCCTTGAACGTCCCGTGGCGACGCGTAACCAATTTGGCGGCACACTAGGCGGACCGGTCGTGAAAGACCGTGTATTCTTTTTTGGTGCGTACCAAGGAACGCGTGAGAAGAACGGCGTTTCGCTGACGAACAGCCTGACCTCGCCTGCGGTACCGCTCGGTTTGACCGATTCGAACAGAACAGCAGCAGGGATCCTTGCGACGTTCGGCGTTACCCCAAACCAAGTTGCTCTTAACATTTTGAACGCAAGATTGGCCGATGGCAGTTATGCAATTCCGTCATCGGGAACGACGGCCCGGCCAGTTGGTTGTCCGGCAGCAACTCTGATCCAAAACTGTGCGGTCACGGTGCCGCAATCGGGAGTTTCGGAGTTTCGAGAGAATCAGTTCAGCATCAACGGCGATTTCATTATCACCAACAAACACAATCTTGCGGCGAAGATATTCTACGCTGACAACCCGACAACTCAGGCCAATTACAACTTCGCGGGGTCGGGCAATGGCGAGCGTCAGCTGATCGGTTTTGGCGGCGATCTGACCATCAAGCAGAAGCTCTATTCGGTGACTGACACATACGTTTTCTCGCCGAACGTAGTTAACCAGGCTCGATACGGATTTAACCGTCTGGTCGTAACGAGCTTTCCTGATGAACCGTTTACGGCCGCCCAACTCGGTATTGGTAGTTCCCTCAGCAGCCGCTTTCCGGGTGCTCCGACGATTCGCGTGCTTGGTGCCGACTCTGCGTTCTTCTTCGGTTCGGGAACTCTTGCAGATCAGTCATCCCGTATCAGCGCACACACCTTTGGCGACACGCTCTCAGTCACCAAGGGCAACCATCGTATGCGATTCGGCGCGGAGTATCGGCAGTCAACCGTCAAATTTTATTTCAACGCTTTCTCGCGCGGACAACTCCTGTTTGGTAGCTTTACCAATTTTCTCCTGGGAGCCGGCACATCGCTTCTCGGCTCCGGAGTTTTCGACCGCTCATTCCGGGTGAAAGACCTGAACGGCTTTGCTCAGGATGACTGGAAAGTTAACAGCCGCCTGACATTGAATCTAGGTGTTCGATATGACTATTACGGACTGCCATCGGAGGAGTTTGGACGACTTGTGAACTTCTTCCCCGATTCAGCCGTTATCGGAACAACGGCGGCACCGGCTCCACCACCAAATGGATTTGTTCAAGCAGCTGGCGGTTCGCTCGCCGGTGTTCCAACCGTAACTGAGACGCTAGTTCCCACGGATAAGAACAACATATCACCACGAATCGGCTTTGCATTTGCAGCGCGACCGGATCTGGTGGTTCGAGGTGGTTACGGATTGTACTATGACCGCATCTCGACGCGTTATGCGAACACGCAGCTTTTCAACTATCCGTATTTCGCTCTCGGCGTTGGCCTTCCCGGATTAACGACCACATTTGCGAGTCCCTTCGTAAATATGCCGCTGCCGTCGAGCTTCCCAACCGCGACGACTATACCTTCGCCGATCTCGGGCATCGCTCCATTTGTGGGCGTACCCATCGCAGGCGTGTTCGTAGATCCGAATTTGGACACGCCGTACATTCATCAGTACAACTTTGGCGTTCAGTGGCAGATCAAGGGGAATTACGTTCTCGACGTTGGCTATGTCGGCAACAAAGGTAGGCATTTGTTCCAGGTCGTGACGCTGAATCAGCCGACCTATAATCCGTCGACAAATGCTTTCACGACACGTTTTCCGACGTCGATAATTTCGGGCAACAAGAACGCGACCGGCGGCATACAGCAGGTGCAGACGACGTCGAAATCGAGCTATGATTCGCTGCAAATATCACTCAGCAAGAGGTTTAGCAACGGTCTGCAGTTCCTTGCCGCCTACACGAAGGGCGAGTCGATCGACTTCTATTCCGGGGCCGCACTCAATGAAGTAACAAATATGGCGGGCGACCAGGTCAACTGGCAGCTGAATCGCGGCCCGTCAGATTTTAACCGCACGGACCGATTTGTGCTTAGCGGCGTTTACGCATTTAAGAAACGAAACTACGACTCGGGATTTCTCCGAGGTTTACTTAACGATTGGCAGGTCGCATCGATCCTAGTGCTACAGACTGGCCTACCGTTCTCGATCACAGCCGATAACGGCACGACGATCATCCAGCGGGCAAATCTTGCCCCGGGGTATAACGGAAACTTCTACACGATGGGCAGCATGAGCACGAGAACCAACGCCTATTTCAACACGGGGGCGTTTGTCACATCTTGCCTTAACGCAGCTTGCTCGGCGGCTGTCGGTGCGGTGACAAATCCGAATTTCGATCCCGGTGCTCCGTTTGGCAACACGGCACGTAACTTCCTTGTCGGGCCGGGGCAGAAGAACCTCGATATCTCGTTCATCAAGATGATCCCGTTCTCGGAACGGGTTCGAGGCGAGTTCCGTACGGAGTTGTTCAATGCATTTAACTTCGTCAACTACGCCAATCCGAACAACAACCTGATCGGGGCGAATTTCGGACGTATCGAACGCGCGAGCACCGGCCCGCGTGTTATACAGCTGGCATTTAAGCTTAGCTTCTAAACTAATGCCGACCACGCAGGCCGCGGACGCGGCGATCTATTACGAAACGGCGGGTTCGGGTGAGCCGATCCTGCTCATCCCGGGCTTTGCCTCGGGGATCTGGGGCTGGTTTTGCCAGAATAGCCTCGCTGATTCTCTTCGTGTGGTCACATTCGATCCGCGTGGGATCGGACGGTCGCGGTCGGGTTCGGCAGAGATGTCGATCGAAACGTTTGTTGACGATGTTCGGGCTGTGATCGATGATCTCGGGATTGAAAAAGCACATATCCTTGGTGCGAGTTTCGGCGGCTTTGTCGCGTTGGAGTTCGCTCTGAGATTTCCCGAACGCGTCGGCAAACTCATCCTCGCATGCACTACAGCCGGCGGTGCGAAGCACGTCAGTGCGGACTTCGCGATCCTGCGCTCGTTCACGCGCGATCCGGACAGGCCGTTGGGCGAACAGATACGCCGTTTCTTTCGCCCGGCGTTTACCGAGGAATTTAATGCCGAGCATGCCGACACGGTCGAAGAGGTTTGCCGTCTCCGCGAAGAGAACGAAGTGACCGAAGAGACATACTCGGCTCAACTTCACACGGCCTTTTCTTTCGATGTCGACCTCCGACTCGACGAGATCACAAACGAGACGCTCGTTATCACAGGTGACCAAGACAATCTCGTGCCGATGCAAAACTCGGAGAATCTGGCCGCAAAGATACCGAATGCTAAGCTTAAGGTGATTAAGAACGGAAGTCACATGATCTTCGTCGAAAACGCTTCCGAGTTTAATAGAATTGTTGTTGAATTCGTTAGCGAATCTGACAACTGACCGCCAATAACTGACAACTACACCATGAGAGATGCCCGCATCATTGGAACCGGAATTTACGTACCGGAAAAAGTGCTGACCAACGCCGATCTTAGCGCGAATCTGGGCGTGGATATCGATGAGTTCGTTACGAACATCGTCGGTATCAGCGAACGCCATGTTGCGGCGGACGATGAGAGCACGGCAGATCTCGCGACAAATGCGGCGATCGCTGCACTTGAAGATGCGGGGTTGGATGCCGCAGATCTCGATCTGATTCTTCTCGCGACCGACACGCCGGAATATGTTTCACCCGCAACCTCTGTAGTGGTTCAACATCGTATCGGGGCGGTGAACGCCGGTACATTTGATATCAATTCCGCCTGTGCGGGTTTTGTAACGACATTAGATACTGCATTTAAGTACATCATCTCAGATGCGAGCTATAAAAATGTTCTGGTAATCGGTTGCTATGCGATGAGCAAGTTCATCGATTGGAAAGACAAAAAAACCTCGACGCTATTCGCTGACGGTGCCGGGGCGATGGTCCTGAAGGCGGTGGATGGTGAGAGTCATTTTATGGCGTCGAAGTTGGTCGCCGATGGCAGCTATCACAATTTCATGGGCATCTTTGCCGGCGGGACAAAGGAGCCCATTACCGAGGGGGTTCTCGCCGAAAACAATTTTAACAAGCTTCGTTTCGCCAAAAAATATCCGCCCGAAGTCAACATCAACGGCTGGCCAAAGATCGTTGACGACGTGCTGGCAAAGGCTAATATCACCCGGGAAGACGTAGACGTCTTCCTCTGGACCCAGGTCAATCTCTCGACCATCAAACTCGTGATGGAAGAGATGCAGATACCGTATGAAAAAACGCACACCATCATGGACAAATGGGGCTACACCGGCTCGGCCTGTATCCCGATGGTCTTTCACGATGCTCTTGCGGCTGGCAAAATAAGGCGTGGTGATACGATCGTCTTCTGCGCCTCAGGCGGCGGATTGAATATGGCGTGTTTGGCGATGAAGTACTGATCTTGTTCGATGCAATTCCAAAATATCTATACCCTTTTCCGATCGCAAACCGCAAAATACGGCAACACGTCTGTGTTTTTCACCCGGAGCGGGAACGGGTGGGAATCGCAAACCTGGCTGGAATTTGAAGACAAGGTGAACGACCTCGCGTGTGCGTTTCTCGCAAAAGGTTTGACGAAAGGTGCGAGCGTCGCGATTCTCGCCGGGAACATTCCCGAATGGTCCATCTGCGACCTTGCGGCGATCGCGGCGGGTGGCGTTGGCGTTGGGATATATCCCACGAGTTCAACGGAGCAGTGCGAATACGTTATCAACCATTCGGATGCCGAATTTGTGATCGTTGACAGCATTGTCCAGCTGCAAAAAGTAGAGAGCATCGCGACGGGATTCACAAAAGTGAGGCAGATATTGTGTATTGAAGATGGTGGCTTTGCTGACTTTCTAAACACTGGCCGATCCAACAGGGCAGAGCTTTTGCCGCAGATCGAAGCCGCCGCTACGCAGGCTGGTTCGGACGACACCGCGATCATGGTCTATACCTCCGGCACGACAGGCCAGCCGAAAGGTGCGATGTTGTCGCATCGGTATGTTCTGAACAGCGTCGAATCCTTACAGCGTTCGGTGCCGATATTTGAATCTGACAAGGCGATATCGTATTTACCGGGCTGCCATGTCGCCGAACGTATCTCGGGTATCTACAACCGGCTTTACAATGGAACGCCTGCGTATTTTATTGACGACCTGAGCAAACTGTACGAATACATGCTCGAGATCAAACCGACTGTCTTTGCTTCGCTGCCGAGATTCTTTGAGAAGATCCATGCCTCGGTCGTCAGTCAAAAAGGTGCGGAATACGTTACCTCGCAGGATGTGAAGGATGCGTTCGGCGGCGAGATCAGATTGCTGACTTCGGGCGGAGCACCGTTGCCGCTTGAGATCGCGAATTTCTTTAAACGGCACGAACTGCCGATATTGCAGGCTTACGGGCTGACCGAGAATATCTGTGTAGCATTCAATACCGTCACCGAGCACAGATTTGGAACCGTCGGCAAGGCGATGCCGATGTGTGAGATAAAGATCGCGAGCGACGGAGAGATCTTGATCAAAGGCGAGATGATGTTTTCGGGTTATTATAAGGAACCTGAAAAAACGACCGAGATGTTTGACGCGGACGGTTGGCTAAAGACCGGCGATCTCGGTGAACTAGACACGGACGGTTATCTCAAGATCACCGGCCGCAAGAAGGAGATCATTGTCCTCTCGTCCGGCAAGAACGTCGCTCCGGCCTTGGTCGAGAACTACGTCAAAGAGTCGCACATCGTCAGCCACTGTTTCCTCTTCGGCGATGGCCACAGCTATTGCGTTGCGCTGATCACACTGAACCAACTGGAAGCGAAAGGGCTCGATGATATAAAGGTCAAAGCCGCGATCGACGCCATCGTCGAGAAAGCTAACGCCCGCGTTTCCGGGCCGGAGAAGATCAAGAAGTACGTGATCCTCGACGACGATTTTTCGGTGGAACGCTATGAGATCACGCCGACAATGAAGCTTAAACGCAACGTGGTCGCGGCGAATTACAAAGAAGTATTGGAGAAGCTTTATGAATAGAAAGTTAGTATTTATCCTCAGCATTTTCTTGCTAAGCTCGGTCACCGCGTTTGCCCAGGCGACGCAAGAAAAAAGCGTCACGGTCTTCGGTGCGAAGATAAATTACGTCGAGCTCGGCGACGCTTCTAAGTCAAAGGTGATCTTGCTCCACGGCCTTGGTGGCAGCATTGGAAACTGGTCGTCGAACACGGCAGCTTTCGCGGCAAGCCATCATGTATTTGCACTCGACCAAGTCGGATTTGGTAAATCCGACAAGCCTTTCATGAAATATCGCGTAGCGATGTACGTCGATTTTCTCGACAAGTTCATGTCTGAACTGAAGATCGAAAAGGCATCGCTGGTCGGCAATTCGATGGGCGGTTGGGTCGCCGGTCTGATGGCGATCAAGTATCCGAACCGTGTCGAAAAGATCGTCCTCGCTGACGCCGCCGGCATCGTGCCTGCAAATTATAGCGAGGCCGATGTCTATCAATTAAACAACTCGACCCGCGACGAGATCCGGGCCAATCTTAAACGTATCTTTGCCACGCCTGCGTTGCAGAACAACGAAGCTCTCGTCGATCAGTTCCTCACCCAACGAGTGATGACCAACGACGGCGGAACGATCAATGCACTGATCGAGTCGATCAAGAGGAAAGAAGATTTCCTGAACGGCCGTCTTGGCGAGATCAAAAAGCCGACGCTCATCATTTGGGGCAAACAGGACGGCCTCCTTCCGGTCGCTGACGCGTACACCTTTAATAAAGGAATCGCCGGCTCCGAATTGATCGTCTTCGACGACTGCGGCCACGTGCCTCAATTTGAAAAGGCTTCGGATTTTAACAAAGCCGTCTTGGCTTTCCTGGCGAAATAACTATGGACTTGAAAATAGGCGACAGCTTTTCAACCACGCGTGAGATCACCGACGATGTGATCCGCAAATTTGCCAACGTTTCGGGTGACTTCAACCCGATACATCTCGACGAAGAGTTTGCGGCAAAGACGAGATTCGGCAAGCGCATCGCTCACGGAATGTTGAGCGGAGCGTTTATCTCGGCAGTGCTCGGCAATGAATTCAGAGAGATATCTACGATCTATCTCTCACAGACGATGAAGTTTACGGCACCAGTCTTCCTCGGCGACACGGTGACAACGACGGCGACGATCACTAATGTTCGCGATGACAAGCCGATCATTACCGTCGAGACGGTTTGCACGAACCAGAACGGCGAGACGACTCTTAAAGGCGAAGCCGTGGTTATGGTGTTGCCGCAAACATAATGACAGATGAGACGGTAAAAACTCCGGTATATTCTTGGTACGCACTCGCGTTGCTGATGATCATCTACGTCCTTAATTTCTTGGATCGGACGATCATTTACATTCTGTTTCCTCTGATCAAAAAGGAAATGGCGTTTAGCGATACGCAGCTTGCGCTTTTGGGAACGACGTCGTTTGTCATTTTTTACACGGTCCTCGGGATACCATTCGGGCGAATTGCGGATCGCGGTTCGCGCACTCGGATAATCGCTATCGGCGTGATCGTGTGGAGTGTGTTTTCGGGGCTCACTGCATTTGCAAATGACTTCTGGACGCTCTTTGCTTGCCGCGTAATGGTCGGCGTCGGCGAGGCAACACTAGGTCCCGCCGCGATCTCTCTGTTGGCCGACTACTTTGCCCCAAATCGCCGCGCGACCGTGACGAGTATCTATTCGATGGGAATCGCCATCGGTGCCGGCCTCGCTGCTCTACTCGGCGGCAGTCTGAGCCAATTCGGCTGGCGGACGGCATTTATGCTCGTCGGGTTTCCCGGTGTCATCTTCGGCGTGATGGTCTATTTCCTGCGCGAACCGCCACGCACCGTAAATATCGCCGCGACAGATACCAACTATTCGCCGGACGACTGGAAAAAGCTGCTCACCAATAGGGCTTTTATTCTGCTCTGTCTCGGCTACGCTCTCTTTGGCCTCGCGACGAACGCACTCTCGATCTGGGGAGCGACGTTCTTCGCCCGCGTACATCTCCTCGATCTGCCGACGTTCGGTTTCTGGGCGGGTGTAATGACGTTGGCGGCGGGCATTCCGGCGACATTGTTTGCAGGTGCGATTGCGGATTGGTTCAAAGAGAAAGGCTGGGGCCGCATGACGTTTGGAGTGTTGATGTGTCTCATCTCTATTCCGGTCTGGCTGGTTCTGATCTTCTCCGACAACTTCTACCTCATAATTCCAGCGAGCTTCGTCCTCCTATTCACCGGCCTTGGCTGGGTCGGTGCGGCGGCCGCGGATGTGACGGAGATCGCGGGGATAAATCTTCGCGGACTCGGCATCGCGATCTTCTTCTTCTGCGTGAATATTGCCGCGTATCTGATCGGTTCAAACCTCATCGGCGTCATCAACGACCGTCTCGGTGCAACCGAAAATCCAGCGATGATGCGATACGGATTGCTCGTTTGCCCAGCCGCCTGTCTCATTAGTGCGGTACTTCTCTGGCGTGGCAGCAGGCTTATCCGATAGCCGCCAATTGGACTTGAATTCATACTTCTGTAAGAATGTTAAACGCGTTCCTTAACGGGGCGCGTTTCTACATTTGGGTGCGGCTTTGATCAATGATCGCTGAAAATCTCATAGGCTTCGAAAATATTCCGCAGACGATTCCGCATTACTGCTTCGAGTCGTTCACGCGCCATAACAAGCGGGATGCACTCGCGTATAAGATCGACGATGCCTGGAATTACATCAACGGCAACGAGGTCGTCGAGCGAATAAAGCGTATCGCTATGGGCCTCGCCGCAATGGGCGTAAAGGCTGGTGACCGCGTTGCGATCATTTCGGAGAATCGTCCTGAGTGGTCATTCGTCGATCTCGCGATCCTCAGCCTGCGTGCCGTCAACGTGCCGATCTACACTACACAGGCGGTCGAGCAGATCAGATTCATCCTCGAAAATTCCGGTGCCAAGATGCTTTTCATCTCCGGGAAGAAACTGTGGAAGCACGCTGAAAATGCGATCCAGAGCGTCGAACAGCTCGAGAAACTCGTCTTTTTTGACATCGACAGCAAGCCAGACGACAGCCGTGCGATCACGCTCGCCGATGTCGAAGCCAAAGGTGATGCACACCGAAGGATCGATGCTGACGTGGTCGAGCGTTCGCTCGCCGAGATCGAGCCGAACGATCTTGCTACGATCATCTACACATCAGGCACCACCGGCGAACCGAAAGGTGTGATGCTGACGCACGACAATTTCGTCTCGAATGTCGTCGCCGTTTCAAAGGGCCTGCCGATAAAATCTACCGACCGCAGCCTCGCCGTTTTGCCGCTCTCGCACATCTTTGAACGCACCGTTTTTTACGTGCTCTGCTCGAACGGCGTGTCGATACATTACTGTGCCGCGTTCGACCAGATCGCTTCGCACTTGCAAGAGGTCAAGCCGACGATCATGACCGCTGTGCCAAGGCTCTTCGAGCAGGTCTATCACAAGATCGTTAAGAAAGGTAAAGCCGCGGGCGGCCTTAAGACAAAGCTCTTCGATTGGTCCCTCGGCGTTGGTCAGGAATATTGGGCGGCAAAAGACAATCACGGACGTGTCTCTGCCTCGCTTGCCGCCAAGCACGCTCTTGCCAGCCGCCTCGTCTTCTCAAAATGGCGCGAAGGCGTCGGCGGACACCTGCGTTTCTTCGTCTCGGGCGGTGCTCCGCTGAGCAAGAAACTTAGCTATGCATTTTGGGCCGCTGGAATTCCGATCTTGCAGGGCTACGGTATGACCGAGGCCTGCGTGACCTGTGCAAATCGCCCCGACGACAACAAGGTTGGCTCGATCGGGACGGCCTTCGAGGGCATCGAGATGAAGATCGCCGACAAAGACAGCGAAGTGCTGGTGCGTGGCCGCAATGTCATGCGGGGCTATTACAACAACCCTGAGGCGACCGCCGCCGCAATCGACGAAGATGGCTTTTACCACACCGGCGATGTAGGCTACGTCGATTCGGACGGCCATTTTTTCATCACCGACCGTATCAAAGATCTCTTCAAGCTCTCGAACGGCAAATACGTCGCACCCCTTCAGGTCGAGAGTTTGCTAAAGCAAAGCCCGCTCGTCTCGCAGCCGCTTGTCGTCGGCTCAGGCCGCAAACAGGTCGGAGCCCTGATCGTGCCGGATTGGGACGCACTCAAAGAAGAGATGAATGCTAACGGCGTTGACACGACGGGTACTCGCGAAGAGCTCTGCGAAAACCCGCATTTTATCAAACGCATCCAACGAGACGCTGTCGAACTGACCCGTGAACTCTCCGACTACGAACGCGTCAAACGTGTCTATCTGCTCCCCCGCGAATTCTCCATCGACAAAGGCGAAATGACGCCGACGCTTAAGATCAAGCGTAACGTCATCGACGAGAAATACTCGGAGGCAATTGACGAGATCTGCGGCTCTTAGAGATTGCTGGTGGGTTTCTTTTCCCGCTCCACATCGAGGATGATCGAGAAGCGGTATCTGGCTGCAGTCTCCACCTCGACCTCCTTTGTTCCAGTCACACCTTTGTGGGTAGCTGTGAAGCGAAACTTAGCTTTAGTTTCAGGCTGGCGGAGAACGACTTCGCCGCTCTCGCTCGCGTACATCGTCCGGACCTTGCTTGTCGAACCGTCCGAGTTGACGCGTTCGATCTTGACTTCGGCTCCTGAAAGCGAGGTGCCGTCCTTGTAATAAACGCTTCCCTCGATTATCACCTGCATTCCGCGATCGACCATGAGGATTAGGCCGCTGCCCATATCCCTGGTTTTGCCGGGCTTGACCTCGACGTTATATTTAACCGCGGCAGCGTAGCCTTTGGCGTCGAAGAGGACGTTGTAGAGGCCGGATTCAAGGCCGTCGAGTGTGAAGTCGCCGCGATTATTCGACGTAACGGTACGAATGTCCTTGCCGTTCAGCCTCGCGGTAACGGTTGCTTCCGCGATGCCGCCGCCTTCCATGTTCTTTACTTTGCCTTTGAGCCCGCCGGTTGTCTGAGCATTGGCCGTCAGCAACGTGCCGAACGCAGAAAAAAGCAATACGGCTGCGATGACAGCCGTAGTTCGAAGATTTAGATAGGTTGCAATGAACATTAACTTACTTTCCTGCGTGCAGCTTCGACTCGGGCATATCCGAGCGTAACTCCGCAGCTACATCATTGATGATGTCATCGAGGCTTTTGGTTGGCTTATATCCGGTTAGCCGAAGAGCTTTTTCGAGCGAAGGCACGCGTCGCTGCATGTCTTCAAAGCCATCGCCGTAGACCTGATCGTACGCCAAATAGCGGATCTCGCTTGTACTTTTCGTCAGCTCGATCGCACGCTTCGCG
Source organism: Acidobacteriota bacterium (assembly GCA_016718135.1). Lineage (GTDB taxonomy): Bacteria > Acidobacteriota > Blastocatellia > Pyrinomonadales > Pyrinomonadaceae > OLB17. The sequence continues at coordinate 425,729 of JADKEF010000017.1, read as the reverse complement.
AGATCGTTGATCGACACTTCAGCGTCGCTACCGAAATTCACGACTTGACCGAAACAGGCGGGAGTTTCGAGCGCGGTTGAAAGGCCGTTGACGACGTCGCTGACGTGGCCAAAGCAACGTGACTGCGTGCCGTCGCCGTGGACCTCAATAGGTTCGTTCTTTAAGGCGGCTTCGACAAATCTCGGCACGACCATCCCGTATTGTCCCGTCTGACGCGGGCCGACGGTGTTGAATAATCTCGCCACGACGACAGGCAAACGCGTCTCCTTGTAATGAGCCAGAGCCAGGAACTCGTCGAGCGTTTTTGCACAGGCGTAAGCCCAGCGGTGTTTGTCCGTCGCACCCGTGAGCAGGTCGTCTTCCTCGCGGAAGGGAACCGAGATGCCCTTGCCGTAGACCTCGCTGGTGCTTGGGATCAGGACGCGTTTGCGGAATTTTGCACATCGGCCAAGCACCACATCCGTTCCGTGAAAGATCGTTTCGATCGTCTTCACCGGCTGCTCCATGATGAGCCGCACGCCGACGGCACTCGCCATGTGATAGACGCGGTCGGTCTCTCGGATCAGCTCTTCCATCAGAGCAGCGTTGAGAACCGTGTCAATGATGAGGCGAAAGCCCGGTTTGTCCTCGAGATGAGCGATGTTGGAATAACGCCCAGTCGAAAGGTCGTCAATGACCGTGATCTGATGGCCCTCGCCGATCAATTTGTCTGCCAGATGGCTGCCGACGAAACCGGCACCGCCCGTAATAAGTATCTTCATAAGAATTTCCACTAGCTTTGGCTAGTGGTTTGAGATCCAATTTTTGATCGCGGGCTTTAGCCCGAATTTCGGCTAAAGCCGAGTAAATACTATATGTAACTTTTCCACTAGCTAAAGCTAGTGGCAATTCATAGATCAGTCTATGACATCTGCAAAATAAGCCGCCGCCCTTTTTAGGCCATCAGCCAGCGGAACAGTCGGTTCCCAACCTAACAATCTCTTTGCCCTGTCGATGTTCGGCTGGCGTTGCTTCGGGTCGTCGGCGGGCAGCGGCAAGTACTTAATTCTAATTTCCTTACCCGTCACGACGCCGACTTGCTCAGCGAGTTGGTTCATCGTGAATTCACCCGGATTGCCGAGATTTACAGGCATGTGAATGTCGCCACCTTCGGCGTTCATAAGGCGAATGATCCCATCGACGAGATCGCTCACATAACAAAACGAACGAGTTTGAGTGCCATCGCCGTAGATTGTGATCTCCTCGCCCTTTAGTGCCTGGACGATAAAATTCGAAACGACGCGGCCGTCGTTGACCATCATCCGTTCGCCGTAAGTGTTGAAAATACGCACGATACGCGTATCGACGCCGCTTTGGCGGTGATAGTCCATCATCAGCGTCTCGGCGACGCGTTTGCCTTCGTCGTAGCAGCTGCGAAGGCCGATCGGATTGACGTTGCCGAAATAATCTTCGGTCTGAGGATGCACGAGCGGATCGCCGTAAACTTCGCTCGTCGATGCCTGCAATATCCTAGCCCTGACGCGTTTCGCGAGCCCAAGCATGTTCACCGCTCCCATTACGTTGGTCTTTACCGTCTTGACCGGATTGTACTGGTAATGAACGGGCGATGCCGGGCAAGCGAAATTGTAGATCTGATCAACCTCAACGAATATCGGCTCGGTCACATCATGTCTGATGACCTCGAAATTAGCATCGTCACGTAGATGAGCGATGTTTGCCTTGCGTCCGGTGAAAAAATTATCGAGACAAATAACCTCATTACCTTCGCTCAGCAAGCGCTCACATAGGTGTGAGCCGATAAACCCGGCACCGCCGGTTACGAGTATTCGCATAACGCCCTATTTTGCCACAGATTGGGCTCGTTCGACAGCGTATCTTGAATAAGTTTGCAATATTGCAGGTACAAGCCGCCAACTGCGGCGAATGCGTCGTTCCACCGTTCCATAGATTTCCCACACCGCTAAACACTGGCCCGAATCCAAGTTCTGCCCTTACTCTGACCGGCGTATGTCCCGGGAGTGTCTCACTTTTGTCCCAATCTGTCCCAGGCCCGTCCTGGGACAAATAAGTATCCGTATTTGCAACATTTGCGGGCTATTGTAAGTCCAAAAACGAGAGTTTTTTGCAAAACTCTTTTGGAGCACGATCTAGGGATGGTCCCAAGGGGTTTGGGGCCGCTCAAACTTCGGTTTTCAAAGATCGAATGGCGTCTTTCGAGATGGCGCAACATCTTCTGCCTCGACCGTAGCACATCAGATCAAGCGAAGGATATAACGATCCGCCGCAAATGCCGATAATGTAGCGATCCGCCGATAATTCTGTTAGTTTGCGATAAAGCCGAAAAAGTAGCTCGCGATGCCAGGGACTATTCCAACGCCCAGAAAACCGAAGTGGAGTGCGACGAGGATGGTGGCTTCGCGTTTGAAGGTGAAATTTAGATATTTCATTGAATAAGATCAGAAAGCTGCTTTAGTCCGGCTTCAACATCTGAGCCGAGATGCACTCGCAATGCTCTTCTGTCGCGGTCTAGCAACACCTGAAAATCGCCTCGTGACTGGGCCGCTTTAACCACGCCGAAGGTGTAGGTTTGTTGCGGGACTTCGAGGTCGAAGGCGTCGTCGGAGGTTATTTGGAGGAAGACGCCGTTCTTCGCTCCGCCTTTGTAGGCTTGGCCGGTGGAGTGCAGAAAGCGTGGGCCGAAGCCGAGGCAGGTGGCGACGTTGTGCTTTGCTGAAACGTTTTCTCGGAGCGTTTGAAGAGAACTCTCGTTTTCCGGATTCATCTCGATGTAGGCGAGCAGGCCGAAGTAGTCGCCCTCGGTGATTTGGCCGAGATAACCTTGGACGATAGCGGCGGCGGTGTTTTCGCCGTTTGACGTAAGTCTGGCGGCGTATTCGGTGGAAGAGAAGAGCTTGATCCCGTCGCCCTCGAAGAAAGGCTCTTCGGCGGGGAGCGAGCCGGTCTGTTCGTATTCGTCGGTGATCTTGCGGGCCTCGATCTTGGCGGACTCAACGTCGGGCTGGTTGAAGGGGTTGATCTGCATGATCGCTCCGGCGACGGCGGTGGCGAATTCCCAGCGGAAGAATTCCTGGCCGAGATTGTCGATGCCGTCGAGCGTGACCTTTACAGCCGGATGACCGGCGGCGGTGACTTGCTCATAGGCGGCGTCGAGATCGGTGTTTCCTTTGACACTCAGAAATGCGAAGGCTCGGTCGTCGTTGTAGGCTGACCGGAGTGGTTCGCGATCTACGGGGATGATCGCGACTCCGTTCTTGCCGGTGGACTCGGCGATGAGCTGTTCCATCCAAGCTCCCAGATCGTGGATCTCGGGCGAGGTGAAGATCGTGAGTTTGTCGCGGCCGTGTCGGTGGCAGATGCCCAGGATCGTGCCGAGTACGGCTGCGGGACTCTCGCTTGGCTCGGTCTCGCGACAGGCTTCGACCATTTCGTTTGCCGAGGTCAGGAACGGCTCGACATCGATGCCCATTGCCGCCGCGGCAGTCATGCCAAACGCCGACAGGGCAGAGAAGCGGCCGCCGATCTCGGGTTTGCCGTAGAATATGTGGCGAAATCCGTCGCCTTTGGCGACATGCTCCATTTTCGAACCGGGATCGGTGATGGCGATGAACTGCTTACCCGCGTTTTCGCGTCCGACTTTCTCGCAGGCGCGTTCGAAAAAATATTGCTTAAAACAGTTTGGCTCAAGCGTCGAGCCTGATTTGCTTGCTACTATGAACAGCGTTCGAGTCAGGTCGAGCTTGTCCTCGACAGCCTTCACCTGAGCCGGAACGGTCGAGTCGAGGATGTGGAAATTCGCCTTGCCAAAGGTCATCGCCAGCACCTCAGGGCACAAAGACGAACCGCCCATTCCCATCAATAGGACGTCGGTGAATCCGGCATCGTCGATGTCATTTGCGAGGTCGGCGTATTTCTGCGTGTCGGCCAGTTCTTCGCCAACGATGGTGAGCCAGTCGAGCCATTTTGCTTCGTCTTCGTCAGACCAGACGGACGCGTCTTTTGCCCAGATGCGGGCGATCTTCTCGTCGCGTTGCCATGTCGCGAGCGTGGTGTTAACATCGGCCTCGATCGCTGCCGGCAGCGAATATTCCATTGTGTTTAGCATTCAAACATCTTGTGCAATCTGGCTTTCGGTGTCAAATTTTCCGTTTTGTTGTAACATCGGCGTATGAAAATTCTCATCCTCGTGATCGCTCTCATTGCCGCAGTGGCGCTGCCGATAAGCGGACAGTCTTGCTCGGAGGCAGCAAAAGAAGTAGCTCCGGATCTGACGGCCGCGGCGAAACTAAAATATTCTGAGAATCTCGAGATCGCTGCGAGGAATGCCGTAACTCAACCGACCGCAGACAACATCATTTGGTACGCCCGTCGCAAAGGTTATCTCGGTAAATACAAGGATGCAGTAGATGCTATTACGATCGCTCTCAAGCAGTTTCCAAACGACGCTCGTATGTACCGCCATCGTGGGCATCGATACATAACCCTCCGGTGTTTTGATGATGCGATCAAGGACTTTGAAAAGGCGGCGAAGCTCGTCAATGGCAAACCCGACGAGGTCGAGCCGGACGGAATGCCGAACGCTCGGAATATTCCGACCAGCACTTTGCAGTCGAACATCTGGTACCACCTCGGCCTCGCATATTATCTGAAAGGCGATTTTAAGAAAGCACTCGCGGCATATAAAGAGTGTATGAAGGTGTCGAAGAACAGCGATATGCTCGCCGCGACCTCGCATTGGTACTACATGGTACTACGGCGCTTGGAAAAGAACAAAGATGCTGAACGAGTGCTGGAGCCATTTAACGGCGATTTTGAGGTCATCGAAAATGCGGACTACCTCAAACTGCTCCGGTTCTACCGCGGCGAGGTAAAAGCGGACGCGTTGATGTCAGAGATGGGCGAAAAGGCCGAAACGCTCGGGAACGCTTCGCTCGGATATGGTCTCGGAAATTGGTATCTCTACAACGGCGACCGTGACAAGGCGATGGACATTTTCCGTAAGATAGTAGGTGGGAATCAGTGGGCGAGCTTTGGGTACATCGCTGCGGAGGCGGAACTCGTAAGGAAGTCGGCGGTAAAATAACGAATGGATTGTCGGTCTTTGGGATAAAGAACTAGAATTACCAAAGACCAAATCTACCCTCAGGAGAAAATGTGAAAACCAGATCAAATATCATTGTGCTCAGCGTTGGCGCGGCACTTTCTTTGTCCGTAGCTTCGTGTCAGAAGGCAGATAATACGAACACCGTCTCGAATAAGGCGACAAATGCTGTGGTTGCCAACGCGAGCCCGGTTGCGAATGCCGCGACACCGGTAGCCGCGGACACCTCGACGACTTCGACCGCAACACCCACCGATGCATATAAGGCCGCGTATGCGGCGAGGAAGAACAAGGATGTTCCCGGACTCAAGAAATTGATGTCGAAAGACATTATGGAGTTCTTCACGGAGATCAGCGGCTTGGGCGAGAAGAAGCAGACCATCGATGAGCTTTTGATGGAACTCTGCGAAAAACCACAGGCACCAACCGCCGAGGCACGCAACGAAAGGATCGACGGCGATCATGCCACCATCGAGTATCTCGACGAAAAGGGTGACTGGTCGACGATGGATTTTGTAAAGGAAGGCGGTGGCTGGAAATTGACGATCCCGAAGATGGACGGAGCTCCGCCGAAGGGGCAGAAAGAAGGGAAGAAAGAATAAAGGGGAGCAAAAGCCCTTTCTCCGAGGAAACCGATGATGAGAATAATGTTCAGAACGACTGCTTTAGCGCTTCTTTTCGCGGCTTCAATGGCTGCTCAGCATTCCGATCATAAAACACCGGAAACGCCATCGGCCGGAAAGCCGATCGAGTTGGTCTCGACCGATGCGATCGGTCACCGGAAGGTTGCGACGTCGAATAAGCAGGCGCAGGCATTTTTTGATCAGGGACTGACGCTGTATTACGCCTTTAACGACGGCGATGCGGTCAGGTCATTTCGACGGGCGGCGGAGCTCGACCCGCAGCTTGCGATGGCACACTGGGGAATTGCTCTGGCAGCCTATCCGCGTGGCACCGGCGGCGGAAACCCGGGCGATCAGAAGCGGATGAAGGAAGCTCGCGATGCGATGAAGGTAGCGATGTCGATGTCCTCTCCACCCGCTGATCGTATTTATATTGAAGCCCTCTCGAAGCTTCTACCCGACGAAGCTGGTTACAACCGAAAAAATTCTGAGGACGCCTATCGAGAGGCAATGAAGCCAATTTATGGAGCGTCGCCGCGAGACGCAGATGCGGCCGCTCTTTATGCCCTCAGCATCTTTTACTCGGCAGGTTATTCGAATTGGACCCGTGATGGTGAGCCAGTCGGCAGATGGCCGGAGATGTTAGCCGTCATTGAGGCCGGACTCAAGCTGCATCCAAAACATGTGGGCCTGACGCACACATATATTCACGGAGTCGAAGAATCAATGCAACCCGAACGAGCATTGCCTGCGGCCGATGCTTTACGTGGGCAGAAGATCTTTATTCCGTCGTTCGGCCATCTCGTTCACATGCCTGCGCACATTTACGTGCGGACGGGGAATTTTCAAAGATCCGTCGAGTCGAATGAAGAAACAGCGACGATGCCGACCGACACCCTGTCGGAGGAATTCAAGATCTGGCATTACAATCACGTGTTGAATTTTCTGCTGTTCTCGTACGCGATGCAGGGCAATTTCGCTAAGGTCTCGAACACATTGGACAGGAAATTTGGATATTATACTCCTCGGTACTCTGACCAGCGGCCGCGATATTGGGTGCGATTCAAGCGTTGGGAAGACATTCTGAAAGCTCCTGCTCCACCCGCCGATAGCCGCCCCGAGACATTGAAGGCCTGGACGTGGGCACGAGCGATGGCTCTGGTTGCGACAGGCGACGTCGCAAAAGCCGAAGCCGAAAGGTCGAAAGATCGCACCGACCCGAATCCGCTGCGAAAGATGGATGATGCCCGAATCGACGCGGCGATCGCCCGCCAAAAAGGTGAAAAGGCGAAGGAGATCGACCTTTTGCGTGACGCGGTCGATGCAGAAGACACGCTCGGCTATTCCGAACCGCCGCTCTCCATCTCACCCGTAAGAGAAAATCTTGGCGGTGCGTTGCTGCGCGATGGACAGTTCGTCGAGGCGGAAAAGACCTTTCGCGAAGACCTGCGGCGAAATCCCGGCAGCGGACGCTCGCTTTTTGGCCTGATGACCGCCCTTGAAAAGCAAGGGAAGACGGACGAGGCACAGAAGGCGCGAAACCGGTTCACCGAGGCGTGGAAGTACGCAGATATCAAGCTTTCGACCGAAGATCTTTGATCGATAAGGACAAACGGTATTTCGACGGGTGCGAAAATGGAGTAGAATACCTTACTCATTTTCGTACCCTTCTATTTTGAGGCGAAGACACACTATGGATGCACAAGAACAAAGATCAACGGTCAAGAGCGCCGTTGAGAAGCACAAAGAATTTCTTTTCCCTGCCGTAGCGACCTATTATCAGGAGCCGCTCGCAATCGTTAAAGGCGAGGGCGAATACGTCTGGGATGATCAGGGCAACAAATATCTCGACGCCTTCGGCGGTGTGCTGACGGTCAGTGTCGGTCACGCGAATCCGCGTGTTAACGCTGCTTGGAAAGAGCAGGTCGATAAGATCGCGCACACCTCGACCCTCTACGCCAACAGGCCGCAGGGCGATCTGGCGGAGAAACTGGCGGAGATAACGCCAGGGAATTTGAAGAAATCGTTCTTTTCGAATAGCGGAACTGAGGCCGACGACACAGCCATTCTCGCGGCAAAGATCGCGACTGGGAATAACGAGATCGTTGTGCTGCGGCACAGCTATGCTGGGCGTTCGGCGACGGCGCTTTCGACGATCGGGCATAAGACTTGAAACCGATCGCTTCGCAGGTCGCGGGAATCGTTCATGCGGCGGCTCCGTATTGCTATCGGTGTCCGTTCAAACTCGAATATCCTTCGTGCGGCGTCGCGTGTGCGGACGATGTCGAGGAGATCATTAACACGACGACAACGGGCAACATCGCGGCGTTCATGGCGGAAACGATCCTCGGTGTCGGCGGATTTATCATTCCGCCTAAAGAGTATTTCCCTCGCGTCGCCGAGATCGCGCGCAGCCACGGCGGGTTGTTTATCTCCGACGAGGTCCAGGCCGCTTGGGGCCGCACGGGCGATAAATGGTTCGGCATCGAGCATTGGGGTGTCGAGCCTGACATTATCACTTCGGCCAAAGGCATGGGCAATGGTGTACCGATCGGTTGGACGATCGCGACGCCTGAGGTCGCCGATGCTTTCCCGGGCCTGACCTTCTCGACATTCGGTGGCAATCCCGTCTCGTCAGCGGTTGGCCTCGCTGTCATCAACGTCATCGAGGAGGATAATTTGAGAGAAAACGCCCGCGTCGTCGGCGATTACCTTCTTCAGCGAATGTTGGAACTCAAGGAAAAACACCGCATCATCGGCGACGTCCGCGGAATGGGGCTCATGCTCGGTATCGAACTCGTAAAGGATCGTCAAACAAAAGAACCGAATCCGCAAGCCGTTCTACGCGTATTCGAGGAAACAAAGCGACAAGGGGTTCTGATCGGAAAGGGCGGCCTGTACGGCAACGTCATCCGAACGGGAATGATGCTCAATACGACGACAGAGTCTGTTGATCGAATGGTCGAGGCACTAGATCGCGGATTATCATTGTGTCAGTGACCCGGGGCGGCAATCATGTTACACAAGTTCATCGTTCTAATAGTCCTAGCCTGCGCGTCTTGCGGTGCGGCAGTTTCCCAGACTACTTCTGACGGTGGCGATCTGGGAATTTCTGGAGAGGTCGTGTCTTACCAGCAGGGAGCGGTTATCGTTGCTGCCAAGATCACCGTTTCGAGCAAAGGTCTTAGAAAAGAGACCCGAAGCGATTCTTTAGGAAAGTACAACATGGTGCTGCCGCCCGGAGTCTATTTGGTAGAAATTGCGGCTCCTGGCTTCAGGAAAGTCACCCGAAAAAATCTCAAGATCGAAGGAAAGGGCTTCTTTACTTTCAATGTAAACATGGAGTTTGGCAAAGCGATTATCGTAGATGAGAAACACCCCTGAATGGCCGAATGGACGAAGAGTCAAGGCAAGCACCGAATTTACTGCTTACTTTTATAAAGATATGTTTAAACGAGCTTTCCTGCCCGTGCTGATGCTGATCTCGGTCTTCGTCAGCTATTCCCAAATTCCCGAAAAGGGGAACGTCGTCGCGGGAGCCGAACGTGCTTTTGAAAAGGCTTCGAAAGCGATCGCGATGCCAGCTCCGGGTTGCGCTGCCGGGGTTTCGCTAAACGGCGAATCGGTCTTCGAGAAGGCATTTGGGCTTGCTGAGATGGAGCACAATGTTCTGAATACCGCTCAGACGATTTTCGAGTCGGGGTCGGTTGCAAAGCAGTTTACAGCCTCCGCTCTTGTCTTGTTACAGCAGGATGGGAAGCTGAATATCGACGATCCGGTGAGGATGTACCTGCCGGAACTGCCCGATTATGGGACGCCGCTGACGATACGCCACATGCTGAATCATACCTCGGGCCTTCGCGACTGGTTTGCGGTGCGGGCATTGAGCGGCGAAGGGGCGGGCGAGCACATAGTGACGCAGCAGATGATCTTTGATACGGTGGTGCGGCAGAAAGGGCTGGATTTTAAGCCCGGTGCCGAGTATTCGTATTCGAACAGCGGCTATCAGTTAGCTGCGATGATCGTTGAGCGCGTCTCGAAGCAGAAGTTCGCCGATTTCGTCGCGGAACGGATCTTGAAGCCGGTCGGAATGAAAAATACCGGTTACCGCGACGATTTTCAGCGGATCACAGCGGGCCGTGCACAAGCCTATTCGAAAAATGGTGATGGGCCATGGCGTCTGAACATGCCGATGATGAACGCCCACGGCGGCGGCGGAATGTTGACGACGGTCAGCGATTGGCTGAAATGGAACGCCATGCTCGACGCCCGAACTTGGAACGCTCAGCTGGTAGATGCACTTGAGACGCAGGGCGTGCTGAACAATGGACAAAAGATCAGCTACGCCCTCGGCCTGAGCGTCGGTTCGTACAAAGGTAGCAAGCAGATCGCCCATAGCGGAGCGACTGCGGGGTATCGAACCTTTCTAGCTCGCTTTCCTGACAAAAAGCTTTCGATCGCGGTGCTTTGCAATGGAACGGCACCGGATTCGACGGCTTTGGTAAACAGCATAGCCGACGAGATCCTCGGCCCGTTTCCTGCTCCTCCGACTGCGGCGAACACTGAACCGCTTCCGGTACAACAGCCTGAGAAGTATGTGGGCCTTTGGAAGAATGAAAGAAACAGGACGGCCACCCGAATAAGTGTAGCGAATGGAGAGCTGCGGTTCGGTAGTGCTCCGGTGCGGGCGATGCCGGACGGCTCGATGATGGTTGGAGGGACGAAGGTCGTGTTCAAGAACGACCGTTCGGGAAAACCGATCTCGTTCGATGCGACGGCAAATAACGATACAATTCGCTTTACCGCAGCGTCGGAATGGCAGCCTGCGGCAGCCGATCTGACCGCATTCGCCGGCGAATGGTATAGCGATGATGCTGACGCCAAGGTCAAGATTTTCGTAGAGGATCAGAACGTGTATCAGTTGCTCAAGAATTCGCCGCGAATGGAGATCAGGCCGCTCTATAAGGATGCTTTCACAGACGGTTTCGGCCAGATGATCTGGTTTGACCGCGACAGTGCGGGCAAGGTCGTCGGCCTGCACATCGGTGGCGGACGAATGCGTGATATGCCGTTTGTTCGAGTGAGATAAAGGGAGTAAGGCAATGAAATTGAGGATCGCATTTGGAATATTTTCGATAGCCGTTTGCTCGGTTGCTGCAGCGGCACAGATGCCGGACAAGGCAAAGGTCGTCGCTGGTGCCGAGCGGGCATTTGAAAAAGCATCGAAAGTTGTCACGATGCCTGCTCCGGGCTGTGCGGTCGGGGTTTCGTTGAATGGCGAATCTGTCTTCGAAAAGGCATTTGGGCTGGCGGAGATGGAGCACAATATAGCGAATTTGCCGCAGACGATCTTCGAATCGGGTTCGGTCGCTAAGCAGTTTACGGCCGCAGGTCTCGTTCTGTTGCAGCAGGACGGGAAGTTGAACCTTGACGATCCGGTTCGCAAATACATTCCCGAATTGCCCGAGTACGAAAAACCAATTACGATCCGCCACATCCTCACGCACACAGCAGGTCTTCGCGATTGGGGTGCGGTCATCGCCCTGACCGGGGCTGGCCGCGGCGATCGCGTAATAACGCAGGCTATCGCTTTGGATGTGATATATCGGCAGAAATATCTAGATTTCACACCAGGAGCGGAGTATTCGTATTCCAATAGCGGTTACCAACTCGCGGCTGAGATAGTCGAGCGTGTTTCAAAGCAGAAATTCCCCGTATTTGTTGAGGAGCGTATTTTCAAACCGCTGGGAATGAAGAACAGTTCGACGCGGGACAACTATCAGCGTATCGTTCCGGGACGGGCTCAGGCCTATTCGAGGCAAGGAGCAAACAGGCCATGGGAGCTGAACATGCCGTTCATGAATGTGTACGGCAATGGCGGCATGCTGACGACGGTCGGAGATTGGCTAAAGTGGAACGCGATGCTCGATGCCCGGACCTGGAATCCGAAACTCGTCGACGAACTAGAGACACAGGGTGTGCTCAATGACGGACGGAAGATCAGTTATGCACTCGGGCTGGACGTCGAGATCGCTAAAGATGGGAATCGGGACATTACGCACGGCGGCTCGACGGCCGGGTATCAGACGTTTCTCGCCCGCTTTCCCGACAAAAAACTCTCGGTCGCGGTTCTTTGCAACGGGACCAGCCCCAACGGCAGTGGGCTGGCATACGGCGTGTTTGAGGAGATCTTCGGCCCTCCTGCAGCACCCGCGAAGGTCGAAAGCGTTTCGGTTCCCGAGGATCAGCTCAAGAAGTACGTCGGCATCTGGAAAAACGAGGTTACCCGCAATGTTAATCGGATAGTTCTAGTCAAAGGCGAGCTAAAGCTTGGTAGTACAGCGTTTAAGCCACAGGCGGACGGTTCGTTTACGCTTGGGATGTCGAACGCCAGATTCAAGGACGGTTCGCCGATGACGGCTGCGATCACAAACCCCGACGGCTCAGTCACGCGTTTAACGATGGTCTCGGAATGGAAGCCAACCACAGCCGAGATGAGTGAATTCGCGGGCGACTGGCACAGCGAAGAAGCTCAGGCAAGGGTTAATTTCTTGGTCGAAGGTGACAAGAGCTTCATTGTCATTCACCCGGTCGCCAAACTGCCGCTGACGCCGATCTACAAAGATCATTTCTCGACCCCAGGGTACGTGGTCTGGGTCACGCGTGACGCGAAGGGCAAGATCAAAGACATGCATGTTGGCACGGGCCGAATGCGGGACATGTTGTTTGAGCGAGTGAAGAAATAGGCCGGGGCAACTGTGGATCTTTGAAGGGACGGACACTTAGTATGGGTGAAATAACAGTGAGAGTAGCCGATACCACCGATCTGCCAACATTGCTCAGTTTTGAGGAGGGCGTGATAGAGGCGGAACGTCCGTTCGACGTTACACTGGGCGATGATATTCGCTACTACGATATGGACGCGATGCTAACAATGCCCAACGTCAGGCTCGTCGTAGCTGTGTTGGACGGCGAAGTGATCGGCTCCGGTTACGCACGTATCGAAGAGGCGAAGCCATATCTGAAGCACGACCGGCACTCATACATGGGCTTTATGTACACGGTGCCGGAACATCGTGGAAAGGGTGTGAATTGGAAGATCATTGAAGCTCTCGAAGAATGGTCCCGTTCGCAGGGCGTGACTGAAATGCGGCTCGAAGTTTATGCTGATAATCTCGCGGCGATCAGAGCGTATGAGAAAGTGGGATTCGCGGGATACGTTCTCAAGATGAGAAAGGGACTTGAGTAGATCGAAATGAAGATAAAACAGATCAACCGCGTTGTGCGGTCCTTAGTGTTCATTCTCTGCGTGGCGTCAGCAGTTTGGGCGCAGGATCCGCTGATCACAGAGATCGATCTGTTTGTCACGGGCGAGATGATGCGTCAGCGGACTCCCGGAATATCGATCGCTGTGGTGAAAGACGGCAAGCCGATGCTTGTCAAGGGATACGGCTTTGCGAATATCGAGCATCAGATCTTGGTGAAGCCAGAGACGATCTTTCAGTCGGGTTCGGTCGGTAAGCAATTCACGGCGATGGCGGTGATGATGCTCGTCGAGGAAGGCAAGGTGGCCCTCGATGAGAAGCTAGCCAAGTACATCCCCGATGTTCCGGCGACATGGAGCGGCATTACGGTACGACATCTGCTCACCCATACGAGCGGGCTCGGCGATTATCCGCAGGACTTTGACCTGCAGCGGGATGGGAGTGAGCAGGAGATATTCAAGAAACTTCAAGCCGGTTCGCTTGCGTCGCAGCCCGGCGAACGTTGGGCTTATAGCAACGTCGGATACATGACGCTCGGGGTTCTCATTCGCAAAGTCTCGGGTCAGTTCTATGGCGACTTCCTTGCTCAGCGCGTCTTCAAACCGCTCGGCATGACGACCGCCCGAATAATTAGCGAGGCAGACATTGTCCATAATCGTGCGGCTGGATACGAACTGGTCAAGGGCGAGATCAAGAACCAAACGTGGGTCGCTCCGTCGCTCAACACGACCGCGGACGGGGCCTTGTATTTGACCGTCCTCGACATGATCAAGTGGGACGAGGCCCTGATGGCCGGTAAATTGCTCAAGAAAGAAAGTTACGAACAGATGTGGTCGCCCGTAAAGCTGAACAACGGCAATACGCATCCTTACGGTTTTGGCTGGGCGTTAGGAAATGTGAACGGTAAAAAGTTGATCGAACATGGCGGGGCATGGCAGGGATTCAAAGCTCACATAGCACGGTATCCCGACAACAAACTAACCGTCATAGTCTTGGCAAACCTTGCACAGACGAACCAGTCGAGGATCGCTCACGGAATCGCTGAGGTCGTCCAGCCGGACCTTAAGCCGAAACCGATCGCCGATCCTGACCCAGCATTTACACTGCAGACAAAAGCGCTTTTAGAGGCCGTGATCGCCGGAAAAGCTGACCTGACCAAATTCACGCCCGAGGTGCAGGGACCTCTTAAGAATTCCGATCAGCTCGCGTCATTTATCAAAAACCTCGGCCCGCTAAAGAGTTTCACCTTCACCTATAAGGCCGAAGGCCAGCTCGGTGGGATACGTTACAGATACAAGGTCGAGTACACAGAAATGACGCTCTCGCTCGTGATGCTTGTCGACAAACAGGGCAAGATCGCGGGATTTGGTTTGCAGCCCGAGTCAGGACTTTTTTATGAAAACACTGATCAAAAATGGCCGTGTTGTCACGGCGGTTGACGACTATCACGCGGATATTTTCATCGATGGCGAGACGGTTACGACTATCGGCAAGACGCTTGAAATGGAGGCGGATGTTGTGATTGACGCATCGGGCAAGCTCGTCTTTCCGGGCGGGATCGATCCGCATACGCATATGGAGCTGCCGTTTGGCGGGACGCATTCCTCGGACGATTTTTTTACCGGGACGCGGGCGGCGGCGTTTGGGGGGACGACGACGATCATTGATTTTGCGGTGCAGACGAAGGGCGAATCGATGACCGCGGGCGTCGATGCGTGGCACAAAAAGTCCGAGGGCAAGACGGCGATCGACTACGGGTTTCATCTCATCACGACCGAGTTTGAGGACGGTGATGAGAAAGAGATGTACAAGCTGATGGACGAGGGCATCACTTCGTTCAAGCTGTTCATGGCGTATCCGGGCGTGTTTTTGGCGGACGACGCGACGATCTTTCGTGCGATGTCGGCGGCGGGCCAACGAGGCGGGCTGATCTGCATGCACGCAGAGAACGGTATCGTCATCAACGAGATAATAAAACGCTTTCTCGCCGACGGCCGCACTGCTCCGAAGTATCACGCACTGACACGGCCGACCATCGCCGAGGCCGAGGGCGTTCATCGTGCGATCGCAATTGCGGAGATGGCTGAGTCGCCGGTTTATATCGTTCATCTATCGTGTACCGACGCGCTCAATCAAGTGAGACAGGCAAGAGATCGCGGCATCGCGGCGTTTGCGGAGACTTGCCCGCAGTATCTTTTCCATTCGATCGACGATTACGGCGATGGCTGGGAAGGTGCGAAATACGTAATGACGCCGCCTCTTCGCGAGAAACATAACTGTGCCGAGTTATGGAAAGGCCTCAAGATGGACGACCTCCAAGTCATTTCGACCGACCATTGCCCGTTCTGTATGAAAGAGCAAAAGGAGCTTGGGCTAAACGATTTCTCAAAGATCCCAAACGGAGCTCCCGGCGTCGAGAACCGCATGAACCTCATCTACAACGGCGGCGTGGTGGAGCAGCGTATTTCGCTCAACCGCTTCGTCGAACTGACCTCGACGGCCGCTGCGAAGATGTTCGGCCTGTTCCCTAAGAAGGGAACGATCGCCGTCGGCTCAGATGCGGATATAGTCATTTTTAATCCGGATACAGAGCACGTCTTTGGCGTCGACGCCGAGCATATGAATGTCGATTATTCGTCATATGAGGGCTGGAAGGTAAAGGGCAAGGTCGAGACCGTCCTGTCGCGCGGCCGCGTCGTTATCCAAAACGGTGAACACACCGGAAAACAGGGCGATGGGCAGTTCGTCAAACGCGGAACCTGTGTTAACTTCTAGCAACTAAGCTAGTCGAGAAAACACATGGGTGAAGGAATAGAGATCGGCTCTTCGATCGGGCACTATCGGATTGTTTCCAAGATCGGAGCGGGCGGAATGGGCGAGGTTTACAAGGCCCATGATTCGCGGCTTGACCGTGAGGTAGCGATCAAGGTGCTGCCATCGGAAATGTCGAGCGATGAAGACCGTCTGCGGCGTTTCGAACAGGAAGCAAAGGCCACGTCTGCGCTAAATCATCCAAACATCCTCACCGTTTACGACATCGGCGAACATGGCGGTTCGCCGTTCATCGTGGCCGAACTGCTCGAGGGCGATGAGCTTCGTCAGCGTCTGGAAGAAGGTCCGATACCACTGCGAAAGGTGACGGAGTATGCACAGCAGATCGTTAGCGGGCTGTCGGCGGCGCATGAGAAAGGGATCGTTCATCGCGATCTGAAGCCGGAGAATCTTTTCATCACTAAGGACGATCGTGTCAAGATCCTTGACTTTGGCCTCGCAAAGCTGCGCGAGCCGAGTGCCAACATCCACGGCAGCGAGGATGCGACGCGGCGGGCAATGACTGATCCGGGCGTCGTCATGGGAACCGTTGGCTATATGTCGCCGGAGCAGGTTCGCGGGCAAATGACCGATCATCGCTCGGATATCTTTTCGTTCGGCTTGATCCTGTACGAAATGATCACCGGCAGGCGGGCGTTTCAGGAGGAATCGCTGGCTGAGACGATGTCGGCGATCGTTAAGGAAGAGCCGCCGGAGATCACCGAATTGAACCCGAATATCAGCCCGTCGCTGGAGCGTATCGTTAGGCGATGTCTCGAAAAGAAACCGGACAGGCGTTTTCAATCGACGGCTGACCTTGGTTTTGCTCTCGAGTCACTGTCTGCTCCGACGATCTCGTCCGGGGCAAATATGACGACGGCGGTCAGTGCAATCGGGCTAGAAACCGATAGGTCGCCGTGGCTTGTTCGTGGTTTGGCCGGTGCATCTTTGCTCCTACTTATCGGCTGCGCGGTTGTCACCACGATGTATATCCGGCGGCCGGTGCCGGATGAGCGGCCGGTGAGCTTTGTTATACCTCCGTCTGACGCCGGCACTAATACCGGAACCCCGGTCATTTCTCCAGATGGCCGCACGATCGCATTTACAATGACGGTCGACGGCAAGTCCCATCTCTACATTCGTGAGCTAGGGTCGTTGACGGAGCAACGGCTTAACGGGACGGATGGCGCTGGCGGAGCGTTTTGGTCCCCTGACAGCCGAACAATTGCATTTTTTGCGAATGACAAACTGAAAAAGGTGGACATTGGCGGCGGGCCTGTTCAAGTGATCTGCAATGCTCCCAAAGGGTTCACCGGAGCCTGGAGCCGCGATGGCGTGATCGTATTTGGCGGGTCGGACAGCGGTATTCGCCGTGTCGGCAGCGGGCGGCGAGGTTTCAGAACTGCTTCCGCTTGATGAATCGCGAAAGGAAATTCGACATGTATGGCCCCGCTTTCTACCGGACGGGCGGCACTTTTTTTATAAGAGCCACAATAGCACTCCTGATCCACCGGAGATCTTTGTCGCGTCGGTCGACGGGAAAGACCGAAAGTTTCTATTCAAGAGTACTTCTGACGTTCACTACGTTGCGCCGGGATATTTGCTTTTTGCCCGTGACACCACGGTAATGGCACAGCCATTTGATGCCTCAAGCCTCCAGTTCACGGGCGATCCTGTTGCCGTCGTCGAGAACGTCGGTTTCAATACAACCGGTGGCCGCTCGCAATTCTCGGTTTCCGAGAACGGGACATTGGTCTATAAGACGGGGGGCGGCACTGTTAACCAGTTGAGATGGTTCGACCGTCAGGGAAAAGAGATCGCAAAGGTCGGTCCGCCGGGCGAATATTCTGATGTGGTTCTTTCGCCTGACGGCAAGCGGGCCGCGGCTGAGCGTATCGATAACGGCAATCGTGATATTTGGATGATCGATCTGGAGCGCGGCTTGCCGACTAGATTTACATTTGGTGCCCTCCGGGAAGACGACCCGGCGTGGTCACCCGACGGCACGTATCTTGTTTTTAGTTCGAACGGATATGGCGACAAGACGTCGATCTTTCGAAAGTTAGCAAACGGTGCTGGAAATGATGAGTTGTTGAGCGATGCCGTTAGCGTTCAGACGAGCGGGATGGATTGGTCGCCCGACGGCAAGAATATCCTGTTTGCAAGTATTGGGGAAAAGTCGGGCAACGATATCTGGATATTGCCGTTGGCAGGCGAGGGAAAACCCTATCCGCTGCTGAAGTCTGAATTCAACGAAAGTCAAGGCCATTTTTCGCCTGACGGCCGTTACTTTGCCTATGTGTCCAATGAGAGCGGCCGCGAGGAGATCTACATTCAAAGCTTCCCGGTCGGCACCGGCAAATGGCGAGTCTCGACCAATGGCGGTTGGCTGCCCAAATGGCGGCTTGACGGCAAGGAGCTTTATTACGAGGCCATTGACAAGAAACTGATGGCGGTCCCTGTAAAACTGGATGGAATCGTCGAGATCGGAGCGGCGACCGCTTTGTTTCAAACTGAGATAACCGTAGGCAGCCCGAATCGATACGCCGTCACGGCCGACGGTCAAAGATTCCTGATCAACTCCCCCCTCCAGTCGGGCCAGGAGGCCCCGTTCAACGTGATCCTGAACTGGACCTCGACGCTGAAGAAATAACCAGTGCGGGTAGGTGTTTGGGGGAAATAATAGAGAAGTTCAATGGAAAACGATGCGATCAAAACGGTTTGGCTTTCTCCGCTGGTTCTCGATCAAGGTTTTAGTGTGCAGTTTCGTACCGACCACGTTCATATTGAGCTTGGCAAGGATTTCAGAGTAGATCAGGAACGGCGGGCTGCGTTGTGGAACGTGATCCGCGAGGCGTGCGAAAAGCATGGTTCGCGGCGGGTGCTGGTCGAGGGCTTTCTGCCCTCGGGTGAACGCGAGACTTCGGACGTGATCGATGCCGGGAAAAAGACCGCCACCGTCCCGAAGCTCTGGCTCGCATTCGCTATTCCCGATTTTCAACCTACGGCACAGACCGAGCTTTACGAAGTGATCGCAGCGTCGCAGGGCGTTCGGGTGAAATTTTTCACCAATAGGGAGCGAGCTCTGAATTGGTTGAAACAGAATTCTCCGCAATAATTGACTCTTAAGTTACCGATACCTTTGTGACATACGTCCTAATTTTGAATTATGCACCGTCGTACTCTAGGTAGAGGAGAGTAAATTGACCTATGGCTACATCTGCGAAAAAAGAAAAATACGTCTATTTCTTCGGCGGCGGCAAGGCTGACGGAAATGAATCGATGAAAAATCTTCTCGGTGGCAAGGGAGCCAATCTTGCTGAAATGGCAGGCCATCCTAAGCTGAAACTGCCTGTTCCGCCCGGCTTCACCGTTACGACGGAGGTCTGCACATATCTGAACAACCATAAGAAGGCGTATCCCAAGACCCTCAAAGCCGAGGTCGAGGAAGCTCTTGGGAAGGTTGAAAAGCTGACGGGTAAACAGTTTGGGGACGAGGCAAACCCGCTGCTGGTCTCGATCCGTTCCGGTGCCCGGCGTTCTATGCCCGGAATGATGGAAACCGTGCTTAATGTTGGTCTAAATGAGCAAACTATCAAGGGACTGATCGCGAAAAATGGCGACGAACGGTTCGCGTATGACGCTTACCGGCGTTTGATCATGATGTACGCCGATGTCGTGATGGAAAAGGGAGCGGGCATCGAGCCAAAGGGCGGGAAGGGCGTTCGAAAGGTCCTGGATGAAATGCTCGGAGACATCAAGCATAAAAAGGGCTACGCGAGCGACACCGATCTGACGGCCGCGGACCTTAAATCGCTTGTTAAGGATTTTAAGAAAACGGTCAAGAAGGTACTGGGAACCGAGTTTCCCGAGGATCCATCGCAGCAGATGTGGGGCGCGATCGGTGCCGTATTCAGCAGCTGGACCGGCAAACGAGCGGTCGAATATCGTGCGATCGAGAATATACCGGATGAATGGGGTACGGCGGTGAACGTTCAGGGCATGGTGTTTGGCAACATGGGAAACGATTGCTGCACGGGTGTGGCCTTCACGCGAAATCCGGGTAATGGCGAGAATAAGTTCTACGGTGAATACCTCGTAAACGCTCAAGGTGAGGACGTTGTTGCCGGTACAAGGACGCCGGCTCCGGTGAATGAATATTCTAAGAATGAACAGAGCAAGCAGTTCAAAACGCTTGAAAAACTGATGCCAGATCTCTACAACGAGCTTTTTGAGTATCAAAAGCGGCTTGAGGTCCATTACAAGGACATGCAGGATATTGAGTTCACTATCGAAAGTGGAAAGCTCTATATGCTGCAATGCCGCGTCGGCAAGCGAAACGGCGTGGCCGCGGTTCGCATGGCTACGGAAATGTACGCCGAGAAACTAATCGATCTAAATACCGCACTAATGCGTGTCGGACCTAATCAACTTGTCGAACTTCTCCTGCCCATGCTTGATCCAAAGGTCGAACTGATCACAAAACCGATCGCGAAAGGCCTGCCAGCTGGTCCCGGAGGAGCAAAAGGCCGTGTCGTATTCAGCTCCGAAGATGCAGTAGCCTGGGCCAAGAAAGGTGAGGCAGTGATACTGGTGCGTGAGGAGACATCCCCCGAGGATGTGGACGGAATGCACAAATCTGAGGCGATCCTCACAAGCAAGGGTGGTATGACATCACATGCCGCACTGGTAGCGCGTGGCTGGGGCAAGTGCTGCATCGTGGGATGCGGCGACATTGAGATCAATCACGAAGCTCGCACGTTTAGAGCAAAGGATGGCGTGGTCATCCACGAAGGTGACTGGCTGAGCCTGAACGGCACAAAAGGCCTCGTCTATGAGGGCAGCATGGCCCTCGTCGATATCGACCTTGACAAGAATAAGTCATACAAAGACCTAATGAAGCTGGTTGACAAGGTAAAGGTTCTTGGCGTTCGAGCCAATGCCGAGACGCCAGAAGACGCAGCTCAAGCACTTAAATTTGGAGCCGAAGGCATCGGACTTTTCCGGACTGAGCATATGTTTTACGGCGAGGGCGGCGAGGAGCCGCTCTTTCTGCTGCGGAAAATGATCGTCAGCAAATCCGAGGCGGAAAGGCGGCAGGCTCTGAATGAGCTGTTCAAATTCGTCAAAAAGGACGTCAAGGATACGCTCAAGGTCATGAACGGCCGGCCGGTTACGATTAGACTGCTTGATCCGCCGCTGCATGAATTTGTGCCGCACGACAAGCAGAAGCTACAGGATCTCAGTAAGGTGCTCGGGATCAGCTTGAGCGTTCTAAAGCGAAGGGTATTAGCCTTAAACGAAAACAATCCGATGCTCGGCCATCGCGGCGTACGGCTGGGAATCAGCTACCCCGAAATTACCGAGATGCAGGTCCGAGCAATACTGGAAGCAACCGCTGAATTGATCAAGGCCGGAAAGAAAGCACTTCCGGAGATAATGGTGCCGGTCACGTGCACGGTGAACGAGCTTGCACACCAGAAGAAGGTCGTTGACCGGGTTTATAAAGAGGTTTGTGAGAAACAGGGACTGAAGAAAATACCTTATCTATACGGCACAATGATAGAGACGCCGCGGGCGGCGATCCGCGCGGGTTTGATGGCACAAGAGGCAGATTTCTTTAGCTACGGAACCAACGACCTCACGCAGATGAGTTTCGGATTCAGTCGTGATGATATCGGCGGATTTTTACCAAAATATCTTGATCTAAAGATACTGCCGTACGATCCGTTCCAGACGATCGACACGGACGGGATTGGCGAGCTGATGCGTATGGGAATTGACCGCGGCCGTCAGATAAAGCCGAAGTTAAAGGTCGGTATTTGCGGCGAACATGGCGGCGATGCCGACAGCGTGATTTTCTGTCACAAGATCGGGATGGATTACGTGAGTTGCTCGCCGTTCCGCGTACCGATCGCCCGGCTAGCGGCGGCACAGGCGGCGATAGAATTTTGAAGATCTAGCAAGACGGATTAACATTGCGTAATGGTTGTTCGTCTGGCAGACAGAGAACTAAAGACAAAATTTGGCGATTTTTCGGAGATCCTGTTTTATGACGGGATCTCCGAGTCGATCGCGCTTGTGATGGGCGAGGTTGAAGGCGGAGAAGATGTGCTTTGCCGCATTCATTCAGCGTGTATCGGCGGGCACATATTCAACAGTATCGAGTGTGAATGCGCAGGCGAAATGGCAGCGGCTCAAGCCGCCGTTCAGCAAGCAGGAAGAGGCGTTATTATCTATCTTGATCAGGAAGGGAAGGGCAACGGACATCTTGCCCTGATGAAAAGCACTCCCTTTAAGAAAGCCGGTCATAGCCAAGGCGAAGCATACAAACTGGCCGGTTTTGAGGTTGACGCACGGAGCTTTCGCCCGGCAGCGGATATATTGGCCGATCTTGGAGTTGGCTCTGTAGTTCTATTGACCAACAATCCGGAAAAGGCTGCCGATCTGCGGCGGTATTCAATTAATGTCTCTGAAACGAAGGAGCTATCGCTTTGATCTATTCTGATAAAATATTGTCGCAAAAGCTCGAACGAACCGAGGCTCGGACGAACGCCGATTTTGTCGAAACGCGGGCAAGGCTCGATCCGGCGTGCGGTGCTGGCTGGATCGAGGTTGGCGGAGCGTATGCCATGTTTGATGGTGTCGATTCGCCACTCACGCAGACCTTTGGATTGGGCCTCTTTGAGGAAACGACGCGGGAACATCTCGATGAGATAGAAGCATTTTTCCGCGAACGCAAGGCTCCGGTTTTTCACGAAGTCAGTCCGATGGCCGATCCTCCGCTGATGGGTCTTCTCAGCGAGCGTGGTTATCGGCCTATCGAACTCACCAGTGTGATGTATCGCGAACTTGATTCCCCGATCCAAAAACGCGATCGGATCGCCGGCCTCACAACGCGCGTCATTGATGAAAACGAAGTTGAACTGTGGGCAAAGACCTCTGCCGACGCATGGACGGCTGAGCATAAGGAACTTGGCGAATTTATGTTCAATTTCGGTTCGGTCAGTGCTTCATGCCGGGGGGCCTATCCCTATATCGCCGAACTTGACTCTCATCCGATCGCGACCGGGATGTTATTCATCTATGACGACGTCGCGATGTTGGCCGGAGCAAGCACGATCGTCAGCGGGCGAAACCAAGGCGCTCAAACCGCTCTCCTCGAAGACCGCCTCCAACTCGCCGCTTCCAAAGGCTGCAGCCTAGCAATAATGGGAGCCGCCCCCGGCAGCCAGTCACAAACGAACGCCCAGAAAAATGGCTTTCAGATCGCATATACGCGTACAAAATGGCAGCTTGTCTGATTGGCAATTTGGCAGACGTGAAACGATAATTAGACTTGCCTGGCAATTATTACTTACCTCATGAAGCAACCATGCAACCCGGTAAAGACACTGCTCTTTATCTCACTGATCTCGTTCATTCTGCTGATCCAAGTTTCGGCCTCTGCTCAGCATTCAAGCGAACAGGCCGTTGCCTTGAACGGGCTCAACTCCTATCTTAAGACCTTCGAAGGCGGCCATTATGGTTTTGTTGAGGTGACGAATGGGGAACTGTTTATTCGCTACAAAAGCGGCCATTCGAGCAACTTCAAGCTCAATGACATTTCCGAGATCAAGATATTGCAGAACGACGCGACAGGGACGCGAGTTGCCTTTATGTGTAGGGACGGCCAGAAGTGCGTCTATTCGGGAAACACCTATACCAACTACGTAAGCCAGCCGTTCACCACAAAAGCTCGGGTCAGTGCCCAAGAGCTCTACTCCCTGATGGAAAGAGTCCTAAGGGCATTCAGGACTGCACAAACGCCGACACCGACGCCCGTCGTTTCCGCACCCGCTGTATTGCCAAATACTGACTGCACAGTCATCCTGGCAGGCAAAGGCTGCGGCAAGATGGCTCTTGGTGCGGCTGAGTCTTTGATCGAGTCGATGCTTGGCAAACCCGACGTCATAGCTGAGGGAAATCATCGCTATTACGCTTTTGGTATCGTGATCCGTTATACGTCGGGCCGCGTCGTAGAACAGATATCGTTCATTAGAAATTCTCCGTATCGCGGTGATACGTATAAGCCATTTGCCGGCAGTCCGGAGAAAAATGTGGCATGGCAGGCTAGCGTTCAGCAGATCAAGGGCATTTACGGAGCTCCCCAGGAGCACTGGGACTCGAGAAACCTTGCGGGCAACAAAGTCGATTGGCTTACATACCCCAATATTAAGTTCGAACTTTTCGGCGGCACGCTGCGAGAGGTCGTGGTCGGTAACTTTGTAAAGACCGCCGAGCAGATCGCCGCTGACAAAAAGTCGGTGCAAGGGCCGTTGATGGCAAAGGCAGACCAGATCGTCGTGGAATATAAGACCATGCATGACCGGCTGGAACGCAACATGAGCGAGTACAATCGTCTCGCCGCGAAATATGCGAGTGAGATGAGACTCCATCTTTCAGGCAGCGCCCATAAGACGCGAGAGGCGATGTCACGTGTCGCGACCGAGTCTATCAACTCGATCGATGCATTTATCAAGAAAAACGAAGGATTTCTCGCTCCGTCGATCAAGGCCCATCTAATCGAGGACCGCCAAAAATTTCTTGACTAGCCATCGGAGGAACAGGAGAAAAAGCGGACGTTTGGCTTGCTTGTAAAGCGTAAAATCACCGTTTGTGAGTTAGAATATGGTGCTCAACCAATTCATCACAGCTTATGAAACGATGCCCTGAATGTAGGCGGGATTATTACGACGACACGCTACTGTATTGTCTCGACGATGGAAATGCTCTGCTCGAAGGCCCGAGGTCAGAACCGGGAGCGATAGCGACTGGGTTCACGACGGATGAACCGCAAACCGCGATCCTTCATTCGACCGCTGCTCCTGGCGAAGCTCCGACTCGTGCACAGATCCTTACTACGGAACAGACTGCTGTTTTGCCTCGCGGAGTGGAGGCGGAGCCTCGGGAGAGTTTAAGTGGGCTTTCGGAAAAGCAGAGCTTTTCCGCACATCGAGCGGCAAAGCCGCTGATCGCGGTTGTCGTCGCAGTTGTTGTTTTGATCGGCGGATTCTTCGGCTACAAATATTTCGCTCCAACGAAACAAATCGAATCCATCGCCGTGATGCCGTTTGTTAATGAGAGCGGGAATGCAGATGTCGAATATCTCTCGGACGGAATGACGGAGACTCTGATCAGCAGTTTGTCGAATATTCCTAATTTGTCGGTGAAGGCAAGAAGCACGGTTTTTTATTACAAGGGCAAAGAGATTTCGCCGAAGAAGATCGGGGAAGAATTGAAGGTGCAAGCGGTTTTGTTGGGCAGAGTTTCCCAACGCGGCGATGATCTGAAATTGAGTCTCGAACTCGTCAACACCGAGACTCAGGATGTGATTTGGAGCGAGCAATATAATCGCAAACAATCCGACCTTGTTTCATTGCAGAGCGAGATCGCTAAAACCGTTTCGGACAAGCTTCGTTCGAAACTAACGGCGACCGAACAGGAGCGAGTCAGCAAAACTAACACGACCAGTTCCGAGGCACAGCAGCTTTACCTAAAAGGGCGTTTTCATTGGAACAAACGAACGACGGAGGACTTTCAAAAAGCCAGAGAGTATTTTCAGCAAGCGATCGCTGCTGACCCGAACTACGCACTCGCCTACGCGGGACTCGCCGACACATTGGCTTTGATGCCCTATTACGGTGCGTTCAGGCCAAGCGAATATATGCCGCTTGCAAAACAGGCGGCACAGAAAGCCCTCGAAATTGACCCAAATCTGGCGGAAGCACATGCCTCGCTCGGTCAGATACTGACCAACTATGATTATGATCTTAAAGGTGCTGAGAGAGAGCTAAAGAGAGCGATCGAACTCAACCCAAAGTATCCGTCAGCTTATCAGTGGCTTGCAGAGGTCTATCATTTTTCGGAAAATGGCGACCAAGCGCTATCGGAGATAAATAAAGCTGTTGAACTTGACCCGTTGTCGATGGTCATAAATAACCAAAAAGGTAGAGTGATTGAACTTGGAGGCAAGCGGGACGAAGCAATTGCTCAGTTTAAGAAAACCGTTGAGTTGTTTCCGGACGCAGCGAGTCCTCGCAACAACCTCTCCGACGTTTATGAAGCCAAGGGTATGTATTCCGAGGCCGTTGAGCAACGCCTTATACAGATCAAACTACTCTTTGGCGTTAGCCCGGAAAACATTAAGGACCTCCAACTAGCTTTTGAAAAAGACGGCTATAAGGGGTTTGTGCAAAAGCAAATAGAAATTCAACTGGACAGTCAGAGATCAAGTCTGGCGAAAGATAAAAATGCTTATCTACCGGCCTTTCGAATTGCGGAAACCTATGCCCGTCTCGAGGATAAAGACAAAGCGTTTGAATACCTAAACAAAGCGTATGACCAACGCGAACCACAGATCGCAGAACTCAAAATTCGATTACCACTGAGTTTTCTGCAAGACGACCCGCGATTTAAGGAATTGGTCAGGAAAGTTGGGTTTCCGGAATAGAATTTAGCTTATGAAACGATGCCCTGAACGTAGACGGGTTCATTACGACGATACGTGGATGTGCGCTCTGATGAAAAGCTCTTTGTCGGACCCTTTGCCGACCGCGATAGCTCAGCAGGCGCAGAATCGTCCCGACCTCCCATAAGTCCGCGAACCGCCCGAAAGGGCTTTGCAGGCCTAGATCAGACCGATAAACCGTTCCGCTGATAATTCATTTCCGGGGTTCCTGGCTGATGGAGTATCTGTCGCCAAACATTTCCAAGGCCGCTGATCAGTCAATCTTGCCGTGGTTCATCGGGGCAAATCTTTCGACGAAGCAGCCAAAGCAGGAACGAAAAGGCCGTCATCCACTTTTCCCCGTCGTGCCATTCGATACCCGGCAGTCAGGTGTGAATAAGTTTGCTCTGTGGATCCGCGAGCACATAGGGCAGCCTCGGAGGCGGTGTTATCAAGGAAGACGATCTCGATTCGTATATCAAATTTGCCCGCGAGGCGGTTGCCGGAAACAAGAGATTTTACTCATTCGAGACTTCCCGGGTTGCCAGACTACTGAATGTGTTGACCATCTGCTTTCAACTCTTGGCATCAGGCGACGAGCGAAATTGAAAAATGGGCCGGTCGGGATGCAGCAGACGAGTGAGGTTGATGTGAAAGGTTTTCACATCCGTGGCTATGCCGGTAACACCGGAGCGGATCACGGCGATCAGCTACAGGCGATGCCGGATTGGCTTAAGGCATTGAAGATTAAATAGGAAGGACATATGAGCGAAACACTACAACACGATGACGGCCGCGTTGAGTTGCAGCCGTATGTTTTGAACGAGATCGAAGGCTCGTCACTTTATAACGAAGACCTCGCTCCAGTTCCCATCCTCAAGCGAACTTGGACCACATACAATTACGCCGCGCTGTGGATCTCGATGGCCCATTGCATCCCAACGTATATGATGGCGTCGGGGCTGATCTCGGCGGGCATGAACTGGTGGCAGGCCCTGTTTACGATCCTGCTCGGCAACGTCATCGTGCTTGCACCTATTCTGCTCAACTCGCATCCGGGCACGAAGTACGGGATCCCGTTTCCCGTTTTTGCTCGTGCCGCGTACGGAACTGTCGGGTCAAATCTGCCGGCATTGATGCGCGCGATCGTCGCGTGCGGATGGTTCGGCATTCAGGCGTGGATCGGCGGCCAGGCACTGCAGACGTTTTTTGCGGCATTTATTCCGGGTTGGGCGACTCTTCTTGGCGGGCCTGTTGGCGGTCACACCATTACCGAGTGGCTTTCATTCGCGATCTTCTGGGCAATGAATATTGCGATCATCTACAAGGGAATGGATCTGCTCCGGATCGTTGAAAATTGGGCTGCTCCATATGTTCTGATCATGACGGCGCTATTGCTCGGTTGGATAGTTTACGAAGCTGGCGGGGTTGGTTTTCTGCTCAATGAACCAGGAAAGTTTCGGTCGATGGGTGAGTTCTGGCCGGTGTTTGTTCCAAGTTTGACGGCGATGATCGGGTTTTGGGCCACCCTAAGTTTGAACATGCCGGACTTTACGCGGTTTGGTAAGAGCCAGCGGGAACAGGCGGTTGGACAGGTGGTTGCGTTGCCTACAACCATGACCGTTTTCGCGGCGATGGGCATCGTGATCACGTCGGCGGCGTTGATCGTCTTTCCGAATATGAATCCCGCCGATGCGTGGGATCCGGTAAAGCTGGTCGGTCAGTTCTCTCAGCCGGTTGTCGTTGCGATCTCTATGTTTACGGTGGTTGTCGCAACTCTGTCCGTGAATATCGCCGCCAACGTCGTCTCGCCCGCCAACGATTTCGCTAACGCTTTTCCAAAGCTCATCTCATTTCGCACAGGCGGCCTGATCACGGGAATCATCGGTATTCTGATGATGCCTTGGAAGCTGCTCGCCGATCCGAGCGGCTACATCTTCGGCTGGCTCGTCGGCTATTCCGGCGGATTGGGCTCGATCGCGGGTGTGCTGATCGCGGACTACTGGCTGGTACGAAAAACTGGGCTTAATCTCGGTGATCTGTATCGAAGCAAGGGCGAATACGCGGGATGGAATTGGCGGGCTGTATTCGCGACGCTTTTGGGTTGCTTTTGTGCGTGGATAGGGTTGATAATTCCAACTCTCAATGTACTTTACGATTACGGATGGTTTATCGGATTTGGAGTGGCGTTTGTGGTGCATTGGGGGCTGATGAAGCTTTTTCCTGATCGCCGGAATTTAAACGCGGAGGTCGCAGAGGACGCGGGGAGTAAATAGACAGGAATTGTTAATGAAAGAACCGGATCTCTCAGCGTTCCCGGCGGTCTCTTCGTTAGAAAATCATGAAATATCAGAGAGTTAAGAATTACTACGGCGGCAAATTTGTCGATAGCGCGGCAACCGTAGCTGATGAGGTCGTTTCGCCAGCGGACGGAACTCAATTGTCGAGCGTCCCGATGTCGACGATCGAAGAATTGAATGCGGCCGTTGCGTCGGCAAAGGCCGCATTCCCGGCGTGGAGTGCGATGCCGATCAAGGAGCGAGTCCAGGTATTTTTCAAGTATCGAAATTTGCTTGAGCAGAACTTTGACGAGCTGACCTCGTTGGTTTCTGAAGAGAACGGCAAAACGTGGGACGAGGCGAAGGCGGAGGTCGAGAAGTCCATCGAGTTGACGGAATTTGCGTGCTCGATGCCACAGCTTGTTTCGGGCGAAATTCTTGAAGTGTCGAAGGGCGTTGAATGCAGGACGGATCATTTTCCGCTTGGTGTGGTTGCCTCGATCGTACCATTCAATTTCCCGCTGATGGTGCCGAATTGGACGATGCCCAATGCGCTCGTGCTTGGCAATACGATGATCATGAAGCCGAGCGAATTGGTTCCATTGTCGTGTCAACGAATGGCGGAATTGTTGACGGAAGCGGGGCTGCCCGATGGCGTTTTTAACGTCATAAACGGCGGCAAAGATATCGTCGAGGGCATTTGCGCACATCCGGATATCGAGGCCGTGAGCTTTGTCGGCTCGACGAAGGTTGCGAAGCTTGTCTATCAGCAGAGTACTCATAATCTCAAACGTTGCGTTGCTCTCGGCGGTGCGAAGAATCACCTTTTTGTATTGCCAGATGCTAATCCGGCGATGACGGCTTCGAACGTCACGGCCTCGATGTCAGGCTGTGCCGGCCAGCGATGCATGGCTGCGTCTGCGATGCTTGCGGTCGGAAACGTCGATCCGATAATCGCTTCAATTTGTGATGAGGCTCGCAAGGTCGTGCCGGGCAAGAATCTGGGCGGTGATCTCCAAGGCAGCTAAAGATCGAATCGAGGATTACATCTCGCAAGCCGAGCGGGCCGGAGCAAAGATCCTGGTCGATGGCCGCGGAGCCGTTGTCGATGGCAAAGAGGGCGGAACGTATGTTGGGCCAACTGTGATCGACTACGTGACCCCGGAGATGTCCGTCGCGACCGAAGAGATATTTGGCCCAGTCATCTCGATCATGCGAACGGAAACGGTCGATGAAGCGTTGAAAATTGAAAACGCCAACCCATACGGCAACGCAGCTTCGGTATTTACACAAAGCGGCGGAACCGCTCGCTACATTATGGAGCACGCTTCGGCTGGGATGATCGGCGTGAACATTGGCGTTCCGGTGCCGCGTGAACCATTCTCGTTTGGCGGCTGGAACGATTCCCGTTTCGGGGCGAACGATATTACGGGCAAAAGCTCGATCGAATTTTGGACCAAGATCAAAAAGACAACGACGAAATGGAACCCGGAGGCGGGCGTTAATTGGATGAGCTGATTGGAACTGTTTCTTCTTATCGAAATGCACAAGGGCATTACAAGTAAATTAAACATGAAAAAAGTGTACCGGGTAAAGATCGCTATTATCGCCTGTTTTGTTGCTACCGCATTGATCGGCGGAAGCTCATCTCTTGCTCAAAAGGCTCAGGTCGAGACAGCGGGACAGAAATTTAAGAGCATCAAGGTGCTTAATGACATGCCGGCCGATCAGATGGGCAAGGTGATGAATATGATGTCGGCGAGCCTCGGCGTCGATTGCAAATTTTGCCATGCGTCCAATGATGCCGACTATGAAAAAGACGGTAACGAGAACAAAGAGACGGCGAGAAAGATGATCAAGATGGTCTTTGATCTCAATAAGACGCAGTTCAACGGGCGGCCTGAGATCAACTGCTTCACATGTCATCATGGCATCTCGCATCCGCAGCCGAGTTTTCCATTGACCGCCGCAGCTGCTCCGATACCGCGTCCAGTTCAACCGGAAAAGAAACCTGTGATCGACGAGATCCTGGCAAAATACGAAACCGCTCTCGGCGGCAAGGCCAATATCGCGAAGGTTACTTCGCGGCAGATAAAGGCAAATCGGATCGAGCCTGACGGTAAGACAACCGAGCCCGAGACCATTTGGTCGAAAGGCAACAAGTACCGTTCGGATCTGGCCTACGGCACGTACATTGTTAGGGAGCTCTCCGACGGAACTGCCGGGCGAAAGTTCGGCAATGCCGATGCGATCGAACTTAAGCCGGACGAGGCGGAGCAGATCAAGCGGGAGGGCGAGATCCTTTCCGTCACCAGCCTGAAGACGATCTATCCGAGGCTCGAGTATCGTTCGATCGAACGTATCGATGGCAAGGAAGTTTATTTTGTCATCGGCACAACTGCAGGGAACGTTCGCGAGAGGCTCTACTTTGAAGTCGCGACAGGTTTGCTCGTACGTAGGGCAGTGTCGACGCCGACTGTGTTTGGCGGCTTTGTGTATCAGGTCGATTATGCTGATTACAAGGATTTTGGGGGCGTGAAAATGCCGACAACTATGAAATACGCGGTTCCGCATATTCAGTGGATCCGAAAGATCACTGAGGTGAAAAACGGCGGTGTAGACGATGCAGTTTTTGCGGCACCCGCGAAGAAATAGGAGAATTTGCACATGGCAAGAATAGTCAAAGGCGGGCTGATCCAGGCCCACAATCAGGAACCGGCGGATTCGCCGATCGAGACGATCAAGAAAGTGAATCTCGATCATCAGCTGAAGTTCGTCGAGCAGGCCGCCGAGCAGGGCGTGCAGGTGCTTTGCTTTCAGGAGATCTTTACCACGCCGTATTTCTGCGCCGAGCAGACGACGCGTTGGTACGAGGCGGTCGAGCGCATTCCTGATGGGCCGACGGTGCAGTTGATGCAAGAGGTTGCCAAGCAATACGGGATGGTGCTCGTCGTGCCGATCTATGAGGAAGAGCAGACAGGCATTTACTATAATTCGGCCGCTGTCATCGACGCGGATGGCAAGTATCTTGGCAAATATCGTAAGACTCACATTCCGCATGTGGCTCCGGGGTTCTGGGAGAAGTTTTACTTCCGTCCCGGCAATCTCGGCTATCCAGTTTTCGATACAGCTGTCGGTAAGGTTGGTGTTTACATCTGCTATGACCGCCATTTTCCGGAGGGTGCGCGCTGTCTCGGATTGAATGGTGCTGAGATCATTTTCAACCCTTCGGCAACCGTCGCCGGCCTGAGCGAGTATCTGTGGAAGCTCGAACAGCCGGCACACGCGGTCGCGAACGGCTATTTTGTCGGAGCGATAAATCGCGTCGGAATCGAGGCCCCGTGGAACATCGGCGAGTTCTACGGCCAAAGCTACTTCTGCGACCCACGCGGCCAGATGCTCGCCGTCGGCACACGCGATCAGGACGAACTTATCGTCGCCGATCTCGACATGGACATGATCCGCGAGGTGCGAAACACCTGGCAATTCTTCCGCGACCGCAGACCCGACGCGTACGGTGCGATCGTGGCGGATTAGGGAAGATTGCACCACAGAGGCACAGAGACCGCGGAGGTAAGATGAAGGCAGTTCAGAATTTCTGTGTTCTCTGTGACTCTGTGGTAAAAAGCTTTTATGGCAACTGATTACTGCACACCGCTCGACATAACACAGATCGAGCACAATTTTGCTGAGATCAATCCGGCGATGTCGGCGGCTGAAGCTATGCAGGAGGCGAATCGCTGCCTGTATTGCTATGACGCGCCGTGTATGCATGCGTGTCCGACGCACATTGATGTGCCTGCGTTTATCAAGAAGATCGCGAGCGGGAATGTTTCCGGTTCGGCACGTGTAATATTTGACGCGAATCCGATCGGAGCTTCGTGTGCACGTGTTTGCCCGGTCGAGGTACTGTGCGAAGGTGCGTGCGTTGAGAAGACCTTGATCAACAAGCCGATCGAGATCGGGCGGCTGCAGCGATACGCAACAGATCACGCGTTGAAAAATGGGAAGCAGATCTTTACAAAGGGCGAACCGAACGGAAAATCCGTCGGTATCGTCGGTTCGGGCCCGGCGGGGCTTTCGTGCGCGACTTATCTCGCCAGGCTCGGTTATGACGTGACAGTTTATGAACGCCGTGAACAGGCTGGTGGACTCGACACGTATGGCATGGCTGAGTACAAGATGTCGAAAAGTGTGTCGCTGTCGGAGGTCGAACATGTAGAGAGGATGGGCGTGAGGTTCGTCACCAACACTGAGGTCGTCGGTAAGACTAAGGCCGAATTTGATGAAACCCCGTGGAAAATGATCGAGTTCAGGCATCTGATAAGTGAGAATGATGCAGTTTTCCTTGCTACCGGGCTTGGTGCGACGAATCGGTTAAACATTCCAGGCGAGGGTCTTGACGGTGTATTTGATGCTCTAGATTTCATAGAGCGAGTTAAGACGCGTGATTGGAGATCGGTTCCGCTTGGTCGAAATGTCGTTGTTATCGGTGCCGGCAATACCGCGATCGATGCCGTCACACAAGCCAAGCGCCTCGGAGCCGACAAAGTCACCTTGATGTACCGCCGCAGCGAAAAGGACGCTCCTGCATACGATTACGAGATAGAATTGGCTCGGAAAGACGGTATTGAGTTCCTTTGGCAGACTGTTCCTGTTGCCGTCGGCGGCGATGAGCGCGTCAGCAGAATACGCGTACGCCAGGGTGAGCGGGAGTTTGATATCGAATGCGATCAGGTGATCAAAGCCATCGGCCAGCAGAAGATGGCATCGTTTTTCACGGACGTCCTCGGTATCGAAACTGATGAGAAGGGCCGCGTTGTAGTTAACGAGAACCTTCAGACGTCCGACCCCAAGATCTTCGCCGGAGGCGATTGCTCTAACGGCGGCAAAGAGGCAGTTGATGCCTCGCAGATGGGGAAACTCGCAGCGATCGGTATTCACGAGGTTTTAACGGGTTCGAAGGTGGAATTTGCCGGAGCTGTTGTTCGCACACCTCCCAAGGCTCCGCTCGATCCAAACCCGCACTGATATTTTGTTAGAGTAAGAAGTTTTTGAACAACTGAGGGGGAATATTTGCTCTATGGCTGAACATGAGAGTGGTGCGACGCCAGACCGTCGAGCGGGCCTTGTCGAGCGGGCTCTAGGTGTGGTGGAAAAGGTCGGGAATAAACTGCCTGATCCGGCGGTCCTGTTTCTGATACTCATGTTCGTTGTGTGGATCGTCTCGGCGCTCCTTTCGACAATGACCTTTGCGGAGATCGATCCTCGCACGGGTAAGGCATTGGTGATAAATAACCAACTGTCCGGCACCGCACTCGCCACGTTCCTTTCAACGATGGTGTCGACCTTTACGGCATTTCCGCCGTTGGGGGTTGTGCTGGTTGCCTTGTTGGGCGTCGGCGTGGCCGAGCATACTGGGTTCATAAATGCTGCACTTAAAGCACTCCTAAACATCACATCTCCGATGTTGTTGACTCCGATGGTTGTATTTGTAGCGATCATCAGCCACACGGCGGTGGACGCGGGTTACGTACTCGTCATTCCGCTAGGCGGCGTCATCTTTTATACAGCTGGGCGTCACCCGCTTGCCGGTATCGCAGCCGCGTTTGCAGGTGTATCGGGCGGGTTTAGCGCGAACTTCATTCCATCCAGCCTCGATCCTTTACTTGCCGGACTCACGCAGTCGGGGGCGCAGATCATTGACGCTTCGAGGATGGTCAAACCGCTCTCCACTTGGTATTTCACGGCGGCGTCCACGATCTTACTTGTGTGCCTGGGATGGTTCGTTACGGATAGGATCGTTGAGCCACGGCTAAAGAAAACGGCCGAGATCGATGGCGATCCTGAGGAAATGCCTAAGATGGAAACGCTTGGGGCGAAGGAGAAAAAGGGCTTGATCGCCGGCCTGGCCGCAATGGTGATCGGAATTGGCATTCTCGTCGCTCTTGCACTGCCGGCGGGGTCGATGTTTCGTTCGCCGGCGGGGCTTCGGGTGACGCCCGAGGCGGTCGAGAAAATGAAGGCGGCCGGTTTGCCTGAGGACGTCGCCGCCAAGGTCGCTCCGATTCTCGGGCAAGAGATCTTTGGAAAATCTGCTTTCGATAGTGCATTGAAAACTCGTCTGGGCGAGGAGAATGCCAAGAGGTACGGTGAGATGATGGCCCAGAATTCGGAGCCAGTGGCTCCGCAATTGACTGCTTCCTCAGCACCGCTGATGCTGTCGATCGTCCCGCTGATCTTTCTGTTATTTGTCATTCCTGGCATCGTCTATGGTTACGTTGCTGGTACCGTCTCAAGCCATCGGGACATAGTCGCGGGCATGAGCAAATCAATGAGCACCTTGGGCTATTACATTGTGCTTGCATTCTTCGCGGCTCTTTTTATCGCTGCCTTCGGGCAGTCGAATATCGGAGCACTTATAGCCCTAAAAGGAGCAAACGCGTTACAGGCGATGGCTCTGCCGCCGCAGGTGACCATCATTGGGATCATAACTTTGACGGCGTTCGTCAACCTCCTGATAGGTTCCGCATCCGCAAAATGGGCACTTCTGGCACCGATATTCGTGCCCTTGCTGATGCAGCTGGGACTATCGCCCGAGCTTGCCCAGGCGTCGTATCGGATCGGTGATTCGACGACGAATATCATTACGCCATTGATGCCATACTTTCCGCTGGTGGTGGTCTTTGCCCAGCGATACGTCAAGAAAACTGGGATAGGCACGATGATCTCTATCATGCTGCCGTATACGGTCACGTTCTTTGTGGTCTGGATCGTATTCCTGCTTATTTACTGGGCACTCGGTATACCGCTCGGCCTTCAGGCGCCGTATACATATCCATAATTTATGGCTGATCTAACTAACAATTTCGCAGGCATCAGATCTCCAAATCCGTTCTGGCTCGCTTCGGCGCCACCGACGAATATGGGCTCGATGATCGAGCGCGCTTTTGACGCCGGGTGGGGCGGGGCGGTTTGGAAGACCTTGGGTGAGCCGATCACGAATGTGTCGTCGCGGCTCGCGGGGCTTGATCACGGGCCGATGCGGCTTATTGGGTTGAATAATATTGAGTTGATCACCGACCGTTCGCTTGAGATCAACCTCAGGGAAATGGCCGAGTGCAAGAAAAAGTATCCGAATCACGCGGTGATCGCCAGCCTGATGGTCGAATCGAAAAAGGAAGCTTGGCAGGAGATAACAAAGCGGACACAGGACACGGGCTGCGATGGATTTGAGCTGAACTTTGGCTGTCCGCACGGTATGAGCGAGCGAGGAATGGGCGCGGCGATGGGCCAGGTTCCCGAATATACCTGCATGGTTACGGAGTGGGTCAAGGAAGTCTCGAACATTCCCGTCATCGTAAAGCTTACGCCGAATGTTACTCATATTGTCCCGCCCGGACAGGCTGCTCAACGCGGTGGTGCGGATGCGGTTTCTTTGATCAACACGATCAACTCTGTGATGGGCGTCGATGTCGATACGATGATCCCGTATCCGAATGTCAATGGAATGGCGGCTCATGGCGGTTATTGCGGAACGGCGGTGAAACCGATCGCATTGAACATGGTTTCGGAGCTCGCACGAGATGCTGAATTCAACATTCCGATCTCGGGCATCGGAGGTATCAACACATGGCGTGATGCGGTCGAATTTATGTTGCTCGGAGCCGGAAATGTGCAGGTCTGCACGGCGGTGATGCACTATGGCTATCGCATCGTCGAGGACATGATCGACGGGCTGAATACCTACCTCGATTCGAAAGGGTTTGCGTCGGCCAATGACATTGTCGGTAAATCAGTCCATCGCATGACGGACTGGGGCAACCTCGATCTCAACTACGACGTGAAGGCCCGCGTTAACGAAGAAAAGTGCATCCAATGCAACCTCTGCTACGTCGCCTGCGAAGACGGCGCTCACCAGAGCTTCGAGTTCGTCGAGTCAAACGGTAAACGCTATCCGCGTGTCATCGAAAAAGAATGTGTCGGTTGCAACCTCTGCTACCTTGTCTGCCCGTCGCCCGGAGCCATCGAAATGGTCCGCGTCGATGCCGGTGGCCCGACGCAGAGTTGGCGGGAAAGAACGGCAGGAAACTAAAACTTCCCTATGGCGTCACACCGAGTTTCCTGAGCGAATCCTTTGCCCCTTGATGATTTGAATTCATTTTTAGGGCTGTACGAAAGTCTGCGATGGCCCTGTCCGTCTTGCCGAGCCTCTCATGGGTCATGCCCCGAAGGTGATAGTCGTCTGGATTGTTCGAACGGCGATTGATCGCATGGTCGAAATTGAATAACGCCGTATAGAGTTTTTGCCCTTGCATCGGCGGATTTTGTTCGTAGATCAGCAATGCCGAGATGCCCCGCATCCTGTACGCTTCGATGTGATTCGGATCATACTCTATAACTTGATTGAACATGCGGATCGCTCCCTCGTAGTCCTTTGACCCCATCAGAGTCTGGCCCTTGTCAATTAGCGCCTTGAGCTCAGCCGGGGTGGCGGACTTCTTAGCCGGATCGGCTTCACCGCGGGTGTTGAGCGACACTCTTGACATTCCGTTGTCGACGGCATCGACGAAGATCTGCACAAAATAACCGCGCGTCATCGGCTTGTCAGGATAGATTGCCTTTAGCGTCGACGGCCCGAAGATACACTTCTGGCAATTGACCACTTCGCCTGACGTCATGACGTCTGCGACCGCCTTTGGGTCAGGGCAATTCGTTGAGACAAGCTCGTCAAAACGGCTGCTCAACATTCCCATCCTGGAAGCGGCCGTGTTCAATTGGACTTTCGCACTCTGCCTTATCGTCCGATAGGCTGCGGGCGTCAGGTTCTGGTCTGGCATTAGTTTCCTGCCCTCGGTCAATCCGGCGATGCCGTATTTCTCGATCAAGATCTGTAGTGCCTTATACCAAAGATCCGTCGGCTTCACATCGGTAACCTGAGCTACGGAAGTAAGTGTCTCTGCCGTCGCCCATGTGTATGTCGGTGGCTTCATTACAGGGGTTCCGCTTGGCATCGGAACTGTCTTTGGCTGATAGACTGTCGGTTTTGGGGTCGGACGATATGCCGGCGTCGGGGTCGGTGCGGGTTGTCCGAAGAGAAATGTCGGGACGGCTAGTGTCGCGAGCAAAAACAAAAAAGTTTTTCCCATAATATGTCGTTAGGTAATTAGATCGAGTCTCGAGCAATTGCCGATGCGGCTATTTTACCAAGAGCCGCAACAAACTTGTCAAAGTTAGCGAATCGCATGTCCCTGGTGAAACCTTTCACATACCTTGCATAGATCTGTTGCGCGATGACAGCGATCTTGAATGTTCCGAAGACGTAGTAGAAGAGGATGTCAGGAATCTTACGTCCCAGAGATTCTGAGTACATTTCGACGAGTTGTTGTCGGGTGATGTTCTCCATCAGGACTCGCGGGTTGAAGGGCATGTTTAGGAGTTCGTCGCCTACGTCCTTTGACATCCAATAGCCGAGGGTCGTCCCAAGATCCATGAGCGGGTCGCCGATGGTGACCATTTCCCAGTCGAGGACGGCGGTGATCTTGGTGAGGTCGGTCGGGTCGAGCATTACGTTGTCGAATTTGTAGTCGTTGTGGATTAGCGACGCGCCGGACTCGGTCGGGATGTTGTCGTTCAGCCATGTGATCGCTTTTTCGAGGTCGTCCCAGGTGTCGGTCTTGGCCGCGAAGTATCGTTTCGTCCAGCCCTCGACCTGTCGCCGGTTATAGCCGTCGGCACGTCCCAGAGATTCGAGGCCCGCTGCTTTGTAGTCGAGCCGGTGAAGGTCGGCTAGGTTTTGGATGAAGGAGCGGCAGACATCTAGACGGGAGTCTTGAGAACTAATGAGCGTTTCATACGTCCCAGGAATTTTGCCGCGGATGATGAGGCCGCTGCGGCGTTCCATTAGGTAGAACTCGGAGCCGATGATCGATACGTCCCTGGAAAAGATCAGCGGCTTTGGTGCGGGTGTGTAAATGGCGGAGAGCTTTGAGAGTACGTCAAACTCTCGCTTGCATGTCGTGAGCCGATTTCACCGTGTTGCCGAAAGGTGGTCGGCGGAGCACGTATTCGCGCGCGTCGGTAGCTGCGGTGAGTGTATCGCCCTTGCTCACGCGCGGGCTTTCGCAAGTTGCACGTCCCAGACGAACTAGGTAGGTCAGATTCGAGCTGCCGGCGGGAAATTGCTCTACTCCAATTTCACCGGTTGGTAGATCGAGTTCTTCGCCCAAAAACGCGCTTAGTCGCTCGACGTCTATTTCTTCGCCCGGCCGGACAGCACTGGTTTCTGCCATATCTCGTGTCGTTCCCCTTTTGACACGATGATAACGTCAAACCGCCGCCGACGACCAAGAAGAGCGGGCGATTTTTTGCATTGACGAGCACGAAGCACAGTGAGCTTTCCCCAAAACTCACGACGCTTCGTCCCTCGGGCGTAAAATTGTCAAAGATCGACCAACGAAACAAACATAACACGAATTGCAACGATTGTCAAGTGTGTTATTTGCGAAACACAGAAATAATCTCCGACAACCGTTTTTCAGCGGCTTGTGTGTTATTTTGTGAGCATGGATTTTGCAATGTCTGAGAAGGCGAATGAGATCGCCGGGCGGCTTTCGGCGTTCATGGATGAGCATATTTATCCGAACGAGCAGGCGTATATTGACGAGATAAACAGCGGTGACCGTTGGGAGCCTTCGGAACTGATCGAGCAGCTCAAAGACAAGGCTCGCGAGGCCGGGTTGTGGAATTTGTTTTTACCGAGCGAGTCCGGCCTGACGAATATCGAGTACGCACCGCTCGCGGAGATCATGGGCCGTGTGACTTGGGCTAGTGAGGTTTTTAATTGCTCGGCTCCGGACACGGGGAATATGGAGGTGCTGCACCTTTACGGAACGGAGGAGCAGAAGGCGAGATGGCTGCGGCCTTTGCTTGATGGTGATATACGTTCGTGTTTCTCGATGACCGAGCCTGATGTTGCCTCGTCGGATGCGACTAATATCGAGGCGTCGATCGTGGCGGACGGCGATCATTATATATTGGATGGCCGCAAATGGTGGTCGACGGGAGCGGGCGATGCTCGGTGTAAGGTCTCGATCTTTATGGGAAAGACCGATCCGTCCGCTGCGAAGCATTTGCAGCAGTCGATGATACTTGTCCCGATGGACACGCCGGGCGTTACCGTGAAGCGGATGCTCGATGTTTTTGGTTTTGACGATGCGCCGAATGGACATGCGGAGATCCACTTTGATAACGTACGAGTGCCAAAAGAAAATATCCTTCTCGGAGAGGGTCGTGGTTTTGAGATCGCACAGGGAAGGCTCGGTCCGGGACGTGTTCATCATTGTATGCGGTTGATCGGCGTTGCCGAACGGGCTCTCGAGATGATGTGTGAACGAGCCAAGGCTCGGATCGCCTTTGGGAAGCCGGTCGCTGATCAGGGAGTCATTCGCCAATGGATAGCCGAGGCTCGTTGTGCAATAGATCAGGCGCGTTTACTTGTCCTAAGAACAGCCTGGCTGATGGATACAGCAGGGAGCAAAGTTGCTCGTCGCGAGATCGCGATGATCAAGGCCGTGACGCCAAAGATGGCGCTCGAGGTCATAGATCGGGCGATACAGGTTCACGGCGGTGGCGGCGTTTCGAAGGATCTTCCGCTTACACAATTTTGGATATATGCCAGAAGCCTTAGGCTCGCCGACGGGCCGGACGAGGTTCATTTGGAATCGGTCGCAAAGATGGAACTGAAAAGGGGAAGATAAATAGTATATGCCAACTACAGAGGGATCATTCGAGCCGCTTGAGAAGATCAGTGAAGGCGAAGCAAAGTTTGAGGCATTTCGGCAGCGTTTGGGCTATTTGCTTGCCCCGGCGGTCTTTCTTTTCATCTTCTTTTTCCCGTTTGAGGGATTAAAGCCCGAGGCACA
Organism: Acidobacteriota bacterium; assembly: GCA_016718135.1. GTDB lineage: Bacteria > Acidobacteriota > Blastocatellia > Pyrinomonadales > Pyrinomonadaceae > OLB17. Next base: position 385,219 of record JADKEF010000017.1, on the reverse strand, counting down.
ACGGCTGGCGGCGATCATGGCGGCCGTCATTGTTCTGTGGCTGTGCGAAACGTTGCCGATGACCGCGACGGCATTGTTGGGAGCGGCTGCGGCGGTTGTCCTACAGGTCGCAGATGCTAAGACCGTCTTTGCTCCGTTTGCCGACCCGCTGATCTTTCTCTTTATCGGTTCGTTCATCCTGGCAAGAGCCTTGTTTGTCAGAAATCTGGACAAGCGTGTAGCTTTCACGGTTCTCTCTCTGAAAATTATTGGCGGACGCCCGTCGCGGATATTATTTGCGTTTGGAGCGGTCACGGCATTTATGTCGGGCTGGATGTCGAATACAGCGACCACGGCGATGATGTTTGCCATCGGCCTCTCGATCATCGCTTTTCTGAAAAGGCAAGAAAAAGAGACGGGGATCAAGATAAACCCGAGCTACGCGACGGCCCTCATGCTGATGACTTCGTTCTCGGCATCGATCGGCGGGGTCGCAACGCCGATCGGAACTCCACCAAATGTAATTGGAATAGGCTTTATCCGAAGCTTAGCCGGAACCGACATTTCGTTTTTCAAATGGATGATCATCGGCGTGCCCATTGTTATCGTTCTGTTTCTATTCCTTTGGTTCTACTTGAATAAGCTCGCTCCGGCCGGCGTTAAGATGATCGAGGGCAGCGCGGAAATGATCGCTGCTGAACGCAAAAAGCTGGGTCCATGGACGCGCGGGCAACGCTCGGTCGCTATCGCCTTTGCGATAACAGTAGTGTTTTGGATCGTTCCGGGCATTGTCGCGCTTATCCTGGGAGAGCAGAGTCAGCAATACAAAATACTCAACGGGCGTCTTCCCGAATCGGTCGGGGCTCTGCTTGGGGCAATGTTGCTGTTTATTTTGCCCGGTGATGAACCCGGAGATAAAGCGATCAGTTGGGAAGATGCGGTCAAGATCGATTGGGGCGTTGTCTTTCTCTACGGAGGCGGCTTTGCGCTGGGCGTGCTTTCATTCCAGACCGGCCTCGCTGAGGCGGTTGGCCGCGGACTAACAGAGATCCTTCCATTCTCAGGCGGCTTTGGGCTGCTTGTAGCTTCCGTGATAGTCGCGGTGCTTGTTTCGGAGACAACCTCGAACACGGCGTCGGCAAACATGGTGGTGCCCGTCGTCATCGCCATAGCTCAGTCTCAAGGTGCCGATCCATTCATACCTGCACTCGGAGCGACACTCGCCGCGAGTCTCGGCTTTATGCTACCGGTATCCACGCCGTGCAACGCTATCGTTTACGGCTCGGGGTACATTCCACTAATGAAGATGGTTCGATACGGAATAGTGCTCGATATTGTCGGGGCGATCGTCATCATTGCGATGGTTTGGACCCTCGGCGGATACCTTCGCTGACGCCAACCAAGGGCGTTTCTGCACACCATTCGTTCATTCTGACTGAAACCTACCGTTCAGCCTGAACACATTTCTTTCACCCTGACGTTAAACATTGTAAAAAAGTGTTGACAGATATTGTGCATTCCTGTAACTTTTAATTGTTGCAGCGATAAGTCTGCACATCTACAGCCACCAGATGCAGCAAGTTTTCCATATAAACGTAGGTTCTACAGATCACGAATCGTGATCGAAAACATCCGAAAAATGCGGGTTTTGGCAATATCCACTTAGATACCCTGTCAGATGATATCTCGCCTTCCGAAACGAACAAGAACGGTGGCCCCGATCCTCGAAAAGTCAAAACTCGCACTTCGGATGGGAACTTAAGGAAAACTCGCGGTCGGAAAAAAGCGTTGAACTGAGAATCAAGGAGCAAGAAACAAATGTTCGGTAAAAAGAAAAGCATTGCCGGTCTCGACATCGGTTCGAGTTCGATCAAGATGGTCGAGCTTGACGGCAAGCTGAACAGCCTCAACCTGGTAAGCCTGGGCTTCGAGAATCTGCCGAGTGACACGATCATCGACGGCCAGATCATGGAGCTCAATGTCGTCTCGGACGTGATCCAGAGCGTCTGTTCCAATCATCAGGTCAACGCGACAAACGTCGTCACCGGTGTGAGTGGCCATTCGGTCATTCTTAAGAACATCGTTCTGCCGCCAATGACGCAGGAAGAATTAGAAGAGTCGATCGACTGGCACGCTGAGGAACATATTCCATATGATCTCGCCGACGTCAGCCTCGACTATCAAGTCACCTCCGAAAATGCGGAGGCGACAAACGTCTTGATCGCCGCGTGCAAACGCGAGCGTATCGACAATATCAAGCAGGCCATCCAGCTGGCGGGTAAGACGCCGGTCATCATCGACGTTGACACGTTTGCTCTGCAGAACTGCTACGAGGTCAATTACAACCCGACCGAGAACGACGTTGTTACTCTCCTTAATATCGGAGCCTCGACGATGAACGTGAATATCGTCAAAGGCACGCGTTCGCTGTTCACACGCGACATAACAGTCGGCGGCAGCCAGTTCACCGACGTCTTGCAGCGAAGCCTGGGACTCAACTTCCAGCAGGCCGAGGCCGTCAAACGCGGCGTGGTCGACGCTGTTGACGGTATCGAAGAAAAGTCGATCGAGCCGCTGATGAACAATGTGACCGAGATCGTTGCGATGGAAATACAGAAGACATTTGATTTCTATCGAGCCACGTCAGAAGACAACGAGACGATGGTGCAGAAGATCCTTATTTCGGGCGGCGGTTCTAAGCTCGCCGGACTATCTCAGGAGCTTTCGCAACGTCTGGAATTGCCGGTCGAAGTTCTTGACCCTTTCCGTAATATCAATGTCGATACGAAAAAGTTCGACCCCGACTATCTTAGTGAGATCCTGCCCGAAATGGCCGTTGCAGTCGGTTTGGCAGTAAGGGGAGTTTAACCACAATGATCAAGATCAATCTATTAAATTCTGTCACTGAACGCCAGGGCGGCGCCGTCGTCGCGGTCGATAAGACAATCTCGAGCGCATCGTCAAGGCTGTTGCTAATGTCGGTTGTCGTTGCCGTACTCCTTGCGGCGGTTATCGGCTGGGACGTAATAAGCACCCAGATGGCCAAAGCCGAGGCCGAGCGTCAACTTGACGAGCAAAAGCAGATCGCTGCCGAGCTTGAGACAGTGATGAACGAGCAGAAGGAGCTCGAAGGCAAGATCGCAAATATCGATGCCCGCATCGAGGCTATTAAGAAGCTACGCGGTTCCCAGGCCGGCCCAAGTGCGGTACTCGACGCGATGCGTGAACGCATCTCGATGGTACCGGGGCTTTACCTAGAGAGCATCGAGCAATCCGGCGACAGCATTATCGTCAAAGGTAATTCGCCCGACGAATCACAGGTAACGCAATTTGGCCGAAGCCTCGAATTTTCGAATGGTCTGTTCTCGAATATGAACATTGAGACCGTGCGTGCAGAGGTTGCTAACAACAATCTGCCTCAGAAAGCTAATGCGGACGGAGAGACACCAAAAGTTGAGTTGGTCAACTTTACGATCAAGTGTGCATACACCCCTTCCAAGGCTCCTAGTCCGGATGGAGCGAATCCAACAACGGCTGCGGCCCCTGGAGCAGCGAAGCCGGCAACGCAACCACAGGTCGCAAAGAATTAGTGCATTTCACCTCGCTTAAAAGAAGGAAATCGACATGTTAGAGAAAATAAAAAATCTTAAGTGGCACTTTCAGCTGATCCTCCTCGTTTCCGTCGCGGCGTTGCTCTACACCTGTGTGTGGTACTTCGTTACGAGCGAAACGCGTGCGGAGGTAACATTGTTGACCGACCAGGTGTCGGAGCTGAAGACCAAGAACGAGAGTGCCCGCGTCGCTACTCAGCGGATCAACGAGTTTCGAGCACTCTATGCCAGCAAGGCTGAGGAGTACGAAGAACTCAAGGTTCTCCTGCCCGAACAGCGAGAGATCACCAATGTTCTTCAGGGACTGCAGGATACCGCAAATGGTAGCCGAATGGTCGTAATGCGATTTGCACCGCGCGACGATACGCAGGACGGATCGATCATGGCCAAGCCGGTCGAGGTCGAGGTGGACAGCAACTTCACCAACCTGCGTGCCTTCTTTGATGCTATAGCCAAGTTGCCGCGAATCGTGTCAGTCACTGATTTCAAGATCAATCAGCTCGACAAGCAGTCTGAGCAAAAGACGATACACGCACAGTTTCTGCTGACCGCGTACTACGCGTCGCCTACGGATATGAACGCTAAGCCAGGTGTTCCCGGCGCACCTGGCCAGCCCGGTGCACCCAGCCAGCCCGGAGCCGCTCCGGCACCCGCAGGTGCGGCACCCGCTCCGGCAGGTGTGAAGCCAGCAGTCGTCCCTAACCCTCAGTCAGCAGCGGCTAAGCCCTCCGCCTAAAACTTTCCGGTCAGATCCCAAAGAGATAAAGCCATGATCAATATATCGACATTGAAACGCTTCGCATGCCTGACGGCCATGGCCGCAGCCATCGTAATGGTAGGCGGTAGCCTTACCGAGGTCAACGCTCAGCGTGATCCGTTCAAAAAGGCCGGCTGGGCTGTGCCGAAGAAGCAGCCAGTGGCTTCGACTACACCGAAGACACCGAAGGTCACCGCTCCGGTCGTGCCCTATGGTCCGCCGGCGGTCGAAGCCCGCATTGAGTATTTCAAGCGTCTCCGCGATGAAGCTGCGGCTAACGGTTTGCCCCTGCCAAAGCCGACGAGCGTAATGACGCTTAATGAACTCGCCGTGACCGGTATCTTTAAGACACCGCGAGGTTATGCCGCAATGGTCGAGGCGACGCCGATCAAGCTTTCATATACGATCTATCCGGGTGAGAAATTCTTTGACGGACAGCTCGTCGCGGTAGAGGAACATCGTTTAGTGTTTCGAAAGGTGACCAAGATGGGAGAAGGTAAATTCGTTGCTTCGGTCGAGAACAAGCCGCTTAAGACATACTCGCAGAAGGCTCAGGTCGAAGGCACCGCTCCAACCGGCTCGCAGGGCGAAGGCCAGGCTCAAACCGCAAGCAACACCGGTGCTCCATCCACAGGAACTTCGCCGACAGGTGCTCAGCCAACTGGAGTTCCGACGAAACCAAGTTCAAATCCTTTCCTTTCTCCGGTCGACGAGATGAATAATGCTCCAGCCGAGCAGCCGACAAAGGAAACTCCCAAAAAGGGCTCGAAAAAGCCTACAAAAGTTGCTAAGAATAACGGCAAATAAGCCGTGTTAAGTAGCCCGCAAGGGCGGTCCAGTTACGGAGGAAACATGAAGTCTCTAAACTTTTTCAGCAAAGCAATCACACGATTTGTCTTTGCAGTGGCAGTCATAAGCACCCTCGCACTAGCGATCTCGGCCCAGAAAGTCGATCCGCAGTCGCAAGGCAAAATGTATGGTGAACCCGGATTTCGCGGCGAGGCGATCGAATTGAACGTCGTCAACGCTGACATCCGCGACATCCTCAGCTACATCACCGATCAGTATGGGATTAACTTCGTGATCGACCGTTCGGTCAAAGAAGTTCCGGTAACCGTCAAAGTGAAAGATGTGCCTTGGAACATCGCACTCGACTCAGTGCTGCAGGCACAGGAGCTGGGCGTGCAGGTCAACGGCAACATTCTACGGGTTGCTGACAACAAGACCCTCGCCAGCGAGGGTGAATTGGTAAAACAGCGTCAGAGCAATCAGCTTGACAGCACACCGCTCTATACCGAAAAGTTTCGCCTCAACTACGCGACGGTCAGCGGTGGAGCACAGGCAAGCGCGACTACTGCAGGAACTGCAGTTGGTGGCGGTGGCGGAGGCGGCGGTGCTGAATCGGCAGGCGGAGGCGGCGGCGGAGCGAATCAGAATCAGGGACTGCTTCCGATCATCAAGCGCCGTCTGTCACGTCGCGGTTCCGTCGAGATCGACGCCCGCACAAATTCACTCATCGTGACTGACGTTGCATCGAACCTAGGTGCGATCAAACAGCTCGTTGCTATGCTTGATCAGCCTGAACCACAGGTCGAGATCGAAGCACGCATCGTCGTTGCTTCGCGTAACTTCAGCCGTGACATTGGTGTTCAGATCAGGGGCCTTGTCCTTGGTAATAACGGCGGTGGGGCGGTCGGGGGAACATTGCCCGGTACCGGCTTCGGCACGCAACCGAATAATAGCCTACAATCAAGCATCCCTAATACCGTCATCGGTCTTACGACCGGTATCTTTGGCACCGCCCAGATCAGTATGCTGATTACAGCTGGCGAGCAGAAAGGCCAGGCGAAGGTTATCGCGACGCCGCGTGTCACCGCACTGAACAACGAGCAGGCTGAGATCAAGAGCTCGACGAAGATACCTATCCAGACGATCCAGGCAGGAGCCGGTGCCGGCACGGTTCCGATCTACACGACGGAATATGTTGACGTACCCCTTCGGCTTTCGATCACGCCGCAGATCACTGATCAAGGCACCGTCATTCTCACCGTTACGGCGGAGAATAGTTCAACCGCGACCGTGGTCGGGACCGACGCTGCTCCTGCGATCAATACCCAGAGCATGACCACAAAGGTCGTGGTTCCTGATGGTGGCACGACCGTCATAGGCGGTGTTCTCTTTGATGACGAACGTGAAAGTCAGGACAAGACGCCAGGCCTCGGAAGTATTCCGATCCTCGGTAACCTCTTCAAGCGAAAGGGCGTAGTCCGCAACACGAATGAAGTTCTCTTCTTCATCACGCCGCGTATTACACGTCAGGATTTTGCAGGCAATGCCGCACCGGGAAACAGCGGTGCGATCCTGCAGCCTGTGCCACTAGGCAACCCACCTTCGAACTCGTCGACCGAGACCCCGGTTCTCGCATCGCCGGGAATGGAAAGACCGCAACCAGCGGCCACGCCGATCAAGCCATAGTTTGATCGCATCAAGTAGTGTTTTCTCCGAAGGGGCTGTCCGAAAAGACAGCCTCTTTTTCGTTGTTGATCGTCAGACCTTGGGGATGCTAAAAAAAAGCATCCGAGGCTAAAAGGCACTCATTCAGTGTTTCATATGCAATGAAAAAGCGGATCCAACTCGATCCGCTCTGTCTGAAGTGTTCTACAAAGGTAGATAATTCGTGGAAGTTATTCCGGAATGTACGCGTTCGGCACGGGACGGTCTCCGTTCTGTCCCCAAAATGCTGCGAGGATCGAACTGTCCGAACTCCGCGAGATCAGCCATTGGCCGGTCGATGGGCGAAAGACCGCGATGTCGGTCCGGCCATCCGAGTCGAAATCGGCTGGAGCAGGTGTATCGGACGCTACGCCAAACCCAATAGCGGTGACGCCGAGCGTTGACCTTGAGAGCCACCATTGGCCCGATGAAGGCCGATAGATGGCACGGTCCGTCCGTCCGTCGCCATCGTAGTCGCCCTGAACCGGTTTGTCACCGGTAGTGCCAAATCCGTTCACGGTAAACCCGCCACTGCTTTGCAAAACGTACCAGGTGCTGGTTGACGGCCTAAAGATGGCAATGTCGGATTTGCCGTCGCCATCGTAATCGCCGGGAACAGGCCGATCTTCTGCGAGCCCCCAATTTACGATACTGAAGCCGCCCGTCGATCTAAGAACGTACCAGGTTCCGTTGGATGGCCTAAAGACGGCGATGTCGGTCTTGCCGTCGCCGTCATAGTCAGCCGCGACCGGAACGTCACTTGAAAGACCCCAGGTCGCTCCTGCGATGCCAGCCGTGCTCTGAAAGAGATACCAAACGCCCGTCGCGGGTCTAAAGACCGCGTGATCCGTAACGCCATCGCCGTCGTAATCGCCCGGCACGATCTTATCCGTGGCTAAACCCCAATTGACGATCTTAAACGTCCCGTCCTCAAGATTATAGCTGTACCAGGCACCTTGAGAAGGCCGATAGATCGCCAGATCGCTCTGAAAATCACTTGAAAAATTTGAGATCGCTGAACCGGCAAGACTGGCCGTCGAGTTTGTGTAAATGTAGTCTCCCCCGGGGCCGCCATCACTGTTTGCTCCATTGCCGGCCGCGAAAAAGCTGATCTTGCCAACCCGTGTAGCCGGAGCGGTCCAGGTGAAATTCCACGTCTTCGTGTTGAACATCGTCGGGACCGTACCATCGACGGTGTGTTCGACATAACGCCTGATGTTTCCGAGGACTATGCCCTCCACGACTTGGGTCTGAACGGGACTTTGGCCGGCGGCCGGAGTAAAAGTTCCGACGCCACGTCCGAGCCAGTCTATCGAGGTCATTTGAAAGCCGTAGATGGTGGCGTTGGAGTGGTTGGTGGTCACGGTCACGTTGTACTGCCGGCCTGGTACGTAATCGTGCGGAATTCCACCGATCTGAACGTCGCCGCCGCCGCTGTTCACCTTCGAGCCAACATGACACGAAGTGCAATTAGCCTCGCCCGGAGCATTCGTATGGGAAGCCGACGGCCCCTGAGCCGACGCTTGGGCCGGGCGATGTCTTCCGACTAGCCAAAAAGAGGCGAACGCGAATGTGAAGACAAGGACAATGACGACTTTGACGGAAATGGTGCGGCTGGATGCTATCCTCATACGGTATTCCCCTTATTTAGCAATGACACTTGGACGCCGAAAAATACAACAAAGTTTGGAAAGTTCTGTTTAAACGATAGATTCGCATATCCCCAATGTCAACAGAGAAAAACAGTGTTTAACGCTCTATGGGATGTGCTTTCGTTGTATTGGCGTGTCCGTAGCCGTACCAAACTGTGTGATCGTAAAGGTGCCATTGACTGCGAAATAAACGTACCATGCTCCGGCTCGGTAGATGGCTACATCGTCGCGGCCGTCACCGTCATAATCTCCGGCTACCGGCGTGTCGCCATTCTGGCCCCAGGTCTGGGCAAACGCCTGCAGATCGCTACTTCGCAGGATGTACCAAACGCCGTTAGATGGCCTGAAGACTGCGACATCATCGCGACCGTCGCCGTCAAAATCCGCATTAGCTGGAATGTCATCGCTGAGGCCCCAAGTTACAACCCGCGTTTGACTGTTTGAGCTATTGAAAATGTACCAAGAGGCGTTCGACGGGCGGAAAACCGCCTGATCCGCCTTGCCGTCGCCATCGTAGTCGCCAACAACGGGCCGATCGCCGGTCAGGCCGAATCCGAAAGCGAGATATTGTCCGTTGCCACTATTTTGTCGCCACCACGTTCCCGTTGACGGGCGGAAGATCGATATGTCATCCCTTCGGTCACCGTCGAAGTCGGCCGACTGCGGAATGTCGCCTGAAGTGCCGAATCCATCAGCAGTTACGGTGCCGTTGCCGCTATTCAAGCGGAACCATGTGCCGGTTGACGGCCTGAAAACTGCAACGTCAGACTTGCCGTCACCATCGAAGTCACCGGGAGTCGGGATGTCGCCGCTGAGGCCGAAATTAACAACGGTCAGTCCCGCAGTGGTCCGATTCAGCCACCAATTTCCGTCGCTGGGGCGAAATATCGAGATATCCGTCTTTCCGTCTCCGTCATAATCGGCCCGCGTGGCGACACCGCCCGAGCAGGCGAAACTAGTGACAAATCCAGCCCCGGAAAGCGAGACATTATCGATGAACCAACCTGGATTTGGCAGTGTGCCGGCGGAATTATCATCAGAGCCAAACCGAAATCTGATCTTCACGATCTTTCCGTTAGCTGAGGCAGGGAACTGTGCGACGGTGGTGATGTAACCTGCGGTTGGCGGAGTGGACCGGCCGGTCCAGGACTCACGGCTTCCTACCGGATTATTTCGTCCGGCCCCGTTAATTCCGTTATAGCCGTTCTGTGTGAATGTGCCGCCCGCCGCTTTGAAGTCGAGCCATTCTCCGCCCGCAATGCTGATCTCAAGCAAACCACCATCCCATCCGGCCTCGGTATTAAAGCTGTGTCGGAACGTTAGCGTCGAAGCTGCCGAGGTCACGGAAACAGGAGGAGGAATCAGATCGGTTCCACCGCCGACGCTAGTCGGGTTGACCGCGTACATTGCGTTTGGAGCAGAATCTGCGGAGAGCGTAGAGGACACAAAATTGATGCCGCCGAGCGATGTCGTCGCAGTCCAAAGTGCCGGCAGAGCAGGTGCCGTAACCCCGTCGAAATTCTCCGATCCGACGGTCGTGGCAGGTTTTCCGACAAAGATCGAACGAGTAAAACTGACCGGGCCGAGGCTGCTGGTGACGTTGAATGTCACATCGACAGTACTTCCGCAGGGAGTTCCTGCTGGGATCGTGAACGTGACAGCCTGCGTTGAACTTGCCGCACCACCTAGAGTGCCGTAATTCGCCGAACCGCCACCGACGAGCTGCAATGCGATCGACGTTGCCGTGGTTCCTGTAGAATTAGTCAAGGGAACCGAGATGGTCACGTTCTCACCAGGTTCGGGATAGCCGTCATTATCGCCGACCGTATCGCTGACGGTTACCGCCGGTGCTTGTACAAGATTTGGGGCGTTGAACGCCTCCGTCACGCGGGCAGTGCCCGTGCCGCCGGTCGAAGAACCTCCGACGTTCTGGATACTTGCTCCCGCACCAAGTCCGCGGATAGCAAAACCTGCCCAGATATCTGCAACATCGGCAGCATTCCCAGTCGCGTACGCCGCGGCAATAATCGCATCGCGTTCGGTCACCGGTGTCGGTGACAGCGGTGCAAGCTTCATTCCATCGATCACAAGCTGAAGGATACGTCGATTGCCGACCTCCCATCCCAGCCGCTGGATCATCTTGGCTCTGACCTCCCAGAGTGCGTTACACCATATCTCTCCGGCATTGTGGACCTGGTCCGACGTGTTGTCGAAACGCGGGGGAAAAGCTCCATCGGAAATATTAAGCTGGGTCGCGTCGATGTCTGCAAATGTCAGCGGATTATGCGGACGGTTATTAGGCCCGCCCAGTGAGCTCTTGATCGCTGTCGGAAACCTTCGAATGCCGTAATACGTATTATTCAATTCACCCTGAAAGAGATGCGTAACGTACGCTCCATTTGTCGCAAGGCTGTCGATCGGATCGTTCGGCGTCGAGAGCATCGCCATTCCAAAAAAGTCCGACCACCCTTCGCCCATTCCGCGCGACATATCATTGAAAAGCCCGAGGCTGTTACCGTGAAGCCGGCTCGAAAGGCCGTGGGTCAGTTCGTGGATAACAACGTCGTTATCGAGGCTGCCATCGATGTCGGGATTCGGCGCAACGAATAAGAACATCTGCATTCGGCCGCGAACGCCGTCCGCTGCCGTTGTAAAGTTAGCGTTGTTCGTCCCGACGGCGTCCTGGGCTTCACCACGAACCCGATCGGAGTCTATGCCTTGTCCGGTGAAATTTACGTTCTGAAAATTCCTCGCTGCTTCAGTAAACCCAAGCCGATAGGCTTCGTCGTGAAACCAGTTGGTCGTGTAAAAGAGCTGCGTAACGATGCCTTGCTGAAAGGCAGAACCGGGATAAGTTTGCGGTGCCGGGATTGGAACATCTCCCGTTCCTGTGCTTGGATTGTAGGGTTGATATGTGTATGAAAAAAGCCGAGTGCCGCTAAAAGCCTCACTGTTCGGATCGATGCCGTCGGTGACGTTGCCATCGCGATCGAGTCCAGCCTGAACGTTATTACCGTCGGTGATGAAGCTACCATCGGGGATCCAGCCCAGCTGGTTGAACGTGTACGGGGCTTCGTTACCGATGCGCGTCACATTTGTGCGGGAGATCGCGGTGCCATGCTGCCCGGCGGGCGATGTTGGGCCGGGCGAGAATGGAAACGGGCTATGTGCAATGTTGAGCATCGCACTTGGGCTGGCGTATACGCTGTAAGTCGCCGGCTGCGTCTGATGATCTGTAAGGTTCTTTCGCCAAAGCATCATTCCCTGATCATCGACGACGATGTAATAGGCATTCGCAGGCTGCCAGATCAGCACACGCCACGACGGGATAACGACGCCGGGCTCGGTCGGGAAGTACATCTTCTCGGCCGTTGTCGCCGAATCGCCATTGCCAAAGACAGACCTCAGATCGGTACTGCTCTGATTGCTAGAAAGATCCAATTTTTCGGGAGCAACATTTATATGTCGAGCCGCTGCCGCGACTGCCGAAGCAGGGTCGCCAAAGTCTTTAGAGACCGACGCCGGATCGATCCCGGAAGCGAAGTTGTTTATTACCCGGATGATCTCCACAGCCTTGGTAAACCCAGCCTTCACTTCGCCGCGAAAGACAGGTATGCCATTTATCTCCTGATTTAACTCAACAAACGAAAGATTGCCGTCCGGATTTGTGTAATCTGCCACAACCTTGAGTTCGTCGATCTGATTGGCACGGGCACCGATCAGGTCCGAATTGTCACGCAGAAACGCCTTCAGAACATCAGATCGTTTCTGAGAACTCGGCCGTGAGAGGAACGCCTTGCCCCGCTTTACATCGGTTGCAATGACTTCAGGAATTCTTAGATCTTCGCTGTAAACTGTCGTCAGAGTTGGCACGACGCGCCGGAGATTGTTTTCCGCACGGGAAAAATTATCGCGAAACTCGACTATCGAGGCTTCGCTTCTACCCGCGATCTGCCGATAAGAATCGAGCACCGGTTTTGCCTCTTTATCAAGGCGAATGTCGTAGTTCGGCAACCCAGCCTCTGCCGGCGGTAACGCGGCCTTAGTGCGGAAGGCAAAGGGGAGCGAGGCCAATCCAGCAACGAGAGCAAGTACAAATAGTATGGCGATGACGCTGCGATCGGTACGCAGGAAGGATTGCAAATTCATGAATTTCCTAAAAATCGGCTTTCAATTTCGGATACTTAGACGAACGAACTATGATATTAGTTCGTCGGATAATCTGCCTTTGGTTTCGACGAAATTAAGTTGTATCAACGCCTCATTGAACCAAAAAGGCGGTGCGTAGTCAAAAAAATGCCCGTCGGGAAACCTCAACAATCTGAGTCAGAGCCGCTCGATCGAGTCTTCGGCCCCGATGGGCTTGTCTCTAAGTCCCATGAGAATTACGAGCATCGCGACGGGCAGATCAAGATGGCCGAGGCGATCGCCCGTGTCATTCGCGATAAACGCCACCTGATCGTCGAGGCCGGAACCGGAACCGGCAAGACGCTCGCCTATCTCGTCCCCGCGATTACAGCCGCGATCCAAAACAAGAAACGGATCGTCATCTCGACCGGCACCAAGAATCTGCAGGAACAGCTGATGGAAAAGGACGTCCCTTTTCTACAGCAGATCATGCCGAAGGAATTCTCGGCCGCCTATATGAAAGGCCGTGCGAACTACGCATGTCTCTACAAGATTCAGCGTGCCGACGACCAACCGATGCTCGATGGCGTCGATGAGGTCGATCATTTTCGCGAGGTTCGCGAATGGTCTCGCGAAACACAAACGGGCGATCGTGCCGAGCTGACGTATCTGCCTGAGAATCTCAGTTTCTGGAGCCGCATCAATGCAAAGGGCGATGCGTGCATCGGACAAAAATGCCCCGATTACGAGCCATGCTTCATTACGAGAATGCGTGCAAAGGCCGAAAATGCGGACATAATAGTTGTTAACCATCATCTGTTTTTTGCCGACCTGAGCGTTCGCGGGAACCAGTTCGGCAAGGTAATACCTGATTATTCGACTGTAATTTTTGACGAGGCACATCTGATCGAGGACATCGTGGCTGATTATTTTGGGTTCCAGGTCTCGAATTTTCAGTTTGATGAATTGGTGCGTGACGCCGCGGCATTGCCGATCCCCGACGCAATGGCGGTGCAATCGATAATGAAGGCGTGTTCGCGTGTGAATTCGGTGACCGAGCAATTCTGGCTGCGTTTTCGGCAAGCTCGCGATGCGGAAGGACGATTTCCGCTGTCGGATTCGCAGCTTTCACAGCGCGGTGTCGATGGAGCCGACCATCCGACTGCACTTGGGGAAGCCTACTTCGCCCTCGATGATGTCTTTGCGGCGGTGATATCCGCAACCGATGTGTTTTCAGAGAAGATACCCGAGGCTGAGAGCGTAGTTCGGCGTGTGCGACAGGCGAGATTCGATCTTGATTTTATTATCAGGCAGGCCGACAGCAATTTTGTTTACTGGCTAGAACGCCGCGGCCGCGGCATTTTTCTGCAGGCGTCGCCCGTCGATGTTTCGACGCTATTGCAGGAAAAGCTCTTCGAAAAGGTCGATACGTGCGTCCTGACCTCGGCAACACTTTCGACGAACGGCAGCTTTAATTTTATCCGTGACCGCCTCGGCCTCAAGGCTTCGCAGACCGACACGCTGATTGCTCCGTCGTCGTTCGATCACGAAGAGCAAGCCGTACTTTATCTGCCAAAAGGAATGCCCGACCCGCGTGCACCGGAGTTCTCGTCGATGGCTGCGGCTGAGATCGTTCGTATTTTGCAGGTGACAGAGGGACACGCGTTCGTGTTGTGCACAAGCAATTCGTCTATGGCTGCGTTGTTCGAACTGGTTTCGTCCCGCGTAGGGTATCCGTGCTTTTTGCAGGGATCGATGTCGAAAACCGGATTGCTCGAAAAGTTTCGCGAGACGCCGAATGCTGTGTTGTTTGCAACCTCGAGCTTCTGGCAGGGCGTCGATGTTCGCGGTGAACAGCTCTCCTGCGTAATAATCGACAAACTCCCATTCGCCGTCCCTTCGGATCCGCTCGTCGCCGCCCGCAGCCGCCACATCGACGAAAACGGCGGCCGCTCATTCTTCGACTACAGCGTCCCGCAAGCAGTCATCTCTCTGAAACAGGGCATTGGCCGTTTGATCCGCAGCAAGACCGACCGCGGCGTGATCGCAATACTTGATCCTCGCCTCAGAACGAAGCCTTACGGACGTGATTTTCTCGCAAGCCTGCCGAGAATGCGCATCACCGGCGATCTCGACGCAGTTGGCGAGATATTCCACAAATCTTAGGCGTAAGATATAATTTCTAGAATGTCCGCTTTTTTCGAAGTAATGATCGAACGCAATTTCTCGAGTGCCCACCAACTGCGTGGTTATAAAGGGAAGTGTGAGAATCTGCACGGCCACAACTACAAGATCGAGATCTTTGCCAAGGGCGAAGAGCTTAATAATATTGGCCTGCTGATAGACTTTGGCGATCTCAAGACGGCTGCGGACGAGATTGTGAAATATCTCGATCATCGTAATCTGAACGAACTGCCTCCGTTTGATGAGGAGCTAAATCCATCCGCCGAGAATATTGCCAGATACTTCCACGAATACCTGAACAGCCGCGTCGGCGACGAACGTGTTCGTGTTTATAAGGTCCGGTGTTACGAAACTCCCACGAGTGTTGCCACGTATCAGTCTGAGTGACCTACGTCATCTGGTAGTATTTGGTGCGATACAATAATCTTACCTGTTGCAAAAACCTTTAGGCGAAAAGAACAAAGCAGTTGATCTAACGAGGAAACGTCGGGCGGACATTCTAAAATACGCCCGTAGAATACATCGCACATCCGGGGCGGCCCTTTTCATCTTCTTTTTTATCGTCGCCGTTACCGGCTTGTTTCTCGGCTGGAAAAAGCACAGTGGTGGCATTATTCTCGCGGATTCGGTGAAGGGACGCTCGACTGAGCCGAGAGACTGGCTTCCCATTCATCAACTGCAAGAGATGGCTATCGATCATGCCCGGAAGAACATCTCAGCGACGATCTCGACGGAAATTGATCGCATCGATATCAGGCCGGATAAAGGGATGGTAAAGTTCGTCTTTGTCGAGGGCTACTGGGGTATTCAAGTTGATTGCACCACTGGCGAGATGCTTCACATGGAACGTCGCTATGCCGATCTCATCGAAAATATCCATGATGGATCATACGCAGATAGAATTTTCGGCACGTCGTACGGTCAGATCAAGCTCTTCTACACGACTATCATTGGCTTAGCTCTCCTCACTTTTACCATCACCGGATTTTGGCTCTGGTTCGGTCCCAAGCAGTTTAAAAGACGCAACCGCCAAACCGCGACCTTCTAATCAAAGACTGATTCCCTGGTTAGACTGAAAAATCAACGCCGCCTGGTAGTAGACTGTCTTTGGGCATAGCATCGTAGAGTTCTCTGATTTATATCTGTACCTATGCGTAAGACAAACTGCCTTTTTGGTTTTCTTTCCCTACTGTTCTTTTTCTCATACGGGCACAGCCAGTCGACGACTTCGATCGCCGGAACGATCCGCGACGCAAATGGCTCAGTGATCGCCGGAGCTTCTGTTCGCCTTGTGAATGCCCAGCAAATACAAGTTGCGATCATCGTCTCCGATGCCAGCGGTTCTTATAAGTTTGATAACGTCCCAAACGGTTCTTTTATGGTCGTGGCGGCACGGGCAGGGTTCAGCAACTCAGATCGAGCGGTGCGTGTTCCATCAGAATCTCAGGGAAAAGCCGACCTTGTGCTTACGATCAGTCAATTCAAAGAAGTAGTGACGATCACGGCCGATACTGGCCTCGCGGTTGAGACCAGTCTTATTCCACAGGCGGTCAATGTCGTTTCGCGGGATGCGATCTCGCAGAGAACAACAAATGTGCTCGCTCAGGTCGCTGAAGAAGAGACGGGTGCATCTCTGCAGCGGACAAGCCCGACCGTCGGGGCAGTGCTTGTTCGAGGCCTTACCGAAGTCGGCGTTTATGTGGACGGCGTTCGTTATACCAATTCGACTCAGCGAGGCGGCATCAATACTTTTTTCAATCTCAACGAGCCGACGTCGTTCCAATCAGTCGAGATCCAGCGAAGTCCGAATACCGCTCAGTATGGCTCAGACGGTTTGGGCGGAAATGTTCAGTTGATCTCACGACAACCTGGCTATGGGCTAGCTGATCCGGAATGGAACGGCGAGGTCGAGACCTTTTACGGAGCTGCTGATAATTCGTTTGGCGGGAATGTTTTGATCAGCTATAGCGGTAAACGATTTGGGCTATTAGGCAATTTCGTCGGGCGAAGGATCAATTCGCTTCGGCCGGGTGACGGTCTCGATAGCCACTCAGCGATCACGCGGTTTCTGGGATTGCCGTCTGACATTACGGGATCAACGAGCCTGCCGGACACGGGATTTACACAATATAGCGGGACATTTCATGCGAATTTTCTGATAGCCGAAGATCAAAACCTTAGCTTCCGGTATCAACGCAGCCAGCAGGACGGCGGCAAACGTTACGATCAACTGCTTGGCGGAGACGGGAACCTTCAAGCTGACTTGAGGAATCTGATGCTCGACTTTGGCTATTTACGTTACTTCAAACGAGGCGTCGGGTTTTTCGATAACCTCTCGGCAAATGTCTCGTACAACAGCCAGCGTGAAGAGCGGATCAATCAGGGCGGGCAGGGAAATCCGTTCGCGACCATCACGAATGACAAAGAGCGAACCTCCACCTATGGCGTCGCAGCTTATCTCGACAAACAATTCTGGCGTAACGATCTTCTCGTCGGTGCCGATTACTATTACGACACGGTCTCGGCTCCGTCATTCAACACCGATCCGGTCACGCAGGTGGTGACTTTGGTTCGTCCGCGTGTGCCGAACGGATCGACCTATAAGCTTGCGGGTATCTATTTTCAAGACGTATTCAATGCGGTTCCTGGACGGCTGCGGATCAGCGGCTCGCTCCGGTATAACGTCGGCAAATATCGTGCTCGTGCCGCAGATGCTCCGGTTGTCGGCGGTGTTCCGTTGTTTCCGGATGACAGTGCAACCTTTAAGGATTTCTCGGGGCGTATCGGGGCGACCGTTACGATTCTGGAGGGACTCAATGCGACATTCAATTTTTCACGCGGATTTCGCGCTCCCAATATCACGGCGATCGGTTCGCTCGGTTTGGTTGGTGTCGGCTTTCAAGTCGCCTCGACCGATGCGATCGCCCTAGATCTGAACGCAACCATCGGCTCGACCGCTGATGCGACCGCGGTATCGACCGGTACGCCGGCCGCACCGCTCAACTCCGAACTGAGCAACAATTATGAGCTTGGCCTGCGATATGTTCGTGGCCGCGTCGACGCTCGATTTGCCGCGTTCCGTATAGATTATGCGAATACGATCGTTCGACAGACGCTGATCCTGGGACCCGGGGCAGTTGGACGTCAACTCGGCAGCCAGACCATCACTAGCCAGAACGCGAACGGAGCGGTCTTTGTGCCTGCATCTACATCGCCGGTGCTTGTACAAGCAAATTTTGGCGGCTCTAAGCTAAACGGTTATGAATTTAACAGCGATCTCCGGGTCGCACGCGATTGGCTAGTCGGCGGAAACATCTCTTACGTTCATGCAGAGGACGAGGCGACCGGCCTACCACCAAATCTCGGCGGCGGCGGTATTCCACCAACCTTTGGCTTCCTGCGGCTTCGATATCAACCTGTGGGGAAGAACTTCTGGTTCGAAGGCTATGTGAATGCGGCGGGAGAGCAAGATCGGCTTTCTTCGCTCGACCTCGCTGACCGTCGTACCGGCGGTGGTCGGTCGCGAGCTCAGATTCAGAACTTCTTTCGTCGAGGGGCGTGCGTTCGCGGCATCACGACCGTCGGCTCGAATGGCCAGTGCAACGCCGCGGGAGGAACATTGATCGCTACGGGCGAGACTCAGGCACAAGTTCAGAACCGTGTACTTCCGATCGGAGCTACTATCAATGGAGTTCTGGTCGTTAACAACGACACTGTTGTGCCGCTATTCTC
This sequence comes from Acidobacteriota bacterium, assembly GCA_016718135.1. Taxonomy (GTDB): domain Bacteria; phylum Acidobacteriota; class Blastocatellia; order Pyrinomonadales; family Pyrinomonadaceae; genus OLB17. The sequence continues at coordinate 366,683 of JADKEF010000017.1, read as the reverse complement.
CGCGATTCCGACCTATACCTTATTCGGTGTCCGCGGAGGCTATCGCATCAACGAGAAGCATGAGATCCAGTTCGATCTCAAGAATATCGGTGACAGAAGCCATAGAATGCCTGGTTGGGGTGTCGACGGGCCGGGACGAAATTTGGTCGTGAGATATAAGGTCAAGTTCTAGGATAAGAACGGTAAAAGAAAAAAAGCAGTTTGGAGCGATCCAAACTGCCTTTTTAATTTAATGGTCGGGGCGGCAGGATTCGAACCTGCGACCTCACGGTCCCGAACCGTGCGCGCTACCAGACTGCGCTACGCCCCGATGTGGCGAAATCTGATTTTAGGTCAGCGCGGCCTGATAGTCAATCATCCTGCTAAACCTCGTCGGTTTCAGCGGGAGTTACGTCGGTAGCCTGCTCCAACTTTTCCTTTTTGCCTTCGCGTCGAGCCTTTATGAACTCAAAAATTATCGGCAGGATCGAGAGAAAGACGACGACGATAACAACTTTGTCGATGTGGTCTTCCAACAGGAAGCCTTCGACACCAAATAGGTTTCGAACTACTCGCTCGACAACCCCACCCAGGAAGTAACCGGCGAGCAACATACTCACAACCCAGGCAAATCCACCCACCACGTTGTAGGTAAGGAATTGCCGATACGACATATCTGCGGCGCCAGCGACGATAGGGGCGAATGTGCGTACGATCGGCACAAAACGGGCGATGATGATCGTCTTACCGCCGTGCTTTTCGTAAAAATCATGAGCCTTCTTGAGGTGTTTGGGATTAAAAAATCGTGATTTTGGACGATTGAAGATCGCTGGGCCGATGCGTTTGCCCGAATAGTATCCGACGGCATCACCGACAACAGCGGCGACAAACAGGGAGACCATCAACACAGCAAGATTTAACTTGCCCGCCGCTGCAAATAAACCTGCGACCACCAGCAGCGAATCACCCGGCAGAAAGAATCCGATTGCGAGGCCCGTCTCGGCAAATACAATGAAAAATAGCCCGACATAGACGTAGACGCCGAGTTTGAGTAACATCCAATCGATCAAGATCTTAGGATTAAGATAATCCTTGACCTGATATAAAAAATCGACTAATCCATCCATAAAAGTCTACCAACCGTGCTTACCTATTAACGGGACGAACGCACATGGACCGAAATCTTCTTGCGAATATCCCACCTCTTTTCGGGTAACTAGTATAAGATTCTGCGAACTCTGATCTTCACCGACCGGAATAATAAGCTTGCCGCCGATCTTAAGTTGCTTTACGAGCGGCTCAGGTATTCCGGGGCCGCCAGCGGCAACGAGGATCGCGTCATACGGCATGTATGCGTCCCAGCCGTTGGTGCCGTCACCGGATTTTAGAACGACGTTTCGAAAACCGAGAGACGCAAGTCGCTGTTCGGCTTCGCGGGCAAGGAGATCGAGTCGTTCGATGGCAAATACCCTTCGTGAGAGCGTCGCCAGTATCGCGGTCTGATAGCCCGATCCGGCTCCGATCTCAAGAACCTTTTCAGTTCCAGTGAGGCCGAGAAGCTCAGTCATTTTGGCGACGATAAATGGCTGCGAGATGGTCTGCCCGCTGGCGATCGGCAGGGCATTGTCCTTGTACGCCTGCGATTTGATCGCTGCCGGAACGAACAGCTGCCTCGGCACTGTTGCCATCGCCTCAAGAACACTCTCGTCGGTGATACCGTATTTGGTTCGAAGCGATTCGAGCATGCCGTGCCGTTGAAACGACATCTCATCCGTTATTTGAGCCCCCGAGTTCATGTATTCCAGCCCTGCAATTTTTCGACGCCACTGTGGCTCGTCAGGTCGCTACGCATCGGCGTGACCGACACATAACCTTCGTCGATCGCCTCAAAATCGGTACCGCCTTCTGCACGAAAGCCCTCGCGAACCTCACCTATCCAGTAATAGAGCTTGCCGCGCGGATCTATATGCTCGCTAATCACCGGCCGGGCGGTCTTGAAGCCCTGCTTGGTAATTCGAATGCCTTTTGGAACGCCCTTAGGCACATTCACATTAAGGAGCGTCCAAACCGGAAGTCCCTCGGCAAGCGCCTTTTTGGTGATCTCAGCGGCGACTCGGGCGGATTCGTAAAAATCCTGTTCCCGATAGGCAGCGAGGCTGAAAGCAAGGCCGGGAACGCCAAGGATGGTTGATTCGAGAGCTCCGGCGACCGTTCCGGAGTAGGTTGCGTCGTCGCCGAGATTCGCTCCGTGATTGATGCCCGAGCAACAGATATGCGGACGCTCGTCGGCCGGGAGGATCTGGTTTATGGCAAGCGTGACGCAATCGGTTGGTGTGCCGTCGACTGTCCAATGGCGTTCGCTCCGCTGACGGATACGCAGCGGGCGTGATAGCGTCAGGCTGTGCGATGCTCCGCTCATCTCAGATTCCGGAGCGACCACATATACATCGCCAACCGAGCTTAATGCCTCTTCCAGAGCTAGAATGCCTTCGGCGTGGTAGCCATCGTCGTTGGTTAAAAGAATTCGTGTTCGCATTAATTATGTGGCTAGACGGAAAGTGAAAAAGGTGAAGAGATGAACGACTTTTTCACCTTTTCACCTTTCCCCTTTTTACTTTACCGCATTAGCGGTTCTGTCCCATCGGCGGACGCGAAGGTCCGTTGCCTGTTCCACCGCCCATTGGACGCTGTTGACGGAATCGGCGACGGTTACGCTTACGCGCGTTCACCGATTTGAGCTTAGCTTTTTGGCCGGGAGGGATAAAATGAGCGTGCTTTTTGAGATCCTTGATGATCTCTTCACTGATCACTTTCCGCTTAAAGCGGCGCAGTGCCGACTCGATCGATTCGTTATTGTTAACGGAAATAAATGCCATTTTGTTTTCTCACCTCCTTTCGGCTGAAATATACTTTGCCTGCTAGGGCAATCCATTATTAAACACTATTGCGTTGCCTCAGCGCAAGGTTAAGTGCGTGAATTGTGGCTCGGCATGTCGCGTAGCAACAGGTGATTGTAGCCGTGGGTTTCAACCCGCGGACAGTCAACAATACGAGGTACGTCGCGTAGCGACGAATGACATTTCCGCAAAGGTAATCATTTGTCGCTACGCGACACGCGATCAAGAGAAACGAATTTTCCGTGGGTTGAAACCCACGGCTACAATCACGCCACCGCTACGCGGTGATCTAACTTCCGATCGGCAGCGACAGCAGATGCCCGCGATAGACGAAATAGACCTTTTTCTCCGTTTCATCGACCCACATACTCATGCTGTTGAAGGCGATCTTCGGCACTTTTATCACTGTTTTGAACGCAAACGTCCGTGCGTCATAGAGCCCGACGTCGGTTGCATTGACGTCGCGGTCGGCGATAGCGGCCCAGTATTGGCTTACTCCGGCTGCTTTCTGCAACGGGCGAAATGTCTGTTGCGTCAGCGGACGAAATTCCCCTTTCGTCTGTGAGACGACGCCGGAATCCGGGTCGAGCAGCCAGAGAGAGTCGGGGTCGTGATCGTAGTCGACGGTGTCGTCTTCCTCAGTTTCATCGTAGCCTTCTTCGTATCGCTCGTAATCTTCGTACTCAGTACGGGCCGGGGCGAGGAGGACTTTGTTGATCGACGGGATGTAAGCGGACGCCTCGGGCGAGCGGTAGTCTGCGATATTGACGGGGAAAATGCGTCGCGTCGCTAGATTGATACGCGCGACTGAACTGCCCTCGTCTTCGCTCGCACTAGGCGTTGTGATGATCCAACGACCATTTGTAGTGACGAGTGGGAAGCCGAAACTACCGGCAAGCAACTTCGTCGCCCGCCCGCTGAAAATGCTGTAGAGAGCATCGTCGGCAACACGGATCTCGTTCGCTCCGAAACGCGATTTCCATGATTGCTCCGTCGCCTGTGCCGGATGGCCGTCGCGGATCGGGATGAAGTCGACGCCGGGCGGTTGGGCTACTATTCCGGCGTCTGAGGTTCCGACGATACGTCGCCAGCTGTAGCCTTCGTAAAGACGTTTACTCGTTAGTTCCGCACGAATCTTGATGCCGGGCGAGGCGTATTCGCCCTCCGCATCGGCCTCCGTACCGGCAGCGTCGGCTTCCTCAGCACGGCGGTCGATCTCTTCTTCGACCTTCTTGCGGACCATTCGCGAGGTCACGGCGACACGGAGATCGGGGCCGTTCTTCCAGACGGTCTCTGCATGTAGATCGGGGTCATCGAGGATCAGTTCGAGTCCGGGGATGTCGCGAGCCAATGCGTACTTTGATTTGCCTCGCGTCCGTTTGAGGTCTTCAAAGATCTTATCCAGACCGGCAAAGAAAGCTGCGGGCTCGCCATTCATATAGACGCGACGCCCCCCGGAGCGGCCGAGCATTAGCAATTCGCGTGAAAGGCAGCCTCCGTGGTGACCTTCTCCGCCACCGCATTGGATGAAAGGCGGTAGTTCGTCGACGCGATTCGCGGCCAGATATGACGTTATAGCTTCGAATTCATTACTTTCCAGCGGCCGTTCGCGGTAACGCGATTCGTCCTCGTCCCAGCTCAAGACTATCTTGTCCTTGTAGATGCGGACGTACTGTTTGTTGTACGCATAGACCCCATTTAGATCCTTATCCTCGCGGAGCTCTTTCGTAAGTTCCTTTTCCTTTACCGCCAGCGGATCGGCCCCGCCGTCGCTGTACAAACTGAAGGATGGCAAGGCGCCGGTCGAGGTGAAAAGATTGAAAAGCAGTTCGTACTCGCCCATCGCCGCATCTTCCGGAATGAAAGCGGTCGTGGCACCAAGGATCTTCATCTCGCCGGGATGCAGGCCGAGGATCACTGCACGTGCCTCGGGCGAATCTTCGCTTTCGAGATAAAGCTCGGCGGCCCTGGCGAGCGGCTTCGATGGCGAACGCGTCAGCTCGGCGACCTTTGCGACCGGTAGAGGCGCACGGACGAGACGTGAGCAGGCGAGGAAGGCTCGTTTTACCTCTTGGTTTTCGCCGTCGAGGATCGGTAGATAGTCATTCGCATCCTCAAATATGCACGAGGCAATTCCGATCGCCGCCGGGCCGCCTGTTCGCAGGTCGTGGGCATCGCTCGACTGCTTTTCGCGAAGGTCTTTTCGAATAGACAGAAGCCTGACGATCGCATCGGCATCGGCTTTGTTCTCCTTCAGGTCGCGGAGAAACAACAAATTGACTGCCGCATTTCCCCAATTGATCACAACCGAACGCATCTGCCTTGCCATTTTCGGATCACGCGTGTCGAGCACACCGATCCGCTCGACGACGGCGGTCGCGAGTTCGTCGGACGGCTCGCGGTCTTCGCGAAGCTGCTGGCCGAGCATGAATTTGATCTCTGCGGCGGTCATCGGACCAGGCTTACCTAATGAGACGCCTGCGGAATCACCTCCTGGGTAAATCAATGGATAGTTTGCGGCGAATGCTGCGGCGTTGGCTGCCGCATTTGCTGCATTGGCCACGGCATTTGCTGCGTTTGCCATCACATTCGCCGCATCACCATAAGTTTTGACGGCAAATTCCAACGCCTCGACCTGCTCTGCGATCGCAAATCCTTGGCATTTGATCAGAGCCCGAACGATCTCGCCGCGTTCGTATGAGTCAGCATCATTCAAAGCCCGACGCAGCGGCATCCCGGCTCGCGGGTCGGCTTGTTTGGCGAGGGCACGGACCGCGGCGGAGCGGTAGACGTAGGCCTCGCGTTCCGGGATTGTCGAGGCGACGGTATTTGCCAACGGAGCAGTAGCCGAGCGTCGATAAACATTTGCCGCCGTATTCGCGGCATTTGCCGCCATATTTGCCATGCTCGAATAGTCAGGAACCTTTCCCTTTTCATCAAGAATAGCGATCAAGCCCGGAACCGCCTCGGGCATCTCGACCTCGCTCAGAACGCTGACAAGGCGTTGACGCGAACCGCCGACGTCCTTTGCCCACTTGGCGTCTTCGAGCCAAGGCAGCAATGCACGGATCACATCCGGTCGTTCGGCACCGATCCTCAGGATCAAATTGCGTATAGCTGCCGAGCGAACAGCTGGGTTATTACTCTTGAGTAGCTCGATCATCTTGCCGATGTATTTGTCGGCGGGCGAGACGTTGATGAGCGTCGTCAGGCCGGTGTAGCCGCCGAGGTCGTGGAGCGTCTCGTCGGCGAGCAGCGAAACGTACCAGTCGTCGCGTCCCGGCCATTCCTTTTCGACCACGAGCGCGTCCATCGCGAGATCGCGAAACGCGGCGGTCTGAGATTTGTCTTCCACGATAGCCTTTAGCTCATCGCGATAGCGTTCGATGTCGCCGGTCGAATTGGTATTTATTGCATTGATGTAGCGAGCCCATTTGGCGAGGATGCCGGTCGCTTTTGAATTGCCATTTGCCGCCAAACGGTCGATCAGCGGTTTTGCACGGTCGAAATCGATGCGGGCGAGCTGGAGCAACTCATCGTGATTTGCCAAATAACTTTCCGTATCACGAACGGCCGAGGCACGTTGGTAAAGCTCGCTCGTAAAATATTTGCTATTTAGAACGAGCCATTCCTTAACCGTCTTTCGCATCCCGGCGTCGAGCGAACCGTCGTACATTCGCTTGATAAAATCTGCCGAACGCTCGTCCATCGGGAAGCTGCCAAGCAGGGACGAGAGCTTGGTCGGATCTTTTTCGATCTCAGCAGTCAGACGGTCAAAAACCTTGTCCGACATTTCAGGATGATACGCCATCGACGCGATCGAACGCTCCTGCATCGCCCAATAAGCAAGAAGATCCTCGATCGGAGCGTCATCGCCGGGCGGGTTCCTGAGATCGGCCTCGCCATTACCGTTTCTCGGCCGGACGACAAGCGGATTTGGCGGCGGCGGTGCGGGCAAACGCAGTAGAGCATCGATCGGATCGTCCGGTGCGGCTGCGACGCCGAAAAGCATATAAAAGCCGCCGACGAGAAGGCTTAAACAAAAGGCCGCAGCGCGAATGGTGCGTTTCATATTTGTGGTCATCCTAAAATGAGAGTTCGATCACCGGTGCCGTATGCACGAATTATATTCCTTTGATGCGGCAAAGCAAGGAAAATATGTGTCCGATTGTGGGGCCGGTCGCTGCGTTTTTCCGCGAAAATAGCCTATAACTAATGTTGTCTAGATGACCGCTGAAGCACCAAAAATTTTGGCCTGGCTGGATCGCGGCTTTGCGGGGTCGATTTTACTGCTGGCCCTCGCCGCGCCCCTCTCCATAGCCGGAACGCAAACCGCGTGGGCGTTCGCATTGCTATTTTGGCTTTTGCGGCTTTTCTATGTTCGACCGAGTTTTACTCGAGACGGCATTCCCCTTGCTGTGATCGTTTTTGTAGGACTGACGCTGATCTCGTCGATATTTTCCTATGAGCCAGAGGTGAGCTTGCGAAAGATGGTCGCCGTTTCGCTTGTCTCGATCGTATTTCTCGTTCTGAGTGCCGTCAAGACAGACAAACTTCGGCGTCTTGCAACAATAATTCTACTCACATCGGCGACCTTTGCCTCGATCTACTCATTAGCAAACGCCGCGATCGGCCGAAATCTCAAAGTCCTCAAAATGACGGCCGAGAGCCCGCTGAGAGCGTGGGGTATCCAAGAAAACGATACTATCCAGAGAGCCGACGGCGTTTCCGTTAATTCGCCGGAGGAACTTTCTGCCGCGATCACTGCAAATTCCTCTGATGGAAATGTTGACCTAAAAGTCTATCGCTTTGAGGTCGTTTACACATACAGCATGCCGGTTGGATATCTATCGCCGCTAAGCGAACCCGGGTTTCTCGGCATAACGGAATGGTCCCGCGGCCGCGACGTTCGAGCAAGCGGCTTCTACGGCCATTACACGACCTTTGCCGAGGCGTTGCAACTCGTCGGCTCGCTTGCATTGGGATTGCTGATACTGGCCCCCGGCGGATTGTTTACCCGGAATCGCCTCGTGTTAGCTACCGCCATTTCGTTGATGTCATGTGCGTTGGTACTTACCGTCACGCGAGCGTCGTGGGGCGGATTTGCTCTTTCGGCAGCGATCATGTTGCTGATCGGAGCGAGCCGGAAAGCCATTTTGATCTGCGTTTTGGCAGCGATACCGCTGGCTGCGGTCGGAGCATACTATCTGCAACAGAAGCGGAACGTTGGCTTTGTCGATTCCAGTGATAATTCGACCACCTGGCGAACGACCGTCTGGCGAGAGGCGATCGGCGTGCTCGTTTCCCAGCCTCGGCACCTGGCCGTTGGCGTTGGGATGGACTCTGTCAAGAAGCGTTGGCAGGACTGGGGGATGTTCGATAACGGTAAACTCCCGACGGGCCACATGCACTCGACGCCGATAGCCTTTGCCTTCGAACGCGGTATTCCGACTCTTGTGGCTTGGCTGATCTGGATGTTTCTCTATTTACGAATGCTCTGGCGGGGCGTAAGGCAGAGCGGGTCACCATGGCTTGATCGCGGTATCATGCTGGGGTGCCTCGGCGGCGCGGCGGGATTTCTGGCAGGCGGCCTCGTTCACTACAACTGGGGCGACAGCGAAGTTGCGATGATATTCTACCTTTTGATGGGTCTCAGCCTGTCGATACCTTCGCGTGAAGCCCAATCGGAGCTACCCGAAGCGAGATGATCTCGCACCGAGAAGCAATTAAAATTCTACTTCAATGGTCGGCAGTCCAATTGAAAACGCTCGCCAGCGAGTTTCGCGAGCGAGCGTTTGAGTGATTTCCAGGCGATCCAGGTTTCCCGTTCCGCCGAAAATATTGATTTAGCGGATCTGCGTTTCGTACCCGGTCTTGATACGGATCTGCTGATTGCGGTTTAGGCGAACGTGCTTACCGCGTTCGATGACGACGGCTCCAACTCCGAATGCCGCCCCGACACCGGCTCCGACTGCGATGCCGACAGGGCCGCCGACTACGCCGCCGATGAGTGCTCCCGTACCGGTGGTAGCCCCGACCTTAATAAGGTCGCCCTTCATCGAGCTTTGGCCAATGGCGGTGCCTTCGTTATCGACTTTTTTGATGTTGTCACCCTTGACCGCCATTACTTCGGTGAGCTGTGCACTGAAGTTGCTCCAGCGATTGTCATTTAGGATGATACGGTCGAATGAAAGAAGCATTTCGCTACTCCGCTTGAGGCGGCCCGGCTTCACGATCTTCGATACGCGCCCCTCGACGATCGCTCCTGCGATCTCCGACGGCGCAACGATCCGTGCAGTGAACTTCTCGCCCTCGCGGCTCTGTTCCGTGTTCAGATCTTCCTGCAGCTCGATGATGAGCTCGGTCTCACGCGGAATGACGACGATCGCATTTGGATCACCCTGATATGTCGCGTTGTAGCTGGCCGGCTGAGTATCTGTGGTCGTCTTGGAATTGTCGTTCTGCTCGATGCGGACCGGGTCCTGAGATTGGGTCGACGCCTTAGGCTCGTCATTCACGGCTAAATTCCTGTCGCCGACCACTACGCCGCGGCGATCCAGCTTCTTAGGCAGACTTGCTTCGAACGAACGCCGCTCAAATCCCGTATCATAACCCGCTTCAAAGCCCTGTTTGTATCCGTCTTTGTAGTCTTCGAGCGTACCGTACTCTTTGTTATAGGCGCGGTCCGCCTTGGTATACTCGGGGTGCCGCGAGTAGTTGCGGCTGACGCTGTCTATCGTATCGCGATAGCCGGACATATAGCCATCCGAATAGCCCGTTCGATATCCGCGTTGGAGAGCAAATATCGCGTCCTGTGACTGCGTTTGGGCCGAGGCGGCTGGTGCCACGATACCTGAAAAAGTCAGGCCGCTTAATACGATACTTAAGACAAAGGTGCGCAAATGCGAGTTCCTATTCATTCTATTCTCCTAATTGTGCTGTCCGATAACAACGGGAAATGTAATAGCTGCCTACAGTTATACACGAAAACCTGATTGGTTACAAGAACTTTTTTGCATAAGGATATTTAAATTAGATTAAGGAATTGTTTAAGCAAAATAGAAAAGGGTAGCGATTATGATCCGCTACCGACTTACGCTCAGGAGGAAGAGGTGACCGTCCTAAAAGCTCTTCCGGAAAAGGTAAGATGCTCGGATAAAGAAGGTCCGGCTGTTGCGTTCGAATCCCGGTTCGTATTGGCCGGTGAAAGGATTAAAGCCATTTCGGTTCAGGTTGTCATTGTAACCGGCATAGAACGCGGTGCCCGGGCTCGGCGTATATCCGACGAGAGCCTGGCCGGCGTAGTTTTTCTCCGTCCCGTCAAAGTCGAGGCGGAAGCGTGTGAAGAGGAATCGCGTAAAATAATAGGTTGAGCGAACACTGACGATGTCTGAGTCGAATGAGCGGATCCTGTTGTCATTGCGAGTGAGCCGACTTTTGTTATAGCTGACGGAGATCGCCAGCGGGTCCGTCGGTTTCACGGTCAGATAAATACTTGCGTCACGCTGAACACCTGGCCCTGGGTTTTGAAGTCCGGTGGCGGGATCGTAGTAAAAGAAATCGAAAGCATTGATGATGGTACCCAGAAAAACACCGTAGCTCAATCGCTTGGTCGGAGACTGGTCAAGATTCACTGAGGCAAATCGTTGCCACGTTGAACGCGTTGGATCGCCGAGGAACGTCCCGAGCGGCCGGGTCGACGACCGTTTTAATCCGAATTCCTCTTCGAATATCCTATCGTACGAGGTGCCAATGGCCGCGTTCAAGAATGTACTTCGCTGGAGACTGATATTGCCGTTCGTTTGAAAGTTCGCGGACGTAAGTCTGCCGTTCCAGTCATAGTTGACGCCGCCCATCTTGTTCCATTGGCCACGAATGATTTTTCTCTTCGAATCGGACTTTGTAGAGTTCCGGTGAAAAAAGAACAGAAAATTCGTGTTCGTCTGCCGTGTGAAGCCGGAATCTGCCCGATAAAATTTGCTCCTGCCCCCTGCCTCAAAAAACCAGCCTTTGGTTTCCTCTGTGTAGTCGAGATTGAAGTAGTAGCCGATGCCGTTGCCGACGCGATACTGATTGTAGGTGCTCCCAACATTGATCAATGAAGGATCAGTTATCGGCAAGGTCGTATTATAGGTTCCCGTGCCGCAGATCGCCCTATTCGAGGCGGCCTGACCCAAGTTCAGCGTTGGTTCGAACTCCGGATCGAAAAAGCACCTTTTCGACGTTGTGCCGACGACCTGAAATTGCGAAGTCATCTTGGGCGACAGTTTTATGCGCCCATCAAAACCGGAGAGCAGGTTTTTCTGTTCAGGAAAACTACGATAGGTGGCGAAGAATCCAATATTGTTCTCAGCTCCAAAATCACGCTTGACCCTCAGAATTCCAAACAGTGAATTCTTGTCAAGAAACTCGTCACGCGAGCACTGGACCCGCGGGTCTGCGATCTGCCGTATCCGGCACTGAGCGTTTAGAGTGCGTTCGTCTGGCGAATAATTGCCCGGAGCGTTGTCCGAAGCGGCAAGAAACCCGAAAGACGTAGGGCCGGTCTTGCCGGAAAGTTTGACAGCAAAATCCGGATCGACAATATTCCTGGAGTAAAAAACCTGAAGGGGCGAGTTAAAAATATCGGCACCTTCCAAAAAGAACGGACGCTTCTCTTGAAAAAAGATCGGGAAGCGCTGGTTTGCGGTGACGACCGGAGCATCTGCCTCGATTTCTGCAAAGTCGGGATTGATCGCCGCATCGAGCGTGATGCTAGGGGTAAGTGTGTATTTAAGCGTCACGCCGATCTGCGGCTTGATCGGTTGATTCACGAAACGTCCGGCGGCGATCTCGTTTGCCTGAACACGGCTGCCGGTCTCACTGAGGGTGATCGACGGAACGACCTCCAGGGTGCGTTCGTATTTGACGTCGTCGAGCCCGGTGATCTTTCCGTGTTTGATCAGAAGTCCGGAGACATTACGATCCTCGGGAAGCCATTGATTGAATTCGTCGTTAAGTCGATCAATGTTTCGCGCTACATTAAAGCCCCACATCTTACCTTTGCCCGCCGTGTAGCGAAGTGACTTGAATGGAATGCTAACTTCGACGGACCATCCCCAATCTTCGATGACGCCTTTGGAATCCATGACGATATCGACCGAGAAATCCGCCCCGCCCTCGGTGTAAATTCCGTCCTGCTGAACTCCGAATGGGTTGAAACCTAGCACATACGCTCGACGCTGGTCGTTGTAAGTGTCGAGCCACATTCGCACGTTGTCCTCGCTGAAGACGTTATCGCGCTTGGCGATGGTCGCGCGGATTTTATCCTTCTCATCCCAGCATTTAAATGCGACGTAGAGATTTTTCTCATCGTACATCACCCAAACCTCAGTCGGTTTGGACGCCGGAGTGTTGTCGCCGGGATAGGTCTGATAGAAATCCTTGAAGACGGCCGCAGTCTTCCACGCTTCTTCGTCAGGACGGCCGTCGATCACAACCGGCGATGCGAGTTTTGGGATAGTCACCGGTCTGGTCTTCTCAGCCGGAATGACAACGCCGCCTGCCTTGGGGGCGGCGGCTGTTGGAACTGATGGCTTGATTACCGAGCCTGCGTCGGGTCCGGAGGCCTCTTGAGCTTTCGCACCGAGGACAAAAATAGATATCGCAAAAAGCAAAGCGAATTTCTTCATTACTGCACCCAAAGAAGGAATAAGGACTTAAAAAGTGTGTTTCCGAAAAGGAAAGGCTGTTGACTAAAACGAAAATTCGGTCACAAAGTTTCAAAAGGATCATCACAATCTTGCGTTTGTGATGATCCCCGAAGGATCACTGATTAAGAGATGCAGAACTTCTTACCGTAACGCCGCCATCGGCCACCTTGAACGTGTACTTTGGCCCTCCCGTCCCGAAACGCCAATGTCCTTCGGATAAGGCTGTCGGAACTCGTAGGTTCTCGATCGTAAGTGCTTCGATATTTGCCTTGATCTCGGCATCGGGATTATCGGGAACGGTCAGGATGTAGGATCCATCGCCGGCGTTGCCGTTGATGCGTGAGAATTCGCCTTCGAGGTAAACCTCGCCGTCGCCCGTCTGCGAATCAACCTCGCCGTTAAACCCGATGATACGAACCTGGCCGTCGCCGTTTGTTATCTTGAGGTTGCCCTGCGAGTCACGGATGTTGATCATCTCATCCGCACCCGTCAATTCAAGGTTGCCCGAGACACCATCGACACGCAGCTCGCCACCGGTGGTGACTTTTAGGTTCGTCTTTCGCGGCACAAATATCTCGATACGAGTATTATTAGATTCGCCCCAGACCGGGCCGCGATCACGCGAGTCGGGATGGTCGATAGTGATGTTCACGCTCGACTCGGTGTGGGTTTCGGTCAGGTTAACAGGTGCGTTTGAACGTGAATTGGTGTACTGAGTCAGGCTGTATTGAACCTCAGGCTTATCCCAACCGGTTACCTTCACTGCACAGTTCTTGGCATTAACGGTTATGGTCGGGATGCCTTTTACAACGAAAACGCCGCTCTTTTTTTCAATTCGCGGCATTGAGTTTGTGAGTCGGAGGTCGGCAAGGCGGACCATGTTCTCGGCCCGCATTGCCTGCGATCTGGCGAACTTGTCCGACACCTCTGCGATGCGCTCCATATCGATGGCGCTGATTGCGGCCTCGGCGGCGACCTTGGCGAGTTCAGGAGCGATCTTCACCATTTCGACCTGAGCGTCTGCCATTGCCTTGGCTGAGACTTTCTGAGCATCCTTAACTGCCTTAGCGATGTCTTTGTTCATCTTCGCCGAGTTCATAGATGCTTTTTCATTATCAATATCCCAATTGTCATCATCGGAACTTTTTGTTGTGAGCAGATTGACGGCCGGGCTCAATGATTTGCCATCGTTCTTACGGTTGACCGTCAGGGTGCCATTGACACTTTCAAGTCGCACCTGGACGTCACCGTTGCCGAGCTTGCCAAACATATCACGTCCGACATATTTGCCCTTTCTGACCGGCAAGCCGAAATCATTTGTGATCGACCCGTTGAGCGAATCTGCCTTGAGCGTTGCATTTGAGTCTGACGGGATCGAGATGCGAACACGGCCATTGACTGTCTCAGCATTGATCTTTGTACCACTCTCGAGGCGGTCAAAGTCTGCATCGACCTCGCCATTGACAGTCGAGAGGCGGGCGGTGCCGCGAATGTTCGTCGCCTTTACCGAGCCGTTTACGGCGGAGATTTTTGTGAAGTTGGTAAAGTTGGAAACGGTAACCGAGCCATTTACGGTCTCGACCTCATTGAGCATCGCTCCGCGAGGCACCATCAGGCGAAACTCAACATTGAGCTTGCCCGATTTCCATCCATCCGTGCCCTTGCGCCAGTTGCCATAATCGACCTCTGCACTAAAGTAATCCGATCGTGATTCGATCTTAACTTCCACATCTGCCAAGCGGTCTTTCGAATCGGCGACCTTTGTGTACTGGAGCTTAACCTCGTTGCGGTCCCAGGCCTCGACGACGATCGAGCCGTTCACGTTTGAAAGATTTACTCGGCCGCTAGCATTTAGCGGATATGTCTGTTCAAAATTCTCCGTTTCATCAGCACTTTGTACTATGGCTATGGTCGGCTCCGATGCAGCTGGTTGCTGTACCGGTGCCGAAGCATTCTGCGAAGATATCGAAAGCCCTGCGAAAATTATCGTATATAACCAACTCATAATTGCGTCTCCAATGTTTGTCTGGGAAATTTCCCGTATCTGCAAACAAAACACCACCAATTTATGATTTATGACAAACAATTTACTGGATTCTCTAAAATCATACCTCCTTTAGATGCAAAGCGTATTGAGAACATCGGCCTTTCGATATGATAAACTTTTACCTAGTACGCACTCGCATCTTCCAACGAGTATCCCGGAGGGAAATTCGCAACAGCCTGTGTTAGCATAAACGTTTTCGTTTTCGCGTGTCGGGAACGAACGAGATAGTAGTATGGACAGGGAAACCGTTCCACCGATGCCGATTTCTGACGAGATACACCATTCGATCGCCGACGCCGACGACATGGAGGAGGTGTGGGAAGAGCGGATATACGTCGCTGACGTATTCCGTAATCTCTTACACCATCCATTGCAGTTGGTTGCGCGGTGGAACTGGAAAGCCGCGATGCTCGGAGCGATCGTCCGAGCTTCTTTCTATTACACCGTTTATCAGGCAAGTCGTGAGAATTGGGCGGTGACTCTGACCGCCGTTGGGGTAGAACTGGTTTTCAGGTTTCTTACTACCGGGCTCGCAGGGGCTGTTGTCCAGTCCTTTCGGCGAGCGACTCCAATTTGGCAAGCGAATATCATCGTGTCGATATTGCTGCCCGCATTTAGTCATTCGATCGAGTTCGTAACCCACTACGTTCAGGAGCGCTACTTCTTTGACATCTTCGCCGCATCGCAAGATGGAGTCGCCCGACAACGTGCCTTTGCGATCTCGGTACTGTTTTCAGTTATCTCCGTGTTGTTCAATCTTTTCGCGATGCGCCACGGCGTACTGCTTGTCGGAGCCGGCGAAGAGACACGAACGCTCGGCAACGACATGAAACGTATGCCGCGGATGATAGGCGAATTTACAGCGTACCTTCCCGTACTGATATCCAAACATCTCGAAAGCGGAAAACTTCTCAACGCACTCTTCACTTTCCTGTGCTTCGGTATCGCCGTTGGAGCCATTCTTGGCACATTCCGCATGAAATGGGATTGGGCATGGAAAACGGCCCTTGGTGCGTGGGCTCTGCTCTTTTTCTCCGTTTTTCTCACCTGGGCTATCCGCAAGATCCTCCTCCGCAAAGGCAAGATGTACCGCAAGCGCTATTTATAACCGTTAAATGCTCGAACTCGTCTTCGCAAATCTCCGTGTCCGGCCGTTTCGCACATTAATAAGTGTGATCGGCGTTGCATTGGGCGTTGTTCTCGTCGTGCTGTTTACGAGCCTTGCACAGGGAATGACGAATGATATGGCGAAGCGGGCGGCGAATTGGAAGGCTGAGATCGTTTTCACGCGGCCTGGAGGTATGGATGCGACGAGTGCGAATACTGCCGTGAACATGGGCTATGTCGCGCGTCTCCTCGAGATCGAAGGGGTGGCGGCGACTGTGCCTGTCATTAGAAATATGTCGCCCGATTCGAAAAGCCGTTGGGGGTTGCGGCAGATCGACGGCGTCGATTGGGCACCTTTTGCCGAGATGAACGAGATGAAGCTCGTCGCAGGACGCGCCGCCAGCGCGAATGACGAGATAATCATTGACGAGCGAGAAGCTGAGCAGAACAACCTCAAGGTTGGCGATAAATTCGATATATTCGGCGAAAAAAAGATCGTCGGCATCTTTTCTCCGCCGTCGGGGGCCCGAATTAAGCTTTCACTCGCCGGCATGCAGGACGCTCTCCAAACCGACAAGGTCACTTATATATTGGTCAAGATAAAGAGCGGATATGATGCTCCCGCAGTCGCCGCGAAGATAAATGAGGTCTTGCCTGGTAACAAGATCAACCTAACGAGCGACCTCGTCACAGATGCACAGGATCGAATTCCGGGCCTCAACACTTTTCTTCGGGTACTCGTCGGGCTTGGTGCATTCGTCTCGACGATCTTCGTTCTGCTGTCGATGTACACGACCATCACCGAACGCCGAAAAGAGATCGGCATCCTCAAGTCGCTCGGTGCGTCTAAAACATTTATCGTCCAAACCATTGAAGGTGAGGCCTTTATGATAGGCATTCTCGGAGTCGTCCTCGGGGGGGGGGCTTCGGTGATCGCCGCATTTGCGATCGGGAAGCAATTTGGACTGGATTTCGAATTTAGCGTCGGCTGGATCGCCGTCGCTATCGGTATCGCGATCCTCGGTAGCCTCGCCGGAGCGCTATATCCCGCAATGCAGGCCGCGGCTCTCGACCCTGTCGAGGTAATGGTGAATGAGTAGTTGTTTCAGGACTCGCTGCTTTCTCGGCGTGGTTCAGGAACTCGGGTAGACTTGAGAAATGTGAAATTAACGTTCGATCTTTCTGTAAATCTCAAGATATTCCTTTATACAATTCTCCCAACTGAACTGCTCGGCATGTTCTTTCATGGACTCAGCTCTTTCCGTTGTATTTTTACTGTAGTCGGCCATCGAGTTCTCAATTACTGAGACCATGTCTTCTTTGTCAAAACTTGAAAAATAGAATGCATGATCCCCGGCTATTTCCGGTAAGCTGCAATGGTCGCTTATAAATATAGGCTTACCGATGTTCATAGCTTCAATTAATGGCATTCCAAAGCCTTCGGCAACTGATGGAAAAAGGAATGCTTCACAATTCTTATATAAGTAGAATTTGTCCTCATCACTGATCGTCCCAGGGAGTATAACCCTGTCAACAAGATTGGATCGCTTAACTAATTCTCTTATCTCTGCCCCGTACTCCGTTTCATTATTTCCGGCAATTATCAGGGTATGGTCTTTGAATCTATCAAGTATTGGAAGCAAGACATGGAAATTCTTCTTATGCTTAAAGACGCCGAGAGAAAAGAAAAATTTCCTTTCATCACAATACCGAGGCTTCTTAGGATCAACGAATGATCTTAAGTAGACACCATTGTAAACTACGTTAATTTCCCTATTTCTAAGTTCAAGATTTTCTTCGATAAGTTTCTTAGAATAATGTGAGATCGTGGTGACAACATCCGCTCTGTCAACGTTCTTTTGTAAGCGAGATAAATACTTTTTTTTCGGGCCATCTCGCTTTTCTATCAGAAAATTCAGATCGTGTATCGTTAAGATCTGCTTAGTCTTCTTATCAGGAAAAAAAGACGGGAACTGATATAGGCTATGCCATATGTCGAAGCCGGAATTAGAAGTAGGGAAGTATCTTCTTAATAGGTTTACCTGCAATTGTTGAACTTTATCAGAGTCGATCTTATACCCTTTGGGTGTTAGAAAGGAAATTTCATAGTCACTAATATTTTGTCGAATGATCTCATGAGCAAAATTGTTCGAGAACTGACCTAAGCCTGAAAACAGGTCATTTGCCTTGTATATATCGATCAATAAGTTTTTCATCTTATTTCTCGTTGGGTCACCAGCCTCTACTGTTGGCCTGGTCGAGGAGTGAGTAGCTATTTAAGCACCGCGGCCATTTGGGAATGGATCAGACCGTTCGTTGCGAGGATCGGCGGTTGGTAAATGCTGAATTTCGAGCCATCGTAATAGCTAACTTGGCCGCCTGCTTCTTCGATCAGCAGAACGCCTGCTGCCATGTCCCACGGATTTAACCCTTCTTCCCAAAACCCGTCAAAACGTCCGCAGGCGACATATGCCATGTCGATCGCGGCCGAACCGTCACGACGGACGCCGCGTGAATTAATGAGAAATTGCGTCAGATGACGTGCGAAATCTTCACGTTTTTTGAAATCGTAAGGGAAGCCCGTGACTAGAAGAGCGTCGCCAAGCTGCTCGGTTGGCGAAACGCGTATTGGCTTATTATTCAGGCTCGCTCCACGGCCGCGTTCGGCAGCAAAAACCTCATTCCGCGTCGGGTCAAACGTCACCCCGACCACGATCTCGCCGGCATGTTCGAGAGCAAGGGTCACACAAAAGCACGGATAACCATGTGCAAAATTCGTCGTCCCATCGAGCGGGTCGATGATCCATTTCCACGTGTTCTCGCCGCCGATGACAACGGCATTACCGGATTCCTCGGCTAGGATCGAGTGTTTTGGATAGTGCGATTTGATGCATTCGATAATGAGCTCTTCGCTAGCAAGATCGGCTTCGGTGACGAGATTGATGTCGCCCTTCTTGTGAACAGCGATGCCACAACCGAATTTCTCCAAGAGCAACTGCCCCGCATCTCTCGCCGTCTCGATAGCAAAGTTCAACATATGAATGATTTTTGACGCAAAGACGCCAATAAGCAAGGTCGCAAAGGAAAACCCAAGAAAGTCCTTGCGTCGCTGCCCTCTGGCGTCTTAGTGCAAAACAGATCTATCGGAAATAGATGTCGACGTAATCGGTCACGCCGTCACAAGGATTATCCATCTCCATCAACCGCCAGTACTTGCGTTTTCCGGTGATGCGAAATGTCATCTCGCCCTTGCGTTCGCAAGGCTTGCCGCCGTTGATGTGACTGATCTGCGTGCGGATGGTTCCTTCGAACGTGAATTCCTTCGAGTCGATCTTCGTGATACTGCCGTCGACTTTCACGAAGTCAGTACTGCCGCGACCTTTCTGTTCGCCTTTGACTCGATAAACGCCGCCTTTGTTCGTGACTGTCGCGGCACCAAAGTAGTCCCAGCTTATCCATTGCAGCGAGATCTTGTGACGCCCGAGCAAACGTTTCGCAGCTGCCTGGTCGTTAACATCCGTCTTTTCTTGTCCGACCGCAGCAGAACAAAACGCAAGCGAAACAACCAGCAAGATCAGTGTCCGTATTTTCATACTACTTCTTCATCCGCCGCTCGGCGACCTGCAAAAATTCACGTATCTGATCGTCCCAAAAGACCCAGTTGTGGACTCCGGGATGCTGACGATACTCGTGAGGGACTTTCCTTTCGACGAGGAGCATCATAAATTCCCGATTGTTCTGGATAAGAAAATCCTCGGTGCCGCATGACTGGTAGATGAAGGGCAGTGCCTTGATCCGTTCAGGTGTTAGCTCGCGAACCAGCTTAAAAATATCGTTCGCTTTTCGCGATTCAGCATCTTCCGCTCCCATGATCGAGTCGATTCCGCGTCCGGCGGTGGCGGCGTTTTTCTCAGTGAACGATGCCGCACCGAGAGCTCCGCTAAATGCGCCGATGATCGAGAACATCTCGGGATACTTCAGCCCAAACTTGGTCGCACCGTATCCGCCCATCGAGAGGCCGGCGATCATTCGATTGTCGCGGTCGGCGATGACTCGATATTTCGCCTCGATCTCAGGGATCAATTCCTTAACGATATAACTCTCGTACTTGTCCGTCGCTTTCGTGACGCTGTCCGTGTACCAGCCATTGTCGCCTTCCGGGGTGACGATGATGAACTTGCTCGCGAGAGCGTATTCCTCGACCTTGGTGCTATCGGTCCAGTTGTTAAAATGTCCTGTCAGCCCGTGAAGTAGATAGATCACCGGATGCCGCGACGTTGCCTTCGCGTCCGTATAGCCGGCTGGAAGAATCACACGATACGGCATATCGCGGCCCATTAATTTGCTGTTGAACTTATGTTCGACGACATTTGGAGCGAGCGGTTTGGCAGTCGGAGCCTGTCCAGAGGCTGCACTGGTGATCACCAACAAAACCGCAGCTAGCACCGCAGATCGCAAAACAAATCCGTGTCTATCTGTATTCATCTTTGGACAATTCTCCTAGCCAAATAACTTCCCAAACCAACCACCTTCTTTCTCATGGTCGACAACCTGAGCGAGTTCGCCCGGGTCGAGCCAGACGCCAGAGCATTTGTTGCAAACGTCGATCTTTATCGATTGAAAATCGGCTTCGACGAGCATTCCATCGCATTTTGGGCAGCCAAGGTCGAGACTCTTCGAGTCTTCCTCTTCGAGTTTCGCCTTCATCTTGGCGATCAGCTCTTGTTCTTTGCGGTGAAAATATTCGTTCTCCAACGCGTCGCCGCGTGATTCCAGATCTATTGCCATATGCTTATTAAATTACTCCTTGCCTTAATTAGTATTGAAATTGAGGTGCTAAGTCGGAGACTCAGGACTCCGTTTTATGTACCGACCGCACCCTCTGACGAGCTTTTTTCGAGCGGCGGATCGTATTGCGGCGTTTTAGGCTCGTTTCGGCCCAGGTCGACATTTGCTTTAGCGGGTGCCATTCGAGGTCTTCGGATGGCAAAACTTCGCTCGATGCATTTTTGAGCTTAAGCGTGCTGAGAGCCAGAATGATGATCCCGAAATAGAAAGCTGCCCCCGAGGTAATTACAAGCCAACCCGGAGCGAGTCCTACCGTTGCCCGAAGCAAGAATATCTCCCAGAACACCTTCCAATCCGCTTCACTTACCGCCGGGATCGGCGAGGGATGGATGTAGATCTTCAACGTCCACGACAAAGCCAGCAAAATAAAGATCCACAAATAGTTCGCTCGCAAACGCCGTCCAACGGCTTCCCAAGTACTGATCGTAAAGTGCGGCGACAGCAGATCCGCCGAAATATGCTCGGCCCACTCTTTATCGGGCGGAATGGTCCGGTGCGACAGCATCGGTGCAAAGTAACCTGTCTCCAGAACCCGCACACGATTCGCCCAGACTTCGTAATAACGGTATCGACGAGCTTCCATAAAGAGAAAGATCGACACCAGTATCGAATTGATCGGGATCGCAAAATGCGGATTGTCGGGCGAGCTAAAGACAAACGACAACGTAGCACCAGCCGTGATGACAGCCCAATTCGTCGTCGCATCGAGCCGGTTTCGCCAGATATTCGAACGCTGTATCTCACCGCGATAAAAATGCACCATCGCGGTGTTAAACTCGGCCGGCTGCAGTTTTTGAGGTATCGTAAGCGGCGTTGTTCGCGGCTTTTGGCTGCGTTTATGAACTTCCTCCGCAAAGGCGCGGAACGACTGTGGCACATTTGTAATGTGAATGTCGGAATCACCGACAGACTGTGCTCCTGGCCGGACGTCGTCGTTCATAGCTGTCGCGTTGTGTACTTCTCGAAGGGAAGAAAGAGAATGTAACTTCTAATGTTTAACATTTTAGGTATGCGGATGCAAGAAATCGGCATTTTTAGGCTTGTTTCTTAGGTTCATATCTTCCTTCGCGTTCTTCTTGGCGAGCGTTGCGCGAGACTCTTAAAGCCTTTCACGCAAAGCCCGTAAAAGGACGCAAAGGGAGTCGCAAAAAGAGTGGAAGCATGATTGCCCGCGAACTACACGTTTCGCTACACTCGTTCTCAATGTCAGAACTGGACGAAAAATGGATGTGGAGAGCGATCGGCCTCGCTCGTGAAGCTGAAAAGGTCGGCGAAGTGCCGGTCGGAGCCGTCATTATCGACGCCGATGGCAAGATCCTCGCCGCCGCATCAAACCGCACGATCAAAAACATCGACCCGACCGCCCACGCCGAGATCCTAGCACTTCGCATCGCCGCGACCCGTCTCGGCAACTACCGGCTCGAGGGAACAACCGTCTATACCACTATCGAACCGTGCGCCATGTGCGCCGGAGCCCTCGTTAACGCCCGTGTCGCCCGCGTCGTCTACGGAGCCCCCGACGAACGCTTCGGAGCCGTCGAAACTCTCTTCCGAGTCTGCGATAATCGGCAGCTAAATCACCGCATGCAGATCACTGGCGGAGTTCTCGCTGACAATTGTCGCAAGATCATGCAGGATTTTTTCAAGGCTCGTCGCTAAAGCTCTTTAGCAGACTTGGTAGCTCGACGCTATCTTAACCACTTTGCCATTCTTAAAGACGACTGCGGTCGTGCCCGGGCCATAGCGGTCGCTCATCTCGTAGAACCAAGTGATCTCGCCGGGTTCACGTTCAGTGTCGACGGTGTATTTGCGGCCGTATTTCTTGCGAACAGTCGCCGGACTGTCGCCGATCTTTATGCCTGACACGAGGTAGCCGGGGCCAGTCAACTCGAGCGACTTGACCTCGAACGTCTTACCGTCTTTGCTGTCGCCGTCCATCAGGTAAAACGAAATCCCCGGATACTTGATCGACTTCTCAAGCCCGCCGATGCAACCTTCTTCTTTTCCTACGTCCTCGTTTGTCGGTTTGCCCAGCGCTTTGACTACCTGGGCGTAGGTAGAGTCGAGGCCGACGCCATTGACCTTGATCCGTGCGGTATTGACGGCTTGGGCGGAAATTGTCTCGCTCGAAAAAACCAACAGCAAGAATACAAATGCAAAACAACTTAGATATCTCATAGCCTTTTCAAAACAAAATAACATAATCAAATAGAAAAAGGCTCAGGAAATCTTCCCAAGCCTTCTAACCTGTATTCGTCCAAACGCGTTCTATCTTTCGCCGATCGGAACGTATTTTAGATCGCGTGCTCCAATATACTCAGCGCGCGGCCGGATCAGTTTGTTGTGAGCGTACTGCTCGAGGATGTGGCCGGTCCAGCCTGAGATACGCGAAACCGCGAAGATCGGCGTATACATATCGAGGGCGATGCCCATAAGATAGTACGTCGAAGCCGAGTAGAAATCGACGTTCGGATACATCCCTTTCTTCTCGAGCATCAACTGCTCGATCCGCTGCGACATCTCATACCACTTCGTCACGCCGGTCTTATCAGCCATGACCTTGGAGAATTTACGCAGCCATGTCGCACGCGGATCTTCAGTCTTATAAACCGCGTGGCCGATGCCCATGATCTTTTTCTTGTGCTCAAGAGCGTCATCGACCCACGCGTCGATCTTAGCCGGATCGTCGATGGCGATGAGCATCTTCATTACGTTGGTATTCGCACCGCCGTGAAGCGGGCCCGCAAGTGCTGCGATACCGGCAGTTACAGCTCCGTACATTCCGGCGAGTGTGCCCGAGACGACTCGTGTCGTAAATGTAGAAGCATTCAGCTCATGGTCCGCATGCAGTATCAACGCGATGTCGAACATCCTCGCTTCGTCCGCATCTGCCTTCTCGCCGCGAAGCATATACAAGAAATTCTCCGCGATCGAAAGGCTTGTGTCCGGAGCGATCGGCTCTTGGCCGTTACGAATTCGATCCCATGCCGCCGCGATCGTGCCGATCTGGCCCGTGATGTTCACAGCCGAACGCATCGCCGATTCACGATCAGTACCGTGGGACTCGGCGTCGTAAAAATCAAGCGACGAGACCGCCGTTCGAAGAACATCCATTGGATCTGCGTCCTTCGGGAAATGCCGCATCATCTCGATAACCTGGGACGGAGCTTCGTAATTGGCACGAAGATCGGCGGTCAGAGCAGCAAGCTCGTCCGCCTTTGGCAAACGCCCGTTCCAAAGCAAAAACACGACCTCCTCGAACGTCGAATGCTCGGCAAGATCGTGAATATCGTATCCTTGATAAATTAAAATGCCCTGCTCGCCATTCACGTCGCCGATCGCACTTTGTGCGGCTACAACGCCTCTCAAACCGGCGGCTGCTGCTGAAGATTCTGTTCCTGTGCTCATTGTATTTATACCCTAATAATATGTAGTAATATCCAATCTTCAATCATATCCGAGCGCCGGAAAGCGCACAAGCGAAACGGCGATAAATTGGATTTACCAATGGGTAAATCTATTCTAATAAGTGGGATCCGACTTGCTGCTTGAAAAAGGAAAAGGGGGCACTCGGTATGAACCGCGATGCTCCCAAGAAGTTACTAAGAAAGTGGACGAGGGGGCGACCTATTCACCTGGTTTCGTCTTGCGTTCGTCAGCGAAAAGAATAGGCGAAACGAGCGGGCGATAGGTGTCACTGATCTTGATATAAGAATTCTCGCGAAGCTTCGACATAAACTTCTTCTGCTCCTCCGGGAATTTCTCCGCGGTCATCGCCTGACGGACGGCCATTTCGTCGAAGAACGACTCGGAACTTGCCTGCTCGCGTTCATCTACGCGGAGGATCGCGATGCCAAGCTGTTCGATGTCGATCGGAGCAGTGCATTCACCGACCTTGAGCCCAGCGAGCGGTTTAGCGATAGTATCGACCAGGTCTTTCATGACGAGCTTTTCCACCTTGCCGGTACCCTGTGTGACAACGCCGGGGTCATTTTCCTTAGCAAGCTTGGCAAAATCGCCGCCGGCCTTTAGCTGGGCCGCAAGTTGTTTGGCACGTTCGCGAACCTGAGCTTCATCGCGTCCAGCAAAGCCAAGAAATATCTCGCTAAAGGATACAGTCTCAGGCTTGGTGAATTTAGCTTTGTTCTTTTCGAAGTAATCCTTAAGCTCTTTTCCGTTAAATCCCCAATAGACCTTATATTGGACCTCGCGCTGGATAACGCGGTCGCGAGTCGCCTGTTTTCGCCAAGTAGCTTTAAGGTCGTCGGGGTTGACACCGGCCTTTTCCATTTCGCGGTACAATTCATCGACAGTCTTGAGTTTGTACTCCTTCATGATGTCGGACATGCGTTGATTGATACTTGCGTCAATGTCGCTGTCAAGGCCGCTCTCTTTCGCCTTTTGGACAAGCAATTCCTCATTGATAAGGCTTGCGATCAGCTCGCCCTGTTTTTCGTCGGCCATTTTCTGGGCCTCTTCTTTGGTTTTGCCTTCCTTGACCCAGGTGTCAACCACATCCTTCATCTCGCGGCGGACGCGGGATAGTGTGATCACACCGTCGTTGACCTGGGCGACAACTTCGTCGATCACCCGGGTCTGCGTTTCCTGTGCTGACGCAGGTATGGAGAAAGCAATTGAAAGTATAAGGACGGTCAAAAATAGCCGGAAATGTCTCATTAAAACTCCTTTTTTACCGAATGGAAAATATTACTTCCGAACGGGCGTGTTGGCAACTCGTTGTATGATGCAAAAGGTAGCTGCAGCGTTCGATGCTTGAGGGCGTGAAATTACAGGAAGGACGCGATATTTGGCGCTTTCTTTAAATATGGGCCTGCGCACGGCCCTACCACCCGCCGTCTCCATGTCAAAAAAATGTACCAATTGTCGCCTCGTCAATCGTTCCTCCGCGGTGAGATGTGAGCGCTGTGACGGCGAACTTATCGGACCTACAGGCCAAAAAACGTCTCGCCGTTCGACCGGCCAGACCGTGTTGCTACGGGCGGCGATATGCGCCGCTGTATGCGTTGCGGTCATTCTTGGGTTCTATTTTTCGCTCGTCATTTCGGCGAAGCCTCTCGATATCGAGCAGAAGTACACGGTTCGCCAGGCGATCCGGGTGCTGCGGGACAAAGGCTTCCAAACCGAGGCGATGCTACTCGAAAATTTCACAGTCTATCGCTCGAACGACAATTGGCTGAACGCTTCCGTGCCCAAAGAAAATGCGTTTGCCGCCACTAATTTTCCGTTTGAGATCATGACGCTCTACTCCGATTTTTTCACTTACCCCGAAGATGATGTCGAACGAGCGGCAATATTACTGCACGAGGCAAAACACCTTCAAGGCAAAGACGAGCCCGAAGCCTACGAATTCGTTTGGAAAAATCGGGAGACTCTCGGTTGGACCCGCGAAAAATACAGAGCCTCACCCGTCTGGACAAATATAAGGCGACAGACCCGCGAGGTCGTACCGCATTTGTTCGTTTGCGGCGAGGACCACCTCGGCGACTGCACCGAATAAACCTTCACTCGTCTACAGCTTCGATTCTTCCCGAATCGCCTTCAATGCCTCACTGGCAGTCTTTATCGGATCAGCCGTCAAAACCTTCACGCGTAGGATCCCGGTTGGCGAAAAGCTTGTGCCTTCCACCGCACCGAGAAATGCCATCAGGTT
This sequence comes from Acidobacteriota bacterium, assembly GCA_016718135.1. Lineage (GTDB taxonomy): Bacteria > Acidobacteriota > Blastocatellia > Pyrinomonadales > Pyrinomonadaceae > OLB17. The sequence continues at coordinate 340,442 of JADKEF010000017.1, read as the reverse complement.
TTCGGGTGAGACACGCGCATTCTCTCCAAGTTTTATAGCAACGCCGTCGCCGGCACGATCGACGGAAATGATCGCCATCGATTCGGCGAGTTTCCTTAGGCGGCCGTAGGCGAAGAGATTTTCGACACTACGCGGAATGCGTCCGAATCGATCTTCTATCTCGGCGTGGATCTGCATCAGGGTTTCTTCAGTCTCAGCCGAAGAGATGCGTTTATAGGTACGAAGACGCTGGCTTGCCTCGGCGATGTAGTCCTTTGGAATAGCGACATCGACGCCAAGATTGATCGACACGCTGACCTCGTCGGCGATCTCGTCGCCGCGAAGCTCGCCGATCGTCCGCTCGAGCATCTTTGTATAAAGGTCAAAACCAAGTGCGTCCAAATGCCCAGATTGTTGGCCGCCGAGGATGTTACCTGCTCCACGTAATTCGAGATCGAGAGCAGCGAGTCGGAAACCAGCACCGAGATCCGAGAATTCTCGGATGGCGGAAAGGCGACGGCGAGCGATCGGCGTCAGTTCCATCTCGCTTGGAATGAGAAGATACGCGTACGCACGGCGATTGGAACGGCCGACGCGGCCACGTAACTGATATAGCTGTGACAGGCCGTAATTATCGGCTCGATTGATGATGATCGTGTTGGCACGCGGGATGTCGATGCCGTTTTCGATAATCGTTGTCGCGACCAGAACGTCGTATTTGTAATCTATAAAATCGAGCATCACCTGTTCCATTTCCTTTTCGTTCATCTGCCCGTGGCCGATGGCGACGCGGGCATTTGGGACGATCTTTTGGATGAGAGCGGCGATGGATTCGATCGATTCGACGCGATTGTGGATGAAGAAAACCTGACCGTTGCGGGCGAGTTCGAGGTCGATCGCGGAGCGGATCACATTCTCGGCGAACTGCACGACCTGCGTATTGATGGCGAGACGATCACGCGGCGGCGTCTCGATCACGGACATGTCACGCATGCCGAGCAGAGACATATTCAGTGTTCGCGGTATCGGTGTTGCGGAGAGCGTTAGTACGTCTACCTTCTTTTTAAGCTGTTTGAGTTTTTCTTTATGACCGACGCCGAAGCGCTGTTCTTCGTCAACCACGACGAGGCCGAGTTTAGGCAGTTTTACATCGGTCGAGAGAATTCTGTGTGTGCCAATAAGGACATCGACCTCGCCTTTTCCGGCTGCTTCAGCGACGGCCTTTTGTTCCTTTGTCGAGCGAAAACGCGAGAGCAGATCGACCTTCACAGGGAAAGCGGCGAAGCGTTTTTTGAACGTCTCAAAATGCTGATACGCAAGCACCGTCGTCGGTGTCAGGATCGCAGCCTGTCGGCCGTCCATCACTGCCTTAAAGGCGGCCCGCATCGCGACCTCGGTCTTGCCGTACCCGACGTCGCCGATTATCAGGCGGTCCATCGGAGTCGCCGTTTCCATGTCGGTCTTGACGTCCTCGATCGCCGAGGCTTGATCGACGGTGAGATCGTAGGGGAAAGCGTCCTCAAATTCGTGCTGCCAAGGAGCGTCAGGCTGGAAGGCGTGGCCGCGGACGAGCTTTCTTTCCGCGTAAAGTTTCAAAAGCTCATCCGCCATATCGCGCATTGCGCGTTTGGCTTTGGCTTTTGTTTTCTGCCACCCGAGGCCGCCGAGACGGTCGAGCGTTGGGGCTGTCGCCTCACCACTTGAGTAACGCGAGACGAGATCCATTCGCTCGACGGGCACGAACAACTTCGCGTTATCCGTATAAATGAGCAGCATGAACTCGCGTTCCGACCCCTGCGAAGAGATCGTCTGCAGCCCGTCAAACCGCCCGATGCCGTGATCGATGTGGACGACGAAGTCGCCTGATTTAAGATCGCGGAAATCGGAGATAAACGCGCCGAGTTTGGATTTGCGTGCTCCGGGCGTTACCTTGCGTCCGCTCTTTGGCGTGGATTCGTTTGAGCTTTCACCGAAGATATCGCTTTCTGTAAAGATCCGGAGTTTTTCCAACGGCAGTTCAAAACCTGACGACAACGCTCCTACGCGGATCGTGTCTTGCGGGACATATTTGTCGTATTCGCGAAGAATCTCGGCCAAACGCTCCGCCATTCCCGACGTCTGCACAACGATTTGGTCGTCGTTCTCAAACTCAGCTACAAACGCCGGAATGTCGCCGTGAAATTTACGAGTCGAGCGCGACTGGATCTCAAGTTCGAGTGACTTTTCGGCGGTCGGGAAGAGGAACAGCGTAGTTGAGTTGCCCTCGCTTACCCGAAACTCTTCGTCAGTCGCGGCGGAAGTTCGGCCCAATGATCTTGCTTCGATCCTCGAAACGCCTTCGAGCTTCGCCCGCAGAGTCTCGGGTTCTAGAAACAATTCTTCAATGTCGAGGCCAACATCTCCGGCGTCGGTGATCGCGGCGTGAGTGGTGACAAGGCGTTCGTACAGATTGGTCAGCGAATGCTCGATGGTCGCGGGTTCGTCGATGACGAAAACGTAATCGGTCAAGTGATCGAAAATGCTCGCGGTCAGCGGCTTGACCATCGGCATTAGGAATTCCCAGCCGGAGAAGGTCTCGCCCTCTTTCGCGAAATCCGTGCGGTCACGCAGGGTACGGGCGAATTTTGGCTGGCCGAATCTTTCGTTGGCAAAGAATGCCCAGTCTTTTAGATCTTGCGGTGTCGTCGCGAATTCACGCATCGGAGCAATAGCGACGGACTTTAGCTGTTCGACAGAAAGCTGCGTGTCGGCGTCAAAAGATCGTATCGAATCGACCGTATCGCCAAAAAACTCAACTCGAACGGGCGTCTCCGCATCGGGCGACCAGATGTCGATGATGCCGCCGCGGATCGAGAATTGGCCGGGGCCGAAGATGGGGTCTTCGCGAACGTAACCGCCCGCGATGAGCCGCGAGACGACATCCTCAGGCGGCGAATCTGCGTCGCGAACGAGTTCACAACCTAAAGATGCGATCTCGTCAACCGAGGCAGTTCGCTGTATCAGCGAACGCCCGGACATCACCAAGATGTCACTCTCACCTTTGGCGATCTGCCAGAGAGCCAACGCCCGACGTTCCTGAGTTTCGGCGTGAGGTGAGACGCCGGAGTATGGATCGGTGTCGAACGAGGGAAGCGTGAGCGGGCGAAATTCTTCGCCCATGTCCGTGGCCGCGAAGAATTCGAGATCGTCAGCCCAGAGGTCGATGTCGTAATTTGTATCCGCGACGACGGCGAAGCGTTTGCCAGTCTCGGCACGCAGACGCATCAAAACCTGAGCCTTCGCCGCGATCGACGTCAGTCCGCTGAGGCTGATCAAACGCGTGCCTTTATTGACCGCACCAATTAATTCATCGAACTCATTCGCCATAAACGCACCTATCCGCAGAAAACGTGTGACGGGGTGGTCACGCGTTCACCTGCGGTGCGTCTATTGTGCCATATCGGAAAGTTGTTTGCCGCCGTGAGGGCAGTTAACTATAATCAGAGGTTTATTATGAGCATTCCTTCATTCGAAGACATCATCACTCCAAACGACCAGACCGAGGCGCGGAAGGCTTCGCTGGAGGCGATCGGGGCGTTGGTTGGCAACGTTTATCCGAATAAATTCGTGCGCAGCTCGGTGAGCGGTGTCGAAGACACGATCACGGCTCTGAAACATTTTGAAAAAGTCGCCGACATCGAGGCGCGGATGGCTGAGATCAAGGCGAGCCTGGGCGAAGGCGAGCGTCCGCCGGCGGAGAAGAAAGATGCGCTGAATGAGGAACTAAAAGCTCTCGGAACGGTTAGCATCGCGGGCCGGCTGACTACGCCGACGCGCGGTAATTTTGTTCATCTTACCGACGGAATGTCGAAGCTGCAGGTCTATTGCAACAAAAAAGGCCCGCTCGCTTTGATCAAAAACGACGGCGACGGCACGGTCGACGCCGAAAACGGCTGGGCTCTGTGGCAACTGCTGGATCACGGCGACCTGATCGGCGTCGAAGGCTATCTTTTCGTCACAAATACCGGCGAAGTATCGGTCCACGTCGAAAGGCTTCAGTTCCTCACCAAAGCGATGCTGCCGATGCCGGACAAAATGCACGGCATCGCGGATCCCGAGTTGCAGCGGCGTTTTCGCTACGCGGACCTGATCGCGTCGACGCTGCAGGTCGAACACGACGGCCTGACGACCCGTGAGGTTTTTGAGCGGCGTGCAAAGCTTGTTTCCGGCCTTCGACGCTTTCTCGACGACGCGGGATTTATCGAAGTAGAAACGCCGATGCTCACGCCGAAGGCTACGGGAGCGGCGGCAAAGCCGTTTGAGACGCATCACAACGCTCTCGACATCCCGCTTTACGCACGAGTCGCACCGGAGCTTTACTTAAAGCGTCTGGTCGTCGGCGGGTTCGAAAAGGTCTACGAACTAAATCGAAATTTCCGCAACGAAGGCCTTTCGCAGCGTCACAACCCGGAATTCACCATGCTCGAGTTCTACGTCGCCTACATGGACGTCAACGGCATGATGGATCTCGCCGAAACGATGATAAAAGACGCCGTCGCGAAGGCAAATGACGGCAGTTTGGTCGTGAAATATGGTGAGAATGAGATAGATTTCGGCAAATTCGAAAGAATTTCGATGAAAGCGGCGATCGAGAAGTACGCGCCGGGCGTCCCGGTCGATGATCTGAACGTAATTGCGGCCTTTGACGAGCACGTCGAAGACAAATTGACACAACCGACGTTTGTGATCGACTATCCGAAGTCCATTTCGCCGTTATCTAAGGCATCGCCGGACGATTCTTCGATCGCGGAGCGGTTCGAATTGTTCATAAATGGAATGGAAGTCGCGAACGGTTTCAGCGAATTGAACGATCCGAAGGAACAATACGAGCGTTTTGTTGACCAAATGTCCGAGCGCGAACGCGGCGACGAGGAAGCGATGGTTCTCGACGAAGATTACATCCGTGCCCTAAGCTACGGAATGCCGCCGGCGGCCGGAATTGGCATCGGGATCGACCGTTTGGTCATGCTTTTGACCAACAAACACTCCATCCGCGACGTAATTCTCTTCCCGCACATGCGGCCGGAACGCCGCGCGGCTGACGATCCAGACCAAATTGCCTGAGATCCGTGGACGCTGCGAAATTCGGGACGGAGTTTTGGCGAAAATCCATGGAGGCTGCGAGATTCGGGACGGAGTTTTAGCGAAAATCCATGGAGCCCGCGAGATTTGGGACGGAGTTTTAGCGAAAATCCATGGAGCCCGCGAGATTCGGAACGGAGTTTTGGCGACAATCCGTGGACGGCGCGAAATCCGTGACGGAGTTTTGGCGAAAATCCGTGGATGGTGCGAAATCCGGGACGGACTTTTAGCGAAAATCCATGGACGCTGCGAAATTCGGGGCGGAGTCTCAGGAAAAATCCGTGTTTTCAGTAAGGCAATGGATGGAGGTTTGCCTGAATTGCTACAAAAGGCCGGTGTCGGGCGGACATCGGCCTTTGCATTTTGAGAAATCTCGCCAATTTGCCGCGTAGCGACGTAGTAAATGTGCACAAGATCGTGGTCGAGGTCGTGCAGATAGGCCATTTTTTGTAGCAGATCGAGGGAATTCGGGAGTTCGTGCGAAAATTGGCACGTGATAATATCCAGTGACATCGAATGAAGCCGTTCCTGCTCACAACTTTCGCCCTTCTTGCCTTCGCATTTAACTCGATCCTCTGCCGGATGGCACTGCGCGGCGAAGAGGCGGATGCGGCCGGTTTTACTGGCGTGCGGCTGGTGTCAGGTGCGATCGCTCTGATCGTCATTAGCCATTTTTTTGGTAAAGATAAGGGGAAAATGAAACGCGGAAGCTGGCCTTCGGCGTTTTTTCTGTTTGCGTATGCAGCGTGTTTTTCGTTTGCGTACCTCGGGCTGACGGCCGGAACTGGAGCGTTGATATTGTTTGGGTCCGTGCAGATGACGATGATCGCAGTGACGATCTTATGCGGCGAACGGCCGACTGTACTCGAATGGCTCGGCCTCGTCATTGCTCTCGCGGGGTTGGTGTATCTCGTCTTTCCGGGCCTCGCATCGCCGCCGCTGGTCAGCTCGCTCATAATGGCCGCCGCCGGAATGGCGTGGGCCGGATACACGCTGCGAGGCAAAGGCAGCAGCGATCCGCTCGCGGACACGACAGGCAATTTCGTACGCTCACTGCCGTTCGCCGCGGTTATCGCATTGGTCTATCTTCCCAATCTTCAACTATCAACACGCGGCATCGTCCTTGCCGTTCTCTCCGGAGCAATCACTTCCGGATTCGGCTATGCCATCTGGTACGCGGCCCTCAAATATCACACCTCGACGCGGGCCGCTGTTTTGCAGCTTGCGGTGCCTGTGATCGCGGCGTGGTTTGGGATATTGATGTTGGGTGAGATCGCGACGTTACGGCTCGGTATCGCGGCGGCGTTGATACTTGGCGGAATTTCGTTGACGATATTCAGTAAGAAAATTTAACGCAAAGTCGCAAAGTTGCAAAAACGCAAAGGGAAATCATAAAGTTCCTTTGCGTCTTTGCACCTTAGCGTTAAAGCTCTCACGCGACTGCGTTCTCTATCGCCGGCTTTAGATCGGGATATTTGAATTCAAACCCCGCATCCGTCAGGCGTTTCGGCAACACCTTTGTACTCGCTAATAACAACGCGTCGCCCATTTCGCCGAAGACCATAGAGACGGCGAATTCGGGGAGCGGGATGAAGGTCGGGCGGTAGAGGACTTCGCCTAGTGTTTTTGTGAATTCCTGATTTGTGACCGGATTCGGGCTGACGGCGTTGACTGCGCCGCGGATGTTTTCGTTTTCGATGACGAAGTTGATGATCGCGATCTCGTCTTCCATCGAGATCCAGCTCATCCATTGCTTGCCGCTCCCGACCACGCCGCCGACGCCTAGGTTGAATGGAGTTAGCATCGTACCCAACGCACCGCCGTCTTTTGAAAGGACGATGCCAGTGCGGAGCAATACTGTACGAATACCCGCGTCCTCAGCACGACGAGATTCCGATTCCCATTGTTTTGAGACATCTGCGAGGAACGTGTCGCCTGCCGCGCTCGATTCGGTGACCTCTTCGTCACCACGCTCACCATAAAATCCTATCGCAGATGATGCGACGAATACCTTTGGCTTATCCTTCAGCTTCGAGATCGCGTCAACCACATTCCGCGTGCCCAAAACACGACTGTCGCGGATCGCTTTTTTCTTTTCATCACTCCAACGCAGGCCGCCGCTAACATTCTCGCCGGCAAGATGCACGACGGCATCGGTACCTTCGAGTTTTTCAGGCTCAGTAAAACCTTCTTCGATACTCCATTGGATGTGTTTGTCATCCTTCGGCTCGCTGCGCGACGCAAGCAGCATTTCGTAGCCCTTCTCCGCGAATGATTTTTGTAATTCCGTGCCAACGAGCCCGCTGGCTCCTGTGATGAGAATCTTCATAAGAGTAATTTAACCACAGATGAATACAGATAGACACGGATGGGTCGGGTATCTATGACTACTTCTTCGCATCGCCCTTTCGCAGATCCTCCTGAACGAATCGAACGAGCGACTTGATCTCCCGCTCGGTCAGCATGTTCCGGAAAGGCACCATGCCGTTGCCACCGTTTGAGATGTGATCGAAGATCTGTTCGTCGGTAGCGTATTTGTGTTCGCCATCGCGAATATTTGGGATAGCCCGGCCGTCGCCAAGAGTCTTGCCCTCGGCCTCGGGGCCGTGGCAGATGGCGCAATTCTGGCGGAAAAGAGAAGCTTCGGGAGCTTTGCTCTGAGCGATCGAATAACGCTGCGGTTTCTGGTCTGCACAGGCAAATGCAAAACCCATCGCCGCCACAACAACTATAATTGCTTTGATACTCTTCATTAACGAAATACTAACGCATCGAACAGTCTGCAAAAAACCGAGGCATGGAAAAGTGAAAGTAATCGTCGTTTTTTTCCAAAACGGACAAACTCTCAGAACCAGGACTTCCTGACGGCTTTCGAAACCATTTCAGGTAATTTTTTTTTGTGCTAAACTTTCTCTCGTTTATGAAAATAGACATCCTTATTCTCAGGATCGCTTTTGTCGGGATGCTTGTGCTGCTCGGCTACCTGCTCAACCCGTTTGAGCGGACGCAGCGATTCGGGCTGTCGCTGGTGGCCGACGATGGCACGAGACATATCCTGTCGGCAGGTCTCGGAGCTGTGGTTGCTCTGATGATCATTGGGTTTGAGATGCGTGTGCGTCGAGCATCGCTCAAGACTTTGATCGGTGCCGCCGTTGGCTCGATACTGGGAATTGTCGGAGCATTTTTGATCGGTGTTTTGATCTCGATCCAAAAAGAGGCAGCGGTTTCGGCGGAGATGCAAACGTTTCTAACTATCTCCCTCGCGTTCTTTATGGGCTATGTCGGCCTCATGGTCGGTGCGGCGAAGGGCGATTACATCGATCTGTCCGCTTTGGGCGGTATCTTTAGCGATAAGAACATCAAGCGTGATTACAAGGTGCTTGACACGTCGGTGATCATTGACGGACGCATTGCGGATGTCTCGGAAACCGGGTTTTTGGGGCGGTACGCTCATTATTCCGCATTTTATTCTTGCCGAGTTGCAGCAGGTTGCTGACTCCGCTGATTCGTCAAAACGCCAACGCGGACGCCGCGGACTGGACATGCTCCAGCGTCTTCGGAATAACAGCAAGCTTGATATCCAGATCGTCGAAACGGACTTTCCTAACGTCAAGGAAGTTGACCTTAAGCTGATCGAACTCGGCTTGCAACTCGACGCTGTTATCATCACCAATGACTTTAACCTCAACAAGGTCTCGCAGTTACGAGGAGTTGAGGTGCTGAATATTAATGAGCTGGCTAACGCTCTTAAGCCTGTGGTCCTCCCCGGCGAGGCGATGCGAGTTTTCATCCTTAAAGAAGGCAAGGAATACAACCAGGGCGTCGCGTATCTCGATGACGGGACAATGGTCGTGGTGGACAATGCCCGCCGCCTGATCGGCAAAACCGCCGACATCGCTGTCACAAGCGTTCTCCAGACGACCGCAGGTAAGATGATATTCGGCCGTCTTTGGGAAGAGAAAGAGGAGGCGAACGGCAATTCGCAGGACTCCTCGTCGTTCAGCATCCACGATTCGCGTTCGTTGGGCTTTCGTAAAGCCACAAGAGAACTGCGACAGACGACGATCATTGAAGAAATAGAATAGTGGACAGGGAATAGTGAATGGTGAAAAGTTAAAAAGCATTCACCTTTTACCTATTCAGTGTTCACTAATCACTATTCACTACCCATGAATACCGCCATCATCGTCGCCGCCGGAAGCGGTCAGAGATTTGATCCCACACAGCCAAAGCAGTTCGTTCACATCCTTGGTAAGCCGCTAATAATACACACTTTAGAGCGATTTGAGACTTGTCCGGCGATTGATGAGATCGTGCTGGTTTTGTCTGAATCGGGGCGGGCGGAATTTGAGATCTCAAATTTCAGATCTGAAATAACAAAGCTACGAAATATCGTGGTCGGCGGCCCAACGCGGGCGGAATCTGTACGGAATGGTCTGGCCGCAGTTTCAGGCGAGTGTGAGGTCGTTGCCGTCCACGATGGAGCGAGGCCGCTGGTTTCGGTTGATGAGATCATAGCGACGGTCGCGAAGGCGAGCGAGAGCGGAGCCGCGTGTTTGGTCGGAGCTGTTACCGACACTATAAAGACGATCCGTGGCGACGAGATCGCCGGTACGCTTGACCGTGATAAACTGAGGCGGGCGTTGACGCCGCAAGCTTTTAAGATCCAAGTTCTGCGTAGTGCGTTTGATCTTGGAGAAATTGACGAGACGGTGACCGATGAGTGCTACCTCGTCGAAAAGCTCGGCCACCCGATCACGTTTGTCGAGGGCAGTTCCCGAAATATCAAGATCACGCGGCGGGAAGATATCATATTCGCCGAGGCGATCCTGTCGGGGCTGCCTGCGTAGGAGGGCGGAACGAAGCTCGCTGATCGGTGCCGCACAACGTGGAGAGTAGTGCGAGTTCAACCACCCGCCACCGGAGGTGGTTCTGACTTATGAATCGAATAGGATTTGGAACGGACATTCACCGTCTTGTCGCTGGGCGGCCGCTCGTCATTGGCGGCGTGACGATCGAGTCTGATCTCGGTGCCGACGGCCATTCAGATGCGGATGTGTTGATGCACGCAGCAACTGATGCGGTACTGGGGGCATTGGCGCTTGGCGATATCGGTTCGTACTTTCCAAACGAGGAAGAGAGGTGGCGAAATGCTGAAAGCTCACAATTTCTTCGTTACGCTGTCGGTCTCATCAAGGAAAAAGGCTATTCACTCGCGAATCTCGATTCTGTCATCGATCTGGAGAGACCAAAGTTGCGGCCGCACATCGACGCGATGCGAACGAATCTTGCCGAAGCAATGGGCATTGATATTGAGCGTGTAAGCGTTAAGGCCAAGACCGGTGAGGCTGTAGATTCGGTGGGCGAACGACGGGCGGTGCGTGCCCAGGCGATCGTTTTGGTCGTCCGAGAACACAAATAAAGGCAGAGATCGTTGATGGAGCAGAGGAGAATGCGGCGGACATTTTGTTCTGATCTTTTTTGCTCTGCCTGCTCAGCGGTCTCTGCATTTAAATCAAATCATTTCTGTGAGAAAATGGTAACACCGATTTGATGTAAATACCTGAAGTCGTCAGGGCTACGATTGCATTGGTTCCGGCTTGACATTATGCGCCCTCAAGAAATAATCACCACAAAACGCGATAACAAAGCTCTTTCTGACGAGCAGATCACTTCTTTTATCGAAGGCGTTGTCGATGGCACTTGGGCAGATTACCAGATATCGGCGCTGATGATGGCGATCTTTATTCGCGGGCTCAATCGTCGGGAACAGTATTCGATCACCGGGGCGATGCTTAATTCGGGAACGATAATGGACTTCTCGGATATCGACGCTCCGAAGGCGGATAAGCATTCGACGGGTGGTGTAGGTGACAAAACGTCACTGATCATCGCGCCCGTGGTGGCGGCTTGTGGTGTTGCGGTCCCAATGATCTCGGGACGCGGCCTCGGCCATACCGGCGGCACACTGGACAAACTCGAATCGATTCCCGGGTACGACGTAAACCTCTCTTTTGCGGACCTTAAGAAGGTGATGAAAAAGTGCGGATTTGGCCTCGTCGGGCTGACGAAGCAGATCGCACCCGCCGATAAAAAACTCTATGCACTCCGCGACGCAACGGCTACGATCGCTTACATTCCTATGATCGTTGCGTCGATAATGTCCAAGAAACTTTCTGAGGGCCTCGATGCTGGTTTTGGATGTCAAGACGGGTTCGGGTGCATTTATCCCAAAGTACGCTGACTCGCTCAAGCTTGCCCACGCTCTGGTCGAGACCGGACGTACTTTTGGCGTAAAGACCCAAGCGCTCATCACAGATATGTGCCAACCGCTTGGCAAGTACGTAGGAAACGCCCTCGAGGTGTACGAATGTATCAAGATCCTACGCGGTGAGACCGAAGATTCGATGCGGCCAACGCTCGACCTTTCGATCGATCTGGCGGCTCCGATGCTAGTCCAGACAAAGATGGCCGCGTCGGTTGAGAACGCGAAATTCAGGATCGGTAAGGCAATAGAATCAGGCGAGGCTCTTGAGAGATTTCGCAAGAATATTGAGCTCCAAGGTGGTGATCCCGCCATCTGTGACAAGCCGGAAATGTTGCTGACAAAGGGCTTAAAGCAGGTGCCTGTGATCGCTCTTACGGGGGGCTATGTTTCGGATGTTGATACGCTCGTTGTCGGAAACGCGGTTTGTTCGCTTGGTGGCGGACGTGTGAAGGCCGAGGACGGCGTCGATCATGCAGTCGGTTACGCCTCGACGCTCAAGATCGGTGACCGTGTGCATAAGGGAGATGAGCTTGGTGTGATCTATTGTCGCAAGGCGAATCAGGGGGAAGCCATTAGTGAAAGTCTCGCACGCGCGTATAGAATATCGAAGGATATCCCCAGAACAACTAATTTGATAAGAGCGGTGGTCTAAACTCTTATGAGCAGAAGAAATTTATCGGGACTCGCGATCGTCTTTGTGGCGATTTTCGCCGCGTCTTGTATGCAACGGACTGAGGCGAGACGCGAGGGCTGTAAGGCAAAGGTCGGCATCGTTTTCGACATTGGCGGCAAGAATGACCGCTCGTTCAACGCCGCGGCGTGGGAAGGCGTCAAACGTGCCGAGAAAGACCTCGACATTTGTCTCTACGACGTCGAGCCTGGTAATCCGACCTCGATCGAACCGGCGATGCGTGCGTTTGCCGAGAAGAATTTCGATCTTGTGATCGGCGTTGGCTTTGCCCAAGGCCCGATCATGCAAAAGGTCGCTCTCGACTACCCAAACAACAAATTCGCGATCGTCGACGGCGTTATCTTTGAAGCCGACGGCAAGACTCCGCTCAAAAACGTCGCGTCGCTCGTTTTCCGTGAGCACGAAGGTTCGTATCTAGTGGGAATGATCGCTGCTTCGAAATCGAAGACCGGAACGATCGGCTTCCTCGGCGGCATGGATATTCCGCTGATCCATAGATTCAAAACTGGTTACGCCGAAGGTGCAAGGTCAGTAAATCCCCAGATCAAGGTCGTTGAGAATTTCGTCGGCGTCAGTGACAGCGCCTGGAACAACCCTGGCAAAGGCAAAGAACTCTCGCTCGCACAGATCGAGAAAGGTGCTGACGTAATCTTCACCGCCGCCGGAAATTCCGGCCTCGGAGCCTTTGACGCGGTTGAACAGTACGGCAAAAATGCGCAGGGCGAGGCAAATAAATTTGTCATCGGTGTCGATTCCAACCAGAACGGCGTCAAGCCCGGCTTCGTCCTTACCTCAATGGTAAAACGCGTCGATAACGCGGTTTATGACGTGGTGAAAGAGATCCTCGCCGGAAAATTCAGCGGCGGCTTTCACGTCTTCGGCCTCGATAAAGACGGCGTCGCTTACGCGATGGACGATTTCAACAAGGCTCTGATCCCTGCCGATGTCATCAAGAAAGTCGAAGAGGCCAGAACAAAGATCGGTACGGGCGAGATCAAGGTTACGGATGCGATGGCGAATTAGACCATGCTTGAACTGAAAAATATCAAAAAGGCATTCGGTGATTGCGTTGCTAACGACGACGTTTCGCTGACCGTTCATAAGGGCACGATCCATGCGATCGTTGGCGAGAATGGGGCTGGGAAATCGACGGCGATGAAGATCGTCTATGGTTTTTACACGCCGGATGGCGGCGAGATCATTCTTAATGGAAATGCGGTGACGATCAAGAATCCGCATGATGCTATCGCGCTTGGGATCGGCATGGTGCATCAGCATTTTATGCTCGTCGATACGATGACGGCGGCTGAGAATATTGTGCTTGGGGCTGAGACCGGCTCGGCGGCAAGCCTTGATCTTGAGAAGGCCAACGCCGAAATTCAGACACTTTCTGACGAACTAAAACTCGGCGTAAATCCTCGTTCCGTTATCGAAGATCTATCAGTCGGCCAACAGCAACGCGTCGAACTGCTCAAAGCTCTCTACCGAAATGCTGATACTCTGATCCTCGATGAGCCGACAGCCGTGCTTTCGCCGCAGGAAGTGGAAGAATTTTTCGGGATCCTTCGCAGGATGAAGGAGCAGGGCAAGACGATCATCATCATCACGCACAAACTCGACGAGGTGCTCGCTATCTCGGACGAAGTTACCGTGATGCGCGACGGAAAGACGGTCGGTCATGTACAAACCGCTGAAACTAGTGCGAAAGATCTGGCTCGAATGATAGTTGGACGCGATGTTTTGCTTCGTGTCGAAAAGACTGATGCTTCGCCCACGGCCACCGTGCTTGAGGTCAAAGATCTGCGTGTCGGCGGCAAACACGGAGCGTCGCTCAACGGAGTTTCGTTCTCTGTTAAGGCGGGCGAGATCGTTGGTGTCGCAGGTATCGAGGGCAACGGACAGACCGAACTTATCGAAGCTCTCGCCGGTTTGGCTAAGCCGAGTGGTGGAAGCATTGAATTTGACGGTAAGGATGTGACGAATTGTTCCGCGAGGGAATTGAAGGAACTTGGTATCGCACACATTCCCGAGGATCGGCACAAACGCGGCCTTTTACTTAGTTCTGCACTCACCGAGAATTCGATCTTAGGGGTTCACTACCGACCGCCGATCACAGCTTCGAGCGGACTCATGAGTGCCGCCGCGATCGGTAAACGCTGCGGCGAGATAATCGACAATTTCGATGTTCGTCCCGGCGATTCTTCTCAACCAGCGAAATCGCTCTCCGGCGGCAATCAGCAAAAACTGATCATCGGCCGCGAATTCGGCCTGAAGCCAAAACTACTTCTCGTGTCTCAACCAACCCGCGGCGTGGACATCGGAGCGATCGAATTCATACATAAGAAACTCATCGGCCTCCGCGATGCCGGTTCCGCCGTTTTGCTTGTATCTGCCGAATTAGAGGAAGTTACGGCACTCGCCGACCGCCTGCTTATCATCCGCGAGGGTAAGATCGTCGGCGAGGTCGACCCAAAGACAGCCTCGACCGAAGACATCGGATTATTGATGACCGGCGGTGAATAGCGATGGCGAAGTGTGAATTTACCGGACTGGCTCCACAATTTGTCGTAACCGACGTTGTAGGAACTGCCGAATATTATCGTGACAAGCTTGGATTTGAGATCTTAGGATTCTTCGCCGAGCCGCCGGTTTACGCGATGGTACGGCGCGGTAATGCGGAAATACACTTTGGCAAGTCCGACGGGGACCAAACTCAAACCAATGAAGACGTACGTCACGGCCTAGGCACCGATGCGTATATCTTTGTTTCGGCTATCAACGAACTGCTCACCGAGTTTCTTGCCGCGGGAGTCGAGATAGTCGAAGGGCCGATCAAGCGAATCTACGATTGCGTTGAGATAACGATCAGGGATTGTAATGGGTTTCAACTCGTCTTTGGCGAGTGATCATGCCGGAACTGCTTTCACTCCGAACATGAGTTTCATAGCATCGACAGCCCTCTCGAGATTCTCCAGCGAAGTCGCATACGAAAAGCGCAAGAAGCCATCGGCTCCGAAACCGGCTCCGTCGGTTACAACGATGTGAGCATCTCGTAACAATTTGTCTGCTACATCGGCCGAAGCAGTGAATTCAGCACCAAGCAATCCACGCACATCTACAAAAGCATAAAACGCACCTTCCGGCATGGCGCACTTGAATCCGTTGACCTCATTCAGTGCCGGAATGAGCCAGTTTCGACGGCGTTCGTATTCGGCAGTCATCGCCG
Source organism: Acidobacteriota bacterium (assembly GCA_016718135.1). Taxonomy (GTDB): domain Bacteria; phylum Acidobacteriota; class Blastocatellia; order Pyrinomonadales; family Pyrinomonadaceae; genus OLB17. Next base: position 325,157 of record JADKEF010000017.1, on the reverse strand, counting down.
ATACGGCGGCCATCGTCTCGTCTTGGTTTCGCAAGGCCTTTGCACAGGCGTATTGGACAAACGATGTTGGGTGCGTTGCTGAGTGGCTTTGAAGTTTGACCATCGCTTTGGTCCAAGCCTCGTTTGCGATGGTATAGCCGGCACGCCAGCCGGTCATCGCGTAGGTTTTCGAAAAGCTTCCGGCAACGCAGACGTATTCCCTAAGCTCGTCCGGCAGAGAGGCGAGCGAAAATGGCTCGGCGGGCGGATACGCGAAGAACAAATAACACTCGTCCGTCATCACATAAACCCCGCGTGCCGCACACACTTCTACGATCCGGCGCATTTCGTCCGGTGGAATAACCCGGCCGGACGGATTGCTCGGGCTGTTGATGATCAGGAGTTTGGTCTTATCGGTGATCGCCGCCGCGACCTGGTCGGCGGTGAGGATGAAGTCGGTTTGTTCGGTCTCGATAAAAACGCTGTTCGCTCCGCAGAATGTCACGATCTCAGGAAAGGTGACCCAGTATGGCTTGGGTATCAGAACGTCGTCACCCGGATTCAGCAGCGTACACGCAGCATTGAACAATGCCTGTTTGCCGCCGCACGAAGCGGCAACCTCGGCAACCTTGATATCAGCACCAAATCGCGAGGCGTAAAACTCAACAATGGCCGAGCGGTAATCCGCCATTCCGGCGGTTGCGGTGTATTTCGTCAGGCCTTTCTTCAGGCCTTCCCAGGCGTACTGCTTAATAAATTCAGGCGTGTCAAAGTCGGGTTCGCCGACCGACATATCGATCACATCGATACCTCGCTCACGCATATCTGCCGCAGCGGCCGCCGCAATAAGCGTCGAGGAACCTCGCATCGCGGCAACGTGTTTTGAAACAGGGAAGGTCATAAAAGCATTTTGCCACAGAGTTCACCGAGAGCACAGAGGAGAGTCATAGACGGAATGATGTGATCAAGAAATACGTTTTCTCTGTGAACTCTGTGCTCTCTGTGGCTAATTTCTAAGTTTGTCCCGCATGCGCTTTTCAACGATCGCCGGGATCAATCCCTCGACGCGTCCGCCGAGTTCGAAAACCTGTTTCATCAGCGTCGAAGACACGTAACTGTATTCTTCGCCTGCCATGAGGAATACCGTTTCAATGGTTGGCTCGAGGCGGCGGTTCATCAATGCCATGCGGAGCTCGTATTCGTAATCACTGACGGCACGAATGCCGCGGACGATCGCGGTTGCTTCGCTTTTTCGGGCGAAATCTGCGGTCAGTCCTGAAAAACTCTCGACACGCATCTTGCATCCATCTGTCTCGACCAGCGGCAGAACCTCGCCGATCATTTCGCAGCGTTCTTCGACCGAGAACATCGGGTGCTTGTCGGCGTTGTTGAGAACCGCGACGATCATCTCGTCAAACAGCGGAGCCGAGCGCTTGATGATGTCGAGGTGTCCGTTTGTAAGCGGGTCGAATGAACCTGGAAATATGGCACGTCGCATTCTTAGAATTGTAGCTTGCATCGGCCTTAAAACTTAGTAGCTAACAACTTTTTCGCTTTTTCGACCGCTTCTCGACATTCGATCAGAAAATCAGGGTTATGCTTCATGCTCAGGACCTTATCGAGCTGCTTTCGAGCTTCGCCTTCCTTCCTGACGGCGAGATATGCCTCAGCAAGGTGTAGGTGCAGGTTCATGTTGTCTTTCTCGTTCTCAAGACCTTTTTCGAGGAGCTCGACTGCCTTTTCAGCCTTGCCGCCATAGAGCCGCGTCTCGAGCTCGATCTGGCCGAGAACGTCGTAGGCACTGGTATTTTGATAATTGGGCTGTATTTCAACTACCTTTTGCATCGCACCGCGTACAAGGTCGATCGATTTAAGGCCAACCGTTAGCATATTCTTTCGCGAAAGTTCGCCGAGACTAGCGCCGTACCAGAAATGGCCATCAGCTTTTTGAGGTTCGAGAGTCGAAGCGATCTTGCCGGCATCGCGTCCTTCCTCGAAAGCTTTATTCGCTTCTTTCTCGTCGGTTGACTGTGTGCCGAGGAAATAATTCAGCCTTGCGAACTTCCACTCCACCTCAAAGTTTCGTTGGCGAGGGTCGCGAGCTTTTCGGAGAACCGTTATCGCCTCGCGAAGCTTGGCGATGTCGTCGCGTTGTTTGAAAAGGGCTTCGGACTGAGTGAGCGACGTTGAAATTGTCTCAGAACTGACCGATGGACGCTCCGGTTCTATAGCGTCGGCCTCAGCACATGCAAATTGTAAGCACAATGTAATTACAATTCCGATAAAAATTGCGGGCTTGCTGTACTTCATGACGTAAAATGCCTCTGAACGTGATATGATTGTCGCCAATCGACAATTAAGAATTTGGATTTTTGAATAAAATAACACAAAGCCGGAATGAATAAAAACGGACAACCAGCCGCATTTTACGATCTCGAAGGGACGCTGGTCAGCACAAATCTGGTACACACGCTCGCCTTTTACGCCAAGCGGCAGCAGGGCCTGTGGCAAACCGCGAAAAAGTCGGTCGGCACGCTCGCGAAATTGCCGTTCTTTGGTATCACTGATCTGTATTCGCGAAACGTATTTAACGAGGTGTTCTTCAAGAGCTATTCAGGCTTTTCACAGGACCGGCTGCGGTATTTTTCCGATGAGCTTTTTGAGGAAGTCCTAAAGCCCGCGATCTTCCCCGGCACATTCGACCTCATCGCCTCCGGCAGGAAGATCGGCCAACGTCAGATCGTGCTCACCGGAGCACTCGACTTCACGATCGCCAAGTTAATGGATCACCTCGGCATCGACGACTACGTAGCCAACCGCCTCGAATTCGTCAACGGCTACGCCACCGGCCGCGTCCTGCCACCTGTAATGGCCTCGGCAACAAAAGCTCAATGGATACGCGAATATGCCGAACGCGAGAATATTAATCTCTCCGATTCATACGCTTATTCCGATAGTATTTCGGATCTGCCGATGCTTTCAATAGTTGGACATCCGGTTGCGGTTTGTCCGGATTTTCGATTGAAGCAGGCGGCCTTGCAGCATGACTGGGCGGTGGTCGACCTTAAGTAGTCTGTAGTTTTTATGAGACAGTTTCTAAAGTTCTTCTTAGTTGTTCTCTTTTCAGCGTCTTGCCTGATCGCTCAAGGCAGTTCGGCGAACGCACCTTCCTCGAAACTTTTTGATGCGACCAAGCTCATCCAAGATCTCAAACAGCTTTCGTCGGACGAAATGGAAGGCCGTTCGGCTGACCTGCCGTCGATGCAGAAAGCTCGGGATTTTGTAGAAAATAGGTTGAGGGAGTCGGGCGTACTACCGTTTGGTTCAACTTTTAAGCAGGAATTCGAGTTTTCACTTCGCCGTTCAACTTTGAAACTCAAGGGAGTTAATTTTGTTGGCGAGATCAAAGGGAAAGCGGCTGAGAAGTACATTGTCATTTCTGCCCATTACGATCATGACGGCATTCGAGACGGCAAGATATACAACGGTGCTGACGACAACGCATCGGGAACGGCAGCACTATTTGCCATTGCGAAGTATTTTAGAAAGCATAAGCCTTCCCATTCGCTGATTTTTGCGGTTTTCGATGCGGAGGAAAAAGGTCTTGTTGGCTCACGACATTTCGTTCAGAATCTACCGGTTGAAAAGGAAAAGATCGTCTTGAATGTCAACCTGGACATGGTGTCACGGGGCGACAAAGGCGAACTTTACGCCGCGGGAACATTCCTTTATCCGAATCTAATACCCGCAATGAAAGCAGCTCAAAAAAAGGCCGGCGTGAAATTACTGCTTGGTCACGATGACCCAAAACTTGGCCGTGACGACTGGACCAACCAATCGGATCACGCATCGTTTCATCGCGAGAAGATCCCGTTCATCTATTTCGGCGTTGAAGACCATCCAGACTACCACCAGCCAACGGACGATTTTGAGAAGGTGCCGCAAGCATTCTACGTGAAAGCGGTGGAAACGATGATTGAAGCGATAAAGGCCCTCGACAAAAAATAGGTAATTAATAACATGGCTCTTGAACTTAGACGCAAAACACACGAATCGATCGTTTACATCGACAAAGATTCCGCTCCGCGGATCATGCCTTTTGGTGAGGATTTTATAATTAATGACCTGCCGGTCGGGACGCGGGTTATTTATCCGAATCCGCCGATCAAGGGGTTGCCTAACCGCGAGGCGGCTATCCGTTACGCGGTAAATCATCCGATCGAGATGGAGCCGCTTTATGCTTTGCTCGAGCCTGGAATGCGGGTTACTATCGCGATGGATGACATTTCGCTGCCGCTGCCGCCGATGCAGACGCCTGACCTGCGGCAGACGATGCTTGAGGTTGTGCTGGATATGTGCGGGGCGAATGGCGTCGATGACGTGCATTTGATCATCGCAAATTCGCTGCACCGTAAGATGACTGCCTGGGAAATGAAGCGGATGGTCGGTGCTGACATCTACAACGAATACTATCCCGACCGCTATTACAACCACGATGCCGAGGACGACGACAATCTGGTCACGCTCGGTGTCACGCGGCATAACGAACCGCTGCGGGTCAACAAGCGTGCGATCGAGAGCGACCTGCTGATCTATCTGAACATCAATCTCGTCCCGATGGACGGCGGCCACAAATCGGTCGCGGTAGGGCTGTGCGATTACGAATCCCTCCGTGCTCACCACGATCCGCAGACGATCCGTGACTCGGATTCGTACATGGACCCGCCAAAATCCGCCTTGAATCACAAGGTCATTCGACTCGGCCACCTGGTCGATGAGCAGTGCAAGGTCTTTCACATCGAGACGGCGATCAACAACAAGATGTTCCCCGAGGGATATGACATCCTGACGCGGAACGAGGACGAATTCAGTTTTGCGGACCGTATGAAATGGGAAGTGATGGCCAAGACCTTCTCAAAAATGCCGCGTGCGGCGAGGCGCAAGATGCTCCACGCCATTCCGGCCCAGTATGAGTTGATCGCATGTTACGCTGGCAAAACCGAGCCTGTTCACGAGAAAATTCTTGAGAAGAACTATCAGCAGTACGAGATACCGGTAAAAGGCCAGTGCGACATCCTGATCTCGGGCATTCCGGACATCTCGCCCTACAACGTATATTCGGCTCTCAATCCGATCCTTGTTCAGGTGATGGCTCTCGGGTATCACTTTAATATGTACCGGAACAAGCCCTTGCTGAGAAAGGGCGGCGTGATGATCATTACGCATCCGTGTTTTGATGAATTCGATCATAAGTTTCACCCCTCGTATATCGAATTCTTCCATCGTCTGCTGCCCGAGTCGCGTGATGCATTTTACCTGCGCGAGAAATATGAACGCGAATTCGCTACCAATCCGGCATACATCGAGATGTACCGCCGCGGTAACGCCTATCACGGAGCGCACGCATTCTTTATGTGGTACTGGGGCGAAAACGGCCGCCAGCACGTCGGCAAAGTCATCGTCGCCGGTGCCGAAAATGCCCACGTTCCCGAAATGCTCGGCTGGGAACGCGCCGACAATTTAACTGAAGCCATAGCCATGGCCCGAAGCTACATGGGCCGCTCGGCGGAGATAACGATGCTGCATCAGCCGATAATTGGGTTGTGTAATGTGACGGATTAATCGGAACGCGGACACTTTTGTTCGCGTGTGGGATTGCAAAATAACTCGCGGACAAGAGTGTCCGCGTTCCGAAAATGAAACTATCACCAACAGAAATATTTAAGGGTAAGAAGATCTTCTTTATCGGCGGGACGGGCTTTGTGGGGAAGGTTACGTTGTCGATGCTGCTGCATAATTTCCCGGATATCGGGAAGGTCTATGCGACGGTGCGGGCGCGGGATGCGGCGGAGTCGAAAATACGGTTTTGGACTTCGATCGTGACATCCCCGACGTTTGATCCGCTGCGCGAGAAGTATGGCGACGGGTTTGAGGACTTTATTAAATCCAAGGTCGTGCCGGTCAATGGCGATGTTGGGAATGAGTATCTCGGGCTCGATGAGAAGGACGCGAAAAAGGTAATGCGTGACACCGACATCATTATTAATGGTGCCGGAAATGTGACGTTTAATCCGCCGCTCGAATCCGCTCTGCGGACGAATGTTGTCGGTTCGAACAACATCATCAAGCTCGCTCGGATGATGAAAAAGCCGCGGCTGGTGCATGTCTCGACTTGCTTTGTCGCGGGCAAACGCTCGGGGCCGATCTGGGAGAATGAGCCGGTCGTCGGGTATTTCCCGAGAAAGAATGAGCTGGTCGGGACAGTCTTTGATGTAAATCGTGAGGTCGAGGACTGCGCTCGTTTGTCGGAACAGGCGAGGCAGGAAGCGGATGACGCGGTGCAACATGCGAAGTTTCGCGAGCAGGCGCGACAGCGCTTTATGGACGAGGGGCGCGATCCGGATGACGAGGCAGATCTGAAGTCAGCCATTTTCCGCGAACGCAAAATGTGGATCCGCGAACGGACCACAGAGCTTGGCGCCGAGCGTGCCGAGTATTGGGGCTGGACGAATATTTATACGTATTCGAAGTCGCTCGCGGAGCAGATCATTGCTTCGCAGGATGACATTGTGAAGACGCTGGTTCGGCCAAGCATCGTAGAATCATCGCAGGCATATCCTTTCCCTGGCTGGAATGAGGGTTTTACAACGACTGCTCCACTGATCCTGATCGCTCTTCGCGGCCAGCCGATAATTCCCGTGAATGAAAAGCTGATCCTGGATGTGATACCGGTTGATATGGTTTCGGGAGCGATATTGGCGGCTACGATGAATGCGCTTGTCGATCCAAATCCGCCGCTTGTTTTTCAGGCATCGTCGGGAGACTCGAACCCGAACGACATGAAGCGCATTGTCGGCCTGGTCGGGTTGTACAAACGCAAACATTTTGAAGAGAAAGAGACGGGCAACAAGATCGTCAACAAACTCGCCGGAATGGTCGAGACGCAGACGGTGACAAACCGCACGTATCAACTAGCGTCCGCGCCAATGTTGAATAAGCTGGCGAAAGGTGCCGACAGCCTGCTTGACCGAGCAAATCCGCGTTGGGGCGGTGGTCGCATCGGGAACATTATTTCCGACCTCAAGAAATCGACCGAGAGTTTTAAGGAAACGACTCAGGCGACCATGGATGCGTTTGCGATGTTCAAACCGTTCATGATCGACAACGATTATTTGTATCGCTCGGACAATGTTCGTGCACTGTACTCGGCGATCAGGGAAAAAGAAAAAGACCTGCTGCCGTGGTATCCGGAGCGGCTCGATTGGTACGACTATTGGCTAAACGTCCATTTTCCTGGAATGCGAAAATGGGTGCTGCCGACGCTTGAGGAAGAGCTGAAGGGCGTCGAAAAGCGTTCGTACACGTACAAAGATCTGCTCGATCTATTCGACACCTCGGTCAAGCGTTTCCCGACCCGAGTCGCGATGCGTATCGAACGCGACGGCCGCAAGGAGCAGTACACTTACGAAGACGTAAACGAACTCACGCTCCGCGCTGCCGGATTTTTCGCCAAAAACGGCATCGCAAATGGCAGCCGCGTTATCCTCTTCTCGAACAACATGCCCGAATGGGGAATGACCTATTTTGGCATCTTGAAATCAGGTGCAACCGCGATACCGATCGATCCTGCATCGACGGTGGATGAGATCGTTGCATTTGCCAGGGCCGGCGAGGCGTCGGCGATCGTTGTTTCACCGAAATTGGCGGGTGAAAATCCGGAGATCGGTAAAGCGTTGAAGGAAGCGGGTTTGGAGGTTGCTGTTTGGACTTTCGACGCGGTCTTTGAAATGAAATCGGAGACAGAGGAAGCGAAGCGAAACGCCCTGCTTCCGGCAAAAATTCACTCTAACGCCATCGCTTCGCTGATCTTTACCTCAGGCACGACCGGCACGCCGAAGGCGGTGATGTTGTCGCATAAGAATTTCGTCAACATGATCTCGATGCTCTCATCGGTGCTCGACATGGACATCACCGATGGTGTCTTATCCGTGCTGCCGATGCATCATACATTCGAGTTTTCGGCGGGATTTTTGACGCCGTTTTCGAATGGAACGCAAATTACGTATTTGAATGAGCTGACGGCTGAAGACTTGGCTCGGACTATAGAGAACAGTCATGTCACCGGCCTTGTCGGAGTTCCCGCACTGTGGGAAATGCTACATCGTCGTATCAAAACGCGGCTTCGTGAGAAAGGTGATTGGATCGCCGATCTGGCGGACAACATGATGGAGTTCAACGCCTGGATACGCGATAATACGCCATTTAATCTCGGTCCGATCGTGTTTTTCCCGATCCATCAGGGCATGGGCGGGAAGATGCGTTATCTGATATCGGGCGGCTCGGCGCTCAGCGAGAAGGTGCAGAAAGACCTGCATGGGCTTGGGTTTACGGTGCTCGAGGGATACGGTTTGACCGAATCTTCGCCGGTGCTGACCGTCGCTCGTCCCGGCAACAAGCTATTGCGAGGCAGCGTCGGTAAGCCTTTGCCGGGCGTCGAGGTCAAGATCGAGTCGCCCGACGAGAATGGCGTTGGCGAGGTCATAGCTCGCGGCCAGAACGTGATGGTCGGTTATTACAACAATGAAAAAGCAACCGATGCGGTGATGACCGACCGCTGGCTTAAGACGGGTGATCTCGGTCGATTGGACGAAGACGGAAATCTCTTCATTGTTGGACGTTCGAAAGATGTGATCATTGACTCGAACGGCAAGAATATCTACCCAGACGAGATCGAAGACCATTACGGTAAGTCTCCATTTATCAAAGAGATGAGCGTCGTTGGCCTGGCTGATCAGGATGGTGGTGAGAAGATCGCGGCTCTCGTCGTGCCGGACTACGAGCACGACATCGCCCTTTCCCGCAGTGAAGTAAATAAGCAGATCGAGACGCATTTTCGAGAGGTTTCGGCGGGATTAGCGTTCTTCAAACGCGTCAAAGTACTGCACATCACACCATTCGAATTGCCACGTACCGCGACCAGAAAGGTGAAGCGGCCAATGGTCGTCGACATGTTACAAACTCTGGAAGACCGTTCGAAGTCGAAGACCAAAACCACGGTCGAGGCCAAGGGTGATGACAACATGCTCTGGATCCGCAAGGTCGTTGCCAGCGTGTCGAATAGGCCGCTGTCGGATATCGCGGTCGAGGACAAGCTCGCAGATCTTGGGTTTGATTCCTTGATGTTTGTGGAGCTGCAAGCGGCGGTCGAGGATGCAGGTGGACGCGTTCTGTCTCCAGACACTCTGAATGAAATTCAGTCGGTGCGGGAGTTGCTGACCGCCGTTAATCGAGTCGATAAATCCAAAAGCTCGCGGATGAACCAAAAGCGGAGGAGAAGAGGGAAGAAGAGGAGATCTTCATTCCGTCGATTGTCCGGCGCATTGGAAACGCTGCTGTCGATCTTGCCACTGACGCTTTGTACGATGGCGTTCTAAAACACGCATCGAAGGCGAGGCCAATGTGCCGCAGCACGTAAATTTTATCGTCGCTCCGAATCACACTTCGCACATCGATACTGGTTTGGTAAAGAAAGCACTCGGCAAAGATGTTGCCGAGCAAACTGTCGCGGTCGCGGCGGCGGATTATTGGTTTGATACCAAATACAAGCGTGCGTACATGAACAACTTCACGACGCTCGTGCCCATCGAACGTACGGGAAGTTTGCGTCAATCGCTGCGTCACGTAACGCAGATATTGAACGACGGGTACAACGCTCTCATCTTCCCTGAAGGCGGCCGACAGGAATCCGGGCAGATCGCCGAGTTCAAACCGATCATCGGTTATCTTGCGTTAAATCAAAAGATCGGAATTCTGCCCATTTACATTTGGGGCACTTACGATGCGTTTCCAAAGGGCACGATCATCCCGAAAGGGAAGAGCCTCGGGGCGAAAGTTGGTGCTAAGGTGGGCAAGTTCCTCGAATATGATGAACTCAAAGCTATGACCGATGGCGTTCCAAATACCGAAGCGTATCGCCTGGTTGCAGCCCGCGTACAGCACGAGGTCGAGAATATGCGTGACGGCACTCGACGCAAGTTCGATGTGGAAGCCCTCAGAAAACAATGGAAATCCGAGCGGCGCCGCTCGCGGAAGCAGGAGCCGGTTATCGACAACTAGGTTCGGGTTCTGAAACAGACTTAGCCGAAAGGCCGTAATATTCGCACTATGAAATTCTTAAAAGCACTCTTTGTCATTACATTTCTGTTCGCATCAATGGCCCCGGCTCAAAAAGCATCGAATACAGGGCTGAAAATCGATTACGAGAAATTTACGTTGCCTAATGGCCTTGAGGTGATCTTCCACGTAGATCGTAGTGATCCGGTTGTTGCCGTGTCGATCACGGCACACGTAGGGTCGGCTCGCGAAAAAGCCGGGCGGACCGGGTTTGCTCATTTGTTTGAGCATTTGCTGTTTCTCGAATCGGAGAATCTCGGCAAGGGCGGGCTTGATGCGATGACGGCTCGGATCGGTGGTTCGGGGGCGAATGGCTCGACTAGCCGTGACCGGACGAATTATCTGCAGACCGTGCCGAACGATGCTCTTGAAAAGATGCTGTGGGCCGAGGCCGACAAGCTTGGCTGGTTTATAAATACGGTGACCGAGCCGGTTTTGGCGAAGGAGAAACAAGTTGTTAAGAACGAAAAGCGGCAGGGTGTGGACAATCAGCCTTACGGCCATACATCGTATGTTATCGATAAGGCCCTTTATCCGGCGGACCATCCTTATAACTGGCAAGTCATCGGTTCGCTCGAAGATCTGCAGAACGCACAGCTTGAGGACGTGAAGGAATTTTACCGTCGCTGGTACGTGCCGAATAATGTGACCCTCGTCGTTGCGGGTGATTTTGACACCGTGCAGGCTAAGAAGTGGGTAGAGAAGTATTTCGCTGAGATCAAACGCGGCCCGGAACCGGCTCCTCAGCCGAAACGTCAGGGCGTGGTGAAGGAAACGGTCAAGCTTTATCACGAGGATAATTACGCAACACTTCCGGAGCTTACACGTGCCTGGCCGACGGTTGAGCAATATCATCCGGATTCATATCCGCTCAATGTGCTTGCGGACTATCTTTCAAATGGCAAAAAGGCGCCGCTTTACAAGGTTTTGGTCGAGGACAAGCAGTTGAGTTCGGATGTGGGTATGTTCAATGGCGACTCGGAGTTGGCAGGCGACATGCAACTTCAGGTGCGGGCGTTTCCTGGCAAGGACCTCGACGCAGTTTCCGCTGCAATCGACGAAGCTTTTGCGATGTTCGAGAAAGACGGCATTTCGGCGACCGACTTAAGCCGGATCAAGGCCGGACAGGAGCGACAATTCTACAATTCGCTTTCGAATGTGCTTGGCAAAGGGGCTCAGCTTGCGCAAGGAAATATTTTTGCCAATGATCCCGCGATCGCTGAGAAAGAGATCGCTCGGATACTTGCTGTAACGCCTGCCGATGTCAAGCGGGTCTACGATAAGTACATTAAAGGCAAGAATTACGTAGCTACGAGCTTTGTGCCAAGGGGCAAGGTCGAGCTTGCTCTCGAAGGTTCGAAGAAAGCTGAGGTGGTCGAGGAAAAGATCGTTACGGGAGCTGATGCCGAGGTCGATCCCAATGTCGAGGCAAAATATGACCGTACGCCTTCGTCATTTGACCGCTCAAAGGAACCGCCGTATGGCCCCGCTCCGGTCGTCAAAATTCCTGCGCTCTGGCAGGAAAAGCTGGGTAACGGACTTCGCGTTTATGGCATTCAGAACACAGAGGTGCCTCTCGTTCAGTTCGAGATCGTCATCGATGGCGGTCAACTTCTCGACGACATGAATAAGGTCGGCGTCGCCAATATGATGGCCCGCATGATGACGCAGGGTACGAAGAATAAGACGCCGCAGGAACTCGAAGAGGCGATCGATCAGCTTGGCTCGGCGATCAATGTGTTTGCATCGACCGAAGATGTGCGGATCAGCGTGAACACGCTTGCGAAGAATTACGACGCGACATTAGCTTTGGTCGAAGAAATATTGTTCGAGCCGCGTTGGGACGCTAAAGAATTTGACTTGGTCAAACAAAGTGTCAAGAGCCAGATCCAGCAGCAGCGTGCGAATCCGAATGCGGTCGCGACGGCTCAATTCAACAAGCTCGTCTTTGGCGATGCGAATATGCGTTCGCGAAGTATTCTGGGTACGGCCGCGACGGTCGATGCGATCACGCTCGACGATCTCAAAGCTTTCTACACGAAGAACATCTCGCCGTCGGTAGCCCGCATGCACCTTGTCGGAGCGATCGACAGGACGAAAGTGGTCGGCTCGTTAAAGGGCATTAATACTCGGTGGGCCGCTAAGAATGTCGTCATTCCTGTTTACAAACTGCCCGAGGCTCCGGCTAAAGCGCAGGTCTATTTCTACGATGTGCCAAATGCTGCCCAGTCTGTTCTGCGTTTCGGCTATCCGGCACTGGCGGCGACTAACGCGGATTTCTATCCGGCAACGGTCGCGAACTACATCCTCGGCGGCGGTGGTTTTGCATCGCAATTGACCCAGCAGCTTCGCGAGGGTAAGGGCTACACGTACGGGATCAACTCTGGTTTTGCGGGCTCGCGAGATTCCGGGACCTTCTCGATCCAAAGCGGCGTGCGAGCAAACGTTACTTTGGAATCGGCCGCTCTGATCAAAGAGATCCTCGCGAATTACGGCAAGAACTACTCTGATAAAGATCTCGAAACAACTAAGAGCTTCCTCATTAAAAGTAACGCCCGAGCCTTCGAGACAGCCGGTGCAAAGCTCGGAATGCTCGAGAACATCAGTAAGTATGGCTGGAAACCCGACTATATTAAGGGCCGCGAGCAGATCGTCAAGGATATGACAGTCGCTCGGATCAGGGATCTATCGGCGAAGTATCTTGATCCGAATCGAATGATCTGGCTTGTTGTCGGTGATGCGAAGACTCAGTTGCCGCGGCTTAAGGAACTCGGGTTTGGCGAACCGATATTGATCCAGAAGTAGCGGTAAATTGTTTAGAATTGGCGGTCTCTGCGAATATTAACGCAGAGACCGCAGATTTTTGAACGCGACGGTATTGGGGTTTGAAGCGAAGTCCGTATACTAGATGAAACCTAAGAATTCGAAAAACCTTATGAAGATCCGTCTCATATTTCTGGCAATCATCTCTCTTGGCGTCGGCCAAATCGCTGTCGCTCAGTCTGCCCATTCCGTTGACAGAAAGAAGCTTACGGAACAAATCAAGACTGAGTTCCTCCACGCCTGGAACGGCTACAAGCAGTATTGCTGGGGCCATGATGATCTGAAACCGCTGACAAAGACTTGTCGCGATTGGTATGGGACGACTGTGCTGATGACGCCGGTGGATTCGCTCGATTCATTGTATTTGCTGGGTTTCAGGGGTGAGGCGGATAAGACCCGCGAGTACATTACTAAGAACCTTTCCTTTGACAAAGACATTTCGGTTCAGAATTTTGAGATCGTCATTCGCGTGCTCGGCGGTTTGTTGTCCAGTTATCAGATGACTGGCGATAAGAAGTTGCTGGCATTGGCGGATGATCTTGGGACGCGGTTGCTGCCGGTGTTTGATTCGCCTACGGGCTTGCCTTATAAGAACGTCAATCTGAAAACCGGGAAAACGAGCGGAGCGGTCTCAAATCCGGCGGAAACGGGAACATTGTTGATCGAATTTGGAACGCTCGCGAAACTCACCGGCAAACAGGTCTATTATGACAAGGCAAAACGTGCGCTCGTTGAGACCTACAATCGTCGTTCACCTATTGGACTTGTTGGGACGAACATCAATGTCGAGACAGGGAAGTGGACAAATACGGACAGCCACGTGTCGGCTGAGATCGACAGCTATTACGAATACCTGCTCAAATGTGACATTCTTTTTGGCGACAAGGAATGCCGCGACATGTGGGAAGACTCGATTGCTAAGGTCCACTCGTACCTTGCCGACGAAGGCACCGACCTGACTGCGACAAATCGCACTGGCTCGGTCAAAGTCGGCGACCTCTGGTATGGTCGCGCCGATATGAATACCGGCAAACGCATTGCCACGACGACTGGTGCCCTGGATGCATTTTTCCCAGGGCTACTCGCTCTCGATGGCGATCTCAATCGTGCGAGAGCGTTGCAGGATTCGATGTTCAAAATGTGGCAGGTCCACGGCATCGAACCGGAGGTTTACGATTACAAAACCGGAAAGGTCGTAAGCGGCGGCTATCCGCTCCGACCCGAGATAGTCGAATCGACATATATTCTTTACCAGACAACGAAGGATCCGAGATATCTGGCGATGGGCAAACAGATGTTCGAGGATTTTGTCAGACACTGCCGCACCGACGTCGCCTATGCAGGACTAAAGAATGTTGTAACAAAAGAGAAGACGGATTACATGCACAGCTTCTTACTGGCGGAGACCTTCAAGTATTTTTACCTTCTCTTTGCACCGGACAAGACGTTGGATATCAAGAAGGTCGTTTTCAATACCGAGGCTCATCCGATCAAGAAGACTTGGAAGAATTAGCCACAGAGAGCACCGAGAAGTAGAATTCGGTGATGTCGTCGGCTGAATAGATATGGCCAAATCAAAAGCAATCGCAAAAACGGACAAGACCGAAAAGAGGATACTAATTACTGGCGGAACGGGTTTTCTTGGTACGCACATCGTGCGTCAATTTCTCGCGGCCGGTGAAAAGAATCTGAAAGTGATGGCCTCGCGTGTGCCTGAGTGGATGAAGGACGCGGGCGTGAAGGCTGTCGAGGGTTCGGTGACGAACGCGGACGATGTTGCTAAGGCATGTAAGAACGTCTCGGCGATCTTCCATCTCGCCGGCAAGGTCTCGCGGGACAATGACGACGCGGCGTCGATGAATAAGATCCATCTCGAGGGTACGCGACTCTTGTGCGAGGCTGCGACAGAGGCTGGTGTTGAGACGATGATCCTGGCTTCATCGAGCGGGACGATCGCGGTCAGTGAGGATGCGACCATAGTTGACGAGACGTTTCCGCAGCCGATCGAGATCCTGACTCGCTGGGCATATTACGCTTCGAAGTATTATCAGGAGCGTACAGCGATCGAGAATTTTAAAGGCGAGGGCCAGCGGCTTGTGATAATGAATCCATCGCTTCTCCTCGGCCCCGATGATGATCGGCTGAGCTCGACAAAGCCTGTCCTCGATTTCCTCGGTAAAAAAATACCTTACAGCCCGAGCGGTGGTTTGAATTTTGTTGATGTGCGTGACGCTGCAGCCGCATTTATCTCGGCCCTTGAAAAGGGGAAGCATCAGGAAAAGTATCTTCTCGGTGCAGAGAACATGACCTTCGAACAGTTTTTCGGGCGGCTTGAGCGTTTGTCGGGCGTATCTGCTCCGATGCTGAAGGTTCCAAAGAAGCTGGCGATGGCTGGTTCGAGTATGATCAGTTCGCTCTATAAGAATTGGGGCAAGCAATCGCCCGTAATGCCGAACGAGGTCGAGCAGGCTGAGTATTTTTGGTATTTCGATTCGACGAAGGCCAAGGAAGAGCTAGGCTTCGATCCGCGTGATCCGCAGGAAACCTTGCAGGATACGATCGCGTATATTCAAGAGAATATTCTCGGCGGCGGCGTGTTCAAATAACCTAATTTCCTTTCCCAAAGAAAAAGAAGAAAAATATCGCGGCGTGCTTCTGATTTACATCTTTAGCATAGCCCTTTGTTCGTCGCGAACTGTCCTCGACCGTTCCGCTCGAACTCACATATCCGAGCGTCGAACGGCTTGAGTTTTCAACTGTTCCGTTGTCGGTGATGTAGCCGAGTGTGCGGCGGCTTGAGTCTTCGACAGTGCCGTTCTTGGTGAGATATCCGAGCGTGCGACGGCTGCTGTCTTCGATAGTTCCACTTGAACTTATGTATCCGAGCGTGCGACGGCTAGAGTCTTCGACGGTGCCGCCGGATGAAATATAGCCGATCGTTCTACGACTGCTGTCCTCGACCGTTTGTGAAAATGCAGTGACCGCGAAAGCCGCTAAAGTTACTAAAATAAGGCTAATTTTTCTCATCATTCCTCCGTTCCGCCTGATGCGTTATTTTGAGAACGGCCAAACAGCCGGAAACCTGCAAAAATAATCAATCCGATCACCGCTGCGACCAGGATCGCAAGGCCTTCCTTAGCAAAATCAACGTTCGTTAATAGCCAAATTATTAAGAGGATAGACAAAACTGCGGCTCCGACACCAAGCGGAACTGAAAAAGGTGCAGCCGGAATGTCTTTTCGACTACGAAATATTGGCAGAGCGAGACACGTCGTCGCGTAAACCAGAAGCCGCGTGATCGTCGCGATGGCAACGGCGGTGAGGAATGACGATTGGATCGTGAGCACGAGAATAACTATCGCCGTTGCGATGATCGCGACGTATGGAGTTTTGAATCGCTCATGCGTTCGCTCGAAAACCGCGGGTAGGTCCCGTTGTTCGCTCATGGCATAGAGCATTCGGGTCGAGGCTAGCACGCCGACGTTTAGATTTCCGAAGATCGATATCAACGCTCCGACTGTTATGAACGCGGCGCCGAACGGGCCGAGGAAGACGCTTGCTGCATCGGCGATCGGCCGCTCGGAAGTAGCGAGGCCCGGCAGAGTTCCGATGCTTACGATCTGAATGACAATGTAAAACGCGGCGACGATCAGAAGGCCGACGATCAGGCCGAAAGGGATCGTTCTGCCTGTATCTTTTGTTTCACCTGCTAGCACGACCGACGCTTCGAAGCCGACGAATGCGTAAATGAGCAGCAGCACCGCGCTTGAGAATCCGGAGTACTGTGGCACCGCGTCAAAATTGAAATTGCTCGGCGAGATGAAGAACATGCCCACGACGGCGAAGATGAATAACGGCACGAGTTTGCCGACGGTGAAGATGTTCGTCATCACAGATGACTCGCGGATGCCGAGGAGATTTACGATCGTTATTACTAAAACGACGAGGCTGACGAGGGCGATCCGCATTGCACCTTCGTTAGCTCCGGGAATAAAAAAGCCGAGATATGTGACGAGCAGATTGCAGTTTGCGGCAAAGGTGGCGACGCGGACGATCCAATAAAGCCAACCGACCTCAAATCCGACCATCGAGCCAAATGCCTCTCTCGCATATAGATACGGGCCGCCAGTCGCGGTGAAGCGACTAGCCACCTCGGCATAACACAGCACGATCAATCCGACTATCAATGCACACAGCACGAACGCCAACAGACTATACGCCCCGATCTGCGCATAGACCTTCGCAGGCAATCCAAAGATGCCGGCACCGATTATGGTATTGACCACGACCGCCGTAAAATCCCAACGCCCGAGCCCGCGAACAAGTTTTTCTTCGCTCATTTTCGTCTGTCTGTGAGGAGAGCTTTTTCGTTCGGCGGAATTCGTCTATAATTTGAAAACCGCTGTCCGTAAAAGATAACACAGGGAATGAAAATGTCTTTAAGTAGAATCGTCGCCAGTCTGACGCTCGTTTGCTGCCTCGCCGCGCTTGTGTCCGCTCAATCTGGAGCAAGTAAGGTCGAGATCGTTAAGCCAAAGTCTTATAAGGCTCCAAAGATGACCGCGTCTCCGGCGCTGAAAAGCATCGTCGATACGGCAGTGGCCGAAGCGATGCAGAAGTTCGGAGCTCGAAATTTGAAGGCGTCCGACTTCGCCGTCACGGTGATCGACCTTCGTGACGCCACCAAATTCAACTGGGCGGAGTATCGCGGCGAAGTCCCGATCTACCCCGCCAGCGTAGTCAAGATGTTTTATATGGCCGCTCTGGAGCGTCAGCTTGAAGACAAGAAAGTGACGATGACGATCGAACTGCAGCGTGGGCTCAAGGACATGATCGTCGATTCTTCGAACGAGGCAACGCAATATATTCTTGACGTATTGACCAACACCGCGAGCGGAGCCGAGATGCCGCAGAGAGATTTTGAGGCGTGGCAATACAAACGCAACCGCGTCAACCGCTGGTTCTCGTCAATGGGCTACACGAACATCAACGTCAACCAAAAAACATTCTGCGAGGACGCCTACGGCATCGAGCAGCAGTCGCGAAATTACAAAGGCCAGAACCGCAACATGATCACCACCAACGCCACCGCGCGTCTGATGGCAGAGATCGTTACCGGAAACTTGAACACGCCCGAGCGGACGGCGCGAATGATGGACCTGATGAAACGAGATCCGTTCGGCAAGGCGGCAGACGGCGACGATCAGAACAACGGTTTTACTGGTAAATATTTTATTGATAACAATATTCGCGACATCAAGCTTTGGTCGAAAGCAGGTTGGACAAGTAAAACACGACACGATGCCGCCTATGTTGAGACCGCTGACGGTTTGAAATTCGTGATAGCGGTTTATACCGAAAATCACGCGAACGAAAGAAATATCA
Organism: Acidobacteriota bacterium; assembly: GCA_016718135.1. GTDB lineage: Bacteria > Acidobacteriota > Blastocatellia > Pyrinomonadales > Pyrinomonadaceae > OLB17. The sequence goes on along the minus strand of JADKEF010000017.1, from coordinate 306,797 downwards.
TCCCGACGATCGTCGGTAAGGTGATGGATGGGATGAAGAAGAACTAGCCTATTTTCGAGGAGATAAACATGAGAACGCGAATCGTATTGCTTGCTTTATTGGTCTTTCTGCCCGTGCTGTCGTTTGCCCAGGGCAGCTACAAAAAACCGCCTAAAGAGATCATGGACGTGCTTGATGCTCCGGCGATCCCGGGCACATCGATCTCGCCATCTCGCGACAAGATCGCGCTGCTAACGCCGAACAGATATCCGCCGATCGCTGATCTGGCGCAGCCGATGCTGAGATTGGCGGGCACGCGTGTCAATCCGACCACTAACGGCCCGCATCTTCAGGGTTATTCGGTAAGCCTTACGCTAAAGAACGTAGCGGACGGCAAGGAGACTAAGGTTTCGCTTCCTGTCGGTGCGAAGATCTCCGGCGTGCAGTGGTCGCCGGATGGCAAGCACATTGCCATGAGCAATATCACAGCAAACGGTATCGAGCTGTGGTTCGTAGATGTCGCGACCGCACGTGCACGTAAGGTCAATAACGTTCTCATAAATGGTGCCTTTGGCGGATTCGGTTGGGAAGGCTCGACACACGTTTCTGCCTTCACCATTCCCGCAGGCCGCGGCCCGGCTCCGGCGTATACCAATCTCGTGCCGTCCGAGCCGAATATTCAGGAGACGAGCGGCCGCCGCGGTGCGATCGCTACCGTTCAGGATCTGCTCAAGACGCCGAACGACGAGAAGCTGTACGAATATTACGCCACGTCGCAGCTTGCGATGATCGGCGTCGATGGAAAAGTAAAGAATATCGGCTCGCCCGCGATCTTTGACAATGCTGTGGTCTCGCCGGATGGCAAATACATTTACGCGTCGCGGATCGTGCGGCCGTTTTCGTACCTTTTTCCGGCGTCGCGGTTCCCGAAAGTAGCCGAGATATGGGATGCGAACGGCAAACTCGTACAGAAATTGCGCGACATTCCGCTTCTCGATGCCCTGCCGACGCAAGGCGTGCCGACCGGGCCGCGTGGTTACCAGTGGATACCGATCGAAGGTTCGACATTGTCGTGGACAGAGGCACTCGACGGCGGCGATCCTCGCAATAAGGCGACGCACCGTGACAAATTGATGAAGCTCGCGGCTCCGTTCAACGGCCAGCCGGTCGAGATCCTTAAGACAGAGCACCGTTTCCAGGGCCGTTCGTTTGGTGAAAAGGACGGACTGATGCTCTACTTCGATTTCAACCGCGACACGCAGAAACGGCGCATCTTTATGACGGATTATCGCAATCCGGCCAACGCCAAACTCATCTCCGATCTGAATATCAACGACCGATACAACGACATCGGCCAGCCGGTCACACGAATACAGCCGAACGGTGTCAGCCTTATTCGACAGAACGGCGACGAGATCTTCATGACCGGTACCGGAGCTTCGCCCCAGGGCGATCGACCGTTTTTCCGCCGGATGAATCTCAAGACGATGAAGACCGAAGAGATCTGGCGTGCGGGCACGGAAGAGTACGAGACGTTCGCCGGGATGATGGACGACAACGGGATGAACTTTTTCACCCGCAAAGAGTCGCTGCTCGAGCCGTCGAACCTCTTTATCCGCCAGGTTTGCCCCGCGGGCCAGATCTGCACGGCGTTGGCTTACAGGCAGGTGACGGATTTCAAAGACCCCGCACCGCAGCTTCGCGGCATCAAGAAGCAGCGTGTCACCTACAAACGTGCGGACGGCGTCGATCTATCGTTCACGCTGTATTTACCGCCGAATTACAAGGAAGGAACACGCTTGCCGGCGCTCGTTTGGGCGTATCCCGAGAGTTTTACGGATGGTTCGCTGGCCGGCCAGGTGTCGGGCTCGACGAATCGCTTCACGCAGATCGGCGGAATATCGCATCTCTTCCTGCTCATGAGCGGCTACGCGATCATGGACAACGTTTCGATGCCGATCGTTGGGCCGCCTGAGACGAAGAACGACACATTTGTGAAGCAAGTGGTCGATTCGGCAAAAGCAGCGATCGATAAGGCAGTCGAAATGGGCGTGGTCGACCGCGACCGCATCGGCGTCGGCGGACACAGTTACGGGGCGTTCATGACGGCGAATCTGCTCGCTCACAGCGATCTGTTCCGTGCCGGAATAGCACGTAGCGGTGCCTACAATCGAACGCTCACGCCGTTCGGTTTTCAGGATGAGACGCGTAATTTCTGGGAGGCGACAAAGATCTACACCGACGTCTCGCCCTTCTTTTACGCAAACAAGATCAACGAACCGATCCTGCTCATCCACGGCGAAGCCGACAACAATCAGGGAACGTTCCCGATCCAGTCCGAACGCCTCTACGCCGCCATCAGCGGCAATGGCGGCACCGCACGTCTCGTAATGCTCCCGCACGAATCGCACGGCTACTCGGCACGCGAATCGACTGAGCATACTCTCTACGAGATGGTGAATTGGATGGATAAGTACGTGAAACCAGCTAAGCCCGCTCCCAGAACGGTTGGCGGAATCCAATAAAAGGACTGCAGTATTTAGGTAGTAACTAGCGGGTAGCGGAGTTTTTTCCGCTACCCTTTTTCGATTTTGATCGATCAGTATCGGAAATAGCGGCGATAGCGGCGGATCGCTACATTATCGGCGGAATGTTACATTATCGGCGTTAGCGGCGGATCGTTATATACGCCGGACGGTTTTGGTGTTATGTTCGCGATATGAACATGAACCGCCCACAACGTTTCACCACTTCGCAACAACCAACGTTCAAACTTCCCGCATTCCAGGAAGACGAAAGACTGCGTTTCGTCGACAGCGTCTGCGCAACGCTGATGACGAGCCGGTTCGGAGACGGAGCGATGTACACGCTCAATCCCCGCTTCCGTGGAACGGCTGACGAGCCGTTCGACTATCTCAAACTGTTGGAAGACGAACCGGTTGGCTGGCACGAAGCGGCGACCTTTCTGGGACGAACGATCCTGGGACGTACGATTTCTGGAGGTGCATCGCCGGACACTTTGTTTCAGAAGCCCGCACGAAGTAAGGGCATCGCATGCACCGACACGAGTCAGGGACGTAACCTCACCTCATACGAAACTCCACCAAACCTGGGACGCGGCTCACCGCCATTTCTGGGACGTTCTTCTTCGCGTCTTCCTTCGCGACCTTAGCGAGCTTTGCGTGAAAATTCCGGATGTCTCCCGCAAAGGCCGCCAAGGACGCAAAGAAGACGCAAAAAAATCCTGGGACGTGCCGCCGACACATTACCAATAGGGATCTGGATCTTTGAAGAAATAAACTCTGGGACGTGAGAAATCGCTAGCGGCTAGAAGCTAATGACACGGATAAATAACTTTCTCGAATTCCTGGGACGTCTAGCATTACTGCACGTCGGCGACCTCGATCATGGGGCTGGGGCTATGCAATTGCAGCGATGGGTTGTCGTCGAAGACGTTCGCTCCGTTGTCGAGGAATTGTTCAGCAGCTTCGCTGTCGATCGGGCGGGAAAAGAGATAGCCCTGAGCCTTTGTGCAGCCGAGGCTGCGGAGTTTTTCCAGCTGGCCGACGGTCTCGATCCCTTCGGCGACGACCTCGAGGCCGAGATTCTCGCCGAGCATCAGAATTGTCTTGACGATCGCACCGCTCTTTTCGTCCTTGTCCATAATATTGATGAACGAGCGGTCGATCTTGAGGCGTTGGAACGGGAACTTCTGCAGATAGCTCAGACTCGAGTAGCCGGTACCAAAATCGTCGGTGGAAAGCGCCACGCCGAGCTTATCAAGTTCGCTTAGAACCTTGAGCGAGCGGTCGCTGTGCTCCATGACGGTGCTTTCGGTCACCTCGAGCTTGAGTTGGGACGAGTGAATGCCCGCGTCGAGCAGGATATTTTCTACCTGGCCGGTTAGATTCGGGTGCATGAGCTGCTTGGCCGACAGGTTTACGCTGACCGACAACGGCCTTTCGAAACGAGACTGCCACTCGGCGACCTGCCGACATGATTCCTCCAGGATCCAGCGTCCGATCGGGATGATGAGGCCCGTCTCTTCAGCGACAGTGATGAATTCGTTCGGGTTGACGAGTCCGTGAACGGGATGACGCCAACGAATGAGGGCTTCGAATTCATCTGCCCGGCCGGTCGTGATGTCGACGATGGGTTGATAGAGCACTTCAAATTCGTTTCGCTCGACCGCATGCCGAAGATCGGTCTCGACCTGGAGCAAATTCATATTGCGAACGTGCATCTCGCGATCGAACACCTCGTAGCGAGCCTTACCGCTCTCCTTCGCCCGGTACATCGCAGCGTCAGCGTCCCGGAGGAAGTCTTCGGCACTACGGGTCACATTGCTCGAAACCACTATGCCGATACTCGCTGTCGTAAAGACTTCGTAATTGTCCAGTTTGAAGGGCTCCGAGATCTTTGCCTGCAGTCGTTCGGCGACTTTGGCGACCTCGGACGGTTCTCCGCTGCGGTTGAGCAGGATGGTAAACTCGTCGCCACCGAGTCGAGCGACAACATCGCCCGGACGGATACAGGACGCGAGGCGTTCGGCGATCCCGATAAGTAGCTTGTCGCCGACCGCGTGGCCGAGGCTGTCATTGATGACCTTGAATCGATCGAGATCGAGAAACAGAACGGCAAAGTGAGCATGCTCATTGCCGACCGACCGCTCAACAGCCCGGTGAAGGTGGTCCATGAACGAGACGCGGTTTGGCAGATCGGTCAGTGTGTCGTGCAGAGCGTAATGCCGCAGGCGTTCCTCGGCCTGAGTGCGTTCCGTTATGTCACGAAAACACGCGACGCGGCCAACCGGTTTGCCCTCGAGATATTGTGGCTGTGAGTAGCGCTCGAAAATGCGTCCGTCCTTAAGCTCGAGCAACTCGGTGAAGGTTCCATGCTCATCAGCGTAGGTCTCTTGCAACTGGCGGCGGAAATCCTCGGAGTTCTTGACCTGACCAGTTACAAATTTGACAAGCCGCTTGCCGTCTTTCGACTTCATTATTTGTTCGTCGACGCCCCACATTTCGACAAATTTCTGGTTAGCGGTGACGATCTGCTGATCGAGGCTCATAACGATGATGCCGTCGGCTGTGGATTCGAAGGTTGATGTGAATAGGGACAGCGTGTTGTGCATCGATGCCTCGGCTTGCCGACGCTCGGTGATGTCGCGGCCAACGCCCTGAACGCCGACCGGCAGTCCATCGCTGACGATAAGCCGCGTGCTCAACTCAAGCGGAACGCGCTGGCCATCCTTGCGAATGATCTCAAGCTCGTAGGTCGTTGGACGGTCTTCCTCGAGCTTGCGAGCGGTCATTGTCTTGGCACCTTCCAGGAATTCAGGAGCAACGACCTGAGCGATGTGCATTTTTACCGTTTCTTCGCGGCTGTAGCCGGTGATCTTCTCGCCGGCGCGATTGAGCGAGGTGAAGTTGCCGTGCAGATCGTGGGTGTAGATGAGGTCGTTAGCATTCTCGAATAGGTCGCGGTACCTTTCCTCATTCTTGCGGATCATTTCTTCGGAATGCTTGCGGTCGGTAATGTCGCGGGCAATGCCTTGGACGGCGATGGGTTCACCATCTTTCAGGATAATGCTGCTATTGACCTCGAGCGTGATCCGTACACCGTCCTTTCGGATGCAGTCAACCTCGTAAACTGTCTGAGTTGTGTCACCAGCCACCTTCTTGGCGAGCTGTCGCTGAACTCTCTTCAGGTGTTCAGGAACGGCGATCTGAGCCATGTTCAGCTTTAGAGCCTCCTCCTTTGTATAGCCAAATATCCTTTCTGCGGCCTTGTTTATAGAGACGTAGTTCCCGCTTAGGTCGTGCACGTAAATGATGTCATTTGCATCTTCAAATAGCTGGCGATAGCGGTTCTCACTCTCCTTTAGCGCGTCCTCGGCCTGCTTGCGTTCGGAGATGTCCTCCCACATTATCATCCCGGCAAATATCTCACCGTTTTCGTCGCGGATGGGCTGTAGGTCGACTTGGAAGAAGCCATCTTCGCCGCTATGTTCAAACGAGATATCTTCGCCGGCAAGGGCTCGCTCATAGAGTGGCTTCCACTGTTCGACCACATCCGGCGGGAACACCTCATCCATGCATTTGTTCTCGAGATCTTCTTTCGTATAACGCCCGGTAGCTAGACGGTTCCCTTCGGCGAGGGTAAAACGGAGTTGTTTATCAAAAAGGAGCACCGAGCTTCGTCGGAGGTGTGCGGCGAGCGTTTGGTAAAGCCGCTCCCGACGGTTAACTTCCTGTTTCGCCTTGATGCGGGGCGTAATGTCGAGAATAACTCCCTGCCAGCAAAGCTTATTGCCGTGCTGATCCTTGATAAAGCAGCTCCGGTCGCGGACCCAGACAATTTCCCCATTCTTGCAAACTACACGATATTCATAGTCTACGCTCTCGCCGCGTCGCATTGCTTCGCGGGTATTATTTAGGACATTTTCCCGGTCATCGACGTGGATCACACGATCCCAGATATCTGACTCGGTCATCCAATCCTTGATCGGATATCCAAATTGCTCAAAGGTGGGGCTGATGTATATTGGCGTGTGCGGAGCTTGCGGCGAGACCGCGTAGAACATTACCGGCAGATTCTCAATGAAGCTGCGGTAGGCATCTGCATCTAAAGCGTCGCCCGACAACCCAATATTGCCGACACGAGTAACGTCTATCTTTGCCTTGTTCTTTTTGCGAATTTCCGCCATAGCGGGGTTGTTTGGAAGCCTTGTGAAGAAGATCTTGTGGTCGCGATCCGCGACACGCAGTGTTAAGTAGTTACAGGTGAACTGAGCTATGGATGTGTGATTTCGAAGGTACCGGAGTCCGGGGGTGAGCCCTGCAGGGAAAGGCCCAATAAGAAGTTTACCACTTGCAACATCTATGTGGCTAGCCTTTTTTTCGAGCTGGTTTATGTGTATGTTAGCGGTAATGAATAAAGATCTTGCGGAGTTTAAAGATCCGATCGGTGACCTTTTTGCGGGTCGCAAGGATTTGCCATTTCAACTGGCCGATCCTGACGTCGAGTTCTTCGAACAAAATGGCTACTTATCCGGAATTCGGCTCCTCGATGAAGAGCAGATCGATATCCTGCGTAGGGAAATCGCCGAACTGATGCACCCTCATTATCAAACGGACCAGCGATTCTACGAATACAACACCAACGAATCGCCCGATCCCGCAAGACGCTTATTTCACGCCCTCGGAGTCTGGCGGGTATCCGAGGGGTTCCACGATCTTGTTTTTCATCCAACCATCGCGGCAGTAGCACATCGATTGCTCGGTGGCCAGGTACGATTTTGGCACGATCAGCTTTTTGTAAAGCCTGCTCGCGACGGAGCGGTTGTGGCGTGGCACCAGGATTATTCGTACTGGACGCGGACGAAACCGATCGCACATCTGACGTGCTGGATCGGCCTCGACGATTCGACGATCGAGAACGGCTGCGTTCATTACGTTCCGGGCAGCCATAAGTGGAACCTATTACCTCGCACCGATCTCGCGAACGATATGGATGCGGTATTGGAGGTTTTGACTGACGAACAGCGGGCAGCTTTCAAACCAGTTCCTATCGAGCTCAAGGCTGGCGAGGCGACCTTTCATCATCCAATGATGCTTCACGGTTCCTACGAGAATCGCTCCGAACGGCCGCGACGGGCGGCGGTCATAAATATGTTTCGCGACGGTGTTATCTCCGACACAGACAAACCGCTGCTCGAAGGCGTTCCTGCGATCCTGCAGGGCACGAAGATCGAAGGACGATTTTTCCCGCTAATTTCCTGAAAGCATGCGATTAACGCTAAACTATTCGAAAATCAGGTATTAGGTTGAAACAATATGAAATTAATTACCGCCCTTTTCCTAACGCTTTCGTTTACGCTCTCTGCTCTTGCTCAGACCATGCCAAAAGATGCTGATCCCAAGCTTTGGGATAAGGCTCTAAAGATACATCGCAATGCGATCATTGTCGACGGACACAACGATATCACTGGGCCGATGGTTGATTCGGACTTTAATCTGGGCGATAGCTCGGTAGGGAAGGTCCAGCTAGGCGGCGACCCGATGCATACGGATCTCGACCGTTTGAAGAAGAGTGGTATCACGGGCGAGTTCATGTCGATCTATGTCTCGGGCACGACGCTAAAGACAGGCGGTTCGATGCGGCGGGCGATGGATCTGATCGACGCAACAAATCGTGAGGCCGAACGCCATAACGACCTAGTCACCTGCACCTCGGCAAATGAGATCAGACAGGCCAAGAAGCGTAAACAGATCTGCCTCCTTATGGGCATCGAGGGCGGATATGCGATCGAGAATTCGTTGTATGCTCTCCGTAATTTCTACCGTCTTGGCGTCCGCTATATGACGCTGACGCACAACGTCGCTCACGACTGGGCCGATGCGCACCGCGATATCAAACACAATGGCCTCACGGCCTTTGGTAAAGAGGTTGTTCGCGAGATGAATCGTCTTGGGATGTTCATTGATATCTCGCACGTCTCAGAAAAAGTCATGATGGATGTGTTGGATATTACGAAAGCTCCGTTAATGGCCTCGCACTCAGGCGTTCGCGGCGTGAACGACCACACGAGAAACGTTTCCGACGCCGTGCTAAAACGCCTGCCGCAAAATGGCGGTGTGATAATGGTTGTGTTCTACCCATCGTTTCTCGACGAACGCACCAACCGCGAAGAGAACGAACGTGCCGCCAGATTAAAGCCTCAGGTCGATGCTCTCCGCGAGAGATTTAAGGACGACCAGGCAGGATTCGTCAAAGCCGAGAACGAGCTAATGGCAGCCAACCCGATCTACATTGCCGACTACAAACGCATCGTCGATCACATCGACCACATCAAAAAAGTCGCCGGCATCGACCACGCCGGCCTCGGCTCCGATTACGACGGCGTCCCATTCCTCCCAACCCCAATGCAAGGCACCGAAGACCTCGCCCTGGTCACCTACGAAATGCTCCGCCGCGGATATTCAGAGACCGACATAAGAAAGGTACTCGGCGAGAATCTATTAAGAGCGATGGCACAGATGGAAAAGGTAGCCGGCAACCGACAGATCAGCGGGCAGGGGAGTTTGAAGAAGTTGAAGTAGCCTCTTGTAAGCGAAAGGGCTCGAAACCATTGTTTCGAGCCCACTTAAAGTTATTCCTCAGTCATCTCGCTCATCCTTCGTCCAGGCGAATAGTTTACTCGCCTCACTTCACGCATCCGGGCATCGTCCAGCCGGCCTTCGACGATCTCATAGCCTAGCAGAGCAAACACGCGGCCGCGTAAAAATATCGGGCGGGCGTTGCCGTACCAGTCGACGCATGCGGCTTTGCAGTTATCGGCGGTTGAGGTGTTTTTGGCCTCGAGTTCGCCGATCTGGCTTAGGTTCATATCGCTGTTGCGGATGAACAGGACGGCGGCGGAATTTTCCATCAGATGTTTGTATCCAGGGCGGCCTTCGCGGGCGATGGGTAGGCCGAGTAGGCCGCTGTCTTTGCCATCGGGTTTGTAGAAAAATCCGTGGCTGCGGAGCTCACCTTGCGAAGCGTTCTTGCGAATGTAGCTCTGCTTAACCTGCGGCATTCTGCTCAATTCGATCGGTGAGAAATAAAGGTCCTGCCCATTCGTGCCGACGACGACGGCATCGCTGCCCATCTGCTCGATGCGATCGACGGAGTGATCCAGATAGAGGCTGCTTGTGCCGCCTCGCTTCCAATTCACTGCGTAGAGATTTGCGCCATCGGCATTCTTCTGACGGCCCCAACCGTTGCCCGCTCCATAGAGGATGTGATCGCCGACGAAGCGATTCTGCATCGTGTAGCCTTCGACATTTGGCAGGTTACGATAGCTCTCCCGCGAGGCCGATTCGCTGCCGTCATTAAATGCATCGAGCGAAGTGCGAAACAACGCGACATCGCCGGCCGTCCTTTCCGAACCCCACATCTGCTCGCCATTGCCCTCGGATCGAACCAGCACATTCAAATGCTCATCGTCGCTCTCAAGAAACGAGAACTGGTCCACCGGAGCACCCGCTACACCCAGGGCACTCGGGGCCGAGCCGTCGAGCGGCATGTTGTAAACCATCGAGGCCGAGCGGTTCGAACCGTTGCGATAGTTCCATTCGCTGGTCCAAACGTAAACGGATTTCGGCGAAACGTAGAAGACACGGCCCGGAGCACCGAGCACGCCAGTGCCTTCGCATGTCATATCTTTCGCTGCAAGATCGCACACGGTGACGGTGTGCAGTGCGGACGACGAACTCGCGGAATCTTCGCTTTTCGCCGTGCGATAAACACGGGTTGCCGAGACGACGGTTTTGAATTCACCTTCGGTCGCACCCTTGTGCCACCTTCGCAGGGCAGGGAATTGCTTCGTCGGATCGCCATGATAGCCGATATATTGCGGCGTGTAGAAAACGAGCTTGTTGCCGATCAGGCGGCTGGCGTAGTTTCGCGAGGAGTAATAATCGTTCGATTTCAGATGATAGCTCGAACGAAAGGCGAGGCTGCCGCGTTCGCTGATGTCGAAAAGATTGATCTCAGTCCCGCCGCGTCCATAGCTGTAGCCGATGACGACGATCGTGTTGTTAGACACGAGCATCTCGTCGTACCAGTCATTGTTAGGATTCACGCCCGGAGCATAAGCATTGACGGACGAGATCGGAGCGAGCGAATTCGAGCCGACCTTCACCGTAAACAAACGCCCACGGCGAAGGATAACTAGATTCTCACCATGAACCTTCACAATCCCGCCTTCATCGACCCCGGCGTGTTGGTTGTTAGTAATGCCATCGTCCTTGTCGGGCCCGGCCTTAGATTCGGCAGCGGCCATGCTATCGGTCGCTACGGACGAAGGCGAGGGCTGGTTGGTGGTATTTCCCGCAGACTTGGTCATCTCGCGACGATCACGTTCCTGCTTATCCGCGATCTTCTTGAAATGAGCCTTAAGAGCCTCTTCCGACCCAAACGGCCGCATCGTCTTCTGCGGCTTCGAAGCCAGTTCACTTCCGGCCGCGATGTCAGGATTCGTCTCCAATCCAAACGGGAAAAACGTAGAAAGCGAAAACGCAAAAACACCAGTCACAAGCACCACCAAACCAATTGCAAAGCTCTTTTTCATCATCAACCTCCGGCACGGATGCGAGATCCGTGCGTTACGAAAATTTATTGTCCAGAGATTGAACGAATTCCTCTGAAAATCCTTGCAAAGAATTTATTGACCCACAAAAGAGTGCAGGTTATTATAATTGATAATGTGGCAGGTCAACGAACATCGCGACATTCAAAAGACCTGCCGACAACTACCGATACAGGTTGTTAAGAAGTATGAGCTCTGGAAAGACATTGTTTCTCGGCACGGTCCTGAAAAGCTCAGAGAGTTTCCGGGTTTTCGTGATGAATCACTTTCAGGCGAACGAGGTGGACAGCGTTCATCGAGATTGAATCTACAATATCGAGTCATCTACACAGTCGAGCGGGATGTGGTCACGGTATATGTTCTCGCGATCACGCCGCATGAATACTAGGAGCAGCTATGGTTAGTAACATCCACGAATTTGTCCCAGCGAAATCACATGCCTCACTAAGCACTGGCGAAGTTATCCGAATGCTGCGCGAACTGAAGGAATGGACGCAGGCGGAACTCGCCAATCGGAGCGGCATTTCCTCAACCAATCTGAGTGCTTTGGAGAACGACAGGGTAGACATTGGAAAGCGGCGGGCGGAACAGCTTGCCAAAGCTTTTAACATCCATCCGGCGATTATTATGTTTCCGGAATATGAAACGTCGGGTCTCTTGAAGGCTGCTTGAAAAAGGCAAGATCGACTCTCTCGATCTTGCCTCCGAAACCCAACAGGGATTTGGACTCTCAAATGCCTACGCTCCCGCTCCGTGGCACTTCTTAAACTTCTTCCCCGAACCGCAATAGCACGGATCGTTTGGTTTGACCTTGGGTTGGTCTCGCACGAACGGCGTGTGTCTTGCGGCTTCGGCTCCGGCGGCTTCGGCGGATGCCATGGCTCCGGTGAAGGCCATTCCGGCAGCTTGTTTGCGGGCACGCTGCATCTCTAGGCGTTCGAGGCGTTCGCGTTCGTCGCGTTCATCCTGACTGACGATCTCGAGGTGGAATAGCGACTTGGTGGTGTTGGTATCGATACGGTCGAGCATGTCCTGAAACATATCGAATGACTGCTTCTTGTATTCGACGAGCGGATCCTTCTGACCATAGCCGACAAGGCCTATGCCCTGTTTGACCTGGTCGATAGAGAGCAGGTGATCTTTCCACTGGCTGTCGATGATGTTGAGCATGATGTAACGCTCGTAGGCACGCAAGCTTTCTTCGCCCGCCATTTTCTCTTTGGCCTCGTAGCTGGCGATGCATTTCTTCCAGATGGCATCCTCGATCTCGTCGGGCGACATCTTCTTGAAATCAACACCCGCATCGCGTGCCGGGTCGATCGCGTAGATGTTCTCGATCTCAGCAGCGTAAGTGTTAATGTCCCAAGTATCTGCACCGGCTTCAAGACGAAGCATACTTCCGGTCAGATCGTGCAGCAGATCGCGTGCGACGCCATTTTCGCCAAGCAGATATTCGCGATGTTCAGGCTCGAACATCAACTGTCGACGGAGGCTGTAGATCGTCTCACGCTGCTTGTTCATCACGTCGTCGTATTTGAGAACGTGTTTACGAGTCTCGAAGTTACGTGCCTCGACGGCTTTCTGGGCACGCTCGATCTGCTTCGAAACCGTCTTCGATTCGATGGCGACGCCCTTCTCCATCCCCAGCCATTCCATCATCGAACGAACCTTGTCACCCGCGAATATACGCATCAGATCGTCTTCGAGCGAGAGCACAAAGTGCGACGAACCAGGATCACCCTGACGTCCCGCACGTCCGCGAAGCTGATTATCAATACGTCGCGACTCGTGGCGTTCGGTACCGAGAATGTGCAGGCCACCAGCAGCGGTTACAGCATTATGTTCTTCGGCAACGACGGCCTTTGCCTTTTGTAGTTCTTCTGCAAACTGCTCTTCCGTTGCCTCGTCGGGATTGATCTCCTGCCGTTTCAGAAAATCGCGAGCGAGAGCATCGGGGTTACCGCCGAGCAGAATATCAGTACCGCGGCCGGCCATGTTGGTGGCGATGGTGACCGCACCTTTGCGGCCTGCTTGAGCGATGATCTCGGCTTCCTGTTCGTGGTACTTAGCGTTCAAGACCTTGTGCGGAACGCCCATTGACTTGAGCTTTCCGGCAACGAGCTCTGAATTTTCGACCGAGACCGTACCGACCAGAACGGGCTGGCCTTTGGCGTGCAGTTCTTTGATCTCGTCCACAACCGCGTCCCATTTCTCCTCGATCGTTCGATAGATCACATCAGGCGTGTCCTTACGGATCATCGGCTGGTTGGTTGGGATCTGAACTACGTCGAGGCCGTAGACTGTGTTAAATTCCTCAGCCTCAGTTTCTGCCGTACCCGTCATGCCGCCGAGCTTTTCGTACATGCGGAAGTAATTCTGCAGCGTGATGGTGGCGAGAGTTTGGTTCTCGCGTTCGATCTTAACGCCTTCCTTCGCTTCGACAGCCTGGTGCAAACCATCAGACCAACGACGGCCCGCCATCAGGCGTCCGGTGAAATCGTCAACGATAATGACCTCTCCGTCCTGGACTACGTAGTGGTGATCGAGCTTGTAGAGCGTGTGAGCCTTGAGGGCCTGCTCGACGCAATGGAGAATGTCCATGTTGCCCGGATCGTAGAGATTCGACACGCCGAGGAGTTTCTCGGCTTTTGTCACGCCCGCCTCGGTGAGGACAGATGAATGATTTTTCTCATCGAGGAGATAGTCACCGGTCGTTACCTTGGTCTCCTCGTCCTTGTGGCCGAGTACGAGCTGCGGGATGATCTGATTGGCGGTGTAGTATTTATCGGTCGCCTCGTCGGTCGCACCCGAGATGATGAGCGGCGTACGGGCCTCATCGATCAGGATCGAGTCGACTTCGTCGATGATCGCGAAGTAATGATCACGCTGGACGAGCGAATCCACATCGAACTTCATGTTGTCACGAAGATAATCGAAGCCAAATTCGTTATTCGTACCGTACGTGATGTCACACGCGTAAGCCTCTTTTCGTTCGAAGTCATCCTGATCGTTCTGGATCACGCCGACGGTCAGCCCGAGGAACTTGTGAATTTTGCCCATCCACTCTGCGTCACGCGAAGCGAGATAATCGTTGACGGTAATGACATTGACGCCGCGGCCTGTCAGGCCGTTGAGATATGAGGGCAAGGTTGCGACGAGCGTCTTACCTTCACCCGTACGCATCTCGGCGATGCGGCCCTGGTGCAGGGCGACGCCGCCGATCATCTGCACGTCGAAGTGACGCATTCCGGTGACGCGTTTTGATGCCTCGCGAACCGTTGCAAACGCCTCGGGCAATATCTCGTGGAGGATCGCCTGCTCGGCCTTTCGACGTTCTTCCTTATCGGTAATGCCATCGAGGGCATTGACGATCATCTGTTTGAATTTGGGTGTCTGAGCGGTTAGCTCGTCATCGGACATTGCCTGGATCTTTGGTTCCCAGGCATTGATCTGCTCGACCGTGCCTTTGACGTTCTTAAGAAAGACGTCGCTCGACGAACCGAATATCTTCTTTACTAATTTATCTGCAAAACTGTTTACGGCCATTGTTTCCTCTTGTGTTGTTTCACTGTCTCAGCGTCTCATCGTCTCACGTTGAAATAGGTGAGACGGACTGAGACAAATATCAGCTACATTTGGTAGTTAAGAAATGGCGAGTTTGAAATTGATGGAACTGCTCGCCGCTAGTTTGCGTCAGTGGCAAGTAGGGCGTCGAGGCCGGCTCGGGGGAGACGTGTCACGATTTGGACCTGATTATTTACCGAAGTGATCCGGGTGAGTTTGTGCAATACCTTGACGAGCTCAAGGTCCTCGTCATCATCTATCTGGAATTGCTCAAAGGCTCTGAGGAGGCCCTCGCCAGATGACTTTGAACGCTCAGGAGAGTTAAAGTTTAGAGAAAGTTGGTAACTTAATTCTTTTTTGTCGTACGAAAGCGAAAGCTCTGCACTCTTCGCTTTGTCTCGTCCCGCAAAACCGTCGAAAGCCAGGCAGTCCGAAAGCCACTTTGAGTGTTCGGTGGCAATCTTTGCGTCTTCGATAGCCCCGACAACCCAACCATTAATGGTAGAGTCCTCACTAATCCGTCTCCCTGTGCCCGTTTGTGGACACGGTTGATATGAAGAACTCTTTACCTTGAAAATTTCAAATGACGGGTCGAATTTTTCGATCGAACTGAGCTTCTTGAGATTCTTAACAAAATCAGCGAGATCGTTGAAATAAACTTCAATCGCCTTATCCAATTCCTCAGCAGTCGGGTCCGGCTTCTTGTCCAGCTTTTCCGCTAGCTCAAGCTCTTCTGAAATATCGAAAGGCCGCGTCGTCGCCGACGGCGTTTGGCCCAAAACACACGGAGTTGCACCGGCCATCAACAGTCCGATATACACGCCGATGGTGGCGAGTGTGATGAGGCTGGTTTGCGTTCTGTGTGTGCTCAAACTTTACTGGTTTGCCGCGTTGTTGCCGGGCTTGATGGCTCCGGTGCTGTTTTGCGGCTTGGGCTGTGCTTTTTGCTCAGCGAGTTTACGTTGGATCATCTGCTGAGCGTCAGCCTTCGGGATCTCAAACGAAATGAGGATCTTTTTGCCGACTGCGTTCACCGAGGCCTTTTGCAGAAGGGCCAGATCGTCCTTGTCGTCCTGGTCGGCCTCAGGCTTTTCCTTGTTCTTCTTTTTGTCGTCGATATACGCATTCAGGAGCGTTTGGATGGTCTTTGGTCGGAGCTCGTTCTCAAATTCTGTCTGAATGAGAGCGGTCAGCTTGTTGTCATCCTGCTGTATCTGAAATGCAAGTACCTTGCCATTGAGTAGGCTCAAATATTGTAAATAGCCGCTTTCGTTAAGGGCCTCGATGGCTTCCTTGACGACCTCGATCATCTTCGGGTCGGTACTTTCGGCTTTGATAAATCTAAAGCTCTTTGCGTCCAGCTTGCCTTTCTCGTCGAGCTTGCCGGTGGCGTTGATCAAGAACTGGCTGTCGAGCTGAACTTGCTTCTTATCGATCAGATCGTTGACAAAAATGCCGAGGTCGACGAACGGACGTTTGTTCAGTTCCACATCCGTGATCGGGCCGGTCGGTGCGACGGTTGCCGTCGGTGAAGGCGATGGCGACGGAGTCGTGTTTACAGCTGTATCATCCTCGTCGGGCACCCCGTCTGGTTTTGGAGTTTTCGAAGGCGTGGTGACGCGTCCACCGTTTCCTTTTCGTCGGCCCGGTGTTGGGTTTGTAGCGGTCGTTCCACCGCCTCCAAATGTTGGCAGTTCACCATCGATCACGTCCGGATTCTTCTTTGGCAAATTCTGCGGTGTGTCGAAAAGGCTGCCGCCTGAGCTGATCGGTGGCGAAGTGTTCGTCGGGAATCCGGCAAAATCATCGACCGAGGTCATGTTCAGCGGATTATTCTGAGCATCAAGCATTGCCTGATACTCCATTGGATTTGCGATCTGAAAATAGCCTTCCGGATACGACAGCGGCGGCGTCTCGCCCGTGACATCAACAAATGTCACTTCGTAATCGCCGAGATCGGTCTTTTCGTATACCGCATCGACGTATTCGCGGTCAGTGCCGAATAGCTTAGTTCCTACATAGATCGTGTCGATAACCTGACAAACGCTGCCTACGAGCGGGCTCTCACAGCCCTTAGTGGTCAACAACGCGGTCTGGCCGACGATCAGCAGACCAAGTACATTGGCAACCGCAGATATGCCAAGGATCTTGTAGATACGCGGGCCGAGGTTCCAGCTTGTGATCTCGTAATTATGAAACAGGTCGCCCTCGGCGGTTGGTTCCGCGATGGTTTCCGGTTCGTATAATGACTGCTCAAACATATAAATAAGGGGCGATCGATATTTGAAATAAAACTGATACCGAAATTAGACGCCCTCACTCCGCAAAACGTTGCGAAGCAATTGGATATCTTAACATCTCGGAGCTGCGTTTGGAAAGATTAGACTTTCCGATATCAAACCTTTAACATCGCGTTAATGCGAGGCAAAAGATCAGACAATCGCGGCGGAAAACGCTCGCGTCCAAAGCGTTCTTCCCACGGGGATGAACGTTATAATAAACGCCCGCTTGCACGTGAAAGTTCCGGAAAGAAGCCCGTCGAACCGCTCACACCACGCCAACTACGTGCAGTCGAACGCCTGCTCTCAGGCATCGGCGTTCCCGAGCCCAAACCGCTAAAACCAGACGATTTTCAGCTCGAAGCTCTCGCCGCCATCGAGACGCAGGATGTGCTCGTTACCGCTCCGACCGGCAGCGGTAAGACGTGGATCGCACGAGAGGAAATTAGGCGTTTGCTGGCTGCGGGTAAGAAAGCTTGGTACACAACGCCGCTTAAGGCTTTGACGAACTCGAAATATGCGGAATTCAGCCTCGAATTTGGTGCCGAGAACGTCGGCATTCTGACGGGTGATAGAAAAGAGAATTCTGACGCTCCGCTGATCGTCGGAACGACGGAAATATATAGGAATCAACTGTTTGACGCTCTCCGCAGCGGCGATCAGGTTGAGACGGATTTCGTGATCCTCGACGAAGCCCACTATCTCTCCGACGAAGATCGCGGCCATGTGTGGGAAGAGGCGATAATCCTCTCGCCGCCGAGAATTCGCTTGCTTCTGCTCTCTGCAACCGTTGGCCGTGCCGACGAATTTGCCGCCTGGATCGGAGAGGTGCGAGGCGGCAAGGTCCGCGTCGTCAAAGCGGGTCCACGCCCCGTCGAACTCCGTGCCGCCTACCTTTCGAGCGATCTGCAACTGTTCCCATTGCTTGGCGAAGATGGTTCGTACAATCGTGATCTGGACCAATTTGCGAAGCAGAGATCGTCGGGTGGATTTCGGAGAAGAAGATAGTTTCAGCGTCTCAGCGTCTCACTGTTTCAGAGTGAGACGGGTGAGACAGGGTGAGACAGCGGCAGAGCCGCAAGAATGATAAAAAAAAGGAGCGACAGAATCGCTCCCTTTTTACTACTAGATCCCGATTTCTTTACTTCACCTTCTTGATCAACATATCAATGTCAGCCTGTGGGACCAATATGTCGAGCGTGACATCCGTGCCTTTGGCATCGAATTTGGCGGCCTTGATGAGGCGGGCGTAGACCTGTTGGTCGGGGCGTTTTGAGTTGCCGAAGACCGATTTGCCGAGCATCTGGCCTACGTCGAGGAGGTCTTTGATGCCGGTGGCTTGGTCGGCGGTCTTGGTTCTTGCCAGCATCGAAACGGCGGTTCCGGCGACGGTGACGTCCATTGAGCCAGAGAGTGTCTGAATGGCGTCGATGCTGTTGCCGAGTTCGTCATTGTCGAGCGGCAGCATCTGTCGAAGCGAACCGGGGGCCTTGGCAGCAAATGTTAAAACTGAGGTGTCCTTCTGCGACAATAGACCGCTCAATTCGGCAGCAACGCGTGATCTGCCTTCAAGCGTTTCGGTCACACGTGCGAGCGAGCCCATGACGAGCGTTTTGTTGTCAAAGGCAGTCACCGCGATGTCTTTGGTCATTCCTTTCAACGCCTTATCGACCACATCGGTCACGGTTGAATTCGTCGTCTTTATTGATGTTTTCTGCAAAACGTCCTTTACGGTGAAGACATAGACCGTGCGTTCGCCGATCTTTTCGGTGCGATATGTGCCATTTGAGGCGAGCCTGCCGAGGGCGATCAGGGCTCCGGCATTGACGTCGCCGCTGGCGATCGCGACCGTGTCGTAATCGGTCTCTTTCGCCGAGATCTGCTTAAATGCTACGCCGACAGCAACTTGGTCGAATTTACGCAGGTCGATACCGGTGCGATTCTCCATCTCGGTGATCTTGGCGTTCACCTCGGCGAGCATCGGCTGATTTGACGACAATATCTTTGGCAAAGCCTCGCTCAAGAAGCGTTTCGAATCGAACGAAACGACCCCATCCGAAGCCGGCAGCATCGCCACCAACTTAGCCGCCCGAGCCTTCTTGACCGCAGTAGAACGCGTGTCAGGCTTAGCAAACACGGCTATATTCAACAAAAGAACGCCGATCGCGACGATAGCAATAGATCTGGTTTTCATCAATTTACCTCAAATGTAATTCGAACAGATATCCTAACGATAACAGATGCGTCGAAGTTCGGGAATAGTTGGCTGAAAAAGTCGATATCACGTAGACCATGGTAAGGCGAGAATAACTGCTACAGGTGTTTCGGGTGTCTTAGTCTGAAACAGTGAAATAGTGAAACGCAAATGTATCAACTGTCTCACTCTGTCTCAGTCGTCTCACTCTGAGACAGTGAGACAGTGAGACGGTGAGACAGCCATCCGAGCCTGTATCACCTGTAACAACTGTCACAAATGTATCGTCTCCGTTAGTGTTACAGACGGATTAGAGCTATCTAATATCTATTATATTTACGTAGATATATATAGATATAGATATAGATAGCTGTCTGTAACACTAAAAGTATTGAGACGAATGATACAGATGTTACAGCTGATACAGCTTTTACCTCTGCGATGAATTCCTGTCGCCAACGGCGACGAACATTAAAGCCTAGGCTGCAGCCGCTTCGGCGGAACCCTAGGTGCGGACGGTACGAGGTTTCCGCTCACTGAAGGTGAGCAACACGCCTTGTTCGTCACCTTCGGCGACGGGATTCATTTTCCACCTGATCCTAGGGATCCGCTCGTTTTACTCGCTACTCCCTAGGCTTTAATGTTCGTCGCCGTTGGCGACAAGAGGGGGAACTTCTTCACCTTTCCACATTCTCACCTGTAGCCCTTCTCCCCCTCTCACTCAAATAAAAATGCCACAGCAATCTCGCCGCTACTGAACGAAACGGTCTCCACTTTTCTGCTATTGCGATGAATTCATCCGAGCCCGGGCGTTTTTCGGCGTTTGTGAGCTTTTGATACGCGGCGTGGAGGGCGATGTCGCCTCTGGGCATCACGTCGGGGCGGAGCATTGCCATAAGGAGATAAACGTCGCTGGTCCATTCGCCTATGCCTTTGAGCCGGATCAGCGTGGCTTTGGCGTCAGCATCGGGCAACGTGTGGAGGTGGTCGAGGTCGATGTGTTTCTCGATGATCGCCTCAGCCAGATGGCGTGCGTAGGCGGTCTTTTGGCGGCTGAAACCGATGGTTTTGAGATCGATGTCATTGATGGTGAGCAGTTTGTCGGGCGTTACCTCGCCGATGTGCACCGTGAGTTTGTCAAAACAAGCCTTTGCGGAAGCGAGCGAGACTTGCTGCTCTAAAATGATATGAAGCAGCGTCGCAAAGCCCGTCGGACGATCCCACAACGGCGGCGGGCCATACTTTTCATACACGAACGCAAGCTCACTATGCTCAGATGCGAGAACCTTAGCGGCCTTTTTCAGCGATGTGTGGGTTAGCTGTTTCAAAAGTGTTTCAGGCCGTCTCAGTCGTCTCACACTGAAACAGTGAGACAGATGAGACGATTGGTCACCATATCGACGGAACCTCGGCCTCGTCAAACTCGATCGCCTCGCCATCCGGCAAAATATGAATGATTCGCTCGACGCCCTTTGTACGCAGCATCGGGGCGAGCATGCCGACCCGATGACAATTGGCACGTGGAGTCTTGTGGTCGGAGAGCGGCTTAGATTCGGAACACATCATCACCGTTCGAAGGTCAGAGGCGACCTCGATGATGCGGTTCACTCCCCATTCGACATCTTCCGGCTTAGGTTTGTTCTTGCCGCCCGTCTCTGGAATATGTTCGTAACCGATGCCGTTGTCACGAAGCAACTCAGCCAGCACAAGCCCATTGAACTGAGGCCAACGTGACCGAGCAAATGCCCGCACATCGCACACGAACTCGATCTCGTACGTCCGCAGCAATTCGAGAAAGTAGGCGAACGGATGCCGTCCGTGGCCGATGGTGTGGATGGCTATTTGCTTGATCGCTGGATCTCCTCGACCGCCTGCGGATTCTCAAGTGCGGACAGATCGCCCGGGTCTTCGCCTAGGTAGGCTGAGCGAATGACGCGTCGCATCACCTTGGCATTACGGGTCTTTGGCAGGGCTGACACGAAGATGATCTTCGACGGAGCCAGCGGCTTACCCATGTCTTTGGCAACAAGAGTTTTCAACTCTTGTTGCAGTGATGAGTGATGAGTGATGAGTGATGAGTTGTCCGACTCGGATTCGTCATTCACCGGTAACCCCTCACCGCTCAACACTACAAATGCGACCATCGCCGTGCCTTTTACTTCGTCTGGTACACCGATGACAGCCGCTTCGGTGACGAGCGGGTGGGCGACGAGTAGACTTTCAACCTCGGCGGGGCCGACGCGTTTGCCGGCGACCTTTAGCGTATCGTCGCTGCGGCCGAGGATGAACCAATGGCCGTCCTTGTCACGCATCGCAAAATCGCCGTGGACCCAGATGTCTTTGAACCGCCGCCAATAGGTGTCGAGATAGCGTTCCTTTTCCTGCCAAAACCCGCGTGCCATGCCGATCCAAGGCTGTTTGATGACGAGTTCTCCGACCTTGCCGGGTTCGACAGGATTGCCTTCGTCGTCGAGAATATCGACGTCCATTCCGGGACACGGAGCCGGGAACGAGCACGGCTTGATCGGGAGCAGCGGATTGCCCATCAGAATGCCGCCCGAGATCTCGGTGCCGCCGGAGTAGTTGATTATCGGGAGCTTGCTGTCGCCGACCTTTTCGAATAGCCACCACCACGGAGCTGGATTCCAAGGCTCTCCGGTCGAGGCAAAAGCTCGGAGCGAACTGAGATCGTGTTTTTTTGGCAGCTCGTCACCGCAGTTGGATAAGGCACGGATCAGAGTTGGCGAGATTCCAAGCACCTCGACCTTATGTTTTGCACAAAAGTCCCACATGCGATCAGGCTGCGGATAGTCGGGAGCCCCGTCGTAAATACAGATCGTCGCACCGTTTATCAACGCCCCGTAGATCAGCCACGGCCCCATCATCCAGCCGATGTCGGTGTACCAAGAGATCCGCGTGCCCTTACCAACATCCGTCCCAAACGCCATATCCTGAGCCGCCTTGATAGGAAAACTCGCATGAGTATGAGCAATGCCCTTCGGCTTGCCGGTTGTGCCGGAGGTGTAGAGGATAATGAGCGGGTCTTCGGCGGAGGTTGGTTCGAGCGGGTCGTCCTTCGGGTTCTCACCCAAGGTGATCAGGTCGTCAAAATCTATGAAGCGTTCGTCCGTCGTACGTTCGCGAAGATTATCGAGCGAATTACCTGCGTTGGCGACGAAAACATTTGTGATAGAGGAGCATTGAGCAACGGCCTCAGCGGCAATGTCGAAGGCGTTGAATAACTTTCCTCGACGAGTAAATCCATCGCACGTAAATAGGGCCTTTGCTCCAACAGCATTCAATCTACTCGAAATCGCATCGATTCCATACCCGGAGAAAACGGGAACGGCTATAGCTCCAATTCGATTGATTGCAAGCAATGCGATGACAGTTTCCACGATCATCGGTAGGTGGATTCCTATTGCATCGCCTCGTGAGAAGCCAAGAGATTTCAGTCCCCTGGCAGCATATTCAACTTCGCGTAGCAGAATTGAGTAGCTCGTTGAGGTGGTTCTTCCGTCTTCTCCTTCACAAATCACCGCTGGTTGATCTTTCAACTCTTCCGTCTGCCATCGGTCAAGGCACATTTCGGTGATGTTGAGGCCGCCTCCCTCACACCATTTTGGGAATTCGATGCCATCGGATGTATCCAGCAGTTTTTCGTATGGCGGGTCGAATTTGATGTCGAGGAACTTCAAAACCTCGGCGGTGAATTTCTCGACATCGTTGATCGAATAGGCGTAAAGCTCATCCCAGGTCGAGACGCCGACCTGCCGCATGAACTTTGTGAGTTGGGCACGCTCGATGACCTCGGGCGTGGGCGTCCAGGCGATGGGCTGATCTTCGAGGAGGTTTGTTTCGTTCATCAGTTGAATTTTATACCACGGAAAGAATTTAGCCACGAATGACACAAAAATAACTAATAAAAGGACCTCCGAATTCGTGTCATTCGTGCTATTCGTGGCAAAATATCCGAAATGAGTGAGCAAGTAGTTCAGATCGGGTTGCCGAGTAATCTTTTTGCAGGGAAGACGGCGGTGATAACGGGTGCGTCTCGTGGTGTTGGGCGGGCGACGGCTTTGCGGTTGGCT
Source organism: Acidobacteriota bacterium (assembly GCA_016718135.1). GTDB lineage: Bacteria > Acidobacteriota > Blastocatellia > Pyrinomonadales > Pyrinomonadaceae > OLB17. Next base: position 283,553 of record JADKEF010000017.1, on the reverse strand, counting down.
GAGGGCGGAGCGGACATTGTGGTCAACTATCTCGCCAACGACGCCGAGGCGGCCGAGACGGTTGAGATGTGCAAGAACAAGGGCGTCGGAGCGGTGCTTGCGAAAGCAGACGTTTCGGAGTTCGCCGGAGCGAGCGAAGTCGCAAAGATCGCCCTCGAACGCTTTGGCCGCATCGATTATCTCGTCTGTAACGCCGGCGTATGGGACGGTGCTCCGATCGAGGACATGTCCGAAGAACTCTGGAACAAGGTCATCAACACCAATCTAAAATCCGCATGGGCGATGACGAAGGCCTGTGTTCCCGGGATGAAGAAACAGCACCAAGGTGCGATCGTCATGGTCTCATCGACGGCAGGCCAGCGGGGCGAGGCTAACTATTCAAATTACGCAGCATCGAAAGGCGGACAGATCTCATTTACAAAGGCACTTGCGAGCGAGTTGTGTCCACGCATTCGCGTCAACGCAGTCGCACCCGGCTGGATCGAAACGGCGATGGTGCGGCCCGTATTTGAGGACGCCGAGTATCATCAGAGTGTGATCGATTCGATACCGCTCAAACGAATCGCAACGACCGACGACATTGCCTTGTCGATCTGCTTCCTCCTGTCCGACTGGTCACGCCACATAACAGGCGAAATTGTGAACATAAACGGCGGTGCTGTACTCTGCGGTTGACAAGCTCCGGCGGATTGTTCTATGTTGGAAAAGTCGACGGGAACGTTGACGGTTTTTGAAAATCTAAAACGTGGCGATTTAAGGCAACTTGCTCCACGATAAAAACTGCTAAAGACTAACGACGAATGTTTTCATTTGTCGTAAGAAACGAAGAACTTTTATAGGAGCTCTCGTGCAATTTAGCACGAGGGCTTTTTTAGTTTTTGTATCGAAGTTGCCAATAAAACAAACAGGAGAAAAACATGTCTGATAACACATTTGCTTTCAACACATTGGCACTTCACGCAGGACAGGAGATCGATCCGACGACGAATTCGAGGGCGGTCCCGATCTACCAGACAACGAGCTACGCGTTCAACGACGCCGACCACGCTGCCCGGCTTTTTGCACTCAAGGAGTTCGGCAATATCTACACGCGGCTGATGAACCCGACGACCGATGTCTTCGAAAAACGCATCGCCGCTCTCGAAGGCGGAGCCGCGGCACTCGCTACGGCAAGCGGCCAGGCGGCTGAGACGTTGGCGATCCTGACGCTCGCCGGTGCCGGCGACGAGATCGTTTCGACAACGTCGCTCTACGGCGGAACGTACAATCTCTTTCACCACACCCTGCCGAAACTCGGCATCAAATTTCACTTCATCGACGGTGCCGACTACGATGGCATCGAGGCGGCGATCAACGAACGGACCAAGGCGATCTACACCGAGACCGTCGGTAACCCGAAGCTCGACGTTATCGACATTGAACGCCTCGCCGATATCGCTCACCGTAACGGCCTGCCGCTCATCATCGACAACACGGTGCCTTCGCCGGTGCTCTGCAACCCGATCAAATGGGGAGCCGATATTGTTATTCATTCTGCGACCAAGTACATCGGCGGCCACGGCACGACGATCGGCGGCGTGATCGTCGATGCAGGAAAGTTCGACTGGGCAGCGAGTGGACGTTTTGGGGAATTCAGTGAGCCTGACCCGAGCTACCACGGCGTATCGTACACCGAGGCATTCGGGCCGCTGGCTTTCATTATCAAGGCACGAGTTCAGGGGCTGCGTGATACGGGAGCTGCACTCTCGCCTTTCTCGTCTTGGCAGCTGCTTCAGGGAACAGAGACCTTACCGCTGCGTGTCGAACGCCACAGCGAAAACGCCCTGACCGTCGCCAAGCATCTCGAAAGCCACCCGCTCGTCGAATGGGTCAATTACCCGAAACTCGAATCGAGCGAATACCGCGAACTTGCTGATAAGTACCTCGAGAAAGGTGCTAGTTCGATCGTGACATTTGGCATCAAGGGTGGATTCGAAGCCGGAAAACGATTTATCAACTCGGTCAAACTTTTCACACTGCTCGCAAACATCGGCGATGCCAAATCACTTGTCATTCATCCCGCGTCCACGACGCACCAGCAATTTACTGCCGAAGAACAGGCCTCGACCGGCGTGTCACCCGATCTGATCAGGCTGTCGGTCGGTATCGAGGACATTCGCGACATTCTGGCCGATCTGGACCAGGCGTTGCGGTTGTCGGTGGAAACTGTCAATTCGGCGGCGGCGTGATCCGCCCGGACTGAGGCGGCGGTGATGGCAAGACGCGTTGCCGCCGCCTACTGGAGGTGAAAATGTTTGAGATAGATTTTCGGTTTAACGAGCCCTTTGAGCTCGAATCTGGTGAGTTGCTCGACGAGGTCCGCCTCCGCTGCACAATTTACGGCAAACTGAATGCCGACAAATCCAATGCGGTGCTTGTTTTTCATGCGTTGACGGGCAGTTCGCGTGTCGGTGATTGGTGGAACGGAGTTCTTTGCGATGGCTGTGCCTTGGACACGTCCGAGTTAGCATTTGTGTGTGTGAACTATCTCGGCTCGAGTTATGGCTCGACGAGTGCGCGGTCGATAAAGAAAAAACGACGCGGCGATCTGCCGATAGTAACAACAAGGGACATCGTCCGGGCGAACGCACTGCTCTTCGAGTATCTGGGTATAGAGAAGTTTCGTGCAGTCATTGGCGGCAGTGTGGGCGGCATGCTTGCGTTGCAGTTTGCGGTAGACTATCCGGAGTTGGCTGATGAAATCATTTCGATCGCAGCGACACCGCTGTCGGCGATGGGGCTTGCTCTAAACCACATTCAGCGACACGCCGTAAGGAAGGGCGATATCGAGCTTGCACGTAAGATCGCTGTCGTCTCGTACAAATCGCCGCGACAGTTCGATACGAGGTTTGCCCGCAAACCCAATCGTAACGGTGAGGATCCGGGCATTGGGCACGAACATCGATTCGATGTCGGCGGTTATCTTGACCACCATGGCGAGGCGTTTCGTGAACGTTTTGAGATCGAAAGCTACGAACTGATAACCAAGGCGATGGACCTGTTTGACCTGACAGACGTTGAGATCAGAAAGATCCGTGCAAACGTTTCGCTGGTCGGTATCTCGAGTGATTGGCTGTTCCCGGCGTCAGACGTGAAGAGCCTTCGTGACCGTCTTGTGCGGCTCGGCATCAATGCCACATACCATCAGATCGATTCCGACGACGGCCATGATGCGTTCCTCAGCGATGTCGCCGAGATGTCGCGGGTATTGAGAGAGATAATCGATGACGAACGCAAGGAGCCGGCAAGGCACTTTTTCGATGCGTCGAAAGGCCTTGAACTTTGTAGGGGAGGCATCAGACGAGCAGCATGAACAATGAAAAAGTAGAACAAAGGCTTCCATTCTGCCTGTTGAGTGGCAAGTCGGCAATCATCACGGGTGCTTCGCGGGGCATCGGACGGGCGACCGCCATCAGGCTCGCCGAGGCAGGTGCGAACGTCATCGTTAATTACCTTTCTAGCGAGAGCGAGGCGGAGGCGGCTGCACGCGAATGCCGTGATTACGGAGTTAGATCGATCGCCGTGCAAGCCGACGTCTCAAGGCCGGAAGGGGCTGACCGTCTTATCAAAGCAGCACTCGATGAATTCGGCGGCTTCGACATCGTCATCGCCAACGCCGGCATCTGGGAAGGCGACCCGGTCGAAGAAATGACCGAGGAACGTTGGGACCGCGTCATCGATGCCAACCTCAAAGGCACATGGACCGTTTGCAAGGCCGCGATCCCGCATTTCAAATCAAACGGCGGCGGCTCCATCGTGATCGTTTCTTCGACAGCTGGCCAACGCGGCGAAGCGGGATATTCTAACTACGCAGCGTCGAAAGGCGGACAGATCGCTTTCACCAAGGCTTTGTCCAACGAACTCGCACCGACGATTCGCGTTAACGCTGTGGCTCCGGGTTGGGTCGATACCGGATTGAACGATGACGTGTTCTGCGATCCGGCATTCGTCAAGCGCGTGGTCGCCGGCATCCCTCTGAAAAGGGTTGCTACGGCTGACGACATCGCACTTTCAATCGCTTTTCTCGCCTCGGACTGGTCGCGGCATATTACGGGCGAGATACTCAATATTAATGGTGGAGCGGTACTTTGCGGATAACTTGTGACGGAGGGCACAGATAAAGGTTATGAATAGTGATAAACAGTTGGGGAGACCGGTAAGACGTATGAACGATCTGAGAAGTTTCCAAAGCCATTTTAGTGCGGTGCCGATGAGTTCATCGTACATCGAGAATCTGATCGGTAATACGCCGTTGCTAGCGGTTCATTGCCATTTCAAGGGTGAACGCCGAACGGTCTTTGCAAAGGCGGAGCACCTGAATCTCTCAGGCAGTATCAAGGATCGGATGGCTTTCCATATCCTGAAATCTGCATACCGCGACGGCCTGATCCGCAAGGGAGATGTTATTGCCGAGGCGACCAGCGGTAACACGGGCATTTCGTTCGCCGCCATCGGACGTGCGTTTGGCAATCCGGTGCACGTATTCATGCCCGAGTGGATGAGCCAGGAACGCATTTCGCTGATCAAAAGCTATGGAGCTCAAGTTACTCTCGTGACGCACGAACAAGGCGGCTTTGTTGGGAGTATCGAGATGGCAGACGCTTTCAAGTACGAACATGGGCGGGTTTTCCTGCCGCATCAGTTCTCAAACCTCTCTAATCCCGAGGCCCACTACCTGACGACCGGTCCTGAGATACTTGCTCAGCTTGAGAGCATTGGTTTTGAGCCCGACGCATTTGTCGCTGGCGTAGGAACCGGTGGGACGATAATGGGGTGTGCCTGCTATTTTCGCGAGAAAGATCCGGGCATCAAGCTTTATCCGCTTGAACCCGCCGAGTCACCGACGCTCTCAACCGGCCATAAGGTTGGCAGTCACAGGATCCAGGGTATTTCGGACGAGTTTATACCGGATATCTGCGATCTCGGCAAACTCGACGAGGTTATCAGCGTTTCAGACGGCGATTCGATATTGATGGCCCAGAAACTGGCCGCCAAACTCGGCCTCGGGGTTGGGATCTCATCCGGTGCGAACTTCCTTGGAGCGTTGATCGCGATGGAAAGGCTCGGCAAGGACGCCGTCGTGGCAACGATCTTTTGTGACGATAACAAAAAATACCTTAGCACCGATCTCGTGCGCGATGAGCCGGTCAAGCCGGAATATCTTTCGCCGCACGTAGAGCTTTTCGGATACCAGACCATCGACAGAGCGTTTCCTTCGGCCGCAGAAATTCATTAGGACCCATTGCAACATGGCAATTTAGCTCCAACCGCAAGTTCTGGCGGGCCGTGACGGTTGCCATTAGTTACACTTGACTTTCCCATAAGAAACGGTTGAACTTCTCAGATACTGTGAGCGAAACACTTGCACCGGTTGTAATGAAATTTGGCGGTACGTCGGTAGGCGACGTGGCGGCGTTTGAGCGCGTTTTTCACATTGTTTCGAGGCAGATAGAGCGGCGGCCGGTGGTTGTCGTTTCGGCGATGACGAAGGTCACTGATGCATTGCTAGCGGCGTTTGAGACCGCGAAGAAAGGCGATTTTGCTGCGGCTTATACATCTCTCGAACCGCATTTTGATCGACACGTTGAGGTCTCGCGGCACTTTATTGCGGAAGAATCCGGAAAGACATTCGACACCGAGCTGCAACTTGCTCGGGAAGAACTGAGTGATCTCCTTACCCGCACCTCACGTCGGAGCTTGCCTCTATCGATGCTAAAGGACGCGATAGTTTCTTACGGCGAACAGCTATCGTCGCGGCTCCTCGCCGAAGTTCTGAAAGCTAATGGAATTGCCGCACGTCAGGTAGATTCACGGCGTCTTATCGTGACTGATGACGAATTCGGGGCTGCTCAGCCGATCTGGGAAGAGACCGCGGAACTTGTGCGGCTTGAATTGGAGCCCGCGATCGCCGCCGGTGAAGTTCCGATCATGGGCGGCTTTATTGCGGCGAATCGGGCTGGCGAGACGACTACACTTGGACGGGGCGGTTCCGATTATTCCGCCGCATTGGTCGCGGCGGCCTTGCAGGCGAGTGAATTACAGATCTGGACGGACGTGACAGGTGTGATGACCTGCGATCCTCGGATCTGTGGCGAAGCCCGGACAATTCCGGTTTTGTCCTACGAAGAGGCGGCCGAGTTGGCGTATTTCGGGGCGAAGGTTCTTCATCCAAAAACGATCAAGCCTGCGGTCGATCATTCAATTCCTGTTCGAGTTTGTAATACCTTCGAGCCAAACGAGATCGGCACAATGGTGCTCGGCGATTCCGCCGAGGCACCGAACAAGATCAAGTCGATCGCCCACAAGAAGAACATCACAATACTGCGTATCACCTCAGCCCGAATGCTCGGCAGCTACGGCTTTATGAGTGCGTTGTTTCAGGTGTTTGAGCGTTACCGCACGGTCATCGACGTCATCTCGACATCCGAAGTTTCCGTCGCCCTTACACTCGACAACACCGCCGAGCTGGACAAGATCGTCACCGAACTTGGCCGTCTTGGCGACGTCGAGGTCGAGCCTGGTTATGGCGTTGTTTGTGTGGTTGGGGAAGGCCTGCGGGCGAGTACCGGATTGGCGTCAAAGGTCTTCTCGACGATCGATGATGTGAATATCGCGCTCGTATCGCACGGAGCATCAAGCGTTAATTTGACATTCGTCGTCAAGGAAGAAGTGGTTGCCGACGTGATCAAGCGACTGCATCAGGCTCTCTTCAAAAAAGATTGATGTTGAGAAACGACCGGAACGGCAGCAGCAAAAATGGGGTCGCGGCGAAGACGTATCGTAGGATGCGATTGACGTTCTTCGAATCCGTTAATTTCCGAAAATCTCGCTTGCGGAGCACCGCCCCTAGCGGAAATATAGCGAAGTAGCAAAAGTATCTGATCGTATCCAGAATTGTCGCGATCGTTTCCGTGACCGGCATTTTGGCACAGCCGCCGGCTAAGTAGCATGGAGCAAACGCCGAGATAATCGTGTTGAGCATCATCAGACACACAGCAGTCAGGGCAAGACAGGCAATGCCAAGTAGGGCTATTCTGAGGGCGGAATTCACTTCGTAGATACTAACAGAATCGATAAAGAATGAACTTATTCGAGTTAACAAAATCACTGATGAGCATACCGTCAACCTCAGGCGAAGAGGAAGCGGTTGGCTTTTGGTTGCGAGATCACCTTGCATCACTGGGCTGGACGGTAGAGTTGCAGGCTGTCTCAGCGAATCAGAACAACGTCATCGCGTATCTGAACGAGACGCCGCGGGTTTGGCTTTCGACGCACATGGATACGGTTCCGCCGTTTATTGCGCCGACTGAAGATGACGAAAAGATCTACGGGCGGGGTTCGTGCGATGCGAAAGGGATAATCGCGGCACAAATAACGGCTGCTGAATTACTGCGAAGAGACGGGATCGAAGACATCGGCCTGCTTTACACCGTCGAAGAAGAGCGTGCGTCCACGGGAGCAAAAGTTGCGAATGATCACCCGCTCGCGGCAAAGTGTGAATACATGATCAACGGCGAACCGACCGATAATGATCTCGCGATCGGTTCGAAGGGTGCTTTTCGGGCGAAGATCAAGACGAAAGGAAAGGCCGCGCATTCGGCGTATCCCGAGCAGGGAGATTCGGCGATCGAAAAACTGCTCGACATACTCGAAGACGTTCGCCACACAAGATTTCCAAACGACGAATTCTTCGGCGAAACCACCTGTAACATCGCAACCCTCGACGGTGGTATCGCTTTGAATGTAATTCCGCCAAACGCAGAAGCGGGTATTCTAATTCGCCTTACAACGCCCGACGAACCAATAGTTCACGCACTAGAAAGCATCATCCGCGACCGCGGGGAGCTCGAAGTGATGTCCTACAGTCTCCCGGTAAAAATGCTCGAAGTCGAAGGCTTTAAACAAAAGGTCGTACGCTTCACCACCGACATCCCGCACCTCACAAACTGGGGCCAACCGCTTCTTCTAGGTCCCGGATCGATCCTTGTGGCTCATACAAAGGATGAATTTGTCCTCAAAAAAGATATTGAGGCATCTGTCGAACTGTACGTCAACCTTATTAAGAAATTACTAAACGCAGAGATCGCTGAGGCCGCAGAGATTTAGTTCTTTAACTCGTTCTCTGCGTTCTTTGCGACCTCTGCGTTAAAATTCCCAATATGAAGATCGCACTTATCGGTTACGGAGCAATGGGCAGGCTAATACATTCGCTTGCCGAAAATAAGGGTCACGAAGTTGTTGTGGCGTTTGATGAGCCGGACAGAGATATTTCTGCGGAAGAAATGGCTGAGAAGCTGTCCGAAGCAGAAGTCGCGATAGATTTTTCGAATGCGGCAGCTGTTAAAAGGAATGTAATAGCGTGTGTAACGGCCGGTGTCGCTCTTGTGGAAGGCACGACGGGTTGGAGCGAACAGAAAGCTGAGATCGAGAAGATCGTTTTGGACGGAAACGGAGCGTTCTTGTTCGGTGCGAATTTCTCGATAGGCGTAAACCTTTTCTACCGAATCGCCGCATATTCCGCCGAGCTTTTTGCAAAGTTCCCCGAGTACGAAACCTTTCTCGAAGAACAACATCATTCCCGCAAACTCGACGCCCCGAGCGGCACGGCTCTTAAGATAAAGGATCTCGTCGCCGAACACATCAAAAAAGACTTCGCGATCACGGCAACGCGTGCGGGAAACATTCCGGGCACGCACAGAATCGGTTTCGACGGCCCGGCGGATCAGATTCTCCTGGAACATACCGCACGATCCCGCGAGGGCTTTGCCTTCGGAGCGATCACGGCTGCAGAATGGCTCGTAGGGAAAGAAGGATTCTTTGAATTTGCAGATGTTGTCGATGAGATCCTTGGTTGAGTTAATCTCTTTTGCACAACCATTTTCGATAGATGTTATTAATTCCCTTTATCTTCTGTGCTAATCTTTGAAATCGGTGGCAAACGTATGACGATGAAATTAGATTGGCTGCATGGAACTGCGACGGCTCTTGTGACTCCGTTTCGGAAGGACGGATCGATCGACGATGCGTGCTTTACAAAATTGGTCGAGCGGCAGGTGAAAGGCGGCGTAAAACTGCTTGTTCCATGTGGTACGACGGGCGAAAATGTCACGATGGCTTCGGCGGAGCAGGCACACGTTATTCGTCTTGCAGTAGATGCGGCGAAAAAGCTCGGTGCGAAGGTAATTGCGGGCACGGGAACTAATAATACGGCCGCCGCGATCGAAAGTACGCGAAAAGCGAGAGAACTCGGTGCCGATGCGGCTTTGATCGTTGCTCCTTACTACAATAAACCGACGCAGGAAGGGCTTTTTGCACATTACGCGGAGATCGCGAAGTCGGTGAAAGGCTTTCCGATCGTTCTTTACAACGTGCCGTCGCGAACGGCTTCGAATCTTTCTGCCGAGACGACGCTGCGTTTAGCTGCTGGTTTCGAAAATATTGTTGCGACCAAGGAAGCGTCGGGAAATTATCCGCAAATAATGCAGATAATCGCCAAGCGCCCGAAAAACTTCCGCGTATTCTCCGGCGACGACGCCTCGGCATTGCCGCTAATTTCTCTAGGTTGCGACGGGCTTGTTTCGGTTTGTGCGAACGAAATTCCAAAGGAAACCGTCAAGATGGTAGATCACGCATTGAACGGATCATTCCATTTTGCGAGGAAAATACATTACAAAATATTGCCGCTGATGGAAGCGAACTTTGTGGAATCTTCGCCCGCTCCTTGTAAATTTGTGATGAAAGAAATGGGTTTGCTGGAAGAGAATTTGCGGCTGCCGCTCGTTCCCGTATCTGCTGAAACTCGTGCGGTCTTGAGAGCGGTGATGATAGATCTGAAGCTGAGCTAGTTTCAAGTATTAGTATGGAATTTGACGATCTAAAAAGGCCGGGCGGGACTTCGGGAGGTTTGGCGGAGTTCGTGATCGGATTCATCATGACCATCGCGGGCGGATATATGCTCATCAGCCGCGTGATCGTGACCAGCGGCTTTTGGAATTGGGGCGGTTACAATACTTTTGGGTTGTCGCTCGTGCCGCTGATCTTCGGCATCGCGTTCGTTTTCTTTAACGGCAGGTCGATCATCGGCTGGATCCTGATCGCACTAAGCATAATCGTCATCGCCTCGGGCATTTTGATGAATTTGCAGATATATTTCCAACCCACGAGCCTTTTTAACACGATAATTATGCTCGTATTGTTTGCGGGCGGGATCGGGTTGATCGCGAGGGCGGTCTTTGCAAACCGGGACGAAGTTTAGGAAGCGGGGAATTTGTGAATTTACAGAGTGAAATAGAGAAATTATTTGAGAAGTCGGAATTTACTTCTGACGATCGTGAGACATACGAGACATTCAAGACCGCACTCCGTCGCGGTGAGATTCGCTCTGCGGAGAAAGGAGCAGACGGCGTTTGGCGGGCGAATTCTTGGGTGAAGCAGGGAATTTTGCTTGGGTTTCGGATGGGCAAGATGGTCGAGATGTCTAAGCCGACCGAGACTTTGCAGTTCTTTGACAAAGACACATTTCCGCTGCGGCCGATGACTTTGGAAGACGGCGTGAGGATCGTGATGGGCGGGTCGGCTATACGGGACGGTTCGTATGTGGCTCCAAGCGTCGTCGTGGTGCCGCCGGCGTATATTAATGTCGGTGCGTACGTTGACGAGGGAACGATGGTCGACTCGCACGCGCTCGTCGGCTCGTGCGCGCAGATCGGGAAGCGTGTTCACCTTTCTGCGGCCGCACAGATCGGCGGCGTGCTTGAGCCGGTGAATGCGACGCCGGTGATCATTGAGGACGACGTACTTGTGGGCGGGAACACGGGCGTTTACGAAGGCACGATCGTTCGGGAACGTGCGGTGCTGGCGAGCGGCGTCATTCTCACGCGTTCGACTCCGGTATTTGATCTTCCAAATGAACGCATCATCAAATCGGAAGACGGAAATTCCCTGGAAATTCCCGCCGGTGCGGTTGTCGTCCAAGGCTCGCGTGCCGTCTCGAACGAATTCGGCAAACAAAACGGCCTGTCGATCTACTGCCCGATCATCGTAAAATACCGCGACGAAAAAACCGACGCCTCGACCAAGCTCGAAGACTATTTGCGCTAGAGCAGACAAACGAGTGTGCTACCTTTTTGGATATGCCGCAGATCGAGGTAATCGTAAATGCTGGTTCCGGCAGCGTGCTTGAGGGCGAGACGGATAAGACGCTAACCGAACGCTTCATCGCGCTCGGCGTGCGTGCGAATGTTCGTCTGGCGAAAAGCGGAGAAGAGATCCTGTCTCTAGCAAAAATTGCGGCCGATAGCGATGCCGAGATCATCGTAGCCGGTGGCGGTGATGGAACGATCAGTGCGGTCGCCACCGAAGCATGCAGAGCCGGGAAAACACTTGGGGTACTTCCACTCGGAACGCTGAATAATTTTTCTAAGGACCTAAACATTCCACCAGATCTTAAGTCGGCGATAAAGGTAATCGTTGACGGCGAAACTCAGACCATCGACCTTGCCAAGGTCAACGATCGGATCTTTATCAACAATTCCAGCATCGGCCTGTATCCACGAATCGTTCGCAAACGCGAACAGCAGCAAAGGCTCGGCTACGGTAAATGGCGAGCTGCGGCGTGGGCTACGCTCAGGATGTTTCGTCTGTCGCCGTTCCTAACGGTGAGGATCGAATTGGACGGCAGATCATTCGAGAGGAAAACTCCGTTCGTCTTTGTCGGCAATAACAGCTACGAGATGGATCTGTACAACATTGGCCGGCGTCCAAAGCTCGACGACGGCAAGTTGAGCGTTTACTTCCTGCATCGTGGCGGACGTTGGGGTGTGATCATGCTTCTATTTCATACGCTTACCGGACGGGTCAAGCAGTGGCGGGATTTCGAAGAAGTCTCGACAGACTCGATCTCGATCAAGACCCGCCGAAAGCGAATTTCCGTCGCGTTTGACGGCGAAGTCTCTACCCTCGAAACTCCACTGAACTACGAGATCATTCCCAAAGCCCTAAAGGTACTCGTGCCCAAACCCATCACTGAAACTGACGAAAATGCGTAAGATAGTTCATATCTCTGATGTTCATTTCGGCACGGCCAATGCGGCCGTGGTCGAACTTGTCGTTGCTAAGATAAACGAAATATCACCTGATGTCCTTGTTGTATCGGGCGACCTGACGCAACGGGCGAAGAGCGAAGAATTCAAACAGGCACGAGCATTTCTAGACCGTCTGCCAAAGCCGCAGATCATCGTTCCGGGCAATCACGATGTGCCGCTATACAATGTTCTGGACAGGTTTCTACGAAAGCTGGATAAGTACGAAAAGTACATAACAAGCGATCTGACACCGACATTCATCGACGACGAGATCGCGATAGTCGGTGTGAACACGGCTCGGTCGTTTACGATAAAGGGCGGACGGATCAGTGATGAGCAGATCAAGTTTATCCAAGATCAGTTTCGCGATCTGCACGACGGGATGCTGAAGGTCGTGGTGACACATCATCCATTTGACCTGCCTGACGGGCATGACGAAGAAGACGTTGTTGGCCACGCGGAAAAGGCGATGCCGATGATCGCGGATTGCGGCGGCGATGTTTTTCTCGCGGGGCATCTGCATGTCAGTAATATCGAGACGACCGCAAAACGGTATGAGTTAGACAATGGCCGCGTCGCTCTGATAATACAAGCCGGAACGGCGACATCGGCACGCGTTCGTGGCGAGCCGCATTCCTTTAACACTATAGAATTCGAACATCCGTGGCTGCGGATCGAGCGTTTGGAATGCCGCTCGGTCGCCGACGGATTTCTTCCGGCGGAGCATAAGATCTACAAACAGACAAACAGCGGTTGGGAACGGATAAGCCGCGAAATGAAGCATTTATGAACGACCACCACAACAATAGTTGGCTAACCGAACGGGCACATCGGGCGATGCTCGACAATGGATTTGAACCGGAATTTTCGGATGAGGTTTATGCACAGCTTCGCGAGATCGTGGATAGCGGGCAACCTGCCAGAGGCCCCGATATTAAGGATCTGCGGCATTTGTTGTGGTCGTCGATAGACAACCGGACATCGCGAGACCTGGATCAGGTCGAGTGGGCCGAGCAGATGGGCAACGGTGATATTCGCGTTCTCGTCGGCATTGCGGATGTTGATGTAGTCGTGGCGAAAGGCACTCCGATCGATCTTCACGCGGCTCAGAATACGGTTACCGTTTATACGGAAAGCAAGATATTCCCGATGCTGCCCGAGGAACTCTCGACCGACATGACCTCGCTCAATCAAGGCGAAGACCGGCTCGCCGTTGTCGCGGATATGACAGTGAAAGCAAATGGTGAAGTTCCAGAGAGCAGGTTTTTCCGTGCCTTCGTCCACAATCATGCAAAATTCTCTTATGAGGAGATCGGTGAATGGCTCGACGGTCACGGCGAGATGCCCGAAGAATTACAGCATTCGCCCGAACTGAAAGAGCAGATTGAACTGCAACAAGAGGCAGCAAAATGTCTCGCTGCGTACCGCGAGAAAAAAGGTGCTCTGGAGTTCGAGTCGATCGAGTCTTCGGCAGTGGTTGAGGATGGCGAGATCAAAGGTTTGATTTCTGTTCGATCGAATTCGGCGAAGAAGCTGATCGAGAATTTCATGGTCGCGGCAAATGTCGAGATGGCCGAGTTTCTTGAGGCGAATGGCTTCGCTTCGCTACGGCGTGTCGTTAGAGAGCCGCAGCGTTGGGATGGGATCCGGCGGATCGCGAGCGAGTACGGCGAGAATTTGCCGGAACTGCCTGATCAGCCGGCTTTAGCGGCTTTTCTGAATAAACGCCGCGCTGCCGATCCCGACCATTTCCCCGACCTTTCGCTCTCGATCGTAAAGCTCATCGGCAGCGGCGAATACGTCGTTGAGCGTCAGGGCGAAGATTCCGGCGGGCATTTTGGACTCGCCGTTCGCGACTACGCTCATTCGACGGCCCCGAATCGACGGTTTACGGACATCGCTGTCCAGCGGCTCGTCAAAGCCGTAATCTCAAACCAACCGCAGCCGTACACAGACGAAGAACTCGACGCTATCGCCAATCACTGCAACCTACAGGAAAATTCTGCCCGGAAGGTCGAGCGAAAAATGCGAAAGGTTGTTGCCGCGACCGTCATGCAGCGGCATGTTGGTGAGAAGTTCGATGCGATCGTTACCGGCGTGACCGCGAGTGGCACATTCGCCCGCATCCTTCGGCCGCCGGTCGATGGACGCATCGAGCAGGGCGAACGCGGGCTTCAGGTAGGCGAAAGAGTAAGAGTTAGATTGGTTTCGGCCGACCCGCGAACCGGTTTTATCGACTTTGCGGCGTTCGCATAAATTCCAAAGTTTAATCTAGACATCAAATTGACTAAGATAGAGTCAGAGGTAATAACATCATGGCGGTAAATGAAGTCGAAACAGATCAAAAACACGGCATTATCGATAAGATCGGAGGCCTCGGCCAGGCGATCATTGGCGAGATCGAGACTCTCGCGGGCGTCATTAATGCCGATCCGCTAGCTCAGGCCGAGGGCGAGTACAACGTCGAGGTCGGCACGATCCGAGAAGAGATCGAAGAAGATCTCGAAAAGCAGGACGAGGAAGAACATCCGGCCGGAGGAAGCTGGTAGGAAAGGAAGCATCAATGCGAAAAGAGTTTGTCCTGCCCAGAAGGATGCGCGGCCTGCAGCCGACGCTGATCCGACAGTTTTTTGAGCGTGCGTTGCCGGACAGTATCAATTTTGGCCTCGGCGAGCCGGATCTCCCGACACCGCAATTTCTACGCGACGAAGCGGCTCGTATCTCGCGTGACGAACAGAACGGTTACACTTCGCATCCCGGAATTCCGGCTCTGCGAGACAAGATCGCCGAGCAATATCCACATCTCGATCTGCCTAGAACAGGCGTGGTCGTCACTTGCGGTTCGCAGGAAGCGATGACCGATGCGTTTATGTGCGTCGTCGATGAGGGCGACGAGGTTCTGCTGCCAAATCCGAGCTTTCCCGCCTATGATGCGTGTACTCGTATTGCCCAGGGAGTTCCGGTATATTACCGGATGCCGGCGGATGGAGATTTCAAATTTGATATTTCAAATTTCAGATCTCAGATAACAGAAAAAACAAAAGCTGCGGTCGTAATCTCGCCGTCGAATCCGACGGGCAAGATAATGACGCCGGACGACCTAAAGCAGATTGCCGCGGCTCTCGAAGGGACTGGCATTTGGCTTATTTCAGACGAAATATACAGCGATCTCTACTTTGGCGATAGACCGCATTCTGCATCGTCGTATTACGACAAGACCATTATCGTTAGTGGTTTATCGAAATCGCTTTCAATGACTGGTTGGCGTCTAGGGTGGGCGGCGAGCAAAGATGCCGAGATAATGAACGCCATCCAAGTACTGCATGGATTTACGACGGTTTGCACATCGACGATCACGCAAAAAGCGTCGTTACTCGGTTGGTCGGATGAAGCCGAAGCTGCGAAGGCGCATGCCCGCGAAGTCTATAAAAAACGCGGTGAGTTTCTGGTTGATCTTTTCAAAACGGAAATGGGCCTCCACGCGACCTCGCCGGAAGGCGCGTTTTACACGATGCTCGACGTCCGTTCGCTTGGTGACGATATTGAGATAGCTGAGAAATGTTTGCAGAATCGCGTTGTTACCGTCCCTGGCGTGGCATTCGGCGATGAGGCGATGGGCTTTTTGAGGATCTCGTTCTGCAATACAGAAGAAAAGATGGCGGAAGGTGTACGACGGATGAAAGAGGCTCTAATTAACTAAGCTTTCCGAGTTTTTTCATCTCGATCTCGGCTTCAGCAAGATATTTCGAATTGAGCTTGCTCAATTTTCCACTTGCCTCAAGGTCTTTTAGCATTCTGTAGCCCTTCTCAACCCACTGGTCTTTTTCCTGTACGAGTGCGGCATTCCCGCCATTAGAAATGGCAGAAAGTCGTGCCAGTACTTTGCCGCCTTCGAGGTAATAGATCGCGAGTCGGGCTTGTTTCTTCACGTTCAAAGGCGACTTGACGGCGATCTTCTCTGCGAGCGGAACTGTTTGCCGAAACGATTCTGCGGCTTCGTCCAGCTTTCCGATCTCCGCCAAACATTTGCCCAATCCGGAATAAGAAGGTGCAAGGTCGTCGCCGGGCGATGATCCGTATGCCTTCAATGCTTTACGATAGCTCTCGATCGCGGCTGAGCAATCACCCTTATTTGCTTCAGCATCGGCAGTAAATTCAAGGGTCATTGCCATGTCACGCTGGTTCTCACTACTTTCCGCCTCGGCGGCGAATAATTCCTCGGCGATCTTTAGAGCCTTGCGATGGTTTTCAAGTGCGGCTGCTCCGTTGCCCATGTCCGTTTGGATTCGGCCGATGGCGTTGTACGAGACGCCAAGACTCCGTTTGAAAAAAGCATTCTTAGGGTCAGCAGCCAGCTGCTTTTCCATTGTTTGGATCACGCGATTTGCGTTTGCAAGAGCTTCGTCGAACAATTTCTCGTCGACGAGCGGATAACGCATGAACACCAACCCCGCCATTAGATGCGTTTCGTACTTGGCGTTATTCGGGTTGGCGGCAACCAGCGATTCAAAGATCGCGACCGAGCGGCGTCCGCTCACGATCGATCCTGCCGCGTCGCCGGTCGTAGCCTGCAGCATACCGTAGAAATTGAGCATGGTTGCATGGCCCAGCTTATACTTTTCGTTCTCAGGAGCGGCCAGGATCAGATCCTCATACAGTGTGACGCCACGCCTATAACTTTCGAGAGCCCCTGCGGTATCACCGAGATTCGGGAAGCCTTCCATACCACAGATATCACCCCGTTTGCCTAGAACTCCAGCCAGAGAATATTTGAACTCCAGATTTGCGGGTTCATCTGCGACCAGCCGTTCCCCGATCGTGACCGCGCTCTCGTAAGACTGCAGCCCTTTCTCGAGATCGTTCAGGGTGTAGTACATATCCCCAACGCCTTCATAACTGTCAGCGAGTTCGTGCTGTAGCTCGCGGTTCGCAGGATCGGAATTAACCAGGCTTTGTCGGATCTCAAGGGATCGAAGATAGCTCTTCATCGCTCCATTTGAGTCGCCTAGATTCGAATGATATGAGTTGCCTTGGATCAGTCCGATCTCAGCGTAAGCGGTTGCCAGTTCGCGTCGCAATGTAGCGTCGCCCTCGGATTCCTGTGCCAGTTTATCGAGATACTCGATCGCTCGTTTTACGACCAACTCCCGCGCCGGTGTAGAGCCGGGCAGATCTTTGATAGCATCGTGAAACTCGAAAAGAAACGAATTGGCTAGTTGGCGAACGTCGTTAAATCGCCGCTGCGCCTTGTTGCGTTGATAGAGCGTCGCAAAAAGTCCGGCTGAGAGAACAACGACGATCATCGCTGCAGCGGCTACGGCGATCCGATTCCGTCGGGCGAATTTTGAGGCGCGATAACCCCAGGTATCGCGGACGGCTGTAACGGGAAGGCCCACGGTGTGACGCCTTATGTCTTCGGAGAACTGTTCGACAGATGAGTAGCGACGTTGCGGCTCCTTTCGCAGAGCCTTGAGAATAATATCGTCCAGATCGCCTCGAAGCTGCGATGCGGCAACAGATCGAGTGATCGGTCTGGAATCTTTCGTGCTTCCGACAACCGCTGCGGTGTTCCTTTCCTTGGTTTCGTCGCGCCAGCTGCGGCTGGGGGCTGCGGGTTCAGTTTCGCAAACGACTTTGATGATCTCGCCGATGTTTCTGCCATCTGTACGATACGGGCGTGTGCCGGCGAGAAGTTCGTAGAGAATGACGCCGAGGCTGTAGATGTCGGTCGCCGTTGTCAGTTGTTCGCCACGGACCTGTTCAGGCGACGCGTATTCAGGCGTAAAGACAAAAGTTTGCGTCGCGGTCTGTAGATCGTCGTCAGTTTTTAGTAGCTTTGCGATACCAAAATCAAGCAGCTTTACCTTGCCGTCTTTCGTGATAAGAATGTTCGACGGCTTGAGATCGCGGTGGACGACCAGATTCTGGTGGGCGAATGAAACTGCGGAGCAGACTTCGCGAAACAGATCCAATCGATGGCTCAGGCTTAGGTTGTGCAGTTTGGCATAGTCGATGATCGATTCGCCCTCGACGTATTCCATCACAAAAAACGGAAGGCCGTTGTCGGTAGTGCCGCCGTCGATCAGATGGGCGATATTTGGATGTTCGAGGGTGGCCAGGATCTGGCGCTCATTGACGAAGCGTTTGAGGATCGCTTCGGAATCCATCCCACGCTTGATCAGTTTTAGTGCGACAGTTTGATCGAACGCTCCATCGGCTCGGCGTGCCAGGAAAACGACTCCCATGCCGCCCGTGCCAAGCTCACTAAGGATCTCATACGGCCCGACGCGGTCACCGATCCTGCTGCCGCTCGATTCCGAGGAGAAAACCGTCGAGGCGGCACCTGAATCAAGAAGGTCTGCCCGTGTATTGTCGGAGGCAAGCAGAGATTCCACCTCGCGACGCAATTCCAAATCACTGCCGCACCGTGAAGCGAGAAATGCATCCCGCTCGGCTTTCGGCAGGTCGACTGCGTCCTCGAGGATCTGTTTAACTTCTTTCCACTTGTCGGGAGTCATATCAATTTCCGTCGCCGAGCATTCGCGAAAGCAGAAGCTTGGCAGATGTCCATTCTCTTTTTACCGTGGCGGGTGAGATATCGAGCACCTCACCGATCTCTTCGATCGTCATGCCGGCAAAGAACTTCATCTCGACAATTCTCGCCTGTCTTTCGTCAAGAGCTTCGAGCGTGTTTAGAGCGTCGTCGACTGCGAGGACATCGAGACCGCGGCCAGACATAAGGCTAACTGCCGGATCGAGTTCGATCTGAGTCTTGAATTCGCCCCCACGTTTCAGTCGATTTCGAGATCGTGCATATTCAATCAGTATCTCGCGCATCAGGCGTGCCGAAACACCGAAGAAGTGGGCACGGTTCTCAAATTCAAGCCCTTTCTGGCCCATCAGTCTCAAATATGCTTCGTGAACAAGAGCGGTCGGCTGCAACGTGTGATCTGAGCGTTCCCGCCTCAGGTAGCTCCCGGCCAACCGGCGAAGTTCGTCGTAGACGATCGGCAAAAGCTCGCCCATCATCTCGGGCGTTCCCGAACGCATTTCGAGCAGAATTTGCGTGATCGGCTTATCTGACATCTGTACTTGAGATTAGTAAGAATACGCAATTTCTTCCAAAGCTCCTAGTGAATTTCAACCACTTAGTACTCCTTTAATAACTTTTTTGAGCTACTTTCTCACCGTCTGTCGCATTACTAGTCAAAGAGCCATGTTCAGGCGTATCTAGCGGTTTACACGGTTTGCATCACTGTCGAGTTGGGGTAAATTTTATGACAAAGAAGATATTTTTCGTCGTTGGTGTCGCGAGTCTTTTGCTCGCCGCTATGGGTTTTTGGTCCGGTCAGGTAATGGCGGATGCACACGTTGCGGCATTGTCAGCGTATTTTGGCCGAACGGAAGCAAGGGGTAGCACGCCGAGCTATGAGCCTGAGTCAGTATTGACTTCTTTCGTTGGAGAAGTGACTGTCACTGCGTCGGCCGGAACGGCCGCTGGATCGTACACAACAGTTAAAGGCGCGTTTGACGCCATCAACGCCGGTACACACCAAGGCAACGTCACGATCAATATCGTCGCCAATACGAACGAAGGTACGACGCCTGCAACTCTGAATAGCAGCGGAGCCGGAACCGCATCGTATACCTCAGTGCTGATACGGCCGTCGACAGACGGCGTAACAATAGGCGGGTCGCCTGACCCAGGTTTCGGTGTCATCCAACTAAAGGGAGCTGATAATGTCACGATTGACGGCGATAATCCGAACACACCCGGAACAAATCGGAACCTATCCATAACTGGCTCGGGAAATGAACGAAGCGCGGGGATTCGCATCGCGAACTCAGCAACGGTGGTTACTAGCTCGAACAGCATAACCATCCAAAACCTCATTATCGACGGAAATGTCACGGGTCGCAACGACAGTTCGAACACGACCACGGCCAGCCCTACAAATCTCAGTTGGGGAATTTATGTCGGCGGCGGCGGCGGTTCGACCGCGACCGATGCCCCAATTGCCATTCCGTTTCCCACATCGCCGGTCATCCCATCGGGCACGACGGTGAATAGCTTCCTCGCACACAACAACGCGATAACAGATGTCGGACGTGCCATCGAGTTCAAGGGCAACACTCCAACGGCCTCAAACGGCGTGACTATCAGCGACAATCTGATCGGCAACCCGACTGTCGGTGCCCTCGATCAGGTCTATTCGTTCGGTATGACAAATCAGGGATCTGCATCCGTCAACATTCGCGGCAATCAAGTCTATGTCGAAAGCTACGTCGGCCATGCCCTGCGAGGCATTGATGTCGGATTTGTAAGCTCAAATTCTGAGAACGTGGTGATCGAAGACAATCGTGTAATGCGAGTTCAAAACAATAACCCGCAAACATTCAGTGCACTTGGAATCACGTTTGGCAGTAACTTTGGAGATACCGTCAGAAATAACTTTGTCACCGGGGTCGTTAACAGCCAAGTATCGAGCTCACGCTCCTCTTTCAATGACGATTTCTTCGCGGCCGGCATTCACATTGCTCGGGGCCAGAGCCACATGATCTACAACAACACGGTTCATCTAACCGGGGCAGTTCCAGGATCGTCCGGAGCGAACATTACCACTTGCTTCATGGCAGAGGGAGCGGGCGTGGATGCGAACAATGATCTGCGAAACAATATTTTCTCAAACCAAACAACGGGCGGCAACGGCAGCTCCACTGCTCCGTATACGCGTCATGCGTCTTTCTATGTGGCAACAACGGTTACCAACTGGACAGTCAATAACAACGCTTATTATACCGGCTCAGGGCCGTTAAGCCTGATCGGAAAGCTCGGCCAAACGGCCGGAAGCGGCGAATACTTAACGGCGAACTTCAATCCTACGGCTACGACCCCTGCTTCGAATTTTAGAGCGTTAACAAGCTCGTTCAGCGCCTCTGGGACCAACGACATCGCATCGTTCGGAACAATCACGGCTCCGCCCTTCGTTAGCTCGACCGATCTGCACCTGACCGGCGGAGCGCCCGTTGACGCCGGAGCCACGATATCTTCGGTGACAGTTGATATAGACGGGCAAACTCGCCCCGCTGGAGCGGCTTACGATATCGGTGCGGACGAATTCATTGTCGTAGCGACGCCAACTCCGACCAACACGCCGACAGCAACCCCGACAAATACGCCGACGGCGACTCCAACGAATACGCCTACTTCAACCCCCACTAATACTCCCACCGCAACTCCGACGGCCGAGCCTACGCCACCGAAGCTGATCGCTCCGGACGGATTTGCCTTTAACAATTTTGGCGTTAGCTCGGACGTGGACGGCGATACCGCCGTTATCGGAGCCGCTCAAGAATTTGGTTCCGGGCCGCCTTTTGCGGGTGCGGCGTACGTTTATGTACGGTCGGGCGGCGTTTGGACGCTTCAGCAGAAACTAGTTGGATCCGATGCGGTCAATGGCGACACCTTTGGCATAAGCGTCGCGATCTCGGGCGACACGATCGTAGTTGGAAACCACGCTGATATGGTGGACAACAACAGTTCGCAAGGCTCGGCGTACGTATTCGTCAGAAATGGCACGACATGGACGCAGCAGCAAAAACTCACGGCGTCCGACGGAATTGCGAATGATGTCTTCGGCCGTGGCGTCGATATCGACGGCGACACGATCATCGCCGGAGCGTGGGGCTACGATCTCGGCAGTACAAATCAGGGAGCGGCGTATATTTTCACACGCTCGGGAACAGTCTGGACGGAGCGGACAATATTAACCGCGTCTGATGCGTCGGCGAACGATTTCTTCGGCCAGAGCGTCGCTCTTTCGGGAAACACAGCGATCATCGGTGCCTATGCAGACAACAACGGGCCGGTTGGCGATCAGGGTTCGGCTTATATCTTCGTCGGCTCCGGTGCGAACTGGACGGAGCAGCAGAGACTCGTCGCTTCGGACGGAGCCGCCAGCGATATTTTTGGATACTCGGTCGCTATCAGCGGCGAGACTGCCGTTGTTGGGGCGTATCAGGACGATCAAGGGGCAAATTCCGATCAAGGCTCTGCGTATGTGTACGTGCGTTCGGGAACAACTTGGACTGAGCAGCAGAAGCTGATAGCGGTAGACGGAGCGGCTGACGACTACTTTGGCAATGCCGTTGCCATAGACGGGAACGCCGTCGTGATCGGTGCGTACAGTGACGATATCGGAGCGAACTTTACACAAGGCTCGGCCTACGCATATAACCGCAGCGGCAGCACCTGGACCCAGCAGGCGAAGCTGACCGCAGCAGACGGCGAGGAGCAGGACTATTTCGGGTCAAGCGTAGCCGTTGATGGTACAACAGTGATCGTCGGTGCCTTCTTCGATACGATCGGCACAAACGCACTTCAGGGCTCTGCTCACGTATTTGCGACCACGAATCCGGCCTCGACCCCGACACCAACCAATACACCAACGGCAACACCGACGAATACTCCGACGGCGACCCCGACCGCAACACCGACAAATACTCCAACAGCCACGCCAACGGCGACCCCGACAAATACGCCGACCGCCACGCCAACGGCGACCCCGACAAATACGCCGACCGCCACACCAACGGCGACACCGACAAATACGCCGACGGCAACACCTACCGCGACGCCGACTAATACGCCAACGGCAACGCCAACAAGTACGCCAACGACTACACCAACTGCAACGCCGACGAGTACACCAACAGCTACTCCGACAAGTACACCGACGGCCACGCCTACCGCTACGCCGAATACGCCGCCGGGAAGCAATGTTGTGGTGGAATCGCCTCTTGGGAATGCACTGGTGAATTTCTCTGCTGTTACGACCTCTGGCACGACGAACTTCGTCCCGATCAGGCCGCCCTCATCGGCAGGAGAGCCTCCGACGGGATACAGCATCATCGAAGCGGCACCCGCGTATGACATCACGACAACGGCTCTCTACACGTCGCCGATCACGGTGTGTATGGTTGTGTCGACGGTAAATGATCCGGCTGAGTTCGCAAGAGTTCGTATTCTGCACGGTGAGAACGGTCAGCTCGTTGATCGTACGATCCTAGCTCCTGATCAGCCCGCTCCGGATTTCTCAACACGAACGGTGTGTGCCCGGACGACATCGCTTTCGCCTTTCGTGAGCGCGATCGGCCCTCCAATTGCCCCTGCTCAAGTCGGCATTGAGGGTGATCTGCAGACGCGTCCGACGGGGGATGGAGTCGTACTTGTCAATGACGTTGTCGCGGTTCGCCGTCTCGTCGTGGGGCTTGATGCACCTAATCCCGCGTTCAACGAGTTCCAGCGAGCCGACACTGCTCCGGCAGTAGATCGTGGCGACGGGCAGCTCGACGCCCTCGATGTGGTCCAGATCCGCCGATACGCGGCCCAGCTTGATCCCGCACAGGCAGCCGGGGGCTCCTTGGGTCCAAATGTCCTTCGGCAACAGCCACTTGAGTTGTTCGATTTTTCAGGTCGCCGCATCCGTGTCGTTGAAAGCGATAGCCGCGAGAAAGGTAAGCTGCAGATCGCGATCGAATTGGACGGAGTCGGGAATGAATCGGCATTGAGCTTCACGCTCCGATACGATCCGAAGACGCTCTCGCGTCCGGTGGTCACGTCGGCAAGCGGAAATCTCGCCACCGGTGAGGCGTCCAACGGCCGACTCGGGATCGTCATTGATTCGACCGAGCCGCTCAACGGCCAGATCGTCACGATCACATTCGAGCTCGTGGAAGACAGGTTCGAAAGGTCGTTGTTCTTCGACTTCGACAGCTCAATCACGCCACTCGCCCTCTCCGATTTCACGGGAGAACGCCTTGCCCCGCTCTTCGAAGCTCGCAGTATCGTGATCAGGCCGAAGGAGTAGAGGGTCGCTGAGCACCAATACTAAGCCCGCCGCCCGCGTCTTTGAATGCGTACGGCGGGCAATTTTCATGTCCAAAAAGCCCCGTCAAAATCGAGGGCCTTAAGGTCATAAAAAACACGGTTTGGGCATACCAAATACCGCTTTGGGCATACGAAACGACACATGGGTCATATATTTTGCACCTGTGTCATACGGTTTCGGATCTCTGGGCCGCGAAAAAACGTGTTCCATCTGTTCTATGTTCCTGCGTTCCACCCTGGAACATGGAACATTCGCTTGCGTTTTTTCATGTGTTGCACCACAAATTACTGCAAAAATTGACTTCACCGCTCGTTTGTCCTAGCTTTTATCTTTTATGAGGAAATACAGAGTCGGGATATTGGGTGCTACGGGCACGGTAGGGCAGCGGTTTGCGCAGTTGCTGGAGAATCATCCGCAGTTTGAGATAACCGCGATGGCGGCTTCGGATCGTTCGGCAGGGAAGCCGTATTCGGAGGCTTGTGCGTGGAAATTGCCGGGGACGATACCTGAGAATGTTCGCGACATTATCGTCACACCGATCGAGCCGCCGCTGGATTGCGACCTCGTATTTTCGAGCCTGCCGTCGTCGGTGGCTCGTGAGACTGAGGAGACCTTTGCTCGTGCCGGGTATCCGGTGATATCGAATTCGTCGAGCTACCGAATGGACGAAGACGTTCCGCTTTTGATCGCGGAGATCAATCCGGATCACGTTGGTTTGATCGAGAAACAACGTGCGAATCGCGGGTTTGCCAAAGGATTTATTGTTACAAATCCTAATTGTGCTGTGGTCAGCTTCGCACCGCCGCTTGCCGCTTTGCACCGTAAATATGGCGTCGAAGAAGTGATTGTGACCACGATGCAGGCGATATCAGGTGCCGGTTATCCCGGCGTGGCGTCGATGGACATTATGGATAATGTCTTTCCGTACATCGCCGGTGAAGAGCCAAAGGTCGAGATCGAGGCTCAGAAGATCTTGGGCACCTTTGCTAACGGAGCAATTGAAAACGCTGATTTTACCGTGTCTGCACAGTGTTTTCGGGTTAATGTGCTCGACGGGCACACGGCTTCGGTTCGCGTGAATTTGAAAGAGAATTCGACGCTCGAAGGCGTGGTTGAAGCGATGCGTTCGTTCCCGTCGCTCGATCTTCATTCGTCGCCAAAGAATTTTATCGAGGTCACAGACGAGCCCACACGGCCGCAGCCGAGGCTCGATCGCGACAATGGCGACGGAATGACGATCACTGTCGGACGTGTGTTTCCGGATAATATTTACGACTATCGGTTTGTGGCGTTAAGTCACAATACTGTTCGCGGAGCCGCCGGATCGGCTGTTTTGAACGCGGAGTTATTAGTCTCGAAGGGACTCATCTAAATGGCCAAAACAGGCGACCAGAGCGGAACCTTTATCCAGCGAGTGCTGATCGCTGTGGCGGTTCTGTGTTTGGTCCTCTTGGGACTCGCGGCAGCATACTTTGCGTTTGATATTTTACTGCTGATCTTTGCAGCCGGATTATTGGCGATTTTTCTACACGGTTTAGCCGACCTTTTGCGACGTTGGATCCCGCTGAGCGAAGGCTGGCTGGTGATGATCGTGGCTTTGTTGCTTCTGGTGATAGTAGCCGGGGCTGTTGCCTTATTGGCACCAAGTGTCGCCGAGCAGGTAAGGGTTCTCCGCGTTGAGATACCAAAATCGGCCCAGCAAACGGGTGAATATTTATCAAGATTCGCCTGGGGCCGCACACTTATCGAGCAGCTCCCGAGTGCCGATGAGGTGATGTCAAAGATCGATCCGGCGAGCATGCTGAGCAGCGTTGGCGGCTTTTTTTCGTCAACGCTAGGTGCTCTTGGCAATGTTTTTATCACTATCCTACTTGCGATCTATTTGGCGAGCGAGCCGCGATTCTATTCGGTCGGTCTGACTCGGTTCTTCCCGATAGCGAAGCGTAAACGGGTTGGGGAAGTGCTAGATACGATATACGAGACGCTGCGTTGGTGGTTGATCGGGAAGGCGGGCTCGATGCTTTTTATCGGGCTGCTGACGTGGATCGGGCTTTCCATACTTGGAGTACCGCTTGCATTGACGCTCGGGTTGATCGCGGGGCTATTGTCGTTCATACCAAATTTTGGGCCAATAATTTCGGCGATACCGGCGTTGTTACTCGCATTCATAGACAGCCCGATCAGTGCGGTGTATGTGCTCGGCCTTTATGTAGGAGTGCAGATGGTCGAGTCGAATGTAGTCACGCCGATCATCGAACGCGAGACCGTCGAACTTGCGCCTGCTCTGACGATCGTTTTCCAGTTGATGCTTGGGGCGTTGATCGGCGGACTTGGGCTGGTTCTCGCAACACCTTTGCTCGCTGTAATAGTTGTTGTAGTAAAGATGGTCTATTTTGAGGATGTACTTGGGGATAAGATCGCGGCGAGTGAACTTCCCAATGACGAAAGAACCAACCCGTCAGACCCATCAAAAGACGATGGGCCTGCCACCCCTCGTTCTGGCACATAAGGCGTGCCAGTGTTGCGGTAGGCCCGCAACCCCATCAGTAGGGGAGCAAAGATTATGATCGAAAGATACACATTGCCCGAAATGGGAGCGGTTTGGTCGCTTCAGAACAAGTTTCAGAAGTGGCTCGATGTTGAGATAGCGGTTTGCGAAGTTCATGCCGAGGACGGAACGATCCCGGCGGATGCTCTTGTTGACATCAAGGCAAAGGCCGCGTTTACTGTCGAACGCGTCAACGAGATCGAGAAGACGACGGATCATGACGTGATCGCGTTTACGACGAATCTCGCTGAGAACATCGGCCCTGCGTCGCGGTTCGTGCATTACGGTCTAACATCGAGCGACGTGGTTGACACCGCGAATGCTCTATTGCTCGTCGATGCGTGCGATCTGTTGCTCGCAAAGGTCGATGCATTGCTCGAAGTCCTGAAACGCCGTGCGTATGAGTTCAAGGACACTCCGCAGATCGGCCGAACGCATGGAATACACGCAGAGCCTACTTCATTCGGACTTGTGTGGGCACTCTGGTATTCGGAGATGCAGCGGAACCGTAGGCGTCTTGTCGATGCTAAAGAAGCCATTTCTGTCGGTAAGATCAGCGGTGCGGTTGGGGCGTTTGCTCATCTTGATCCGAATGTTGAGGAGCGAGTCTGTGCGAAATTGGGTTTGAAGGCGGCTGATGTTTCAACGCAGGTAATTCAACGTGACCGTTACGCCGAGTACCTTTGTACACTAGCTATCATAGCTTCGACGCTTGAGAAAATGGCGTTGCAAGTGAGGCATTGGCAGCGGACCGAGGTTCGCGAAGCTCAGGAGGCGTTCAAGAAAGGCCAGAAAGGCTCTTCGGCAATGCCGCACAAACGCAATCCGATCCTCTCTGAGCGTATCTGCGGCATGGCGCGTACTGTGCGTGCCAATTCGGTCGTCGGCCTCGAGAACGTAGCCCTGTGGCACGAACGCGACATCTCGCATTCTTCCGCTGAACGCATCGTCCTGCCCGATTCTTCGGCCACGCTCGATTACATCCTAGCCAAGACAACCAGCCTTCTCGACACGCTCGTCGTCTATCCCGAGAACATGCTGAAGAATCTCGATCTCACCCGAGGTTTAGTGTTCAGCGGCCAGCTATTGCTTTCGTTAACCCAAAAGGGCGTCACCCGTGAGGACGCATACGCTTGGACACAGCGAAACGCGATGAAAGTCTGGGACCAAGGTGGCGATTATCAACAGCTAATCAACGAAGACGCGGACATCGCGACGAAACTCAGTTCCGAAGAGATAGCCCGCGTCTTTGATCTGAAACATTACCTGCGCAACGTCGAAAAGGTGTTTGAGCGAGTATTTGGCTGATAGCCTGATTATCAGCACTGGCGCCGCCAATCAGGAACACCACTGTCCCACTATTAACTATGCCGAGAACTTATCGGCAAAGTTTCCGACAACTGGTACTTTATAAATCTGGCCTTGGAATGCCTTGATCGCGCTAATTACCAGAAATACAAAAAGTGCAAGTCCAACCAGAGCAACTACCAACATGATCAGGCCGCCAAGTATCGTCGTTATGGACGAGTTCATGGCCATTAAAGCAAATGCAATAAAGTAACCGGGCAGTAGAACGATCAGGTTAGCGGCGATGAGTAGCAAAGACTGAGCCGCATGAAAACGAGCCAGTTTGTTAACTTTATCAGTAACCAAGGTTATGATAGCCAAAACGATCCCGAGGTAACATACTAGGTTTGCAACGTAGCAAAGACCAGCGACAACATTAGCATCAAGCCCAAGCGATGACTTTCCAGAGTTTTCCATATGATTAGACGATCTCCTTTAGGGGTTTAGTTTTTAGAATTGCATTGACGGAAAAATTACGTGAAATCTAACACAAGCCTTTGATAAATACAAGAAAACGCGTCAGAATCTACAATTTATTTCGGACGGTATTTATGAAAGCTTTAGTTTACGTAACGTTGAAACCGAGTGTACTGGATCCGCAGGGTAAAGCAATTCATCACTCTACAGAACTTCTGGGATTTACAAATCTTGCAGACATTCGGCAGGGAAAGTATTTTGAGATCGCATTTTCTGAAGGCGTGAGCGAATCGGATGCTCAGACCGCAGCCGAGGCGATCGCAAAGGATGTCTTGGCCAATCCCGTGATCGAGGATTACCGTGTGGAGATAGCACAATGAAGTTTGGTGTGATCGTTTTTCCAGGCTCTAATTGCGATCATGACGCATATCACGTCATCTCGAAGCATGTTGGCCAGCCGGTGGATTTTATCTGGCATAAGGAAACTGACCTGAGCAGTTTTGACGCGTTGATCGTACCGGGCGGATTTTCGTACGGCGATTATCTGCGGGCCGGTGCGTTGGCCAGATTTTCGCCGGTAATGGAATCGGTCAAACGATTTGCTGCCGAGGGGAAGTTTGTTTTTGGTATATGCAACGGTTTTCAGATCCTCTGTGAGGCCGGCCTTTTACCGGGAGCGTTGCGCCGGAATGCCGGACTGCACTTTGTCTGTAAGCATGTAAATCTTCGCCTCGATAACCGCGACACGCCTTTCACATCTGCCGTGAAGACCGATCGCCCGCTTTCGATACCGATCGCACACGCCGAAGGGAACTACACTTGCGATGATGCGACTTACTCAGAGCTCGAGGAGAATGGCCAGATAGTGTTTCGGTATTGCGACGAGAATGGAGAAGTGACGGAGGCCGCAAACCCAAACGGTTCACGGGGTAATATTGCAGGTATCTGCAATCAGGATCGAAACGTTCTCGGCATGATGCCGCACCCGGAACGCGCCTGTGAAGAAATTCTCGGGTCGAATGATGGCCGTGATATATTCCGGTCTTTGACAAATACGATGGGAGGACTCGGGGCTTAGGTTCTGTTGCCGAAGCCCGCATGCAGTAAGGGAGCCCAATGAGCTCCCATACTTTGTGCGGGCTTCTGCAATGGCTCAGGTAACCAGCGACAGTCGCCTTTCGAGCCTATTCGTTCTCAACTGCATTGATCTTGATCCCGCCATTGGTCGTTATCACCTTGACCGGAGCACCGCCTCCGTTCAGGTTTGTCTGGATGCGGGTTGGTCGAGTTTTCCAACCGCCCTTTATTTCTTCGGTTGTGATGTTAAGAGCCGGAATATCGCTCTTGTAACCGCCATTGACGGTCCCGGTCTCGAGATTGGCTGAGTAATTCTTCGACAAAGTGAGATTTACACCACCGTTAGTTGTCGTCGCATTGAGCCCGTTTCCGCGCCACGACGTACCCGCTAACATTACATTGAGGCCGCCATTTTTGGTCGATCCCGTGACATCTCCCGCGAGATTCTCGAGACTTACACCACCATTTTGCGTCTCAAAGTCTATCATACCATCAACGTTAGCGATCGAAATGCCGCCGTTATGCGCATTGAGCTTTAGATTGCTCTGTCTCGGCACAGTTAGTTGAAAAGAAACTGACCAGTTTTCGTCAACCGAGCTTTCAGCTTTGATCGTCCCACTTGTATTTATCCTAATTCCTGCGGCAGCGGCCTTCGCTGCTTCTTCTGTGGTTCCCCACGCCTGAATGCATGCCTTGATCGCGACATCGTTCCGGTCCTCGCCGACGACACTGACACCTCCGTTCTTACCGGCGTCGACAGTTATGGTGCCGCCTGCGGCGGCCGTCAACTCGCGAAGATCGGCAAACGAGACCTTGTTATCTGACGACCAGTTCCAGTTCTGACAGAATCCTTTATCCTTGTCCTTATGTTCGTATCCGGTCTTCACATTGGCCTTGACGGACGGGGCCTGAGCGAATGCTGTAGTTGCGCTAATGCCGATCGCGGCAGTGAAAAACGCAGTTGCGATGTACTTCAAATTACGAGAAATGAACTTCATTGAAAATGCCTCCGGGTGTATTGATTCAGAAATGACTTTCTAGAACCAATACACCGCAAAGATCAAGTTTATGACAGAGCGGTTTGTTCGTTAGCTGACCTGGATGGTCAGGCCGTCAGCGTTGACATTCCAATCAAGGACGGTCGCACCTTCTTCGCGGCTTAGAGCCGCCTCGACATCGCCTCGGCGTCCGTCTTCGCAGTAGAAGGCCATACAGCCGCCGCCGCCGGCACCGCAGATCTTTGGAGCGATGGCTCCATTGGCGAGGGCGGTGTCGATGAGGTGATCCATTTGCGGGGTGGTGATGTTGGGCGAGAGCCGTTTGCGGTGCGGATGTGAATCGGCAAGGATCTGTCCGACCGCGTCCCATGCTCCGGCACGCAAAGCGGCACGCATCTTCACCGATGTGTCGCGAATGCCATCGAAGATCTCAAATATCTCTTGGTCACCATCAATGTGTCGTTTGGTGATCTCCCAGTTGTTCGTCCCCGAATTTCGGGGTTCGCCGGTGTAGCAGACGGCAATGCGGCGTTCCAGGGTTTCGATGTCAACATTGAGAGCCTCGCGTTCGATACCGGCCGGGCCGAATTTGATCGACGCGATTCCGCCGTACTGTGCGGAGTAATAATCCTGAAATCCGGTCGGCACTTTGATCACCTGACACTCAACGTTGGCAGCGATCGGGATAAACCGGTCAGGCGTGAAGCGATCGCCGACGAGTTTATTTAGAGCACCGATACAGGCTATGTTCAGGGTCGATGATCCGGCAAGACCGGCACCGGCAGGAGCTTCGGACTTGGTCGTCATCTTAAAACCGGTCTCAGGCCGAAAGAAGTACACAAGCTTTGCGAGCAACTGCAATCTCGGCTCGTCGCGAAGGCTTGCTATGTCGCCGACCGTCGTTTCCACCGTCGCTTTCTGGTCGATCGATTCGAGAATGATACGGTCGTCATCCCTGGTTTCGATGCGGCAATGCGCGAGCATGCTGATCGCGAAGTTTACCGTCGCGGCACCTTCGTGAAATAAGAAAAGAGGTGGAATGTCGATTGTACCCCCGGCAAGGTCAACCCGGGTCGGGGCGGATGATTCAATTATCATTTGGTCAGTAGTCAGTAGTCAGTAGTCAGATGTTAGTAGTCAGTGGTCAGAAATCAGTTGTCGTTTGTCGGCGGAGGCTCTCTCTCCTCCTCATCC
Source organism: Acidobacteriota bacterium (assembly GCA_016718135.1). Classification (GTDB taxonomy): domain Bacteria; phylum Acidobacteriota; class Blastocatellia; order Pyrinomonadales; family Pyrinomonadaceae; genus OLB17. Next base: position 251,959 of record JADKEF010000017.1, on the reverse strand, counting down.
TTTCTCCCCTTCTCCCCTTCACTTCTCTCCGCCCGATTAGGCTCGCGGGTCAAGTGAAATCTTTCGCTTAGATCGTGGAATTTTTCCTGTGCGACCTCTTCAACGGCGTGCAATTTTTCTTCTATCTTCTGGATCGTCTCCGGTGCCGCGGCCTCGACTCGTTCGGATATCCAGTAGCGTTCGAGGACGTAAAATATGATGACGCCGAACATCACCACAAAGAACAGAACGAACCCAACTTGCTTAAAGTCGCCGATCATCGACGTGACCGCACCACTAAAAAAGTAGCCAAGCCCGGACAATAGCAGAACCCAAAGCGAACAACTCAAGGCACTCAACCCAAGAAACCGTACGAACGGCATCTTGCTAACGCCGTACGATAGACAAACCGCGACGCGTATGCCGTAAATGTACTTCGAAATAATAATTGCAAAACTGCCAAACTTCTCGATCAACCTTTCCACGCGGGGCTGCGCTACCTGGTAAAACCGGTAATCTTTGGCGTTCGCATGGAAAATACGTCCTACCGCGTATCCCGCACAATCGCCTGCAACGCCGCCAAGCGTGCCAGCGAAAAAAACCTTTAAGAAACCCCAATTGCCGAAAAACCCACCATGGGCCATCGTCCCAGAGATGAGCAGCGTAATATCTCCCTCAACGGTACACAAGGCGAAAACCGCATAAATGCCGTACTGAGCTATCAGATCCTGAAGCTGATGGTCCATAAATGCGTACAATGCTCTTGACCCCCAAAAGATTAACTTTCTGCCGCGTCACAGTCAACAAACCCGAATCCCGGTGGCAAGGTGATAATATCTATCTGTCGTAGCCGTATGCCTCAAGCCGCCCTCAGACGAATAAAAAAATCGTACCTCGCCCGCTTTGCTGCATGGGCGCTGGTGCATAATTTTGTCGATCTGCTGGCAATGGCGTTGCCGATTCGCCGGAAGCATTATGGGCGGAAGCGTGTCGTTTTTGTAAAGCTCGACGGGGTTGGTGATTACATTATTTGGACTGCCGCTTTTGAGGCTATAAGGGGAAAGTATCCGTCATTGGAGTTTGAGCGGATACTGATTGCGAACGAGAGGTTTCGAGAATTTGCGGACATCGACGGGACTTTCGATGAACGTGTGTTCATCAATGTTGCGAAACTGGCGTCCTCGCCGAGCTATCGTTTTGGCGTGATGCGAAAAGTGGGTGGGCTTGGGGCGTCGGTTATTGTGAATCCGCGACTGACACGAGACTTTTTGTGGGGTGATTCAGTGGTGCGGTGTTCTGGAGCAGAGACCCGGATCGGTAGCGAAGGCATCGAGAATCTGATGTCGCCGTTCCAGGAGAGACTTTCCGCAAAGTGGTACACCGAGCTAAAGGCGTCGCCGGAACCGGGAATTCATGAGCTCTTCTCGAACGCCAGTTTTCTCGAGGTCGATCTTCAAGGTTCTATCCAACCACGGACCGCACGCACTATTTTGATCGTGAAGTGCTACCAGATAGATACCTCGTTGTTTTCGTAGGAGCATTCAGTGCCGACAAACGCTGGCCGCTTCAACGATTCGCTACGGCGGCGAAGGCTATCGCTGATGAACACGATCTAGGTGTAGTCTTGTGTGGCGGACCGGGCGAGGAACATTTGGCAGACGAATTCGGCCGGCATTTCAAAGGTGTGTTTTTGAGCTTGATCGGACAGACGACTTTGCTCGAACTGGCCGGTGTAATCGAAAACGCCAAGCTAACCATCTCGAACGATACCGCCGCTGGGCACATAGCCGTTGCGCAGCGGTGTCCGAGCGTCATAGTCACGCCGGGTAATCATGTCGGACGCTTCTTTCCCTATCCCGATGAAGCGGCGTCAAAACAAGTATCCGTGATCCGCGAAATGCCGTGTTTTGGATGTGGATGGCAGTGCATTTACACCGATCTCGCCGTTGGCGAGGCAAAACCGTGTATCGCTGGTGTCGAGGTTGCCGAAGTTGTAAACGCCGCGAAACAACTGTTATCTGCACAGGGTTGACCTTTGCAAACTTCGTGACTAAAATCGCGTTAGTTCGGGATCAAAAAAGGAAATTTTATGTCAGAAATAGTGGGCAACCGGATCGGGATCGAAGTATCCCGGACGGCCATCACATCCGCGGTCATCGACGCTGCCGGCAGTATCATTGACACTAGGTCGGTCACGATCGCCGAGGGCATTAATGTTGCGGAGCAACTGGCGGCGAAAGCTACGGCGTTGCAGAAAGAATTTGCCCCAGTCGCCTCTCTCGGGCTTGCCGTGCCCGGTCTGGTCGATCGCTCGACCGGGAGAGTGGCTTTCTCGGCCAATGTCCCGGCCCATTCGGAAACGGACCTTATCAGTGAACTGAAGCGTGCCACCGGCCTCGATGCTATTTTTGAGAATGATGCCAATGCCGCTGCCTACGGTGAATACCACTTGGGGGCGGGACGTGGAAGCAATAATATCTTCTACGCCACGCTCGGGGACGGCGTCGGCGGGGCACTGATCTTCGGCGGCGAGATATGGCGCGGTATCTCCGGGTTTGCGGGCGAATTTGGTTATCTGACCATCAACTCCGAAGGTACACGCCTAGAGGATGTTGCTTCGTCAGCGAACATCATTCGCCGAACGCGTAGCAGATTTGTGCAGGACAGCACTTCTTCCCTGAATAAGCTTAGTGAAGAGGAGATCGGCCTGCCGGAGATAATCCGGGCGGCCTCGAACGAAGACGATTTTGCTCAGTTAATGCTCGAAAGGACTGGTACCTATGTTGGCACCGGCATCGCGAGTGTTATAAATCTATTAAATGTGGAACGGATCGTTATCGGTGGCGAGATCATGGAGGCGAAGCACCTCGTGCTTGATGCAATCGTTGCTCGTGCTCGTGAGCTATCGTTCCATCCTGCGTTTGATTCTACTACGATCGTCGAAGGGGAATTGGGCAGAGCCGCTGCAGCTCTTGGAGCTGCATTGCTAAGCAGTAACTCGACAGATTAGATATTATCGCTATATTTAATCCGTCGTATTAAGAGAACTAATTCATTGGGGAATTGCCAAATAGTTGGGCAAAGAATTACTTTCGAGTAGTGCAAGTTGCGGTTTTCTCAAGTTTTAGTAAAATCGTAACCAGTTTTAGAGTACACGTTCTTAAATATAGACTGGGTTGGCCTACTAGGGTTGGTGTTTCCTTTGAAAGGGCCAGCGGTGTAGAGGTCTAGTTTTTGTAGTTATATTTCAGCGAAAGGGCAGAGATGGCGCAATTTTTTAATAAAAGTGCAAACAACATCGCCAGGATCAGTATGGTCGCTGTTGCGGTTTTGGCTGCGACGGGCGGTTTAGCCTTCACTCAGCTTTCACGTTCGTCTTATTTGACGGGCCAGTATGTTGAAAAACAGCAACCTGTTCAATTTAGTCACAAGCACCACGTCGGCGACGACGGTATCGATTGCCGTTATTGCCATCAGACGGTCGAGACTACGGCATCGGCCGGCATGCCTTCGACACAAACGTGTATGAATTGCCACAGCCAGATATGGGCTGACAGCCCATATCTTGAGCCTGTAAGAGCTAGCTTCCGTGACAACAAGCCCATCGAGTGGGAACGCGTTCACGACTTGCCGGAATACACCTATTTTAATCACAGCATCCACGTAGCAAAGGGCGTCGGTTGCTCCACTTGTCACGGCGCTATCGATAATATGCCGGCGGTGTTTCAGCAGAACACCCTTCAGATGGAATGGTGTCTTGCATGTCACCGCGATCCGCAAAAGTTCATCCGTCCGAAAAGCGAGATCTACAACATGCAGTGGCAGACCGGCGATCTTGATGCGGCAGAGCGCAACAAGCTCAAGAGTGATCTAAAGATCCGCAGCAGGGAAATGCTGACAAGCTGCTCGACCTGTCATAGATAGAGAGGAACTGTAATAAAAATGCACGGTTCGGAAACCAAACAAAGTTTTGCCTCGTTGCGTGAGAAGATACTCGCAAAAGCGGTAAAGAATATTGGCGAAGCCTCGAGGAGCACGCTGACACGGCGGAGTTTCGCGAATTCGTTGCCGCGGAGTATCCACACGAGATCGAGGAGTGGGACAACGGCCTTAGCCGGCGTAATTTCGTCAAGGTGATGGGGGCGTCGCTCGCCCTCGCGGGTTTGAGCGGCTGCGTCATCCAGCCGCCCGAAAAGATCGTGCCTTACGTTACCGCCAGGAAGGGATGCTGCCGGGCAAGGCCGATTTCTTCGCGACCGCAATGTCGGTGGGCGGCGTCGCGACGGGATTGTTGGCGAAGGCTTTTGACGGCCGTCCGGTCAAGGTTGAGGGAAATCCTGACCATCCAGGTAGTCTTGGTGCGACAGATATCTACGCGCAGGCGTCGATCTTGGGAATGTACGACCCCGATCGCTCACAGGAAGTAACATTTCGCGGAAATCCGAAGAACTACGAGGGATTTGTTGCCGAAGTCCGGGCGGCAATCGAACAAAATAGAGCTGACGGCGGTGCGGGTGTTAGATTTTTGACCGAAACGATCACCTCGCCAACTCTGATCGATCAGATAGCTAAGATCAAGACCGAGCTGCCCAATTCCAAATGGATCCAGTACGAGCCGATCAATGCAGACAACGCAATGGTTGGAGCCAAAATGGCATTTGGTTCGGCGGTTCAGACGATATACAAATTTGATAAACGGTCGCGAAGGCGGTCGGCGTCGCCGGTTCGACATCGACCTACACGGAAAATGCCGCGTGGATCGCCGCGATGGCAAAAGATCTGGTCGAGCACAAGGGCAAATCGCTGGTTGTTGCCGGAGAAAAACCAGTCGCCGGTAGTGCATGCACTTGCACACGCGATGAATGCGGCTCTCGGAAACGTTGGCCAGACTCTCGTTTACGCCGATCCTTTCTCGCCAAATACAGATAAGACGCAGGTCGAGCAGCTTCGTGAGCTAATCGCCGATATTGACGGCGGAAAGGTCAAGATGCTCGTCATTCTTGGCGGAAATCCGGTTTACAACACGCCGGCCGATCTCAAACTTCGCGGAGCGACGGCTGAACAAGGTCGGACTGCGGTCCATCTCGGGCTCTACTTCGATGAGACCGCCGAGCAGTGCCAATGGCACGTTGCCGAGAAGCATTATCTCGAAGGTTGGAGCGATGCACGTGCTTATGACGGTACCGCATCGATCGTCCAGCCCCTGATCGCCCCGCTTTACGACGGCAAGAATGTCCATGAGGTCGTGCAGCTTTTCTTCAAGGAAGGCTTCGACAAGAAAGATTATGACATCGTCAAGGCCTATTGGCAGCGGCAAACATCACGCCGCCGCAGCCGTCAAGGCCGCAAGACCCAAAGAGCCAAGAGGCGCGCCGCAGCTCCGAAGCTGCCGCGACCCGGCCGCTGCCTGGGCGTCCCGCTGAAAAGCTTTGAAGATAATTGGCGTAAGGCCGTCCACGACGGCGTTATTCCGAATACCGCCGCGGCCGCCAAGGCGGTCACCGCGACCACGGCATTTTTGAGTCAGCCTGAAGCGAAAACGCTCGGGAAGCGTCCTTGAGATCTCGATCTTGCCCGATCCGTGCATTTATGACGGCCGTTTTGCGAATAATGGCTGGCTGCAGGAACTGCCGAATCCGCTCAACAAGATCACCTGGGAAAACGTCGCTCTGATCAGCCCGAAGACCGCCAGAAACTGCGGTCAATATGGTAACGACGCAGATGAGCACGTCGGCGGTGTCCGGGAACAAGCTTTATCAACACCAAGGGCGGCAATATGTTGTCCGACCTTGTTACGCTGAAATATCAGGGCGGCGAGATCAAGGCTCCGGTGCCGATGTGGATCCAGCCTGGTCAGCCGGACGACGTGATAACGATCTACATGGGCTATGGCCGTACGCGTGCCGGTAAGGTCGGAACGGGATTAGGCTACAACGCCTTTGACGTCCGCCGCTCGGATGCGATGGATCATGGCTTTGGTGAGATCACAAAGCGTAATGCAACGACCGAGATTGCTTCGACCCAGATCCATTTCAATATGGAAGGCCGGGACATTCTCCGCGTCTGGGATCTTGAAGATTATAAAGAGCATCCGGACAAAGGCCATCAGCACGACGAGTACCCGAAATCGATGTATCCAAACTCCTGCGTCGGCTGCAACGCCTGCGTTGTGGCTTGCCAATCGGAAAATAATATCCCGGTCGTAGGTAAGGAGCAGGTCGAACGCAGCCGCGAGATGCATTGGCTGCGGATCGACGCCTATTACGGCGGCGGCGATATCAATAACCCCCGAAGGGCCGTATTTCCAGCCGGTTCTTTGCCAACAGTGCGAATTGGCCCCGTGCGAAGTTGTCTGTCCGGTCCACGCGACGGTTCACAGTGCCGAGGGTCTCAACGACATGGTCTATAACCGCTGTGTCGGAACGCGTTATTGCTCAAATAACTGTCCGTACAAAGTTCGACGTTTTAACTTCCTGCTTTATCAGGATTGGAACACGCCGCAGTACAAGCTGATGCGTAATCCTGAAGTGTCGATCCGCAGCCGCGGTGTGATGGAAAAATGTACTTACTGTACACAGCGCATCTCGGCGGCTCGTATCGAATCGCAGAAGGACGGTGCCCGCAAGATCCGCGACGGCGAGGTCGTCACCGCGTGTCAGTCGGTTTGCCCGACGGACGCGATCATTTTCGGCGATATGGGCGATCCGGAAAGCAGATTGCGAAGGCCAAGAAAGATCAGCGTGATTACAATTTGCTGAACGAACTGAACACTCAGCCGCGGACGACCTATCTCGCTGGGCTCAGGAATCAGAATAAGGAAATGCCTGATTACATAGGCTTTGTAAACAAGCAGCAAATGCGGCACGACCGAAGAAAGCACCGGGAGGCGAGGCACTAGTCTATGCAGGACGAAAAGGACCTACAAGAGAAGCTCCGCCCGGCAATGATCGAGGGCGATCATAGTTTTGCCAGCGTCACTGACAAGATCAGCGATGTGACACTCAAGAAGCGCACGCCCTTCCATTGGTTCATCGGATTTGCGATCGCCTTCATGGTGGCTCAATTGCTGCTTTTCTCGGTCATCTGGCTACTTGCAAATGGTATCGGCGTCTGGGGAAACAACCAGCCGGTAGGTTGGGCATTCGATATTATCAACTTTGTTTGGTGGATCGGTATCGGCCACGCCGGAACGTTGATCTCGGCTATTTTGCTGCTCTTAAATCAAAAGTGGCGAACCTCGATCAACCGTTTTGCCGAGGCAATGACGCTTTTTGCGGTGGCCTGCGCCGCTATGTTCCCGCTTCTGCACACCGGTCGTCCGTGGCTCGCAGCGTATTGGCTGTTCCCGTATCCGAATACGATGGGCATCTGGCCCAACTTCAGAAGCCCGCTGATCTGGGACGTTTTTGCTGTATCCACATACGCTACGGTCTCGGCTTTGTTTTGGTACGTCGGCCTGATACCCGATCTCGCGACCCTTCGCGACCGGGCTAAGAATAAATACTTTAAATTTATTTACGCCGCTCTTTCGTGGGGCTGGCGTGGATCGGCCCGTCACTGGCATCGGTACGAGATCACGTACTTGATCCTCGCCGGCCTTTCGACGCCGTTGGTGCTTTCGGTACACTCGATCGTTTCGTTCGACTTCTCGGTCTCGCAGGTTCCGGGTTGGCATGCGACGATCTTCCCGCCGTACTTTGTTGCGGGAGCTGTGTTTGCCGGATTCGCGATGGTACTGATCCTTTGTATCCCTCTCCGCCATATGTACCGGATGCAGGATTTTATCACGCACACGCACCTGGTCTACATGGCGAAGGTCATGTTGGCGACGGGATTGATCGTTGTTTACGGCTACGCCATGGAAGGCTTCTTCGGCTGGTACAGTGCTTCGCAGTATGAGGTCTTCATGGTCAAGAACCGCATCTGGGAGGGCCCTTATTGGTGGTCGTACTGGCTGCTGATCTTCTGCAACGGCCTCTCGATCCAGCTTCTGTGGTTCAAGCGTTTCAGGGAAAGCGAATTTTGGCTGTTCCTGATCTCGATCATCGTTAGTGTCGGTATGTGGCTTGAGCGTTTCGTCATTATTGTGACGAGTCTGCACCGGGACTTTCTGCCGTCGTCGTGGGCGATGTACAGCCCTCGCGTGTGGGACTGGACGATGTTTATCGGTACGATCGGCTTCTTCTTTACGCTGATCTACTTGTTTGTCAGATTTGTACCGATCATTTCGATATTTGAGGTGCGTACATTATTGCCGGATGCCAATGTTCACGGCCATCATCAGGATTTTGAGGAGAATGTCAACGAGGTCGAATATACGTACGACCGCACCGATCCTCCTAACGAATAGAAGGGGTCAAGGGGTAGTTTAGTTAACGAATTTCAAAGATTATGGAACAAAATATTTACGGAATTATGGCGGAATTTGACACGCCGACCGAGCTGGTCGATGCGGCCCGACAAGTGCGTGACGCCGGCTATACCAAGACGGATGCGTTTTCGCCGTTTCCGCTGCATGAGATCGACGAGGCCCTCGGTATAAAACGGAGTATTTTGCCTTACCTGATCTTTGCGGGCGGCGTGACGGGTCTTTTATCGGGGCTTGGCCTTGTTTATTTTGTTCACGTTTTCGATTATCCGATCATCGTCGGCGGGCGGCCGCATTTCAGTTTGCCGGCGTTTATTCCGCCGGTGTATGAGCTGACGATCTTGTTTGCGGCGTTGGTAGCGGTCTTTGGAATGTTGTTCCTGAATGGCTTGCCCGCACCTTATCATCCGGTCTTTAACGTTCCGCGTTTTGCTTTCGCGACACGTGAAAAGTTCTTCCTGATCATTGAGGCAAAGGACCCGAAAGTACGATTACGAAGAGAACACGAAGTTTTATGGAAAGCCTGAACGCACAGGAGGTTTTTGATGTACCTGAATAGTCAATCAGTGGTCAAGATATCAAGTCGGTGGTTTGGACGAAAGCTTTACGGCTGTTACTTCTTACCGCTTTCTGCTTACTCGGTCTGGATGCGGTGTGCGTTTTGATATGCAGGATCAACCGCGTTACAAGGCGTATAAGAAGAGTGAGTTTTTCCCGATAAGCGAGGATCGCGAGACCTTCCTGACGGAACCGTCCCTCGCGGCCAGCTCAAGGATAATAAGGCGTTTTACACCGGCAAGGTCGATAATCCGAACCTACGACCCCGGTAACTAGCACCATCACCGCGGCCGGAAATACGATCGTCACCTGCTTTCCAAACGCGATCGATGAATTTCCGATCCCGGTCACTAAGGAACTGGTCGACCGCGGGCAGGAGCGTTACAACATTTACTGTATCGTCTGCCACGGCCCTGTCGGTAATGGCGATGGCATGATCGTCCGCCGCGGATTTTCGCCGCCGCCGACGTACCACGATGATCGGCTTAGAAATGCGCCGGTCGGACATTTCTTCGACGTTATTTCTAATGGTTTTGGCAAGATGAATGGTTACGGTGCACAAATACAGCCCGCGGACCGTTGGGCGATCGTTGCCTATATTCGAGCTCTGCAGGTGAGCCAAAATCCGGACCAGAATCTAAGATGAACAACAGGACCAAATCCAACCGCCTCCGAAATCAGGCGGATACGACCCTACGGAGGTGGAAAGTAGATGGCGGAACTCGACAAATATTACGCTCCGCAGGAGATCAACCGCTTGCGAACACTGGCCCTCGGTGTCGGCGGCATCGCCCTTATCATCTGGGCGGTCGGCGCATATTTTAATCCCGGAGCAGGCACTTCGCTCGTGGTTGCTCGGCTTTATTTTCTGGGGCGGTATCGCTATCGGCGGTCTCGGTGTTTTGATGCTTCAGTATCTGACGGGCGGTGCCTGGGGCGTGGTTATTCGCCGGATTGTTGAGGCCGGCTCGCGGACAATGCCGCTAGTTGTTCTGATGTTCATTCCGCTGGCGATCGGTGTTTATACTCATAATATTTATGAATTTACGCACCTGGGCCGACCGCATATCCGCCATCGAAGCATCGTGGCCCATTCCTGGCTCCGTGGTTTTGGATCGTGCGGTCGGCCATCTATTTCGCACTCTGGGGTGTGATGGTGCATTTGCTCAATAAATGGTCCGCCGCACAGGATAAAGCCGACCAGTCAAGACTCGAGGCTGTTTCTGAACGAGCATCTCGCTTTTCTGGGCCGACAATGGTTATCTACGCTCTGGTCGTAACCTTTGCTGTGGTCGACTGGATCATGACGCTTGATCCGCATTGGTTCTCGACGATGTGGGGACTCTTGTTCGTCGCCGGCTGGGGGCTTAGTTGCTTTTGCTTTGTAGTCGCTATCCTTGCATTCCTGATGGATCGGGCACCGATGGACGCTGTTCTCGGAAAGCGGCATTTTCACGATCTTGGCAAATTGATGCTTGCTCTGACTATGGTTTGGGCGTACTTCAATTTTTCGCAATTCCTGATCATTTGGTCGGGAAACATTCCGGAAGAGACCGGTTGGTTCTGACCAGAATGAAAGGCGGCTGGGGTTACATGGGCGTGGCCTTGATCCTGTTCCACTTTGCGTTCCCGTACCTTTTGCTTTTGAAGCAGGACCTCAAGCGCAAGGCGAAAATTCTTGCTTCGCTGGCTTTGTTCATCTTGTTCATGCGTCTGGTAGATATGTTTTACCAGATCGGGCCGACCTTTAGGGTCGATCGGAGGACGCGAGCAGGGAGCATTTTATGTTAGCTGGCTCGATTTTGTCGCACCGGCAGCGGTTGGCGGAATTTGGCTTTGGTGGTTCTTCGGCGAATTGATGAAACGTCCGTTGGTTCCGGTGAAGGATCCGTTTTTTGAGAGAGCCGTCGATGGCCACGGCAATAGCGGCATTGATTTTGGAAGTATGTCGTCAAAAAACATAGCAGATTCGGCGTCGATCTTGAAAAGGCCTACGAGGCAGAACGAAATTCGGCTGAAGGGGATCCTTGGCTTTGCGATTGGCTTGTTTTTTGCTGATCGTCGTTACCTTCGGGCTAATGTGGGCACTGCTCAATGTCATGAAGGATTACTCAAGAGAGACCGCGGGGCCAGCCAATCCGATGGCACAGACCGATCGTGAGCGTTTGCCGCCGGAACCTCGCATCCAGGCCGCTCCTGGGTTTGGCGTTCAGTCTGACAAGGGCTGGGTCAATATGGAGCTTAGTGCACCGCAGTCGGAGTATTGGAGCTAAGTCGCCAATGGAAGGAACTGTGGGAAAAAGGCCACAAGGATGCTAAGACTGGGGTCGTAACGGCAATGCCGATTGACGAGGCGAAGGCTAAGCTTCTTACGCAGAACGTAAAAGCAAAGTCGGGGGCAGACGCCGAGGCGATGTACTCGAAGTCCAGCATGGCGATCTCGGAGTCGAGCGGCGGAAGAATGGCATCTGTAACGAGACGATAGGGAAAGTGAATAGTTATCAGAGAAAAGTGAACAGTAGTTGCTCAAAAGTTTACAGTTTTTTTGGACGGTACCGGAAGGTATGTTTCGCTCTTTCTCTGACACTGTTCACTGTCCACTGCTCACTGTTCACTACCCACGCTCAAAAAAGCGAGCATTACAATTCGCCGCTTTACAGTCCTCGAACATACGATCCGTCGATCAGCGAGGGAAGCGGATTGCCCGAGACGCTCAAGAAAGTTGGTATCGAGCAGAAGCTGGGAGACCAACTGCCGTTGGACACACAGTTTAAGGATGAGTCTGGCGATCTTGTAAAGCTAGGCAGCTATTTCAACAGCGGCCGGCCGGTGATCATCGCTTTTGTCTATTACGAGTGCCCGATGCTGTGCAATCAGGTGCTGAACGGATTGACCGGGTCGCTCAAGGGCGTAACATTTGACGCTGGTAAGGAATTTGATGTGGTAGCGATCAGCTTCGACTCAAAAGAGTTTGATAAGCCGGGCCTTGCCGAGAGCAAGAAAGCCAGCTATATGCACCCGAAAGATCTCAAATTCGCCGTTATGGAATCGGCAGAGAGCAAGGTGGGCAATGCGGCTGAGCAGTTCTTGCTTTATTGCTATCATTATGATCCATCGACGGGGAAGTATGGGTTTGCGATCCTTAAGGTGATGCTTTGGGCGGAATTGCCACCGTTCTTGAGTATGGGGTTGATGGGTTTTGTGTTCTGGCGGAGGAACAAACGAAAGTTAGTGGATAGTGAACAGTGAATAGTGAACAGTGCTCGAAAGGTCTTTCGGACAACTGACCACTGACAACTGACAACTGACAACTGATTATGCAGAATTGGGTACCATTTTTTCCGGAGCAAGCCTCGTCGTTCGCGTGGCAGGTAGATTATTTGTATTTCTACCTGATCGCGGTGAGTGTCGCATTTTCGATACCAGTCGTCGCTGCGATCTTCTTTTTCGCCCAAATACCGCGAAAGAGAAATTTGCCACGCCGGAGGAGATGCATGGTTCGATGGTGCTCGAGACGGTTTGGTCGATCATCCCTTTTGTCATTTCGATGACGATTTTTCTCGGCGGAGCGATCGTTTATTTTAAGCAGTTTACGCCCGCCGGATGACTCGATGGAGATCTATGTCGTCGGTAAGCAGTGGATGTGGGAAGATCCAGCACGAGACCGGACAGCGTGAGATAAACGAACTCCACGTTCCGGTCGGCCGCAACATCAAGCTGACGATGACCACGGAGGATGTTCTCCACGACTTCTTCATACCTGCCTTTCGAACAAAAGCTGACGTGGTTCCCGGTCGATACACCTATATGTGGTTCCAGGCGACAAAGCCGGGCAAATACCATCTCTATTGTGCCGAATACTGCGGCCTGAATCACTCCGGAATGGGCGGTTGGGTCTACGTGATGGAGCAGCGTGATTTTGATAATTGGCTGAGCGGCAACGTTTCCGGCCAGACGCCGGTCGAGCAGGGCAAGGATCTATTTGAGAACAAACTTGGCTGTGCATCGTGTCACGCGGGCGTGCAAAGCTTGAAGGAATATTTAATCACGACGTAAAACTCGTCGGCGGTTCGACAGTTAAGGCTGACGAACAGTATCTTCGCAATTCGATCCTCAATCCTGCATCGCAGGTGGTCGAGGGCTTCCAGCCGATCATGCCGACCTTCAAGGGGCAGGTGACTGAGGAGCAGTTAAATGCGTTGGTCGCATACATCAAATCGCTTACTCCGAATGCCGCGGCGTCGACTGCTCCCGCGACAAATGCTCCCGCGGCGGCAAACAAGCCCGATGCGAAGCCGGCGGCGAACACGACTGCTCCGATGGCAGTGGCGAACAGCAATAAGTAGTTTTAAGAGATTATGAACGCGCAAGAAGCAATTTCGACAGGTTACGGCGAGTCAAAGTTGAACTACATCACCAATGGCAGCACACTGAAGTCGTGGCTGCTGACCAAAGATCATAAGCGGATCGCGATTATGTATTTGGTGTCGGTGTCGGTCTTCTTTATGATGGGCGGCCTGTATGCAGGAGCGATTCGACTCGAATTGCTCACGCCGAACAGCGATCTGCTCGAAACGGGAACGTATAACAAGGTCTTTACACAGCACGGCGTGCTGATGATCTTTTTCTTCCTGATCCCGTCAATCCCGGCGATCCTCGGTAATTTCCTTTTGCCGATCATGATCGGTGCCAAGGATCTGGCTCTTCCCCGCATCAACTTGCTTAGCCTTTACATTTACTGGATCGGCGGAGCCTTGACGTTGTTTGCATTGATGCAGGGTGGTGTTGACACAGGTTGGACATTCTACACGCCTTACAGTACGACTTTTTCCAACTCGTATGTGATGCTGGTTGGGTTGGGCATTTTTATCAATGGCTTTTCGTCGATCCTTACCGGTCTGAACTTTATTGTCACCATCCATACGATGCGTGCCCCGGGCATGACGTGGTTCAGAATGCCTCTCTTCGTATGGGCACACTACGCGACGAGCCTTGTGATGGTTCCTGGGAACTCCCGTGGTCGCGATCACGATCCTTCTGCTAGCGATCGAACGAGTGGCGGGGGTAGGTATCTTCGATCCGTCGATTGGGGGTGACCCGATCCTGTTTCAGCATTTGTTTTGGTTCTACTCGCATCCGGCCGTGTACATCATGATCTTGCCTGGGATGGGTGTTATCTCCGAGCTGATCTCTAATTTCTCCCGCAAGAAGGTCTTCGGTTACGAATTCATTGCCTTCTCCTCGATCGCGATCGCGGTGTTTGGTTTCCTCGTCTGGGGACATCACATGTTTGTATCGGGCCAGTCGATGTACGCCGGGATGGTGTTCTCGTTCCTGACCATGGTCGTTGCCGTACCGTCGGCGATCAAGATGTTCAACTGGACGGCGACCATGTACAAAGGTTCGGTCTCCTTCGATACACCGATGCTTTATGCGATCGGTTTCATGGGATTGTTCCTGATCGGCGGTTTGACCGGATTGTTCCTCGGGGCGATGGGCCTGACGGTTCATTTGACGGATACATACTTTATCGTTGCCCACTTTCACTACGTCATGGTCGGCGGTCAGGTGGTCGCTTATCTCGGCGGTATCCACTATTGGTGGCCTAAGATGACGGGTAAAATGTACTCGGAATTCTGGGGTAAGGTTTCGGCGATGCTCATTTTCGTTGGATTTAACCTTACTTTCTTCCCACAGTTCATCCTTGGGTATCAGGGAATGCCGCGACGTTATGCGGCCTATCCAGAGGAATTGCAAGTTCTCAACATCTTTTCGACCGCCGGAGCATCCGTTCTCGGTGTTGGTTTGGTAATGCCGGTCGTTTATTTGTTCCACTCGTTGTTCTTTGGAAAGGCGGCTGGCGACAATCCGTGGATGCACCCCGGTCTCGAATGGCGTACGAGTTCACCTCCACCTACGGAGAATTTTGAAGTAATGCCGGTAGTAACCTGGGAAGCGTACGAATTTGGCGAAGAAAGCGGCCTCGATCTCGAAGGAGCTCGCGCACGGGAGGCAGCAAAAGTCTAAAATGTCTGCACATAACTCTGACAAATTTGTTTACCACGAACCCGGGCTTCAGCATCAGTTCGAAGACATGGGCCAGCAGGAAGAGAGCGTCTCGATCGGGATGTGGATGTTCCTGGTACAGGAGATCCTGTTCTTCGGCGGACTCTTCACGGCCTATTTCGTATTTCGTTCAAAATATCCGATGGCTTTTGCCGCGGGTAGTAATCACCTCGACGCTTTTTGGGGCGGTTTAAACACGCTTGTGCTTATCGTCAGTTCGTTGACGATGGCTCTGACGGTTTACTACGCACAAAAGAGCAACCGCAACATGCAGGTCATCCTGATAGTGTTGACGATGTTCTTTGGCGCGGTCTTTCTTGGGGTCAAGGCGGTCGAATACACGGATAAGTACAATGATGGCCTGATCCCGGTCGCGGGCCTGAATAAGAAGGTCAAGCCTGCCGCCGGCAACCGGCGGTCACGACGATCATGCCAAGCCATGTTGGGAGTACGACCACAACGTCAAGCACGAATACGTCAATCCGCGGTGAATTTCAGTGGACGGATTGCTCGCTGGCGAAGCTTGGTCAGGATAAGAATTATCTGACGCAGTCCGGAGAAGATCGGTTATTTTTCAAGGCGAGAATGGCGAAGATCGATGCGAACAAGTTTCGCGACAAGGTCCGGATCTTTTTCTGGATCTATTTTGTGATGACCGGGCTTCATGCCCTGCATATGGTCGTCGGCCTTGGGCTGATGGCGTGGCTGCTGTGGATGGCGTTCCGGGCAATTACCTACAGTCGATTATTACATGCCGGTCGAAATGTCCGGCCTCTATTGGCACTTCGTCGATATTGTCTGGATTTTCCTGTTCCCGCTGCTTTATTTGCTCGGGCGACATTTCATGCATTAGGGAGGCTTAAGATGTCTGATACACATTACGAACACGAACGATCATGAGCATATGAATATACCCAAGTATATTGGGATGTTTCTTATACTCGTTGTCGGAACGATCATGACCTATTTCGTCGGCTACCGAGATCTGGACTGGAATTCTTTCCTGGGGTGAATACGTTGGTAGCTCTGTTGATCGCGTTCTCCAAGATGGCGTGCGTGATGCTGTTTTTCATGCACGTGTAGTTGGAGCCCAGGGCTGATCTGGCTATCGGCGGTCGGCAGCTTTTTCTGGCTGGCGATAATGTTCTCGTACACGATGCAGGATTATTTCACCCGCGGGTCGGGGGCCTTTGGCCAATAGTTTCGTTAGTCTTCAAAAGCACGCGGTGCGGGGAGCACATTTGCCTCGCATCCGCGTCTTTTCTTGTTAGCAAAACGTGATTTGAAGTGCTATTATTTGCGGTTTGATGCGGTTTATGGTCGGTCGGTTTTGGTTTGCAACGACAAAGCTAATTGGAACCATCAGATTGGGATGAAGTTTTTGGTAGATCAAGATTCGTTTCTTCATCTTGGCCACACTTTCCCTAAGTGTCCTTGCCGGCGGTTGCAATATCGTCAAGAAAGAGAGCAAGACTGCGACTTTGCTCGCGACCAAGAACGCTACTCAGGCCGAACTCGTTAATGAGATAAACCGGTTTGCACGTGTCGATTCGATGCGTGCGAAGATGGATCTCAAATTTGAGGATAATTCGTTTGCCGAATTCGGTACCAAGGAAGTTTACCGCGAGGCCGAGGGCGAGATAGTCGTACAGCGGCCCGGAAAGATCCTGCTTAAGGTCAAGGTGCCCGTCATCAAGACGGATGTTGCTCAGATGACATCGGACGGCCAGGGCTTTCGAGTCGCGATACTGCAGGATGGCGGCAGCGGAAAATACAAGAAATTTGTAAAGGGCACTAATAAGGCAGACTATTCGCCTCTCCAGAAGAAATTAAGCTGGAGTCTGCCGGTCTGCAATGGCGGAAAAGGGGCCAAAGAAAAGCGTCAATGCATTTGCGAACATGCGTCCGCAGCATTTTACCGACGCGATGATGGTCCGACCTGTTACGGACGTCAATGTCTATACGCAGAGTACGATCTACCAGGTGGAAGAAGACCTGACCGTAGCCAAGAAATCGCCGCTTCGGAATGTTATGCGGGGATACTATCTGCTTGATGAATTTGAAAACACAGGCGGATGGCCTTAGGATCGCGCGGCGCTTTTGGTTTGACCGGGTCGGCGGTATAAGGCTCGCTCGCCAGCAGATTTTTGATGTGCAGGGCGAGATCGAGTCGGACATCGTTTACGGAAAAGGAAGGCAAGTTGACGGAAACGGGTGATTACTTGAATCTGCCGCTTGAGATACAGGTGACCCGTCCGAAGGAGAGATACTCGATGAAGTCTGACATACAGACGCCCGGGGCGGTAACGATCGGCAATAACTTTCAGGATTCGGCATTTGTTCTGCAAAATTCGTGGGACCTTGAGGAGGTTGATCTTGATCAGAAGCTTCGAAAAGCGATCTGCCGGACCCTTCGTCCAGGAGAGCACTTTCGCAAAAGCGATAGCCTATTAGATGAAATCAATTCTCCAAACCGTAGATCTCAAGAAATCGTACAAGATCGGCAAGCTCGACGTTCCGGCTCTGCGTGGCGTATCGCTCGACGTTGCTGAGGGCGAGTTTGTTGCCATAATGGGCCCGTCAGGCTGTGGCAAATCGACGCTGCTTCATCTGCTAGGCGGATTGCTGTCGCCGACGAGCGGCAGCATTGTGATCGACGGCGAGGACCTGGCACAGCTTTCTGACGCCCAGCGGACTGATATTCGTCGGCGAAAGATCGGTTTTGTATTTCAGCGTTTCAATCTTTTCCCAACGTTGAGTGCAGAGGGCAATCTTAAACTGGCCGAGAAGATCCACACCGGGAGCGGCAGCAAAAATTCCGACCGCCGCCGCGAGGTCTTGCGTCTGCTCAAACTCGAGAATAAAATGCACCATAAGCCGTTGGAGCTTTCCGGTGGTGAACAGCAGCGTGTCGCTTTGGCCCGTGCGATAGTCAACGCACCAGCAATAATTCTCGCTGACGAGCCAACGGGTAATCTCGATACGGAAAATTCGGAGATCGTACTTGAAATGTTCAAAGAGTTGAACCAAAAATTTAACCAGACGATCATCATGATCACGCACAACCCTGAAGCGGCCGCGGCGTGCGGACGGACGATCCAGATGCGTGACGGGCACATAGTTAATTGAACTTTTGCATATGAAGAACGTGATAAATTGGAGCTATGAACGTGCCTCGTGGCAATGGGACATTCTTTGTATTTTGATCATGTGTTTCATTTTTCTCTCGCCGAAGGAGTGGTTTAATTAGGCTTTCGGCATGCAACCCTTGTGGAAATCAAGCCGTCGAAGTTAGAGACTTTGGCTTGTCTGGGGAAGAAGTTTTATGAAGAAAGTTTTGCAATATGCGTTAATGATTTTTGCGGTTGCGATGTTCGCGTTCGTGAGCGAGGCAAATGCACAGGTCAGCGAGATATTGAAGCGAATGGATACTTTCAATAAGAATCTACAGTCGCTGGAGGCATCGGTTACGATGAAAAAGCATAATTCCCAGATCAACGTCACGGATACGCTGATCGGGCAGACGATTCTCCTCCAAAATTGTAAGTCGAAAAAGCAGTGCGTCAGGCTTGATTGGAAGACTGAGAACGGCAGACCGAAGAACGAGAGTTTGTCGATCATTGCCGACGAGTATGAACTCTACAGTGGCGGTTCGCGCAATCAAGTGATCGAAGGCAAGGTGAGCAAGGCCAAGGGCAGTACCCAGGCCGGAAATGCGCTGGCGTTTATGAGCATGACGCGGGAGCAGCTAAAGGCGAACTATGACATCGCTTACCTAGGAACGGAAAAATTGTCCAATGGCCGGGATGCCTGGCATCTTGAACTTACGCCTAAAACTTCTACTTCCTACAAAGCAGCGGAGATCTGGGTTGACTCAGACGGTATGCCGAGACAGGCAAAGGTGATAGAGAAGAACGGCGACACCACGGAAGTTCTTCTCACAAATGATGTCCCGAATAAGAAAGTTAATCTTGGTGTCTTCAAACTTAACTATCCTGCCAATGTTAAACGGATTCCGGGTTAGGTCTTCAGGCAGTTAAAGTTTGCCCCGGTCAGTCCGAATGGCCGGGGCATTTTATGTTTGGTTTGAAATGAATCCGTCCAAATCCTATAATCTAAGGTTTGACGGTTTTCGAGTAAGTTTATGCCAAAGGCAAGTGGTTTTAGCAGATTTACACGCGGGGTGAAGCATACGATAAAGGCGTTTGCTTCGACCAAGCATCCGGTGCTCGTGCACATTGTGCCGATGCGGCGGTGTAATCTGGCTTGCACCTACTGCAACGAATACGACAAAACGAGCGATCCGGTGGCGATCGATGTGATGCTCAAGCGGATCGATAAGCTTGCCGAACTCGGCACCTCTGTCGTCACCATCTCCGGCGGCGAACCGATGATGCACCCAGAGATCTACGAGATCATCGAGCGTATTCGTCATCACGGAATGATCGCCGGGCTGATCTCTAACGGCTATTATTTCCAACCTGACAAGGTAAAGAAGCTTAATGAGGCTGGGCTCGATTATCTTCAGATCTCGATCGATAATGTCACGCCTGATGACGTTTCGAAAAAGTCGTTGAAGGTGCTCGATGCGAAGCTGATCAATCTTCGCGATCACGCAAAATTTAAGGTGAACATCAATTCCGTTGTTGGCGGCGGAGTTGCAAATCCTGACGAAGCATTGCAGATCGCCAACCGAGCCCGCGAGCTTGGATTCTCATCGACGGTGGGTGTGATCCATGACGGAGACGGCTTGCTCAAGGGGCTGACGCCGGGGGAGAAAGAGGTTTACAAGGAGATCAAGAGTAAGGGAACGAGCTCGTATGCTCGCTGGAACTGGTTTCAAGATTCGCTCGTGGACGGCGGCACTTACGAGTGGCGTTGTCGTGCTGGTTCGCGTTATTTGTATATCGATGAGGCGGGGATCGTGAGTTGGTGTTCGCAGCAACGCGGCACGCCGGGCATTCCCATACTCGAATACACCCACGCCGACATGCACCGCGAATATCACACCGAAAAATGGTGTGCTCCGAATTGTACGATCCAATGCGTTCACCAGGTGGGCCATCTAGATGCATGGCGTGACCCGCAGATCTCGCTTGCCGATTACACGAAACGCCATGGCGGTGGGCTCAAAAAAGAAACTGTCGCTCAAGTCCTTAAGGCTGACTAATTTTCCATCGACAATATGTCCGACACCGGCCCGTCAACCGATGCTCGCTGCAAGATCTGCCAGAGTGCCGATCTTGAGATATTCGAGCATACGGCGCGGTGTCGCGGGTGCGAAGTGTTGCTTTACTGGCCGTATCCGAAGAGCGACGATGCGATGATGGCGGAGGGCGAAACGAAGGCATGGCCCGTGGTCAATGCTCTCGAGTGGTACTCCGAATCCTCATTCCTCAATCACCAAAATTTTACTCAAATGCTGCGTTTTGTGGCGGACGAGAGCGAACGTGGACGGCCGCTCGATGTTCTCGATTTCGGTGGTGGCGGCGGGCAGTTTGCGTTGGTTTGCAAATCTCACTTTCCGGAGGCGAACGTTTATATATCGGATATTTTCGACGACTCCTTGCTCGATGAGTGGCGGGCGATGAATACGCAGATCCCGTTTGCTGAGTTTGCCGAGGACGAGACCAAATTTGACTTGATCTTTCTTAACGACGTTTTCGAACACGTCAGCGATCCCAAGGGCGTGCTCAAACAACTCGCCGACAAGCTCAAGCCGAACGGCCGCATCTTCATCGACACACCAAAACAGTTCTGGCTCTACCCGGCGACAAAATTCACATCGAAATCCCTCTACACAAAGATACTTCGCGGCACGGTCTCTATCTATCACCTACAGATCTGGTCGCGAAGAGCTTTTGAAATAGTTGTTTCCGAGAGCGGTCTGAGCGTCAAGAAATATCAAGAGACTAGCGAATACACGATGCCAGCGAGTTTCTATCTGCGAAATATGGGCATCACAAATCCGGTAGTAAGATTGGCCGGAAGCCTTTTCTACCGCAACGCGAAATATCTCGCCAAGAATAAGATCATGTGCGTTCTTTCGAAGAAATAGACACGGCTTGTTCTACCGCACGGAAATACTTATTTTGTTCATTGTCGGGTAGAATGACAATATGCCTCATCGCGAACATCATCGAACAGACCGTATCGGTTGGTTACGCGCCGCCGTGCTTGGTGCGAATGACGGGATCGTCTCAACGGCGAGTCTTGTGATCGGGGTAGCTGCCTCGCAGGCCGAGCATGGAGCTGTAGTCGTTGCCGGCGTCGCTGGACTTGTTGCGGGAGCCATGTCGATGGCCGCCGGTGAATATGTTTCGGTTTACTCACAGGCGGACACAGAGAAAGCCGATCTCGAGCGTGAGAAAAAGGAACTTGCTCTCAGCCCTGACCATGAACTTGAGGAGCTCGCTGGAATTTACGAAGACCGCGGGCTCGACGCGGATCTTGCTCATCAGGTTGCGGTTCAATTGACGGCACACGATGCGCTTGGGGCGCATGCGCGGGACGAACTCGGTATAATGCAGCACTTGAGTGCGCGGCCGATCCAGGCTGCTGTGTTTTCGGCGGTGAGTTTTGCGATCGGTGCTGCACTGCCACTTATCGTAACAGCAGTGTTTGTAGGCTCTGCAATGATCCCGATCGTAGCCGTTTCGTCTTTAGTGTTTCTTGCTGTGCTCGGAGGAGTTGCGGCACGGGCTGGTGGGGCGAGCGTAGTAACCGGAGCGGTCCGCGTCCTGTTTTGGGGAGCGATCGCGATGGGAGTCACGGCATTGGTCGGCAAGTTGTTTGGAACGGTGGTCTAGGAAATTTTCACCGTCTCGCGATCTCTTCGCCGATCGTCCAGACAACTACTGAGCTCGATAGCCCCAAGCCCGAGAGGCGTCCGGCGAGCATGATTATCGTTTCGCCATCTTCGACGACCTTTGCGGCAAGTAAGGTTTCCTCACCGAGTTTTAGCATCTCTTCTGTGGCATCACACTCGACATTCATCAGATCGAGCATCGTTGATTCATCAAGAGACCGGGATTTTGCACTCATATTCAACCGGTGGTCGAAGAACGGACGCACACCCCATATCATCGCCAACTGATCACAAGCATCGGCAGAGGTCGTCAGGGCATACGTCTGCAGTCCTGACCTCACAGACGACAGCCGCCGAGCCATCAGACCGCTTTCCGTAAAGACAACAACCTTCTCAGTCATCATCTCTTTTGCGGCATAGGCGGCAGCCTTGCATAGGGCCTGGCTAGTACGGCGGCTTGGTTCTTGTTGGAACTTGACTGGTTTCCTCAGTTTGTCAGCCTTGATCGTCTCGGCTGCGTCGATGATGCGGACCATCGTCTTGATCGCCTCGACGGGATACTTACCGGCGGCCGTTTCCGCCGATAGCATCACGGCATCCGTTCCGTCCCAGACTGCATTAGCTACGTCGGAAGCCTCGGCCCGGGTTGGAAATGGATTCTCGATCATCGACTGCAGCATCTGCGTCGCGGTTATAACAAACTTATCGTGAGCGACCGCCAATTCGATAATTCGCTTCTGATAGACCGGAACAAGCTCGACGCTCGTCTCAACGCCGAGGTCGCCGCGAGCCACCATCAGGCCGTCGGTCTCGGCGATGATCTCCATCAAATTCTCGATAGCCTCAGCCTTTTCGATCTTCGCGACAAGCAACGCACGCCCGAGTTTTCGCGTATTGAGTTGCTTGATAATATCCTTGACCTCTTTGCAATCCGCCGCAGTGCGCACGAAAGAGAGTGCGATGTAATCGACATTCTGCCCCATCGCCCATTCGAGGTCGGAACGATCTTTATCCGTCAGCGACGGGATCGGTAGCGAGGTGTGCGGGAGGTTGATACCCTTGCGTTCGGAAAGTATGCCGCCGGTTACGACGCGGCAAGTGATATCTGTATCGGTCTTGGACTCGACTACAAGCTCGATAGCTCCATCATCGAGCAGAATGCGAGCCTCAGGTTCGACGGCTGACGGCAGGTCAAAAAAGTTGGTTCCAACTTCATTCACATTGCCGACGATCTCGCGGTTGGTGATTACAAACTGTTCGCCCTTTACCAAAAGGACAGGTTTGCCCTCAGCCAGGGTTCGCGTCCTGATCTTTGGCCCTGATAGATCGACAAGCACGGCGAGCGGCTTCATCAGTTTCTCTGCGGCCGCACGTGCCGCGGCGATAGTTGCAGCGTGCTCGTCCTGCGAACCGTGCGACATGTTGATGCGGACAGCATTCAATCCGGCATCGAGCATCGACTCGATCATTTCTTGGGAACTTGACGACGGGCCCAACGTGGCGAGTATCTTGGCTTTTCTCATAACAAGTGAATAGAAGATTCTATTCGATAACGGGAGCGGCTTCTAGCTCAGATAGCTTTTTGAGATAGCTTTGTAACGTGGCGACGAACGTCGAGTGCGACCAGGTGAGCGGGGAGACCGATAGTTCCTCGCCTGTGAGCGGGTTGACCTGTTCGGCCAGAACGCCGGACGGCAATGCCCTTTCGGCCGTCCATGTTAGGATCTCGAGTGCGGGGCCAAGCCCTTCCGGTGTCGTAGACATGGCAATGTGATAGTCGGCCATCCAGAGCGTACAGATAAACCAGGAATTGCCCGTCACGTCGTTTGAGACACGCATATAGCCATCATTCTCAAAACGGGCGATGCCACCGAACTCCGTTTTATTGCACAGAACCTCATCGATAGCCTTCATCGTACCCGCAACCATTTCATCATCTACGTCGAAACAGTCGAAATAGAAAACTCCAAAAAGCGATGCATCAACCGTCGGATCTGGCGTAAGCGAGTCGTCACCGTTCGATTGCAATGAACGTACGAACCGGCCAAGCGGTTGGCTGTAGAGGTGTTCCGCCATCGCCCCCACGACCTCAGAAGCGGCCTGTTCATAGCCATCTGCTTTTTCGTCGTCGGCAAAAAGCCTTGCCATGTTTGCCCCGGCTCGCAGGCCCGCCACGACGGTTGCACAAGTAAACGTGTGAACTCCACGGCGATCCTCCCATAAATTCCAACTCGGTTTCGGCAGTTTTGTTGCTGCGTCCCGAAAGTCCGCCATGAAGTTGGCACACGGCACGACGAGTTTGTGATACAACTCCGTATCAACTCAATATCACGATATTTCTCGAAATTCTTCCACAAGGCCCAGAGAACAAGAGCAGTCTCGTCCTCCTGGATCGGCACCATTTCTACCTTTCGGTAGTTGTCCCAACGCGGATGCCAGCTCGAGCCGAGCGTGCCGTCCGGATTGTACTTCTGCAGGAAATAGCCTTTCTCGTGCATTACCTTTGCACAAAAATGAAAGTAGCTACGAGTTATCTCGGGATACCCGGCAAGATCGAGTGCATTTGCCACGAACGAACCGTCACGCATCCATTGGTAGCTGTAATTGTCAGTCGCACGTTCCGATACATCAGAGTCGTTGGCAGCGATAATTGCTCCGCCGTGGTCGATCTGTGTCTTGAGGATCAGGAGGCTACGTTTGTAGAATTCAACGATCTCCGGAGGCAGGCCATCGGGCAGACTGTTTTTGTTGACCCAAGCGTGCCAGTGATTTTCCGTCTCGCGGAAATACTTTTCGGGCGTTCGCAAATGGACATGAGCATTCAGTTCCACGACGGCCGCGTGCGAGGTCGCCGCGACGATCCAGTAATAGAATTCGTGAGAGCCGCTTGCCACGAGTTCGAAATGTACGGCGATAGTCGAGTCGACCGAGCCCTCCGTGATAGGCCCGCCCGCAAGATCCCCGTCCTCCGCATCCCGCCAAGTTCCCTCACTATTACGAAACGCCTTGCGTCCCGTGGCGAATGCGTCAAACGGCGGTTCTGTATCTATTAGGAAATACCGGTGCTTTTTGTAATGGACTAGTGCGTGAGTGTCCGGATCGAAGAATGCGGTGTCGCCGATCTTATTTTCATATATGCGAAAGTCGTGATGCAAAAAGACTCGGACACGACGTGGCGTTCCTTTGAGATCCGTCACGCTCACTCGCCGAAGGTAAATATTTTCGTCGCCGGCGACCGTATCGTTGCAGTCGATCTTGATGCCGAGAGCATCATTTGTGAGGATTACGTCGGTGACAAGAGTTTGCGGCAAATACTTGAGCGAGCGGCTCCACCCGTCCTCAAAGACCCACGAAAACTCGCCGTCAACCCAAACGCCAAACCTAAACGGGAAACCCTCAGAGTGGTTTTCCTGCCCGACATGCGGAAAATAGACGTCGCGGATCTGGTATTTATCGTCGAAATTTAAAAGGAGGCTTCCGTTGCCGACGGGGATGTCTCTCATACTTTTGGTTAGTTTGAGGTGACTGCCTTTTCTACGGCTGCATCAAGCTGCTTCTGGATCGCGGGACTGAATCCGATGATCTTGGTGACGACGCTTCCTGAGCGGTCGATGACCATTGTCTGTGGTATGTCGCTACGTTCAAAGAAGATGAAGTTGCTGAGAGCATCCTCGGGGGCCGCGATCGGGTAGTCGATCTTTGTGGTCTTAAGAAACTCAGGTATTTCCTTAAAATCTTCCGCTCCGCCGACGTTTAGGCCGACGATATGGAGCTTGTCGGGGCCGTATTTGGCGAGTAACGAATTGAGGTGGGGGATCTCTTCGCGACAAGGGCCGCAGTACGTTGCCCAAAAATCGAGTATCAATGCCTTACCTTTAAAATCTCCAACCTTGTGGACGCGCTCATTCTGATCGGTCCAACTCATATCCGCGAGTGGTTTCGCTGCCTGAGCGGGTAGATTCGTTGTCGGGCGATCATTAACTGACACGGCTCGGTTTCCGACAGCTACAGGAGCCGCCGCCGGACGGCACGCGGTTGAAAGTAAAAACGCAAAAGCAAATAGGCAAAAACAAAACAGCCGCATATCGATGATGTTAATCGGAAATCTTCGAATTGTAAAAGAAATCGTTAAGCGATTTGCCGCTCGCTCGTACTCATCCTACATTTGAAACATGGCCGTGTATCCGAAAAAGATCGAGTTACGGGCGTTTGCTCCGCAACATGCCGTATTGGGCTCTGATTCGGTCGTGTGCGGACGTTCGGCGAGCTTTGTCTGCGGTTGCTACGTCTCATTTTCGTTAACAACGGATAAGCCGAAGACCTCGGCCTCTTTTTCGAGCAACGGCTGCGGCTATATGGTCGCGGTCGCCGATATTCTCGCCGAAACTGTCACAGAAAAGGGCGTTTCCGAATTGCACGGCCTCGACCGAGGGGAATTAATATCTGAGGTTGTACGTGAGATAGGAGTGTTGCCGTCCCAGCGAGTGCATTGTGCGGAGGTTTGCGTCGAGGCACTTAGAAATGCCTTTGCCGCCCTTCGCGAGCGACGGATCGAGGACTTTCGCGGAGAAGAAGCTCTGATCTGCACGTGCTTTGGAGTCTCCGAACGAGTGATCGACGAATTCATCGCCTTGAATACTGAAGTTACGGTCGAAATGGTCGCGGATTCCTGCCGGGCAGGTGGCGGATGCGGCTCTTGCAGGATGCTGATCCAGGAGATGATCGACAATGAATCAGCTTGATCGTGCTTCATTTTTCGAGGCAATGCTATGCTATACTTTCGCAATCGAGGTCTCTACTTGGAGGTATGAGGCCTGTTTAGTTTTTTGTTGATCCCATAATGGACGATCCTGCTAGTTTGCTTTTCTTTTTGTGGGCCGCCGACGGCGTACCTACACCTGAGTTACCCTCGCTTTCGCTCTCGCTTACAAAGCTTGTATTTGTGGTTTTTCTTGTGCTGGCCAATGGCTTTTTCGTCGCAAGCGAGTTTGCCCTGGTCGCAGTGCGCAAGTCACGCATCGAGGCGACCGCTGCAGAGGGCGATAAGGCCGCAGTTCGTCTGTTGGCGATGCTTAACAATCTGAACGCGTACATCTCGGCCACGCAGCTCGGAATTACGCTTTCGTCGCTCGGGCTCGGATGGGTCGGTGAACCTGCGATCGCGTCGATACTCGAACCGTTGCTAATTTGGGCCGGTGAGTCGACGGGTATTACAGTACTGACCTCGGGAGCTGTTCTGCACACCGTGTCGTTTACGATCGCGTTTTCGATCATCACGTTTCTGCACATTGTTTTTGGCGAGCTGGCACCGAAAACTGCCGCACTTGAGATCTCCGAGCGGGTATCTTACACGATCGCCGTTCCACTTCAGATCTTTTATCGAATTTTCAGTTGGCCGATACGTCTACTCGATTGGGCTGGAACCAAGACCGTCCGGATCATGGGGCTAAAGGGCCACGACGAACATGGTTCCAGTTATACCGAGGATGAGATACGTCAGCTGCTCAATGTGTCGCATGCCAGTGGGCATTTGAATGAAGAAGAAAAGAACCTCATCAATCAGATCTTCGAGTTCTCCGAGACTACTGTCAAAGAAGCGATGATACCGCGTACTGAGATCATCTCGATTCCCGATACCGCGACGCTTAATGACATTATCGAAGTGTGTAGTTCGAGCTCCTTTTCTCGCTTGCCGGTCACGCGCGGTTCGCTCGATGACATTGCCGGATTCATCCACACTCGAGATCTAGTCGCATTCATCGGCAGGCCCAAGTCGTTCAAGATCGAAAACATCCTGATCAAGCCAAATTACGTCGTCGACACCGCGCGGCTCGAGGACGTGTTGCGACAGATGCAGCGTGAAAAGTTTCACTTCGGTTTCGTCGTCGACGAACACGGCGGCGTCGAGGGCATCATCACCCTCGAAGACCTGCTCGAAGAGATCGTCGGCGATATCTCAGACGAGCACGACGCGGAGGTCGACGAGCAGATCGATGAACAAGCCGACGGCAGCTATTTGCTCGACGGCGGATTGGCGGTTCGAGATCTGAACCGCCGCCTGGAAATGAGTATTCCGATCTCTGAGGCATATACGACCATAGCGGGCTTTCTTATGTCCGAGGCTGGGCAGGTCTTGTCCGTCGGTGACGAAGTGCCATATAACGGGCATGTTTTCACCATCGAAAAGGTCGAGAAGCATAGGGTAATGCTGGTTCGAATGGTAAAGACCGATGCGTAGATCTTTGTGTTTTGTTTAGAATCCAGTTACTTTATCTTGGAAGATTTCTAAATTAGAGGCCCGCAAATCTCCATGAAATTCAATCATCGTGCCTTCAGCTGTGCGAGTACTGTCTTGGTTCTACTTTTTCTCATGCTCGGCTGCGGCGAGATCAAGAGTGGGCCGGATTGGGTCAAGAGCAAGAAGATAGCGGGCAAAGAGCAAAAGCTCCGCCTTCAACATTGTAGTTGACGATTGTTCGGCGGCGTCCCGGCCAACGAGGGCACGAACGGCCTCAGAAAAGTTGCCGATCCGGCCGGCACCAGTCCACTAGAGCAGGCGCCCCGAAACGGCCTAGTCGACGGCGAACGAGTCTATTGGGCCAATCACGGCTACTACAGTTCCGGCGTTCTTCCGCAGCCAAAGCCGATATTTTCAGTGCTGAAAACCGGCGGCAAGAGCGAGGTATTTGCTGATGAGCAGAGAATTCCGCTTCGCCCTCGACGACAAGTTCGTCTATTGGCACACTCGTCGAGCCTGATGAAAAGCCGCAGGCACTCCGGCCGGTCCCGCAAGGCCTCGACGAGCTTTCGGGACGCCGCGCGCCCCGCTACTCGCGAAAACGGGCGGCGAACCGGTGACCTTGGTAAAGAGCTTCTCGCTGAAGCCATTCGTGATCGATGACGCAAATGTATATTTCTTCGATGACGAATCAATGTACAAAGAGGCGTTCTGCAAGGTTCCGAAAAACGGTGGCGAAGTGACGCGGCTCGATATCGGCTACTCTAGTGGGGCGATCGCACAGAGCAAGACGCAGGTGTATTTCGGCGGCGGCGACGATATCTGGAGTTTTCAAAAATAATAACTGATACTCGGGATCGCGAATTTCAGAGGCGGGAGTGGTGTTTCTTCTTCTTTCCTATGCGTCTTTGCATCTTCGCGTCTTTGCGTTGAAAATCATATTCAGAGGTATTCAAAAAAATGAGCTTTATCGAACAGGTTTGGGCACGCGAAATAATGGATTCGAGAGGGAATCCGACGATCGAGGCCGAGGTTATTCTTGAGGACGGAACGCAGGGCCGGGCGGTTCCGGAGTGGAGCTTCGACGGGAGAGAATGAGGCAGTTGAGCTGCGAGACGGCGACAAATCGCGTTATCTCGGCAAAGGCGTCCTGACCGCCATTGCGAATGTTAACGATATCATCAGTCGCGAACTCGAAGGGCTCGACGCTCTTGACCAGACGCTCATCGATCAGACAATGATCGATCTCGACGGCACCGAAACGAAATCGAAGCTCGGTGCAAATGCGATACTCGCTGTCTCGTTGGCTAACGCTCGTGCGGCTTCTGCGTTCCAGGAAATGCCGCTGTATCGCTACATCGGCGGCACAAATGCGAAGACATTGCCCGTGCCGATGATGAACATACTCAACGGCGGTGCTCACGCGGACAATAACGTCGATTTTCAGGAGTTCATGGTAATGCCGGTCGGTGCGGAGAGTTTTTCAGAAGCTCTCAGATGCGGAGCGGAAATCTTTCACAACCTGAAAGGCGTGCTCAAATCACGCGGGTACTCGACCAGCGTCGGTGACGAAGGCGGCTTTGCTCCGAATCTCAAATCCAACGAAGAAGCGGTCGAAACAATTCTCGAAGCCATCGATAACGCCGGATATAAAGCCGGAGACGACGTAATGATCGCCCTCGATCCGGCGTCGAGTGAGTTTTACAAAGAAGGGAAATACGTTTTCAAAAAGAGTGACAAACGCGAGCTTTCGTCAGATGAGATGGCTGCGTATTGGGCTGATTGGTGCGGTAAATATCCGATCGTCTCGATAGAAGATGGCATGGCGGAAAATGATTGGGACGGATGGTGCAATCTCACCGGGCGCGTTGGCAAAACCGTACAGCTCGTCGGCGACGACCTTTTTGTGACAAACACTAAATTCCTTCAGAAGGGAATCGAACTCGGTGCGGCGAATTCCATCCTCATCAAGGTAAACCAGATCGGCACGCTCACGGAAACGCTTGATGCAATTGAACTTGCACGCACAAACAACATGACCGCCGTCATCTCGCACCGCTCGGGCGAAACCGAAGACAGCTTCATCGCCGACCTCGCCGTCGCCACAAACGCCGGCCAGATCAAGACGGGCAGCCTCTGCCGCTCCGACCGTATCGCCAAGTACAATCAGCTTCTCCGCATCGAAGAAGACCTAGGCGACAGCGCAAAATTTCCGGGCCGCAAGGCGTTTTATCAGATCAACTGATAACTCGAAACCGACAACTATTCGCAGCGGTTGTCGAAATGTCTTGGGTATATGAATAAGGTGATCGTCATCGGCTCCGGCGGGTCGGGCAAATCTACTTTTGCCCGCGAGCTTGGCGAACGGACTGGGATCGAGGTGATTCATCTTGATCAAGAGTATTGGCGGCCGAATTGGGAAAAGACGCCGACGGACGAGTGGGAAGCGAAGGTCGCGGTGATGCTAGAACGCAATTCGTGGATAATGGATGGCAATTTCGGCGGCACTCGCGAGATGCGTATGCGTGCCGCTGATACGATCATCTTTCTCGACCTACCCCGCCTCATCTGCCTCTACCGCATCTTAAAACGCACCATCAAATACTACGGCCGCAGCCGCCCTGACATGACCGCGGGATGCAATGAGATTCGATCTTGAGTTCATTCTTTGGGTGTGGAATTATCCGAATGCAACACGGGATCGAGTCTTGAGTGCAGTCGTGGAATTTCCCGAAAAGAGCTTTATAACGTTGCGAACGAATGCTGAAATAGCCGAATATCTGCGTGGGGTCAGTGTGAACGATGGAAACTGAAAGAGACGGATTTCAGATCAGTACGGATAGATCGCGGCTCAACCTCGACGCGATCCACACGTTTCTCTCCCAAGAAAGCTACTGGGCTCAGAACCGAACCCTCGAACAAACAAAAACGGCCATCGAAAACTCGATCTGCTTCGGTGTCTATCACGGCGAGCGGCAGATCGGATTTGCTCGTGTGGTTAGCGACAAGGCGACGTTCGCTTACATTGGCGATGTGTTTATCATCGACGAATATCGTGGCCGTGGCCTGAGTAAATGGCTGATGCAGGTGATCGTCGTACATCCCGATCTGCAAGGCCTGCGGCGTTGGGTTTTGGCAACGCGGGATGCTCACGGACTTTATAAGCAATTCGAATTCGACGAACTCCGCCACCCAACACGGTGGATGGAACGCACCGCTCCGGACGCGTATTGAGTACAAATCGACTACCTTCGAAAAAGCTATACGGGCAAAGGGCGAATCATATATAATGAAGGGTGAAGCCTCGCTTGATCAGTCCGCGAAATCTCATTTTCAATGGATATTCAAAACGATAAACTCAGCCGTCCAGTCGCTCTCGTCATACTCGACGGATGGGGCTACGCTCCGCGGACTGAAGGGAATGCGATCGCGATGGCACACACGCCGTATTACGACGAGATCTGTCGACGTTATCCGATGACAACGCTCGCCGCAGCGGGCGAGGCGGTGGGCCAGAATCCGGATGACCCTGGAAGCGTTGAGGTTGGGCATCTCAATATCGGCACCGGACGCGTGGCACAGACGGAAGTTTCGCGTATCAAGAATGCGGTCTTGTCCGGCGAGTTTTTGGATAACGCTGTTCTAAACCGAGCTTTTGCCAAGGCTAAAGAAAATGGTGGAGCGGTCCACCTGATCGGGCTGATGAGTGACGGTGGCATTCATTCCTCATCTGAAAATCTATTCGCTCTTGTTCGCATGGCGAAAAAGCACGGCCTCGAACGGGTCTTTATCCACTGTATTCTTGACGGAGTCGATGTTCCACCTCGAACTGCAGACGTCTATGTCGAGGCACTTGAGATAAAGCTCGCGGACATCGGTCTGGGCAAGATAGCGACGCTGTGTGGCCGCTTTTTTGCCATGGACGCGAATGAACGTTGGGAGCGGACGGCTCGAGCCTTCACGATGCTTGTTCATGCAGAGGGCGAACGTGCCATTGACGCTGTTTCGGCGATCCGTAATTCATTCCTCCGCGGTATTTCCGACGAATTTATAGCTCCGATCGTCATCGAGGCGGAGCCGGACACACCTGCCGCGACCGTGAAATCGGGTGATCTCGTCGTTTTCTTCAATCATCGGGGCGATGGCATTCGCCAGCTTGTTCGATCGCTTTGCCTACCCGAGGGCGAGAGTGGAGCGAAACCGGAAGTCGAGACGGTTTGTCTGACTGAATACGACCGTGCATTCAATTTGCCCGCGGCTTTCCGGCAGGAGCCGGAGAAGAATACTCTTACTGACGTGCTGTCGAAACTAGAGATACGGAATTTGAAAGTTACTGAAACCGCGAGATTCTCTCATTTGACCGTTGGATTTGATGGCGGTGCCGACGAGCCGCAGCAGTTTGAGGAGCAGGTACTGATGCCGGCAACTTCGGCGACAACTCCTGACCACACCCCGGAATCGCAGAGCTTTAAGATCGCAAACCGCGTGATGCGTGGTATGGAATCTTCGACCGGTGGCGTTTTCATCGCAAATATTCCCGCAGCCGCCTTGATGGCGGAGACAGGTGATGTCGAACGGACGCGTGCGGCGATCCAGTATATCGATACCTGCATCGGCGGCATCTGTGAAAAGGCGGAAGAGCGAGGTGGGATAGTTATACTTACTTCTTCGCATGGAAACTGTGAAGAAATGCTCCACACCGAAAGCGGCGAGCCTAGCTATGCCTCGACGGCGAATCCTGTACCGTTTCACCTGATCGATACTAGAAATGGCCGCGTGCAGCTTCGCGATGACGGCTCGCTTTCCGATATAGCCCCAACGATACTCGGCATTTTAGGTATCGAAAAGCCCTCTGAAATGACTGGCGAAGACCTTCGCGTGTTGTAGAATATTCGCTTGGCTACCGATCTCGATCTCAAGAATATTCTCGTAATGCACTTCGGCCAGTTAGGCGATGTGATACTTGGCTTGCCTGCACTCCAGGCTCTCAGAGAGCATTTCGCTGACGCCAAGATCACTCTTATGCACGGCAAGCCGCCAACCGAGGTCCTCAAACTCGCGAACGTCGCCGATGAATACATCCCTGTTGATCGCGTCGCTCTCCGAGATGGCAACAAGCTCAAGTCTATTGCAGAAATGGGTAGGCTGATCCTCGACATCCGGCGGCGGAAGTTCGATATGGTCGTCGATCTGCACAGTCTCCCAGAGACAAATTTACTCGGCAGGGTCGCGGGGATTCCAAACCGGCTTTATGGTAATCGCGAAAGTCGCTCGATCGACTCGCTGTCCAATTTTCGTCCCAAGCCGGCTCTTGAGGACAAGTCAAAGCACGCGACAGACCGATATTTAGACGTCATTCTGCCGCTCGAGATAGAACCGAGACGAGCTCCGGTGAAGTTATTCCCTCGACAGGAAGATGTTGATTCCGTAGTTGCCAAGTATCCCAATGTCTTCGGGGACGGTGGTGGATCACTCGTTGGGTTGTTCCCTGGAGCCGGAAATCCGAGTCGCTGCTGGCCTATCGATAAATTTGCTGCTCTCGCCGGAGCTCTGATCGACGATGGTCTTCTACCAGTGATTTTTCTCGGTCCGGAGGAGTTCGAGATGCGGCCTCAGGTCGAACGCACATTTCCGGAGGGTGCGGTCATCGTTGATGGCCTGTCTATAACTGAATTTCTGGCCGCGTTGTCTGATCTGGCCGTATTCGTCGGAAATGACACCGGACCAGTTCATCTGGCGGCCTGTGTAGCGACCCCGACCGTTCTCCTGATCGATGAGAAGGCTCCCTTGACCTATTTGCCGAACAACCATGAACTTACAGTTGTGGGGGACGGGCCGATCGCATCTATTTCGGTCGAATCGGTTTACAGAGCAACTACGGCTGTGCTCGAACAAACGAGGCCAGGGGCGAATGACAAACGGAACGTTGAATGATATTCTCCTTGATTCTGAGTTTCAGGAATATCCTTATATGGTTGAAGAATTTGCGTTCGACAACGCCGAAGAACGCCGCAAGGTCAGGCAGAGTGGTACCGGTTGGATCGAGGTGATCGCCGGTTCGATGTTTTCAGGTAAGTCGGAAGAACTGATCCGACGGCTCAATCGAGCTCGGATCGCACGGCAGCGTGTTCAGGTTTTTAAGCCCGGAATCGACGAGCGATATTCGGTTGAAGAGATCGCCTCGCACTCGGGGCAGAAGCATATGTCGATCCCGGTTTCGTCGACGGCCGAGATGTTGAACCACGTCCTCGATGACACCGAAGTGATTGGAATTGATGAAGCTCAGTTCTTTGATATGGCGATCATCGACGCCGCTAATGCACTTGCCGAATCCGGGAAACGCGTCATCATCGCGGGACTGGACCAGGACTTCATGGGCAAGCCTTTCGAGCCGATGCCGCAACTGCTTTCGATCGCTGAGTTCATCACAAAAACTCACGCTATCTGCGTGAAATGCGGTTCGACCGCCAACTATTCACAGCGGACGGTCGAATCGGAAGAGCGTGTCGAGGTCGGTGCGGCCGATAAATACGAGGCACGATGCCGACAGTGCTTTATCCCTCATGCGGATGCCCCAACGCTAATGTAAAACAGGCTTTCCAGCCTGTTTATTGTTGTCCGTAGCTCGATGAACAGGCTGGAAAGCCTGTTCTATTTGGTAGCCTTCATCGAATACAGAATCGCCGGAAAGTCATCGCTGTGCTTGCCAAAGTTTGAACCCTTGGTCGATGTCATTACATTTAGCTGCTGTGTCTGGCCCAGATATTTGCGATAGGCGATCCACTGATGGCGACGCGGATCGTCTTTTCCTTCCGGCGGAGCCTCGACAAATTCAACACCTGTGATCCCATCGATCTCGACCATTTTTACAGACTCGTACTTACCATTTTTGAGTTGCTGCATCGCCTGGTCGTAGTAGGCTTTCAAACTGATGTCCATCGGAAAGCTGTCACCGAGTGTTGAGATATTGACTAGTAGGAAAGCATTGTCAGGCGATCCGTAGTTGAACGAATCCTTGCTCGCAGACATCTTCTTCCAGCCAGCCGGAAGCTTCCACGAAAGTCCTTGGTCGTCCCACTTTGTTTCGGTCGCCCCATCGATGATCGCCTGCTGCTGGGCATTTGGCTTTGCCTTGTCGGCGGCGGGCGCACCGTCCTTCGATGTTGTCGAATTCGAGCCTGTCGTCGCGACGTTGGCATTCGCCGGAGTCGAACCGGTCAAGCCCTTAAGCCTTTCCTGCAAGCCGCAAAACGTGAGTGCAAACGATATCAATCCAAGTGTGAGCAGTGATTTCATTACCTGTCCTCCGAAGTATTTTTGAGTTGCCATATTGTCACCGCAAACCGCGAAAAATGCAATCGAGCAAAATTCGTTGCAAGAAGGTCTGTCACGATGCGTTCAACAACCAAACGGCGACACTCTCCACAAACGATAGACAGGAGTGATATATGAACTTTCAAAGAACCATCCGCATATTTGCAGTACTGATCTTGACGCTCGTCGGGATTGGCTCAGTCGCTGCCCAGACCGGAGCGTACCGCATTTCGTCGCCATACTCGCATAAGAATCTGACGATCTTTCTCATCCACGGCAAGGACGAGAATAAGAAGGGCAACATCATGACGCTGCAGGAAGCGATGGAGCGAAAGCTCTTCGTCGTGTACGAAACGTCGAACGTTAACGAACTCGAGGTCGAGAATCTTTCCAAGGAACTCGACGTCTTCATCCAATCAGGCGACATCGTAAAGGGCGGCAAACAGGACCGCGTGCTCGCGATCAGCATTATCATCCCCGCACGCTCGGGCCGCGTGAAGATCGAGGCATTCTGCGTCGAATCGGGCCGCTGGGAGAAACGCGGTGGCGAAGAAGCCGGAAAATTCTCGAGCTCGAATGAACGCATCGTGACGAAAGATCTAAAGATCGCCGCGAATGCGACACGTTCGCAGCAAGAGGTTTGGGCAAAGGTAAGCGAAGCTCAAACGAACTTGAGCCGAAATGTCGGTGGATCAGTCGCCGATAGCGATTCGTCCTCAAGCCTTCAGCTTAGCCTTGAGAACAAGAAGGTCGTAGCAAACATCGACGACTATGTCCGTGCTCTTGCTTCGGCACCTAATGGTAAATCCGATGTGATCGGTTACGCATTCGCGATCAACGGTAAGATCAATAGTGCCGACATCTACGTCTCCAACGCCCTTTTCAAGAAGATCTGGATGAAGAATCTGAAAGCAACCGCAACCGAGGCAGTCGCCGAATCCCGTGGAGTTCGAATCGCCGAACCAGTGAAAGCAGAATCGATCAAAGGCTTCCTCGACGACTCCGAAAGGGCGAAGTCCAAGCCAACCGCCGCACCAAAATCCGGAGGACGTCTCGTAACTCGTGAGGACAAAGAAAACGTCATGGTCGAAGCCCGAGACGCCAAGACTGATGCGGTCGTTCACCGGACCTACGTGAAGAAAAATTAATTTCACGATCTTCCACTTTCGGGTCGGGAATCGAGAGAATGTGGCTTCGTCGCTGTGCCACATTCTTTCGGAATCCCGGCCCGAACTTTTTTAAACAGCCAAAGCGGTGGGTTTTTTCGTGTCCAGGATTTTCGTCCTCAGTCCGCGTAGCGGACGAAAGCATAAAGCCTCGGGCGTGAGCCCGAGGAATGGTGGGCGTGTCCCCCCACGGGAGGTGGTCGTCGTGCAAGTACCTAGTCGGTTCTATCAGTTCCCGTCCCGAATGTCAAAGTCACCGCTGTCGCTGTCTGCACTTTATACTTGTGGCCGGTCTTCCCGGGCTTCGCCCGTGGCTTTTTGCCGCGACGGCTGGAAGAGGACCGTCCCAGTGGCCGCGGGCATGAAAGAATGGTCGTTTGAGTTCTTTGATGCCGTCGGTTCAGCCGGCGGATCAGCACTTCAACACTTCTGGGCTTTAGCCCAAAAGTGTCGGGCTGAAGCCCAAATATTTTGCTGCCAAGAACCCTGGCTGAAGCCAACGGCAATTTCCAGGAGAGCCGCAGAATGGTCGGTGATGAGCACCGCCAAATTCCAGATGAGTCTGGATCTCGGCCGCCGAGAGCAAACGCACATTCGCGAACATCTGCGAGTGGCCGGTCATCACGGTTGCCTCGCCTAGGCGTTGGTAAGGATTTCCATCGCCATGCCGGCTGTCGATCAGCACGCCGAGGACGTGTTCGACAAACTCGAGTTTTTCGCCGGGGCTCCTTGTGGGGTTAAGATCCGTCTGTGATTTACCAAGACTAAATGTTTTTGCGTGCGTGCTACATGTGCAACAAGTGTTCATGAAGCGAACCTAACACGAAACCTCGAACGTGTATATACCAATCCGCCGATAACGTCACATAATGCCGATAATGTCGCTATTCGCCGATAATGTAACAATCCGCCGCTATCGCCGCTATTTCCGATAACTTCAGAGTCTCACTCGGCCTTCTCCGCTAACTTACGTTGTGCTTCGAAGTGTTCGACGATCTCGGTCGCGGCTTTATTTCCAACAAAAGGCTTGAGTGCTTCGATCGGAGCCTTAGCGATCCGCTCGATCGAGCCAAATTCACGAAGCAATTTCATTTTGCGCTTGTCTCCGATTCCCGGAATCTCAGACAGCTCGGACGAAAAGTCGCGCTTCTCGCGGCGCTTGCGATGAAATTCGATCGCGGTCTTGTGCGTTTCTTCGCGGATCTGAAGGATGAGGCGAAACGCTTGGGAATTGCGGTCGAATGGGATCGGCGTGTCTTCACGGCCGTGGACGAGCAGGTGCGAGATCTGGTTGTGCTGCTTTGGCGGTTTGACGAGGCCGACGAGCATTATTTGTTCGAGATCCAGAGCTTGCATCGCCGCTGCGGCAGCTGTGAGCTGGCCTTTTCCACCGTCGATGAAGATAAGTCGGGGCAGTTGTCCGCCTTCGTCAATAATGCGTTTGTAACGCCGGAAGACAGCCTCATTCATCGAGGCAAAATCGTTTGCCCCCTCAACCGATCTGATGATCAATCGCCGGTAGTGTGCACGAGCTGGCTTGCCGTTCTCAAAAACGACTATGCCCGCGACGTTCTCTGAACCAGAGATATTTGAGATATCGAAAGACTCGATCCGCTCTGGGAAATAAGAGAGTTCGAGGATCTCCTGTAGCTCTTCGAGGACCTTTTCGAGATCCGGCTTGAGAACGCGGAAACGCTGTTCGAAGGCGATCTTGGCATTTGCCTCGACGAGGCGAACAAGGTGTTTGTTCTTGCCGCGTTTCGGGTCAAGTATCTTTACGCGGCGGCCGCGGCGTTCGGTGAGGGCTTTTTCGAGAACTGCTCGATCGCCGAAATCCTGTGAGACGTGTATCTCTAGCGGTACGTAATCGGTCGAATAATATTGCGTCAGTACCAGCCCGAGAAACTCTGACGCATCGAACGACTCGTCATCGACAAGGTCTTCCCAGAAGAACTCGCGGCGTCCGACGATGCGGCCTTCGCGCATCGTGAATAGCTGGAGGGCAAGGCGTTGGTGCTCGCGGTAAAAGCCGATGATATCGATGTCACGCTCGGCGGTCGTCGCCATTTTCTGCGTTTCGCTGAGGGCGAGAACGGTACGATGCAGGTCGCGATATTTCGCAGCGAGTTCGTATTTGCCTTCTTCGGAGAAGTGCCACATTCGCTGTTCGAGCGATTTCGCAAGTTCTTTGTTCTTGCCGTCAAGCAGTATCTTCACATCGGCGGCTGCTTCCTGATATTCCTGCTGGGTACAGAGCCCCTTAACGCATGGGCCGAGGCAGCGTTTTAGATGGTATTCAAGACACGGACGCGGCAGCTTGCCGTCGATCTCGATCTCACACGTGCGGAGTTGGAAAGCTCGGTTTACTAGATTGAGCGTGTTTCGGGCAAGCACCGCAGGCAAGAATGGCCCGTAGTAATTCGATCCGTCGCGAACGATCTTTCGCGTGACAACTACCTTCGGAAAAGGCTCGTTTGTGAGCTTTAGGTGCGGGTATGATTTGTCGTCTTTGAGGAAAACGTTGAATCGCGGCTTGTGCTTCTTGATGAGGTTCGACTCTAGCACCAAGGCTTCAACCTCATTATCGACAACAATAAACTCAAAATCAGCAATGACCTTTACGAGCTGCCGCGTCTTCGGATCATGATTGCGGCTAGCGTGAAAATAGGAACGCACCCGATTACGCAGATTCTTCGCCTTGCCGACATAGATGATCTTTCCGGCCGCATTCCTGTGAATGTAAATGCCGGCATCGGTCGGTAGAGTTTTGAGTTTCTCGGCGATCGTCACTTTATATGATTCTAACTTGCCGAACGCCGAATCCGCCATTTCAGTCCTCCCGTTTCAAACCTTTGCGTTCTTCGCGGCTTTGCGTGAAACTTCTAATGTGCAAACGGTCCTAACATCTAACGTCAACGAAGCGGCTGAATTCATTCGGCGAGGCGGGGTTGTTGCGTTTCCGACCGAAACCGTCTATGGGCTAGGTGCAAACGTGTTCGATGAGGCTGCCGTCGCAAAGATATTTGATGCAAAAAAACGCCCCGCCGACAATCCGCTGATAGCACACGTCGCATCGGTCGATCAGATAGCGGAGTTGGCCAAGTCGATCTCGCCGAATGCTCATTTGTTCATTAACGCTTTTTTTCCGGGGCCGCTGACGGTCGTTTTGCCTCGCTCGGAACGCGTGCCGCTGATCGCGACTGCTGGGCTTGATACGATCGGCGTCAGAATGCCCCGATATTTGCTTGCTAACGAGTTTCTCTCTGCGTGCGGAGTGCCCGTCGTCGCGCCGTCGGCAAACCTTTCAGGACGGCCAAGCCCGACGACATGGCAGGCAGTTTTAGAGGATCTTGACAGACGTATTGACTGTATTCTCCAAGGCGATCCGACTGAGATAGGGCTCGAATCGACGGTTGTTGATTGTACTGGAGATGTGCCAGTGCTGCTAAGGCAGGGAGCGGTCTCGCTGGCTGAATTGCAGAGTGTGGTGCCTGAAACTATTGAATATAAACAGGTTCGGTACGATTCACCGCGTAGTCCGGGATTGAAGCATCGCCATTACTCGCCAGCGGCAACTGTCGTTATCACGGATCCGAAATTTGAGATCTCAGATGGGCGATCTTCGGCATTCATCGGCATAGGCAAGGCGGAATACCCATTCGAATTTGCCAGAGAGTGTGCGTCGGTCGGGGAGTACGCTCATTCAGTATTCGAGTTCTTCCGCGAATGCGATCGTATGGGAATTCGCACCATCTATTGCGAATCGGTGCCGGAGACCGGTATTGGAGCGGCGTTGATGGATCGTTTGCGGAGGGCCGCCGAGGGCTAATTCAAACTTACTCCTACGATCACCCATTCGCCGTTGTTGCGAATCACTTCCGAGCGGACGATCGGGCTTTCGGTCAATTGCTTGAGATATTCGGGCGGGACAAGCACGAGACACCGGGCGGCACCAGCACGCCGCATTTCGGCCTCGACCTCCGCTGGGCTGTAAAGCCTTTTTTGCTTGCCGTCGGGCTCCCGAAGCAAATGGCCGGCGGCGTAAAATTCAGCACTGTGGACGACTGTGTGCAGGCCATACACCGGTACACCTGTATAGCCGCGTTCCTGCGCCGACCTCATTAGTCCCGAGACGCTGTCCGCATCTGCGAAACGTGGAACGGCACTCAGAAGCAGCATTATCGCCACTAGAAACACAGCCGATGCCAGAGCCGGGATCGCGGTCGCCCAACGGCGACTCTTCCCGGCGAGTTCGTGGAGATAAAGCGATGCAAGAATGATCGCGGGCGGAACGGCCGGGAGAATGTAGCCCGGGAGTTTAGAGCCTGAGAATGAAAAGAAGACCAGCGGGACAAGCATCCACGCAAAGGCAAATGTTGTAAGCTGCGCAATTGGCGAAGAGTCGCGTTCTGAGTGCACCCTTAATCGTTGGATCGCGGCTTTTGCGTTTTTCCAGATCGAGGCAAGAAGGAAAGGCGTCCACGGCAGCGTCATCAACGGCAGTACCCAGAGATAGAAATAGAAAGGCTGCGGGTGCTGGTATTTATTCGACGTGTACCGCTGGAAGTGGTGCTGCACAAAGAACTCGTCAATGAACTCCCAACCGTGCCGCCAGTACATTGGCAGATACCATGTGGCAGCGACAATCACGGCCAAAGCCGTTCCCCAGAATAGGCTGACGATCAGCCGATTGGTCGGCACTCGTCTCCGTAGGACGTGGTAGAAAGCGATGATCGCATAAGGAAAAACGATGCCGATCAACCCCTTGGCGATCACTGCGACCCCGACGAAAACATAGAAAAGCACCAATGGAACGGTCGAACCCTTTTCATCCGAACGTCCCTCGAAAATGAAATAACAAACCATCGCGGCCGTAACCGGAAATGTGATCGTTATATCGAAGCTTGCTCCACGCGAAAACACGAGTATGCCCAGCGTCGAGGCTGCGATGACGGCCAAACGTTGTGCAAATATCGAGTTGCCCTGGACGACGCTCTTCCCAATGAACCACAGAGCTGCGACAGTTGCCAGCCCGAACAGGGCCGGACCAATGCGTGCCGCAAATTCGCTGACGCCAAAGACATTGAATGACGCGATCTGCGTCCAATAGAGCAGAGCTGGCTTCTCGAACCAATGAAATCCACCGAGCGTGGGCGTGACCCAGTCGCCTCGCTCGAACATCTCGCGGGCGACCTGAGCGTACCGAGGTTCATCGGGGCCGAAAAAGGGAAGCCAGAGCCCGAAAAAGTAGGTGAACACCGCGAGAATGGCAATAATCGCTGACTTCGGGCTTCGGATTGCGGATTCGGGCTTTGTCATCTAAACGGCGTTGGCGGAAAATGGATACAAGATCTTGAAAGACTTAATGTTATGGAAGAAATCCGCAATCCGCAATCCGCAGTCCGCATTCTGAAGGTCGCCGCGATCGGCGTGGGAAGCCTCGGACGGCATCATGCCCGGAATTACGCGGAGCTGGCCGCAGAGGGCCGCGTCGAAATGGTTGGCGTGTGTGATAGCGATGCCCAGACTGCGTCGTCGATCGCGGCATCGCATAGCTGCGAGAGTTTTACCGATTGGCGAGATCTTCTCGATAAGATCGATGCTGTGTCTATCGCAACTCCGACCGAAACACATTGCGAGATCGCGTGTGCTTTTTTGGAAAAGGGAGTTCACGTGCTCGTCGAGAAACCGATAGCTCTAACTCTCGACGAGGCCGACAAAATGATCGCCGCCGCAGAGGCGTCAGGCGCGAAACTAATGGTCGGCCAGCTCGAACGCTACAATCCGGCCATGGTCGCATTGAAGCCGCACGTTACCGTTCCGCTGTATTTTGAGATTCATCGCGTTTCCCCTTTCCCCAATCGTTCCCTAGATGTCGATGTCGTGCTTGATGTGATGATCCACGATCTCGACGCGATCCAATGGCTCGTCGGCCCGGATGTGCAGGTCAGCGAGATACGTGCTGTTGGTATTCCAGTGATCTCCGACAAGGTCGATGCGGCGAATGCTCGAATCGAATTTGAGAACGGCACCGTGGCAAACATTACTGCCTCTCGCATCGGTACGGAGAAGATCCGAAAGACGCGTTTCTATCAGACAAATTCTTATGTCGTTTTGGATTATGCAACCAAGTTCGCGTCCGTAACCTCGCTAAATCCCGAGGCTGCTCATCCGCTTGCGGGTATCTCGATAAATCGTCTAGAGATCAACGACATCGAGCCGCTGCGAGCCGAGATCACAGCGTTTCTGGATTGCATCGAACAAGATAAAACGCCGCCCGTCACAGGTGTCGACGGACGGCGTGCGTTGAGTTTGGCAGTCGGTGTGCTCGAAAAGATCGAGATACATCGGCGGCGGCTGGATGTTTAAGCAGCGGCTTCTTCAGCTTGAGGAGGGGCCATTGAACTCAAGCCAGTCCTGCATTCTCTTCAAGCTCGGCCCCGTCTGGGGGCATCCATGATGACCTTCTCGAGATTGGCCATAGCTTCAGGGGCCTGCCACATCGTCCGCAGGTCAGCAAGTAATGGCTGGATCTTGGCGAAAACGACCATGTGTTCACCTGATGTCTGGTTAAACATATCGGCATCGATCGCTCCTTGATTGACGAAAGTAGCCGCCATGTCCCAGTACGATGTGACCATTCGCAGGTAAGCACCTACCTCCGGATCCATCATCGTCTTCGAATATTCCTCGGCGCTGGTCGGATTAAAGGTGAACATCCAGTCACGAGCCTTGCGCATTGTTGATTCGCGGCGCAGGTCGTAGAGTTTCATTATCAGATCGGCCGATTCGGCTTTTGTTGACATAGTAAAAAGTACCTCCGTTAGTTGAATTATTGCACAAGTCTATTTACACCACGCGGCCGTGTCAATTAAGGTAAGAAAGTGCGTAACGAGATAGCAACATTCCTCAGCTCGCGTATCGACGCCGGCGATTTCCCGTCGGCGGTGTATCTTGTTGCCGAAAAAGGCGAGATCGTCCTGCACGAGGCACTTGGCTATACAGTCGTCGAGCCGGAATTGATCGAGGCGACGACGGAT
The DNA here is from genome assembly GCA_016718135.1 of Acidobacteriota bacterium. Classification (GTDB taxonomy): domain Bacteria; phylum Acidobacteriota; class Blastocatellia; order Pyrinomonadales; family Pyrinomonadaceae; genus OLB17. Next base: position 208,422 of record JADKEF010000017.1, on the reverse strand, counting down.
ACGATCTATGATCTGGCGAGTTTGACCAAGCCCCTAGTGACTGGGTTGTTGGCGGCCGAACAGATCGAAGACGGCGACCTCGGTCTCGATTCCCGCATAGATATCTATTTTAACGATCCGCCAATTGCCGATCTAAAGATTCGCGATCTCGCTACTCACACATCAGGACTATCTGCGTGGAAACCTCTTTATCTTCTCGCAGAACACGCATCCTCGATTGATCTCGCCGCGGTGATCGCAAATGAGGGGTTGAGAGCTAGCGGGTTGAGCGTTGAATACAGCGATCTCAATTTCATCGCCTTGGCATTGATGATCGAAGGACTACGTCCCGACCTCGAGTTCGATCTTGAGGTGGCTCGCCGGCTTGGGCTCACACGAACGGCCTTTAATCCGTTGGCTCGAGGCTTCGACCGTGAGGAAATTGCCGCCAGCGAGAAAGGTAATGAATTCGAGCGACGAATGTGCATCGAACTAGGCTTCACTGGGGAAATCGAGACGGCAGCTGGACAAAATGTAGCATTTCGGAGCGATCTCATTTGGGGCGAAGTTCACGATGGAAACGCCTATTTCATGGGCGGCGTCGCGGGGCACGCAGGCTTGTTTTCGACCGCTGAAGAAGTTTTCAAGATCGCATCACAATTTTTGCCAGAATACACGCAGATCCTGAAGCCAGAGACTTGTAAGCTTTTTCGGACAAATTTCACACAGGGAATGAATGAACATCGCTCGTTCGCTTTCCAACTTGCATCGACCCCTGACTCCACCGCCGGGACGAAGATGTCGCCGGAAAGCTTTGGGCATCTTGGGTTTACGGGGACGAGTTTGTGGATCGATCCGGTTAAGGAACGCGTATTTATTCTCCTGACGAACCGTACGCACGATCATGCTTTGCCGTTCGTGAATATTAACTCGGTTCGGCGCCGTTTTCACGATCTGGCGATCGACTTTCTTGAAAATAATTAGTAGCAACGAAAGGCCTCAGTTTATAATCATAACGACGCTTTCCCCAAAGTAACTTTCGGACTCGGAGAATAATTCTCGATGAAAAACTCGCTCGTCATTTTGACCACATTGGGGATGCTCGCAGTCGGAGCATTTGGACAGACAAATACCGCAACCCGACCGCGTGTGGCGACTACGCCTCCGCCGCCAGTTCTGCAGAATGATACGGTTCGTTCTAAGCCGGACAGCCCGCCTGTTCTTCAGGGCGGTACGAAGCGTCCCGAGCCGTCACCAACTGTGGATCCTAACGGTGGTGATGACGAGATCATCCGTGTCGAGACCAACCTCGTAACGATGCCGGTCTCAGTGCTCGACCGCGACGGCCGATTTATTTCGGGTTTGCAGCAGCGGGACTTTAAGATCTTTGAGAACGGCGTGGAGCAGAAGATCGATTACTTTCAGTCGGTTGAAACGCCATTTACCGTGGCCCTTCTGATCGACGTAAGCCCTTCGACCCAGTTTCGTATCGATGAGATCCAAAACGCTGCTATTACGTTCGTCGATCAGCTCCGGCCGTCAGACCGGGTGATGGTGATCAGCTTTGATCAGTATGTTCACGTGTTGACCGAACCTACGAACAACCGCAATCAGCTTCGCGACGCGATTCGCAATGCACAGTTCGGCGACGGCACGAGTCTTTATGAGGCCGTTGATCAAACGATCTATCAGCATCTGGGCCGTGTGCAGGGACGTAAGGCGGTGGTCCTGTTTACCGACGCGGTCGATACGACCTCCAGACGGGCAACGATGGAAAGTACGCTTCGAGCATCAGAAGAGGTCGATGCACTCTTCTACCCGATCCGATACGATACTTCCGGTTACGGCGGTCGCGGCGGCGGTGCCGGTGCCGGTGGCGGTCGCGGCGGACGAAATTACCCTCCACCAAGGCGGGGCGGCCGTGTAACGATGGGTGATATTCTCGGTGCCATCCTTTCCGGAGGTAACGTCAACATTGGCGGCGGTGGCGGTGGCGGCGGTTACGCAAGTGAAGCGGAATATGCCAAGGGCAAACAGTATCTCGAAGGCCTTGCCCAAAACAGCGGCGGCCGATTCTTCGAGGCCAGCTCGATCTATAATCTAGACGCGGCATTCTCCGGAATTGCCGAAGAACTCCGACGCCAGTATTCACTTGGCTATTATCCAGAAACAGTTGGAAATGTAGGCGAACGCAAGCAGATCAAGATCCGAGTGATGCGGCCAACCGTGGTTGTTCGGGCTAAGACAAGCTATATCGTCGGACAGACTGACCGGAATATAGCCGGGCGTTAAGAACTCATTACCAAGGGGAGACGGAGATCGGCTATGCTGAGGACCTCTCCCTTTTTTATTGTTTTGTGCTTCCATATTTCTCCCCCGGCATCTTTTCACGGGCGCTTACGCATCGTAGAATTGCATTTGCCTAATATGAAGCGAATTTTCGCGGTCATTGTTGTTTTGGTTTGTATCTCCATCGTGTCGGCGATGCCCGTCTCGGCGCAATCTCGTCGTCCGTCTTCACCAACCGACGGCAAGTCGAATCAGCGCGGAGCCTCCACACCAACTCCCGTTCCAACTCCCGTTCTCCAGGTATCAGCCCCGGTCGACGATGGCGAGGTGATCAAGGTCAGCACGCAGCTTGTCTCGGTGCCCGTCCGGGTGATGGACAAGAAAGGACGGTTCATCGGCGGCCTCGGCAAGGAGAATTTCAAAGTTCTGGAGGATGGGGTTGAGCAGGAAGTAGCGTTATTTTCCAACGAGCACGAGCCGTTTACTGTGGCTCTAGTTCTCGATATGAGTTATTCGACCACATTCAAGATCACTGAGATTCAATCTGCGGCGATCGCTTTTATCGAGCAACTTCGTCCGCAGGACAAGGTGATGGTCGTGTCATTCGACGCAGAGGTGCATATCCTTTGCGAGGCAACAGGAGATCGAAAAGAGATCTATCGGGCAATAAAAAGTACTAAGATATCAACCGGAACGAGTTTGTACGAGGCCGTAGATATGGTCATCAATAGCCGGTTTCGAGAGATCGACGGCCGTAAGGCGATGATCCTGTTTACGGATGGTGTCGATACGACTAGCCGACGGAGCAATGATTCCTACAATTTGAACGACGCGCTCGAACTGGATGCGATCATCTATCCGGTAAGATACGACACGTTTGCAGATGTCCAGAGGATGAGCAACGGCACTACCGTTGCTAAGCCGCCTCCGATCTCGGCCCCGACGGCGTCACCCGATCCATTTCCCATCTCCATCCCTAAGATCGTAGGTACTATGCCGGGCAGCCAGGGCACCACCCAGGCCGAGTATCAAAAGGCTGAGGAATTCCTCGACGGCCTGGCTGAGAATACCGGCGGACGCGTTTATCCTGCGACTACTCTGGGTAATCTCAACGAGGCGTATGCAAAGATCGCCAGTGAACTTCGTGAATTTTACAGCATCGCCTATTACCCGAATGCGGACCGCGTAGCCGGAAAACGAACGAACGTAAAGGTAAGAGTCGATCGCGAGGGCTTCGTTGTTCGGTCGCGCGAGGGATTTATCAGAAGAAAGACGGCCAAGTGATCTACACCTCTGTACCATCGGCGATCGTACCGTTCTTCGGAACAATGATCAGGCCGTCGCGAATGTAATACGAGCCGTCGGCAGCGTCAAAATTCTCCACCCGATCCTTATTTATCAACTTTACGTTCTTGCCGATCCGCACGTTCTTATCGAGGATCGCGCGTTTGATAACACAGTTCGCCCCGATGCCCACATGTGGTTTGCCTGATTCAAGGTCGCCTTTGATAGCTCCGATCGTCTCAAAGAAGTCTGAACCCATCACTATTGAATCCTCGATCAGAGTTCCTGCGTCGATCCTGCTACGCAACCCGATCACTGAGTTCCGGACTTTTATACCGTTCAAGATACAGCCCTCGCAAACCAAGGAGTTGTCGATGTCGCACTCATGAAGTTTCGACGGCGGTAAATACCGGCTACGCGTGTAGATGGGGGCGGACGCGTCAAAGAAATTGAATTTCGGCAATGGTGACGCAAGGTCCAGATTGGCTTCGTAAAACGCCTTGATCGTTCCAATGTCTTCCCAATATCCGTCAAACAGATGAGCCTGAACATTGTATTTGCTGATCGCGGAGGGAATTATCTCGCCGCCAAAATCGACCGCCGATTCGTCGGCAGCAAGCAGCTCGATAAGTTTCTGGTAATCAAAAACATAGATCCCCATCGATGCGAGATACGGCCGTCGTTCCGACTCTTCGCTTGTGAGGCCAAACTTTGTAGTGTCAACCCGCATTGATTCGAGGGCTTCACCCTTTGGCTTTTCCTTGAATTCAAGAACTTTGCCAATGCTGTCCGTCTTCAAAAGGCCGAAACTCTCTGCCTCATCGGGCCGCGACGGAATGACTGATATCGTCACATCTGCATTGGTCGATTCATGGCGATTCAAGAACTTTTCGTAATTCATCCGGTAGAGATGATCGCCGGATAGGATCAGAAGTTTGCCGATGCGCCAGTCGCGTAAATGCGGCAGTATTTGACGCACCGCGTCGGCTGTGCCCTGAAACCAGTCCGGGCTGTCCTTTCGCTGTTCGGCGGCGAGTATCTCGACGAAACCGGTCGAGAAGCTCGAGAACCGATACGTTTGCGAGATATGCCGGTTGAGCGATGCCGAATTGTACTGCGTGAGGACGAAGATCTGGGATATTCCCGAGTTGATGCAGTTGGACACAGGCACGTCAATAAGACGATATTTTCCGCCAAGCGGCACAGCCGGTTTCGAGCGTTCTTGGGTGAGGGGAAATAAACGCGATCCGGCTCCGCCGCCGAGGATCACCGCAACAACATTGTCGTATTGGGCCATGAAATAAGGATAAAGGATAAAGGATGAAGGATAAAGCCGAGACAGAATTTTTGCCCCTTCGCTTTTTTACCTTTATGCTTTTTCCGTTATCCTTTCAAAAGTGTGGTACTGGACCAAAATGCTTTTTCTCATACTTGCCGGGGCGATCGTCGTCTGGCTGGCGTATGAGCTGATCACCTTTCCATCGATCTCGCGTCTGCGGACTGAAAACCCGACGACGACCTCGATGATCGAGTATCGTATTTCCGAAGCCGCGGCCGAGGGGAAGGAGCCGCGAAAGTACATGATCTGGGTGCCAATGGAGCAGATCAGCCCAAATCTGCAGCGTGCCGTGCTTGCCGGCGAGGATGCGAGATTTTTCGAACACGACGGTTTCGACTGGAAAGCGATCGAGGCTGCTTGGGATGAAGCAGTCAAAGAAGGTGAAAAAGAGGCTCGCGAAGAATGTGAGGCCGAAGCAAAAGCCGCCGGAACACCGAAGAAGGACTGCAAACCGAGCGAGGATGACTGGATTCCGCCGATGCCCAATTTCAAGCGGGGAGCGTCGACCGTCTCGCAGCAACTCGCTAAAAACCTATTCCTTTCTGAAGACCGAAATTTCCTTCGCAAGGGCCGAGAGGCGGTCTATACCTACTTCATGGAGCGTGAACTCTCAAAGAAACGCATTCTTGAGATCTACCTTAATGTTATCGAGTGGGGAGATGGCATTTATGGAGCAGAGGCCGCATCGCGAAACTACTTTAATAAATCCGCCTCGGGCCTGAGTACCGCCGAAGCTGCTTACTTGTCGGCGATGATCCCGTCACCGCTGAATATCTTCAATCCGGCCAAGAACAAAAAACGCGTGGTTCGCCGCCAAAAAGTGATCATGCGCGGAATGAACTCTATCAAGCTAAATTACTCCGATAAATAATGTGAAGGTGCGGAACAAGGCCCCGCTGAGGGCGAGGCCTTCTGGTGGGTTTGTAATGCGGAAAGTTGGCGGGAATTAGTTGCGCCTAAAATCACGTCGCCACGGTGCACGCCCGCGAAGAATATTTGCCAGGCTGGTGGTCGGCGTTAGAACGCTTCGTAAAATCTTCATCAACAAACGATTTTCAATTCTTCTCTCGATCAGATTCTTAAGGACGTATTTATCGATCGCGTCTTCAGCGATCGCAAAGCCGGTGCCCACGGTTGGCGTCAGTACCAGATCCCCATAGGTTAGTTTGCTGTGGCCGTCGCCATCAACTTTCTGACCGACGTTGCCAAGGGAGGCTTCGCTGACGGGGCCGAGCTCAAACTGTGTGCTCCATACAGCAGACCAGACCATCGCTTTAAGCCGACTTTTCCAGTATCGTCTGCTGCGGCCAAATTCCTCGCCGCGAGCGACACCGCTGTTGTTGATAAAGATGCGACCGGTCAATGCACCTTGCATCGGATGGGCGATGTAGTTTGTGAAGAATCTACCTCCGTCGTCCCATCCCTGCAGGTTCTTTACAGATGCCTTCCAGTCAGCGAAGAACGGTCCGTCGAGCTCGTTGCGGGTCTTCTCTTCGGTCATGCGAAATCCATGCTGCATTGCTAGGAAGAGGCCGGACTGAATCAGGGCGGGCCGCCAATGGAACTTGAAATCGGTGTTTTCCTGAACGGCAATTGGATCTTTCGCAGTATTCTCGATTGCTTGGTCAAAGTCCTTAAACTTTGGTTCTTTTGGGTCTGACCTATCTGTACTAGGTGTGGGTTTTAGATCTACGGGGCGGAAGGCGGCGGCTTTTTCTGTATCGGTTCGCCGTACGGGGGCGAAGGTGGCGGCTGTGACTTTGTCAGCCTGGTCAATGTTCGGATTCTGGGTGATCGGGTCGCGGACGGGAAGATCGGTCTTTAACTCCTTTTCCTGCGTCAGTGCCAAATTACAATTTAATAAGACGGCCAATGTGAATATTACTACTCTCATGATAGGCCTCCCGGGTTTTCAAATATCGCTTCCCGCTTTGTTGATACGCGAGTCTCGTGCCAATACAAAGGCCCCAAACGAGTGTGATTTCGGTTCAATCGCGGTATCGAACGAGAGGCGATCGCGACTACTGTGGAATTAGTCGCGGCCGGCCGTGAAAACTCACAGATTTAGTGCGTTCTGGCTAAAGAAATCGAGCGATGGGCGGCGGGATTCGATCAGAGTGACCACGCAGGAAACTAGAGGGCGTCGCGTATTCACGCGACGCCGTTCTGGCTATTTGACGAACTTAATACAGCCGTCTTTGATCTCTATCTTCGAGTCGTTAGCCACTTCGACATTCCCGCATTTGGTTTCGACGATGGCTTTAGTTCCGCTTCCGCCGATCGTTGTGGCACCGCTGGTCGAACCGTTAAACGTAACCTCTTTGTTCTGCCCGTCCATTTTGACCTTGAACGTCCACACCTGTGAATCCTTGTTGTAGTACTTGATATACACCGACCCAAACGCGTTTACGCCAAACACCGACACCAACCCTAAGGCTAAGATTGTTCTCTTCATAGTTTTCTCCTTCGCAAAATATTAGATTGCAGGACGGCCGTGCCTGTAATCAGAGAACGCAAGCTGCGGGCATTCTTGCAAGATGAGGGAGGGATAAGAAAAAGGCTGCTCAGTGCGAGCAGCCTCAGTCTAAATAATTTGTGTGCAAGGATTGCTATTTCTTACCCACTACCTTCATCTCATCAACGACCCATTTCGCACCGCCGAATTTTTCGGTCACGAACAGCACGTAGCGCATGTCGACCGAGATCGTGCGGTTCTTTTCGGTATCGAAATAGAAATCGTTGCCGAGGCCTTCGTAGTTACCGTCGAAGCAGATGCCGACCTGTTCGCCATTGGCATTGAGGATCGGCGAACCGCTGTTACCGCCGATAATGTCGGTCGTCGAGAGGAAATTTACGACGATACTGTCACTCGAGCCGTAACGGCCAAAGTTTTTTGAATTCTGCATATCGATCAGGCCTTGCGGCATGTCGAATGGCTTTTCACCCGTATTCTTTTCGATCATTCCTTTCATCGTGGTAAAGGGTGTGCGGAACTCTGATTCGCGTGACTGATAGCCTTTGATGTAACCGAACGAAAACCTAAGAGTTGAATTTGCGTCCGGATAAACGGGCGAAATGCCCTTCATCTCAGTCAGAGCTTGCATGTAGAGCACGCGTAGCCGGTCGATGTTTGCGGCAAATTTGTTGCTGCGAGCGGTCAGAGCAGCACGCTCAGCGACCAATCCGCGAGTGAATGTGAGAATGTCCTCACGCTCCTTATTGAATTCCATCGTGCGTGGCCCGTATAGGCCTACGACTCTAGCAGGAGCAGCATATTCGCCGTTGGCGATTGTGTCGGCAAACTTTGCTTCGGCTTCGCGGCGGGCTTGTCCGGTCATCGCGCCAAAGAGATCTTCGGCAGGCTTGAATTTCTGTCCTGCTGGTAGTTCGTCAAAAGACTTAAGGAAAAACTTGAGAAGATTTACTTCGTGAGCAGGATAGCGGTCCTCATAGGCTTTCTCGACCTCCTTGAGTTTGGCTGCGCGTTCTGCCTCGGTAAGCATCTTGCTTCCGGGGCCTGTTGCTGCCATTGCAGCGACTAGCTGTGGAAACACGACCATCGAATTGAGATCAGGGAAGCGGCGGATGATCGCATCACGATTCTGAGCGGCATTAGCTTCTTCAGAGGCCGATTTGAGCTCGGCGAGCATACTGCCGTACTTTTTCTGACGCTCTGGATTAGCCGCGATCCACGTGGCCATCTTAGCTTCGTCTGCACGACGTTGTTCAACTGCCTGAACACGCTTGAGTTGCAAATGGCCTCCGCCAAACGCTTTACGCGAATTATCAAAACTTGCAATGTCCGACTGAAACGCGATACGCAGGTCTTCATTCGTCGAGCCGATCTGGCGAAGCGAATCGCTGAGAGCCGTGAGCCATTTCTCGAGGAAAGGGAAATTTGCCTCGCGAGCGTAATTTACGGACCAGCTTTCGCGATATCGCGTCGTGCCGCCCGGATAACCCAAAACGAACACAAAATCATTTTCTGCAAGCCCGGCGATGCTCGCTGTCAGGAACTTCTTCGGTTTGTACGGGACATTGCTCGCTGAGTAAGTTGCAGACGAACCGTCGGGAGCCACATAAGCTCTCAGGAATGTGAAATCGCCGGTGTGGCGTGTCCACTCGAAATTATCCGGGTCGCCGCCAAACACACCAATGTTGCGAGGCGGAGCATAGACGACGCGGATGTCCTTGATCTCTTGCGTTTCGTAGAGATAGTAAAAGAAGCCGTTGTTCAGCATCTGGATGCGAACGATCGCTCCGGTCTTTGCCTTAGCCTGTTCGGCAGCTTGTAGCGTGTCGGTGTTCGACTTGATCTTTGCTGCCAGGGCAGCTCCCGAGAGACCATCGGTTCCGGCCTTGATCTTTGCTGTCACGTCTTCGACGCGGTTGGTCAGAAAGATCGAATAGTTCTTTGCGGAGATCTCACCCGCTTTGCTTTCTGTCTTAAAACCGGTCTCGACCAGATCTTTACTCGGAGTTGAGGCCGAAACGAGTGCGTCGAAGCCGCAGTGGTGATTGGTCAATATCAGGCCCTCCGGCGAGACAAACTCTGCGGTACAGCCGATGCTCAAACGGATGACGGCATCGGTCAGGCCGCCGCCGGCAGGATTATAAACATCCAAAGGCTTGATCTTTAGGCCTTTTTTGCCGAGCGGTAAGCCAGCGATCTGGCCCGGGGCATACATTCCTTCGTCAAACGCGAAGGCAAAAGACACGGTCGAAAACAGCATCGCGACCATCATCGCGAGCGATACAAAACGGTTTTTTCTTGAAATCATAACGGTATTAGTTTCCTCGATAGTTCTCCGGAGAGATATAAGCAAGTATAGCCGAAAGCGTTTGGAAATCAGAGTTTGCGGGCAAGGATATCGCCCGTTCCCCTGCTTTATTTGGATGCAAAAACCGGGCCACGATATCCGGCATTTTTTGTTGAAACATTTTCCTATGAATTTCGAATAAGCTAATCTAGGTTTTTCTGTATTCTTTGGAGTCTATATGAGAAATATTTCGCGAAGTATTTTTGCGGGAATGATGGCAGCGGCGATATTGCTTTCGACCGCTTTTTCGGCCACTGCCCAAAAGGCGAATGCTGCGGGGATCAAGGTTCCGGTAACCTACTACAAGCTCAAGAATGGCCTGAAGGTCGTATTGTCGCCCGATCGTTCGGCTCCGCTGTCGACGGTAGCGGTGTATTACAACATCGGTTTTCGCATCGAACCGCGTGATCGGACGGGGTTTGCTCACCTTTTTGAACACCTGATGTTTCAGGGCTCAAAGAACTTGGGCAAGATGGAATTTATCAAGCTGGTCGAGAGCAACGGCGGCGTGCTGAATGGTTCGACGCGATTTGATTTCACCAATTATTTCGCCGTGATGCCCTCGCACAAGACCGAAACGCTGATATGGGCTGAGGCCGATCGAATGCGTGGACTCGACATTACACAGGAAAATCTGGTCAATCAGCAAGGGGTCGTCGCGAACGAAGTGAAAGTGAACGTACTCAATCAGCCATACGGCTCGTTCCCTTGGATCGATCTGCCAATGGCAGCCTTCACGAACTGGTACAACGCACACAATTTTTACGGCGACCTGAAAGATCTTGAGGCCGCAACGCTCGCGGATGCCAAGTCGTTTGCTCAAAAGTATTATCAGCCGGGCAACGCAGTGCTTGTTGTCACCGGCGATTTTGACGAGGTCGCGGCGAAAGGCTGGGTCGAGAAGTATTTCGCAAACATTCCGGCACAAAAGGCCGAGGCCATTCCCGATCTGACCGAACCGCGTCAGGAAAAAGAAAAGACAGTCAGCCGCACTGATAAACTCGCGAAAAAGCCTGCCGTTGCCTTCGGCTACCAAATGCCGCCTCGCGGAACTCCGGAGTATTTCGCGATGGGCCTGATAGAACAGATCCTGGTTCAAGGCGAGGACAGTTTGCTCTATCAGGAACTCGTTAAGAATAAGACCTATACAAGCGGCATCGCTGGTGGTATCAATTCCGGCCTCGGGAACATGTTCAACTACAACGGACCCATGCTGTTCGATGTAAACCTGATCCACGACGACAAATACACGCCTCAGGAAATTCTCGCGTCAGCGGACAGCGTGATCTCGCAGATCCAAAACAAACCGGTCGATCAGAAAGCCATCGACCGTGCGATCGTCAAATTACGTTCCGGGCTTTACGATACGATGACGCAGTTCGGCGGGTTTGGCCGTGCGGACTTGCTGGCGAGCTTTGCTTTGTTTGACGACAGGCCGGACAACATCAACCAGATCGAAGCCAACTTCCGCAAGGTGACCCCGGCATTGATCCAAAAAACAGCCAAGGAATATCTGCGAAACACGAACCGTACGATCGTTATCCTCAACGTCGGTAAAACCGCAGCGGCAGGAGGCGGACGATAATGCATAATTCAACCTTCAAAATGAAAAATTGGCCTTCTCTTTCTCTGCGACTCTGCGTCTCCGCGGGAGTTCTTTTCCTATTGGCCTTCTCAGCTTTTGCTCAGAAAGAAACTCCGCCCGCCGGCGGCCAGCCGAAACCATTTGTTTTCCCGAAGCAAGACACCTACACGCTCGGAAACGGGATGAAGGTCACGCTCGTGCAGTACGGATCGATCCCAAAGGTGGCGATGCAGACCGTTATTCGTGCGGGTTCGCTAAACGAGCGCAGCGATCAGCGTTGGATCTCGGACATGGTTGCGACGCTTTTGAAAGAGGGCACATCGACACGCTCTGCCGGGCAACTCGCCCTTGAGACCGCAGACATGGGCGGGAGCATCTTCACGTCAGCCTCGACCGATAAGACAACGATTGGGGGCGAAGTTCTGAGCGAATTCGACACGCGCTTTCTCGCATTGATGGCCGACGTCATCATGAATCCGAAGTTCGCTCCTGAAGATATCGAGAAGGTACGTGCGAACAAGATCCGTGAACTCGCCATCAATCGTGCCCAGCCCGGTTCGCTGGCATGGGAAAAGTTCCGCCAGAATATATTCGGAAATCACGCCTACGGCACGATCTTTCCGACCGAGGCCGGCCTCAAAGCCTATACTTTGCAGGATGTAAAGACGTTTTACTATAACCAATACGGGGCTGCCAGAGCTCATCTATATGTCGTTGGGCAATTCGATGCAGCGAAGCTTAAGCCGGCGATCGAAAAAGCGTTCGGCAATTGGAAAAAAGGCCCGGAGGCGATCCGCGACGTGCCGCGACTCAACGCTAAACGCACGCTCGACGTGATCGATCGGCCTGGTGCGCCGCAATCAACGATCTATCTCGGCATGCCAGCAATGTCGCCATCTGATCCGGATTTTGTGAAGTTCACGGTGATGGATTCGCTGCTGGGCAGTAGCTTCGGCTCGCGTATCACATCGAACATCCGCGAGAACAAGGGCTACACGTACTCGCCAAACAGCTTTATCTGGAATCGCTACAAGACCGGTTATTGGGTCGAGAATGCCGACGTCACGACCGAGGCAACCGGAGCGTCGATCAAGGAGATACTCTTCGAGATCGAACGCCTGCGCAAAGAGCCGCCGAGCGAAGCCGAACTCCAGGGAATTAAGAATTACCTCGTTGGTATCTATGTCCTCCAAAACAGCTCGCGAACCGGGGTGATCGGCCAGCTCGAGAATAATAATTACAACGAGCTAGACAAGAATTACCTCGATACCTACGTCTCAAATCTGTCTGCGGTCACGGCGGCCGACATCTCCGAAATGGCTCGCAAATACCTGTCTACAGAAAAAATGACCATCGTCGTCGTTGGCGACAAGGCCAAGATCACGAAGCAGTTGGAGCCGTTTGAGGTAAAGTAGTTTCGATCGAAATGGAAGAGTTTTTGAAAGACAAAATTCAGCACGAGTTGAGCCGGTCGGTAGAATTTGAAAAGGCCGGCCGCCTCGAAGATGCCTTTCGCCATCTCGAACGTGCCCACGTGCTTGGGCAGGCAAGTACCTTCGAACACACGCGTGTGCATCTGCGAATGCTAATGCTTGGCTGGAAGATGCACAACCTTCGTGAGATCTACGGACAGATCATTCGCGTCATAGGTGCCGCGACAAAGACTCCGCTTGGCATCTATCCCACCGGCAATACCGGCGGCTCAAACGTCTGGTTCTTCAAACCAATGCCGATCGCCGCCGACCTTCAAAAGATACTCGACGAATCCAAATCCCATTGACGTGGTCTGGCTATTCGATCACATACGGAGCCAGAAGCTTTAGCCATGAGCGTTCGGCGCGTTTGAATTCTTCTGAGCAGCGTTCCGCTCGATCGACGGGAAGGCGGTTTGGGCCGACGAGGTTCTTATTTAGTTTTGGATTGCTGCCGTAAACAAGGCAGAGCATGTCGTAGAATCGCGTTTTACTGAATGAATGCTCATCCCAGAAGAGCATATCATCGGCGTGCTCGTCGCGGGAAGCGATCTCAAACTGGCGAGCGGCGTTGATCGCACTTCGGCTGCCTTCCGGCGAACCGTCGAGCAGCAAGATCGTCGCGAGTTGGTCAACAGCGTCTTCTTCGCGGCCGGTCGCGGGCAGCTCCCAGACATCTATCAGGCAATGGCCGAGTTCGTGAAACAGCGTCTGCACAAGCGTGTCCTCGACCATCTCATCCACCTTTTTCTGCGACTTTTCGATGGTCTTAAAATCTTCCTCATATTGCTCGATCAGCTCGTAGCAGATCGTGATCTCGGACGTCTCGGACGAATAGAAAGCGTTCGGCTCGTCACATGTGTCGAGATTCAGATAGACGTCACGCGGCAGGGCGAGGAAGCTGTTAAGCTCGGTCGCGATCTCCTGAAACGTGGCCTTCTCATCCTTTGGCATGTCCTTTTTCGGATTCTGCCGCTTTGTCTTGGGCGAGAAACCGACCTTGAAATCGCCTTTGTCGAGCGGATGTTTGCCAACGGCTCTAGCTGGCGTCGGTGCCGGCGTTGGTTTGCCAAATGTCTGTGCACCGGCGAGCGTTGCGGTCGACAGCAAGATGGTGGCGAAAAGAATAGATGTCTTGGTGATCATTTTCATAGCGATTCCTGTCGCCTATTTTGCCTGATTCGCAACTTTGTTCCAAGCCAGTGACCGGGCCGAGCGGACATCCGATTCGTCTGCGTCGGCGAGCGTGATGATCGTCGCCCCGCCTTCGCCCCATTTACCGGAAGCTGGTTTGAAAGCAGGAGCGATCCGCAGAAAATCCTGTTGCTGTGTTGGCGTTAGTTTTGCCATTCCCCAAGTCTCGTCGGGGCCAAGGGTCGCAAAGATCTTGCCGGAAACTCGAAAGTCGGGGTGCTGCATGTGCGAGCGTTCCTCGGTGTCAGGAAAGCCAAGTGCGATCTCACGAAATTCATCTGCGGTCATGCTCGAGAATGTTAGAACGTGAACCGTCAATAGTAAAGAAAAAAATCGGCCGCCTGCTTGTTAGGGCAGACGACCGATGGTATTCCCGTGGGAGTGGGGAAACTTAACGAATGCTCATATTCGCTGGAGCAGTCGCTGTTAGCGTGAACTGCGAACCTCTCGCAAGCTCGAGGTTATCCCGGCCCTGTAGCACAACGGTTCCGGCACCTGCACCAGCTCCGACTCCGGCACCGATCGCAGCACCGCTGCCGCCGCCGGCAATTGCTCCGATGATCGCACCGAGAACTGCACCGACGCCCGCACGTGATGCGGTCGTGGTCGTCTGGCTGCGGTCGCGGATGGCACCTTCGTTATTGACATTGATGACGTTGCCGTTGGTCTCGCGAACCTGTTCGACGATACCCGCAAATGTGTAAGTTCTGCCGTCACGCATTCGAATGGTCTGGAAGTTCAGCGACATCGTCGCACGTCCTGAAACTACACCCGAACGCTCGCCGTCCACAGTGCCTACGATGATCGCACCGTTGTACTGCGAAGGTGCGTCAACCGTCATCGTAAAACGCTCGCCATCACGCACATTCTTTGTCGAGAGCGGCGTGTCGAGAGTCGCTGTAAGGTTTGTGTTATTAGGGACGATAAAGCCGCTCGTCGAACCGCCGTTGTAGATCGGTGGATTGGTGTTGTTGTTCCATTCCGCCATCTGGCTCGTCTTGTCGTAGACGCTCGAGACTGTGATCGTCTGAGCGTTGTTCTCAAGATAGACCCGACGCGTCACACGTAGCTGGCCGTTGTTTGCCGGTGTAAACGTGAGATAAAAGTCATTCGTCCGGTCGCCGTCGTAATTGATCGTGAGTTCGCGGTTATTTGCAGCAACGGTCGTCGTTACGCTGCGGCCGTTTGGCGAAGTCTCAGTTCTAGCGACGCCGTCTGCGGTGAGCTCAACGCTCTGTGCATTAGACGAAGACATCGTGATCATCTGGCCGCGTTTTTCAAACGTCAGCGTCTCAGGCGAACGCAGGCGTCGTTCGAGATTGGTTCTCATACGGTCGCGTGTATTCGTCTGATACTGGGCGTTGACGATCGCACGATCGACCATTGTCGTCACGTTGTCGCTCTGTGCGACGTTGAGACGGTAGGTTCCCGTCAGGCGGGTATCGAAATTGCCGCCATTTCCCCACTGTCCGCCGCCCGGATTGTTGTTCCAGTTCGAACTGACGCGGTAGTATCCCGCGAGTGTGTTCAGATCGGTCCTAATCTGATTCCAAGAGCTTTCCGCCTGATTCGAAAGGTTATTGTTCGCCACAAAGGTATTGATCGGAACGGCTCGATTCAAAACTTCCTGCACATCGCTCGCTGTCGAACGCCTTGACGAGAAGTTGCTTTTCAAACGGTTGGTCGCCTGCTCAAAATTCGAGACCATCGTGTTGATCGAATCTTCACGATTAGTGCCATCGATGTTGCTGTTGTTCAGATTACGGCTGATCTGGCGTTTGAAGTTATTCGTGCGGCTCTCGATCGAGGTGAAAAGGTTTCTCACCTGCGTATCGGTGCCGATATAGACGTTCTGCTGTGTGATCACCGGCGCGTTCCAGTTTGCACTGACGCGGTAGTAGCCGGCGAGCGTGTTCAGATCTGTACGGATCGATGTCCAGGTTCTTTGGACAGTAGTGTTCAGGCGATTACTTCGCATGAAGCTATTGATGAATGCCGCACGCTGAAGCACTTCCTGAACATCATTCGCGGACGAACGATTTGACGAAAAATTGTCCTTCAACCTGTCGGTCGAGTTCTCAAAGTTCGAGATGAGCGTGTTTATCGAATCTTCCTGCGGAGTTCCGTCAAAATTGCTATTGTCGAGAGCGCGGTCGATCTGATCCTTAAATGTATTGGTACGGTTCTCGATCCGGGTTAGAAGTGTCTGAACCGTTCGATCTGAAACGCGGTATGCCCGCACCTGTGCATTCGCGCTCGTGACGAACGCGAATGTAGCTATAAGTGCTAAAAATGTAACTTGTTTTATGTATCTATTCATATGAAATCCTCCGGGATATTTGGGGGGAGAGTGTAGACCACTCCCGCGGAGTCTATCCTTCAGATTCTCCGGGGAACTAAACGATCGCGGTTCCTCTGCGGCCGTTAATTTGTTTGTTTTGACGGGTCGATTCGTTCTGTAGGCTATCCAGACCGTCGGCGACTGCTGTTGAGGTGGCGTTTACCACTTCCTCGGCAGCGTCAAGGCCGGTGTTCAGCGTATTCGATGCGAAATCGTACACAGCCGACGCCTTTTCTTTTGCTACCTCAACGAGTTCCGTCGATTTAGCCTTTAGATCGCTGGCTTTTTCAACTGTCGCGTCGTAGCCCTTGCGGGTCACATCGGCGATATTCGTACGCAGCTCGCTGCCCGCCTTAGGAGCAAAAAGCAACGCCAGCCCGGCCCCGATCCCGCCGCCGATCAGTAAGTATGTAAGGTTATTCGTTACGTTATGTGCACATTTGTTTGTTTCGTTGATCATATTTATGCCTCTCTGAGTAAAAGTACTAAGTGCGATCCCAACGCCATTCTTGGGGAAAGTAAGAATGGCAACGCCAAAGGCTGGCCAAACGGGAATCTAGCGTAAGTATGAGCCGTTATTGACGGGATGTATGTATGGTAGAGCACACTGGCACCGATCCCCGGCAGCGACGGATGCGGTTGCGGCAATGAGTTCAGAATTAGGAATGTCGTTCTTTTGGTCGGTCAGGCCCCAAAACTCCGAACCGTTTCGGCACATCTCCGAACCGCCATTCCCGACCTTTGATCTCTCTGATCAACCCATCCGATGCGCCGCGAAGTAGCGAAGTATGATCGCCCCGATGAGCCTATCGATGATGATGTCGATGCCTCGATCCGCTCCCGATAACGGCGATAGCGGCATTTTGTTACATTATCGGCGGAATGTGACGTTATCGGCGAATCGTCATTCCAATCGGAGACGAGTTTGGTAGATTGCTCTTCGCGGTATCTTGGAACTAAGAAGGTATCCAAACCTTGATCTTAAATCTCCGCACAGCGAAAGGGAGGCATAGCCTCGGATAAGTTTTTCGACTCTAAGGTGAGGGCCAGCCTCATCGCTCACCGTGAGGGCAAGCCCCTCAGAATTTTTCGGCTTCGCCGCCCCGGTGAGAGGTGCCTTTCCGGAACGCCCTCTCCTATATCTTCGAGGGCTAAGCCCCGCTCTGCTACGAATTAAATGTCTGACCCCATTTCTTTTCCCAATTCTGACCCCATTTCTATGTTGATCTTTCCACGCTGGCCACCTGTACCTTCAGATTTATTTACGCTTTGGCGTCAGCACATTCGCTCGATCGTGAGAACGGTAGCTTGTATAAACTGGCAGAAATAGATGTAAGCCATGTTTGGGCAAAAGCCGTTTGAATTATTTTACTTAGGGGACAGAATTCAAAATGAACCTTAGGGCTGGACGTTTTTTTACAAGTAAAGAAGACCTCGGTTGCCAGCCATCGAGACGGATAAGGAGATCACCATGCTTTGACAATAATTATAATTTTACTGGTACTGTGGGCGGGATTTGGCATCGCGGAGCCGCCGTCGGCAATCTGATACACATTCGCTTATCGTTGCTGTGGTTGTGTTAGCTGTACAGCTCCTCAGCGGGAAGAACTGAGGCTTATAGCCCTATCTCAGACAAAAAGGAAGCCGCATCAAGGCTTCCTTTTTTTTACTTAAAGACCTGACCGTCTCAAACACTCCGGCAAGCCCTGCTGCAGGCGAAATACAGGATCGCGCGATGGAGTTGGACGTTGGCAACTGGAGATATTTGTCGTTTATACTCAGCCTATCGGAGAAGGCGTTCCCTTCTACGCTCGGCCAACCGATCCCGATCCGTCGGCAAATTAGCGATCGTAGAACGGCGTCCGACGTGCAATTCTCTGCTCAGAAGGCTGCAAATTACCTGTCTGACCCTTTTCTACTTCGTGCGGCATTACAATTGCTTTATCCCTCACTCGTAGGCCATCGACAAATGACGAAGATCAAGACGTATAAAAACCAGGAGACGGTGCTGATATTATTGAACACCGCGGTTCTCGCGGCCTTGTTTTGTGTACATATCTGCTTTATTTCGTTGCTCGGAAGGCCGTCGCTCTCTTGCTTGCTATACTCGCAACTCGGTTCATCGTATTGATTGTAGAGTTGCTTTGGATACAGCGATTGCAAATTAGATTCCCCTTGTCCTGTGTGAATGTTCACATCTTCTTCTCAATTGCGCCAATATCTCGTTCGCCTTTCCGCCCCGATCGCGGGCGGGACGGCGGACAGCCACTATTCGGTGCTGATGATCATCCCGATCCTTTCGGCTGCGTATCGATTTAGTTTGGCTGTACTCTCACTGTCACCCGCGGTCACCATCGTTCTGACTTTCTTCGGAAGTTTGGCTTTCTTTTAGGCAAATCCTCCGATAGACGTCAGGAATTTTTCGAGGCGGCAACGGCGTCCTTATCTTCTCGTCGTTGCGATGTGTGGGCTGCTCGCGGCAGTCTTCGCAGAGAAGAGGAAAAGTTTGGACAGAGTCTGAAGATCTGCGTCTTACAGGAAAAGCTTGTCGCCGAGGAGAAGCTGGCCCGTCGGCCAATTGTCGAGTGCCATAGCCCACGAGTTCGCAATCCGGTTACGATGATCGCGAGCCCGCTAAAATGGCTGAGAAACACGAGCCCGGATCGCGATCAGGCTCGAAATGTTCAACATTGCCACGGAAGAGGCCAAGCGGCTGGAGACCCTGACAACCGATTTCCGCGTTCGCGAAGACCAAGGAACCGGATCTGAAAACCGGTTTTGGTAAACCAAACTTGACTACATCGCCAGTCTCGCTAGGGCACGGCTGGCGAGAAAGGCCCTAACCTAGAGGCAATGCGACCCGGAGTTGTCATTCATGATGGATGAGTCGCCCATGCAGAGGCCTTCTCAATCTGCTCACCAACGCTCTAAACGCCGCGTCACCAAACGGAAAGATATTCTTGGGAGCACTGAAAGAAGGAGCGGATCGATAATCTATCTGGAGAATGAAGGCAGCTCCATCCCGGAAGACATCGCACCGAGAATATTTGAGCTCCTACGAACGGGGAAAAGGGCACCGGACTCCGGGCCTCAATCGTTAGAAATATTGCGAGGGCTCATGGCGGAGACGTATTTCTCGGGCGAACGAAATGGTAAGGTGAGGTTTGAGATCAGGTTTTAAGTGGCGTGATAATGGCACGAATTGATCATTGATGATGAGCAGAACATGCGGCGGATCCTGACATTGATCCTGCAGGAAGCCGGCCATACTGTCTCAGAAGCGAGCGGCGTTACGACGGCCCTTTCGATGCTTGCGACCGAGCCATTCGACCTTGTTATCTCAGACAAGAAGATGCCCGATGGCGACGGTTTTGACGTGCTCAAATTCTGTCGCGAAAATGAACCGACTCTGCCGGTCGTGATCCTGACCGCACTTGCCACGGTCGAGTTGGCTGTCGAGGCGATGCAGGCTGGAGCGTTTGATTTTATCTCAAAGCCATTCGTTCCGGAGGTGGTCACTGCCGTCGCGAAGCGTGCGACCGAACGAACACAGTTGCTTCGTGAGAACGAGGTCTTACGTGAGGAAGCCAAACGATTCGCATTTGCTGAAGAGATTCTGGGCGTAAGCTCGGCCATTGCACTTAAAGGAAACGATCGCAAAGGTCGCCCCTACGAATGCGACCGTTCTGATCACCGGCGAAACGGGCACCGGAAAGGAACTTGTCGCCAGGGCGATCCACAAAGGCAGCATCCGTTCGAAAACAACCTTTCTCGCCGTCAATTGTGCAGCCGTATCTGAACACCTGCTCGAATCTGAGCTGTTTGGCCATGAAAAAGGCTCGTTCACCGGAGCGGACAAACCGCGGCAAGGACTATTTGAGGCTGCCAATCACGGAACGCTTTTTCTTGACGAGGCCGGAGAGATGTCGCTCGGCCTGCAAGCAAAACTTCTCCGTGTTTTGACCGATGGACAGTTCCTCCCGGGTGGGTGAACAGCCCGCGAACGGTAGACGCGTTATCGTGGCAACTCATAGAAATTTGCAGGAGCGAGTAGCAGAGGGCCTTTTCGTGAAGACCTTTATTATCGCCTCGCGTTGTGCCGATCGATATACCGCCGCTTAGAAACCGCAGGAAGATATCCCTGTTCTCGCGATTTATCAAACAGGTATCTCGCGAGCCCAAAGTCGCCCAAGAACCATCAATCCTGAAGCAATTCTAAGCTAATGTCCTACTCGTTCCCGGTAATGTTCGTGAACTCAGGAATCTCGTCGAGCGAGCCTGCATCCCCGCAACGGACGACGTTATCTCGAGCGATGATCCTGTTCTGGCTTCTAATAAGGCGCCTAGGATCTGGATGTAAGCACAGCTGAGACTCTGCCTCCAAATGCGATCTTCCCGGTACCCTTGATTCGATCGAATCCCGGTTGATACAAAATGCCGTTCAGGATTCGGGCGGTGTGCAGGCTGAGGCAGCCCGGAGACTCGGAATTTCGAGAAGCGATATCGCCTACAAGATCAAAAAGTACCGGTTGCAGTGATCACGTCGTAAAATTACGACAGCCCGACCTTGGGTTTGTATCAATATTCAGACACCAGTCCGACCGCTCCATTCATCAACTCGCCTAAACCCCACATTTACCTGTACTTACCGACCCCGCATTACGTGGCTTTAACGTTGCAATAGTCTCAGAACGCCGACACATCCGGAAGATCTAAGGAGAACTATGAACAACCAGGCAGTCAATCATTTCAATAAATTTACATTTGGTTTCTTTGCGGCCGCTTCGGCGTGTTTGCTAGCCGTCGTCTTTCTCACCGACTGTGCCAGCCACTCTAACGGAATAGTAGAAGCAAGGAAGCCAGCCGATTCAAAAGCCGAGATGCCGGCGACCAAGACCCTCGAGAATCTACAGACCGCTTTCGACGGTGAGAGCAATGCTAACGCCAAATACCTTGCGTTTGCGAAGAAGGCTGACGACGAGGGCTACACCAAGGTCGGCAGTCTTTTCAGGGCCGCCGCTCGTGCCGAAGAGATCCATAAAAACAATCATGCCGACGTCATCAAGAAGATGGGCGGGACACCCAAGGCCGACATCAAGGCTGCCGAGGTCAAAACAACCGCCGAGAACTTAAAAGGCGCGATTGAAGGTGAGACCTATGAACGCGACAAAATGTATACGGAGTTCTTGGCCGAGGCCCGCAGCAGCGGTAACAAAGAAGCACTAAGAACTTTCAATTTCGCCAAAACGGCCGAGGGCGAGCACGCCAAACTCTACGCCGAAGCCCTCGCAACCCCGCCGACTGGAAAGGCGGAAAGACGACGTTCTTTGTCTGCTCGACCTGCGGCTACACAACCATGGACGCCGATCTGCAAAGTGTCCCGATTTCACCCCGAAAGAAAAGTTTGAATCGATCAACTAGACCTTTCGGTAGTTTTTCAAGGGGGAAGCTGCGGGTGTCATACCTCATACCCTAATACAAAACGCCCGCAGCTATTTCACTAAGGAGTAATAAAATGTTTCCGCCAATTCCAAGTGGACGGCCTTCATCCAATAATCATTCATTTCCGATCGCCACTGGCGTGGCCTGATCATCATTCTCATCGGCCTGCTAATGCCAAAAACGGGCGAACCTTCCTTCTCGCCGCATTTGTTCTAATGCTCATCGGTACGATCGCAACCTTCGTCGCCGTCTGACCGGCGAGGCTGTGGCGAACCGCCGGACATCTCAACAATGAGGCTGTACTGAAGAACATGAAGAGCTTGCCGAGACAACGCGGACGGTCTTCACGGCACTGACGGCGATATTTGGTGTGATCCTGTTTGCACCGATGCTGTTCAAGAAAGAGCTTTCGCGGGCAATACTGATCCCGCTCAATCTGGCCTTTCTGCTCTTCTACGGCTCAGGTGTTGTGCTGCTGATGAACACAGCACATCAGGGCGGAATTCTCGTCCATCAACTGGGCGTTCACGCGGTAAGGGACCAACAGCTCAAAACAACGCGCCGCCAAAAAACGGAAAGATGACGACGACGACTGATCTACAAACAAACAAGGGAGAAAAATGACCAAAGGGCCCTGGGGGGCGCGCCGCGCGGGCCGCGCCCCCGCCCCGGGCCCCGGCGGCCGCCCCCCCCGCGGGGGGCCGGTGGGGGGGTCGGGGGGCCGGCGGCCCCCGCGGCCCCCCCCCCCGCCCGGGGGCGCCCGCCGGCGGCCCCGGCGCCCCCCCCCGCGCGCGGTTTGCGGGGGAGAACGGCGACGGAATGTGGGATCCCGCCGCCGTTTTTATTCTCTGAGATATGCGAGGCCTACAGCTTAAAACCGTTACGCGTCAGGAGTTGTTCGAAGCCGGTTTTGTCGACGGCTTTGATGTACGCGTCCATTGGTTCGACGAGGCCGTTTTTGACGTGTTCGAAGAGGGCGTCGTTGAGCATGACCATGCCGTGGTTTTTGCCGGTTTGCATGGCGGACGGGATCTGGAACGTTTTGCCTTCGCGGATGAGATTCGAGATCGCGGGTGTGATGATGAGGATCTCGAGGGCGGCGACGCGGCCTCCGCCTTTTTTGGGCAGAAGGGTTTGGGCGATGACGCCTTTGAGCGATTCGGAGAGCATCACGCGGATCTGTTCCTGACGGTCGGCAGGGAACTGGTCGATGATGCGGTCGATCGTCGAAGGTGCGGTCGTCGTGTGCAGCGTGCCGAAAACAAGGTGGCCCGTTTCGGCGGTCTCGATGGCGATCGAGATCGTTTCGAGATCACGCATTTCGCCTACGAGGAGAATGTCGGGGTCTTCGCGAAGGGCAGCACGCAGAGCGTCTTTGAACGAATCGGTGTGGTTGTGAACCTCACGCTGATTGACCAGACACTTCTGATTCTCGTGTGTGAATTCGATCGGGTCTTCGATGGTGATGATGTGGTCTTCGCGATTCTTATTGATCGAATCGACCATCGCACACAGCGTCGTCGATTTACCCGAACCGGTCGGGCCGGTGACAACCACCAGGCCTTTCGACAGGGTCGTCAGGTCCATGATCGCTTTCGATAAACCGAGCTGTTCCGCGGTTAGGATCTTGGTCGGGATGATACGGAAAACTCCGCCCATGCCTTTGCGATCCATGAAAACATTGCAGCGAAAGCGGGCAAGGCCGGGAATCTCGTAGGCGAAGTCAGTGTCGTTTCGCCGAGCGAACTCTTCCTGATTCTTCTCCGGCATGATCGATGTCAGCAGATCACGCATGAGATCGGCTCCGAGCGGACGTTCGCCCTCCGTGAGCTGCTTGATCTTGCCATCTTTACGCACCAAGGCCGGCATCGATACCGAAAGGTGCAGATCAGATGCTCCCATATCGGCCATTAAGGCAAAATAATCGTCCATACGTGATGCCATCATCGCATTGACCTTTGCCGGGACGAACGCTGTCTCAGCCACCTCAACCGGCGGAGCGGTTGAAGGCGTTTGTTGCGGGGGGTAAGGTTGCGGCGCTGGGGCTTGCTCGAAGGAAGTGTTTGGCACGACAGTCTCCTCAAGATGACTTACATCTTCGGTAAGGGCGGTGTATTCGTCGGTAATGAAATCGTCACGACGACGAAGCGGCAGATCTGGGGCCGTATCGGAGAAAATAGTTTGGTATTCGGGGTCATTTACCGAAACGACCTCGATGGCGGGGCCGCCGGACGGGACGTACTCGGGAGCCGACTCTTGCTCCTCTGCCAGTAGTTCCTCAAGCGTCGCAGTTGGTGCGGAATGTGCAGATGTTGACTCATACGCCGCCGATGAGCTCTCAAGATCGTATGAGATCTGCTCATAGGACGGAGGATCGGGGACGGGTTGGTAGGCTGCTGCCTTTTCGCGGTCCGGAGCCGGTTCGAATGTTGCGGATGAATAGGCTGTCGCGACCTCCTGCGGCGGAGGTTCCGGCGAATATTGGATCTGCGGTTCAAATGTAGGGGCAACCTCGGGCAGCGGCATCGGAACCGTTATCGAACCGCCAGACTCGGACATCATCGGCCGAATGGTGACGATAAATCCTGAAGGCGATTTCTGTACGGTAAAGTTGAAATTGCCTAGATTGTGCGGCAAAACGAACTCGATCTCATTACTGTTCGGCAATGAGGCCTTTACGTTAGCAGGGATCAGTGGAAACACTAACGTGCTGATCTGCGTGCCTTTGAGCGGAGTGTGCGAGACGTCTGTCGTCCTATTTTCAGCGACCAGATAGGGATTCTTGTCTGGTTCGAGACGAAGTTCGTCGCTGCACGATGAAAGAAGGCTCTTGAGGTAATCGTTAAGGATGTCCATTTTGAGGGTGAGGGTCGAGAGTACCCGTACAAGTCGGAAAATTTTGGAAATTAGGGATGCGAAGCAGGCCGAGCGGAATGCTTCATAGGAAACAGTAGCACAGTTTAACTTTGTTTGTCACTATTTTTAACTCTGCGGGAGGTCAAACAGTGACCGATTCCTGGTATTCGCCCCACACTTTTCTCAGCGTATTGCTGATCTCGCCGACGGTGACGTGGGCCTCGACGGCGGTGAGGATGTGGGGAAGGAGATTTTCCGTGCCAGTGGCGGCTGATTCGATCGCTTTGGTAGCACTGTCGGCATCTGCGGCGTTGCGTTTCTCGCGGATCGAGCGAAGGCGTTCGACCTGATCGCGTTCGATCTGTTCGTCGATACGCATGATCGGGATCTGTTTCTCATCCGTTTGGAATTTGTTGACGCCGACGACGATCGCGTCACCTCTTTCGACGGCTAGTTGGTAGTCGTACGCAGCTTCCTGTATCTCGTTTTGCACATAGCCGGTCTCGATCGCACGCAGCATTCCGCCCATGGCGTCGATCTTTTCGATATAGTCGACGGCTATGCGTTCGAGCTCGGTGGTCAATTCCTCGATCGCGTAGCTGCCGGCGAATGGATCGACGGTGTCGGCAACGCCTGATTCGTGGGCGATAACCTGCTGCGTTCTCAACGCAATTCTGGCAGCAGTTTCCGTTGGCAAACCGAGAGCCTCATCGAGGGAATTGGTATGCAAACTCTGCGTCCCGCCGAGAACGGCGGCCAGTGCCTGGATGGTCGTGCGGACGACATTTACTTCAGGCTGCTGTGCGGTGAGTGTCGAACCAGCAGTTTGAGTGTGGAAGCGTAGCATGAGTGACTTCGGGTCTTTCGCGTTGAACCGCTCTCGCATGATTCGAGCCCAAAGGCGGCGGGCGGCACGGAATTTGGCTATCTCTTCGAGCAGATTGTTGTGCGAATTAAAGAAGAAAGACAGCCTCGGAGCGAAATCATCGACATCCAATCCGACATCGATCGCCGCCTGCACATAACAAATACCATCTGCCAACGTGAACGCGATCTCCTGAGCGGCGGTCGAACCGGCCTCGCGGATGTGGTAGCCGGAGATCGAGATGGTATTCCAATTCGGCACCTCGGCGGCACAGTATGCGAACGTGTCGGTGATCAAACGAAGGCTCGGTTTCGGCGGATAAATGTAAGTCCCACGAGCGATGTATTCTTTCAGAATGTCGTTTTGGATCGTGCCGCTGACCTTGTCGAAGCCAACATTCTGCTTGCGAGCGACCGCCAGATATAGGCACAACAGCGTCGAGGCCGTCGAGTTGATCGTCATCGAAGTCGAAACCTGGTCAAGCGGAATACCGTCGAACAAGGTCAACATGTCGTCCAAACTATCAATCGCCACGCCGACCTTTCCAACCTCACCAGCCGCAAGCGGATCGTCGCTGTCGAGCCCGATCTGGGTCGGCAGGTCAAACGCGACGCTCAAACCGGTCGTTCCCTGCGACAGCAGATATTTGTACCGCTCATTCGACTCCGCCGCCGTCGCAAACCCCGCGTACTGCCGCATCGTCCAAAACCGCCGGCGATACATCGAACTCCGAACGCCGCGCGTATACGGAAAATCACCCGGCTTGCCGAGGTCTTTCTCGTAGTCGATAGGTCGGGTGTTTTCGGGATTATAATCAGCCGGAAGCTCAATGCCCGACGAGGTTTTAAACGATTCGCGACGGTCTGCCATTGTAGATTAGATTATCACAATGACCTAAAATCAACATTGGAGCCGTGTGGGCGATTTTGCTGACACTCGCCGATCACACAACGCAGTTAGTTAGTATTGATCGATCAAGTTTCTGTCCACACCAAAAACTTTCGGAATCGCTGATTTTTCTCAGTTTTCACTAGAAAACTGGTTTGATTCGACCTATCTTCTGACAGAGGTTCCGCCGGTTTTGCCCCGATCGGCTTCCGTGGTGTATCCAAATACTGTCTGTGGATGGTGTTTTCACTCCGGTGACGGGCAAAGGTAACGTATATGTACGCCGCGGAGAACTTAGGTTTTTTCGCGGCGTTTTTATTTTGTGAAGAAGGAAAAAGACATTCAATCGCTCAAAGCGCAAAGCGTCTGGCTACTGACGGCCAAGATCATCGGCTTTGCGCTGAGTTTTTTCCTGCCACTGGTGATCGTCCGGTCTTTGTCACAAGAGGCTGTCGGCCACTATCGCGAGGCGTTTCTCGTGATCATGAACGCCGTGATCATCCTGCCACTCGGCCTATCGATGAGTGCGTATTATTTCCTCGCACGCGAGACCGAGCGCCGTGGCGCGGCGATCTTTAACATTCTCCTTTTCAATTTCGTTGTCGGTGGCCTGGCCTGCCTTTTCTTATTCATTTATCCCGAATCGATCGGAAACATCTTCCGCAGCGAAGAGTTGACCCGGCTTGCCCCGAAGATCGGAATCGTTATCTGGATCTGGATATTTGCAACGTTTCTTGAGACAGTTGCGATCGCAAATCAGGAAGCCCGTGTTGCCACAGTTTTCATTATCCTTGCGCAGTTGTCCAAGACGCTTCTGATGGGCGGTGCCGTGCTTATTTTTGCCACCGTTGAGGCTTTTATATGGGCGGCGATGATCCAGGGAGTCATTCAGACGGCTGTACTGATCTACTATCTCCGAACACGTTTTCCGGGATTCTGGCGAGGTAAAGAGGGAAATAAGGAAGAGATGATCCGCCTTACGGCTCGTGCGATGCAAAAGCTGGCATTCGTTTACTTTCCGATCTACGCGTTTCTGCTGGTGACCTCGCAGACATTCATTATCACTCTGTTTACCGAGAAATACGCCGCGAGTGCATCGGTCTTTGCGATAAACCTGACACTGCTGCCGCTCGGGGTCATGATCACCGACCCGATCGTACGTTCATATAAAGAGCTTGGAAGATTCTTCCTCGTGACGCGAATAATCGTGCTTGCGGGGGTCGTGGCCGTGCTCTATATCGGGCTCGGTTCGTTCAGCATGACTGGGATCATTAGTGTTGCAGTCGGGGCGATAATTCTCGAGAAGATCATCGCTGAGACAATGGTCGTTCGTAAACTAGGCCTCGGCCTGAGACACCTGGCAATGATGAAAAATGTCGGCAAGGCCGCGGTCATCAGCCTTGTCGCGGGTGTCGTGACGTATCTTGTTTACTCTAACGTCCATGAGTATCTCAGGGTTGTCGGTCAGCATTTTGCCGAGGAGACATTTCACACCAGCGATCTTGGAGCAGTCAACTTTGTCGGCGGTAGCCTTGTATTATTGATATCGGGGTTGGTTTTTGCTCCTATTTACCTGATCGGGGCAAATCTTTGGGGGTTGATAGAAGATTCTGAAAGGAACGCAGTAAGGTCGATACTTCGCAAATTCTTGCCGCTACGCACGGTCGAGCCGGCAACTGATACACGCGGCTAAACTTACGAACGAGAGATGAACGCATCAGACAAGCCAAATTTTTGACCAAACTCCGCTGGAGCCTGCCGTGGCTGTCTCGGTATCCTCAGGCGCGCCTGCGGGCACTGGCGGAGCGAACGGCCTTTGAGAAAAAGCACGTGATCATTACGGTCGCGAATCATTTCGAGCCGGGCTGGAAGAAGGAAGGCGGATTTCTCGACCTGAAAACGCAGATCAAACGCATGAAGGAATATCATGCGATGGCACGTTCGACCGGCGAAGCGGTGCTTGACGCGGACGGTACCAAATTCCGTCACACCAACTTTTATCCCGCCGAGCAATACCATCCGGAGATCCTCGAGATCATGGCAGAGATGCAAGCCGAGGGACTGGGTGAGGTCGAGGTGCATATGCACCACGAAGGTGACGGGCCGGACACTCCCGAAAACACTCGCCGCGTGATCGAGACGTTTCGCGACACTATCGCGGATCGTCACAAATGCCTGTCCCGAATGGACGAAGGGGACACTCCTATGTATGCCTTCGTCCACGGAAACCTTGCCCTTGCAAACTCATGCGGCGGCAAATACTGCGGTGTCGATAATGAGATGGAGATATTGCGGGACACGGGCTGCTACGTCGATATGACGTTGCCATCCGCGCCCGACATGTCACAGGTTCCGGTTCTCAATCAGATCTATGAGTGTGCCTTGCCGATGCACGAGGCCGTCCCGCATCGCAAGGGAAAGCGTGTTGCTGTTAATGGAAATGAGCCTCTATTGCCACTGATATTCACCGGACCGCTGGTACTCTATTGGAATCAGCGTAATGCCGGATTGCCGTTGCCGCGAATTGACGACGGAGCATTAACCGCCAACCAGCCGTTGAACGCGTCTCGGTTGAGACGTTGGCAGTCGGCAAATGTGACTGTTGCCGAGCGCTCCGATTGGATCTTCGTTAAGTTGTATTGTCACGGATTCTTCGATTACGATCAGTCGGCTTGCATAGGCGAAGATGCCAAGCGCTTCTTTGGTGAGGTGGCCGAGGACTCGGCGAAGAGTGACAAATTCAAGGTTCATTTCGCATCCGCTCGCGAGGCGTTCAATATGGTCACGGCGGCGATAAATGGCGAGAAAGGCGAGCCGGGCAAATTCCGCGACTACAAGTTGCGGTCGATAATGAACAACAATGGCGTCCAACGCGGAGCCTCGTTCGCTTGGCTATCTTTAGACTACATATTCAATCTTTGCATCTTTGCATGAACGTAGGAACGGTGGCGAAACCGCTAAACAAGATCAAAAAGATACGCAGCCTCGACGAGATATTGACTCGCGGCGGCCAGGCGATCTCCGTCTACCGCGAGCAGCGTCGCGGCGGATATGCGGTGCCGACGGACGATGAATTTACGCGTCTGATCGACGCTGATCAGTTTGGCAGGACACCGATCGTTGCGGAGACGCTCTGGCAAAAATTCTATAAGAACGCCGACGAGAAATTCTTCCCCGCATTCCGTGATCCTGAAGAGTCGGTGGCAGCCTTTCGTTCGACCTTTGGTAAGGACACGGAGGCACACTTTATCGCCGCCGCTGAAGCAATCGTCAACGGAAGGATCGAGTTGCTCGGACTCGGCAGCGTGTACTTTGGCGAGGAGATCGATTGGCACCGGGAACCGCTGTCCGCAAAGACCTCTCCATTGAAGCATTGGAAAGAATTCGACGAGCTTGATTCGACAGAGACTGGCAACAAGAAGATCATCTGGGAGCTCAACCGCCATCAGCATTTCTTTACACTGGGCGTAGCGTATTGGCTGACCGGTGATGAGCGCTACGGCAAAACATTTGCCTCCCATCTCGAATCATGGATGGAGCAGAATCCGCCGGGAATGGGCATCAATTGGGCGAGCAGCCTCGAGGTTTCATTCCGGGCGATGTCGTGGATATGGGCGTTCCATTTCTTTCGCGATTCGGAGCATTTCACGCCGTCGCTGTTTCGCGATGCACTGAAATTTCTCTACCACCACGCTCGCCACATCGAGTTGTATCTGTCGAAGTACTACAGCCCGAACACGCACCTCACCGGCGAAGGCCTCGGCCTTTATTATATTGGCACGCAACTACCGTTCTTCGAACGCTCGACCTATTGGCGAAAACTCGGCGAGGACATTCTGATGGCCGAGATCAGCAAACAGGTTCTGGCGGATGGAGTGTATTTTGAACAGAGCACCTGGTATCAGCGTTACACGGCGGATTTTTACTCGCATTTTGTTGTACTCAGGGCTTTGGCCGGCGAGCCATATTACGATGAGGCGGCTGCCAAACTCGAGGACCGTCTCGAAAGGGCTTTTGAGCTGCTCAAGAATTTCACCTTTCCTGACGGACGCACGCCCATAATTGGGGATGACGACGGCGGACGGATGCTTCCGTTGACTGACGGAGCATCGGATGATTTTCGCGGTTCACTCGCGGCTGGGGCGGTCATTTTTGGCAGAACATCGGAAAAACAGATCGCCGGTCCCGCAAGCCAGGAACTCTTCTGGCTCATGGGGCCCGACGGCGTTAGGGCGTATGCCGCTCTGCACGCATCCGAACCCACGGAAACATCGGCTCGTTTCGAAAAAGGCGGCTATTGCGTGATGCGTGACGGCTGGAGCGACACGGACAATTGTCTGATCGTCGATTGCGGCGAGGTCGGATCGCTCGCCGGCGGCCACGGCCACGCGGATGCGTTGGCGATCGAGGTCGCAATGCACGGGCGGACGATGCTGGTCGATTCAGGGACGTACACTTATCACGAGTCGCGTGAACTGCGCGATTATTTTCGCTCGACGACGGCACACAACACGCTCACGATAGACGGCCTGTCGTCATCCGACCCGGGCGGCATCTTTAATTGGAATACAAGGGCAAGTGCCCAATGCGATGCCTGGATAGCCGAAGACCGGTTCGACCTGTTCGAAGGCTCGCACGACGGATATCAACGACTCAGCGACCCTGCAGCGCACCGCCGCAGCATCCTTTTCGTCAAAGGCGACTATTGGATCATGCGTGACATGGTCGAGGCGGCGGGCGAGCACGAGTATGCTTTGAATTTTCACTTCGATCACGGTATTCAGACTGCGATCGGCGGCGACGGAGCGTGGGCAGGCGGCGAAGGACATCGTCTATTTGCCTTTGGCGACAATGCGTCGTGGGATCAGAAAGAAAGCTGGATCTCGAAAGATCATGGCAATCGCGTTAATGCTCCTTTCCTTCGATTTGGCTCAAAAGGCGAGGGCCCGCAGGAGTTTTTCACCTTCATGCTGCCGTTCACACGCGGCGGACAGGCTCCGAATGTGTCGGAGATCCCGATGGCGTCGGGACGGGCATTTGTCATAGAATATGAGCGTTATCGAGACGTTTTCGTATTTAACGACGACACGTCGAATGTCATCGACAACGGTATCTTCGCCTCGAATTTCAAGTATTCCTGGGCGCGTCTGAGCGAAGACGCATTGCCGGACGAATTTATTCTCGTCGACGGTAATTGCCTGGAGATCGACGGGCGTGAGATATTTGACACGCACGAGTTGACCTACGCATCGATCCGTCGTCTCGGCGGCGAGCTTTACACCAAGACAGACCTGGGCCGCTCAATACGCTCGATCTCGTAACACCAAATCTGGTGAAGAAACGAATACTACAATTGACCGGCAGCTTTCACCAGGGCGGCTCCGAACGTCAGGCTGTCTCGCTCGCCTCGATGCTGCGGCATGATGGCGAATTTGAAGTTCACCTCGCAGCGTTGAGCTCCGACGGTCCGCTTGGTGACGATGCGGTCGCCGCTGGCTTTGCCGATATTGCCGAATTTCCCCTCACATCGTTCTACGATATCGGCTTCCTGCGGCAGGTCAAGAATTGTGCAAAGTACTTACGCGAGAACAAGATCGACCTGATCCATACACACGATTTCTACACCAACGTTTTCGGCATCACCGCGGCGACCTACGCTGGCTTGAATGCCCGAGTCGCCAGCAAGCGCGAGACCGACGGAATGCGTTCGACCGCTCAGGACTTCATTGAAGGCATCGCATTTGGCCGAGCCCCTGCGATCGTGGCGAATTCGACGGCGGTGAAAGAATACCTGATGGGCCGAGGCATCGCGGTAGCGAAGATCAGCGTTATCTACAATGGACTCGATGTTGAGAAATTTGAGAATGCGGCAGCCGACGGTATCCGGGAACCGTACGGTTTGCCGTCAAATGTTAGCATCGTTACGCTCGTTGCGAACCTACGCCATGACGTGAAAAATATCCCGATGCTGATGCGAGCGGCGAAACTCCTCGGCGATACAAAAGCACATTTTGTCATCGCCGGCGAAGGTGAGCTTATGAATCATCTGAAAGCTCAGGCCGTCGACCTCGGCATCACGGAACGAATTCATTTCATCGGCCGCTGTACCGATGTGCCCTCGCTTTTGGCGGCGTCGGATATTTGCGTGTTGACATCGAAGGCTGAAGGTTTTTCCAATTCGATCCTGGAATATATGGCCGCCGGAAAGCCGGTTGTCGCGACAAACGTTGGGGGTGCGGCTGAGGTGATCACCGATGGATCGACTGGCTATATCGTCGAGTCCGATGATGATGCTACCTTGGCCGAGCGTCTGAGCCAACTGATCGAAAATAAAGCTCTGGCCATGCGTTTTGGTGCTGAAGGAAAGCGTGTCGTCGGCGAACGATTTTCACTTACACGCCAACTCAACGAGACAAAAGACCTGTACAATTCTCTCTTGAGCTAAACTGAATAGTGCCACTGCATATCCTACAACTTGGCCCGTATCCGCCGCCTGAGGGCGGTGTGAGCCGCAACATGCTCGCGATCCGCGACGCGGCTTTGCGGCACGGGCACACTTGTACGATCATCGCCACCGCAAAGAGCAGTCGACAGGACCGAGCCGAGAATGTGCATCATCCCGGGTCGGCAATTGCGTTGCTGCGGCTACTAGCGTCGCTGAAATATGACGTCGCTCACCTGCACGTCGGCGGAGATATCTCCGCCCGCGTCATGGCACTCGCTCTTGCGGTTTCAACGTTTGGTCGTGGGCGATGTGTACTTACCGTTCATTCCGGTGCCTTTCCGCAAAGCGAAGCTGCGAAGGCGGCCAAGCCGTCATCCATTCGAGGACTTATCTTTCGCCGTTTCTCACGCATCATTGCCGTCAACGAACCGATCGCTAACGTATTTCGCCGCTATGGCGTGGCGGACGAAAAACTGCGTGTCATTTTGCCGTATGCATTAGCTATTCCTGACCCTGAGGTCCGACTGGATGCGAATCTTGTTGAATTTGCGGAACAACATTCGCCGCTGCTTCTCTCGGTCGGTGGGCTTGAGAAAGATTACGAACCGCTTTTCCAGATCGCCGCAATGAAGGCGATCCTCAACGAATATTCGAACGCAGGCTTACTTCTTGTCGGTGATGGGTCCATGCGCCGGGACGTAGATACGGCTGTCGCGGAAAGCGGATGCTCAGACAATATTCTGGTCGCGGGCAACGTCGCTCATGAGCAAGTGCTGCATTTAATGGACCGAGCCGACGTCCTCCTTCGTACGACTTTATTCGATGGCGATGCGATCTCGGTGCGTGAGGCTCTGCATCTAGGTACGCCGGTCATCGCGACTGACAACCGAATGAGACCGGAAGGTGTCGAATTGATCAAGGTTGGTGATGAGTCCGGCCTAGTGACCAAATTGTCGAGGGTAGTCTCGAACGGAAAACAACGAACTGCGTCGCCTAATTCTGACAACGAAAACATCGACGCCGTATTAAAGATATACGAAGACCTGGCATAGATCTATTCTGATCTCACGCCCTCTAAGGTATTGAAATTACAGCCTTTTCCGATGAATTTGCTGTCGGGCCGAAGCTGATAATTGCCGCCGGCAAGGTCTTCAAAGCCCACTTCGGCCGCATCCCTAAGCATCGTGTTACTCGACGGAAATGAGAATCCGCTCGCATCGATCCGATTTGCATTCACGAAGACATTTCCCGAAAACATCGCCCTCGCCTGTTGTCCTTTCATATCTATCGGGCCGTGAATGCCGTATTCGCCGTGATTGACGATATTGTCGCGGAAGACAAAATTCTGCGGCAGGCCGCCGTGCATTGTGGTGATGTTGCCGCGGTTGAAGACAGTGTTGTTGTTGATGGTGATGCCATCTCCATTTGAGACGAGGATGAAATACCCGCCGCCTTCAAAGCCGTTTCCTGATCCAATGTTGAGAAACAGATTATTCTCGATCTTCAGGCGTTTGAGTGTCTGGCTCGGGTGTGTGTCGTCGGTGCCGAGAATGTTGATGCCGTCTCCGGAGTTTCGGATGATGTTGTCCTTTATCGTGGCGTCCTCGATCGTCGAGAACGGTGCGGCTCCATCCTGATTTCTGACGGTAATGCGAAAGGCGGAACCGATCCAGTTATTCTCGAGAAAGTTGTTTGCGAAGACGACGCGTTTCGCATTCTTTAGCTCAAAGATGGTCTTGATCGTCTGCGTCTTGGCCCACGATTGCGGTTTGGTAAGGTGATTGCCGCGAACTTCGATATCTGAAGGTATCAGCTCCGCATTGTCCGGGTCGGCGCCACCGAACATGATGTTTTCGGCAGCACCCTCAATATAATTGTTGAGGACACGCACGTTACGCGTGCCTGTCCACCCGCAGATGCCCTGAGCTTCTTCGCCGCTGACGGCAAAGCCTTCGATATAGCTGTTCTTGATCGTTGTGTTCGCACTGTTCAGAGCGATCGCACGGCGGGATCTACCGATCTTATGAGGGTGAAAATATGAGCGGTCGATCTCGATGTCGTGGGGCACATTTTCAGGCCGCTTCTCGCCTGTTCCGAGAACGACGAGACCGTAGTTGAAAATTGTTCCGGCAGAAACGAATTCGATTCCGACAAAGCGATAATGATGTGCGCCGTTCGCTGCCTGGACCGCTGCACGACCGAGCATTCCAGATGTGATCGTCGCCATAGAAGAACGCTGCGAAGGGTTAACTCGTTTGCCATCAGGCAGATCGGCGGCGGCAGACGAGCGGATCGTGACGAAATCAGTATGAGGCTTGTTTGGAAGATTGATCTGGCCCTGATAGACCGCTCCGGCCTGTAGCTCGATGATGTCGCCGCTCTGAGCCCTTTCGAGAGCACCCTGCAAATTACCGCCGGGCGGCACCTTGATCACGCGCCCAAATTGGGTCTCGGTGACCTCGGGCTGGGCACCGATCAGGCCGAGCTTGCCGGAGTAGTAATCATAGCCGAATGGCGAAGCGAGAAGCGTGACCACACCAAAAGCCGCAAGTAGAAAGACAAAAATACGTGACTTTCGCCGTACCTTTTTCGCCGGTTTACTTCTGACCCGCACCGCGTTCATCGCCATAGCATCTACCATATATATAACCCAGACCAGATAAAACGTCGAAAGACTTATAAAATCCACACTCCAGGGGCAGAAAAAGCTAGAAGAATCGCCTCAAACCAAGTAAACTGTTAATAGTCGCCCCACCGACGCCCCGAATCGCAATAGACCTGCGTTCTTTCAGAGCTCCCAAGATCAAACAAGCCAGTTCAACCCGACCTCTAGGTCGCCAAAAATGTCTGACAAAAAGCTAAAAGTCATTGTACTAACCCATGGCGGGGCCGAGCGATTCCTCGAACTCGTTGCGGAGCTTCGCGAGGTTGAGGTCGTCGGGATCTTTGCCGAGACCGCGACCGTAAAGGAACGTCCGTTTGTCGAAAAGATCAAGCGCTCTATCCGCTATGATGGTTATTTTGCAACACTTAAGAAGCTCGCCTCGAGATTTGTTCCGACGGGCAAGCTCGTCTCAGACGATGCGTCGACGATCGCACAAGCGCAAGATAGTCTGGCCGAATGTGCCGGAAGGCTTAATTTGCCGATAACCAAGGTCAACGACTATCACTCGGACGAGGCAATTGCTCTACTGAAGGCAACCGATGCTGATCTTGGTGTTCTTTACGGCACAAACATTGTTCGTGAGACCGTATTTGGTATTCCGAGGCTTGGTTCGATCAATATTCACCAGGGGCTCGCTCCACTATATCGCGGCGGGCCAACAGTTTTTTGGGAGCTGTTAAATGGCGAGAAAGAGGTTGGGATCACAGTCCATTTTGTCGCTGAGAAAGTGGATACGGGCGACATTCTGCTCCAAAAGACGGTTCCGCTCGACTATGACTTCAATGTTTATGGCTTCAAATATGACGAATTTCTCGACGATTTTCGAGCTTCGATGAAGGAGCCGTCAGCACAATTGCTTGCCGAGGCTGTCCGGCAGATCGCCGCAGGTAAAGAACAGAGAACAAAGCAGGATACGACAATTGGCAAACGCTATCGCCTTCCCATTAAAACTGAAAAAGACCAGCTTTTAAGCATATTAAAGAAGAGGCATGAGGGCGGCCGATAGTCGAAATTTGTGAAGAAGCAGTTACTAAAAACCATTTTCAACTATGGCGGATTCACCCCGTTTCACTGGGCGAACCGCAGTAAATTGCTGATCCTGACCTACCACCGCTTCAGCCGTGGCCAGGACGCGTCAAAGGTCTCGGCTTCCGATTTTGAGTCGCATCTGCAGTATCTCAGCCTGCACAACACCGTCTTGCCGTTAGCAGAAGCAGTTGAAAGTCTGAAAAACGGTACATCATTGCCGCCGAACGCCACGGTAATCACAATCGACGACGGCTATGGCGATGCGTATGAGATCGCGTTTCCAAAGCTCAAAAAATACGGATTTCCCGCAACTGTTTATGCGATCACGGATTTTGTCGATCAAAAGATATGGCTCTGGACCGATCTGATGCGGTATGTCATGGCTAAAACCGGTGACAGCGAGGTTTCATTCGATTTCGGCTCAGGAGACATTGTTCGTGCTACTTTGATCGACGATGCTAAGCGGCTCGAAACTGCAAATCGCATCAACGAGCGGCTCAAAAAGATGCCGAACGAGCAGAAGGACGCAAAGATCGTCGTGATCGCGCGTCAATTAAACGTTGAGCTTCCATCCGTTCCGCCGCCGGAATTTGCGGCGATGACCTGGGATCAGGCGAGGGAACTGGACGCCGATGGTGTGAGGATCGAGTCGCACACGGTCACGCATCCGATCCTGACGAATGTTAATCAGGCCGAACTCGACTTTGAATTACGAACGGCGAAAGCACGGCTTGAGGAACAGCTCGGCCGGAGCGTCGAACACTTTTGCTATCCGAATGGTTCGCTCAATGAGAATGTCAGACGGGCCGCCGAGGCCGCTGGTTACGCAAGCGCCGTTACGACGGCGTACGGTTTTAATGACGGTGGAAACGACAAATTGCTGCTCAATCGCATCGACGCGCAGTCTGCGATCGAGAGTTTTGCGCAGAGTGCGAGCGGTTTTGAGGCGGTAAAGCAGCGAGTATTTTCGGCACGGGCTTAAGAGATAAACGATGTGTGGAATAAACGGGATCGCTCTTTCGAGCCGTTCCAAACGACAAATTAACGAGGCAATACTCGTCGCCATGCGCGATATCTTGCATCATCGCGGGCCAGACGACGGCGGCATTTTTGTCGATGGCAATATCGGCCTCGGCCATCGACGTCTTGCGATCGTCGATCCACGTCATGGGATTCAGCCGATGTTCAGCGGCGACAGGACGTGCTCGATCGTTTATAACGGCGAGGTTTACAATCACGCAGACTACCGCGAAGACCTCGAAACTCGCGGCTACAAATTCCAAAACCGCAGCGACACCGAGACTATTCTCCATCTCTACGAAGAATACGGCCGCGACTGCGTCGATCATCTGCGCGGAATGTTCGCCTTTGCGATCTGGGATTCTAAGAAGCAAGAGCTATTGATCGCACGTGATCGGTTGGGCGTAAAACCGCTGTATTACGTTCAAGATGATCAGGGAAATCTGTTTTTCGCGTCCGAGATCAAGGCCTTGCTTGAGGCAGGAGCGGTCAAGCCTCAGATCAATTTCAATGCACTGCCCGACCAACTCGCTAATCACGGCACATCCGGCGATGAGACACTATATGTTGGTGTCAAACGACTTATGCCCGGCCATACGATGGTCTGGAAAGACGGAAAGCTTGATATCCGCGAATTTTGGGACCTGAGTTTTGAGCCAAAACACGAGCCACGAAGCGACGCTGAGTATGTCGAGGAATGGCGCGAATTATTTCGCAAATCGGTAGAGATGCGTCTGATGGCGGATGTGCCTCTCGGCATGTTCCTCTCGGGCGGCATCGACTCAAGCGCGATCGCGGCGATGATGTCGACAATGGTCACGGATCCGATCAAGACGTTTTCAGTCGGGTTTCGCGAACGTGAGGCGAATGAATTTGAGTATGCTCGTCTCGTCAGCAAGACCTTCGGCACCGACCATCACGAGATCGTCATCACGCCAAAGCAGTTTTTCGACGAACTGCCAAACCTCGTTTGGCACGAAGATGAGCCGATCGGATTTATCGCGTCGGTACCGCTTTATTTTGTTTCGAAGCTCGCTCAGGAACACGTCAAAGTCGTTCTCACCGGCGAAGGTGCTGACGAGACGCTTGCCGGATATGGGCGATATGCCAAAGCTCTGAAACTGCTCAGCTATGGCGAAAGGTATGAGAGCATTACACCGTCGTTCCTAAGAGATGCGGTTCGCGGCGGTGTGGCGACCTTGCCGGGAGTTTTGAATCGCAAGCTGAATCGAACATTCTTGTCCCGCGAATCTGACATCGAGAATCTCTTCTTCGACAACTTCGGTGTCTTTCCGAAACGCATGCAGCGTGAACTGTTTTCGCGGGAAACGAAAGGGAAGATCGCTGACCTCAATCCTTATGCTCGACAGAACGGGTGGCTCGAGAAATGCGATGCCGATGACGTGCTCGATCAGTTGCTCTACGCCGACACGAAAACGTATCTTCACGAACTGTTGATGAAGCAGGATCAGATGTCGATGGCCGCGTCGATCGAGAGCCGTGTGCCGTTTCTTGATCACAAGCTGGTCGAATTCTCGGCCCGCATGCCGCGTGAGATGAAGCTTCGCGGAAACACGACCAAATGGATATTGCGTGAGGCGATGAAAGGGATCTTGCCAAATGAAATTCTTGATCGCCCCAAGATGGGCTTTCCGGTGCCGGTAGGGAATTGGTTCCGCGGCGAGTTTAGGCACATCGTTGACGAGTACGTTCTAGGAAAGCGTGCAATGGATCGCGGCATCTTCGACGGCGACTATGTAAGAAAGCTCGTTGTTGAACATGACGCGGGCGAAAATCACGACGAACGCATCTGGTCGCTCGTCAATTTCGAGATCTGGCAGCGGGGATTTATTGACGGAGAGGGTAACTGAAGCAATGCATGATTACCTCGTAATCACGGCTTCACCCGCCACTGAGTTCTCCGCTCGGTGGGAAGACTTCCTGAGCAACGCTCCCTACGCGACGCACTATGTCACGCCGGACTTCTTCGTCGACCCGTTTGCGGGCAAAGGAGAGCGGTTTGCGATCTTTGCTGTCGAAGGTGGACGCATCGACGGCGTTCTCACCGGTCTGAAGGCCGGAAATAAGATCATCTCGGGCATGGCCGTTCGCCCTCAGACTGCATTTCGAGCGGACATCGATGTTGCTTCCGCGGCGAGTGCTTTGGCTCGGGGCGTCGCGTCGCTCGGCGGCGACCTCATCACCTTTCATAGTTGGGATGTGCTGGACGGACTTGAGCGACTCGGGTACGTTGCGGGGAAGGCTGTTGGCGGCGATCAGGTCGTTATGCTCGATCTAGCGAAAGGGCCGGATGCTTTGTTCAAAGGCTTCACCAGCGGACGCCGCACGGATATCAGGAAAGCGATGAGGTCGGGCGAACTCGATGTGAAATTGATCGAAACCGACGATCAGATTGCCGAGCTTTACGGAATTCACAAGGATTGGAACGATCGCAAAGGCTTCGCTCCGGATGCGTTCGATAATTTTCGTAACGCGGCTCTTTCAAAATATCGGGCGACATTCATCGCGACCTGCAATGGGAGGATCGTTGCCGGATCGTACTTTCGTTTCACTCACGCGGGCGTGGTCGAATATGCCGCCAACAACTCGTTGGCTGAATTTCAGCACCTACAGGCGAACAAACTGATCGTTTGGAAGGCGATCGAATGGGCGTGTGCGAATGGGTTTGCGAAGTTTAGCCTCGGAGCGTCGCATCCTTTTTTGACGAGATTTGGTGGTGAGATCGTGTCGACGTATCGATATCAGCTTGACCGCACGTTCCTGCGAGTTCATGCAAATCGCGAACGCGCGATGCGTCTGGCGGTCAAGACTTTTCAGGCCTTGCCCGAACCGGTGCGTCAGCGAATAAAGGCAGCGACGGCGAGAGTATAAAAGTGGACAGTATGGGAGCAGACGGCTCAACAAAAAGCAGATCTACCAAAGTGGATGGCCAGACCGGCAACGCTTTTCGCTCGGTGCTAATCTGCCACGAAGACTCGCTGCTCGATCGCGAGGGGCTGTCGCGATGGCTCGCCTCGTTTTCAGATCTCGCAGGGCTCGTCGTTCTCCGTGAAAGGTCGGGCCGAAAATTTCAACGCGTAAAGCGTGAGATCAAACGCGTGGGCATTGCCCGTTTTGCCGATGTCTCCGCTTTCCGGCTCTATTACAAACTTTTCCAAGCCTCGGCTGACACCGCGTGGGAAGCAGCATTGATCGCTGATCTAAACAAGAGATTCGGCGATATGGATCGAGTCCCAATGCTTGTCACGCACAGTCCGAATTCGCCCGAGACTGAGGCCTTTATCCGCGAATGCTCAGCCGATATCATGATCGCTCGCTGCAAGGTGATCCTGAACAAACGCATTTTCACGCTCCCGAGCATTGGAACGTTTGTAATGCACCCGGGGATTTGTCCTGAGTATCGCAATGCCCACGGCTGTTTTTGGGCGCTTGCGAGCGGTGACGAAAAGAACGTTGGGATGACGTTGCTCAAGGTCGATGACGGCGTTGATACGGGGCCGATATATGGGTATTACGGTTATCAATTTGACGCGGAGAAGGAATCGCATTTCCGCATCCAGACCCGCGTTGTCACGGAAAATCTCGACGCTGTTCGCGACAAGCTGATCGAGATCGTTCGTGGTACGGCGGTGCCGCTCGACGTTGACGGACGTAAGTCGGGCGTCTGGGGACATCCGTGGCTGACGAAATATATTGGCTGGAAACGCCGAGCGAGGAGTGTGCACGCATGAGGATAAACTCGATCATGTATCACGACGTCGTTCGTTCCGGAGATTTCGCCTCGAGCGGATTCGCGGGTGCTCATGCGGATATCTATAAGCTGGACGCGACTTTGTTTGAGGAACACCTAAAAACGCTGGCGACTGACGGTATTGAGTCACTAAACGTGGGCCAGATAGACGAAGACAAACTTGCCAGAACCGTCGCGATCACCTTCGACGACGGCGGAGAGAGTGCATACACCGTTGCTGCCGATATCCTTGAAAAATACGGTTTTCACGGACATTTCTTCATCGCGACCGACTTTATCGACACCGATACCTTTCTGAAAACGAGACAGATACGCGAACTTCACGCACGCGGGCACATCATCGGCAGCCATTCCGCATCACACCCAACGCGGATGGCGTATTGTACGGAGGAAGAGATGCGGCGCGAATGGCGCACCAGTACGGAGAAACTTGCCGATATCACGGGCGGTGCTGGCACGGTCGCTTCGGTTCCCGGCGGATATTTTTCGCGGCAGGTCGCTGAGACGGCTGCGGAGTGTGGCATTCGCATTCTGTTCAACTCGGAACCGGTGACGAAAGTTTACGATGTAAACGGCTGCAGCGTGCTGGGCCGTTTTACGATCAAGCAGGACACGCCGGCGGAAACTGTGCGTCGGATCGCGTCCGGCAATATGTCTTATAGGCTTGGCCAGTTCGCGTTTTGGAACACAAAAAAGGCCGCAAAGAGTCTTGGCGGGGAACTATACCTTAGCCTGACCCGCAAATACTTAGCAAAATGACTTCAAATTCTGAGCCATTACGCGGCCGCGATATCGTCTGTTTCCCGCAGGACTGGACGGGCGATCCGCTATCGAAAACACACATCATGCGAATATTGTCGCGTGACAATCGCATCCTATGGGTCAACTCGATCGGCCTGCGCGCTCCGTCTGTCTCGAAGGCAGACATCGGACGTTCGTTCGAAAAACTCTCAAAAGTGATGAAACCGACCATCGAGGTCGAGCCAAATCTTTTCGTTATGAATCCGCTCGCGATCCCAGCGTACGGCAACAGCCTGATCAAAAAACTCAACGGCCTCTCGCTCCGCTGGCAGATCAAGCGGACGATGAAAAGGCTTGGCTTCAAACGCCCGGTGAATTACACATTCTTGCCGTCCGCAGCATTGCTCGCCAAACGCCTTGGCGAAGACTATCTGATCTACCACTGCGTCGACGAATACGCCGCGTTCACGGACATCGAAGCCGGCCCGATCCTCGCACTCGAGAAAGAGCTGATGCAGAAATCGGATCTCGTCGTCGTGTCGGCCGAAAAACTACTCGACGACAAGAAAAGCGAGAATCCGAATACGCATCTCATCCGTCACGGAACGGATTGGAGACACTTTCGGACCGCTCTCGATCCGAATCTTGCTGTTCCACCCGAGGTCGCTGGTCTGCCGGGGCCGATAATCGGATTTCATGGTCTGCTGGCGGATTGGGTCGATTTTGAGTTGATCAAAAAGGTCGCGGAGCATTTTAGCCACGGCTCCGTTGTGTTGGTCGGCAAGGTCGCAGCTGATGCTGAGAAACACGCGAGCGTGCTCGATGGGATTACTAACGTACATTTCCTGGGTCGGAAACCGTACGCCGATCTACCTGCGTATTGCAAAGCCTTCGATGTTGCCCTAAATCCATTTGTCGTCAACGAGTTAACGCTTGCCGCAAACCCGCTCAAGGTCCGCGAATATCTCGCCGCGGGTTTGCCCGTCGTCTCGACCGACATCCCCGAATGTCGCGTCCTGCCCGACTGCCTGATCGGCACGGATCACGCAGATTTCATTGCGAAGATCGAATCCGCACTCGCCGATCCGAAGCCACGTGAGGTGATCAGCGATGCAATAGCTCATGAGAGCTGGGACGCGAAGGTGGACGAGATCCGTGCTTTGATCGCGACTAGAAACTAACCCTTTAAGATCTGTGAAAAATCTCCCGTATTCGACATATATTTACTGAAGTTTGCCCCCGAAAATAATTAAGAGCCGTAACTAAGATGAGTGCCACGATCACAAATAATATCAACATAGCCGAGCAGCACGGCCGCGAGGTCGCGAGCGGAGAGCGGTTCGAGTTTGGCAAGAATTGGAGCGCGTTTCTCGCCGTTCTCGACGACGAACGCATTGAGCAGGCTGAAAAATCGCTCAAGGAGATGCTCGAGGTCGATACGCTCGAGGGGAAAACATTTCTCGACATCGGCTCGGGCAGCGGACTGTTTTCGCTTGCCGCAAGACGTTTGGGAGCGACCGTTCACTCATTCGATTTCGATAGTAATTCGTTCGCCTGTACGCAGGAACTTCGCAATCGATATTTTCCAAATGATGCGAGTTGGCGTGTGGAACAAGGCTCTGCTCTTGACGCCGATTACGTAGCGAGCTTAGGTAAATTCGATATCGTTTACTCGTGGGGCGTGCTTCACCACACCGGCGAGATGTGGCGGGCGCTGGAAAATGCGATCATTCCGACGACCGAGGGCGGCAAGCTTTTTATCGCGATCTACAACGACACCGGCAGCCAGGCTCGCCGCTGGCATTGGATCAAAAAGACCTATTGCGGCCTGCCTGCGATTCTAAAGACACCATTCGCCCTTCTCGCGATCTTGCCGGACGAGATCAGTAAGATCGCGAATTCTCTCCTTTCATTCAAACCGCAGCAATACATCCACTCCTGGACACGCTACAAAAATTCCCGCGGCATGAACCGCTGGCACGACATCATCGATTGGGTCGGCGGCTTTCCGTACGAGGTCGCAACGGTCGATGAGATCTTCGACTTCTACAAACAGCGCGGCTTTAACATGACCAAAGTTAAGTCCGGAGGCGTCGGGCTGGGGTGCAATGAGTTTGTTTTTGAGCGGATAGAAAAATAAGCGACTCCAATGCGGTAGAATCCTGCTGTTGAGAAGCAGAAGGAATGCGAGATCTACTGCCTGGCACTTTTAGCGGCACTTCTCACCCTCGCCACTTTCTGCCCGATCAGCTTTC
Organism: Acidobacteriota bacterium; assembly: GCA_016718135.1. GTDB lineage: Bacteria > Acidobacteriota > Blastocatellia > Pyrinomonadales > Pyrinomonadaceae > OLB17. Next base: position 164,141 of record JADKEF010000017.1, on the reverse strand, counting down.
CGATGTAACCGCCGGCCAATGCTAATGTAACCGGCAGAAATAGCATTATCAGCCCCGGCTCTATAGTGGGTGGCTCTTGAGCTCTAAACACAGCGTTTCCATGTTTGCCGAGTGCTGCCAATATGATGAAGGAGCCCAGAAAGACTCCCGACCAGGCACTCAATCCTGCCATTATCCAGTACCGTGAATTAAAGCAGCCTACTCCGAGCCCGCAGGCGAAAAAGAAGATCGCAGCTATAACGATTCGAAGAGTCAAGGGCTCGCCCGGCCCAAGATCTGAAAAGACCAGGACCCCGCCGAATAGGCCCGCCGCCAAGGCGAGGAGTGCGGTGAGAGGGTTCTTGTCTGCTTCGGTCATGGGTTCAGTAGTCTAATCTACATCATTTCCTTATCGGTCGAAACCATTGAACAAACCTAGACTGAACCTGTCGACTCACTAGGTCAGTGCGATAACGCACTCAGTACGTCGTAAAGAGCGGGTAATGACGAAATTCTGTTATCGGCATTATCGGCGATATCGGCGGAATGCTACATTATCGGCATTTTATATCAATATCGGCGAATAGTGACGTTAGCGGCGGATCGTTATATACGCCGGGCGGTTTTGGTGTTATGTTGCCAACATGTATAGGCACCGCCCACAACGTTTCACCACTTCGCAACAACCAATATTCAAACTTTCAGCATTCCAGGAAGACGAAAAACTGCGTTTCGTCGACAGCGTATGCGCAACGCTTATGACGAGCAGATTCGGCGACGGAGCGATGTACACGCTCAATCGCCGATTCCGTGGAACGGCTGACGAGCCGTTCGACTTTCTCGATCTGCTGAAGGATGCCGAGATTGGTTGGCACGAGGCTGCGACGTTTCTCGGACGCACACTCCTGGGACGTGCATTCTCTGGGGGATCGTTGCAGAAGCCCGCAAGAAGTAAGGGCATCGGTTTAACCGACACGACTCTGGGACGAAACCCCACACCATGCGAAACTCCAGCAAACCTCGGACGCGGCTCACCGACATTCCTGGGACGTTCTTGTTCGCGTCTTCTTTTGCGTTCTTAGCGAGCTTTGCGTGAGATTCCGGAGGTTTTCCCGCAAAGCCGCAGAGGAACCGCAAAAAATCCTAGGACGTGCGAACGACACCTTTGTTGGAACAGATCTGGATCTTTGACAACTAAATTCTGGGGACGTGGCGAAAGATAGCTGTCGGCTGGAATCAAGACTCACGCCTCGAATTCTGGGACGTTCGGACCGGAGACTAATCGCTATTTCCCATCTTCGCGATCAGTTCCGCCCATCGCGGGTCGTCTCTCAAGGCGACAAGATTTTGGTCGCTTTCGAAGTGGGGCTTGTTCTCATTGCCAAGTTTGACGGCTTTGCCTAGCCATTTGAAGGCAAGGTCGAGGTCGCCTAGCAGGGCGTAGGTCGAACCGACCCAGTATGCCATGTCGTGGTCGGCACGTGAGATGGCGAGAGCGTCGGGCGTGAGTTGGGCGAGAGCTTCTTCGCGGCGGCCGGCACCGGCGAGGAACTCGGCACAGAGCGGCTTGATGCCGTCCATGCGTGGATTTTCTTTGAGGACGTTTTGTATCGCTTCGATCGCATCGTCCTTTCGTCCCTGGTAATACCAGACGGCGGCGCGAAAGATCTTGATCATCGGGTGGTTTGGTTCAGCACGCGAGCCTTTATCAAGTTCCTCGATCGCCCGGTCAAACTCCTTGCGGTAAAGAAAGATCCGGGATCTATTGTACGACGCGACAGCGCGAGCGGCCGGGTCTAGACGGGCGAGTTTTTCGAATGCCTTGAGCGACTCATCATATTTGCCGTCGAGACGGTTGATCACACCAACCACGAAGTACAAGGCGGCGTCGTTCGGGAACTGCTTTTGCAGCAATTCGATCTCGCTGCGTGCCTTTTTCTTTTCGCCGCGGGCCATATAGATCATGACCATCAGCACACGGGCCTCGACGACATTTGGGTCGTAGAAAAATGCTTTTGAGAACGCGGCTTCGGCGTAAGTGTAATCTTCGGGTTCGCCTAAACCTTTGAAAACACGATTTGCGTAACAGGCTCCGAGGCCGCTGTATGCGAGTGCGAAATGTGTGTCGAGCTCGATAGCTCGCTTGAAATTAGCTATCGCCGCATCGCAATCTTCGGCGTCGATCGTGCGGAAGATGAAGCGACCAAAATTGTCCCGGCCGCGTAGATATTCTTCCCATGCGTCGGCGTTATCGGTTGCACGTTTGCCGAGTTTCTCGGCTTCGAGATCTGTAAGTTCCAGACGTAAGCCTTCGAGAATTCGCTGAGCGATGCCGTCCTGTAGAGCGAGAATGTCGCTGCCCTCAGCGTCAATGCGATCACTCCAGAGAATGTCGCCGGTAAGGACATCGAGGAGTTGGGCGGTGACGCGAAGCTTTTCACCGACACGTAAAAATCCAGCCGACAACACCGCATGGACTCGCAGTTGCCGACCTGCCTCACGCGGATCGATATCCTTGCCCTGATATTTTGCAATTACGCTGCTCGGTCTCACAATGATCGAGCGGATCTGAGCAAGTTCGGTGATCACGGAATCCGCAAGAGCGAATTCGTAAAAGCTCGACGCCGCGTCGCCGCTCATATTTTGAAACGGCAGGATCGCAACGCTCTTTTTTTCGGTGCCGGTCGCGGTCTGAGAGATGTCTGGAGCAAACGATGGTTGGCTTGTCGATATGACCGATGGAAATGACTGGGACGAACTTGGTGCTTCCGGGGTCGATTTGCCCGTAAACCAGTTGAGCACACGTTTCACCGTACCGCCATCGGCATGAGATGGTGCGAAGGTGTCATTTGGCATCAATTGAGCACCAGCGACCTGTTGCATCACCGCTCGAAGCTCGTCGCGCATTGTTGCGATCTTCTGATACCGGTCTTTCGGATCTTTCGCAAGGGCCTTGTCGATGATCTGTTGAAGCTGAGGCGGCAATGCCTCTTTTCGCATGTCTGCGAGCGGTTTCGGCGTCCCGTAGAGCACCTGATGACGAACATCGATCACCGTCTTACCCTGAAACGCCCAAATTCCGGTAAGCATCTCATATATGAGAACACCCGTCGAAAAGATATCGCTGCGATGGTCGGCTCGTTCGCCTTTCGCCTGTTCCGGAGCTGCGTAAGTCGCGGTGCCGTAGGGAATCCCGAGTTCGGTGATCTCGTGGCGATCTTGTCCGCCGGTCTGGTCGATCTGGTCATCCTCGATCAATTTTGCCAGGCCAAAGTCGAGTATCTTCACCTGCCCAGCATCGGTGACCATAATATTGCCGGCTTTGACGTCGCGGTGAATTATGTTCTTGGAGTGGGCGTACGCTAAGGCATCGGTAACCTGGATCGCGATCGAAAGTGCACTCCTAAGAGCTAGTGCTCGACCGGCGACCAGCTGTCGCACGTTCTTGCCCTCGACAAACTGCATCGCGATATAAAAAACGCCGTCTGCCTCATTGAAATCGTAGATCGTGCAGATATTCGGATGATCCAACTGCGAACACAACTGGGCTTCGCGCTCGAAGCGGCGGAAGTTTGCCGTCTTTTGGGTGAGTTCCGGAGGGAGAACTTTGATGACTGCCGAGCGGTTTAGTTTGGTGTCGAGAACCTTATAAACGGTGCCCTGGCCGCCTGACCCGATCTTTTCCAGGATCTTGTACTGGTTAATTTGCGAACCAACCATAAAAAAGTGCGGAATTCCAAATTCGGAGTGCGACCGCACAGTTCCGAAAAGCCAAGGTTCCGCTTAATTAAGAAAGCTAAGTCTATATCGTGAAATCTGTATTTCGCAATCCGCACTTCGCATTTTCTTTTGTCCGGCTAACTGCCGGCTCAATCGGGGTGGATCGTTCAGCCACGCGGCGGGTCGCCCCAGCCGGAACCGACATACGCACCATTCTCTACGATGCACGGCACGGTCAGGTCGCCGCCCGAAAAATCTAGCATTTCACGCTGTCGCTGCTTATCGTTTTGAGCGTCAAAATCGGTGAACGCGATCCCGAGTTTGTTGTAATGATCGCGGGCCTGCTGACAATACGGACAGCCAGGTTTTGTGTACATTACTAGCGCCATTGTTCAAAATTACACCTTTTGGATAAGATAATCTAGCCGCGACCAAAACCAATTGTCTTAGACACATATGACTCTTCCGGATATCTTTCAACCGTACGAAAAACTTATCGAGATCGAGGTCCTTGGCGAGAAACAGATGGTGCCCGAGAATAACACCATTCTCAGGTGCTTTCAGTTCCTATCTATGGAAAGTATATCTTACGGCGATTTCTGCTGGAACGGCGACTGTCTAAATTGCAAGGTATGGGTCAGAGATGGTGAAAAAGAGAAAGCCTTGATCGCCTGCAGGGCGATGGTTTCACCCGACCTGGAGATCGTGCGGGTCTCCGATGACATCGAGTTCTCATAGGATCGTCGCGTGAAAATCTCTTTTTTGTAAAGGCTGAAATCTTTGTTACGATGTTGGAGTTCAATCACATATTTAATTAAAAAGCGGGGTTATTGCATGAGGAAATATCTTTTGCTGTCGGTGACTTCTTTATTGATCGTAGCAGTCTGCTCGATCTCATTATTTGGTCAGGCTTTACGCGGACGCGTAGAGGGAACTGTAAAGGACCAACAGGGTCAACTGGTGCCAAATGCCAGCGTTACGGTCAAGAACACGGGAACCGGCGAGACGCTGACGGCTACGACGACGAGCGAGGGCACGTTCACGATCAGCGAGATAAAGCCGGGTGTTTATTCGATCACGACAGAGGGGCAGGGCTTCAAACGGTCGCTGATAACCGGGATCGTCGTCCAGGTCGCGACCGTGACGAGTGTGCAGGTCGCCTTGGAGGTTGGTGCGGTCAGCGAAGAGGTGACTGTTTCGGCCGACGACGCCCAGGTGGTCATTAACAATTCCAATTCGGAAATAGGTGAGGTAGTCGATCGTCAGAAGGTGCTCGAATTGCCGCTCGACGGCCGCAATCCTTTCGAACTGACCGCCTTGCAGGCAGGTGTCCAGACAAAATCGGGTGCCGACGGCGAAGTCAACAGCTTCTCTATCAACGGCAATCGAACAGTAGCGAACAATCTGACGGTTGACGGTGTGAATGCGTCCGACAACTTCCTGAAAACGCCTGCCAACATTACGCTCGGCGTCATACCGGTGAGCGTCGAGAGCATTGCAGAATTTCGTGTAACGACATCGCTGCCCTCGGCGGAATTCGGGCGTGGATCAGCTCAGATCAATGCCGTCACAGCCTCAGGAACAAACAGTTTCCGCGGGTCTATTTTCGAGTTTCATCGAAACACCGCATTCAACGCGAACAATTTCTTTAACAATTCGACAGTACTCGAAAACGGTCAAACCGTACCGCGTGAGCCCCTCATTAGAAACCAATTCGGCGGCAGGCTCGGCGGCCCGATCAAGAAGGACCAGACTTTCTTCTTTATTTCGTACGAGGCAAAGCGCGAATCTCGCGGCCTCTCGCGTAACCGGCTAGTTTACACCCAGGAGGCGTTACAGGGCGTTTTCCGCTACATAAAGGGACTACCGACGACACCAGCGAACGCGGCAGCTGCGACCGTAACAGTTCAAGCGGGAACGGCCACGAATCAGAGTGGAACTTGTGCCGCAACCTCTGGGACGATCATCGCGAATGGAGCCATCTGCGTTCAAAACGTTCTTGCAATACCAGGGACGGCGCGGTTTGGTCAGCCTATCGATCCGACCGTCAGGGCGTACATGTCTCCGATGCCGCTGCCGAACAACTTCCAGATCGGCGACGGTTTGAATACCGGCGGTTACCGATTCAACTCGAAGGTGATCTCACCGTCGGATCAGGTGTCGACTCGTATCGATCACCGTTTCAACAGCAGTCACTCATTTGAGGTCGCGTTCAATTATGGAGATATAAACTTCAACGGCGACTATATCAACGAGGGCGAGCCGGCGTTCCCAACTTCGACCTTCAGGACGAGGAACACGATCGGCCGCGGCCTGTCGGCGACGTTTCGCTCGGTTATCAGCCCGACGATAATCAATGAAGCCCGGTTTGGTGCGCAGCTCTCGACTTTGACCTTTGGCAATACCGCCGATTTTGCACGCGGCTATCGCATCGACATCGCAAATGTCTTCGAACCTGAAGATGACTTCATTGCTTCGAACCGTAATCTCCGAGTTCTGCAGTGGACGGACAACGTGACAGTACTGCGGGGAAATCACACCTTCAAAACGGGTATAGAAGTGAGAAATCCCTGGGTCAAGAGATACACATACGACGGCACCATACCGATCGTCGATTTTTCGACAGAGAACTCGCCTGGTTTCTCCCAGGCCAATCACTTTCGAGGCAGCACTGCTACCGATTATCTAAATGCAAGGATTCTTGCAAATACGCTCACCGGAGCTCTAGGTTCGGTGGTCCAGACGTTTAACGCAACGGGCCGCACTTCAGGGATCGTGCCGGGAGAGCCGGAGCGACGTGGCTATACCAACTGGGAAACCGGCCTTTATTTTCAAGACAGTTGGCGGTTTAACCAGAGGCTCAACCTCAATCTCGGCCTGCGTTACGAGCTGAATACCGGTGTTCGCGAGCTCAATGACCTTGGCTTGCTTCCGGTTGGCGGTTCGGCTGCCCTGTATGGGATTTCGGGTGATGGGAATCTCTTCCAACCAGGCGTTTTGACTGGCTCAAATCCGGTCCTCGATTATGCACCGGGTGGCAGCTTTTGGAAGACCGACAAGAACAATTTCGCTCCTGTCTTAGGATTCGCTTGGGATCCTTTTGGCAAAGGCAAAACTTCGATGCGAGGCGGATATCGGATCAGCTATTTCCAGGGCAGTTTTAACACGGTCGACGGTACGCTGGACGATAATGAAGGCTTGCTCATCACAACCACGCGTGCCATCAATACCGGATATTTACGTGACGGATTCGGTGTCACTCCAACGCCGACGGTGAATATTCCCGCACCGCAAAGCATTCAGTTGAATTCAACTGTGGACATCAGGGCATTCGACTCAAATCTAAAAACTCCCTATCTACATGACTTTAACTTTGGGGTCCAGCACGAGATCCTCAAGGGAATGTCTCTCGAAATTCGCTACGTGGGCAACCGTGGCAAGAAGCTCTATCGCGGTTACGACGTCAATGAAGTGAACATCTTCGCCCGCGACCCGAGAACGGGCCAGACGCTGCTTGATGCCTTTAAGGTAGCTCAGAACAATCTCACCGTATGTCGCGCAAATCCGACACTTTGTACCGCGGATAACTTCCGTTACAACGCTGCTATTCCCGGTAGTGTTCTAAATCCTTTGATGGAAGTGCTCTTCTTCGGCAGAGCGACCGAGTTTTCGAATGCGAACTACATTACCCGACTCGATCAAAACCGTGCCGGTGATTTTGCAGACTATGTTTCGAGGGTTCGGCTGATCGGTGGCGTTCGCGGTGCTCCGTTTTTTGACGCGGTTGCGAGAGGCGATCTGCCGATCAATTTCATTCGAGCAAATCCGGCGGTCCGCGGAGCGCAGTTCTTTACCAACGGATCGAAATCGTCCTATGATTCGCTGCAGATCGAACTCACGCGACGTATTACAGGTGGACTGAGGTTCCAGGCGAGTTATACCTGGTCGAAGGGCCTTTCTGATTTTATTGGCTCGACAGGGGATACGAACTCGTTCCTTACTCTCCGCGATACAGAACGGGAATATGCCCAGTTCAATGCAACCCACCAGTTCCTCGCCAACGCTCTCTATCAATTGCCTTTCGGTCGCGGACGAAAGTACCTTCGATCCCAAAGGGGCATCGTCCGGACTCTCGTGAGCGGCTGGCAGTTGGGCGGTATCGTCAAATACGCTTCGGGTGATCCACTCTCATTGATCTCCGGGCGGGGAACCTTTAATCGCGATGATCGCTCGGCATCGAACACGGTTGACGTCGTCGGAAATCTGACGCGGCCCGAACTCGCTCAGCTTGTTGGGATCAGAACGACGGCAGCCGGAGTCTTCTACATCGATCCGAATCTCGCCCCCGGAAGCAGCAGCACGCCGGGATCGATCATTTTCCAGAATCCACAGCCGGGAACGATCGGCCAACTTGGCTTGTCGTCGATCTTCGGACCGTCCTTTTTTAACTTTGATCTTAACGTTCTCAAGAGAACCCGGATCACTGAAACAGTAAACCTGGAACTCCGCGGCGAGGTGTTCAATGTGTTTAATAACGTCAACTTCGACAATCCCGAAACAAACATTAACAGCGTCAATTTCGGTCGCATCACCGGCATTGTCGGGCGTCCGCGTTTGATGCAGTTTGCGATCCGGCTGAATTTTTAATCTTTAACATGACAAGAATTATCTCTGAAATGGGTTGGTTTGTTTTTGTGCTGCTAGTTTCGGTTCCCGCTTTTGCATTAGAGCGGGACACGATAGATAAGCAGAGCGGCAGTCTGGTTCAAGTAGTTGAGAATGTTGCTGAGAATCTTGTGGCTCGTTTCAGGCAAGCCCGACCAGATGCCAACCCGCAGCTCCCCCCCCCCCCCCCCCCCCCCCCCCCCCGCCCCCCCCCCCCCCCCGCGCCCCCGCTTTTGCTCGCGGGGGCTCACCGTCGTTCTAACAAGCAGCCTTCACCCTGCACGCAACCGTCGTCTGCGGATGAGAACTCGCTCTATCCGGTTTCCGACGTTGCACATTCTGTCGCCACTCCGTTTCATGTGGTTCACGAAACGCTTGTAAAGGTCAGGCCGAAGACCGTTACCGTGCAACTCCACGGGATGGGCGAACGCGAAACCTGTCCAAATGCCTTTATTAGCAATGGCTCGCCGACGGTTACCACGAACTCCAGAGCCCCCCCCGGCCGGCCCCCCCACGCTGCCCGGATCGCCTCACCAATGTTCAAGGTAGATTCTCAAATGGAGAAACGAGCGATCCTTGCAGAACGGCCGTAAATACTTCGCCCGAACCGGGTAAATTTATCCATATCGAGCAGGAACCTACGATCAGAAAGGACCGTGCTTCATGGCAAGGAGTTATCGATGGCCTCAAGTGTGCGTTTCCTGCGTCGACGGAACCGTCAGCACAGACGGAACGTAAATCCTACGTTCTCGAGAGTCCCGGCAATCCGTCGATCAAGGTATTCTATGCCGCGCCACCGGCGATCAATGCGAAAACCGCGATCGTAGTGGTAATGGCTGGACGCCAGAGGAACGCCGATGAATACCTTGATTCGTGGGTAGAGTGGGGAGCGAAGAATAACTATCTAGTTCTCTCGCCGCAGTTTGATGAGGAGAATTGGCCGGAGCCGCTCGGTTATAACTTTGGAAACATCGCCTCGGGCAAGGAGGCAAAAAACACGCCGAATCCGCGAGCAAAGTGGTCGTTCACAGTTGTTGAGCAGCTCTTTGAAAACGCGAAACAGAAGTTTTCGGTCAAGGCCGATAAGTACGTATTGTTTGGACACTCTGCGGGCGGCCAGTTCGTCCATCGTTTTATGCTTTTCATGCCGGATAACAAAGTCAGTCTTGCGATAGCCGCAAATCCTGGCTTTTATACATTGCCGGACACTGAGATCGATTTTCCGTACGGCCTAAAGAACATGCCGGTGTCGGTAAGTCAGAAAGATGTGAAGAGATGGACAGGAGGCCGACTTATCCTGATGCGTGGGACGGCGGATACTCAGCGAACTGAGAATCTAAGGCAGACGCCGGAGGCTGACGCTCAGGGCAAGAACCGCTTTGAGCGTGCAGGCTTTATGTTTGTACAGGTCAAAAGGGCCGACCCCTCGAGCAAATGGCTTCTTTTCGACGTTCCCGGTGTTGCTCACGATCAAAAAGGCATGGCTTTAGGGGCGCAACGCGTCTTAGACTCGATGAAATAAGAAAGGTCAGTACTTGGGTATGCTTGGGTCGACATCGTTCGACCAAGCGGTAATTCCGCCTACCAGATTCGATAGCGAGCCCGCGAAGCCTCGCTGCTGCAACGCTTCGATCGCTCGAGCACTGCGACCGCCCATTTTGCAATGGACGACAGTCTCACGCGTCGGGTCGATCTCGCCCATTCGAGCGATGACCTCGCCCAGCGGAATAAGCTTTGCACCCACGATGTGAGCAAAGGAATGTTCGTCTGGCTGACGAACATCGATAAGTTGGATATCTTCTCCGGCGTCAAGTTTAGCCTTGAGTTCGGAGGCGGTTATTTCTTGCATATGATGGCTACCTCGATTTGATATTACCCGATAATCTTATCATTTTAGCTAGGCGAAATTGTAGCCGCAGCCAGGCACCTACATACAGATCGCCTTACACAGATTGACAAAACTTTACATAGTAACACTCCGACACACCGCCCAAGTAATATAAAATGTTGTACTTAAGGCGAATACCTATGCGGAATTCACGAATAAGAACGTACCTATGCGCTTTGCTGGCCGCGGCGAGCCTAGCTTGCGGTTCGTCGGGCGGTTCGGGCTCACGGGCCAATGCGAACGTCGACGCAGAGTCACAGGCTCCCACGATCGCGATCACAGTTGGCAAGAGCGAATCCCGCGATGTCGCATCCTTCATCCAGGCGACCGGTAGCTTGGTGGCCGACGAGAAGTCGAATGTTGCGCCAAAAACTGCGGGAAAGATATCGAATATTGGCGTGAATGTAGGCCAATACGTGTCTACCGGAACCCTGATCGCTAAGATCGACGATCGCGACGCCCGGCTTCAGCTTTCCACGGCTCAGGCCGCGGTCAAACGTGCGCAGGCTGGAGTGTTGCAGGCCGAGGCGAGACTCGGACTCGGACGCGGAAGTTCATTTAACGCAACGACTATCCCTGAGGTGAGGGCAGCAAACGCAAACTATGAGCAGACTGTTGCTGAGCTGAAGCAAGCAGAGGCGAATGAGAAACGTTATCGCGAACTTACCGAGACCGGCGATGTAGCGATGATCACGTATGAGCAGTTTCGCACGGCACGCGATACCGCGAGGGCACGAGCAAACGCCGCGAAGCAACAGCTCGATGCGGCGATCAACACCGCGCGCAAAGTAACCAGGCCATCGCAAGTGCCAAAGCTGATGTGGAATCGGCTCAGACGCAGGTCGCTGATGCTCAGCAGGCTATAGCCGATACGGTCATCAGGGCTCCTTTCCCCGGCTTCGTCAGCGAACGGCCTGTTGCGGTGGGCGAGTACGTTTCGAGCGCGTCGATCGTCGCGACCATTCTCCGAACAAATCCTATAAAGGTTCAGATCAAGGTTGCCGAGGCGGACGTGCCATACATCGTAGTTGGACGTGGCATTTCGGCGGAATTTGATGCCTATAAAGATCGCAGATTCCAGGGAATAGTCACGGCTGTGAATCCCGCCGTGGATCCGGTATCTCGGTCGGCTCAAGTTGAAGCATCGATCGAGAATGGCGACAACTCTCTGCGACAGGGAATGTTCACCACTGTTCGAATTAATCGCGAAGGCGGCGGTAAAGCCATTTTCATCCCGAAAACGGCTCGCTACACTGACCAGGCAACGCAGGCGTATCGGGTCTTCGTCATCGTTGAGGGAATAGCCAAGCTTCGCACCGTTCAACTCGGGATTGAAGAAGGCGATTGGGTTCAGATAGTTGACGGTGTCAATGCAGACGAGACCGTTGCTACGAGCAATCTCGATCAGCTTTATGAAGGAGCAAAAGTTAGTTTTTAGTTTTCCGTTAGTAGATCGTCGGAAGCAAAGCAAGGAGGAGCACTATGCAATGGTTAGCTGAAGTTTGTGTACACCGTCCCGTGTTTGCCACGGTTATCGTGCTTTTCCTGACAGTTGTCGGCGGGTTTAGCTTCTTTACGCTCGGAGTCGATCGTTTTCCAAAGATCGATCTGCCAACCATCTCGGTAGGCACCAGTAACGCAGGGGCATCGCCTGAGGAGATCGAGACTGAGATCACGGATGTGATCGAGGGAGCTCTAAATACGGTTCCGGGCGTCGAGGAAATGCGATCAAGCTCATCGCGTGGTCGTTCGAACGTAACGCTGACCTTCAACCTCGAAAAAGATCCTGATGTAGCATTCCAGGAGATCCAACAAAAACTCAGCGGCGTCACAAACCGCCTTCCCGAATCTGCCGATCCGCCTTCCGCTCAAAAAAGTGACCCTGATTCGCAGCCGATCCTGATGTACACCATCAGCGCTCCGCGCGACATCATGGAGTTGACCGAGCAGGTCGAGCAACTCGTACAGAAACGTATTGAGAGTGCCGACGGGGTTGGCGAAGTGTTTATGTGGGGATCGCGTTCGCCGCAGATCCGCATCAATGTAAATCCCGACCGGCTGCGTGCATTTGATATTCCGGTTACGGATGTCACTGCCGCTATACGTTCGCAGAATCAGGAAATGCCAGGCGGCAACATTGTCGAAGGCCGTCGAACACTCGGCGTGCGAACGATGAGCAAGCTGACCGAGGTCGAGCAGTTCAACGATGTCGTCATCACGACTCGCAATGGCTTTCCGATCAAGATCAAGGACATAGGCAGTGTTGAGAAAACGGGCGGTGAGCCGAGCTCCGCAGCCTCGCTCGACGGCGTACCCGCAGTTTCGGTGGGAATTCGAAAGCAAGCCGGTGCCAATACCATCGCGGTGATCGACAATGTTAAGGGCAGGATGGCCAATATCATTCCGAATTTACCTTCGGATATGAAGGTCGCCCTGATCCGCGACCAGTCAGAATTCATTCAAAACTCTCTACATGCCATCGAGGAGCATCTCGTTCTGGGTGGACTGTTTGCGGCCATCATTGTTTTCCTTTTCCTTTGGAATTTCCGATCCACAATTATTGCAGCTCTCGCAATTCCGGTTTCGATAATTGCAGCTTTTGCCGCGATCGCGGCATTTGGTTTTTCGCTTAACCAGATGACCATGCTTGCCCTTACGCTGATGGTGGGCATCGTGATCGACGATGCGATCGTAGTGCTCGAGAATATTTATCGCTTTGTCGAAGAAAAGGGAATGCACCCGATGCAGGCGGCCGTCGAGGGGACGCGAGAGATCGGCCTGGCGGTTTTGGCGACGACGCTGAGTTTGCTCGCGGTGTTCATTCCGGTTGGATTCATGACCGGCATCGTCGGGCGATTTATGTCATCGTTCGGCTTGACCGCAGCGGCGGCGATCGCGGTTTCGCTTATCGTGTCATTCACGCTGACGCCGATGCTTGCTGCTCGTTGGATCAAGGCTAAGAAGGGATCGAAAAGGGAAGAGGGAGCAGCCCCATCCGACACATTTGAATTTTCCGAGGACAGTGAATCTCCTAAACCCGAAAGGGAGCATTCCGGTGACTCCAAATCTGGGTGGTTTTACAGCAAGATCGATGGATCTTACACGTGGTTGCTAGTAAAGGCAATGCGATTTCGTTGGGTGGTTGTGCTCATCTGTATCTTGACCGTTGCATCGATCGTGCCGCTTTATAAATACGTGGGTATGGCGTTTTTGCCGGATGAGGATGAGTCACTGTTTCAGGTGAATATCAGAGGTCCGCAGGGAACTTCGCTCTCGGCCACACAGTCTATTCTTGACCGCATTGCGCGCGACATCAGAGCAGAGGTGCCTGGCGTAAAGAATACGCTGATCCTCGCAGGATTTGGACGCGGTTCCGGTTCGAATAATGGTTTTATCAACGTAGCTTTGCTTCCCGTCTCGGAGCGAAAAAAATCTCAGGCTGACCTTATCAACCAGACCAGAAATATTGCCAAGAAATATTCGTCGAAGGATTATCAGGTGACGGTCTCCGCTTCCTCTTCGATCGCGGGAAGTATCGGCCTCGGACGCGGTGGTTCTGGTGTTGGCTTTTATATCGCCGGGCCGGACATGGTCAAGCTTAATGAGTACGCCAACGCGATGGTCGAGCAGATGAAAAAGGATCCGATCTATCGTGATCCGGATACCTCGAACGAGGTTGGTAGTCCCGAAATACGCGTCTCGATCGATCGAACTAAGGCAGCCGATCTTGGTGTTCGTGCGGGGGATGTTGCCCAGGCTCTCAATATTCTTTCCGCTGGTCAGATCGCATCGACGTTCAGCGAGAATTCGAAGCAGTACGACGTTATTATTCGTGCAGAAGAGCAGTATCGACGCGATCGCAGTAATTTCCGGTATTTCACAGTTGGCTCGTCGAACGGCGGTACGGTAGATCTTGAACGAGTAGTTAAGATCGACGAAGGCCTTTCGCCATCATCGATCAATCGTCTAAATCGACAACGGCAGATCACGGTCTCGGCCGGACTTGCACCAAACTCTTCCGAATCTGATGCCGTTGCGAAGATGCAAAAGATCGCCGCTGATCTCAAGATGCCGGCGGAATATCTGACCGGTGTGACCGGACAGTCGAAGGAACTCGAGAAGGCATACAACGCGTTTCTCTATGCCTTTCTTCTTTCATTCGTGTTCATGTATCTGATCTTGGCCGCCCAATTCGAATCGTTCATTCACCCGGTTACGATCCTGCTCACGCTGCCGCTTTCTGTTCCATTTGCGCTCCTTTCGACCGCGATCGCAGGCCAGACGCTGAATATTTTCTCGGCTCTTGGTATTTTGCTGCTCTTTGGAATCGTTAAGAAGAACGCTATTCTCCAGATCGATCACACAAACACCTTGCGGTCGCGCGGTATGAACCGCTACGACGCGATCATTCAGGCAAATCGAGATCGATTAAGGCCCATCTTAATGACCACGATCGCGCTTGTAGCGGGAATGATCCCGTTGACCCTCGGCAGCGGTGCCGGAGCTGCGACGAATCGCTCGATCGGAATTCTCGTTGTTGGAGGCCAGTCACTTTGTTTGCTGCTGACGCTTCTGGCTGTGCCTGTTTTCTATTCGTTGTTTGACGATGCCCAGGAGACAAGTTTCTCTCGTGGCATCTCTGGAGCGTTCCAACGTATGTGGTCAGTAATAAGGCGAAAACCGGCTACAGCCGGCGACGTTCCGATGGATAGAGATGAGGCGACCCGTTGATATTTTGATGTTTGATTTTTCCAGATCCCTGAGTCGTCTCGCGGTGCAGTTGCTGACTGCACTCTTTTTCTGTTGCGCTTTGCGACGGTTATTTCAGCTCAATCCCCGACCGCTACGCCCACACCGACAGTTCCGACAGATGATCCGTTGCCGACGCAGCCGGCGTTCGACAAACCCGTCCGCCCGATGCCCGGCGTTGATCGAATTGGCGTTAACGCTGCCGACCAACTGTCGCTTACTCTCGATCAGGCCATTGAGATGGCCCTCAAGAACAACAACGATATCGACGCGTCCCGAAATGACGTAAAGATCGCGGAGTTTGGATTGAACGGGGCTCGCGGTATTTATGATCCGCTCTTCAATTCGCAGACGTTCTACGAGAGTCGGACGACGCCAACCGCGTCAACGATCGGCGGAGCGGTGAACGGTTCGGTTACGCAGAAGCAGTTTTTTAACGATCTCGGCATCACGGGGTTTGTGCCCAAGTACGGCGGATCGTATGACGTCATCTTTAATCAGTCGCGTACAAATACCAGCAACCGTAACGCGACACTTAATCCGCAGTTCCCGACATCCGTAATCGCAACATTTAACCAACCGTTGTGGCGAAACCGTAGCATCGACAATAACCGCCGCACGATCGAGATCGCCAAAAAGAACGTCAATCTCACAGATGTTCAGCTTCAGGTCAAGGCAATGGACGTCATTGCTGGGGTTGAGGTGGCGTACTGGAACCTCGTATTTGCTCTTCGCCTGCTGCAGGTCGAGACGGAAACGCTCAAACAGGCTCGCGACCAGCTGGATAGCAACAAGCGCCTGGTTGAGAAGGGCATACTTGCTCCGATAGAGCTGGTAGCGTCGAATTCGCAGATATCAAATTACGAACAAGCCCTTTATAGTGCACAGGAAGCCGTGACCCGTGCTGAGAACACGCTCAAAACGCTCGTCCTGGCTGATCGCACGGTCGCAGAATGGTCGCCCCTGACGCCGGTGACACCATCTGAGATCGCTGTGCCGCAGATCGGTATCGATGTAGCGATGGCCGAGGCCCTTAAGAATCGTCCTGAGATCGCGCAGCTTGAGATCTCGTCTGAGATCAACAAGATCGACCAGCAGTACTTCACCAATCAGACGAAGCCTCAGATCGATATTGTCAGCTCGTACACCTCGACCGGCCTCGCGGGTACCCCAAATCTACTTTCGTCCGGCGGGGCTACCGTGCCTGAGAATCTACAGGGCGGATATTTCAATTCGCTCGGAAATCTGCTTCAGCAGGATTATCCGACCTACCGAGTGGGCGTCCAGATCGCGTTGCCGTGGGGCAATCGCGCCGCAAAGGCGAATCTGGGGCGTTCGAGGGTCGAGGCTGACCGCATCGCCAATACCAGAGCTCAGGTCGAGCAGGTCATCCAGGCCGAGGTCCGCAATGCCCTCCAGGCCCTTCGGTCTTCCGAAGGCCGTATGGAATCAGCCACGGCTGCCCGAATCCTGGCAGAGGAACTCTACGCCAGTGAGCAGCGGCTGTTTCGGGGCGGTACTACGACTTTTTACCTCGTTACCCAACGTCAGACTGAACTGTCTCGATCCAGAAACCTCGAACTTCTCGCCCGTACAAATTTAAACAACGCGATCTCAGAGTTTCAAAGGGCAACCGGAACTACCTTAAGTGCGAACAACGTTACGGTCACGCGGTAAGACGGAGCTGATCTAACATTGAAAAGGCGAGCCATTTATCGGCTCGCCTATTTAATTAAATTCAATTAAATCTATTTCTTTAGGATCTTCGAAAGATCAACCGGTTCGGCTGGCAGGAAGTGTCGCGGGTTGATCGGCTTGTCGTTGAGGCGGAGCTCGTAGTGTAGGTGCGGGCCGGTCGATCGGCCGGTTGATCCGACATAGCCGATCAGCTGGCCGCGTTGGACCGAGTCACCGGCGGTTGCCTCGACTTTCGACATGTGACCGTAGCGGGTCACGAGGCCGTTGCCGTGGTCGATCTCGACCATGTTGCCGTAGCCGCCTTTGTATCCTGCAGAGATGATCGTGCCGTTAGCAGGTGCTGCGATCGCATCGCCGCGTTCGCCGTCGATGTCCATACCGGGATGAAATTCGTAAGCCCGGCCGCCGAACGGGTTGCGACGAAAGCCGAATTCGTTGTTGATCTTACCAAGGTGAGCCCACATCGTTGGCAGATTTGCCGGGTTTGAAGTGCGTTCTATCTGCCGAAGAGTATTCTCAAGTTCGGTGCTCTCACCGTCCTGATCGTTATTTTCCTCCGGGCCACCGCTGTTGATTGCAAATTCGTTTGCCTGCGGACGTGAATAATCGATCGTTTCCACCGGTTGTTCGATCTTAGCCGGTTCGGCTGCGACCTCTGTTGTCGTTGAAGTTGCCGCTGTTTCTGCGAAGGTGGGATTGCTCAGTATTGTGCTCAGGCCAAATGCGACGGTCGCGAGGCCTCCAAGTAAAAATACGCCGGCTGATCCAAAGTGCAAAATATTCTTGGATACAGCGACGCGCTTTATTACAATTCGATTCTTATATTTATGAGATAAAAGAAAGGCGTAGGCCTTGTCGTTTTTCTGCATTATGCTTTTAAGCTCCTTTTAATGATCTTTCGCACCAGAACTTACTGTTCCGATACTTGGAATCACGCAAGAATAGCCGCGAGCGACTAACGCGAAACCTGAACAAGAGTCAACCTATTAAATAACCAAACTCTCGCTGTTATTATGGGATAAACTGCCTGTAAACTTCCGGACACCCGATTTTACTCAAATACACGGAAGCTTAATAAGACCACAGACAGCTCCTGAATGCAAGCCGAGAATCGTCATGCCACAGCGTACGGTTATGGATTTGATAAACGAAACTGTTCGATCACTTCGTCCGGCGGTTGTTTTGCCAAGCTCGAAAGATCATGAACCCGACGGTGGCGAATACTGCGACGAAGGCGAGTATAATCAACAATTTGATCGCGAACGAAATGAATCCGACGAATCCGATCAACACCTCGAGCAAGGTGATCACGAGTGCGATCACAGCTAAAACTCCGCCAACTATGCCCGTTGCTTTTAACATAAAACTCCTGCCTACCCGATGTCACGCCAACTGCCGCTTCGCGATCTGTCGGCAAAGTCGTTTTGTGCGTAATTTGCTTCCTGATAACGCGGCTGCGTCAGAGCGAAGCTGGTCGACGTTCCGGTGCCGCCCCATTCTGCCGCAGCTTTCTTTGGTTTAAATATATACCCTCGCAGAACATAAACGCCAAGCCCGATCAGTACGAGCGGCAAAATTCCGCGCATTAGAAATCCGAGATTGAAGACCCTCTGCATCAGAAATAGCACGCCGATGACAGTCAAAATGCCGCCCCACAATTTGGGATTACCCGAGAAACGCTTGACGAGAATGTCGTCCGCAATATCGGGTGTCACGCCTGATCGGATCATCTGAGCCGTACGATACGAGTCGAGTGCGGAGTAGAACCACATTCCGATAAACCCGAAAACGAACAGCGGCGTCCCAATCCCTGCGGACAAAACCGCAAGCTGAAACAAACCGACGAATACACCAAAGTAAACAAAACCTTTTACGATCTGGCCGTTATACGCTGCTCCGAGGCCGGGGCAGAGCATTGAGAGCAGCGTTGCGACGAAGGGCGATGTTCGTTTCTTGACGAACGGCACGTGATTCGTGCGTGTTTGTTGCCTGAGCAGATCGACACCCATTACGATACAGTCCTGGCAGAAGGGAAACCCCTTAATGCGGTGATCGCAGGCCGGACACAGCGGTTTGCCGCATCCGTTACAGCTCACCGCTGCCGCGTTCTGTGTGTGATAGGCACAATTCATTTATTTCTGCTCCCCATTGCTTACCGGTGTACCGCTAACAGGTTCCGGTTTCGGTGTCTGCTCGGTCGCCGTCGAAGCACCGTTCCAAGCGTCAGCACCTTGCTGATATGTCGTCTCCGCAAGCTCCACGCCGGTCTGATAAACACCTGCCAGCGACCCGTCGGCCGAAACCGTCTGGCTAAAGACGAGAAACGCGAACGTCAACATCATCGCGACCGGAGCAAGCTGCGGAATGCCGGGAAGCCGAAGTCCGCTGAGCCATTCGCCGGCTCGAGCCGCGAGTGACTTTTTGACCGAACGTTCGGGCAATCCGAGTCCGCTCGTGAGATTCAAAATTCTTTGATTCAAGCCTGCGGGAACCTCAAGCTCGTCCATCTTGTAAGTGTAGCAAGCGGCGATCGAGCGAACGACCATGCCGGGCAGGTCTTCGCAGGAAGTGCAGAGAGCGGCGTGGCGTTCCCAGCGATGAAAGACCTGTGCGGGAAGAAATCCGTCGAGATAGTCGGTAAGTGCGCCTTCGAAATCCTCGCACGGCATCGCCGTCTCGGGCATCGTCATTGAAAGGACGCGTGCCTCAAGCCGGGTCAAAGGCATGGTCGGAGCCGTAATATTGCGGCAGACCTCAAGCGAATCCTTAACGTCATTGAGAAGCGAGTGGCAAAGCGGGCAGGCCAGAGCATGAGACGCGACGGACTTGTGTGCCGTGCTCTCAAGCGTCTTATCAAGATAATCGGTCAACAGTTCTTCGAACGTCGAACAATTAATAATGTTTTCCTGCTCCTTCATCATAAAAACTTCTACCCCTTGATCAGATCAAATGTCTATTGAAACAACGTCCAGGACACCACCTATTAAATCACCAGCGGTTTCGAACAACCCGTCGACCGCTAACTCAGAACCAACTTCTGCCCCAATTTCAGCTATATCTACGCCGTGCGATTCCTGTTTTTCTTCCGGATCTATCATATCGCTATACGGTGACCACTCTCATACTTATCAATATTTTGGCCAGCTCAATTCGGCCTCGGTTAATACGTGATTTGACCGTTCCCTCAGGAATTTTCAATACATCGACGATCTCCTGATAGGTAAGTTCTTCGATGTCGCGAAGTATCACGCAGGTCTTCAGATCTTCGGGCAGCTTGTCAATTCCTTCTTGAACCTGGCCTGCGAGTTCTTTGCGTTCCATCTCGCGATGGGCCGAGGTCCCGGCGGCACGAAGGTGATATTGGTGGTCATCCACCGCATCTGCCATCGTGTTCTGCGGATTTCGCTGACGGTGCCGGTAATCATCGATTATCAAATTGCGAGCGAGCCGCATTAACCAATTCGCGAGATCACCCTGTTTCGGGTCGTATTGGTCCAAAGACCGATAAACGCGAATAAAAACATCCTGCGTAAGATCCTCGGCGGCGTCGGGGCTGGAGGTGAACCGGTACGCGAGATTGAAAATGCGTCTCGAAAAAGCCGAGACAATATCCTCCCACGCCGCGCCATCGCCCGCTCGGGCACGCTTGACGAGATCCGCTCCATTAATTTCGGTTACAGCCTTTACAGCTTCCAACTTGTGTTCTCCCGAAACCCGACTTGATCATCAAAAGCCCAAACCCTCGCCTTGTCAATGAAGGTTACGAGGGTAAACGATCGAAAGTTCCAACAAAAAGATACCAAATATCGCCAGAAAAAACACCGGTAAGGTGCGATCGTTCAGTCACCAAGGGCTTGTTTGACGCAGGAGTTGTCCAAATAAATTCCTTGACAGTCGCTTCCCGCTGGTAATACGATAGTAGGGACGCTAGTGCTCCCGCACCGGCTGCATCCCCAACGACCCGCCCAGTATTTAGAACCACACGAAGCGATCGTTTCCGGAAACGGATAAGAGTACATTCGACTTAATTGATCTGAGCGATGCCTTTCGCGCGTTAGCTCATGTTTCCACGATCACCCCACAGGAGCCCCGTTAAAATGAAAAGAACATTAGCTGTATTGGCGTTTGCACTAATTTGTGCACTTTATTTTGGCCCGAGTGTTTCAGCACTTGTGACGAACGGAAGTTTTGAGGCCGGAAACTTCTCCGGATGGACAAAATCTTCGTTTATCAACAACGGACTTAGCCAGCCTCTTGGGGCAGGCGGTGCCGATCTCAGCGCTATTGTTGGAGGGGCGGGAGTTGCTCCATTGAGTTTGTCCGACCCGCGGTCGAATAATAATCTACGCTTTCCGGCGTATGGTAATTATACTGCGAGAGTCAATAGTCAGAATTCTTACAGCTCCGGAGGCTTTTCGCGAAACGGAAACAGGATCGTCCAGACGCGGCCCGCCTACGTCGACCCTTCGGACGGGTTGGCACACGTAAAATTTACCTACGCTGCTGTCATGGTAAATCCCACGTCGAGCGCACACACAAATGAGCAGAAGCCATATTTCCGCGTTCGGGTGATAAACGAAACTAACGGGAACGACGTGCTTCACGATTTTCAGTCTTTTGTAGGTGAAGCCGGTAAGAACTGGCAAAACGGGGCGTCCTTTGGCAGCAGCGAATTCTGGCAGTACCTTGACTGGACGCTGATCGACCTCAAATCGTCGCCAGCCCACCCTGTAAATCCTCTTGACTCGATCCGTATCGAAGTTCTCGCGGCCGGCTGCGAACCGAGCGGACATCCCGGATACGTTTATATTGATGAGATCACCGATAACGAAGTCGCCGGTCCGACTGTTCAGGCAACGGGTCCGACGACCGCCGGTAGCGGTTCGGCGATCACATATACCTACAACTATCGCAATGGTGCTGGCAGCACTATCAATCCAACGATCACTGCAACACAGCCTACGGGCGTAGTTTTTGGTTCAGTGTCGGACAATACGAACTGCGTTCTAAACTCCGGTACCGTTACGTGTAACTACTCCAATCTTGCCCCGGGGGCAACAGGTTCATTCACTGTCAATGGCACGGTCACTGCGAGCAACGGATCTACCGTATCCCACGGAGCATATCAGATCGCGGCCACGGGTTTCCCAACGCTTGGCGGACAGACGGTCTTTACGAACGTAGCGACGAGTTCGACAGCCACGGCGATCACCTCATCGTCGAATCCTTCGGTTTCGGGCCAAAATGCCACATTGACGGCAACAGTGACTTCGGCTGGCGGAACGCCTACGGGCACTGTTCAGTTTACTGTCGGCGGTGTAAATTACGGAGCGCCGGTCACCCTCAGCGGCGGCACGGCCCAGCTTAGCACGGCAGGTTTTCCTGTCGGAGCGAATAATGTTCAGGCTGTCTATAGCGGCGGCCCAGGTTTTACGGGCAGCACTTCACCCGTCTTTACTCAGACAGTCAATCCTGCAAACTCGGTCGTCACGGTCACAACCAGTCCAAATCCGGCAGTTACCGGACAGGGCTTTACGATCACCGCAAATGTCACGGCGGCAGCACCGGGCAGCGGAACGCCGACCGGGACGGTAACGTTTTACGTTGACGGAGTTCCAGTTTGCACCGCAATCGTTCTGGCCAGCGGGCAGGCGACGTGTAACGCACCGGGCATGCCTGCCGGAAATCATGTCGTTACCGCAACCTACAGCGGAAACAGCAATTTCAACGGAAATACCGGGACGCAAACCGGCGGCACAACAGTCAACCCGGCCAATACGACGCTCGGCCTCACGGCTTCGCCAAATCCTTCGGCAGTCGGTCAGAGCGTCACAGTCACGGCGACCGTCGCACCTGTCTCTCCGGGAGTCGGCACGCCGACGGGAACGGTGACGTTCAGCGTGAACGGCTCGCCGGTCTGCACGAACGTGGCGATGACAGGTGCCCAGGCGACATGCAACTTGCCGACGCAAAATGCCGGAAACCATCCGGTAGTTGCAACCTACAATGGCGACGCAAACTTTAATGGCAGCAACGGCTCGCTTGTCGGCGGTTTGACGGTCAATCCGGCGAACACAACGCTTAACTTATCGGCTTCGCCTAATCCTTCGGTAACTGGCCAGAGCGTAACCGTGACGGCAACCGTCGCTCCAGTCGCACCGGGAACGGGAACACCGACGGGAACGATCACGTTCAGTATCAACGGTTCGCCGGTCTGTACGAATGTGGTGATGGCAGGAGCTCAGGCGACCTGCAACTTGCCTTCGCAAAACGTCGGCAACCACCCGATCACAGCCACATACGGTGGCGATACCAACTTTAACGGTAGCAACGGCAGCCTCACGGGCGGCTTGACGGTCAATCCGGCGAGCACAACGCTTGTCCTGTCCGCCTCGCCGAATCCTTCGGTAACCGGCCAGGGCGTAACCGTGACGGCAACCGTCGCCCCGGTCGCACCAGGCACGGGAACCCCAACTGGAACGGTAACTTTCAGTGTAAACGGCAACGTAGTCTGCCTGAATGTACCGGTCGTGGCGGGAGTTGCGACTTGCAATCTACCTTCGCAGCTTGCTGGCAATCACGCGGTGACCGCTATCTATAGTGGTTCGCCAAACTATAACGGCAGCAATGGCACTCTTACGGGCGGGTTGACGGTAAACCCGGCAAACACGACGACTTCGGTTGCATCGTCCGCCAATCCGTCAGTCGCCGGACAGTTGGTGACATTCACAGCAACCGTCACGGCGGTCTCACCAGGATCTGGAACTCCGACAGGCACTGTCACGTTCAGCATTGACGGCAGCCCCGTCTGCACGAATGCTGCGATGACAGGCAATCAGGCGACTTGTTCGTCATCGAACTTCAACGCCGGAAACCATCCGGTGTCAGCAACCTACAACGGCGATGCCAATTACAACGGCTCGACGGGTTCGCTGGTTGGTGGACAAGGCGTTGGGTCTGCCGCTACATCGACTGCAGTTGCGTCCTCAGTAAATCCTTCGGTAACCGGACAGTCGGTCACATTTACCGCGACCGTAATGACCGTAGCTCCTGGAACTGGAACGCCAACGGGCACGGCGACGTTTAGCGTCGACGGCAGCCCGGTATGCGTAAATGCAGCATTAACGGCCGGAGTCGCGACATGCACATCGTCCAATTTCACGCCGGGAACTCATCCCGTCTCGGTCACATACAACGGTGACGCGAATTCCAACGGATCGACAGGTACGCTCGCGGGCGGACAGGTCGTGAATGCCGCATCAACTTCGACAGCGGTGGCATCGTCGGTAAATCCTTCGGTGACGGGACAGTCGGTCACCTTTACCGCAACGGTTTCATCGGTTGCCCCTGGATCGGGAACGCCGACGGGCACGGTCACATTCAGCGTCGACGGCAGCCCGGTCTGTACAAACGTGGTGATGACTGGCGGACAGGCGACTTGCACTTCCTCGGCATTCACCGCCGGAACACATCCGGTTTCGGCTGCCTATAGCGGTTCTGCAAATCACAATTCGTCGACCGGCACGCTCGCCGGTGGTCAGGTTGTGAATGCAGCGTCGACTTCGACAGCGGTTGCATCTTCGGTAAATCCTTCGGTAACGGGCCAGTCGGTGACGTTTACCGCAACTGTCTCGTCGAACGCTCCCGGATCGGGAACGCCGACGGGAACAGTAACCTTCAGCGTTGACGGCAGTGCGGTATGCACGAACGCCGCGATGACGGCAGGAGTGGCGACGTGTACTTCGTCGGCATTCAACGCCGGCACTCATCCGGTATCTGCAACCTATAACGCGGACGCAAATTACAACACCTCGACCGGCTCGCTCGCGGGCGGACAGGTCGTTAACAAAGCTGACACCACAACGGCTGTCTCGGCTTCGGCAAACCCTGCTGTATTCGGACAGACGGTCACGTTCACGGCGAACGTAACCGCCAACGCCCCGGGTGCAGGCATGCCGACGGGAGATGTGACCTTCGTCATCGATGGCAACACACTTTGTGCGGCTGCGGTGATGAGCAGCGGCACGGCGACCTGCTCGACATCGAGCCTGTCGGTCGGCAGCCATGCGGTTTCAGCGAACTATAATTCGGATGCCAACTTCAACGGCAGCAACGGCACGCTTACTGGTGGACAATCAGTCGGCAAGTCGGATACGACGACCGTAGTTACGGGTTCGCAGAATCCGTCGGTCTACGGGCAGCCGGTGACGTTCACCGCAACGGTCGCTCCTGTCGCACCCGGAGTCGGCACGCCGAGCGGAACGGTTTCGTTCAACTTTGACGGCATCGTGCTTTGCGATAATGTCGCGATGACGGCGGCTCAAGCGACGTGTACAGTTTCGAGCCTAATTGGCGGTACTCACGTTGTGACAGCCGCTTACAATGGCGATACGAACTTCAACATTAGTGCCGGATCCCTTACCGGTGGCCCGCAGGTCGTGAGTAAGGCCGATTCGGTCATGGCGATCACGAATCAGGCACAGCTCGATACGCCGACTCACGTCGGCGAGTCTTACCCGGTCAATTGGACAGTGACACTCGTCGCTCCG
This sequence comes from Acidobacteriota bacterium, assembly GCA_016718135.1. Classification (GTDB taxonomy): domain Bacteria; phylum Acidobacteriota; class Blastocatellia; order Pyrinomonadales; family Pyrinomonadaceae; genus OLB17. The sequence continues at coordinate 138,893 of JADKEF010000017.1, read as the reverse complement.
GGAGCCGGGACTCCAACAGGAAACGTTACGGTTTCCGATGGTTCAGCTTCCTGTACCGCGGCGGTTGCGGCACAAACCTGTAATCTGACATCGACCACGCCAGGTACGAAGACGATCACTGGTACCTATGCAGGTGACGGAAACGTGAACGGTAGCTCAGCGACGCCCGCCTCGCATCTGGTCAACGTGATGATCACGGGACGAGTGCAGCAATTCGTCTCGGGCGGATCGAACACAGATATGTCCGGCGTAACGGTTTCGCTCAGTGGTTCAACCACTGCGACCGTAACGACTGATTCGAATGGCAGATTCACGTTCAGGCAACTCGCGGGCGGAGGCAGTTTTGTCGTGGCCCCGGCGGCAGGCGGGTTTACCTTTGATCCGTTAAGCCGCAGCTACTCTAATGTGAACACGAACGTGATGAACGCCAACTTCGTCGGCTATGATGCGGCGGCGGGCGTTCGTGACTTGCGTGTGATCAGCCAGTATCTGATTCCGGGCGACGATGTTATCATCCCTCTCAATCTGGAAGCACGCGGCAATGAATACAGCATGGATTTCAGCCTCGGCTATTCAGCGAACCCGCTAAAGGTCGCTGAGGTTGAGTGCGGTGCGGATGCTCCCGGCTGCTCGATCACGAGCGATGCTTCGAACTTTGAAAAGCTCGGCATTAGCGTTACATTTGCAACGCCTCTGACGCCGGGTGATCGTGAGGTGGTCAAGGTGCGATTCCGTTCGCACGGAAATATAAACGTCGGCAACACTCTTCTAACATTCGGCGACGAGCCGATGGTCAGGGTGTCCTTCGATGGCGATGGCAATCCGCTTGAGACGACGTACACCGACGGAGCCGTGATCTATGCCCGTGGTATGGAGAGCGACGTTAGTGGACGATACTCGGGCGATGGCGGTTTGCTTGCCAACGACATTGTTGCGATCAGACAGTTCGTCGTTAGAAATCTCGTGCCGCATCCACTGTACAATGAATTTCAGCGTGCGGATTCTGCACCGGCGGTAACGAAAGGCGACGGTATGCTCGACGCAACGGATATCGTGCAGGCTCGACGCTTCATCTCGGGACTTGATCCGAGCGTTGCTCCGGGCGGCCCATATCGACCGATCCTGCAGGTGCTTTCGCCGCAACGTGGGGTTGCCAATGATAGAACAGTGTCTATCGGCGAAGCCACCGCTTATGGCTCCCGTGAAGTAGCGGTTCCGATAACGATGAACGGCAACGGAGACGAGGTCGCGGCGAGCTTCACGCTCGAATTCGACCCGTCGAAACTTACTGACCCGCGTGTCGAACTTGCCGACGGCATCGACGCTGTGTTGACGAGCGACTCGACCAAGCCTGGACGTGTGACGGTGCTGATCGATTCGGCCTCGCAGCTGACCTTTGCTAAAAGCGAACGGCAGCTGGTGAACATACGTTTCACCGTCGGGGGCGGCTCACGTGTAGACGCAGTCGCAATTAGCTTCGGCAGCGATCCAACACCGAGTGTTGTTTCTGACGCTAACGGAAGAAAACTCGACGCAGGATTCATTGATGGGAGCGTCACTCTTTCAGGTATTGGAGCGTCCGACGCGGCAATCTCCGGTCGCGTTCAAACTCCAGATGGCAGAGGCCTACGGAATGCTCAGGTCGTGCTTACCGATGCAAACGGCAAGTCTCGCACGGTGACGACCGGTTCTTTGGCAACTACCGGTTCGAGGGACTAGCTGTCGGCGGACACTACACGCTGATGGTGGTTTCAAGACGATACACTTTCGAGCCACGCACGTTGCCAAAGGGCGGGGACCGATCGAACATTGACCTGATCGCTCGCAACTGATCGGTTCTATACAGTAAGGAACTAAGACCGCTGCCACCCGAAACTAAGGGTGGCGGCGGTTTTGGCATGTTGGTTAGCGACTCAGGGCGAGCTTTTTGACAACATCGTGGCCAGCTAATAGCATTCTCTTCAACACGCGTGAATTATTTTAACTACTACACCGAGATCGAGGATACGTTTGTGCGGCGGCGGGGAAAGCATTTGTTTCTGAGTCCGCTCGACTGGGCGTTGATGGAGGCTTGGCAGGATCGGGGGATACCGCTGCATATTGTTTTGCGGTCGATCGAGTCGGTGTTTGATGTTTTTGACAAGCAGCCGCCGGGCACGCGGACGATCAAGAGCCTTTTTTATTGCCGCGAAGAGATCGAGGTTCAGTACAAGGAATGGATGGCCTCGCAGGCCGGGAAGAGTGAGGAGACTGAGGCGAAAGAGGAGACGGGCGGGTTTAGTCTTGAGGCGATACGTGGGCATATTGAGACGGCTATTGAGAAGCTTGGACGTGTCGCGGTGGGGGAGATGGACGAGGATATTACTCGTGCGATCGAGCGTTTGAATCAGTTGAATGCTGATCTTGCGACCAATTTTGAGTCTATAGACGGCTCGCTGGGCGATGTCGAGAAACTTCTTGAAAGGGCGATGCTAACGAATTGGGATCGCGGGCATCTAAAGGTATTGGAGAAAGAGATCGCGAGCCAGCTCAGGGCGTACAAGGCCGATATGGACGCCGACAGCTACAAGAATACGTTCGACCTGATGCTGCTAAAGCGTTTGAGAGAAGAGGCTGGGATTCCGCGACTCGGACTTTATTTTTTATGAGATCGCTTGTTTTACTTCTGCTATTTGCCACATTCTCGTACGCACAAACCGCCAAACCTAAGGCGACCCCAACGAAGATCCCTCCCGGCGTTCCTGTTAAGGCAGGGACCGAGGCAAAGTCGATATTAGACAAGGGAACCGTTGTTGGGCGAACTTACCGTAATGAGACTTTCGGCTTCGAAGTGACCTTTCCCGAGCATTGGACGATAGCGGGGGATGATTTTGAGGTCGTTGCAAAGCGGCTCGGGTTTGACCTTAGCTTGAAGGCTCCGACATCGCTCAAACCGGTGGAAAAGAATCAGCTTGACCGAGCCTTGAAGCGTGTCAACATCTTCCTGACTGCATATCGCACCGCAACAGAGAACATTGCCGAGAACGCTATTATTCGCATCTCGATCGAAGACCTGACCGCAAATCCGCAGATCAAGGACGCGGTCGATTACTTAGACGCAGTGCGGGCGACGTACGCAACGATGAAATTGCCGCCCGATTTTCGATACTCGGAAACGCAGGCGGAGAAGCTTGGAGCGAAGCAATTCGGCTACCTTGGAACCTCGTCCGACGCAGGCATGAAGCGGATGTACGCGACGGTCAAAGGGCGTTACGCGGTGATGTTCACGCTTTCGTATAAGAACAATCACGATCTGGATACGTTTAGGAACCTGCTGGCTCTGGGAAATTTCAATCTGTAGCCTGTAACACCTGGATCAGGCGGTTCGTCTCCGTGACTGTTACAGACCTCTAGTTGATCGACCTCAGCCCTTCTCTATACTTAAGAAAAGAATAGTATATATCTACATAGATAAAGACATATAGAAGAAATCTAGCTGTCTGTAACACGAAAGTTATCGACCCGCTTGATACAAGTGATACACCTGGCCAAGGGCGGTACCGAAAAGGGGTCGAGTTGGTTCCTACTCAGATTTGTGCAAAGATTATTAGTTCCGCAGGACCTACTTTGAGCAAAACATATACAAAAGGTGACGTGATTGAGGTCAAGATCGAGAAGATCGTGCCTCGTGGATTTGGGATCGGGTTTGCCGAGAACTTAACTGTGCTCGTGCCGCTGTCGGCTCCCGGCGACGTTCTGCTGGTCAAGATCCGCGATCTCAAGAAGAGCACGGCATTTGCAGACATCGTCGAGACACGGCAGCATGGGCCGACGCGAATTACGCCGCCTTGCCAATACTACGGCGTGTGCGGCGGATGCGACTTTCAGCATCTTGATTATCCTTCGCAACTCGAAGCAAAGGTTGGGATCGTTCAAGATTGTCTCAAACGGATCGGCAAGATCGACTTCGAAGGCGAGATCAATATCATCGAGAGCCCGAATCAGTTCGAATATCGGTCAAGGGCACGTTGGCACATCGACGTTAAGAATAAGCAGATTGGCTATTTCAGACGTGATTCGAACACCATCGTCGATATCGCCGAATGCCCGATCCTTACTCCGGGAATGCAGTCGACGCTCGAACACCTCCGAAACGACATAGCGTGGGAGCGTTTCTGGGAAGATGCCGCCGAAATGGAGGCCGTCAGCGGCGAAGGCGGACGCGTCTCGACGCACTCAATGGCACTCGGCGATCCGGCGGCCGAGATCGACATCGAGATCAATGGTGAGCAATATTCGTACACAGCCGCAACATTCTTTCAGGCAAATCGTTCGCTCACAGGTAAGCTGATCGAGACCGCGATAGGCGACGCGACAGGCGACAATGCTCTGGATCTGTATGCCGGAGTCGGGTTGTTCTCGCTGCCAATGGCTAGACGGTTTAAGACGGTCACTGGTGTTGAAGGGAATTCGGTATCGATAGCTCTTGCTGAGAAAAATGCTTTTAGAGCAAAGCTGACCAATCTGGAATTCGCAAACAAGGGTGTCGAAGGCTTTCTTTATAATAACAGAAAGAAGAAGTCCGATTTCGTTCTGCTCGATCCTCCACGCTCCGGAACCGAGAAAGAAACGATCCCAATGCTCGCAGCAATGAAAACGCCCCATGTCTCATACGTCTCATGCGAACCGTCGATCCTCGCACGCGATCTGCGAATATTGCTCGACGCTGGATACCGGGTCGAATCGATTACCGCACTCGACCTCTTTCCGCAGACGCATCATGTGGAGACGGTTGTTCACCTCAAGATTTAAACGCAGAGATCGCTGAGAACGCGGAGATAGGAATTCTGATCTGGCTAATCCCATCTTTTCTCTGCGATCTCGGCGTTTACATTCTGACTCCCGCAACTTTTCTGCACTATATTCGTTCTTCTCTCTAGCTAAAGCTTACGCCAATCATTAAAATCACCTTATGCCAAGAAAACGCCCAGACGCTGACGAGTCGACGACACCAATGAAAGGCCATTCGGTCACTTGCCGCTTTTGTGGACAGAAGAATGCGGTAAAGCCGGACTACGTGAACGGCGAAGCGAACTGCGGCCGCTGTAAGCTGCCGCTGTCGAACGAGCCGCATAAGAAGTTTGCGAATCTGCACAAGAACGACTACGTTCACCCGCTCGACAAGAAAGCCTTGGCGGCGGTCAAGGCAATACCTGGAGTCGATAGTGCGTTAAAGAAGTTGCTCGAATGGACTGGCGAATCGGCGATCCGCGTGATGTTCATGGCCAGTGCGGTCAAGGTCACGCCGAACCAGTGCCCAGACCTGTACGCCAAACTCGAGATCGCTTGCAACACCCTCGGCGTTGAAAAGCCAGACCTTTACCTACAGCAGAATCCGATCGTAAATGCCTTCACCGGTGGTGTGGAGAAACCGATAATTGTCCTGCATTCGGCGTTGATCGAGCGGCTGAATGACGAGGAAACACTAGCCGTTCTCGCACACGAGGTTGGGCATATTCATGCGGAACACGTACTTTATCTGACGGCGGCACGTTTGATAGAGGCTCTGATAAATGTTTCGATCGCACGGCTGATCCCAGGTTCGGAGATAATCAAGCTTATTGTCTCAATGGGCCTGGCAAGTGCTTTGCTTAATTGGTCTCGCCAGGCCGAGCTGTCCTGCGACCGGGCCGCTCTGCTAGTTGTGCAGGACCCGCATGTCATCGGCCGTACGATGATGAAGCTCGCCGGCGGCACTTTTGCCTCAAAGATCGACTACGATCTCTTCCTCGAGCAAGGCCGCGAGTTCAAAAAGAACTACGACGAAAGCCGCCTCGACCGCTTCTGGGCCGACGTGATGAACTCAGGCCTCTCGCACCCATTCCCGATCTGGCGAGTCGCTGAGGTGCTGGAATATGTCGAGACCGGCGAGTATGAGGCGTTGATGGAGAAGGAATAAAGATCAGTCTGGATAGACGCGGGTTTTCCAATATTCCGGATCGCGCTTTTTTTCCCCCCCTCCGCGTCCCCCCCCCCCTCCTCGCCCTCCCCCCCGGGCGGCCGCGCCCTCCCCCCCCCCTCCCCCCCCCCCCCCCCCCCCCCCCTCTCCCGGGGGGGGGGGGTGGGGGGGGGGGGGGGGCGACCCGCCTCCCCCCTCGCCCCCCCACAAAACCCCCCCGTCCTCCCTCCTCCCCCCCCACCATGGTCTCTGCTCCCCTTCAATAATTCCTCCCCCGCCGCGGGGAGGGGGTTTTTCTTTCTCCCTCTTTTTTTTTCTTTTTTGGGGGCGCGCCCCGGCCCCCCCCCCCACTCCCCTCCCCTCTCCTTCTCCCTTCCCCCCCCCCCCCCCCCCCCCCCCCCCCCCTCCCCTCCCCCCCCGCGCCGGGGGGAGACTTCCCCCCCCCCCGGCTCCCTCCCTCCCTTCCCCTTTTCCCCCCGGGGGGGCCCCCCGGGTTTTTTATTTTTTTTGGTTTTTCTGCCCCCCACATACCTCCTTTCCCCCCTTTTTTCACCACCCCTTTTTCGAGACAGGATAATCACGGTTTCGAACACTATGTTTGGTATAATCTAGGCGGGGGATTTGGCTTATCAGTAACGTTCACGGGTTTACCCGCGGCTTAAAACAGAATCAACTTCGGCGTATCGAGAAGCTCGGCACCCGGCGTGTGGCTCAGGATCAGATCGTATCGCCTGAGCTTGCCCGTCAGATGTCCGAGCTTTCGCACGAGACGGGGCGGCAGATCGGCGTTTTGCTTAATCGCAAGGGCCAGGTCGAATACGTCATGGTCGGCACGGCGAAGCAGATAGAGCTACCGGATTTCGGTCGAGCTCGTGTGTCGGAAGACCGTTTTCGCGGTCTGAGGTGCGTTCACACGCATCTGCTTGGTGAAAAGCTGACGCAGGACGACCTCACCGACCTCGCATTGCTCCGGCTCGATCTGATGTCGATCATTCAGGTCGATCGAAAGGACGGCTTGCCGGGATTGGTCTACTCGGCCCACCTCGTGCCGGATGCGGGCAGAAACGGTGCTGGCAACGAACAACCTCACGGCCTTGAGGCCGAAGTTACGCCTTACGAATATCTCGAACCCGCGATTCCAGCACATCTCGATACGGACTTTGCTGCTCTGATCGAATCGCTAGAAGACGAAATGGCACGCATTCGTCTTACAGCCAAGACGCGGAACACCGGAGGCGAGCGTGCTATTCTCGTCGGAGTAACGACCGGCGATATGGATGATGAGGCAGAGTCGCTCGCAGAATTGAAAGAGCTTGCCGAGTCGGCAGATGTCGTCATCCTCGACACCATCATCCAGCGTCGACCGAAGATCGATCCGAAAACATTGCTCGGTAAGGGCAAACTTGATGACCTGTTGATAAGGTCAATGCGTTTGGGTGCGGACCTGATCATTTTTGATGCTGAGCTTTCGCCGACGCAGGTGCGTGTTCTGAGCGAGGCGACCGAGCTCAAGGTCATCGACCGTCCGCAATTGATACTCGATATTTTCGCTCAGCGGGCACAGTCCCGTGAAGGTAAACTGCAAGTTGAGCTGGCACAGCTCAAATATCTATTGCCTCGATTGGTCATTGGCCAAAACTCAGCATTCTCAAGACTTGCGGGTGGAATCGGCGGACGCGGGCCGGGCGAGACGAAATTGGAAACGGATCGTCGACGGGTCCGCGACCGTATCGCGATGCTCGAAAAGCAGGTCGATAATCTCGGCCACCAGCGTCAGGAGCGTCGTAAGAAACGCGTTGAGAAACACCTGCCGATCATCTCGCTCGTTGGTTACACAAATGCGGGCAAGTCCACGCTGCTCAATCAGTTGACGCAATCGACCGTGTACGCTGAAAAGAAGATGTTCGCGACGCTCGACCCGACCTCACGGCGTCTTCGTTTGCCGTACGATCAGGAAGTGATCATCAATGACACTGTAGGATTTATTCGGGATCTGCCGGATACGCTTTTGACGGCGTTTCGGGCGACACTCGAGGAGATCGCAGACAGCGACCTTTTGATCCATGTTGTTGACGCTTCGAATCCGCGTGTGTTGCAGCAAATCGCCTCGGTGGATAAGATCACGAGCGATCTTCATTTCGGAGACATACCGCAATTGATCGTTTTGAATAAGACCGACCTGCTTGCCGCGAGTGAGATCGAGACTCTAATGCGTCAGATCACGCTTGACAGCGGTGCACAATGCGTGGCAATTTCAGCTATCAAACGCGAAAGTTTACGTCCGATGGTCGAGATGGTCGGTGAGGCCATCGGCCAGGAAACTTCGCTGGACGCCCACTTCGCGACCGCACAATGAGCAAGCGAATACGAGACATCAGATCGCCCGTGACCGAGTGGCGAAAATGGCTTGCCGAAATGGCGGCAAAGCCTTTCGCACGCCTTTCGGAACGGCAGCGGTTCTGGTTCGGCTTTGCATTTTTGTGCATCGTTACAACATTTCTGATACACAATCCGTTCTGGCGTGGCGGCAGCGATCAGGCGTATAAAGAAGGTGATGTCGCCCGCGAAAGTATTATCTCGCCGGCCGACATCTACTTCGTCGATCCTGAAGAATCGGAACGTCTCAAGAACGAAGCCAAGGAAGCCATCAAGCCGATCTTCCGGTTTGAATCGAACAAAGCCGATCAAGCTGTGCAGGGCTTTCTCTCGTCGTGGGAAAAAATGCAACGTAATCGCGAGCCTGCCGCGAAGAATGCGAATAGTGATTCACGTGCGGAACCTCGCTGGACAGGTGCGGGCGGGCCTGATGTTGGGAAGATATTCGCCGCCCGCCAGTTTAGCCGTAACGAGCTCGACGCTGTCCAAAGTGCTTTACGAGAAAGCGCGAGCGGTTATATTTACGACGATTCCGAGAAGCAGTATTTTCAGAACGAGGTCGCTGTCTTTGATCGTTCAAAGCCAAATCTGCGAACGAATGTCTCCATGCCCGAGAGCAATTGGGTAGCTCTTTCGACGGCCCGTGAGAAATTGCGGACACGACTGAACGGCGTCAGAAGCCTCTCCGCAAAGGAGATCGACGCTTTTTATTCTGCGGCAGAGATACTGGTCGAGCCAAGCATTTCATTCGACAGCGTCGCAACGGAAACTGCAAAACAACAGGCGATCGACAATACGCAATCACAAACAATTTCGCTCAAACGCGGTCAAAAGATAGTTGACGAAGGCGGCATCGTAACGCCGGACGTACTTGTGCGTATTGCCGCAGTTCGTAGCTATGCTTCATCGTCGCGGACGATCAATCGATTTTTCGGCGTTCTACTGCTCGTCATCGGACTCTTCTGGGTCGCATGGAAATTCATACAGCACAGGGGAATCCTGCCACGTCTGGCTCTGTCATCGGAGAAAACGTTCGCTCTTTTGGGATTTATCGTTGTTGTTCAGACCGCAATGGTGGCGATTTGTTTTCGCCTGGCGGACTTTACCGCTCTGCAAAATGTCAAAGCGCCCATGAACGATCCGATGCTGTGGGGATTTGCGATCCCGTTTGCGACGGGAAGCTTGTTGATGACGTTGCTCGCTGACCGGCCAACCGCTTTGTTTACCGGTTTGCTTAACGCTCTCATAGCCGGGTTTCTCGCACCGCGGGGGCTTGAGTTTGTTGTGTTTGCGGCGTTGGTATCGTCCGTCGCAGTTTATGGCATCGGGCGATATCGTAGCCGACAGACGGTCACGCTCGCGGGCGGAATGATCGGTGGGGCAAGTGCGGTCTTAGCAATTGCGATCATCGCATTCACACAGCAGCCATTTATCTTGAATACGATACTTCTCGCGATTGCCTGCGGTTTGGCGAGCGGAATAATCACGGCGGCTGTCACGGCTGTATTGCTGCCTCTCTGCGAGACTTTTTTTGGGATCCTGACCGACGTAAAGCTGCTGGAGTTGTCGAACGCGGATCTTCCCGTGCTTGGACAGCTTGCTCTGCGAGCACCGGGAACAAACCAGCATTCGCACGCTGTCGGACAGCTTGCGGAAGAGGCCTGTCGCGTTGTCGGCGGCAATGGTTTGCTCGCACGTATCGGAGCTCTGTATCATGATATCGGCAAAACGGCGGCACCTGAGCACTTCGTCGAGAATCAGCAGAACAAGAATCCACATGATCGGCTAAAACCTGCTCAGAGCGCGAAGATCATCATTAGCCACGTGACCTACGGCACCAAGCTCGCCCGCGAGATGGGTTTGCCGCAGAGGATCATCGATTTCATCCCGCAGCATCACGGCACCCGTACCCTGCATTACTTCTTAAAGAAGGCTCAGGCGGAGGCTCGCGATCCGAGTGAAGTGTCAGAAAACGATTTTCGATATCCGGGGCCGCGGCCGCAATTCAAAGAGGCCGCCATCATGATGATCGCCGACTCGTGCGAAGCCGCGGCGAGATCCTTGGCGGAACCGACGCCTGAGAATATCCGGTTTATCGTGACCAAGATCATCGATGCAATTCTAGCGGACGACCAGTTGGGCGAGTGCGACTTGACACTGCGAGAGTTAACTCAGATCCGCGAATCAATGATCAAATCGCTCGTCGCTATCTATCACTCGCGCGTCGATTATCCCGGTTACGTACCGCCGAATTCAGGCCAGTTCCGGATATCCGATCCTCAACTCAGCATCACCCCGACTGAGGAGCGTGGCTTTAAGTACCTCGATCCCGCAGACATCCCCGTGTCGCCCGGCGGCGAGATCGAAGATGAAGCGATCGACCATTCGCACGAACCGCGAAGAGCCTCGGCGGCCGACTAGATAATATGTTGAGACGTTACACATTCTGGCTTTCGGCGGCGGTGATCTTTATGTTATTGACGGCGGCGTTTCATGCGATCAGTCTTTTCGTAAAGCTCGAACCGGCGAACGAAACTGAACGACAGTTGATCGAACTAGTCACAACTTACCGCATGGATGCCGGTGCTGGATTTCACCCGTCGTTTGGCAATCTGATGACCGCGCTGAGTTCGTGCTTCTCGTTTTTATGTCTGCTCGGTGGCCTGACGCTCGGTTACCTGATGATCAAGCACACCGAGCCGAACATTATGAAAGGGATGATCGGGATAAACGTGATCATCTTTGGTGCGATCTTTGTGGTGATGACAGTTTTCACTTTTCTGCCGCCGATAGTCTGCACCGGGCTGATCTTCTTAAATCTACTCGCCGCGTACATCGTCGTTCCTAAGATCGAATCGACTTTGTAAGAGGGTTAACCGCGAAAAACGCGAAAGGACGCTAAAAAGAGAAATTCGAATTTCTTCACTTTAGCGTCCTTTCGCGGTTAACGTCCTTCTTAGATCTTTCCTTTCAGTTTCTCGAAAGTTGTTGTCAGAGTCTCGGGAATCGTGCGGGTCTGGCCGATGGCGGTCATGAAATTGACGTCGCCGATCCAGCGGGGAAGCAAGTGCATGTGGTAGTGACTCGCTACGCCCGCACCGGCGGCTTTGCCGAGGTTCATGCCGAGGTTGATACCGTCAGGCGTGTAGACCTTGCTGATAACCGTCTGAGCAGACGTGACGAGATCCATCATCTCATCCGTAGCGGCTTTTTCGGCCTTGTCCAAAGCATCGAGATGGGCGTACGGTACGACCATTAGGTGACCGGAGGTGTAGGGATAAATATTCAGAATGACAAAATTAAACTCGGCCCGCTTGAGGATAAAATTCTCCTCATCGCTGGCCGAGTTTTTTAGAATATCGCAGAAGACACAGCCGCTGGTTTTGGCGGAGCTTCCTGCGGTTATGTAATCGTATCTCCAAGGGCTCCAGAGCACATCCACTTGATTAAGACCCGTTGATCAGCTCTTTGAGCTCTTTGCCGGGTTTGAAATAGGCAACCCGCTTCGCCGGAATGTCGACTGACTCGCCGGTTTTTGGATTGCGTCCTTTACGCGAATTGCGTTGGCGAACTCTGAAACTGCCGAACCCGCGCAACTCTATCTTTTCGCCCTTGTTCAAGGTATCAGTAATGCTGTCAAAGATGATCTCGACCAATTGCTCGGCATCTTTTTTGGTCATGTCGGCCTCTTGAGCCACTTTTTCAACCAGATCAGCTTTTGTCATCGTCTTATCTCGCTCCTCGGCGAAGTTCTTCCCAATTACCCTTTATCAAGCCAAATACAACTAAGCAGTTTTCTTTTCCGATTCTTCGTCGCCTTCAGCAGTTGTTTCAGCGTCAGCCGGAGCTGCCTCAGCTACTGCTTCTTCGAAAGGAGCCTCAGCGGCAGGCTCCTCTACAGTTTCTTCTACAACAGCGGCTTCCTCGGTGGACTCTTCAACCGGTGATTCTTCAGCCTCGGCTACTGGAGCCTCCTCGACAGGTGCTTCGTCAGCCGGAACCTCCGAAGCGATTTCTTCCGTCGCTTTAGCGGAAGCCGCTTCGGTCTCAGCCTCGGGAGCAGACGCAGTCTCGACGGCGGGTGTTTCCGCAGATGCGGCTTCCTCAACAGGAGCTTCTGCTTCTGGTTCTGCCGCCGCGTCTTCAGCAGCAGCCTCAGCTTTCTTGCTCTTCTTCTTTTCTTTAGGAGTTTCTTCGGCTGGGGCGGTTTCTGCTGCCGATCCAAATTTCAGATTTGCAAGCTCACCGAGCGACGCCATGCCGCCCTTTGCTTCCGTCGAATACATCTTGGTATCGACGCTGCCGCCAACTTCATCTTCTTTGCCAACCGCTCGGTGCGAGAGGCCGATCTTCTGATCTGCCGGCTCGATTCGAAGGATCTTGAAATCCATCTCCTGGCCGACCTGCGCAAAATCCTCAGCACGCTCGACGCGTTCGTCGGAAAGCTCTGAGATGTGACACAAACCTTCGAGTCCCTCGCCCAGCTCGACAAATACGCCGAAGTTGGTGAATCTCGAAACCGTGCCCTTGACGACATCACCCGCACGATGTGTAGCGACGAAGCCTTCCCAAGTGCTTGGAGTAAGGTCCTTCATCGAGAGCGACAGACGCTGGCCGCGTTTGTCGATCGAGGTGACGATCGCTTCGACTTCCTGATCTTTTTTCAAGACGTCTTTCGGATGCTTGATCTTTTTGGCCCACGAAATATCGGAAACGTGTACCAGACCGTCGATGCCTTCTTCGAGTTCGATGAACGCTCCGAAGTCGGTGAGATTGCGAACCTTACCGGTGATACGCGAACCGATCGGATATCGGATATCGACCATGTCCCACGGATTTTCGAGGAACTGCTTCATGCCGAGGCTGATGCGTTTTTCGACCGTGTCGACGCCGAGTACCTGAACTTCGACTTCCTGGCCTTTGTTAAAAATACGTTTTGGGCTCTGAGCACGTCGTGACCATGAGATCTCGGATACGTGAACGAGGCCTTCGACCCCAGGCTCGAGTTCGACGAATACACCGTATTCGGTGACAGACGAGACAATGCCTTTAAGCTTGGTGTTGACCGGATAAACCTCGACAACGGTCGACCAAGGATCTGGCTGAAGCTGTTTGTAGCCGAGTGAGATCTTGTCTTTCTCTCGGTCGAGCTTGAGCACCTTGACCTGAAGGTTGTCACCGACGGCGAACTGGTCGCCAGGGTGATGAATGCGGCCCCACGACATATCCGTGACGTGCAGAAGGCCATCGATGCCGCCGATATCGACGAATGCACCGTACTCGGTCAGATTCTTGATGGTGCCGTCAACGATATAGCCAACGTCGATCTTGGACATGGTCTCTGCTTTTTGAGCATTGACCACTTCGTCCGTCAGGATCTTACGCGAGAGGACGATATTGTTGCGTCGGCGGCTGAATTTGATGACGCGAGCCTCGATCTCTTCACCGATGTAGGAATCGAGTCCGCGGATCGGACGCGAATCGATCTGCGACCCTGGCAGAAATGCCTCAATTCCGTTGAGATCAATGCGAAGGCCGCCCTTGGTCTTGTCGACAACTTTGCCGGTGACTGGTGTCTCCGAATTAAATGCGGCTTCGATCTCGTCCCAGACCTTACGGCCGACGGCGTCGAAACGTGAAAGCTGCGGTGCTGAGTCGCCCGAGTTAATGCTGCGAATAACAACTTCGACGGCGTCGCCGACCTTTGCAGTCATCTCACCAGACATGTCGGTGAATTCTTCAAGCGGAACAAACCCTTCCGATTTGTAGCCAAAATCAACCAGAACACCGCGGTCGGTGATGCCGACGACTTTGCCTTCGACCAGCTCGCCATTGTGATAGACGGTTTGTTCCTGCTCAAACTGCTCAAGGATCGCACCAAAATCAATATCGTTTGGAGCTTGCGATTCCTCGCCGACAGGTTCGGCAGGAGCAGCGGCTACGGGTGTTGGGGCTACCTCAGCGACTGGTTCGGGAGTCGATTCTGTAGCGGCGACCGGTTCGGCAAGAGCTTCTGCTACGGGAGCTTCGACGATCTCAGCCACTGGTTCGGACTCGGCCGGGGCAGCTTCTGCAGTTGGTTCGGTGGAGACGGCCTCAGTTTCTGTGGTCGTCGTTTCTGGTTGTTCGCTCGCTGTTTTCTCAATCGTTTCCGATCCTTCAGCGTCCTGGGTTAACTCGTTTGTCATTTACGTTTACGTTTAAGTTCCTTGTTAAATTACTCTCTAATAGGCTTTTACCGCTACAGCTAGATGGCGAAGTTCCGTGCACGCTATCAGTTGATTGCTATCCTCAAAGCAGATGCAAAAACAGTAACGTCGATTGCACGGTCATCCTAACCTTCCGCTCGTAGTGGCAAACATAAAAAATACACGCCCAAGCCCTTTAATGTCAAGACTTGAGCGCGGAAAAACCTTGATTTATATATATTTGGGCGATTCCGCCGGTTACCTATCCGCCCCGCGTGATGACCTCGGTAATCGTTCCTACGCCACTTAATTTCTCCATCTCCTCGCGGGATGAGGCAGAAGTATTTTGAATACCGGCGAGACGAAGACGGAATTCGTCCGGGTTGGTCGACCCGCGAAGAGCCTCGTCGAGCTTTATCAGCCCAGACTGATATAGGTAAAAGAGCGACTGATCAAAGGTCTGCATTCCGTACTGTGAGGTTCCCGCCGCGATCGCGTCGCGTATCGAAGCGGTCTTGTCCTCATGCAAAATGTAGTCGCGGATAAGCGGTGTTGACATTAAGACTTCGACCGCGGGAATTCGGCTGTTGCCCTTCGCAGATTTCATAAGGCGTTGCGAAACCACAGCCTTGAGCAAACCACTAAGTTGAAGGCGGATAGACTTCTGTTGATATGGTGGAAATGCTGAAATAATTCGTGTTAGAGTCTCACTCGCGTCCAATGTATGCAGCGTCGAAAGCACGAGATGACCCGTTTCGGCCGCCACCAACGCGGTCTCGATCGTCTCAAGATCTCGCATTTCGCCGACGAGGATAACGTCCGGATCTTGACGCAGGGAACCGCGTAGAGCCTCGGCGAAGTTCCGCGTATCGACATCGACCTCACGCTGCGTGACGAAAGATTCTTTATCCTTGTGCAGGTATTCGATCGGGTCTTCGATCGTGACGATGTGACAATTTCGGGTCTGATTGATGTGATCGACGATCGCAGCGAGAGTCGTCGATTTTCCCGAACCGGTCGTTCCCGTGACGAGGATCAGGCCGCGATTCTCGTTGGCGATGTTGGTGAGGATCGGTGGCAGGCCGAGTTCGGAAAAACCTTTGATCGTGTCGGAAATTACGCGGGCGACGATCCCGATGGAATTTCGCTGCTGAAAAATATTTACACGAAATCGCCCAAGCCCGGAGACGCCGTAGCCGATATCTACCTCGTAAGCCTCTTTAAAATGTTGCTTTTGACGATTAGACATCATCGAGAACGCCATCTCGAGAGTCTCATCTTGCGTCAATTTGGTTACGCCAGACAGCGGTTTGAGTTCACCGGTGACCCGTATGACGGGATACGAACCGGCACGCAGGTGCAAGTCCGAGGCGCCAAAGCTCATCGCCATTCGCAAAAGATCGTCAATTCGGGTCGGCATAATGAAGAAAGTTACGGGAACTCGGCCGCGAAGGTGCGCCGGAAAAAGAGACGTGGGCGCTTATCGGCCAAAAACTGAACTCCTATGAGTTTAACGCGTTACAACGATATCGGTCAATGATTTTTTATTTGACGTTTTTTCGGTCAATTCGACAGGTCGGTGACAACAATCGTAGAATCAAGTTTCGCGATGACACAAGCATTAAAACTAACCGGCATCGACCCGCCGCTCGCAATTCCCGGCGGCGAGATCGCTATTGCGTGCGAGAATTTTCGCCCCGACAGGCATTCGCCTGACGGGTGCTACGTCGCGGGAATTCGCTGCCGGACCGTCGCCGAATCGACAACTCGCGTCCTCGCGATCGTGCCGCATGACGCTGACGAAGGGAAGACATTTGCCCATCTCGAAAGCAAGAGTGCAGTCAGCAACACTTTCGAACTCAACGTCGGCCGCGAACTCGCCGATGAGATGCACATCGTTGCAAATCCTGCGGTCGATCCGTCGGACGGAGCGATCATCTTGACTCGTTCGGGAGCACGCGGACAGCATCTGCCGGCAACGCTTTATCGTCTCGAAAAGGACGGCTATCTCGATGAACTGCCTGAGCCGATACTGAATCCGACCGGCATCGCATTCGACAAGAACGGCATGATGTTCGTCACGAATCGTGCTCAGGGCGAGGTTTATGCAGTCGGCCGCGACGGGACGGCGACTGTCTTCGCGGCGGGACTTGGCATTGCAACCGGGATCGCATTTGGCCGCTACGGAGCGATGTACGTCGGTGACCGCTCGGGCACGATCCATCGTATAGACGAAGACGCTGCTTCTGAGCCATTTGCGAAACTTGAACCTTCGGTCGCGGCTTACCACATCGCCTTTGGGCCAGACGGAAGACTTTATGTCACTGCTCCCGGCCTCGCCAGCCACGATGCGGTCTATGCGATCGACCCGGACGGAAATGTCTCGACATATTTTCGCGGCCTAGGCCGGCCTCAGGGATTGGCTTTCGACAAGGCGGGCAATCTATATGTCGTCGCTTGCTACAAAGGCCGTCACGGGATCGTCAAGATCACGCCCGGTGCGGTTTCCGTCGAACATTTTGTTGCGGGCAACAACATCGTTGGCTTGTGCTTCACGCACGATGGCGACATGATCGTCGCGACAGCCAACAACGTCTATTCGATTGCCTGCGGCATCGAGGGCACGCTGCTTTAGCAATTTTTGTTGCATATCCGCCTCCGAGAAAATATATTCAAAACGTGCGAATAATAGCTTTACCCTGCATCATTCTGATCGTCGCTCTAGCCGGAGCCTGTAGCTACAAATCTGAGAACCCGTTCGAATTCCCAACGCCGCCACCCGAGCCGGATGCGACTCCGCTCGCAACACTCGAACTAAAACGCGACACCGAACTCGAGGCTCAGATCGCCAAGATCGCTGCTGAGGCAAAAGGAAAAGTCGGCGTCGCAGCCCTCGTGCTTGAAACCGGCGAAGCCGCGTTACTCAATGCCGAGGACCGCTTTCCGATGCAGAGTGTCTATAAACTGCCGATCTCGATGGCGGTCATGGACCAGGTTCGTCGCGAAAAACTCGAGCTCGACGAAAAGGTCGGCGTGACTAAAGAAGACATGGTCCGGGCCGGAATGCGTTCGCCGTTGCGTGATGAGAATCCAAACGGTGGCGAGTTCACGATCCGCGAACTGATCCGCCTATCAATGGTCGAGTCCGATGGAACGGCGAGTGACGTTCTAATGCGAGTCGCCGGAGGAGCATCTGAGATCCAGTCGTATCTCACCCAGATCGGTATTCGCGGAGTGAGAGTGGCGAACACCGAAAAGGAGATCGGTGACAATTGGCAGACTCAGTATGAGAATTGGGCGACGCCAGTATCGTCGGTTCAGTTGCTTCGGTGGCTTCAAACAACAACGGTCGAAACCGGCAAGTTAAGTGATACAGGGGAAGATGGCGAAGAGCGCATGCGGACACCAAATGCCTATGAGATGTTTGTTGGGTTCATGAGAGATTCGGGTCCCGGGGCTAATCGTCTGAAGGGCGAACTGCCGAGAGGAACATATGTTGCTCATAAGACGGGGACGTCCGGCACTCAGAGCGGCTTCACGGCAGCGACTAATGATGTCGGCATTATTCGTCTTCCAAGCGGGTCACACGTCGCCATCGCCGTATTTGTCTCCGACTCGCCCGCCGATGAGAAAACCCGCGAAGCTGTGATTGCAAAGATCGCGAAGGCATGTTGGGATCGATGGGGTAAATAATAGGGCTATGGTTCCTCATATGGTCGCAAAACACCCGATATGGTTGGGTTTTTTTAGATCGTTTTCATCAAAATGCTCCGTTTTTATAGATTTCGGGAGTTGGCACGCCCATTGCCAACTAGAGGGCGGAGGATTTATTAGCAGCATGAATTCAAATAAAATAAATCGATCGATTGAGGGAATGGCTTTGATTTTTGCATTGGCGTTCGGGTTGGTACTTGTATCAGGAACAGACGTAAACGCGCAGGGCCGAAGCGGGCGGGATGATAGTAAGAACGACAGCCGGCGCGACGATAATTACGGTAAACAGCAAAATCGAGGCGGCGGAAGGGATTATCGCGACGATGATGATTATCGCCGGAATGATAATGGTTACTACACTGGAGATAACGACCGCGTAAACGGCCGTGACCGAAATGGCAACCAGAGCACACAGTTTGCGTACAAGCGCGGATACCAAGCCGGGCAAAAGCAGGCTCGTGAGGATGCCCGTAATCGGAACAGAAACAACGGCCGGTATAATAACGGAACCTACGGGGGTTATGGAAACAATAGCGATTACGGAAACGGCAATCACAATGGTTGGGGCGACAGCGGTGCTTTTCAGCAGGCGTATCGTGAGGGCTATAACCGTGGGTATCAGGACGGCCTAAACCGCAATCGAAACAGTGGTTATAATAACAATATTCGTAGACAGAGCGGCATTGGCCGTATTCTTGGCCTGCCATTCTAATTGAGCCGCTATTTAATATTAGAAGATCGAGCCCAGACGGAAACGGCCGGCCTCTTTTCGTTATGCTCCGCCGCAGGCGGGTGTGACGCACGTCACTGACATTCATCTCACGGTTCTACTACAATTTAGGCCTACGACGGAGGATGCGGATTTGAGAAAGAGTGCTTTTTTATTGGGTGGGGTTTTGCTAGTGGCAACGGGTATGGCTTCAGTTGTCGGCGATGGTTGGTGGCGGGCGTCGGCTCAGCAGGCGGACCAGAAAATGCCGGATGTTGTTACCATGGGCAAAGATGCAAAGCTTGGCCAAGTCACCTTTAACCACGCCAAACATAATAACGGTGCATACAATATCACTCCCGGGACGCCGATCGCATGTATCTCATGCCATCACACCGCTCAACCGGCCGCCGAGGTCGCCAAGCATCCGCCGCTTAAGACGGCGTGGCCTGCTGATAGGACGACATCGCTTACAGCCGAGCTCTTTGTAAAGGGGCCCAGAGAAGCGGGAGTCGCGAATTGTCGGGAATGTCATGCCCGGACCGGTGAGAAACCAAAACTGCTTGCGGCGATCCCCGAGGTCAAACACGAAGGAAGCCCCGCTCTGATCTCATTGAACAACATGCAGGCGTTGCATCGAACGTGTGCCGGCTGTCATACCGAAGTCAAAAAGACCATTCCCACATCGAAAGCTCCTACCGCGAACCAGTGCACGATATGCCATAAGAAGACCGCCTAGATTTAGCGACCAAAGCGAACGAGCCGCACGGATGACCTATCCGTGCGGCTCGTTCAATTGTGGGTCCATTATAGACGCGGCTTTTTACTGCTTACCAGCCTTCATGTCGGCAATACGCTTCTCGAGAGCGGCTGTGTCGGCTTTCTCGGCTTTGCCAGCTTCGAGAGCCTTTTCGGCGGCGACGAGAGCTTCTTGCATCCTACCTGCCGCGACGAGGATGTTTGCCCGGCGGCCGAGGTTTGCGAAATTGGCTTTAGCCTTGATCTGTTCGTCCGAAGCCTTGAGAGCCATATCAAACCATTTGGTCGCAGCTTCATTCTGTTTGTTCGCCTTAGCATAGTTTGCCGCATTCAGAGCCGGACCGGGATCATCGGACTTTGCCCCCGCGACGTAAGCCTGCAACTTGGAGATTGTCGAACCGACAACGTCTTTGACCTCGACGGTGAAGGGAACTTTGATCTTTTCCCAACGCACGTAAACTGTGCCTGCATTCTCTGTCAGGTTATCGAAGCCAAAATAAAGTAGCTCTTTGCTCTCGGCGACCCATTGCGGTTTTGTCTTTACCCGGAGAGCGTCCTTCTTGGCGTCGTAAGCAAAGCTGCCCCACTGGCCATCGTCCTTATTGAAAATAACGGTCCATTCGTCCTTGCCCGGGATCGTGTGGAGACTATATTTGCCCGCCGGGAGTAATTGGCCGTTGATGAGCAGATCATCCGTGGTGGTGAAAAGGGTCGCTTCGTTAGCACCGGTGCGCCAGACATGGCCGTTTGGAACAAGCGCCATCCCGGCCGGCCGAGCACGTCCGTCGTCGAGAGTTCCTTCACCAGGTTTGTCCGCTGGTGGATCGCCCCAGACGGTGCGGCCTTTGACCGCAGGCCGGCTATAGGTGATCGTGATATCGGTCGTGCCGATCGTCTGCATAACGCTAGCCTTCTGGCTCGCACGAGGGATCGGGGGACGGGCCTGCCCAAAGGTAATTGCTGACATGGCAACCAAGAGTGAGGCTGCCATTAAACCAAAAAACATCTGTCGCTTCATATTTCTAAATACTCCTGAGAAAAAAAACTATTTCCGTAATAATACAACAGTTCGCGATGGTAATCGCGTCTAGACTATGTCTTCGTACTGATCGGTCCAGTCCTAATCGTCATCCTCGTGTGCACGAACGCGTCCGGCGGCGACGGCTTCGTCGACTACTTTTTTGACCAGATTGCCGGGCAGCGGATCGTAGTGAGAGAACTGCATGTGATAACTGCCTCTGGCCTGGGTGACGCTGTTAAGTTTTGATTGGTAATCGAGCATCTCCGAAAGCGGCACTTTCGCTTTGATCACTTGTTGTTTGCCGCGGACTTCCATTCCGCCTACGCGGCCACGTCTGGAATTGAGATCGCCCATTATGTCGCCGGCGACTTCTTGCGGTGTGAAAACCTCTACGTCCATTATCGGTTCGAGCAAAGTCGGCTTAACCTTTTCCATGGCCACACGGAAGGCTTTGCGACCGGCGGCGCGGAAACTATGTTCGTCACTGTCGACGGCGTGATAGCTACCGTCTATCAGCGTAACTTTGAAATCGACGAGGGGATAGCCCGCGACGGCACCGGATGTGGCGGCTTCGATGATTCCTTTTTCGATGGCGGGGCGGAAATTTGCCGGGACCGAGCCGCCGAAGATCTTATCGACCCATTCGAATCCTCCTCCGCGCTCGAGCGGTTCGAAGATAACTTTGCAATCCCCAAACTGCCCGCGGCCACCTGATTGTTTCTTGTGGCGACCTTGGACCTCGGCACTTGCGGTGATCGTTTCCTTATAGGGAACCTTCGGCGGATGCAATGTTACCTCGACGTGGTAGCGGCTCTCTAATTTCTTGACGACGGTCTCGATATGGAGTTGGCCGGAGCCGGAAAGGATAAACTCATTCGTCTGCGGATCGCGCTCGAAATGTAACGACGGATCTTCTTCAAGGATTTTGTGCAGGGCCCCGGAGATCTTGTCTTCGTCGGCTCGTGACTTCGGTTCGATGGCGAAGGCGATCGCGGCTTCGGGATATTCTACCTTCGGGTAAACGATGGGTTTCGCCTTGTCGCAGAGGGTGTCGCCGGTCTGCGTGTCTTTTAATTTAACGACCGCGATGATATCGCCGGTTGCGGCTTCGTTTACCTTGTCGAGCGTCTTGCCGGAGATGACGTGCAAAGCTCCGAGGCGTTCGTCGGTGTCTCTAGACGAATTGCGGACGGTCGCGTCGGCGGTGACATGGCCGCTGACGACCTTCATTACGTTAATTCGCCCCGCAAAAGGATCCGCGATCGTGCGGAAAACGTATGCCGAGAACGGCTCGTCGTTATTATATTTTCGGGTAATGCGTTCGCCGGACATTTCGTTGTCTGCGTAGCCGAATTCCATCTCGTGCGTCGCCGGATTTGGTGCAAATTCGACGAGGTGATCGAGCAAAATGGAGAGGCCGACGAGATTTGTGGACGATACGGCGTAAACCGGGCAGAGTTTACTTGCTGCGATCGCCCGGGCGAGGTTTGGGATGATGTCTTCTTCGGGCAAAGTGCCGTCGGCAAAGTATTTTTCCATCAATTGGTCGTCCGATTCGGCGACGATCTCGATCAAACGCTCGCGGGTGGAATTAAGCAACGCGACTTCTTCGCTTGGAATGCCGATGAGTTTCGCTTTTCCGTCGGCGTCGAACTCATACGCCTTCTGATGCACGACATCGATCACGCCGCGAAAGCTTCCTTCGCGGCCGATCGGCAGCGTAAACGGCACGATCGACCTCGCGAACGAATCCGCGGCAGTCTCGAGCGCGTGTGCAAAGTCGCCGTGCTCTTTGTCGATCTTATTAATGACCATAAAACGCGGCAGCATGAACTCGTTTGCATATTGCCACGTCTTCTCGGTCTGCACTTCGATCCCGTGAACGGCGTCAACGACGACAAGAGCACAATCCGCGACTCGCAACGCGGGCCGTGCGTGCGAGACGAACGCTGCGTAGCCGGGCGTGTCGATCAAATTTATCTTGGTGTCTTTATATTCGAGGTGGGTGAAGTTGTTATTGAGCGAGACCTTGCGTTCTATCGCGTCTTCTTCGTAATCGGTGATGGTCGTGCCTTCATCGACCTTTCCCCAACGAGGCGTCGTCCCGGCGACGTAGGTGAGCGACGAGACGAGCTGGGTTTTACCCGCGTCGCCGTGTCCAATGACAGCCAGATTTCTGAGGTTCTCAGTTGCAAATGCTTTCATGATCGGCAGATCTCCTTTAATTGTTTGTTAAGAATAAGTTTACGGCGCATCGCGGAAAGTTTAAAGCGCGAAGTTCACGGTTGTCGCCGTTCGGCTTTACCATAACGCACTGCGGCGAGGCTGTGCCTCGACGACGTTGGCAATATAATATAATTTCTCCGGAGGCTATGCCTCCCGACGCGGAATGGAGGCATAGCCTCAAGAAAAAGGGAACGAGCGGCTCCCGGCGAGGCATAGCCGTCGCCGCAGTGGGATGCGGCGGAGCCGCGTTGACCGCCTGAACCTTTTCACACAGCGTCAGCGACCTTGCAGACGATGCCTGAAACATTTCAGGCGACGCCAGCGAGCTCGCAGACGACGCCTGAAACCTTTCAGGTGACGCGTGAAACATTTCAGACGACGCCCGCGGGCTTGCAGACGACGCCTGAAACCTTTCAGGTGAAGCGTGAAACATTTCAGACGACGCCCGCAGGGGCGCAGGCGACGCATGCACGGGCGCAGACGACGCATGCACGGGCGCAGACGACGCATGCACGGGAGCAGGCGACGCATGCACGGGAGCAGGCGATGCATGCGGTGGCGCAACTGACGCCGGCGTGCTGGTTGATAGCGGTTTCGTCATCAAATTCGCCGCGTTTGCCGCCAAAAGCAGCGCGTTTGTTGTCATGTTTTGCCTTTCTACGCCCGTTCTCATAAGATTTTGGGTGCAAATGACCGAAACCGAATTCGAACAGAACCTAAACGGCCTTGATCTGACGATTTTTGAGGCAATTCCGAGCCAATCGACCGACGACGACAAGCGTTCGCTGCTCGCTGTGCAGGTTGCGGTCCGCGAATTGGTTGGGAAATCGGCCGGAAATTACAGCTATCTCGAGATCGGCTCGTATTTGGGCGGCAGTATTCAGCCGCATTTAATCGATTCTAAGTGCGAATCTATCTGGTCGATCGATAAACGGCCGCCTTCGCAGCCTGACGAGCGTGGATTTGAGTGGAAATACAACAATAATTCGACCGCGCGAATGCTCAAAATGCTAAAAGGCGTCGCGGAAGACGTTTCCAAGGTCAAGACCATCGACGGCGATACCCGCGAGATCGCCGCGAACCGAGTCGAAGACAAGATCGACCTCTGCTTCATCGACGGCGAACACACCGACGAAGCCGCGTTCGCCGATTTCAAGTTCTGTTTGACCGTTTTGAAGGAAAACGGGGCGATAATGTTCCACGACTCGCAAATAACCTACGGCGGAATTGCCGATTCGTTGAAATATCTGACCGAAAAAGGTATTTCTCACCGGGCATACGTCCTGCCGAATGTCCTTTTCGTCGTCGAGATCGGCGACTTTCCGCTTCATCAAGACGAAAAGATCGCCGCGATGCTCGCCGAAAACCACAAAAGCTACCTTTACGCATTGCAGGACAACGATCGCTACCGCCGTTTCGCCAACCGCTTCCCATTCGGAACAATGCGGCGGCTGTTGTTGAAGATTCGCGGCGGGAATGTGAGTGACTAGCGTTCAAATTCCTTTGCTCTTCTTGGTGTTCTCTGCGGCTTTGCGGGAAAAAGTCCGGATTTCCGCAAACACGCAGGGACGCAAAGGGAAGAGCGAACATCTTGGCTTTGTTTTGGCATCAAAAACGTGCTACTTAAGTATCGCAAGAGATACTTTCAAACAGTTTCGGAGAAAACTCACATGACCTTCACGAATGTTTCGCTTCGCTACGCTCTTTCGCTCGGAGTTTTGGTCGGAATTGTTTCCGCTCCATTCGCTTCCTTCGGCCAGGGATTGCTCGCGATCTCTAGCATTACCGGCGGATCGAGCGTTTTTGTGTTCCGCAACGTCGCAAAGGTCGCCCGTCGCGTGACCGCCGCAGTAAAACCGACGCTTTCTAAGGTAAAACGCCTCGAAACGGTCGTCCGTTTGAAGAAACAATACGAAACGACCGCGAAAACAACTCCGAAAGTTAACCGAGCAAAGGTCGTCGTCTACAGCCAGGCCGCCGTCAAGACCGCAACCGGCCTGCCGCCCGAGAAAGGATCGCAGCTCTTCGCCGGATTTGGCGAATATTACCTCGATCGGGGCGAGATCGAGACCGCGATCGAACGCTTCCAGGAAGCTATGACGCTCGATCCGAAAAATGTCGAGGCTCGCACTGGCTACAGCGAAGCTTTGGCAGCGAAGGGCAACGATCTGCTCGCCAAAGATCAGGCGGCCGTCGCAAAAGGAATCTTCCTTGAAGCTCTAAAATTTGATCCGAACAACGTCGCAGCCAACTTCGGCCTCGCCGAAGTCTACGCCGACCTCGGCCAAACCGCCGAGGCCATCGCCGCATACGAAAAATCCCTCGCCGCCGACCCGAAACTGACCGAAATTTACCTACCGCTCGGCGCTTTGTATTACCAGACCGGCGAGATCGCCAAAGCCGACGATCTTTTGACCAAAGCCTTGGTGCTTTCGCCCAATAACGCCGAAACGCAGTTCTTCCTTGGTCTCGTCCGCTCGGCTCAAGGCAAGTACGAAGAAGCTCTCGCCGGTTTCCAGAAGGCGAAAACGCTCGATCCGACGATGGCTGATGCGTTTTACTATTCCGGGCAGATGCAGGTGCGTTTGAAACGAACTGCCGATTCGATCCCGGACTTTCTGAAGGCTACGGAGCTTAAACCGCAGAGTTTCGAAGCATGGTTTGAACTCGGCGAAGCGTATCTGGAAATGAAGAACTTTGACGAAGCGATCAAGGCATATACGAAAGCAAAGGCTTTGCAGAATAACAACTGGGAAGTTTACGAGGGTTTGGGCGAATCTTTCCGGGAAGCAAGCAAATACGTCGACGCTCAGGCCAACTACAATCTTGCGGCGATCTTTTACGCCGGTGTGAAGGACAATAACAAAGACACGCTCGCTCGTTTGCACAGTAATAACGGCTTTGTTATCGCACAACAATGTGAGATCGATATCCAAAAGAATATCCCCTGCAATTGGCGAAGCGTGGTCAACTCATTGAAAAAAGCTGCCGACACCTCAAACGATCCGATCGATATAGGGAATCTCGGCTGGGCATACTTCCGCCAGGGCCACACGGCATTTGAAGCGAAGGATATGGCGACCGCTGCTCCCATCCTTGAGATGGCAAAAGCAACGCTAGAGAAAACCGTCGCACTCGGGCCGCCCGCGTCGGAATTTGCCCTGCAAAATCTCGCCAGTGCGCAGATCGACCTTGCCGATTACAAAGGTGCGATCGATACTTTGACCAAGCTCATCGCGATACGGCCGAATGAGAGTTTTCCGAAGTACGCACTAGGCGTCGCCTACAACAAGAGCGGCGATCTTGCCAACGCCGAAACGTGGCTCCGCAAGGCTTCCGACGCCGAACCGAACAACGTCGGCTATCTGGTCGGCCTAGCGGACACGCTCATCACGCGAAAGAACGGTAAGGAACTGCAAAAGATCATCGACCGCATTCGCCCGCTCGATCCGGCCATGGCAGCCAATCTCGATCAAAGGAAAAAGCTGCTCAGGCTTTAGAGCCGCGACAATTTGCATTTTTACCCGATCCACCTGTTAATTTAGGTGGATCGTTTTTTTATGGAGATCAAAGAAAATATTCCGCTCGTACCACTTACGACGCTCAAGATCGGCGGCCCGGCCCGCTATTTTGTGCGGGCGGAAACCGAAGAAGACCTGACCGAAGCGGTGGCGTATGCTTCTGCTAGTTGTTTGCCGCTATTCATTCTCGGGGGCGGCAGTAATATTCTAGTTTCGGATGCGGGCTTCGACGGCCTGGTCATTCAGATCGCCATCAAAGGGATATCGGCGGCAGGAAACGGTTTGTTTTCCGTCGGAGCAGGCGAGGATTGGGACGGTTTTGTTGCGTACGTTGTCGCTCGCCGGTTCGCGGGCATCGAATGCCTTAGCGGAATTCCGGGATTTGTCGGCGGAACGCCAGTGCAGAATGTGGGGGCGTACGGGCAGGAAGTTGCGACAACGATCCGGTCAGTCAGCTGTCTTGATCGCACGACCGGCTCGATCATAGTTTTAGAAAACGCAGACTGCGGGTTCTCCTATCGGCAGAGTATTTTCAATTCGACCGAACGTGACCGCTACATTGTTCTTTCTGTTGAATTCAACCTCACGCCAAACGGCAACCCGCTGTTGATTTACAAAGATCTGATCGAGTACTTTCACGATCGCAAGCCATCGCTTACTGAAGTTCGCGAAGCCGTGCTCTCGATTCGCCGTGCGAAATCAATGGTCATCGATGCTGACGATCCAAATTCTCGCAGTGCCGGTTCATTCTTTAAGAATCCTGTCGTCCAAAGATCAGTGTACGAAGCTATATCAGCGGATTTTGAACGAGTCCCGCATTTTGATGCCGGGGACAAGGTGAAGATCCCGGCCGCGTGGCTGATCGAGAACGCGGGCTTTCAGAAAGGGTTTCGCCGCGGCAACGCCGGCATCTCTTCGAATCATACCTTGGCTCTGATAAACTGCGGCGGAGCAACCGCGGCCGAGATCATCGAGCTTAAGAACTTGATCCAACACGGCGTTGCTGAGCGATTTTCCATCAACCTTGAACCTGAACCGATCATGGTAGGTTTTTGAACTCGACGCAAGGCATTTGTTGTATAATCATTCTCTGTTTTACGAGGTGCCTATGTTTGCGAAAAGCCGCGTTGTCTCTTCCATTTTTTCGATGACCGTTCTGTGCGCAACCGCTCTCAGCATCAATCCGCTGCCATTTCAGGATCTGATCGCGACCGAAGATATTACGGCTGGATCGAGCGCGTTCGTGTTCCGCGAATCGCGTAAAAAGCCGCAATCGAGGGCCGCCGGAGGTCAGATCGCACGTGCTGCCGGCGGACGAAAGGCTTCAGTATCTCAATCATCTGCACAGATCGCGGCGGTAAACAGGAAGCGCTTGCAAGATTCGATAGCAGCCCGTAAGAAAGCTGCCGTTGCCGCAGCAAATCGCAAGATCGCTCTCTCAAATACATTGACAGCGAAGGCGGAAGGCTTTCTCGACAACGGGCAAACCGATCAAGCTATCACCAATTACCGAGCAGCGATCGCTCAAAATCCCAAAAACACAAGAGCAACGGAAGGCATCAGCAATGCGCTAACCTCGAAGGGAATTGACGTTGCTGGCGACACGAACAATGTGGCTGCAGTCGCTATTTTCGAAGAAGCCGTAAAATTCGACAAACAAAACGACGTCGCCTACGCAAAGCTCGGTTCAATCTATGACGCTCAGGGACAGAACGCCAAGGCCATAACCCACTACGAAAAGGCGTTGGGGATGAACGCTCAGTACACCGACCTGCACACGCCGCTCGGATTGGCGTATATAGAGGCTGGCGAGATCGCGGCGGCGGACAGCAGTCTGCAGAAGGCTATTGCCGCGGGAGCCGATACTGCCGACACTCGCTATCTGAAGGGCATGGTCGCTCTTAAGCAGAACAAGAATGCCGAGGCGGCGGCCGCATTTGAGCAAACGTTGGCACTAAACAACGGCTATGCAATGGCCAACTATTATCGCGGCCAAGCCCTCGACCGCCTAGGACAGGACGAGCAGGCGATCGCAGCCTACACGGCTACACTCAATTCCGAACCGAAATTCGGCCCCGCGGCATTCGATCTCGGCGTTGTGTATTACAATCGTGGCGATTACACGAATGCTGCGACGGCATACGAAACCGCTATCAAGATCGAGCCGGCAAACGCGCAGGCTCACGCAAACCTCGCCAGCACATACCGGCAACTTGAACGCTATCCTGAGGCAAACGCCGAGTATAAGGTCGCCTCTGAGACGATAAAGACCCCCGATCTCTACAGCGAATGGGGCTATTGCCTAGGTAAGACAAAAGAGTGGGACAAGTCTACTGAGCGTCTCGCGACAGCCTCGGAAATGAGCCCGACGGCGATCGACAATTCCAACCTCGGTTGGGCACATCTGAATGCCGCAAATGCTGCGACCGCCGAAAAGAACGAGCCTGTCGCGAAGCAAAACTACGATAAGGCCAAGGTCGTTCTGCAAAAAGCCGTCGAACTCGAACCGAAGTTGGACGCTGCGTTATTGAATTTAGGCTCGACACACAACGGCCTCGGGGAATATCAGGATGCTGTTCAGGTGCTGAACAGCGCACTGGCCGTCCGCCGCGACTGGAATGTTGCGATAAATCAACTCGGCCTCGGCTATCGCGGTTTGCGTGATTTTAAGAACGCGATCGCGACGTTCAAGCGTGTCACTGATCGCGAAACAAACAATATATACGGCCTGTTCAACCTCGGCGAAACCTACTTTGCCAGCGGTAACAAGAATGAGGCTAAAAAGATAAACGACCGTCTAAAGAAGATAGACCCCGCACTGGCAAATCAGCTCGATGGGATCATCTCGGGTAGGATCGTCGTGGATAAGTTCAAGCGGCAGATCGATTCAAAAATACCGTCGATACCGAGATTGCCACGTTTCCCTTAGGTTTTTGCAAATGTGACGGTTTTACGAAAGTGCGGTTCGGCGAGCCGCACTTTTTTTGTATAATCGTGAGTTTAGACAGATATCAGCCTATGCCTAGAAGGGACGACATACACAAGATCCTGATCATTGGTTCCGGCCCGATCGTCATCGGACAGGGCTGTGAATTCGATTATTCCGGCACACAAGCCTGCCGTGCCCTAAAACAGGAAGGCTACGAGGTCGTTCTGGTCAATTCAAACCCGGCGACGATCATGACGGATCCTGAGATCGCCGATAGGACCTACATCGAGCCGCTGACCCTCGAAACCCTGACCGCTATTATCGAAAAGAACGCCCCGACGCTTTTGCCCACGGTTGGCGGCCAGACGGGGCTAAACCTCTCGATCGAGCTCTTTGAAGGAGGAGTTCTCGATAAATACGGCGTGACGATGATCGGAGCCAACATCAATGCCATTAAGGTCGGCGAGGACCGCGAGCTGTTCAAAGCCGCAATGGACGAGATCGGCGTGCCGAGTTGTAAGGGCGGTTTTGCACATACTTGGGAAGAGGCTCGCGAGATCGTCGAAACAACTGGCTATCCGGCTATTATTCGCCCAAGCTTCACGCTTGGCGGCACTGGCGGCGGAACGGCGTACAACCCCGAAGAATTCGAAGAGATCGCCCGAGGCGGCCTTGCCGCTTCACCAAATTCACAGATATTGGTCGAAGAATCAATCCTCGGCTGGAAGGAATACGAACTAGAGGTCATGCGCGACCTCAACGACAATGTCGTTATCATCTGTTCCATTGAGAATTTTGACCCAATGGGCGTGCATACCGGCGATTCGATAACAGTCGCTCCGGCACAGACTCTGACCGATAGGGAATATCAAACGCTGCGTGACATGTCGAAAGCTTGCATTCGCAAGGTCGGTGTCGAGACTGGCGGATCGAACATCCAGTTCGCAGTGAATCCCGCGAATGGCGATATTCGTATTATCGAGATGAACCCGCGTGTTTCGCGGTCGTCCGCTTTAGCATCGAAAGCCACCGGCTTTCCCATCGCCAAGATCGCCGCCAAACTGGCCGTCGGTTATACGCTTGATGAGATACCAAACGACATCACGAAAAAGACTCCTGCATCGTTCGAACCGACAATAGATTACGTCGTTACAAAGATCCCAAAGTGGGCATTCGAGAAGTTTCCGGGAGCCCAGGATGTATTGGACACACAGATGCGTTCGGTTGGCGAGGTGATGGCGATCGGGCGTACTTTTAAGGAATCCCTGTTTAAGGGATTACGTTCACTCGAAGCTGTTAAACCATTGCGTTTACAGGATATACCTGATGCTGAATTACAGCGAAAACTCGCCCGGCCAAATTCGCAACGATTCTCATATCTCACCTACGCCTTGCAGAATGGCTACACGGCGGAAGAGATCCATAGGTTGACCAAGATCGATCCGTGGTTCCTCGACCAGTTGCAGCAGGTGATGGAATTTCAGGCCAGTGTTGACGGGAAGAAACTTGGCGAATATTCAGCAGCTGAGATGCGTCAGGCAAAGGAGTTTGGCCTCTCCGACAGGCGCGTTGCGTTCATGTCGAATTCACCCGAACTCGAAGTGCGTAAGGTGCGCAAGGAATTAGGAATAACGCCGGTCTATAAACGCGTCGATACCTGCGGTGCCGAGTTTGAATCATTCACGCCGTATATGTACTCGACCTATGAAGTAGAGTGCGAGGCGGAAGCAACGGATCGCAAGAAGATAATGATCCTCGGCTCGGGGCCGAATCGGATCGGACAGGGGATCGAGTTTGACTATTGCTGCTGTCACGCGAGCTTTGCTCTACACGATGCCGACTTTGAGACCATCATGGTCAACTGCAATCCCGAGACGGTCTCAACCGATTACGACACGTCCGACCGTTTGTATTTCGAACCGCTGACGTTCGAGGACGTGATGAACATCGTCGATGTCGAGAAACCGACTGGTGTGATCGTCCAATTTGGCGGCCAGACGCCGCTTAATTTGGCAGATCGATTGCACGCCGCTGGCGTTCCGATCATCGGTACAACGCCCGATTCCATCGATCTTGCGGAAGACAGAAAACGCTTTGGAGCGTTGCTCGAAGAGCTGAATATTCCGTGTCCTGATAATTCTAGCGTTACCTCAGCAGACGAGGCTAAAACCGTTGCAAACAAAATAGGTTACCCGATCGTTGTTCGTCCGAGTTTTGTGCTTGGCGGTCGTGCGATGGCGATCGTTTATGACGATCAGACCTTGGACGAATACATGCGTTCGGCGGTCGATGCCTCGCCTGAAAAGCCGATCCTGATAGACAAGTTTCTCGAACGTGCGTCTGAGATCGACGTTGATGCTTTGGCTGACGAAACTGCGGTCGTAATAGCTGGAATTCAGGAGCACATTGAGGAAGCGGGCATTCACTCCGGCGATTCATCGAGTGTACTTCCAGCCCAGAAGATAGCGACAGAACACCTCGAAACGATCCATCACTACACTCGATTGCTCGCCAACGCTCTAAAAGTCGTTGGGTTGATGAACATTCAGTTTGCCATCAAAGACGACCGTGTTTATGTTCTCGAGGTCAATCCGCGAGCCTCGCGTACTGTGCCGTTCGTCGCAAAGGCAACAGGCGTCCCGATCGCCAAGATCGCCTCGCTCGTAATGGCTGGATCGAAGACACTCGCGGAGTTCAATTTGCCTGACATTCTCCCGGTGCCAAATATTTTTGTAAAATCGCCCGTTTTTCCGTTCAAAAAGTTCGCCGGCGTAGATCCCGTACTCGGACCCGAAATGCACTCCACGGGCGAGGTAATGGGCGTCGGGGCGACGTTTGGCGAGGCGTATGGCAAAGCTATGGAAGGTGCAGGGCTAAAGCTGCCGCTCTCGGGGAAGGCTTTCATCTCAGTAAACAGCTCAGACAAAGGCCAGGCCGTGCTGCTTGCACGACGGTTGAATAAGCTTGGGTTCGATCTCGTCGCGACATACGGCACAGCGAATCGCCTCCGCGAGGTCGGCCTTGAGTGCGAAACTGTCTTCAAGGTAAACGAAGGCCGCCCGAACATCGCGGATCTCATACGCCAGGGCGAGATAGCCCTGATCATCAACACACCGCTCGGAAAGGCCTCATTCTACGACGAACAAGCCATCCGCAAGGCCGCTCTGCAGTTCAACACGCCGTGTGTGACCACGATCACCGGTGCAGAGGCTCTGGTCGAGGCGATCGCGACCAAACTGGCCGACAGCAGCATCACGGTCCGCAGCCTGCAGGAAATCCACGTAGAATCTGGCCACAGAGCACACAGAGAACACGGAGTTTAGTCCGATATCGGAGATCATTGCTCCCTTGTTCTCCGTGCTTTCTGTGGCAAAACCTTCCCAATTCTTGACCAACCTCTTACTTTCCTCTAACTTTAAGTAAAGTTTACTGAAATTTAATAGTTACAAATCAAAATGAGTGAATCGCATGACCGCGAGATCATCGGCGGGCATCTGCTCGTGATCGGTGGGGCAGAGGATAAATATAACGAGCGGCGGATCTTGAAGAAGTTCCTCGAGCTCGCTGGCGGAGCGAGTGCCGAGGTTCTGATCGTCCCCGTGGCGTCGGACTATCCGGAGTTTGCTGCGGACGTTTATACGCAGGCGTTTAGGAATCTTGGCGTGGCGAGTCCGCGTGTCTTGAGGGCTACCTCGCGGCAGGATGTGGTCAACGCTGATGTGGAGAAACTACTCGATGGCGTGACCGGCATTATTATGACCGGCGGCGACCAGATGCGGCTGGTTTCGCTGCTTGGGGGAACGAAACTCGCTGAGAAGATCCGCAAAGCTGTGCGTGAGACGGATGTTGTCCTAGCAGGAACAAGCGCCGGAGCGGCCGCGATGAGTACGTCGATGATCGTGCGGGGGGAGCCGACTTCGCATCCACACAAGAATGCGGTCCGACTTTCGCCGGGGCTCGGTTTTCTGAAAAATATCATCATCGACCAGCACTTCAGCGAACGCGGCCGCATTAGCCGGTTGATCACCGCCGTTTCGTTCAATCCGTATAATCTTGGCATTGGCATCGATGAGAATACAGCGATCATTTTGGATGGTAAGGGAATACTTGAGGTGTATGGTCAGGGCTCGACAACAATCGTTGATGGCTCACAGATCACCTTTAACGAGATCGCGGAAGTTGCTGATAATGAATCATTTAGCGTCTGCGGTGTACAGTTTCATGTATTACGTGAAGGTCTCGTATATAACTATATCGACCGTAACCCGATCCAACCACCGAATGAGTTTTTGTTACCTGATCTCGGATAGAAATTTATGGAAATCTTAGAAGTTCGCACTCTTCGTGGCCCTAACTATTGGAGTGGCTATTGGAAAAAGCTGATCATCATGCGCCTCGATATCGGTGCGTATGAGAAAAAGCCGACCAATAAGCTAAAAGGGTTTTACGACCGCATGCTCGAGGTGATGCCGACACTGCTTTCGCATGGCTGCAGCTACGGTGAAGAGGGCGGGTTTCTCAAGCGTGTGGTCGAAGGCACCTGGGCGGGACATGCGATCGAGCACTTCGCACTCGAGATGCAGACACTCGCTGGAATGGACACCGGCTACGGTCGCACGCGAGAGACCGGCGAGAAGGGAATTTACAACGTCGTTTACAGCTATCGCGAAGAAGAAGTTGGGCGTTTTGCCGGCCGCTGCGCTGTCAGACTGTGGCTCGACCTAGCCGAAGGTAAGGATCTTGCTTCCATCAAAGAAGGACTTGCGAAAGACATCCAGGAGATGCGTGAGATCCGTGAAACTGTGCGGTTTGGCCCCTCCACGGGTTCACTGGTCGAAGAAGCGGATCATCGCGATATTCCTTTCATTCGTTTGAATGATCAATCTCTCGTACAGCTTGGTTACGGAGTTCACCAAAAGCGAATTCAGGCGACGACAACGGTCAACACGAACATGATCTCGGTCGATATAGCAGGCAACAAGCACGCTACCAAAAAGCTGCTCGGCGACATGGGCGTTCCGGTGCCAAAGGGCTATCGGATCCGTGACATCGATGATCTCGAAAATACTATAGATAGTGTGGGCTATCCTGTTGTTATAAAACCACTTGATGGCAATCATGGTAAAGGTGCCACGGTCGGCATCAGGTCGCTCGATGATGCGAAGATCGCCTTCGAGAAGGCCCAAGAATATTCGCGTTGGGTCATTGTGGAAAAACAGCTTATCGGCGAAGATTTTCGTGCTTTGGTTGTCAACAATCGCCTCATAGCAGTGGCAGAGCGCGTCCCTGCACACATCATTGGTGACGGTAAACTAACTATCCAAGAGCTTATCGATAAGACGAACGAAGATCCGCGGCGTGGATACGGCCACGAGAATGTCCTGACGCAAATAGACATCGATAATCAGACGCTGCGGTGTATCAGAAAAGCGGGTTACGAACTCGAGACGAAGCTAAAGAAGGGTGAGAAACTTTTGCTTAAAACTACAGCAAACATCTCGACAGGTGGCACAGCGATCGATCGCACTGATGAGGTCCATCCAGAGAACGTATTTCTGTTCGAGCGAATAGCGAAGATAATTGGGCTAGATGTTGCAGGTGTTGATGTTATCGCTCCGAACGTTAGCGAGCCGCTGCATTCAAATGGCGGCGGAATCATAGAGGTAAATGCTGCTCCCGGATTCCGAATGCACCTTTCTCCGAGCGAGGGAATCGGCAGAAACGTTGCGGAACACGTCATCGACATGCTTTTCCCGCCGGGAACTCCGTCCCGCATCCCGATTATTGCTGTTACCGGAACTAACGGTAAGACAACGACGACACGGCTCATCGCTCATATCCTGAAGAACAGCGGTCGAACGGTTGGATTTACCACCACCGATGGTACGTATATTGGCAATCAACAGATCGTTGCTGGAGATAATACGGGCCCTGTGTCGGCTCAACTTGTTTTGAAGGATCCAACAGTTGACGTCGCAGTGCTTGAGACGGCTCGTGGCGGTATTATCCGCTCGGGCCTCGGTTTTGATCACTGCGATATAGGCGTCGTGATGAACGTCGCAGCCGATCATCTTGGGCTTAAGGACGTAAACACTCTTGAAGATCTTGCGCGTGTGAAGTCCGTCGTGCCACGTTCGGTATCAAAGAAAGGCTATGCCGTCCTAAATGCCGAAGACCCACTTGTCTATAAGATGAAGGAGCTTGTCGACGGTAAAGTGGTTTGTTTCTCAATGGATGAGAACAATCCCGTCATCAAACGCCGTGCAGAACGCGGCCGTGTCTCGTGTGTATATGAGAACGGCTACGTCACGATCCTGAAGGGCAAATGGAAGGTTCGGGTTGAAAAGGTCAACAATATTCCGCTGACCTATGGCGGACGGGCTGAATTCATGGTGCAGAATGTGCTCGCCGCAACGCTTGCATGTTTTGTTCACGGAGTGTCTCTGGAAGATCTTCGAGTTGGATTGACGACATTTAATGCCGGCACCGCTCAGACGCCGGGACGTTTGAACTTTGTCGAGGTAGGTGATGTAACTGTGCTTATGGACTACGCTCATAACCCAGCCGGACTCAGAGGTTTAGCTAACTTTATCTCAAAACTACCTAATAAATATCGCACCTGCGTTCTTAACGGAACGGGCGACCGCCGCGACGATGATATTCGCGAATTTGGCAAGATCGCGGCCGACACCTTCGACCGCATCGTCATCCGAACCGGCAACTACCTACGAGGCCGTGACCCGGAGGAACTGCACAAACTACTCCAAGAGGGAATCGCCCAAAGCAAAGCCACCCCAACCGTCCGCATCATCCCCGACGGCCGCACGGCGATCCACCACGCGATCAAGTACGGACGCAAGGGCGAACTGGTTGTGACCTTAGCCGATCTTGTGCCGAAGGATATTGGTTATGTTCAGGAATATCGCGATATGGTCAATGAGAAGAAAGCAGAGGAAGGTTAATAATGGACAAGCCAAACATCGATGAGCTTCTCGCGTCGACAGATGTAAACGGAAGCATAATTGAACTTGATAACTATGTTTGTGAGCTTTGCGAATGGGGCGAAAGTCTCGACAAATTGTCGGTTCCGCAGAAGGCTTTTTACTATAATCAGGAGCTTGAGCGAGAGATCAATAATGGGGGATTTGAGCAATATTTTTCGAATTCATCTGGTTCCTACGCACACGAGACCGTTGAGTCACTGAATGCCATCGGAGCTAGTCGCACGGCGGCGATTTTGTACGATGCGAATGAGCAATTTCCGGGTGGCTTAGTTCCGAAATCCACCGAAAAGCGTGAAGAGTTAATGTTGGATCTGTGGCCGGACGGCAATTCCTTGTGGGAAGAACTAGAAACAAGGTTTTTTGCGTATGAGGACAATCTAAATGCTCTGCATCTAGCTTTCGTCAAAGCAAACCGCGAATCATTCTAATATTGTGTCATTGTGTCTTATAAATCTCTATTTCTATTGCGCCCCCTGGCGCAATAGATCCTCGATACATCCCATCTGAATTAAAGGGCAGCGTTACCTTTCCGCTTGTATCGACAGCGATCAGGCCGCCTTCGCCGTTTATTGTTGTTAGATAATCTACGGCTTCTTGAGCCGCCGCCTCTAAACTCAAACTTTTGTATTTCATTCGTGCGGCAACGTCGAACGCGGTCGCGGCGAGCATAAAGTATTCGCCGTGGCCCGTGCAGGAGACGGCGCAGGTTTGGTCGGCGTAGGTGCCGGAGCCGATGATGGCGGTGTCGCCGATGCGGCCGAATTTTTTGTTGGTCATGCCGCCGGTGGATGTGGCGGCGGCGAGATGGCCATTTTTGTCGCAGGCGACGGCTCCTACGGTTCCGATCGGCTTGCGTGGTGGGGCATCGGAGAGAACCACCCCGTCAGCCGAAGCGGCTGCCACCCCTCCTTCGTAAGGAGGGGAGTTTGCGTGATCTAATTGGACGCGGCCTTCGGCGATCGCTTCTTGTAACTGTAGCCAGCGGTGTTCGGTGAAGAAGTATTCGTCTGGTTCGGCCTTTACGCCGATCTGTTCTGCAAATTGGTTGGCGCCCTCGCCTGCGAGGAGAACGTGTTCGGTGCGTTCCATTACGAGGCGGGCGAGGCCGACCGGATTCTTGATGTTTTTAACGAACGCGACTGCTCCGGCTCTGAGGTTGTTGCCGTCCATTATCGCGGCGTCCATTTCCTGCTCGCCGGCGTGGGTGAAGACCGATCCGCGGCCGGCGTTAAATAGCGGAAAATCTTCCAGTGAGATCACAGCTCGTTCGACGGCATCGAGCGAAGAGCCGCCGGATTCCAGTATTGCCCAACCGGCCTTTAATGCCGTTTCCAGCCCGCCGCGATACTCGCGCTCGAGATCGGGCGTCATTTGCGAGCGGAGTATCGTTCCCGCTCCGCCGTGAATTGCTAGTGCCATTTTTGCCATAGTCAAATTTTACCGCACTTCCTGTCAGAACCGCCTGCGTGAGCGGGCGCCTCGCACCGATGATATCCAAATTGCGTGCTCTGCAAGGTTCGTCCACCCGCTTACGCAGGTGGTTCTGACAATTTTGTGTTCCTAAGCCTCAGGGCGTTGAGGATCACCGAGACTGAGCTAAACGTCATCGCGGCACTTGCGATCATTGGTGAGAGGAGTAGTCCTAACACGGGGAACAAGACGCCTGCAGCGATCGGGA
This sequence comes from Acidobacteriota bacterium, assembly GCA_016718135.1. GTDB lineage: Bacteria > Acidobacteriota > Blastocatellia > Pyrinomonadales > Pyrinomonadaceae > OLB17. Next base: position 100,830 of record JADKEF010000017.1, on the reverse strand, counting down.
CACCGACGATATTGTATATAAAGGCGAAAAATAGATTCTGCCGAATGTTCATCATCGTCGCACGGCTCAGATTGCGAGCTCTTAGAATCCCGTCGAGGTCAGGTTTTAGTAGTGTGATATCGGCGGACTCGATAGCTACGTCCGTTCCGCTGGCGAAGGCGATGCCGACATCGGCTTGGGCTAGGGCCGGGGCGTCGTTTACGCCGTCGCCGGCCATTGCGACTATCTTGCCTTTGGATTGGAGGTCTTTGACCTTGGCCGCTTTGTCGCTGGGCATGACACCGGCGATGACCTGATCTGCATCAATGCTGATTTGTTTTGCGACACCGAGAGCGGTTGTCCGATTGTCGCCGGTCATCATCACGACCTCGATCTTTTGTCGATGGAGTTCGGCGATGGCGGCTTTGGCTGATGGCTTTATCGGATCTGTGACCGAGATCAGGCCAGCGGGAAGGCTGTCGATGGTGACCTGAACGACTATCTGGCCCTCGAATCTCAGCTTCGCTGACTGATCGAGCAGATCGGCATTCGCCTTTCCGGCTGGAATGATCTCATCGCTGCCGATGCGAACCGTTTTCCCACGGATTACGCCTCGCAAACCTTGACCCGTTACCGACGTGAAGTCTTCAACTGGCTCAAAGTTGATATCGCGTTTTTCAGCTTCGGCGACTATCGCTGCGGCGAGCGGGTGTTCGCTCAGGCGTTCCAGCGAAGCAGCCAGGGCGAGAACTTCATGTTCATCGATCCCGTCGGTAGCAATGACGTGCGTTACGGTTGGTTTGCCTTCGGTTAGCGTGCCGGTTTTGTCTACGACAATGACGTTTACTTTTTCAAGTGTTTCGAGAGCCTCGGCTTTTTTGATGAGCACACCATTTTTCGCTCCGTGGCCGGTGCCGACCATGATCGACATCGGCGTTGCGAGGCCGAGAGCACATGGGCAGGCGATTATGAGGACCGAGACGGCGGCGACCACGGCTGAGGCGAAGCTGCCGAGGACAAGCCAGACGACGAACGCGGCTATCGCGACAATTATTACTGCCGGAACGAAATATGCCGAGACCGAATCGGCGAGGCGTTGGATCGGCGCGCGACTGCGTTGGGCCTCGCCCACCATTTTGACTATCTGGGCGAGAAGCGTTTCGCTGCCGACCTTTTCGGCACGCATCAGGAATGTGCGGTTGCCGTTGATCGTGCCGCCGATGACCTTGTCGCCGGTTCGCTTTTCGACTGGGAGCGATTCGCCGGTGACCATTGCTTCGTCGATCGAGGTTTCGCCTTCGGTGATCTCGCCGTCGGTCGGGATCTTTTCGTTGGCTTTGACGCGGAGCAATTGGCCGGCGTGGACGTGGCGTAGATCAACGACGGTCTCTGATCCATCGTCTGCGACGACCGTCGCGTTTTCAGGGGCGAGCCGAAGCAATTCTTTGATCGCCGAGGATGTTTGTGAGCGGGCCCGGAGTTCAAGAACCTGGCCGAGCAACACCAAAGTCGTGATCACCGCAGCAGATTCAAAATAACCCGGGATCAGTCCGCTGTGAGCATCACGCATTGCTGCCGGGAACCAATCCGGAACGAACAACGCTGCCAAACTCAGCAAATACGCCGCTCCGGTGCCGATGCCGATGAGGGTGAACATATTCGGGCTGGCGTTTTTGATCGACGCGACAGCTCGTTGAAAGAAGGGAAAGCCGCCCCACAGCACGACCGGTGTTGCTAGAATGAATTGGATCCACAACGAAATCGCCGCAGCACGCCCGTGCGGCCAAGCCGGGAAAAGAGCGTTAAGATCGACGAACATCTCGGCCATAGCCAACACAAAAACCGGAATGGTCAGGATCGCCGATATTCGAAACCGACGCTGCATGTCGATGTACTCGGGGTCGGGCTTGTCGTCGAGCGATATCTCTTTTGGTTCGAGGGCCATGCCGCATTTCGGGCAGCTTCCCGGGCCGATCTGGATAACCTCCGGGTGCATCGGGCACGTGTATTCGACATCAAGTGGCTGATCGTCAACCTTACTTGGTGAGAGATAATTGTCAGGTGCCGCTTTGAATTTATCGAGACAGCCAGTTGAGCAGAAATGGTAGGTAGTCCCGTCGTGTGTGTGCGATCCGGCGGCGTTCATGGGGTCGACGGTCATTCCGCATACCGGGTCTATCACCGAGAACTGCAAATTCGGTTCTGAAATCAAGTAATGCTCTGCTGTTGTGTGTCCGGCATCGCAGCACGAGCCGGCGACAGTTTCGGTCGAGCCGAAGAGAAATTTAGATGGTTCAGCTATGAACCTATCCTTGCACCCGGGATCGCAGAAATAATATTCAGTCCCGTCATGGGTGTGGTTTGCTGCGGCCGATTCCGCCGTGACCAGCATCTTGCACACGGGGTCGGTGTGGATCTCCGGTAGTGACGCCGCTTCTCGTCCGAGTTGTATCGGCATTGGTTTCGTTGGTTCGTTGTTTTTCATACGTTTCGTTCCTCCGAAACAAGTCTACAACCTGTGAGTAGGTGTCAAGTCAAGCGCTGTCGTTGGATTCGGAAAATGACTCGATCAAACGGCAGACAGAATGCCCGTCCGGCTCTGAGTTTTTCATCTTTTTCCACATTTCTGCGGCTGCCTCGAGACGTTTCTGCAAACGTTTCAGTTCGCGGATCTTCTCTTTGTTTTCCTCGATGCGCTTTTCCACCACATCCCGGACCATCGGACATGGCGAATCGCCATGAACCGCGTGGCCAAGTATCTCTTCGATCTCGGCAAGGGTGAAGCCGAGTTCTTTGGCCGCCGAGATGAACTTCAGGCGGTCACGATCTGATGACTTGTATACCTTGTAGCCGTTACGCATATCCCGCGACGGCTTTAGCAGGCCGATGCGCGTGTAATAGCGAACGGTAAATAGCGGAACTTCAGCTCGTTTTGCGAGCACTGAGGCGGTCATCATATCGAATTTCTCCAGGCAATTTGGCCCGACCAAAAGGGCGATAATCAATATTCTACTCTCATACGATTTTTTTCAGGAACATTGAAGGAAATGGTAATATGTTTAAACAGGTAAAACCACGCCTGTTTTACCACCTTAACCGAAAAGGCAAGTGCTCCGAGAGCACGCGCAAAGCCCAAGAGCCAGTAAAAATGGCTGTCAGGCTGCCGAAGTGAGGAAACAATGATCAGAAAACTCTTCCCCCTAGTGGGCGTGATGGCCGTTCTCGCGGCTGGTATATTCGCCCAGAGCACACCGAAAGGTCCAAATAATAGTGTTCGGCTGACGGCATTTGAAGCCGAGTTGAACAAATTCCTCGACGCCGCCTACGAAGAAGATGACAAGGCAAACGGCATCACGCGTCCGCGTATCGTCGAAAAGCCCGTCGCCGCGGTCAAATCGTCGGTCGCTGTTAATATCGTCGAGGTTGAGCGTCTCGCGTTCAACATGGTCAACGAAAAACGCGTCGAGAACGGTCTTCAGCCGCTTACCTGGAATGACAACGTCGCCAAGACCGCTCGTGTTCACTCTGCGAGCATGGCCGAGTTTCAATTCTTCAGCCACAAAGGCCTCGACAGTAAGATGGTCAGCGACCGAGCAGATGCAAATGGCGTCGGCAAATGGCGTTCGATCGGTGAGAACATCGCCTTCAATCGCGGCTACCAAGATCCGGTCACCCTCACGGTCCAGCTGTGGCTCGACTCACCTGGACATCGCCGCAACATGCTCTCGCCTGACTGGAAAGAATCCGCCATCGGCGTCGCTGTGACAGAGGACGGAGCGTACTACTTCACACAGGTTTTCCTCGTCCGAAAGTGAGCTGTGTAATACATTGAAATACAGCAAAAAGTGCCGCAACTGTTGCAAGAAGGACGGTTAGCGGCTTTTCAATGATTTTTCTTGTCCCATTCTGTCCCACGGGGTGCGTGGGACAGGCAAACTATTGAAAACATTACGTGTTATTGGCGTGAAGCCGGCCAATTCGACGAAATTTAACAAAACTGCAAAGCAGCTCCCGACCGTGGTCAATTTTGTCAAAGATCACATGCGACGCGTATCGCACGGTGTTGCAAGAATAGCACAACGTTGCACAAAAGTCAAGACGTGTTTTCTCAGGCGGAACGCGGACCTCCTAGTCCGCGTGTGATTTTCATACAGTCCACGCGCGGACTAGGAGGTCCGCGTTCCGTCGCGGTACTCTCTTTATGTGATGAGTTTCTCTTTACCGTCATTTGCCAAGATCAATTGGACGCTTCGCGTATTGGGCAAGCGTGACGACGGTTTTCATGAGTTGTTTACGGTGTTTCAGACGGTTTCGCTTTGCGATGTTATCTATTTCGCGGAGTCTGAGAAGCTGGAGTTGACTTGCGAGGATGCGGCGATACCGACGGATGGGCGGAATCTGATAGTTCAAGCGGCGAGGGCGTTGCAGCGAGTTGCGGGTCTTAATAAGGGGGCGTTCATCCATGTGGAAAAACGGATCCCGTCGCCAGGCGGGCTTGGCGGGGGCTCGTCGAATGCGGCGGTTGCTTTGATCGGGTTGATGCAGTTGTGGGATATTACGGTTGGGGAACGGGAGCTTAACGAGATCGCGTTGGAATTAGGTTCGGATGTGCCGTTCTTTTTGCAGGGCGGGACGGCGATCGGGACCGGGCGGGGTGAGGTGATCGAGACCATTGACGACAGGGAAGTGGGAGCGATGCTGATCGTCACGCCGGACGTCAACGTGTCTACGCGTGAGGCTTTTGCGGGATTGGATGCCGCGACCTTGACAAATGTGGACTTGAATCGTATTCTTCCTGTTTGCCGAAAGGATGCTGACGGACTTGATCCGCTCCATTCGGTATTGACAAACGATTTTGAGCGAAGCGTATTTTCCGCTTATCCGGAGATCGGAAGGGTTAAGAAGACTCTGATCGACCTCGGTGCAATAACCGCCGCGATGAGTGGCAGCGGGGCGAGCGTTTTCGCGTTATTTGACAAAAAAGAGACACGGCAAGCTGCTGAAAAAGCCCTTGATCACGAGATCGACCTGGCGAAAGTTTGTCGTATCAACCATCTCGCGTGATGAATATAGCGAGGCGCTTCGGCGGTAGGTTGTTTCCGTTAGTTTCTTTAATTCGCATTGGGGCGTAGCCAAGTGGTAAGGCACCGGTCTTTGGATCCGGCATTCGTAGGTTCGAGTCCTCCCGCCCCAGCCAATTAGAAAGAGTAAACGGACGATCTTATGGTTAAGGTCGTCCGTTTTTTTATGAGCGTCAATGGAAAGATAAAGGTTTTCTTCGGCAATGCGCATCCGGCGCTTGCTAAAGAGATATGTGGGCATCTTGATATTGAACCGGGAAAGGCCGTTACCGAGCGGTTTTCCGATGGCGAGTTTAACTTCTCGATCAGCGAGAATGTTCGGGGGCACGATGTATTTATTGTCCAGCCGACATGCCCGCCGGGTGATCAGCACTTGATCGAGTTGCTCATCATGCTCGACGCATTTATCCGGGCATCGGCAGAAAGAGTGACGGCGGTCATTCCGTATTTCGGTTATGCCCGCTCTGACAAGAAAGATCGCCCGCGTGTGCCGATCTCGGCGAAGTTGGTATCGAACATTATTGCGAAGGCAGGTGCTCAGCGTGTTCTGACGGTTGACCTGCACGCGTCGCAGATACAAGGGTTCTTTGATATTCCGGTCGATCACCTTTACGCCGCTCCGGTCGTGGTTGAGTATTTTAAGGCAAACCCGATCGAGAATTTGATCGTGGTCGCACCTGACACTGGCGGTGCGGAACGTGCTCGAGCCTACGCAAAGCGTCTGAATGCCGGCCTTGCTCTCTGCGACAAACGTCGTGAGCGTGCCAACGAAGCTGACGTGATGAATATCGTCGGTGACGTTCGTGGTAAGAATTGTTTGATAATCGACGACATGTGCGACACGGGTGGCACGATCTGTAAGGTCGCCGAGGCATTGCATAAAGCAGGAGCCGATGAGATCTCAGCGTGCTTTACGCACGGCGTGCTGAGCGGGAACGCAGTCGAGAATATTTCGAATTCGCATTTGAAAAAGGTGATCGTGACGAACACGATCCCGACAAGTGCAGAAGCACAAACATTGGTCGAATCAGGCCAACTTGAAGTTTTAAGTGTCGCCGGCCTTTTGGCATCGGCGATCAGATCGATACATGACGAGACGAGTGTTTCGTCGCTGTTTATTTGATTCCAGATTTCAAATTTCAGATTCCTGATTACGGAATCAGACAATTTGGAATTTGAAATCTGGAATCCGGAATCGAAGAGGAAGTTATGGCAGAAAAAGTAATTATCAAAGCTGAAAAGCGTGACACCCGCGGTAAGAATGAGAACCGTCGGCTCCGTGTGGCTGGCAAGATCCCGGTCGTCGTCTATGGCGGTGGTTCGGAGAGTCTTGCGGCGACCGCAACGTTGGCCGATCTCGCTAGGATCCTGCGTACTGAAACAGGCGTTAATACCGTCTTCGGTCTCGATATCGAGGGTGAAGGCATCAACGACGTTATTTTCCAGGATCGTCAGATCCACGCAGTCCATGGCCGTATGATCCACGCCGATCTTCGCCGCTTTGCAAAGGGCGAGAAGATCGAGATGACCGTTCCGATCCACCTTACCGGACACGCTGTCGGGCTGCAGGACGAAGGTGCAGTGATGACGCAGGTAATGCGTGAGATCAAAGTGCTTTGCGAACCGGCGAATACACCGGATTCGATCGACGTCGACGTAACCGATCTCGAGGCAGGACAGACGATCCACGTTTCTGACCTGAAGGTTGCTGCGGGCGTTGAGATCCACGATGCACCGGAAACGGTCGTCGCCACGATCGTGACCGTTAGCGAATCGGTTCTCGAAGCACAGACCGAAGAAGGCGCGGCTCCTGAAGTTGTCGGTGAAGCACCGGCTGAGCCTGAAGGCGAGTAATGGTTACGAGTCCCAACTTCAGTTGGCTCTGCAATTGTTGTTATGCCGACTGAAGTTGGAGCTCAAAATTGGTTAGTCGTCGGACTCGGAAATCCGGGCCTTGAATACGCAAAGACGCGGCACAATCTGGGCTTTATGCTCGTTGACATGCTCGCTCAGCGTTGGCAGACGCGGGTCACACGCGACGAAAGTCGTTCGCTGATCGGCAGAGCCGAATTTGACAGACAGGTGATCGAGCTGGTCAAGCCGCAGACGTACATGAATCTGAGCGGCGAGGCTGTAAGCGGTTTGCTTACAAAAGATAACCGCGATGTCACAAAGCTCATCGTGATCTCAGACGACCTCGCACTGCCATTTGGCACAATGCGAATTCGGCCAAAGGGAACTCACGGCGGACAGAATGGCCTGAGATCGATCATCGATTGTTTGAAAACGCAGGAATTTATTCGTTTGCGTATCGGGATACACCCGGAACACCCGATCAGGGACGCAGCGAGGTTCGTTTTAGAGAACTTCTCAAAAGGGGAACTCGAAGCGGTTGAGAAGATATTAGAAACGGCCGCCGATGCGATCGAGACCATCATTCGAGATGGAGCTGAGGCAGCGATGGCACGTTACAACTGATTTTGGATTTTTGATTTTGGATTTTGGATTGAAATAGAGCGTGTTTTTGGGACGAGAATCCAAAATCACAGATCTAAAATCCAAAATCGGAAATGGAGTGGAATATGGCAAATAGAACATACGAAGTAATGTACATTATCGATCCGGACACAGCGGCCGATAAGATCGAAAAGCTCAACGAGGGCGTAGTCAAGTTGATCGAAAAAGAGGGCGGTACGCTCATCAATACCAATGAGATCGGTATGAAAACGATGGCGTATCCGATCCAGAAGAAGTATGAGGGCTACTACGTTTTGCTCGAGATCGAAGGCACCGGCCAGGAGATCATGGAGCTCGAACGCCGTATGCGCGTCAACGATATGATCATGCGCTACATCACCGTTCGTGTCGACGAAGATCGCAAGACTGCCGCCAAGCGTACCGAAAAGCGCGAGGCCCGCTCAGCGAAACGTGCTGCGTTTCGCAACGCACCGCCGGCAGCAGAAACGGCAGAGGCACCAGCAGAGGCAGCGTAGCTGCAGTGGTCAGTGGCCGGTGGTCAGTGACCAGCAAGAAGATTTGAAATAGGAGCTGTCGGTAGTTGCCGTGGTCTTAAACTGACCACCGGCCACTGACCACCGACCACTAATTAATATGGCAGAGAAAGAAATGGAAATATTGAATGACCGCGACATGAACCTCGACGAAGAGGTGATTGGTGATCGCCCGAAGCGATACCAGCGTCGCCGGTCGCGTCAGGTCATACCGGATTATGTTGATTGGAAAGATATCGACCTGCTGAGGCAGTTCGTGCCTGAGAGAGGCAAGATCATGCCGAGACGTATCTCGGGCATCACCGCAAAAGATCAACGCCGCATCGCAAAGGCGATCAAACGCGCACGCTCAATGGCGATGCTGCCGTTCGTGGCGGATTAAGGATTTGGGTTTTTGGTTTTAGGTCTTTGGCTTTTGGTTTTTCAAAAACCGAAATCCAAAAGCCAAAAACCGTTCAGGGAGATTATCATGGCAAACACAACAGTATTACTACGCGAGGACATGGAGCATGTCGGCGGACGCGGCGAGATCGTCAAGGTCAAGGCCGGTTTTGCACGCAACTACCTGCTGCCGCAGGGTTTTGCGACGCTCGCGACCAAGGGCAACATTAAACAGATCGAGCAGGAGCGCACCGCGCTTCTCAAGAAAGCCGCGATCGACAAGGCTACCGCCGAGGCTCAACTCGAGCAGATGACGACCATCGCTCTGACCTTCGAGCGTAAGGCCGGCGAGCACGGCACTCTGTTCGGATCGGTCACCTCAATGGACATCGCCGAGGCTCTCCAGGCCAAAGGCTACGAGATCGATCGTCGCAAGATCGTTCTCAAAGACGCGATCAAAGAGACCGGCGAATACACCGTCAAAGTCAAACTTCACCGCGAAGTCACGCTTGAGGTTCCTGTCACAGTAACAGGCGAAGGCGGCGAAATGCCGGCGAAGAAAGAGGAAGCGACGAAAGCTGCTCCAGTCGAAGCGGCGGCTCCTGTCGAAGAACCGGTCGTAGAGGAAACTCCGGCTGCTGAGGAAGAAGCCGCCTAGGTTTTTGACCCACGAATCAACACGAATGATAACGAAATATAGTTCGTGTTCGTTCGTGTTTTTCGTGGTTGGATCTCTTTCTGCCCTCTAAATTACGGCATTATTTGACCTTAGAGACTTTCGCTTTTGGCCTTTCGACAAGGCCATTTTTTGTGGCTAAAATTAGCTTCTCTCGATAACAGATACTCAGTAAATGGCAAGTGTTTTTCCAGACAATCGACGAGATCAGTATCTCGAAAAGCCGCTGCCCTCGAGCGAGGATAGCGAGCGTGTAATTTTGGGTGCGATCCTGCTCGATAACGCCGTTATCGCACAGGCTGTCGAGCAGTTGAAGCCAGAGGATTTTTATTCGCCGCTCAATCGGCGTGTCTTCGCGGCGATGATCGCGTTGTTCGAAAAGCAGACGCAGATCGATCCGATCCTGATCGGCGAAGAGCTAAAGAAAGAAGGCTCGATCGATGGATTTGGCGGCATCACCGCAATCACGAATCTGAGCTACGGCCTGCCGCATTTCTCGAACGTAGAGGAATACATAAAGGTAGTCAAAGACAAATCGACGGTTCGAAATCTCATCCGCACCTGCAACGCCATCACCGGCGAAGCTCTTGCCGAAGAGGATGATGCGAGCGTTATTCTAGATCATGCTGAGCAAGCGATCTTTGCGATCGCCGAGGCACGCACGCGGGAGACTTTTTCGCGTATCGCGCCGATCGCGGATGGAATTTTGGTTCGAGTTCGTGAACGTGCTGAAGGCGGCGGTGCGGGCATCACGGGGCTTTCAACCGGCTTTACTGAGCTTGATGATATGACGTCGGGCTTGCAGCGGACCGATCTGATAATCATCGCCGCTCGTCCGTCGATGGGTAAAACGGCTTTGTGTCTGACGCTGGCTCAGAATGCTGCATTACGATCAAACGCTGTCGTCGCAGTTTTTTCGCTCGAAATGTCGAAGGAGCAACTCGTCACACGTATGCTCTCAAGCGAGGCACATATCAACGCACATCGCTTCCGCACCGGCCATCTAATGACTGCCGAATGGGAACGCCTCGCCGGGGCGATCGGCACATTGTCGGACGCGAAGATATTTATCGACGACACGCCAAGCATTTCGTCGCTTGAGATACGTGCAAAATGCCGACGCCTTGTCGCCGAGCAAAAAAATCTCGATCTGATCGTGATCGACTACCTTCAACTGATGGGCGGTAGCGCCGGGCGGCGAAATGAGAATCGTCAGCAGGAAGTCTCGCAGATCTCACGTGAATTGAAGGGGCTGGCAAAGGAATTGAATGTTCCGGTGGTAGCTCTTTCTCAGCTTTCGCGTGCGGCGGAGTCGAGAAATCCGCCAATACCATTGATGTCCGACCTTCGCGAATCCGGCTCGATCGAGCAGGACGCCGACGTCGTCGCATTCATCTATCGCGAAGACTATTACAAGCCGACCGAAGAAAACCAGGGCCTCGCCGAGCTGATCGTCGCCAAACAACGTAACGGCCCGACCGGTACGGTAAAGCTCGCTTTCCTGAAGGAATTTACGCGGTTTGAAAACTATTTTGGAGGATAAAGACTGGAGGGCAAGCATCCCTGCTTGCACGTGCAATACCAAGAGCAAGCAGGATGCTTGCTCTCCAGTCCGAAGCAAGTGCCAGACGACCTAAGCTACCCAATCGGAAAATTTGATCTCAAGAACTTCGCCGACCGTGGGGAGAATCTGCAAACTATCGCCGACCTTCCGTCCGCTGTTGCCGCCGCCGTGGCCGGACTTTCAGATGAACAATTGGACACCGAATACCGCCCCGGCGGTTGGACTTTACGCCAGACGGTGCATCACATTGCCGACAGCCATTCGAATTCCCTAATGCGGTTCAAACTCGCGTTGACCGAGGACACGCCGCCGACCATTCGCCCATACTATGAAGAACGCTGGGCAGAATTGGCTGACAGTAAACTGCCGATCGACGTATCGTTGAAGATGACCGACGCGATCCACACGCGTTGGAGTGCGTTGCTCGCGTCGATGACAGACGACGATTTCCGACGCGAGTTCGTCCATCCTGAGACAGGGAACTGGCCGCTCGAGAGTGCTCTCGCTCTGTACGCCTGGCACTCTAAACATCACACGGCTCACATCACCCACCTGCGTGAGCGAATGGGCTGGTAAGAAGTTTTTTGCCCGCGAATTACGCGAATTATCACGAATAAAATAGAATAGGGAAAATTCCTTAAACTTTTTTATTCATCTTATTCGCGTGATTCGCGGGCAAAACTCTTTATGGCTCAAGCAGAAAGACTGATCTCACTCGACGTTTTCCGCGGCATGACGATCGCGGGGATGGTGCTTGTGAATAATCCGGGCACGTGGTCGCACATCTACGACCCGCTCGAACACGCCGCGTGGCACGGCCTGACGCCCACTGATTGGATCTTTCCGTTCTTTCTGTTCATTGTTGGAATCGCGATCCCGATCGCGTTGGGGAAGTATGTCGGCAACCACAGCGATTCGGGAAATCCTAGCCGTTCTAGTGTTTACCGAAAGATATTGACTCGGTCGCTGATGATCTTCGCCCTCGGATTGTCGATGTCGGTGATCCCGTTTTTTCAGTTTCAGTCGTCCGACGCTCCGGACTCGCTAAAAATACTAGTGTGGCTGGCGATGACGGCGGCGTTGTTTTTTGCTCTGCTGCGGAATTGGAAGATAACGATCATCCTGACCGCACTCAGTATAATCGGCGTCGTCGGCCTCAATCTCGCGGGTTACAACCTAGTCACATACAATTTCGCGACGATGCGAATCCCCGGCGTGCTCCAGCGGATCGCGGTTTGCTATCTGGTCGTCTCGCTCATCTTCCTGCACACAACTTGGAAACAACAACTCGGCATCGCCGTCGCCCTGCTGCTCGGCTACTGGCTCCTAATGACCCAGATCGCCGTTCCCGGTTGCGAGATCACGACCATCGACGATAAAGCCTGCAATCTAGCCGCCTGGCTCGACCGAACCATCCTAACCGAAAACCACATCTGGCGTTCGGCAAAGGTGTACGATCCTGAGGGAATTCTGTCGACGTTGCCCGCGATCGCTACGACGATATCTGGGGTGCTTACGGGATTGTGGCTCAAGTCAGCCCCCCCGGCGTTAGCGGAGGGAACTCACCCATCGGCTGACGCAACGTCCCACGATACCGCAGACGCTGCCCCTGCCCCTGCGGTATCGTCCACGCCGCCCGCTCACGCAGGCGGTTCTGACAAGGCCAACGGCCTTTTCTTCTTCGGCACCATCGTCCTTGCCGTCGGCTACATCTGGAACATCTATTTCCCGATAAACAAAGCCCTATGGACGAGCTCGTACGTCCTCGTGACCTCAGGCATCGCCCTGCTGACGCTCGCGGCGTGCTACTGGCTGATCGACATCAAAGGCTACAAGGCGTGGGCCAAACCCTTCGTCATCTTCGGCGTCAACGCTCTGCCGCTCTTCGTCTTCTCGGGCATCATGGCTCGAATGCTCGGAGCCTATCGCGTCACCGGAGCCGGCGGCCAACCGGTCGCATTCCAGAAATGGATCTTCGACAACATCTATCTGTCGATAGCCCAACCCATCGATGCATCGCTAATGTACGCGATCAGCTTTATTCTCGTGTGGCTGTTCTTGATGTGGTTGTTGTATCGCCGAAAACTCTTCCTAAAGGTATAAGAAATTTGCCCGCGAAATACGCGAAAAGAACGCGAATAAAAGATCGTCTCTTCATTCGCGTCTTTTCGCGTATTTCGCGGGCAAAAAACTTCTTAGGCTGCCGCAGCTACGACTTTCTCCGCTGCATCGGCCATGCCTTTGGCGGTTTGGATGTTGATGCCGGATTCGGCCAGGACGCTGCGGCCTTCTTCTACGTTGGTGCCTTCGAGGCGGGCTACGATGGGGATCGTTAGGCCTAGGTTTTTGTAGGCAGCGACGACGCCGTTGGCGACCATATCGCAGCGGACGATGCCGCCGAAGATGTTGATCAGGACGGCCTTAACATTGGTGTCGGCGAGCAGGATCTTGAACGCCTGTTCGACGCGCTCCTGCGAGGCACCTCCGCCGACGTCGAGGAAGTTGGCCGGTTCGCCGCCGGCGAGCTTGATGATGTCCATCGTCGCCATCGCGAGGCCGGCTCCATTGACCATGCAGCCAATGTTACCGTCGAGCTTGATATAGTTGAGATCGTACTTCGAAGCCTCGATCTCAAGCGGCTCTTCTTCGGCGAGGTCGCGAAGCTCTAGGAAATCCTTATGGCGAAACATCGCGTTGTCGTCAAACGTCACTTTGGCGTCGAGAGCGATGAGACGGTTGTCCTTGGTCAGCAGGAACGGATTGATCTCGACCAACGAAGCATCGATCTTCTCATACGCATCGTAGAGCGAGAGCATGAATTTCGAAGCCTGACCGATCAGTTCAGCCGGGATGCCGAGACCGAAAGCCAATTTACGAGCCTGAAATCCTCGAAGTCCGACCGACGGATCTATTGTTTCTTTCAGAATAAGCTCGGGCGTTTCCTCAGCGACCTTCTCGATGTCCATACCGCCTTCCGACGATGCCATAAAGACGTTGCGTCCGGTCACGCGATCCAAGGTGATTCCCAAGTAGAATTCACGATCGATCGGCAAACCTTCCTCGATCAAAAGTGTTTGAACCTTCTGCCCCTCAGGGCCGGTCTGGTGCGTGATGAGCTGCATTCCGAGGATCTGCGAAGCGACCTCTCTTGCCTCAGCGGGCGATTTGGCGAGCTTTACGCCGCCGCCCTTACCTCGACCCCCGGCGTGTATCTGTGCCTTTACAACGACGATGTCGGTGCCTAACTCGATCGCAGCGGCCTCAGCCTCCTCAGGTGTGCGAGCTACAATGCCGCGTGGAACGGGGACGCCATACTCTTTGAGAATGGCTTTACCTTGATATTCGTGGATCTTCATATTCTATTGACGCGTCTTGATGTTGATGCCGATCAGCTTCCAGTTGCCGTCGCCCATCACGTATTTGAGTTCAAAATTTGCACGCAGTGGCTTGGTCGGATAGTAGCCTTTGACTACAAGGGCATCGAGCCCTTTGACCTTTTCAATCGTAGGTTCCGGCGAAAACGTAGCATCGAGAGGCGTGATCGCCCGTTTGAAGTTATAGTCTTCCTTTCTATCTACAAAAACCTTGAAGGCATCGAGCATTTCCTCGGGCGATGTATCGTCCCGCCAGACCGGAGCCGCCTTCTTATGGAAATCGGTGAAATCGCCCGATTGTACGGCATCTCCAAAGTCAAGAAATGTTGTCTTGACAAGGGTTTGCAATTTCTCTTCGCTCGGGATATCAGCCTTCTCATTGCTGGACTTGGTTTCCGAACTACCGCCCCCGCTCTTTTTGAAGACAATTCCGTCAAGCGTCATCTCATTACCCGTCGGAGCCTTATCGATCTTAAAGGTTGGCCCCAGCCCGGCGAGTGAGATCTTGAGCGTTTTTGCCGCTTCGTCGATCACCGCACTGCCGCCGCTGACGGAGGTTCCGCCCGATTTATAATCGGCCCCGCCGTCTGAGCGGATCGTGATCGTCGCACCGTCGTTACTCGCCCATGCACCTACATAAGCTGCCGGAGGTGGTGTGCTCGAACCGCACGCCAGCCCGACTACCATCAAGGCTCCGAGTGCGAAGATCAAGTTAACTTTGTTCGACAAAAATGATTTGCACATTGCGGTTTCTCCTTTTCTGCGGAATGTTGATTTCTACGGAATGTTGATGACGAGCTTGAGCAGTTTCCATTCGCCGCCGAGCATCACGTATTCAAAGTCGAATCTTACGCCATAAGGCTTCATCGCGAATTTGCCGGATGCGACGAGTATGTCTAGTCCCTTTTCCTGCCGAACAATTGGAGGCCGGTCAAATTCGGCTTCCTTCGCATCAACTTTCTTCAGGATCGGGACAACGATCTTCTTTTTGTCCGTGTAGGACTTAAAGCCCTCCGCTACCTGCTCGACCGTATAGGTCCGCCGAAAATTAGTCGAGGAATACTCGTGCAGTTCGGTAAAGTCACCCGTCTCGACACCGTCGCTAAATTTTTCGATAGTCTCTTTTACAAGGCCCTCGACAACGCTGTTTGACGGCACCGAGGCCGAGTCCGTACTCGAATTCGTGGCAGAATTGGATGCGGAATTCGACGGCTCCGACTTGCCCAGATTGGCAAGGTCAAAGTCCTTATTGCAGTTGCAGCCAAGAGCGATCGACATCACCACCGCGAGAGCTACACAACCACTGACAATGTTGTTGCCACCAAAAAGAGCCTTCTTTGCAAGGTTTTTCATTTTTCAACCTACTGCGAATTTTCGACCAGCTTGATCAGTGTGCGTATTGCAACACCGGACGGGCCTTTTGCCATGTGCGGCTTGCCGCTATCGAGCCATGCGGTTCCGGCGATGTCGAGATGAGCCCATTTCGCCTTGTCGACAAATTCCTGGATGAACACCGCTCCCATGATCGTGCCGGCTTTGCCGCGAGGGCCGATGTTCTTGATATCGGCAATGTCCGAGCGAATGTCCTTGCTGTATTCGGGGCCGAGCGGCAATTGCCAGAAGCCTTCACCTGCTTCCTTGCCGCAAGCAATGATCTCTTTGACGAGGCCCTGGTCGTTGCCCATGATGCCGGTGTTATGGCCGCCGAGAGCGACGATAACGGCACCTGTGAGCGTTGCCATATCGACAATGCGGGTAGCACCCTGTTTTTCGGCATACGCAACTGCGTCGGCGAGGATCAGGCGGCCTTCGGCGTCGGTGTTGAGGATCTCGATCGATTTGCCGTTCATCGCGTGGACCACATCGCTTGGCCTCGAAGCTTTTCCGTCCGGCATATTCTCAACCGCCGCGACGATGCCTAGAACGGGAACGCTCGGCTTAAGCAGAGCGATCGCACGCATCGCTCCGATGACTGTTCCACCGCCCGACATGTCGTACTTCATCGCGTCCATGCCTTCGCCAGGCTTGAGCGATATGCCGCCGGTGTCGAAGGTGATTCCTTTGCCGACGAGAGCGAGAAGTTCACCTTTTTTGCCCGTCGATTTCGCCGGCGTATATCGCAGAACGATCATTTTTGCAGGCTGTTCCGAGCCGATCGAAACGCTCATCAGCGAGCCCATGCCCATTTTGGTCATCTGAGCTTCGGTCAGAATTTCGCACTTGAGGCCGACCTCTTTTGCCATCTTTGCGGCACGGTTGGCCATTTCGGTCGGCGTGAGGATGTTTGGCGGCTCATTGGCGAGATCGCGGGTGAAGTTCATCGAATCCCCAATCGCCTCGCCGCGGGCAATGCCGGTTTTCAGGTCGCCGGGTTTCGCACCGTCGATGCAGACCGTCAACGACGTGACAGCCTTGTCGATCTTGTCTTTGGTCTTGTATTTATCGATCTCAAACTGGCTGGTGATGAACGCCTGAACCACATTCTGCGTGGTCGCAACAGCATCCGCGTCGCCACGAGGCATCACAGCCATACTCTTGACGTTACGCTTACGCAGGTAACGCGTTGCCGTCCCGCACATATTGCCGGCGGAGCTTGTTTTGTAGTCTTTAGCATCGCCACAGCCGACGAGCAGCAATCGGCTCGCTTTAACCGCGCCTTTCGGAGCGAAACGGAGCAATACGGTCTGGCCCGAGTCGCCTTTAAACTCCTCAGCCTTAAAGACCTCGGCCATCAGGCCGCCGGTGAGCTTGTCAAGATCCTTTAGCACGCCAGCAGATGGTTTTTCGCCTTTAAAAACGGCCACTGCCAATGCTTCCACACCGGCTTCTGCAAAATTTCCGGATATTCCCTGGAATTTCATCCACACCTCGTTAAAAATCTGTTATTTCTGAATAAAACGCTTTAATATCTATAACTTATCTAAGCCTTTCTTTCAACTGTTGCTGTGTGTCTTTCGCAATTGCCTTCTTCATCTCGGTCTCGCGTTTGTCGTAAAGCTTCTTACCCTTGGCGACGCCGATCTCAAATTTTATACGGCCGTTCTTCCAATAAATACGCGTAACGACCAGCGTCATGCCCTTTACTGTCGTCTCCTTCTCAAGCTTTTCGATCTCTTTGCGATGAAGAAGCATCTTTCGCGGCCGCAAAACGTCGTGGTTGTTGATGTTGCCGTGCGAATAATGTGAAATATGCGCCCCCAACAGCCAAATCTCACCGTCCTTGATTTGCACGAACGACTCTTTGAGCTGGATCCGCCCCAACATGATGCTCTTAACCTCGGTTCCGACAAGCGCAGCCCCGGCCTCGTACGTATCGAGAATAAAAAACTCGTGATACGCTTGGCGGTTGTTAAGGATTTCTTTGTCTAAGCTCATAGCCTGATGACACAGTACGATTCGGCCACAAACCTTAATTGTCGGTTTTAGAGACATTTACCGCAAGTTGGTTATTTGACAATCATCTGCCTCACCCCTAAATTATTACTTACGCTGGGAGATCGTCTAATGGTAGGACTGCAGTCTCTGGATCTGCCTATCGGGGTTCGAATCCCTGTCTCCCAGCCAATTTTTGCAGTGGTCGGTGGTCAGAATTTCTGAGACTGGCCACTGACCACCGACCACTGCTTATGGACTGGCATGAAACCGAGGTTCGGGTGCGATATGCCGAGACCGACGCGATGGGCATCGTCCACCACGCCAATTACCTTATCTGGTTCGAAACCGGCCGAAGCGAGTTCTGTCGTTCTAAAGGCTTCTCTTACAAGCAGATGGAAGAAGAGGCCGACGCTTTGATGGTCGTCGCCGAGACCTACGTCCGACACAAATCTCCTGCATATTACGAGGATGTCCTGACGATCAGAACTCACATTTCTGAGATCCGAAGCCGGAGTTTGCGTTTTATGTACGAGGTCTTTCGGGCATCGGATCATATTCTGCTTGCCGAAGGCGAAACGCTCCACGTCGTCACAGATCGCAATCAAAAGGTCAAAAAGGTTCCCGCTTTCTACCGCGAACGCCTGCTCTCAAGCGACATTGAGCGTTCATTTCCACCCGATCAAGCTCCCAGTTAATTCGCCGATTTTGGACTTTTGGCTTGTGCCATTAGACTAGAGGATATGCCCGGATCTGGTAGAGCCGAAGTTTATTTCATCGTCGCGATGATGATCCTGATACTGATCGTCTGTGCGGTCGCTGTATATTTTTTCTTCAAGACCTTTAAAACAGAGATGAAGGAAAAAGAGGAGCGGCGGCTCGAAAAGGCGGCAAAGGCAAGCGAGGAGACTAACTGATGCATCCTCAGATACTCGACAAAACAAAGGCCGCATTGGTCGTAGTGGACATTCAGGAAGCATTTCGGAACGTGATACCGGATTTCGAATTGATCGCACCACGTGCTTCGACGGCGGTGAGTGGTTTTCGAGTTCTCGGTATCCCGGTGCTGGTTACGGAGCAGTACCCGAAAGGGCTCGGGCCGACTGCCGAAGAGATCCGGTTGGCGTTGCCGGATGGCTACGAAACGTATGAAAAGACAGCATTTAGCTCATGCGGAGCACCGCTTTTTGTCGATAAACTGACCGAGCTTGGCGTCTCGCAAGTCGTGCTATGCGGCCTCGAAACGCACATTTGCGTCAGCCAGACCGCTCATGACCTCTTGGAACGCGGGTTTCAGGTACACATACTTTGCGATTGTGTCACCTCACGCTTTGAATACAACCGCCTCGCCGGCCTGCAAAAAATGCGGCGTGCAGGCGTGATCGAATCCTCGATCGAAATGGCCCTCTTCGAACTAATGCGTGACGCAAAGCACGAGCAGTTCAAGGAAATTCAGGCTCTGATAAAGTAGAATTCGTAATTCCTAATTCGTAATTCGTAATTGAATCGATTGGGAATCGCCTTCAAGAATCAATTACGAATTAGGAATTACGAATTACAAATGGATCTATTATCTTCACTCAATCCGCAGCAGAAAGAGGCCGTTTTGGCGACCGACGGACCGTTGCTTATTCTCGCGGGTGCCGGTTCGGGCAAGACCCGTGTGATCACGGTTCGCATTGCGTATCTTATTAGAGAACAAGGGGTTGCACCGCACAATATTCTTGCAGTCACCTTTACAAACAAGGCAGCGGGCGAGATGCGTTCTCGTATCGAGGATCTGCTCAAAGGTGAGCGGTTGCAATCCGCACCGCTGATCTCTACGTTTCACAGCTTGTGCGTTCGTATCTTAAGACAGGACATCGAGCTGCTCGGCGAGGGCTACAAGAAATCCTTTACGATCTACGACACCGACGACACGCAGAAGGTCGTCAAGGCGTGTATCAAAGACCTCGGGCTAGACGAGAAGACGTTGAATCCGCGTTATGTTCGCAACGCGATCAGCTCGGCAAAGAATCGCGGCGAGGACTACGAAATGTTCGCGTCGAAGGTCGAGTACGGCGACGAAAAGAACGCGACGATCGCGAAGGTCTTTAAGATGTATGACGACCGTTTGAATACGGCGAATGCTCTCGACTTTGACGATCTGCTGATCAAGACCGTCAAATTGCTGAGGAAATCGGCGGAGACGCGTGAGAAATATAACGAGCGATTCAAATATATTCTCGTTGATGAGTATCAGGACACGAACGCTCTGCAGTTCGCATTGATAAATTACCTGACCGAGAAGCAGCAGAATATCTGCGTGGTCGGCGACGATGCACAGAGTATTTACGGGTTTCGGCAGGCTGATATTCGCAATATTCTGGGCTTCGAGAAGCATTTCCCGAACGCAAAGGTCATTCTCCTCGAACAGAATTATCGTTCGACGCAGACGATCCTCGATGCCGCCGATGCGATCATCAAGAACAACGTAAACCAGAAGAAAAAGAAGCTCTGGACGGCAAATCCCGGCGGCGAACGCATCTTCTATTGCCAGGCCTATGACGGTGACGGCGAGGCACGGTTTGTCGCTTCGAAGATCGAGGAGCACCAACGCCGCAGCCACACGGAACGCATCGCCGTGCTCTATCGCACCAACGCCCAGTCGCGTCTGTTTGAGGAATCGCTGCGTCGTCACCGCATCGATTACAACATCGTCGGCGGCTTCTCATTCTACGAACGGGCCGAGGTCAAGGACATCATCGCGTATCTGAAACTCGCGATGAACCCGTTCGACGATATCGCGTTTTTGCGTGTGATAAATACGCCAGCACGAGGGCTCGGCAAGACCTCGCTAGACGAATTACAGCGACATGCAAAGGCAAACGGTTCATCGCTCTGGATGGCCGCCGCGACCGTCACCGATCCTGGAATCGATCAGCCTGTGAATCTTACGCCCCGTGCGAAAGAAGCTTTTAGAGCTTTTCGCAAGGTCATCGAGAATCTGATCCAGAAGATAAATGAGACGGGTATCGGCGGCGAACGTCCGGTCACGGACATCGTCGTCGCGGCGATCGAGGACACGGGTTATGCCAATTCGCTTCGTATCGAGAATACCGACGAAAGTCTCGCTCGGCTCGAAAACCTCGAGGAGCTAGTCAACGCCGCCGTCGATTACGACAAGCAGGAAGAGAATGGCCTGCGAGATTTTATCGATCACGCGGCTTTGGTCTCTGACACCGATAAGTACGACGGCACGTCACCTGTTACGCTCATGACGGTGCATATGGCGAAAGGCTTGGAATTTCCGGTCGTCTTTTTGGTCGGCCTAGAGGACGGCATATTTCCGCATTCACGTTCGGTAAACGATCCGAAGGAACTCGAAGAAGAACGCCGCCTCGCATACGTTGCGATCACTCGTGCCGAAAAAACGCTCTACGTCACACACGCGATGCGTCGACGCACCTACGGCGAAGAGATCGCCGCCGAGCCATCACAGTTCCTTAACGAAATGCCGCTCGAGCTGATCGAAGACCTTTCAAGCGGTTCGTCGTGGCTCTCGTATGCCCGAAGTTCAACCGCGATGACCGCCAAGGCCACGCTTAGTGCATTAAAAGGTGAGCCCCGCGTAGTCAAGCCAAAGAATCTCTACGCCGGGAAGACCTACAACAGTGCGGATTCGGTTGCCGAGTTCTTCAAAATGCGAGGGCTGCAGCCGCCGGTCGGCTCCGATGTGAAGCCGGTCGCGGACGTCGCTAGAGATGCCGATGTCCCTGATTCGCGACCGCTGTCGACGCTAGACCGTCTGCGTGCGGCCGGAAGCAAGCCCTCCGACATCGCTGATCGTCCGACGGTTAACGGCCTCGTCGCCGGTTCGCACGTTCGTCATGAAAAATACGGACGCGGCCTCGTCTTGCGACGTGAAGGCTCGGGCGACACGGCAAAGCTGACCGTTAGTTTCCCCGGATTTGGGCAGAAGAAACTGATTGAGAAGTTTGCTAAACTTCAAAAGATTGAACGCCGCGGAGGATGCTTACGTATAGATAACCGCTATGAAAAACACGATCTTCGCTTCATTGGCAATCACCATTTTGCTCGTAGTCAGCCTCGGCTGCAGCTCGATCAATCCTTTTGCGGACGACAAAGCCAAGCCCGCCAATACTTCAAGTTCGGCAAATAAGGCTAATGCCAACTCGAACAAAAGCCTGACCGACAAGGCGATCGAAACGGCTGTCGGTGAAGGTAAGACCGGCGTGCCTGAGTGCGACGAGATCGTCGATATGCTGGCAGCGTACGGGAACAATCCGGATGACAACTTCGCCATTCGTGCCGTAAAGTCGGTGGTGGCGAATAAGATCAAAGACGAACTAAAACGTGTGATCGAAGAAAACCAGACAGACAAAGCAGAACTCGCAAAAGCATGTCGGGAAGTTAAAATCGAGTTCGATAAGGCAAGCAAACAGTCCGAAGCGAAGTAACCCTCATGGTTAGTTGATAGTTTCCAATTATTTTGGTTTACTCTTAGGTTTGCTTTTGTAAGTCTTTATGAGTAACGAATTGATAGACCATCTGGGTACGTTTTCTGAGAGTGATTGGCTGGCAGCCGTCGAGGAATTGTTGCCGCTTGTGCACGAAGTTGACCGGAATGCTCTGCAGATCTGGTTCCGATTTTATCCGCTCAGTTTGAAGCGATTTGTCGATGCCGGTGAGAGCCGGGAAGAAACGCTGCACGGCATTGCGATGCAAGGTGACTTCGAACTCGATGGTCAGATCGCTACCTCGCATCATTTCCTTTTCGGGCACCGTTTTTGGCCAAAGGTAAAGTGCGTTATCGAAAGCTCGCCGAGGATTTCAAGGGCAAACCTGAGACCCTGACAGACCTCATCAAAGAAGTATCGATCGTCGTCGCAGAGAAAAAGAAAGTTGACCGCACTCTGACAAATGCCATCGCCGCAGTTGGCCTGATGACGCTAACACAAGTTGGCCTAGATGCATTCAAGGCTGCGAGCGGCGATGTTGAAGACGCCTCGAAGCCGATGTCAAAGTCGCCAGATGCGATCGTGGCGGAGCGTGCAAAGGATGATTCGCAGGGCATGTTCGGTTTCTTGCGAACCATCGACAAGCAGTTTTCGATCGCCTACAGCGGTGCACATGCTTCGGGTAAGTTCACTTTGCTGTGCGACGAAGAGATCGCGTCTGCGTCGCAGAAAGACTCATCTCGAAACTGGAAGGAAATGGACGAGCGTTGCTGGGAAGGCCCGATCCCGATCGAGTGTACAGCAGCCTCGTGCGGTACGTGCTGGGTCGGCGTGCTGGGTGGACAGGAAAAGCTCACCGAAGTTGGCCGCCGCGAACGCCGGCAAATGAAGGTCTTCGGATACAATCAGCCGGAGGAAGAACGGCCATTCATTCGCCTTGCGTGTCAGGCACGTGCCAGCGGCAACGTCACGATCGTCGTCCCGCCGTGGAACGCCGTCTTTGGCAAGAAAGTGTATGGCAATGTCGATGAACTCGAACTTGAACCTGTTACAACTTCCGCCAAAGCCCTCCGCGATACGATCGCGACCGCTGTGAACGGTGAATAAGATTGATTGACGCAAAGAAAAGTTTGGGCATGGAGTGATCTCACTTACTCCATGCCCAAATTATTGTGATCAAATGTAGTCGTTGTCGACAAAACACCAAGCCCAGTCATCAAAAACCTCGATTGATCGCATCACGGCGTGGTCCGTTTTGTGAAAGTGGGCCGTCGCGTGCTTGTTCTTGGACGAATCACAGCAGCCGACATGTCCGCAGGATAGACAAAGCCTTAAATGAACCCACTTATCGCCGCTTCGCAGACATTCTTCGCAGCCCGAGGCACTTGGATATACTGGCCTGATCTGATCAAGATGTGAGCATGTCGTGGCATCGGCCTTCGGCGAGTAATCAATTCTTGTTTCCGTGTCTATGCCGGTCTCAGCCTTGAAGGCTAGTGCGTTTTCGACATCGACGCTAGCAGGCTGGGCGGGAGAAGGCAGGATCGCTGGTGTCGCGATCGTCTGGTTGGCATTCCGAAAAAACGCCGCACTTCTGACAAAAGAATTTGTCTCACCCGAGATCACTAGCTCATCGCCGGGAAATAGAACTAATTCTGCAGGCGGCGGGTCGAACGAAATAGATCCACGCAACACGCTCTTTACGGTCAGGCCCATATTCATTAGGGAAAGGGCGGCGATCGCTTTTCCCGCCACGGCAGCGTCGTCACGCACCTTGACCGTACGCGTATCAAGGCACTCCTGGTCGGTCTCACATTTGAAGATAGACGTATCGGCGTTGAGATCCAAAAATGCCGAGTAGCCGTTCTTTCGGGCCATTTCCTCGTGAGCTTCGATCTCTTCCGCCGGGATTCGATAGTCTCTAAGAACGTCGCCAAAGATCTGGACGACCGATTCTAGCTCTTCGGCTATTACTGCGTCCGCTCCGGCAGCGGCGAGGCCGTCAACCTCGGACGTGTAACGAGTCCTAACGACGATGCGCATCGTTGGATTGAGAGAACGGGCAACGGCGGTGATCCGGTGCGCGGTGCTCGGATCATCATCCGGAATGACGAGCATCTTTGCGTTATCGATCCCGACGTGGTTGAGCAGAAATGGTTTCGTCGCATCGCCCCGGACCACGGGGAAGCCAGCATCTTCCGCCTCGTTCGCACTGTCTGGGCTCAACGTAGTGATAACGTAAGGAATACCTGACCCAGCAAGTACCCGCACAAGCCAACGCGCCGCCTTTCCATATCCGGCAACGATGACATGGTCCTCAAGTTGGAGCGGCTCGGCCATTTCGGCTGCACTATCCGGCATTCCGGCGATCTGGCGCTTACGGACGATCTTTGCCGAGAGACCCGATCCGACGTTCATCATCAGCGGCGTAAGCACCATCAGCACAACCGTCGTCGCGATGAACGTCTGCGAACCAGCGGTGCCCATGCCCATCGGGAAAAGGCCGGCTTCGCGTCCGGCCCGTTCGAGGACGAAGGAGAATTCGCCTATCTGAGCGAGCATCAATGCCGACGCCGCGGCGACCGGTGCCTTATATCCGAGGGCCCGCACGGAAATGCCCGTCGTGATGATCTTGATAGTTAGAACGACGGCGATCGCAGCGAAGATGATCGGCAGATTATTGATGAGATAATTGACGTCGAGCAGCATTCCGACCGATACGAAAAAGGTCGCAGAAAACAGTATCTGGAGCGGCAGTGTCTCGCTGAGAGCGTGATGCGAATAGCTACTTTCGCTGACCATGAGGCCGGCAAGGAAAGCTCCGAGTGAAAGGCTCACACCGGCGAGGCTGGTAAGATAAGCTGTGCCAAAACAGATCGCCACGATCGACAGTAGGAAAAGCTCGGGCGAGCAGGTCTTAGCTACGGCCTCGAGAAGCTTGGGCATTATCCGGCGAGCAACGACGAGGACAAGAAGAATAATGCCGACCGCTTTTGCCAGAGCAAACCCGATCCCGGTAGCACCACCACCGTCAGTTCCGGCGAGCACTGGGACGAGTAAGACCATGACCACAATGGCGAGATCCTGAAAGATCAACAGCCCAAGCCCCACTTGACCGGGCTGCGAATTGGTCTCGCTTTTGTCAGCCAGCAATTTGAGCACGATCGCCGTCGAACTTAGAGCGACCAGCATTCCGGTAAAGATCCCAGTCTTCCAATCAACGCCGAACATCAGCAAAACCAAGGCTGTCAGTCCGATCGACAATCCAACCTGCAAGATTCCGCCGCCGAAGATCAGTCGTTGAATGCGTGCGAGCTTTTCGAGACTAAACTCGATCCCAATAGTAAACAGCAGCAAGATCACTCCGATCTCCGCCGTTGCATCGACAAGTGTCTGATCCTTGACGAGCCCCAAAGCATTTGGCCCGATCAGCACTCCGGCAACCAGGAATCCGACGATCGGAACCAGCTTCAGCCGAAAGCATATGTACGCAATGACCGCCCCGGCCACGATCAACGCGACAGCCTCGGTCATATATTGCGGAAGGGCACCGGCCGCAAGCACCATTGGGACATCGAGATTTATCATTTGGAATATAGTATAGGGAATCAATCAGAGCGAAACTAGTTAATGCGTGAGAGGCACAAAGCGAAAGCCGCCAGCGAGGGCTGACGGCTTTGCGTATCCTGAAGAAAGTGTCATTTTACCAAGGCAGTTCCTGACCTAGGTGGATGAATTTTCCAGAATAGCCATCTGCCGGCAGCGTCGCCAGGTCGACCGAGGTCTTTGCACCTTCTTCGACCGGGATGTCGCCGTTCGCGTTCATATCGGTGACGACTGAGCCGGGATGAGCCGTGTTGACCTTGATTTTCGTGTCTTTTAATTCGTGTGCGAGATGAACGACGTAGCCATTGAGTGCCGTCTTCGAAATGTTGTAAGCCGGCACTTTGTAATTGTAGATCGGCGATTCGGGATCCGAATGCAGCCCCAGCGAACCCAAACCGCTCGACAGGAACACAATGCGTCCAGCGTCCGATTTCTTGACGAGCGGCAACAACGCCTGCGTCACGTCGATCGTGTTGAAAAAGTTCGTGTCGAACGTCTTGCGAAAAGTTTCCTGCGTGGTCTTGCTCGCCGGGACCATAGCTCCGTCGGCATCAAATTCCTCGGCAAGAAAGACCCCTGCATTGTTGATCAGGATGTCGAGTTTGCCGTATTTCTCTTCGATCTGTTTCGCTGCCGCAGCGTGTGTGGTCGCATTGTCTACATCGATATTGATGTATTCCACGTCGAGTCCTTCGTTCTTTAGCTTTGATTCGGCTTCGAGGCCTTTATCCTCGCTGCGGGCACCGAGCAGAACCTTGATACCTCGCTTGCCGAGCTGACGTGCTGTTTCAAAACCAATGCCGCGATTGGCTCCTGTGATAAGTGCGATCTTTTGCGTTGACATGATATTTACCTTCCTACTGATCTAAATTTGTAACAGTAGCTGTTACAGATACGGACAAAAAAAACAAAGTGCCAAAGACCAACGGTCGTACGCCGACCGGAGAAACTGAGTCGAAGCTCATACGTGTCCCTTGCACATTTGCAACTGTAACTGTAACTGTTACAGAAGATCCTGTCAAGCGGTTTGTAAGAATCTTTTGCGACGAATTACACGAATAACGCGAATTGATTTATCCTCTTTATTCGTGACATTTGTGTAACTCGTGGCAAAACCTCTTTCAGAAGAAAAGCATTCTGTTTCACCCGTCGTGCTCGTCGTGATCGCAGTTCTACTCTGGAGCACCGGCGGCATGTTCATTAAACTCGCGACCAATC
Organism: Acidobacteriota bacterium; assembly: GCA_016718135.1. Taxonomy (GTDB): domain Bacteria; phylum Acidobacteriota; class Blastocatellia; order Pyrinomonadales; family Pyrinomonadaceae; genus OLB17. Next base: position 74,108 of record JADKEF010000017.1, on the reverse strand, counting down.
TGGACGCGTATCAGGTCACATTCTTTCGTTCGCTGCTTGCGGGGCTTACGGTCCTGATTATCACGTGGCGTGACGGTTTGCGGATAAACCTCTTCGGAGCGATGTGCTCCGTGATCTACGCGACGCTATTGTTCCTGTTTGTTTGGGCCACCAAGCACACGACCGCTGCCAATGCGATTTTTCTCCAGTACACAGCACCGATCTACATTCTTATACTCGCTCCCTTTGTCATAGGCGAAAAGTTCCACCTCCGCGATCTCGCGACCGTCATCTTCTGTCTCGCCGGGATGAGCCTCTTCTTCGTAGGAGACCTGACGATCGGCGACTATCAGGGCAACATCGCAGCACTTGGTTCCGGTATCTTTCTCGGCCTGTACATAATGCTTCTGCGGCATCCTAAGGCAATGGGGATGAGCGGGACGATCACTGTCATCTACGGTAATTTTCTCCTGGCGCTACTAACACTGCCAAGCGGTATTTCGGCGATCTCTACAGCCGGCATTATGGACTACGCGGCGGTAGGATTTCTCGGCATTTTTCAGATCGGTATCTCGTATATTTTGTTTATTAAGGGGGTTCGTGGCGGCACACGACCGCTTGATGCGAGCATCATCGGCTTTATCGAGCCATTGCTCAATCCTGTCTGGGTCTTCATATTCGTTGGCGAACGGCCCCAAAAATGGGCGATCCTCGGCGGGGCTATAATAATCGCAACCGTCGTCGTACACACGTTTGTCCAGTACCGGACCTTCGCAGAGCGAACGTCTTGACAATTCCTAACACGAAATTATCAAACAAAACCAGGGTTCGAGCGTAAATACTTGCAAGTACAAAGCGAAAGCGAGTAGATTTGCAGTTTAGACTATTTGAGAAATGGCCGATCTTGATTTCACAGGACAGACGCTGGACGGGAAGTACCAGATGACGCGCGAACTCGGACGGGGCGGGATGGGGACGGTGTATTTGGCGACCCATCTTGGCACCGAACGGCCTGTGGCGGTGAAGATAATTGCTCCGCAATTCATGCAGCGGGCGGAGTTTGTCGAGCGATTTCGCCGCGAAGCTCGTGCGGCCGGACGTCTGCGACATCCAAACGTCGTTAACGTTACCGACTTTGGCTTTGCCGAAACGAATGACGGACAGGTCGCCTATCTCGTAATGGAGTACCTCGACGGCTGTACGCTCGGCGAGATACTCGATGAAGAGAAAAATCTCCCGGTGGCGTGGACCCTTGATATTCTTGAACAGGTTTGCTCTGCGGTTCACGAGGCACATTTGCAGGGCATCATTCACCGTGATCTTAAGCCCGACAACATCTGGCTCGAACCCAATCAGCGCGGCGGCTATACGGTCAAGGTTCTCGATTTTGGTATTGCCAAGCTCGAGGATCACGATGTCCCGTCGGCGATCGATGGCAGTTGGCATGAGGTCTCGCCGCTCTCCAATACACAGGTTTCGAGTGCAAAAACGACATTTGCCGGCACAGAACCCGGCGGGACTTTCGCCGGTGTTGCCGCAACACATGTCGGCGAAGGCGATACGATCGCTCGCACGGGTGAGCACCAAACGCCTGTATCCGAGGCCGGAACGGTGATCCTCGAACCGCTTGTCAGCGAAGCTGCTACTGCGATCTACGACGACGGTGATATCTCGGATCAGGACACGATCGGGACCCGCATTTCGTCTAAACCCGGAACGACATCTGTTGAAAATTCAAGGAGCGGGTCGTCGAGTGGGGCGAAACATACACCCACTCGATCATTGTACGATTCCAAAAACTCTGCCGAACTTACCCGAGTCGGGGCAGTTCTAGGCACGCCGCTGTATATGTCGCCCGAGCAATGTCGCGGCGAACACCTCGACCCTCGTTCGGACATTTATAGTTTGGCCGTGATCGCGTATCAAATGCTGTCGGGCAGGCCACCGTTCGAAGGTGATTTCAAAGACGTGATGGATGCCCATCAGAACCTCAAGCCCGCTCCGCTTAAGGCAAGGAGCGTGCGGAAGAAACTGCGTCGATCCATTCACGGTGCCCTCAGTAAAGATCCATCGATGCGTCCACAGACTGCCGAGGGATTTGCAAGTGAACTGCGTTCGCGATCGGAGGGACTTTTTGGGCTTCTGCGGCGGGCACTCGTCATTTACAGCGAGCACCTGCCGAAGTTCTTGATGCTCACGGCGTTCTTGTTTCTCCCTTCGTCGGTCATCACGCTAGCTTTGGTCGTGATGTCGTATCTCAAGGTCAGCGAATCCGTGTCTGATCCGATAGCTAACGTCTCTATCGGTGTCCTTGGTATTGTTCTCACGGTCGCAAACGCATTCTGCGGCAGCCTGATCATGGGGACGATCACATGGATCGTCACGCAGCATCTGGCCGTTCCATTGCGTCCGCTCAGATTGAGGCCGGTGCTTTATGAGGCCCGCAGGAAGTGGAAGCGATTTGCCGGTGCGGGTGCAATAGTTGCTATGCTGCCCTTCGTCTTTGCTGCTCTGGGGGCATTAGCCGGGTTTATCGTGTTCGGAGCCATTCTCGGTATCTTGTATCCGCTCACCGGCTCGGTTGATGCGATCTTTATTGCCGGAGGCATCGGGGCGACCATCGGTACCATAGCCGGGTTCTTTGGAGCCTACATTAAATGGATGCTCGTCGCTCCGGTAGTAATGATGGAGAAGGTTGGTATTAGAGAGGCTTTGCGGCGTTCGCGGATACTCATCGACCGGTCATTTGCGACGGCGACGGGGGCGGCGATAATGATGTTTCTCATCCCGGCCATTGCAGCAGCCACAATATCCCTCGCTGTTAACGTCACTGCCCGGGCATTCGATCCAAAGCCCGAAAAACAGAACGAAGCCATACAGACTGATAAATCCGATTCCTCAGCTGTTGAAGCACCTGCACAACTTTCCGCCTCGGAACCGGCGACCGATCCTGCACAGCCAGCCACCGAGAAGGCAGCTGATGAGGCAACTGCACCGAATGACCGGGAATGGAACTTCAATCTGGGTCAGCGAAAGATCGCTGGTGGACGTGAAATGGATATGCGGACTCGCGTCAAGCACCACATTGCTTGAGTCGCTCATCCAGATCATCTGGCTGCCGATGCAGATATTCGTGTTCTCATTTTCTGGTATCATAGTGGCATTGCTCTACTTGAAGACCCGGCTCGCGGGCGGCGAATCGATGAACGATTTGACCGAACGTTTTGAGGATGACGGGCGTCCAAGAAAGAAGTGGCAAGAGCGCGTCAGACAACGGCTCATCCAATCAGGACGCATACCGAGCAAACCATGAGATGAGGCTGGCGGCAAGTAGATCCATAATATTTCTGACAATCATGCTCTCGGCCTGGCTTTCGGTCGCTGGTCAGGGCGTGGCTCGCGATATAGGTGGCACGAGCTTTCAAATAATCAATAAATTCGGACGTGTTGCGGTAACGGCCATGCCCGCCGTCGACGGCAAGCCAAGCGTAGCAAAACTCTCAGCTGAGTCACCGCTAGGCGTCTCTGACAACGAAATCAAGGTCGCCAACGGAGTGATCACAGTTGCCGTAGCGGACAGAAAGAAACGCATCGACCTCATTCTCACTGTTCCGGAACGTAGCACTGTAAAGATAGAGACTTCGGCAGGGGCGATCGACGTTTCGGGGAATCTTGCCGTCGTCGATGCTCGTTCTGACACGGGAACGATCTCTACCGACGTGCCACCCAATGATGTCTCGTATTTTCTCCAATGGACAGAATCTCGACCGCGAGTGCTTGCAGATTTTGATATCTTACCGGCAAAAGAAAAGACCGCAGGGCGTTTCGAGATAAAAGGAAGACATCAAGAGCCTGTCGAACCGAAAAAGGAAGAAGTCGTTCGCGAAGATCCTATCCTTGGCCCGCCGATACCGGAAAAGGCGCCGAAGCCCAAGGCAGAAGGCCAACTGCCAAAAACAGTCACGCTAAACGTCACAACCGCCCGCGGAATTATCTTGCTGAATGTTCCGCCGAATGAAGTGATGAGCGATCTTCGCGAGCGTCCGTTGACCAATGCTGCAAAGGCCATCATCCGTAGCGGCGACAGCTTGCTCATGGAAGCGATCCGTCGTGCTTCACCTAAGTACTTTGGCGATTACGCACGAACGTTACCGCCACTGAGGCTCGAACCAACCTTTTCAGGAAAGAGTGATCGCCTGGAAAATCCAAAGGGCGATACAAAAACGGCGCTTGTACGCGTCACCGATCTGCAGAACCGCTCGATCGCGGGCTTAACGGCGAATGACTTTGAAGTGACCGAGAACGGCACCGTCCGCGATATTGTTTCGATCGAGCCTTCGACAGCTCCGTTCAACCTGGTACTCTTGCTCGATGTTTCGGGCAGTGTGGAGAATTACGTCAATTTTATTCGAAAGGCGGCTCGCAGTTTTGTCGAGACGGTCGGCAGGGAAGACAGGGTTTCGATCGTCATATTTAATGACGACGTTAAGCAACTTTCGCGTTTTACCACCGACAAAGGCAAGCTTTCCGAGAGCCTCGATTCTTTCGACGCTGGCGGCGGAACGGCGTATTATGACGCACTCGCTTACACCATCAGCGATACGCTCAGACCGCTGAAAGGCGAGCGGACCGCGATCGTAATTTTGACCGACGGCGACGACAATCGTTCGTTTCTAGCATTTGATTCGCTCGCGGGATCTATTCAGGAAAGCGGGGCTCTGATCTATCCTTTGTATGTGCCATCTGGCCTGATAGCCCTCGCGGCGACCGGTGCAGACATTGATCCGCTGAGGAAAAAGTACATGTCGCTCACCGCAAAGAGCGAAGGTGAGGGCGATAAACTTGCAAAGATCTCCGGCGGAGTTTACTATCCCATCACACAGATCGGACAGATCCAGGAGGCCTACGACGATATCGTCGTTCAGCTTCGAACGGCCTACAATGTCACGTTCCGATCGGATGGATCGACAGTGAACGAAAACGGAGCTTCGCCCAAACTTAAGATCCGCACGAGACGCGAGAATTCATTCACCGCGATCAGTCGCGTGACTGTGGCGAAGATCGAAAAATAATACACTAGAGGAATCTATGAAGAATCGACTTTTGGCCTTCGTTGGCTTGCTTGTTTATGTAGTTCTTGCGAACGCCGTTCCGGCCTCCGCTCAGGGGCCAATGAGGCCGGTTGAGGTTCCCAAGGATCCTGAATACACTAGACTGCTCGACAAGCTCAAGGATGGCGATACGGGCGTTGATTATAAAGCTCTAAGACTTGCCTTCGCCAGATCCGGAGCTCCCGGTGTTCGCGGGGTCGATCCGAAGATCAGACTGAAACTTGCTGAGGCTGTAAAAGCCAAAAAGTACGAAGAGGTCGCTAAAACCGCACAGGAAATACTCAAGATCCACTTTCTCGACCTAAATATTCACGCGGTAGCAGCCGCAGCTTACGAAGCCCTCAAGGACACGAAAAAATACAACTACCATCAGGCGATCTACCTCGGCCTGATAAATTCGATCGTGAACGGTGCCGATGGCGAGAGTGCTAAAACGGCCTACGTCGTTGTCGTTCCGGACGAGATAAACGCTGTCCTGAAAGCCTACGAACTTCAGCGAACCGCCAACGAGATGATCACCGAAGGGACTAGCCGCTATGAGGTCGTCACAGTAACTGACAAGGCGAACGGAGCTGTTTCAAAGGTGTATTTCAACATAGATCTCATGCCAAAACCGCCCGAACGACCGGCAAGGCCTTAAATATCCCTGAGAGTCTTTCTCGGAACCATATCCGATCGTAGTTATTGATGGGCGGGCCAAAACGGCCCGTCCTTTTAGCGTTAGGATCTGAAGGCTGCGAGGCGGATGACGTTTGCGGCAGCAGTATTTGCCCTATATTCGCATTTGTACCACCACTTAAATTACACTTGACCAGGCATGCATATCTCTCGGATCGAGCTTGAGAATATTAAATCTCACGAGTCGGCCATCTTTGAATTCAGTCGTGGGACGACCGCTATTACCGGTGAGAACGGGGCGGGGAAGACGACGATCATTGAGGCTATCGCGTGGGTTTTGTTCTATCTGCTCGAGTATAAGAAAGAGGATTTCGTGCGGCGTGGGGCGAAGAAGGGCTGGGCGAGGGTAACCTTTGAGAGCGGGCTGGACGAGCGGGAATATGTGGTCTTTCGCGACACGGCAGCGGGCTACAACGTGACCGACCCGCGGCTCGACACGCGTATCGCCGACAAGAAAGAAGAGGTGATGCGATTTCTCTGGCAGCACCTCGGCCTCGAGCCGGGCACTGACCTTAAGTCTCTGTTTAGACAGGCGATAGGCGTTCCGCAAGGCACTTTCACAGCGATCTTTCTCGAAGGTGCGACCGAGCGAAAGGTGGCATTCGACAGGCTGTTGAAGGTCGAGGAATACCGTCAGGCAGCTGAAAAGCTGCGTGAGACTTCGAGGCTTTTGGATTCGCAAGTGGTCACTATCCGCGAGACGATCGCACGTGCAGAGGGCGAACTGACGCGTTCGGAGACGGTTGGGGAAGAGCATAAGATTGTCTCGGGACAGGTTTCGACGTTAGGTGCCGAGATCGAGACTTTGACCGCTGAACTCACCGCAAAGCAGGCCCGCGTCAAGGAACTCGATGATCTCGAACGCCGTGTTTCCGGGCTCAAATCGACTTTGGAACGCAGCCGTTCGGACAAGGAACGTGCGGGTCTTGTGTTTAGGCAGGCAGAGCAGGCTTTAGGCCGTTCGACCGAGGCCGCGGGGAAGACCGAGGGCGTGAGAGCCGGTCACGAAAGCCACGTCGCCACGCTCGGGCGGCTGAAGGAGCTCGAACGCGAACGCGAGGTTCGCGATCGATTCCGTGCGGAACTCGCCAAGACCGACGCGGCTATCGTAAACGTTAAGGCTGAGCAAAAGCGGTTCACCGACGACCTCGCCAAGCTGCAAAATTCACGGCAGGAGATCGAGACGCTTAAGCCAAAGGTTGCCGAGCAGGCCGCGATCGAGAAGGAGATCACCGAGCTTCGCGATCACATCACGAACGCCAAGAACGCCGACGAACGCATCGAGAGCATCGACCGTGAACTCAAGCGAATGCGTGACCGCTATCGTGAGAACCAGCAGAAGATGCGTGACGCCGAGGAAAAGACGGCGCTTGCAGCTTCGCTTTCTTCTCTGGAAGCCAAAGATGCGGGCCTTGTTGCCGAGATCGCCGGTCTCAAGGCGAGCCTTGACCGGGACCAGAAATTTCAGAGCGAGATCAAGGGCGGTTTTTGCCCGGTGCTGTCGCAGAGATGTTTGAATTTGAAGGAAGGCGAGACGCTGGAGAGCTTTCTGTCGAGCCAATTTGCCGAAATGACCGGGCGTATCGCATCGCTCGAAACGGAACGTGCGTCCGTCACAGCAGACCTTGTAAAGGCACGCGAAGGCCACCAGCAGCTTGCCGCTCTCGAAACATACCGCCAACGCGAGGCCGAGCTAAAGGGCGAAGGAGCGGAGCTGACCGCCAAAAAAGTTTCGCTTGAAGCTAGACGTGGGCCGGGTGAGACTCAGCAGCGGATCGACACGTTGACGACGCAGCTGAGATCTTTGGCCGATCCTGCCGCGCGTATTCGGCTGCTTGAGCGAGAGGTTGCCCGAGAGCCCGACATTCGGGAAGGGCTCGGCAATGTCGAGAGCAATCTCGAACGTTTGGAAAGCGAACGGAAACTGCACGCCGAGAATCTTGACGAATTCAAGGAACTCGACGAGCAGTGGACGCGTTTGACCTCAGAACGGGATGCGACGGCCGAGGCTCATCGGGTCTTTCTGACCAATGAGGCCGAGGCGGCGGCTTTAGCGAAGCGAAAGGAAGAGTTGGATACAGCTTCGAGCGATCTGACGGCGAAGGCATCTGCGGTCGAAATGGCTGAAAAGGATTTTGCGGCGGCGGGCGTGGATTATGACGGTAAGCTTCATAATGCCGAACGCACCGCATTGTTGAATGCAGAACGGCGTGCGGCGGAAGTTCGGGCAACATTTGACGCGGCGAAGCGGAGGGAAGCCCAGCTTGCCACCGAGATCGCCCGATTCTCAGAGCTTCGAAAGTCGCTCGCCGGTGAATTCAAAGAAAAAGAACGCCTCGAACGCGTTGCGGAGGCAACCGCATTTATCCGCGACACACTCAAAGAAGCGGCACCGCGTGTGGCTCGTAATTATGTCTATCACGTTTCGCTCGAGGCGAACCAGATGTTTCGTGAGATCACCGGAAACGCCGAACGCACGCTGAAATGGGGCGAAGATTACGCCATAATGCTTGAGGAAGACAGTTACGAGCGGCCGTTCCAGAGTTTTTCGGGCGGCGAACAGATGGCGGCGGCATTGTCTGTGCGGCTGGCGTTGCTAAAGCAGCTAACTGACATTCGCGTCGCCTTCTTCGACGAGCCAACCACAAACATGGATGCCGAGCGCCGCGAAAACCTCGCCATGCAGATCAGCCGCATCACGCATTTCGATCAGCTTTTCGTGATCTCGCATGATGAGACGTTTGATAGTTATGTGGATCAGGTTTTGGCACTTGATCGCGGTTAATTATGGGTTATTTTTATGACCGAACGTTCAAGAAGGGCTTAATGTATGGCGTTATTGTCTATTTGCTCTTCAATGCGGTGAGCTACTATTTTGCACTCAAAGAATATGAGGAAGCGATTAAATCCACGATTCAGTTCGCGCCCGGGCCGCAGGTAAGATGGGGATTTCCGTTAGTTTGGGGACGGCAATACTTCCTTGATTCAGAGGACGGAATTATAAATATTTTCGTCGCTGCTATTTTCGGAATAGCGGGCGGCCTAGCCTTAAAGTATGTAGACCGTTGGAGAGCCTAGGATCGTATGAAACAAGTCACCATAGTTTGCGACGGGTCGAGCCTTGGGAATGGGCGTGGGAATCCGCGTGCGGCGGCGGTGGCTGTGCTTGGGTTTAAGGGGCTGTGGAAGGCGGTTGGCGAATATCTCGGGGCGGCCACCAATCAGCAGGCGGAGATCGCGGCGGCGGCGATAGGGCTGGAGAATTTGAAGGAAGCGTGTAATGTCACGCTGATGTCCGATTCACGTTACGTGGTCGAGACGATGGGCGGCACATGGAAGCGAAAGACCAACCACGACTGGTGGAAACGCCTCGACAACGCCGCAAAAAAGCATCAAATAACCTGGAAATGGGTCAAAGGCCACAACGGCCACGACGTCCAGGAAGTCGCCGACTCGATGGCAAGAAAAATGGCGGAGCTTGGCTACGTAGATAAGGCGTTGTTGGAAGAAGCGGTCGTGGAGCTTGGTGTGACGGAGATCGAGTGAAAGGTAGAAAGAGGAAGTTTTGCCACAGATGAACGCAGATAAAAACAGATCAGAAATTAAGAAAGACTCTAAGTCTTTTTCTTTATCTGTGTCTATCTGTGTTCATCTGTGGTTAATTTTCCTGCTCTTGGGAGCTGTCACGGCAAGTGCTCAACTCCGCACCGGCCTCGGTTGGGCGTGGCAGAATCCTTTGCCGCAGGGCAATCCGCTATATGCGATACATTTTGCTGCGGATAAGGAAAATGGCTTTGCGGTCGGCTCGGACAACACGATCCTTGCGACGAATGACGGCGGGTTTAGCTGGCGAAAGCAGAATTCGCTGACCGACGTCACTTTTTCGGGCGTATTTGTTCGGGATAAGGCGAACGCATTTGTGGTCGGAGCACGCGGGACGGTTTTGACAACGACTAACGGCGGCAAGGAGTGGAAAGCGGTCGCGGTCGAAACGCGGGACCACCTTTCCGCGATCGAATTCACCGGCGAAGACCTCAAAACCGGCTGGATCACGGGAACCTACGGCCGAATTATCAAAACGACAGATGGTGGGCTTACCTGGAAATTACAAACCTCTGGCATCTCGGACCAACTATTAAATATAGACGCTTTCGACGCAACACATGCGGTTGCGGTCGGGATTAACGGAGCCGTGATCGCGACATCCGATGGCGGCGAGACATGGAAAGCCTCCGATCCGTGCGGCGGAACGATTGTCACCGATACGGCGTACCTTTCGGCGACTGACGTGATGGTCGCGGGATATGGCGGATGCGTCGCACGCAGTTCTGACGCGGGCACGACCTGGAAACGCATCAATATTTACAGCAAAGCCGATCTGCTTTCAGTCTCATTTGGCGATGCCGCGAACGGCTCGATCTCGGACGCGAACGGTTTGATTTGGATCACGGGCGACGGCGGTACGACTTGGCTGCCGCTAAATGTTCGTACGAATCCAAAACTCGTCGCGGTCTCGTTTGTCGATAGATTTACGGGATGGGCGGTCGGCGAGAACGGCCTTATCTTACGTACCGACGACGGCGGTTTTAGCTGGCAGCGTCTGAGCGAAGGCGGGCGTGAGGACGTTAACGACCTTGCCTTCATGGACAACGAGATCGGTATCGCGGTCGGTTCGCGTGGCCGCATTTGGATCACAAATGACGCGGGCCGCAACTGGCTTGCCGTTCTTTCGTCGGTGACAACGGGCTTGAATTCCATTTCGCTATACGACGGCCAGAGAGCTTGGATCGTCGGCGACAACGGCGTCGTTCTGCGAACTATCAACGGCGGTGCGAGTTGGGGCAAAGGCATCTCGGGCGTCACCGAAGATCTCCTCGGCGTGAGCTTCGCCACCGACAAGATCGGCATCGCCGTTGGAGCGAACGGCATGATCATCCGAACTGAGGCGGCCGGTGCGTATTGGGAGCAGGTCGAGTCCGGCACGCGGCTCTGGCTCGAAGATGTAAAGGCTCTCGACGCAGACCGCATCGTCGTCGTCGGCGATCGCGGGACAATCTTACGGACCGAGGACGCGGGGAAGACTTGGCAAAAAGTAACGACCAACGTTAAAGAAAATCTCTACGGCGTGAGCTTTATCGATGATAAAAACGGCTTCGCCGTCGGTTCAGGCGGGATAACGCTTTACACGACAGACGGCGGTGTGACGTGGAAAGATCAGGAGTCCATCGTGAAATTCAACCTGTTCGCAGTCCAAGCGTTTGGAGTCGCAAGTGCAATAGCTGTCGGGGAACTCGGCACCGTGTTGATAACAGAAGATGGCGGAAAGACGTGGGCCGTGCAGCAGGGAATAACGAGCAAAGTGCTGCAAGCCGTCGTCTATCGCGGCGGCAATCGCCTTTGGGTCGGCGGCCGAGGCGGCGATGCTCAAGCGAACCGATCCGCTATCACCACGTGAAGTAACATTCCCGGCAGGCCCGCCCTCGCTCAAAAATGCCCCACCGCGAATAAAGCCTCGCCCCCGTGAACCGCTCGTGACGATGACCGACGATGGCGACATCCCGATGGCCGCCCCCGTCAAGAAACCGGAGAAACCGTGACGATCACCGAAATCCATTCGCCTGATCTTTCGATCTCAAATCTCGAATCTGAAATATCAAATTTCTGAAGGGCCTCGCGGATCTGTGGTTCTTGTTCGGAAAGAATACCTGAAAGTAGAAGCGTGTGTTTCGCTTTGGCAAGCAATAGGTCAAGGATCGGCACTATAACGTCGATCGTCAAATTGGCACAAACGAAGTCGAACTGCGGAGTTGCGGCATCGATCGAGCCATCAAAGAATTCGATCTCCTCACCGACATCGTTCAGAACCGCATTCTCTCTCGCGATCTTGACGGAATCGAGATCCGTGTCGCAGGCGAGGATATTCGTGCCGCCGAGTTTGGCAGTTGCGATGGCGAGAATCCCGGTTCCGGTGCCGACATCGAGCACCGACATCGACGCGTCGTATCTTTCACTGATCGCTTTCAGGCAGAGCTGCGTTGTCTCGTGCGTTCCGGTGCCGAATGCCATGTTTGGCTCTACTCGAATGACGATCCGTTCGGGATCGTCGACCTCCGACCAAGGCGGGGCGATGATGAATTTGCCGATCGTGGTTGGTCGCCAGTGCTTTTTCCATTCGGCGAGCCAGTCGGTCTCTTCGACGGTGCGGTGGGCGATGTTTTTAACGGCATCGTTGGCAAAGCCATAGATCGCCAACGAATCATCGACCGACGAGCGTATCGTTTCATCAACGAGAACCTCGTCGAAAAAGCCGGTGACCATCAATGGTTCGTCCTTTTTCTTTCTAAGGCCATCGATCTCAGTTCCGAGGGCTCCGAGTTCGTTGAACGCGGACTCGATCGCTTCAGAAGCCTCATATTCGGCAAGAATGTCGACTGCGTACCAATTCCTCATTACTGCCGCACTCCCATTTCGTCGAGGTCGCGTTCGCGATTGCGCCAGTCTTCGACGACTTTTACGAAGAGTTTTAGAAACACTTTTTTTCCGATCAGCTTCTCGATATCGATGCGTGCTTTGGTGCCCACGTCCTTGATACGCGAACCGCCTTTGCCGATGACGATCTTCTTTTGCGAGGCACGCTCGACGTAGATCGCACAAAAAATACGTGTGATCTCAGGGTCGCTGTCGTCCCAAACCTCGGGCACGACTGCAGTTACGTAGGGAATTTCCTCACCTGTCGAAGCCAGGATCTTTTCCCGAACCATCTCTGCCGCGATGCTTCGCAGCGGCTGGTCGGTCATTTCGTCCTCGCCGAATATCGGATCACCGACGGGCAGGTGCTTGACGATCTGCGTCAGAAGAATGTCGATCGCATCGCCTTTGAGGGCGGAGATCGGGATGATCTCGGCGAATTCATGCTCGCCTGAATATCCGTCGATCAATGGCAGCAGATCGCTCTTAGCTTTGATCTTGTCGATCTTGTTAAGAACAAGCAGTGCGGGCTTTCCCGAGTCTTTTACGAGTTCAAAAACAAACCGGTCGCCGTTGCCGGTCGAGACGCTGGCGTCGCGCATTAGCACGATGAGATCAACGTTTAGAATCGCGTCGTGCACGGCAGCCATCATTCGGCGGTTGAGCAGATGCCCGGGTTTGTGAACGCCCGGCGTGTCGACGAAAACGATCTGCCCATCTTCGCGGCTGACGATTCCTTGTATCTTGTGCCGAGTTGTTTGCGGTTTATTTGAGACGGCGGCGATCTTTTCGCCGACAAGGCGATTGAGCAGCGTTGATTTTCCTGCGTTGGGGCGGCCAATGAACGCGACATAGCCGCTCCTAAAGTCTTGCTTTGACATTAGATAGACGTTAGCAAACTTTCGCTTTTGCGCCTATTCCGGTTTGATCAGTCGGGCCTTGGCATCCATGGCTGACTGGAAGCCCCCGGCCGCAACTGGCCCGATCTCGATAGCTCTCTCATAAAGCTTCAAAGCGTAGTCCTTCTGATTTTGAAACTCATAGATGCGAGCCAGCGCGACATACGTGAGCGAGAGCAAAGCCCTATCTGTGGTCGGTGTGGCGGTCGAAATAACGTTGCTGTAGGCGGCCTTGGCCTCGAGCAGTTTTTGAGCCTGAGCATCCTCGTTGTCAATGCTCTCAAGCGAGAGGCTGGCGACGCGGCCGATGTTGTAGTAGATCCGCGGCTCAGATGGATACTCGACGAGCAGCTTTTTGAGGTCGGCGTTGGCCTTGACCAGATCTTTCGATTCAATAGTCTTTTGAATTTCGAGCAAGCGGGTAGTAACGGGATTCTCAACCGTGACCGCCTTCGTTTCGGGATTAGATTTGCGTAATGCCCGAGCGGCGGTCGCACGTTTTCGAGCTTCGGCGGTAGTTGTGAGGCGGGCTGTTTCTTTGACCGGATCGAACGCCGCGATCATTTCTCGAAGTGATCCGGCAATATCAAATCCCGAGTCTTCAATCCCCTTGAGCTGTTCGGCGAAATAGAACGACAGCACGGCTCCTTTCTCATAATCTTCATGAAGCCGAAGCGTTGCTTCGTCAGAGAGAGCCTCTGTGAATTTCTTCAGGTCGCTCGAGACTTTTTCTTTGCCTTCTTTTGTCTTCTGCTTGTCGATCATCTCACGGGACTGTTCCGTGGCGATACGCAATTGTGCGAATTCGCTCTGCCTAACGTCTGCGGCCGCAACCAAAGAACGCGTAATAGCTAGAAACACATCCCCGGAGATCGACGGATTCGTTTTTCGCGTCTCATCGAGCAGTGGTTTGGCCCAAGACCGCATCGCCGCGACCTCATTCGAATTTGCGACAACCAGGGGGTCGAGTACGAATCTAAGGAACGCCCGTCGGGCATCTGAGAAACTTAGATCAGTGTCCGGCTGAACGACTACGTAGTAATCGTCACGAATATTGAGAAAATTAATGTCGCCCTTTGCTACGAGTTTCTCCGGCACTATGTAAAAGCGGCGATCGACCTCACGAGTTTCAGTCTTCCTAAGCGTATTCTTGCTGCCGGCTTTTGTGGTTTCCACGACGGTGCGTTCAGTTATCGTAAGGCGAGGCCGGGTGTGAAGATAATTCAACAATTCGCTGACCATCTCACGGGCGGACACACGCAGGCTCGCGTCGGAGTCGGCCTGATAATCTTTCACATACTCGTCGAGTTTCAAACTGATCGAGGACTTGCGATAAAACTCACGAACCAACGGTGCGAAGTCGAGTACGTCGAGCAGACTACCCGGAAGATCGCTGGTAATTATCGGGTCCGAGAGCTCGGGAACCGGCGTAAGTGTGTACGCCATCGACACGAAAGGAGCTGCGATCTCGGCATCGGTCGCCTTGGGATTTCGCTTTTTGTACTGAGCTATAAACGTCGAGATCCGGCGTCGTAGGTCTTCGGGCAACGAGGCGTTGTCAGCTAAGACCCGTTCGCGAAACTTCAAACCCGCCTCGGAAAGGGGGGTGTTCACCAAGCGCTCATCAACTCCATTTGCGTTCTTCACCGTCGCCATTTCAAGGGCTGAAAGCACAACGATCAACCTTTTGTCCGGTTCGATCCGCACACCATAATTCGACAGGTCAAACCCCGTCGGTACCGCCTGTCCGCTGACGCTGACTGCAAAAAGAAACCCTATCGCAATTAAAAATACTCGACGCATGTATGTTCTGCTATTCCTGCTGTGATCTCTATGAAATAGATGATTTGAGAGCCGCTAAAGATGTATTCAAACACCATCCATATTCTACGTCATCTCTGTCGAACGCTCCACTCGGATCATCGGCCAAACATCGCTTAACGCACAAAGTGAATGACGCAGGCCTGGTTTGATTCCAGACTCTGCGTCAAACTTTCCAAAGGACATCGATGTCAGCTTGATCGAGCCCTTGACCTATTTGCCAACGGAATCAATTATCGCCTGAGCGGCCTGCTCGATTATCGAAGAGATAATGTCATCACCATCCGCTTTTGCCTTCGCTTTGAACTGCTTGATCAGGGGCGAGCTGTTGTCGGTTGTCGACTGAAGCTTCACGTCGAGGGTCAGTTCGTCCTTGTTTTTGACATTGCCTGACAGGTTTCCGGCGGAAACGATCGCGGTCGTTGCGACTTGTCCGGCCATGTTGCCGGCGACGCTGCCTGTATGGCCGATGCCGGTTTGAGCCACGGTTTGGGCAAGCATTTTGCCAAATCCGAAACCACCACCGCCACCTTTTTTATGTGCGGCTGCTACTTGCAGAACATAGTCGCATTCTTTCTCTTTTGCCTCGCCCGCTTGAGCCGTAACGAGTTTGGCTTCGAGCGGGACGAGCTCGATCTTTGTGCCCTTCAGATACTGGCCGAGCGTATTTTGAACTGCGGCGGAAAGTTCGTTGGCCGTGATGCCTTCGCCGACCGACGTCGTCTTAACAGCAACACCGACGCGGACAGTCCCCGCCTTCTTTGCTGGAAGGCTCGCGGACGGTGTATCGGCAGGAGATGCTGCACTCTTGATGTTCGAAGCCGTAGCCGAAGTTGGTGAGTCGTAGGGCAACCTACCATTACTCGACAGGCTGCCGTCGCCCCTCGAACCGGAGTTGTTGTAATTGATTCCCGATGTCCCGCTGGCCGCGTACATCTCCGACGCATCTTTGACCTCTCGATAGTCGGCCGGAGCTTCAAACAAAGCCTGATCAAGGGTTGCTTTTGAAAGTTCCACAACTTCCTGGATCATCGAGAAACTCTCTTTACCATTTGCATCGAATTGGGTCATTTTCTGCCAGAGTGGATACCCTGATTTCGCTGACCCGATCGTCTTTGGCACGATCTTGTCCTGGCAACCCGACTTCTTAGTGTTTTTGTATGTGCGGTACTCGTTGCCCTGTGTGCAGGAGACACCAAACTCGGCGTCGATGACCCACATGTCCATTTCCATCTTAGTTTTTGACGGTGAACAAGCGTCTGGCGTCGTTTCGGTCTCGATGGTCTGAATGATATGACGTGCAGTGAACCCGAACATCTGCTTTCGCTCGCCCGTGTCTTTGACCGTGGTCGTTACATACATTGTTCCGCCCTTAGTGACCGGAGCCGAAGTTCCGGGCTTGATCTCTGATGGTTCGCTTACCGTACCGTCATCGTAAAGATTGACCACATAGGTCTTGGTCTGCGGGTTTAGTTGTAGGTCGCGGTTGAGGTCGCATTGCGTGAGCGAGACCATTATGCCGTTCATCATCTCAGTACGAGTACGTTTGCCTTTAATGTAGGTAGTATTCTCTGAGACGGTCCCACTCATCGTCTGCTTGGTTTTGATCTTAACGTCGGCCACGACCGTGCCCGATGCCATCAATATTGCCGCTGCCGCTAAAAGAATCGTCTTTTTCATAATTGCTACTCCATGAACCATGTATTAGTTTCGCTGCGGCCAAACTGCCGTCGTGAAGTAAGGCGAGAGACGATCGAAAAAAGTATCATCCCGAGCGGTCAACCTTGAATTCAAACGTACTTTGAACTAGACTAGCCGAAATAAAATCGAGGGTAGTTTGCATCGATGAAACGCTATTGCATTAAAGCGTTTCACGTGATATCGTATTCTCAGAAGTCATGGAGGGCTATAAAATATGAGTTTGGATAAAGGAAAAGCGATCGAATCCGCGTTGCAGCAGATCGAGAAAAAGTTTGGCAAAGGCGCAATAATGCGTTTGGGTGAGAGGCCGCATCACGACATTGGAGCTATTTCGACCAATTGCCTGAGCCTCGATGCCGCGATCGGCGTCGGTGGATTCCCCCGGGGGCGTATTGTAGAGGTTTACGGGCCGGAAAGTTCGGGAAAAACGACGCTGGCGTTGACGGTAGTTGCTTCGGCACAACGCACGGGCGGCGTTTGTGCCTACATCGATGCCGAACACGCGATGGATCCGGAATACGCGACCAAACTCGGTGTCAACATCGACGACATGCTCATCTCGCAGCCGGATTCCGGTGAACAGGCACTTGAGATCGCTGAGACTTTGGTCCGTTCGAATAGTGTTGACGTTATTGTGATCGATTCTGTCGCGGCTTTGGTTCCGCGGGCTGAGCTTGACGGCGAAATGGGCGACTCGCTGCCTGGTTTGCAGGCACGTCTTATGTCGCAGGCTTTGAGAAAGATCACGGCGATCGTGGCAAATTCGCACACCTGTTTTATCTTTATCAACCAACTTCGCGAAAAGATCGGCGTCTTTTTCGGCTCGCCTGAAACAACGACCGGCGGCAAGGCTCTCAAGTTCTACGCAAGTCTCCGCCTGGACATTCGTCGTATTGGAGCGATCAAGGACGGCGACAAGGTCGTCGGTAATAGAACTCGCGTTAAAGTTGTTAAGAACAAATGTGCACCACCATTTCGTGAGTCCGAATTCGATATCATGTATGGCGAAGGCATTTCAAAAGAGGGTGATCTGCTCGACCTCGCGGTAAATGCGAACATCGTTGAGAAATCGGGAGCGTGGTTCTCGTTCAAGGGCGAACGTCTCGGCCAGGGCCGCGACAACGTGAAGAACATGCTGAAAACAAACCCGGAACTGCTGGAACGCATTGAAACGGACGTCAAAGTTCATCTCGGATTCGCGAAGGCCGATGCGGCCGCTGGCTAGAACCAGTCGTCCGACATTGAAAAGCAGAAAGGACGTTGTGCGATCACAACGTCCTTTTTTTACTTAAGGTTGAATTCTATTGAATTGGCTTGCCGGGTAGCGGCCTGTTGCTTTTCATCATTGTAGGCGGATTCGACTTCATCATCGGCTGACTCGAATTCGTTGGATTTGTATTGGCAGGTGGCTTACCCAACATCTTGCGAATTTCTTCGGGTGAAGGGATTCCGGGAGTTGGGGTCGCTCCGGGCTTTGCAGGTCTGATCTTTGAACCATCGGGAATTCCCGGCGTCGGAGTCGCACCTTTTGGGACCGCACCATTCGAATTCACGCCGGGCACATTTGCCGGCTGCTGGATCGGGCTAGCTGAAAGCCCGGGAGGCAGGTTGGCTGGATCGAGGTTAACGGCGACAGGTGCAGCGTTTGTTGCCGTGGTATTCGCTCCTGTCGAGGCATTAGTATTTGCGGTGTTGGCGGCTCCGCCACAGGCAAATGAGAAAGATGCCAATAGGGCAAGGGTCGAGATCTGGACAGTTCTATTCATATTTACGTTGTCGGTACTTCTGCCATCGAAGTTTTGCGAACGATGCGGATTCGATTATAGTCTTCGCCCTATGGTTGTCAACAGATTTGACTTACCTAACTAGCTTATTTACACTTACAAATTCGCGTAACGGTCTCATTTAGATGCGACAACGCGGCCAGATAGCTCAGTTGGTAGAGCAGCGGATTGAAAATCCGCGTGTCGGCGGTTCGACCCCGTCTCTGGCCACCAATATTAAGCCCGCACAAAGCCACTAGAAATAGTGGCTTCGTTTTGTTTGGGGGGCGGATTTATCGAAATGCGTTTTCGAGCGTAAGATAGCAGTTAGCAAACAAAAAGACAAAATAATGGCTTCAGCACCTCGTTCCCAATATCGCCTCTCAAAAACCTCGTACATGCAGTTTCTCATCTGCCCGAATGAGTTTTGGCTCAGCGTCCATCAGCCGTTGCTGATGGCTCAGGCAGAGACTCTTGAATACGCCCATCGGCGGCAGGAAGGTTATGAGGTAGAGCGGTACGCGAAGCTGTTGTCGCGGTTTGCAGATAATGAAGAGTACACGGTCGATTTTCAGCGGACGTTTCAGACGGCTGACTTAGCGGCCCGAAGTGACGTTGTTGTCACCGACAAGGCGACCGGCATCATCGACATCTACGAGATCAAGGCCTCGTCGAAGGTAAAAGACGAACATTACGACGACCTTGCTTTTCAGAAGGTAACGGCGATGCGTTCGGGGGCGACGGTTGGCAGCACATTTGTGATCACGCTCAATTCTGATTACGTTCGCAACGGCGAGATCGATGCTGATGAGCTCTTCACGATTACCGAGGTCACCGAGACCGTCGATGCAAAGCTCGCTGGAACGGAAGCTACGATCGAGGCCGCGTTCAACTACCTAAAAACCGAGCCGAGAGCGGCCCTCGATGAATACTGCAAAGCGAATGGCCTCGATTGTCGATTTATCCAATTGAATTTCCCGGATCTCCCCGAGCGAACGATCTTTGAGCTATACACGCTGAAGCACGACAAGCGCCGCGAGCTCTTACGCGAAGGCATCGTCGACATTCGCGACATTCCAGATGAATATAAACTCTCTGATAAGCAACGAGCCCACGTTAACTTAGCGAAGATAAACGAGCCAAAGATCGAGGCCGAAGCGATTCGCGAGAAGCTGGATTCGTGGGAATATCCTCTGCATTTTCTCGATTACGAGACGTTTGCGTATGCTGTACCGCAGTTTGACGGTATCAAGCCGTTTCAGCAGATGGTGTTCCAGTATTCGCTGCACACGATCGATGCTCCGGGAGCTGAGATGACGCATTCTGAGTATTTATCACGTGGTGACGACGCTCTGTCGCGATCGGTGGCTGAGAGCCTTCGCGAAGCAATGTCAGGAGGAATCGGAACTGTGCTGGTTTGGTATGAGAGTTTTGAAAAAGGTCGAAACGATGAGATGGCCGCGATGTTTCCTGACCTGGCAGACTTCTTCAACGAGGTGAACGCAAAGACCTACGATCTGATGAAGATCTTTTCGGAGAATCTCTATATTCACCCGGAATTCAAAGGCCGCAATTCGATCAAGAAGGTGATGCCGGTTCTCGTCCCAACGCTCGACTACACCGCACTCGGCATCTCCGACGGCCTCGCCGCGACCATAAAATGGTTCCACGCCGCGAAGCGTAACCTCCCCGACGCGGAACGCGAAACCATCTTCCAGGACCTGCTCGAATACTGCACGCTCGACACGATGGCGATGGTTAGGATATATGATGTTTTGAGGAAATTGTAGATGGACACCCACGCGGCGACAGGTTTATTGATCGAACTATCTAACGGCAAACGCGAGGTGCTCGACGATCTGCTGCCGATCATCTACGACGAGCTTAAACGCATTGCCGCGAGCTACCTTCGTCGTGAACGCTCAGATCACACGCTGCAGCCGACCGCTCTCGTCAACGAAGCCTACATGAAGATGATCGACATCACGCAGGTGTCGTGGCAGAACAAGGCGCATTTCATCGGCGTTGCAGCCAATCAGATGCGGCGAATATTGGTCGATCACGCCCGCCATCACAACGCCCAAAAACGCGGCGGCGAATTTCACATCCTCACGCTCAACGAAGAGATCGACAAAGCCGAGGAGCAATCCGCCGAGCTCATCGACCTCGACGACGCCCTCAACGAACTTGCCAAAATGGATCCCGTAAAAGCCCAGATCGTCGAGCTCCGCTACTTCGGCGGCCTGACCATGGACGAAGCCGCCGAAGTCCTCGGCGTCTCGGTCATCACAGTGAAACGCCACTGGAAAATGACCAAGGCGTGGCTGTACGGTCGCCTTGCAAAGTCTTAAAAGGCTTTGCCTAATCGCATTGCGGCGACGGCTCTGCCTCGCCGGTTGACGTTCACCCCAAAATACCCAGTGACTTGCTGCCAAGGACCAGAGGCATAGCCTCGCGGTTCATTGTCTCGGTCGTTCGGTCAGGCATAGCCAAACCGCAGTGCATTACGGCTGAGCCGGGAATGATACTTTTTTTCACCGTGATTCGCCTTATCGGATGAAGGACGTTTCGTCGTCCGGCATTTATACGAATAAGGAGAAACAGTCATGATCAATCACATTTCATTTGGAGTAAATAATCCTGAGAAAGTAGCCAATATTCTCGCCGAGCTTTGGGGTGGCGTGGCAATGCCGTTTCCGCCTAGTCCGGGCGGTTATGTTGCGTTTGCCGACGATGGCAAGGGGACGATGGTCGAGATAATTCCTCTCGATGTACAGCTCGTGCCCGGTGTTGGTTTGCCCGACGCGGGGTCGTTTACGAAAGAGACACCAACCGAAGATTTCGAGGCCACCTTTGTTCCCGGAAACGAGTCTTCGCTCTTTGGCTCGGTCCATCTCAATATCAATTCGCCGCTCGACGAAGAGTCGATCAAAGCCATTGCGAAGCGTGAAGGGTGGCGATGCTTCACCGCGAATCGTGCCGGCGGCCTCTTCCAATTGATCGAACTCTGGATCGAGAACCGCTTTATGATCGAAGTCAACACGCCAGAAATGACGGAGGTTTACCAAAACACCGTTTCCCCGGAAGGCTGGGCCGAGTTCCTCAATATGCCACTTCCGCCCAAGTACGCCAAGAATTACGAAGGCTTGATCGCATAGATCTGTCGAAGAAGCCCGCACTAAGTACGGGCATCGCTGATTAAGGAATCAGTGTAGAGAGAACAATAACAGCCGGGCATCTGTGCTTCGCCGCAGGTGCCCTTACTTCGTGCAGGCTTCTGCAACGGCGCAGCCGACGTGTCCTTTGATTCCAAACAACAGCAAGTTATAATCAGATAAATTGTACAAACAGGAGTAGTTTCATTTATGTTCAAAAGGTCGATAGCTTTGTTGGTCGTCTTTGCGTTTGCGGTTGCTGTGGTACCGGCTCAGAAGTTTGATTATCCTAAGCCACAACGCAGTTCGCAGGTTGATAAATTTCACGGGACGATGGTGGCTGATCCATATCGTTGGATGGAAGATACCGAATCGGCTGACACGCGTGCGTGGATCGATGCTCAAAACCGTCTGACGGACAGCTACTTGGCGACGATCCCGCAGCGGGGGAAGATCAAGAACCGGCTGACCGAGCTTTGGAACTACGAAAGGTATTCGGCTCCGTCGAAGATCGCTGACGGATTCTATCTGTATTCCAAGAACGACGGCCTGCAAAATCAGAGCGTTCTTTATCGCTCCAGCTCGATCAACGATCCGGGAAAGCTATTCTTCGATCCCAACAAACTCGCCGCGGACGGAACTGCAGCATTGAGCGGCTCGTCGTTTACGGACGACGGCAAGCTTTGGGCATACGGCGTCTCGATCTCGGGTTCGGATCGAACTTCGTGGCGGATCATGAACACAGAGACCGGCGAATATCTGCCCGACACGCTCGCTCCAAACCGAAACGGCGGTGTCTCGTGGCTCAAGGACAACTCCGGTTTCTTTTACAGCAGCTACGCTCCGGTCGAAAAAGGGCAGGAGTTGAAAACAACCACCTACTTTCAAAAGCTCTACTTTCACAAGCTCGGCACGCCCCAATCCGAGGACTACATCGTTTACGAACGTCCTGATAACAAAGAATATTTTGTCAGCGGCAGCGTCACCGACGATGGCAACTGGCTGATCATCAACGTCGGCAAAGGCACCGAGCGGATGAACATGGTCTATTTCAAGAATCTGAGCATGGAGAAAGCTCCGATCTTGCCGCTCATCACCGATCTCAAGAATAGCTATTCGTTCGTAGGCAATGACGAAGCGAATTTCTATTTCCGTACCGACCGCGACGCTTCGCGTGGCAAACTGGTCAAGGTAAACGTTCTCGCCCGCGAGCATCTGTGGAAAGACATCGTCCCGGAGACCGCAGATACGCTCAACGGCGTTTCGTTCATCAATAACCAGTTCGTGCTGAACTATATGAAGGACGCAGCGACGCGTTTTAAGATCTACGAGATGGACGGTAAGTTTGTCCGAGATGTCGAACTCCCGGGCATCGGCTCTGCCGGCGGCTTTGGCGGCAGGCGGACCGATCACGAGACGTTTTACACCTACTCGAGCTTTAACGCACCTCCGACGATCTACAGCTACAACATGAAGACGGGCAAGAGCACGATGTTCAAAAAGGCCGGTGCAAAGGTAGATCCCGCTCAGTTTGAGGTCAAGCAGGTCTTTTACGAGAGCAAGGACGGCACAAAGGTGCCGATGTTCATCACGCACAAGAAAGGTTTGAAACTCGACGGCTCAAATCCGACGATCCTTTACGGATACGGCGGTTTTAACATCGCTTCGACTCCCGGATTCTCGGTCTCGCGGATCGCGTGGATGGAGATGGGCGGCGTGTACGCAGTTGCGTGTATTCGCGGCGGCAGCGAATATGGTAAGACTTGGTGGCAAGGTGGTTCGCGTCTGAACAAGCAGAACACCTTTGACGATTTTGCCTGGGCAGGGAAGTGGCTGATCGCAAATAAATATACTTCGACTCCAAAGCTCGCCATTCAAGGCGGCTCGAACGGCGGTTTGCTCGTAGGTGCAGTTCTGAATCAGAATCCAAGCCTTTTCGGTGCGGCTCTACCGGCGGTCGGCGTGATGGACATGCTCCGCTTCACCAAATTCACCATCGGTTGGGCATGGACGAGCGACTACGGCTCCCCCGACGACCCTAAAGACTTCGCTGTCATGTACGCCTATTCGCCATATCATCAGGCAAAGCCGGGCACGAAATACCCTGCGACACTGGTGACGACGGCTGACCACGACGACCGCGTGTTCCCGGCACACAGTTTCAAATACGCCGCCGCCATGCAGCACGCCCAGGCCGGCGACGCTCCGGTCCTGATCCGTATCGAAACAAAAGCCGGCCACGGAGCCGGCAAGCCAACGACCAAGCAGATCGAGGAACTTACGGACATCTACGGATTTCTCTACAAGAATCTCGGGATGAAGTGATCCCTTCGGATCGAATCGAAAAAGGCTGGCGGAACTCCCGACAGCCTTTTTGTTTAGGCGACTGAGGGATCTTTTACCACGGCTATGAATGGCAGGTTGCGGTAGCGGCCGGCGGCGTCTAGGCCGTAGCCGACGACGAATTTGTTTGGGATGACGAAGCCCGTGTAGTCAACAACGAGTTCTTTTTTGATACGCGGTTCGGGTTTGTCGAGGAAGGTGGCGATCTTGATCGATGCCGCTCCGCGTGAGCCGAGGATCTCGATCAGCCTGGTCAGCGTCAATCCAGTATCGACGATGTCCTCAACGATGACGACGTGTTTGTCGCGGATCGGATTGCTCAGATCCTTTAATATCTCGACATCGCCGCTCGAACTCGTACCGTCCTTGTAGCTGGATACCGACATAAAATCGATGGTGAGCGGGAGGTCGATGACACGCATTATATCTGCGAGAAAGATGCACGATCCTTTCAAAACGCCGACCAGAACGAGGTCTTTGCCTGCATAATCACTCGTCAGTTGGGCACCGAGTTCAGCGATGCGAGCCGCTATCTGCTCGGCCGAATAAAGCACATCGAGATTGCTGTTGGTAAACTCCGTTCCTGCCATTTGGGTCGAACCAGACGTCATTTTTTCCTCGCTCGTTTGAAAGAATCTGTATTTGGAAATACTATTTCAAATATAGCTTGACTTCAAGTTTGACCGATCCTGACGCCTATGGCCGACAACAACAAAGAAACACGCGACCGCGTACGCGAGCTCGTACGGCAAGTCCTCGCTACCGTTCCGAGCGAGGCCGAGCCTGCTTCGGCAGCGACGGTCGAGCATGTTGTCGTCAACTCGCTGAAAGCAAGTGTTGGAAAGGCGTGGGATCGCGACGAGTCTTCAAAGACGCTACTGACCGAGGACGACTTGCGTGGCCTTGGAGAAGGTTCGCGGCTGCGTGTCTCGGCGAATGTGAAATTCACTTCACTCGCTCAGGACATCGTAAATGAACGAGGCATTGAGCTTATCCGCAAGGAAGCCCGGCAGACATCAGCGAAAGTTCGCTCTGTCGCCATCGGCTCAGATCATGGCGGTTTTAAGACGAAAGAGCAGTTGAAGGCGTATCTGTCGGATCTCGGGCTGAACGTACGTGACTTCGGAACGGACAGCGAGGCAGCGGTCGATTATCCGGATTTTGCTCACGCGGTAGCTCGTTCGGTCAGCGGAAATCAGGTCGATATCGGCATCATCATCGACGGAGCCGGTATCGGCAGTGCCATGACCGCGAACAAAGTCCCGAATGTGCGTGCCGCTCAATGTTATTCGATCGCACTCGCTAAAAACTCACGCGAACACAATGGTGCCAACGTCCTAACGCTTGGCTCGGGACAGAATTCGTTCGAAGAGATCAAGGCGATCGTCGATGCCTTCATCTCAACTGAGATCAGCGAAGAACGCCACAAGAAACGCGTCGCAAAGATCGACAATATCGAAAAGCAATATCGAAAGTGATAAAATAGGCTCTTAGAAATGGCACAAAACGGCAATTACGACCAACTGATCGACCAGATCACCGACATGGTGCTGGCAAAACTCTCGGGCGACGAATATTGTCCGACGTTTTGCCACGCCGATGTGCAGCGGATCGTGGATGCGGGTGCGGAGCGAATTGGAATCGTGCTTGGAGAGACGGCGACGGCTCACGATTGGGCGAGTCTCATCGACCACACGCTGTTAAAGCCCGAGGCGTCGATCAATGATATCAAGAAACTCTGTGCCGAGGCAGCAGAATTTGGGTTTGCTTCGGTTTGTGTAAATCCGGGTTGGGTAAAAAGTGCCGCAGACTTTCTGAAAGGC
Organism: Acidobacteriota bacterium; assembly: GCA_016718135.1. Classification (GTDB taxonomy): domain Bacteria; phylum Acidobacteriota; class Blastocatellia; order Pyrinomonadales; family Pyrinomonadaceae; genus OLB17. The sequence goes on along the minus strand of JADKEF010000017.1, from coordinate 48,367 downwards.
ACGGGCGTTCCGGTATGTACGGTGATCGGCTTTCCATTGGGAGCGACTTTACCGGACGTAAAGGCCTACGAGGCGAGGCGATCGATCTTCAACGGAGCTCGCGAGGTCGATATGGTCATCAATATTGGTGCGTTGAAATCCGGCGACGACTGTCTAGTCGAAGACGACATTCGAGCAGTCGTCGAAGCCGCCCACGAAAACAATATTCTCTGTAAAGTGATCATCGAGACAGCCCTGCTGACAGACGACGAGAAGGTTCGCGCGTGCTTGGCTGCAAAGAATGCTGGAGCCGATTTCGTCAAGACCTCTACCGGTTTTGCCAAAGGTGGTGCCACGGCAAACGACGTTTCGCTGATGCGTCAAACCGTCGGCTCGGCTCTCGGAGTCAAAGCCTCAGGCGGCGTTAAAGGCATCGAAGATGCCCGTGCGATGTTTGAGGCAGGTGCGACCCGCATCGGAGCCTCCGTCGGCGTAAAGATCGCACAGGAAGCCAGCGGCATCAAGACCGAAGCCTCGACCGCCAGCTACTAGTTCTCCTAAAGCGAGAATTTATACGCAATCGATCCCGAAGCCACCACCGGTTTGCCGTCACGTTCGATCGGCTTGAATTTCGAGAATTTTGCTGCAGTTTCTGCCGCGTTCCACAGTTGCTTTGGTCCACCGATCGCTTTCGCACTCGTAATATTTCCATTCGTATCAAGCCCGATCATAACTGTAACCGTCCCCTGCACCCGCATTCGTTTCTCATACGCCGGATAGACGGGCATTGTCAGGCGAGTAGCATAGGCATTGAGGGGGCCGACACTGATGACAAGTGGTGTCTTGGCCCTTTCGGCGGCAATCCGAGCAGCCTCGGCCTTCGCAGCCTCAGCGGCGGCAGCATCTGCGAGAGACTTTTTAAGCCGTGCAACTGAGGAAGACGATGCTTCGTCCCCAGAATTGAGTTCTGAAGCCTTTTCGTAATCCGGCAGAGCTTCCGAGGTTTTACCGAGTCGTTCCTTGACCATTCCACGATTGAAAAAGCTTTGAGCGTCTTTAGGATCGGCTTCGATGGCTTTCGAGAATTGCTCAAGGGCAGCCTCATTCTGCTCGCGGCGAAGATGAATTATCCCTCTATCAGCGAATAGTGAAGATTCAGTCGGCTTGAATTGTGCAGCCTTGTCCAAATCGATCAGAGCCGCATCGAAGTCGTTCGCTTTTATCGACTTACTCGCCCGATCACGATAGAACGCAAAGTCGGGTGGCGGCGGTGCGGTTTTCACAACCGGTTCCGGAACGACTGGTTTCGGCTCAGATAATTTCGCTGCGACCTCAGTGACCGGGTCTTTCTTCTTAGGCGATCTCTCACGGATAGCCGAGATCAGTTCGGGCCGGGCACCGGTGGTTCCGAGTTCTTTTTCGATCTCCGGCGTCAGTTCAAATGTGATCCCACGCTGCTTTACCGCGTCCGCCAGGATCTTATTTTTCTCGTCAATGACCGCTTTTTTAGAACGAAGGCCGATCAGGATATCTGCGAGGCTCAGTTCCTTGCCTTGCGCGGCGGCAGTCGCCACAAGGCCGACCATCGAAATGAGAATGGTAGCGAAAATGGCGACCGTCAACCGAACGGTCCGGTTTTGTTTCAAACTGCGATTCATATTCTCTCCGTCGCGTCTCGTAGGACGCAGAATAGCGTATTTAGTTAATGAGGTCGTCCACTGTAAGCTTTTTCGCCGGTTTTGCTTCGCTCTTGGCTGCAGGTTTTGTCGGTTTCGACGGAGCCGGGCGTGTATCAGCGATTTGAGCTCTTGGTTTGGTCGTGTCCGGAACGTTGGCCGTGTCGTTGGTATCCGTCGCAACACTCACAGGTTCCGCAGCATTCGTTGGAGCGACTTCGCTCGGGGCTATGGGCTTCTGTTCCTGAACTACCGTCTGCGGAGCAGCCATCGACGCTGAAGGGTCACCCGCCGTTGCTCTAGGACCGCTAAGTACCGCCCATCCAATTCCGGCGGCGATAACCAAAGCACCGGCCCCGATAGTCACGTACTTCATGGCTCCGTCGCTCGCGGGTTGCGTAGGTTCAAATGATGAAAATACTTCTTTCGGTTCCGACCGGGGTTCCGGTTTAGGCTCGACCTTAGCTTGAACTTCTTGTGCTAGCATTGCAGGGACGGGCTTTGGTAGCGGCATCGGCTCAAAAACCTGTTCTGTAGCAGCAAAAGGCGGCCGAAAGGCTGCCGCAGTGTCGACTGCCGCCGTTTCGAGTACATGTAACTCGGTTTTTGCCGAAAATCCACTGGCGGATGAAGGCGTTTGAATGACGACCGGAGCCGAGGGGAGTTCGAGAAGCGGAAAGTCCTCGGGCTCTGGCACAACAGGTTTCGACTGCGGTTTCGCGACTTCCGGCGGCGACGGCAGACTAGAAAGGGCATCCTCGATCGAGATGAAACGGTTTTCGCGTTTAACTTCTAGCATTCGCTCGATAAATTTCGATTGCTCAGAGCTCACGACCGGGTTTAATGATGTTGGCGATCTAAGTGGGTCAGCGTTGCTATCAAGCATTTCGATCGAGCGTTCGACTGCCGAAATCGGATCTATGCCGGTTAGGATCTTGTAGAATACCGCGCCGAGTGAATAGAGATCGCTTCGGGCGTCGGTAGGCGATTCGAGCAACGCCAGGGAACGTTCGTCGTAGCTGTTGTAGATCGCTTTCTGCGTGATGTGATCAAGGCTTTCCCAAACGGTCTCCAGCGATGCAAATGATGACGCTGCTGCCGTACTATTCATATCGAATCCCGTCGAGCCGGTGTAAAGCAACTTCAATTTGCCGTCGGCGGTCAGCATAAGCATCTCTGGTAAGATGGCGATCCCGGACGAGGTTCTGGAATTGGCCTGCTCACCACTTAGGGCTTGCAGGATGGCTCTAAGGTGGTCGAACATCGCCCGGCAAGACGAGGCGTCTCTCGGGGGGCTAACCGCGGACGTTAGGACCGGTTCCGTGGCTGAATAACGACAAGACTTATCTTCGAAATCATCGCTGATGCGAAGAAGCCCTTCATGTTGGATCCGTGCGAGCCGTTCACTACTGATATCTTCGCCTACGGGGTTATCGCCCCTTTCGATGATTGCGACAGTTGCATTGCGAAGTGTATCCGTTGCCAGATAAATAGTGCCCGCCTGACCAATACAGATAGACCGGTCAATGGAATAGCGGCCATTCTTGAGGAGATGATTTGAGGGTAGCATTGTCGAGTGGGCTCAGGGTACGATCCTGAGTACCTCGATTATACAGCAGGTGCGTGGGGAATATCAACAAGTTTTAACACTGATAGATTGTAACTACCGATCAAATGTTCGACGGAAATCCTTACCGTCGAGCAACACGGTCCGAGACATTTCGAACAGCCGGGAACGCAGGCGTGTTCCTATCCGGTCTTCGAGAACTTCTTCGCCATCGCGTTTCCGTTCGTCTAGGTAATTTGTGGTAAAAATGGTCAGCTTCTTGTCGTTGTAGCGTGTGTTGATGATGTGGGCCATCGTGTCACGCACCCAGTCGGTTGGTTTTGATGCGCCGAGTTCGTCGAGAACCAAAACGTCTGCTCGTAGCACCGGGCTGAGAACGCTAAGTTCCGAAGTGAAAGTCTTCGGATTGTACGAATCCTGAATCTCCTTGAGCAAGGAATGAAATTCGTAGAATAAACACTTAAAACCGCGCTCGGTCAGCCCCTTGAGGATCGACACAGCTAGATGCGTCTTGCCAACACCGACGCTGCCCATCATCAGCAAGCCTCGGTCCACAGCAGGGAACTCCATTGTCAGAGAAGTTGCCAGACGAAGGGCTGCCTCTTGCGAAGCCGTCTGTGGCTTGTAATTGTGAAAATGGAATCCGTCGTACCGTTTCGGAAGCCTAACACTCTCGAATTTACCTGCCTGCGATTTACGCTTCCGGCAGTCGCAGATCCGTGCTCCTTTTCCCGCAATGACCTCCATTCCGGAGCCAAAACACTTCGGGCACTCATCGATCTGCTCGATCGCACGGGCGGCCGCGGCCGTTTCGCCTGGCGAGGGGACGGCCGTGAGACTATGAACTTTTTGCTTTTCTTTGGGCATCGGAAGTTGCGGTGTATTGGATTATAGCACTGGTGTTTTCGATTTCAAGACGGACTGCGTCATCCGCGATTTGCAATGTGTTATATTTATTTTTCTCGAACGCTTATGGGAATGATCCGTAGTCTAATGATCAAACTGGGAATCGCCGATCTGAGTGCTGATCGCGCGTCGATCTCCGTAATGGTGCTGGATGACGATGAGCGCCGGCACCGTTGGTTTCGCAAGCGTTTTGCCGGCGACCACATTGACATCGCAGCGACGGTAGAGGATGCAAAGGTAATTCTCTCTGAGGGAGCGTACGACGCGATCTTTCTTGATCATGACCTGTTGCCGCATCACTACGAATCGAACGACCACGACGACTTTTCAAGCACCGGTTACGCGATAGCTGAGTTTCTCAACGAGCGAGCCGACCTTCAGCGGGCCGCGACGATAATCGTCCACACTCGCAACGCTGATGCTGCTATTCCGATGGTTCAGAAACTTCGCGAATCGGGCCGTAACGTTGAGTATTGTGCATTTCCCATGCTCGATCTCAAGGTGAAGAACTACTGGAAGCGATAGATCAACCTACCAATCGAAGAAAGACGAGGGCTGCCGCTAATATCACGATCAATTTCGCTATAACTACGATAGTTCTCATATCGGTAACTCCAATCACTGTATACTGATCCCTCGGATAAGCACATCGGCTGTTTTTCGCGCACGATCCTCGATCTCGGAGCGGTCGCCTAGTTCGATCGCACTAAGACTGTAAGGCAAAAGAGCGTTCGTGCTGGAGAGAAACGTTATTGCAAGATCCAGTGGGTCTCCCTTTTGGAATATTTTGGCTTTCTGGCCCTCGGCAATGATGTCCGCAAAGATACGTGCCTCTTCGCTAAAATAGCGTTTACGACGTTCCAGGAGCTTTGGGCGAAGTACCGCCAGAAGCTCATTAAGACTCTGAGTGTAATGCTGAACGCTGTCGAAGCGATAGAGAACCCGCTCAAGCAGCATCTCACGTAAACGGACGTCCACGCCAAGCGGTTTTGCCGCGATGGCGGTCAGATTCGACTTGAGTTTCTCGATTATCCCATCAATGTGCGAAAGGGCGATCTCTTCTTTGCTCGAAAAATGAAGGTAAACGCTTCCTTTACCGATGCCGACCTCATTTGCCAGGTCGTCGATGGTCATTTTCTTATAACCAGATCTTGCCAAAAGCCGGTCCGTGGCTTCGAGAATGGCGTCGCGTGTTGTGATAGGGCGTGATGCGTCTTTCATTATGGCATTTGACCAAATGTGTATATTGGTCATTATACGCAAATTAACTGAGCATTGTAAACAGTATTCTCAAAGGCCCGCCAGATCCCATTTCTTCACTACCTCGATGATCAGATTCGCGACCTTGTCCGTGACCTTTTTGTAATAAAGGTCCGCCTTGGCCTGATCGAATTTTGGGAATCCTTGGCCCTTCTGGTACAAAGCAATAGATGAGGGTGCCGGAACGGCAGTCCACGTGCCGGGACCCGGATTTGCGGTGGTCATTTCGGGACCGGTGTATTTTTCGGGATGGACCAAAGTTGGGTCGATCGCCTGAATGAAGGCAGTCTCGTTCCATCCGGCGTGGCCGCCGTCCTCGCCAAAGACCTCTTTGGTCTCGTCCGAGGCGAAAGACCACCAGTTAATGACGAGCGTTCGTATTCGTTTTTCGATCGCTACTTCCGCAGCAACCGATTGCAGGACCGCAGTCTGTCCACCTCCGTGGCCGTTCATGATAATGATGTTCTTGAATCCGTTCTTGGCAAGCCCCTCCAGGATTTGTTTTACAAACGGCCGGTAGGCAGCTTCGGTGATCTGGAAAGCTCCCGGATACGCCTCCATCGAACCGGTGATGCCATACGGCAAAGTCGGAGCGATCAACGCATTTGTCCGCCGGGCGATGGTCTTCGCCATTGCGAACGGGGCCGTATTGTCAGCTCCATTATTGATGACGCCATGAGGCTCAAGTGTGCCCGTCGGCAAAATGACCGTTTTCACCTTGGACGGCACAACATCGCGAAACTCCATCCAGTTAATGCGGTCCATCTCTCGCGTTGAGACGAAGTCTTTGTCGGTCTGAGCCGCCACAATGGAAACAGACAAAAGGGCGAGCAAGGTAACACAAACATTTCTTATCATCATTTGGATCTCCATCTTTTCTGCGTACTCCGCGACCTCTGCGTTCAGTCCAAATTGAACGCAGAGATCGCAAAGGATGCAGGGCAGTTATTTTAGGTATTTACGGCCTCGTAATTTTGCGGGCATCAGATCGCCTTCGGGGTCATTTCCTTCGTCCTTGCCGTAGCCGATGTCTTTCATCAATTTGGTCGGAGCGTTTCTGATCTTCATCGGGACGGGCAGGTTGCCATGCTTTTTCGCGTCTTCCATGGCTTCGCCGATCGCGTTTGTTGCCGAACGGTCCTTCGCCGCATTTGCAAGGTACGCAACGCCGTGGGCGAGGTTGTGGATACACTCAGGCATTCCGATGGTCGTAACCGCCTGAAACACCGCATTCGCAACAACCAACGCCGTCGGTTGTGCCAAGCCGATGTCCTCGGATGCAAAGATGACCATACGGCGGGCGATGAATTTCGGATCTTCGCCTGATTCGAGCATTCGGGCGAGGTAGTACATCGCCGCGTTGGGCCTCGAAGCCCGCATCGACTTGATGAACGCCGAGATGACGTTGTAATGCTCCTCGCCCTTCTTGTCGTAACGAAGAAACTTGGATTGTAGCGTTTCCTTAAGCGTTTCGAGCGTGATCTCGGGGTAGAGCTTCGACGTGTTCTCGATCATCGTGATCGCCTGACGAGCATCGCCATTGGCCATCTCGATAAGCCATTGCTTTGCCTCGGTCTCGAGTTCAAAGCCCGTGCGGCCGATGATCGCGGCCATGTCATCGTCGGTGAACTCATTCAGCACAAACACCCTCAGCCGAGAGAGCAGTGCCGGTATCACCTCGAAGCTCGGATTCTCCGTCGTCGCCCCGATCAGAACGAGTTCGCCATTTTCGACGAACGGCAGCAGGAAATCCTGCTGAGCCTTGTTGAAGCGATGTATCTCGTCCAGAAACAAAACCCGCGGCCGCCCGTCGATCGAACGCGTTTTGACTATCTGTCGAATATCTTCCTTTCCGGCAGAAACAGCCGAGAGCTCGTAGAATTCGGCATTGATCGCATTGGCGTAGATCCGGGCGAGCGTTGTCTTGCCCGTTCCGGGCGTTCCCCACAGCACGAACGAAAACACATGCCCCTGCTCGATCGCCAGCCGCAAAGGCTTGTCCGGCCCGACAAGATGAGTCTGCCCGACGTACCCGTCAAGGCTGATCGGCCTGATCTGATTAGCAAGTGGTTCCATTACCGTTAGCGAAATTTCATTATATCGCACAACCAAGATGTCGGCGTGGTAAGAGGGGCTATCGGCTGACCAAGGTCTGGAGCTGGCCGCGAGGTCTGGTAAGCTATTGGTATGCTGGTGCTTGGCATTGAGAGTTCGTGTGATGAGACTGCTGCTGCGGTTGTGCGGGACGGCAGGGAGATATTGTCGTCGGTGATCGCTTCGCAGATCGATATGCATCGGCCTTGGGGCGGTGTCGTGCCGGAGCTTGCCTCGCGTGAGCATTTGGAGAAGATCGACCCGATCGTGAACGAGGCTCTGGAGCGTGCCGAGGTGGGACTTTCGGATATTGATGCCATAGCCGTAACACAAGGGCCAGGGCTGATCGGTTCGCTGCTGGTTGGCGTTTGCTATGCCAAGGCGTTGGCGTTTTCGCGAGGCATTCCGTTTGTGGGCGTCAATCACATCGAGGGCCATGTTTTCTCCGTTATCTTTGAGAATCCGCCGATCGAGTATCCCGCACTCGCTCTGATCGTTTCGGGCGGGCATACGAATATCTTTCATGTTCCTGAGGCCGGTTCGTACAAGGTCGTCTCGCGAACCCGCGATGACGCGGCCGGCGAGGCCTTTGACAAGGTGTCGAAGATGCTCGAACTCGGCTATCCCGGCGGCCCGATCATCGAGAAACTCGCCCGCGAAGGCGATGCTTCGTTGGTTCGATTCCCGCAGGCAAAGATCTCGGATGGACGCCCGGACCTGAGTTTTAGCGGGCTTAAGACTGCGGTTTCTCGCTACATCCGCGAAAACAACATCGAGCAGCTCAGAGATGGCGAGCAGCCTTCGCAGGCGATCAAGGATCTCGCTGCGAGCTTCCAAGCCGCCGCCGTAAAAGCGTTGGTCGGGACGATGGAGAAGCTCGCAGTTGAGCTGCAACCCAAAACGCTGATCGTCGCCGGCGGCGTCGCATGCAATCTTGCTCTGCAATCCGCCGCCGAAAAGGCATCGAACAAGCTTGGCATTCCAGTTTATTTTCCGTCCAAACATCTTTCTACCGATAATGCCGCGATGATCGCGGCCGCGGGCTATTTCCATTTTCAGAAGGGAAGCCGCGGCGAACTCGCGATGACCGCCGACGTGACAATGAGGCTGCAAAACCTCGACAACGAAGACGATGTTTTGAAAAAGCGTAAGGTACGATACCGATTGTGAAAGTGGTTGCGTAGATTATCCGTGGCAAGGTACAATTTTGATTTAAGAGTTTAACTTTGTTAACTGCATTGCCAGTGACCGCCACCTTTACCGATCGTTTTAAGCAAGCTAAGGGGAAATAATGAAAAGATTTGGAGTGTTTACCTGTTTGGCAGCTACAATGCTGCTTTTGGGGTCGGTTGCTTTCGGCCAGACCATCGCTTTGCAGCCGTTCCTGACGGGCTTGTCCTCGCCGGTGCACCTCGTCAATGCGAAGGACGGAACGAATAGACTGTTTGTTGTGCAGCAACGCGGTATTGTCCGTGTCGTGCAACCAGGGCAAACCACGTTCACGGATTTTCTCAACATCTCGAGTGTCGTGAGCAGCAGCGGCAGCGAACGCGGCCTGCTCGGCCTCGCTTTTCATCCAGCGTACGCGACGAATCGCCGATTCTTTGTTTACTACACCCGCCAGTCGGATGGTGCGATCGAGATCGCCGAATATGAGACACCCGTCGGTACGCCGAATGTGGCGAACAACACCGCTGTGCGAGTGATCATTACGATCCCGCATCCATCCTTTTCTAATCATAACGGCGGGACTGTTGCCTTTGGGCCGGACGGATATCTTTATGCAGGTACGGGTGATGGCGGTAGCGGAAATGATCCAGGGAATAATGCTCAGAACATCAACGCGTTGCTCGGCAAGATGTTGCGGCTTGATATAGACACTCCTGTCGGCCAGGTGCCTGCCTATAACATCCCGCCGACGAATCCGTTCGTAGGCATTGACGGGGCTGACGAGGTATTTGCCTTTGGCCTGCGAAATCCGTATCGATTTTCGTTTGACCGTGGCGGCACGAATCAGCTTTGGGTCGGTGACGTTGGCCAGGATGCTCGTGAAGAAGTCGATATCGTCACGAACGGCGGCAACTTCGGTTGGCGAATAATGGAAGGCTCGATCTGTACGCCGGGCATTAACCCTAATTGTACGCCGCCGGTTGGACACATTCCTCCGGTGACCGAGTACGTTAACGCAGGCAGCCGCATCGCGGTTACGGGCGGATATGTTTATCGAGGTTCGCAAGGTGTGTTCTCCAATGGGACTTACGTGTTCGCGGACTACGGGTCGGGCGAGATATTTACCTGGGATGGCGTGACACAGACGATGCGGTTAGACACGCCGAGAGCGATCTCATCGTTCGGCGAGGATGAGGCTGGTGAGCTTTACGTCGTCGGTCTAGGTGGAACAGTTGAGAGGATCGTAGGAGTTGGAACGCCGACGCCTACAAATACCCCGACGGCAACACCAACAAATACCCCAACCGCGACACCAACGAATACTCCAACGGCCACCCCAACCAATACGCCAACGGCAACCCCAACCAATACTCCAACAGCGACGCCTACAGAGACCCCAACACCTACGCCATCCGTGACGCCTACTCCGGGTTTTGAGGGCGATATTGCCCCGCGGCCTAATGGCGACGGTATTATCCAATCGACTGATGTCGTTCAGCTAAGGCGTTTCGCCGCAGGGCTCGATACTCCCGGAGTTGGCACAAACGAAGGGCAGCGTGCTGATTGTGCTCCGCGGACGACGAGTGGTGATGGCAACATCAATTCCGGCGATGTTGTCCAGGGACGCCGTTACGCGGCCAGCTTGGATCCTTTGACCGGGGCTGACGGCCCGCCCGTCGGAACTGCTCCAGCCTTCGATGGTGCTTCGTCGTTCATTGAAGATATCTATGCGTACTTCTTTGGCCGCGAGGTCCGGATAGCTGCGGCCGAGGCCAAGGCAGGTCAGACGGTCATCGTTCCGATCGAGCTCGTTGCTCGGGGCGGTGAGACCGCGACCGGATTCACGCTCGAATTCGATCCATCTTTGCTTTCAAATCCTGTGGTGAGTCTCGGTGCGGATTTCGAATCCGCTGCACTTACTGTGAATTCGAATGAAGCAGGGAAGGGGCGGATCGGCATTTTGGTGGATATGATCGAACCAATCACATACTCGGCGGAACCCATCAAGATCGTATATGTAAGGTTTGAAGTAAGCGGTGACAGGTCCGATCAGGAAACAACTCTGAACCTGACAAGCTCGCTGGCTCAAACCGGAACGTCTGATGCGTTTGGTGAAATGCTTTCGACGCGATATGTCGGCGGCAAGGTTTCGATCGATCGTTAAATAGCCTGGGGCAGCAAGAGTTGTCCCAATTTCACTTCATCACGGCCCGGGCGAGCGTTAGCACTTTTACACGCTCCGCCCCGGCCTTTTTTAGTACCTTGGCACAATTTGAGGCTGTTGAGCCTGAGGTGAAAACGTCGTCGACCAACAGGATGCGAGATCCTTTGATGAGGTTGGGCCGCACTACCTTAAATGCGTTGACGACGGTCAACTCGCGTGCCCGCTTGTCCATTCCAACGCGGTGCATCGGCGTGTGCGTTGTTCGAACTAGACTGTGAGAATCGACGGGAATGCCTGTGATATTAGCCACACTTTTGGCGATAATCTCGGCCTGATTAAAGCCACGTTCGATCATTCGCTGCTTGGAAAGAGGAATCGGCACGAGGAGGTCAATATCTGATATCAAACTGGCCCGCTGCTTGAGCGGTTCCACGAGGCGGTTAGGGATCAGTGGCTCGTTCTTTAGTCGAAGAATGGAGGCGGCTAGAGCCTTTTCGTAGATACCGAGCGATGAGGCGGATTCGTAGTGATGTTCGTCACATTGGTGACAGCGGACCTCGATGGGAGCGGCTCTTGGGCCGAAAAATGCTCCGCACTTGCTGCAGAGCATTTCATTACCTAAAAATATCGTCGTCGCTTCCCAGCAATCGCTGCATGCGACGCCGTCGTTGCTATCAATTACCTCAGCTTGGCAAACCCGGCATTCGACCGGAAATGCGATCGAAAGCAAAGAGTTTTTGAGGCCTTTGAACACGAAGCAGACTAATCCTCGTCAAGCAGTCCTTGCTCTTGAAGCGATTGGCAATCGAGGCAAAATCTTGCCCAAGGAATGGCGGCAAGCCGTTTTGGGTTGATCTCTTTCTCACAGTTGAGACACGTCCCAAACTCTTCGTCTTCTATCCTGAGAAGAGCCTCGTCGATAAGGACGAGCTGCTTGCTTTCATTTTCCGAAACGGCAAGCTGCACATTCTTAGAATAGTTTCGAACCGCGAGATCGACCGGATCCGGAGTCTCCGCATCGTCGATCGATAGATCGCTGCCTTTTAATTTTTCGATCAAAGCATCGCGCTCGACGATAAGCTTTTCTTTGATCTCCTTTATTTGGGTCTTATTCATTTCTGGTACGGAAAACCTTTTATGATCGTAAACGCTCGGTATAACTGCTCTAACAAGACGACACGAGCCATCTCGTGCGTAAATGTGAGAAACGATAAGGATAACCTAAAGTTAGCTCTTTCGGCAACCTTGGCAGATACTCCATCTGCTCCACCAATTACAAACGCGATCTCTTTCGTCCCCGCGTTCTGCCATTTCTCGATCTCTTTTGCCACGCCGTGTGACGAGATCGCTTTGCCCTCAACATCGAGAAGACAGACAAAGGAGCTTTGATTCAGTTTTTCAAGGATACGGTTGCCTTCGATTTCCTTGCCCTCATGCGGCGGTGCGTCACGCACCTCGACTATTTCGCAATTAACAAAATGCGAAAGCCGTCGCAGGTATTCATCCTGCAGCGCAAGCCAGCTTTTATCTTTGGTCTTTCCAACCCAAACGAAGCGAAATTTCATGGTCAGTAGCAGCGGCAGATGCGGAAGCAGCAGATATTACTTGCATTTTGCTGCCACTGCAACTGTGCAATTGCCGCTTACAAGTCTTCCGGCAGCACGACGCGACGGGCATCGAGCCAGAGACGGGCGAGGTCGTAGAATTCGCGTGATTCGCCGTTGAAGATGTGCACGACAAAATCGCCGTAGTCGAGCAGGATCCAGTCGGCTGAGTTGTAGCCCTCGATCCGAACGGGCCGGGAATTGAGCTGCTTTTTGAGCTGTTCGTTGATCTCGTCTGAGATCGCCTGAACCTGTCTCTGATTTGAACCGCTCGCGATGATGAAAAACTCGGTAAAGCTCGCGATGCTGCGCAGGTCTAGCACAACCACATCAAACGCCTTTTTGTCGGCGGCACATTTGATGGCGAGTTGTACTTCGGGGTCGAGTTCGGCGAAAGGCGTGGGCGGCTCGGCGATGTCTATTTTGACTGTCTCACGGTTTAAGGACCGTTCCTGTGTTTCTTCCATTACTTATAAATCTGATATTTTTCGATGTATTTTGCAACCTCGCCGGGCACATCGTCGCGCCAGGCGGGGTCATTGTTTCTTATTTTGTATCGTATCTCCGTCGCCGAAATGTCCATCGAGACAGCATCGGTGATGAAGATGTGGTTAACGTAGCTTTCGGTATTCGGCCTCACGCCACCTCGCAGATCGACGATCCGCTGGCGGATCTCGTCTGTCACATGATCAAACCCGATCTCATATCCGGGCCGCGTGACCACAATGTGGTCGCTTACGGAGAGGACTTTTTCCCACTCCCGCCACGTCCTGATATCCATCCACGAATCCGCACCCATTACGAAAAAGATCTGATCGTTAGGATATATCTCATTCAGACGTCCCAGAGTCTCGATCGAAAAGGGTCGCTCCGGCATGTCGAACTCCATCCGCGAAACCGAAATATCTTCACGTCCCTGAGTAGCCAAACAAAGCATCGCATAACGGTCGTAGGCCGAAGTCGGTTTCGTCCGTCGCTTATGCGGAGCGTGAAAAGCCGGGATGAAGACGAACTCAGCGAGACCGAATTGACTCAGAAGAGCGTCGCCGATGGCCAAGTGCCCTCGATGCACATGGTCGAACGAACCTCCATAAAATGCGATCTTCTTTCGCATACCCTATTCTTTGTCGATGTTCGCCAGGTCGGTCAGGTCGCGAGAGACGGCATCGACCAGGTCTTTGACACCAAGGTTCGCGACTGCGGAGATAGCGAAAAATTGTGCCTTGTCTTTTTTGGCACGTTTCCGCAGACTTTCGAGTCTTTCCGGTTCGTCGAGAGCGTCGATCTTTGTCGCCACCACGATCTGCGGTCGGGCGGCGAGATTTGGGTCGTATTTTTTTAACTCGAGGTTGATGATCTCGTAATCCGAGACCGGATCGCGGCCGGAGAGGGACGAGACATCGACGAGGTGAAGGATCAGTTTTGTTCGCTCGACGTGTCGGAGAAATCGGTGTCCAAGGCCTGCCCCGTCTGACGCACCCTCGATCAGCCCCGGAATGTCGGCGACGACGAATGTTCGGAAGTCGCCCATATCAACGACGCCGAGATTTGGTTCGAGTGTCGTGAACGGGTAGTCGGCGATCTTTGGTTTGGCAGCCGAGATCACAGAGATCAATGTCGATTTACCCGCATTTGGAAATCCAACGAGGCCAACATCGGCGATCAGTTTTAGCTCGAGCTGCAGCTCTCTCTCTTCGCCGGGACGCCCGTCGTAGTGGTATTTTGGAGCCTGTCGGGTTGGCGTCGCAAAATGCGAATTGCCCCAACCGCCCTTGCCGCCTTTCGCCGCGAGATACCGTTGGCCGGGCTCGGTGAAATCGAACAGCAGCTCATTCGTTTCCGGATCGAATACCTGTGTGCCGACCGGAACCCTGACGATCGCATCTTCGCCGTCCTTGCCGTAACGGTTAGAACCTTCGCCATGTCGGCCGCGTTCCGCCTTGTGTTCGGGATTGTACCGCAGGTGCAAGAGAGTGTTCAGTCCCTCTGACGCCTCCATCCAAACGCTGCCGCCGACACCACCATCGCCACCCGACGGGCCGCCCCGCGGAATGAACTTCTCACGCCGAAACGCCGTGACACCGTTACCGCCATCACCTGCTTTGATCCTGATTTTTACTCTGTCGAGAAACATATTTAACTCTTAAGTGTAGGTCGGCGTCGGTTGAATAAGCAAACGTACGTCCCAGAAGGTATAGTTTTCAAAGATCTAGATCGTCGTCGGGTGCGTCGGTCGCACGTCCCAGGATTTTTTTGCGTCTTCTTTGCGTTCTTTGCGAGCTTTGCGTGAGATTCCGGATCTTTCACGCAAAGCTCGCTAAGGAACGCAAAGAAAACGCGAAGAAGAACGTCCCAGAAATGTCGGTGAGCCGCGTCCCAGGTTTGCTGGGGATAGTGTTGAGAGGTGTTGGTCAGGTTGCTCGTCGATGAACGGGATGCCCTTACTTCGTGCGGGCTTCTGCAACAGGTCGCCCGACAATGCACGTCCCAGAATTGTTCGTCCCAGAAACGTCGCCGCTTCGTGCCAACCAAAACTCTCTTCTTCCAACAGACCGAGATAGTCGCACGGCTTGGCAGATGTGCCTTCGAAACGGGGATTGCTCGTGTACATTGCTCCGTCGCCGAATCGGCTTTTCATCAAGGTCCTGCAAACGCTGTCGACGAAGGCTAGCTTTTCGTCTTCGGCGAAGGATGGAAGTTTGAACTCAAGCGGGCGTTGCGAAGGTGTTGGGTGGTGTGGGCAATTCGTCTTCATATCGCCAACATAGCATCGAAAGTTCGCCACGTATATACCAATCCGCCGCTAATGCCGGTAACGTCACTATTCGCCGATAATGTAGCATTCCGCCGATATCGCCGCTAAGCTCGCAAAAACAAAAGCGTCGACCACTATTGCTAGCTATCGACGCTTAAGTTTTCTTTTCTGATCGGCCGAAGCCTTTCTTCAAAGGGTTGGTGGCTCTCGCATGTACACGTTCGAACCACCGATTTTGTATCCCGACGACGCTCTGCGGGGAGCATGCCTCCGGTCAGCATCCAATTTGAATAAATTCACCTTGTTGTACCCGAGGGTACGATGCCGTTAGGTTTTTTTGTGGTGGCTTTTCCTCCACCGCCGGTTACGTTCCCGGCAACGAGGCTTGTGTCCGAAGACTCAAGCGGCGTAGCACTCATCTGGCTGATCATTTCCAAAGAGCGTTGCTCGTTTTTATCCAAGCAACTCGGGATGACCTTTCGATCCTCCCTAGCAAGCCTTTCGGCTTCGACTCCGAGCGTACCAGGCAGCGGCTTTCCGCTCCTTCTGCCCTCGAACGATCGCGTCACCACGTTCGTTCCACCTCTCGGTGCCGGTCAAGTTGCCCGTAAGCAATCTCGACTATGTAACCAAGATTACACCCATTATTTTTAATGTCAAGTAGAAAGTACTTTAACTATTGTCCAATAAACACGGGCACTCTGTGCATATCTTGTGGAAAACCATGTGGATAAACTGTGGACCGAAATGTGGAAAATCCGGCAAGTCGTGTGAACACAATGTTAACGGAGATCGTGCCATTTTTCACACCTTGCACAGCGTCCGCGAGGTGGCAGGAAAAAAATAAAAATAAATTTCTTAGTGCCGAGAAAAAGGTGTATTTTGTTTCGAAAACGAGTGTTTGAGGGTCAAAATCCGGATAGAAGAACAGCGTCACGTTGTTGTACACCGTGCGAAAGTGCGAGTTGTTTCCCCTGTTTCGACCAGGCGAAGTTGTAGAGCCTGCGCCCTGGGATCCGAAGCAGTTCTTTTGGCGGACCCCCAGTTAAAGGTTGTCGCAGGAGCAGAGAAGTATTGCCGTCGAAACTGGGATAGTCCAACGCCAAATTATCCGGTGACATCTGCAGAGCCGCGATCAGCAGCTTTACGTCGAAAAACTGCAGATCCTTGGGGTCGGTCACTGATGCGACGCCGAGTCGGAAGGTGGCTTCGTCGTTCTCAGTGCGGACGGTATCGCCCCAATTAATAAATGCAACGCGAGTTCCGTCGGGTGAGAGCGAGAGCTTTCCGACCGGATTTGCGACCGTTCGCGATACAACGACCACTTCTGAATTGTCCGCGAGATCGCGGCGGATCACATCACCTCCGCCGAGGCTGCGGAATATGTAATATAGATATCGTCCGTCCGGCGTTATCTGTGAAAAGATCCGATAGCCATCCGTGCCGTTGGTCACCGTTTGCTTTGCACCGCCCTCGGCATCGATGCGTCGAAGATTTAGAAATGGCGTTTCACTCGAGGTGAAGAATATGTCTCGGCCGTCTGCAGCGGATGTCGGGGCATCGCTGTGAAATTCACGATTCGAGGTCAAGGCCTTGGTTTGCTGTGTCGATATTCGAGAACGGAACAGATTGGACATCGGATTCTCAGCCGAATATGCCGAATACAGCAGTTCGTCCTCGTCGATCCATTCGAGGCCTGTTTGACCGGCGAAATCCGAACGGCCGGTTGTGAGCGGGTGCTGCTTATTAAGATCTTTGGCGTCGGCGATAAAAATGCTTGGGCTTTCGGTGGTCTGCAGGGCGAGCACGGTCCCATTTCTTGCAAATGAGATCTCACCAAAATTCGTCAAGCCGTTAGTGAGCCTAAGGGCTTCGGGCTGGCCGGGTGTTATCTTCCAGAGATGATAAAAACGGCCGCCCTCGCTCGCCGAAGCGATCAACGTCTTGCCGTCCTGCATGAATCCTATCTGCTCGAATTGTTTTAGATTTGCAGCCTTTACCTCGGTCTTTGCTCCCGACTCAATATTCACAAGGTAAAGAGCTGTCTGGCGAGCCATGTAATTTTGGGCGACAAACGCTATCGTCTTATCATCAGGAGACCAGACGGGTGAGCAATTGTGAAGGAAGATCTCCGGGAATTGAATTCGAGCGACAGTCGATTCTTCCCCCGTGGTCATATTCTTAATGACCAGGGTCTGAGCAGTTTCGGTAGGGTGATTCCTGCCAAACGCGACCTTTGTCCCGTCGCTCGAGATCCCAAAGCTACCCCATGTTTTCTCCGCTACAAGCCGCACTTCGCCACCCAAACGCGAGGTTGCGAGTATGTTTGCGTCCGTACGCATCACCATCTGCGGGCGAAACAGCAGCGAACCCCCGTCGGCAGAAAACTGCACCGACGAGAACGCCGGAACGCCGGGAATATCGAGCTTGATCTCTTTATTGGATTTGATGTCCTTAAGGAAGAGGGACTTGTCACGAGCAAATGCGGCGAAATCACCATCCGGAGATATGGCCGGACTCGTTATGTCGCCGGTGCTTGTCACCGGACGGAATAGCAGTGAAACAGGCTTAGCAGGCGCGGTGGCTGTCACGTAGCGGCTGTAAAGAGCATAGCCCGAAATCGCCAGGATCGCAGCAAAAATGGCAGATCCTATCATCACTCTCTTTCCCAGACGGCCCTTCATCTTCGGCATGGTCAGATGTTCGGCAGGACTTTCTTCGACCTTCGTAACGGTGGAATTGAAGCGGTAACCTAATCGAGTTTTATTCTCAATTATCTGCTCTCCCGATTCGCGTGTCCCGAGGAGCTTTCTCAGCGAATAGATATTCTGTGTCAGGACGCCGTCTTCAACGAAGGTGTCAGGCCAAACTTTCTCAAATATCTCGTCCTTGGAGACAAATTGGCCCTGCCTTAAAATTAGCAACTCCAAGAGAGCTGCGGCCTTGCGCGAAACAAGGAAGCTCTCGTCCCCACGCTTCAATTCGCGCCGACGCGGGTCGAATTGAAAACCGTCGAAACTATGTAAACCATTGTCTGAACTAGACATAGTGCCTTTGAGAATTTCTTTGAGAATCTTTTGAGCGGTTCTTTGAAGACTTTATTGAGATGGCCCACTAATCTTCGCAAAAACAACAATACTCCGCTGAAAGTTATTTGTTTTTTGATTCTATAGCAAAAAGGGATTTGGGTGAAAGAGAATTTCAAGCTGTTTTCTAACGAGGCTATGAACCCGGGGCCGTCGTGTGGAAGCAAAAAAGTATCGAACGGGTTCAACCGGCGTCCATACGAGTCAAGCGACGTGGCCGGAAATGTACGTTTCTTTGCAAAAGAGAAAGGAGCTAAATCGATTTAAGGAGCAAGAAAAATGAAAAAAATGTCATTTGGAGTTTTGATCTTATCAGCGATCTTCGTTTCGCAAGCCGCAGCCCAACAATCGACCGTCAAATCACCTCGCGATATCGCAACCGGATCGGCCTCCGTCCGGGATTGTGTGGTGCGCGGCGACAAGGCAACGAAGAAAAACTGTCTTGCTGATACCAATATCGTTAGATCGGTCGGTACGACCTTTAGCCGGTCAATCACTGACGCCCTTGGAAGGTCCCGGCAGGTAAGAGTCTCAAAAGTTGACAGGCTTAGGTCCGAGGGTTATCGGTATTCTGTAACGATTGACGGTCAACGCCGCGAGATCTCTTACCTGATCATTAAGCCGGATGAGGTCGCCGTGATAAATATCGACGGAGCGAAGCCGGAACAGAATCTGTACATAACATTCTACGGTAAGAGTCAAGCGAATCTTACAGCCGAGATGTGGGCCGGTCAGCGACTGTTAACCGAGACTTTTGCACCGAACGGAAATCAGGCATTCTCGATCCCTGAAAGTCATGTCGACGAATTCTCATTTGCTCTCTACACAATGGCGATCAACCAGATCCGGGAGTTGGATCCGTCGAGACTCTTCCCGGATCGGGGCCGGACAATGCGGCAAGCGCCTTTGGGGTCAGCGGACTATTTGGGAAGGGCATCGGGGCAAGACTCGGGTGCAGGTTCAAAGCGGGAACGACAAAGCGGTGCGGGACGGGCTGTACTCCTACACCAACCGCAGAAGATGAGGGATGGAATCTCTTTGGAAGTAAACGAAGGAGAGAATGTGCGGCCTCGGGCTGTATGATGTGCGCCGGAATCTGCTGCAAGTCTGAGACTTGTAATAGCGTTCAGGATAGATCGATCGATTGTGCAGCGGGACTGACTGGAGGTTCCGGTGCTCGAACCGAGCTGTTTTTCACCAACAGTTTTGAAAGTTTCGAAATTGGATCTGCGTATGCCGACTCGTGTGGTAAGTAAGATCAGCTCACTACTAGCCGGTTTGCTCGCGTCTATTTGCATCTTTTCGTGTGGAAGATCAGAAGAAGCGAGGCAGGTCGACCAGGCAAACCGAGATCGAGCGGCAAAATTCGCAGCGGCCCGGCTTGATCTGGCCAGAAAGCCTGCGAACGTGGATCTTGCACCAACTGCATTTATTAAAGGGAAGGTAGTCATGCTTGGCACCACCAATGGTGACGAGCCCGGCTCAAACCGCCCCTGCATTGACTGCCATCGAGGCAATGACACCAGAGGAAGTAGATACTGTCGTCCTACAGGAATGCAGATCAACGCAAAAGGGAGTTTATCGAACGACGGACGATCCCCCGCGTGAGATGCCGGCGACCGCCATTGATTGTGAAGTTTTCCTGATTGACCGGGCCGCCCGGAAAGTCTATTTTTCCAAGGTCTTTCATGGAAAACTAAGTGATGAACCAAGTGTTTCGATGGTGTCGAATTCAGTCGCAAACCGGCCGGATCAGGAGATCAACGCTTTTCTTGCGGGGTTGCCTACCCGATAGTGTAGGGCAAAAGTTAGAATGTTTCTTGGTGTAAGGCCGAACTGCCGGAGCCAAAACAAAACTAATTCGAAAGGGGAACTATGAAGAAGTTTGTATTTATTCTTGTACTTATATCTGCACTTGCGTCAGCTGTTTTTTCACAGGCGCGTCAGGGCGTGGCTGATGACGCTTTCACGTGGTTCGAGGCGAAGGAAGTGGATGCTCTTGGGCCGAACAACATTCCGGTCAGCATGGGCTGGTACATGACGCATTTCGTCAAGGTCTTTGGCGTGTATCCAAACCGGAGTGCCCTAAAAATAGTGATCGCCCGTGGTGGTAAGACCATCACGAGTACCCGCTGCGAAACCTTTAGGTACAACAATACAACCGGTGCTTTGGACGAGAGTTTCATGCAAACGGCAGATTGCTGGCGTAAGGATACCGCGACAAAAGAGGTCGGTTTGTTCGATGTCAATGTCTTTACGGTCAACGGCGAGACCGACGAGGAAAAGCTAGTACGCACCTACAAGATCGACGTGAAAAGCATAAATCGTGTCCGCTCCGGACAAGAAGCGGGACTCGCTCCGCCACGCTATGTGATCAGCCGCCACGCCGAAGCTCCCGTCTCATGGATGGTTCTGCGGCCGCGTGAATATGTCGGCTATCTCGATACGAAAAGCGCACCGGAACGGCTCGGGGCGAATCATGTTGAGTTCTATTACAGCCTTTCGCCTGATGAGAAGGGCAAAGAACTGCCGCACGGATATATGCGTTGCTCGGTCAACGGCAAGCGGCTGTCCATGCCCGGCCCCGAGGGCTACGCCGATCAGGCGATCAGTCGGATGGAGAGATCGTATTCGGTCATTTATCAGGACCGGATCGCACCAAAATACCTTCGTGGTACCGAATATCAGGACGAGATCGGATTCCGGGTCGTTCGGCTGCAGGCTCCGCTGACATGGGGCGAGAAGCGAAATCGCGATACAAACCGTCTCGCTCTTGAGGACTTTCCCGGTGCATGGCAGTGCGAATGGATGAACAACGGCGAGGTCTGGCGAACATGGCGTTTCACCATTGGCTCGAACGGCCGTCCGCCGATGCATCCCGAGCAGAATGGCAACATTAATCTTGCGTATAATTCGTATCTGGTCGATATGGAGATCCCGGCCGGAGGCAGCCCTCTCGATAAACGGCTCACTGGGCCTTCTCCCGGCTTGTTTTACGGGATCCCGTGGTCGTCGCCAGAGGGCAAGACAATGGCCGCCCGCGTACCAAAGAAAGGCAATCCATTCCCGGTCGCCTCAAATTCGCCAAATGCAGTGAAACAGTGGTGGGAGAAGTAGTCTACAGCCTATCCAATTTCCATTCTTCGACTGCACGTCGAACCGCTTGAGCGAATGATTTTGCATCAATTGCGGGATACTTGTATAGGTTTGGTTCTATCTGCGTAAAGAGTTCAACAAGTTTTGCCGGTTCAATGAGCTTTCGGTCGAACATAGCTCTTACGTCCAGAACGTCTTTTTCGTGTCCTCGCTCTATCTTGGACAACGCTTGACTGTAGGGGTCATAGCTATAGAAACTGACTTTTCCCTCGCTCCCTATGTAGGTGCATCTGTCACGCCAGCCTGGAAGCTCGGGAATGAAATCTGGCGGCGAGGCAAGTTCGACATTCAGCATCAGGCTTTCCTTGATCGCCGGGATGCCCCGAAAAAGCTCGTCGAGTTCCGGGACGAACTTTAGATCAATGTCTGCCGTCGAATCTCGCCAGCCCTCCAGAACAGCCGTCGAACCGCCGGTTAAGAAAACTTCGGCCTCGTTTCGGGCAAGCCGCCCAAACGCCCGCATAAACTCGACGATCTTTTGTTTATTCGCTAGATCCCGCATTCTGAGGCTCTCTCGAAGCTGACCAGTCGACGTATTAATGCATTATAGCGGGAGTGAGCGGAATCTGAGTCTTCGGCGGCGAGCATTCTGTAGAGGCGATGCTCGGGGAGTTCTCCCAAAGACTGTGGAATTTCAAAACCCAAGCGCCGCAGACGCGGTCCACCGATGCGGACGAGCAACGATTCGATCGTTTCGCGATTCCTCGCCAGATCGCTTAGCCCTTTATCAATGAGGTCTTGCCCAGGTTTCATCCCGACAATTGTATCTGATTTGTGGGCTTTGGGTAAACAAAAGCACACGCCGGATGACGTGTGCTTTTGAATTCTTGAGTGATGTCGTATTCAACCACCCGCTATCGCAGGCGATTCTCACCTATGCCGCTACTTCTGCAACGACCTTTGGGGCTAATTGCGGAGCACCGACAGCATAAACGCTGATGAACTTGCCTTTGCGGCCTTTGTCTTCGAATTTAACGATGCCTTCGATCAACGAAAACAAAGTGTCGTCTTTACCGCGGCCGACGTTGTTGCCGGGCTTCCACTTGGTGCCGCGTTGACGTGCGATAATGTTGCCGCCGAGCACGCTCTGGCCGCCAAACTTCTTGAGGCCCAATCGCTGCGAATGCGAATCGCGGCCGTTTCGTGATGATCCTACACCTTTCTTATGTGCCATATTCGTTAGTGATGAGTGATGAGTGGTAAGTGGTGAGTAAAAAGTATTTCTCAACTAATCACTCATCACTAATATCTAATCACTAGATCTAGTCTATTGTAATTTCCGTAAAACCTTGTCTGTGGCCCTGCTTGCGTTTGTACTGCTTGCGGCGTTTCTTTTTGAAGACGATGATCTTATCGCCTTTGCCGTGCTTGACGACCGTTGCTTTGACCGTCGCTGCTCCGACCGCACCGTCAGCAAAAAGAGTGTCGATATCGACCTTCTTTCCAGCCTCAGCACTGATCGTCGGCACACGAAGCGTCATACCGCTTTCGACCGCATACTGCTTGCCACCTGTTCTAATAATTGCGTAACTCATCTGTTAGCTCCCTAATCCGACTATGCAAAGAAACTCTTCACCAGTCGAAAAACTCAGATTATACGGAAACTGATGGCAAAGGTCAAAGGCAAAAATCGAACTTAGGGCTTCTTTTTCGGTGGTGTCGGTGTCGGCTTCGGAAAAGCTATATCTTTTGCGTTTACTGTCGGTGTTGCTTTCGGAGGAATGGCACCTACTGGCACTGCCCAGAGTTCGTAGGTCGGCTGCTCACGAAAGCCACCGTCCATCGTCGCTACCATCTGGGCCGGCATACCGGCCGCGATCACGGCCGCACGCATACGGGTCAGGACGGTGCGGGCGTAGCCGCGAACGTTGTTTCGACCAGCGTAGGCAATAATGTAAGCCTGATCGTGCGATGGCGAGAGTCCGCCGACAAACTCGGCTAGACGCTCTTTTTCTTTATTCTCGGCGAGATCGCCAAATTCGTCCCGTTTGGTCGCAGGACCGGCTACGGTGACTGCGGCACGCCCTTGCAGCGAACAATCTGATGCATACCCGCCAACCCAAACGTCCGCGATGATAAAACGGTCGGCTCCCGCACCAGTCGAATCAACCTCGATCGTTCGAGTGCCTTGTCCGGATTTGAGAACGCCTGCAGAGACAGTCCAACTGATCAGTGGTTGCACATTTGCATCGCCGCCGGTGATATTTGCCATAAAGCCAACCGTGTCGCCATCTCTCACTATCGGAGCAGATGTCCCGCGAAGGTCCAGCCTTGGGCACGGGACGACTGCGGGGGGCGGCGGAGGTTGGCCCGGCTGATTAGGATTTGGTTGAGGGGTAGGCGGCTTGTCTTTGGTCTGTTGAGCGGACACGGAAAATGAAGCGGCAAGAAATGCCGTTAGTACGACGCTGCGAAGAAACGCTGACTTCATCGCGAAAAACCTCCAGGAAATCTCGTAAATGTTATCACATCTTGCGGATTTACGTGTCTGAATGTACGCTGTCTTCAAATGTTGTCGAAAAGACGGAAGGTCAACCTTTTGCTTGCTATAGTTACCGTTTCCATAGCGATCGGATCCATTTCCGCGCCGGGACAGAATCGCGTTGGGCGACAGCCTAAACCTCAGCTACCGCCAAAGGAAGCCCCGACGCCCACTCCGTCACCACTAACGGCCGGAGCCATGGCCGATCCTTCAAAATGCACCGCGACGAACGGACTGACGCTCGCCGAAATAAAAGAGATCCTAAACGCTCATAACTCAGCGAGAGCGGAACAACAACTTCCGCCGGTCACGTGGGATTGCCGTCTTGCCGAACTCGCACAAGAATGGGCAAATCAGAGCATCTACGAGCACCGCGACGCCTCTACGTATGGCGAGAATATCTTCGTCTCCGGCAGCTCGACCGAACCGATTGCAAGCGTCGTCAAACGCTGGATGCTCGAAAAGCCCAATTGGAACAACGAAACCGCAACCTGTGCCGCCGGTAAGGTCTGCACGCACTACGCACAAGTAATGTGGCGAACCACGAAATCGATCGGCTGCGGCATCAATCGCTCAGCCACGGGCAAGTGGAAAGCGATGGTCGTCTGTAACTACGATCCTGCAAGTAAAGCCTCCGGTCCGGCATGGTGACCATTCTGTTTAAATAATGTCCATTCGCGTCAGACATTTCCCGCTTGAGAATATTCTGCTCGATGTCGGGTTGCTTTTGGTGGCATTTGCTTTGCCAAATACGAACGGCATCATCAATGATAACCTCGCAACTGCGTTTTGGATCGCTGCTCCGCTACAGGTCGTGGCTTTGCTTTGTGCGTTCGGGAATCGCGACGAAAGCGGCGGCCATCGCCTGCCTGACTGGCTGTCGGGTGTTCATATTCTGACCTGCATTCTCGCCGTCGGTAGTTTTGTGTGGCTTTATCTGGTGGCGTTTGCGATCGAGAAACAGTCGAGTCAATTTCCTTATTGGGGATTCAGGTTTACCTTCGGGTTTGCCTTGATCGGCGGCATTTTGGCATATCATTTCGGTCACAAACTGTCTGAGGAATTTGAGCCGCCACCATATGCCCGTTATCTGCTCGTCGTGCCCGTTTTCATCTATCTTTGCTTTACCGAATCACTCCTCGAAGTCTCGATCGCCATTGCACAACCGACGACGTTCACCGTCATGGTCGCAACGCTGATCTCGTACCTTCCGGTTAGGCTCACGCTAGCGTTTCAACCGCCGTTCAGCTACTACGATCTGGCAAGCGGGCTGATCTGTTTCGGTATCTACTTGTATTCTGTGATTTGAAGCTAGCCGTTTATCGCCGCCTCGGCTAAAATTAGGCGTCCTCATCCAACAACCTATGCCCAAATACACGCTTCGCGAAAACTCCGTTACCACTTTGAGAACACGATGTCCGGCGGGCCGATGGCTGTGATTCAGTGGCTGGCGATCGTGTCGGTTGTCTCGGTCGTGGTTTTGGGAGCGATAATGGTCAGCCTTGGGATCAGTGCTTCGACCGAGCCTGACGCCGAGCCGCTGAGCTTTCTCGAAGGCACTTGGAAAAGCCTGATGGCGACGCTCGATCCGGGCACGATGGGCGGTGACGAAGGCTGGGATTTCCGCATCGTTCGCTTCATCGCCACGCTCATCGGCATCTTCTTAATATCTATCCTCATCGGTTCGATCGCGTCTGGAATTGATCAAAAGATAGAGGAGTTGAAACGTGGCCGCTCACGCGTTCTCGACGGCAACCACACGCTCATCCTCGGTTGGTCGCCAAAGATCTTCACGATCATCACCGAGCTCGTCGAGGCGAATGCGAATCAAAAACGCCCGTGCATTGTCATCCTTGCTGATATCGATAAGGTCGAGGCCGAAGACGAGATCAAGTCACGCATTGCGAGCACCGGCAACACAAAGATCGTCGTCCGCAGCGGTTCGACGCTAGAAGCGTCGAGTGCGGACATGGTCAATCTCAACGGGGCCCGCTCTATCATCGTCCTCTCGCCCGAGGTGCCAAACGCCGACACATACGTCATCAAAACCGTCCTCGGCATCACCAACGGCCGTCACCGCCGCCCCGAGCCGTACCACATCGTCGCCGAAATAAAGGACGAGCGAAACATCGAGGCCGCCGAGCTAGTCGGCAACGGCGAAGCGGTCTACGTCCTCTCCGAAGACCTCATCTCACGCATCATCGCCCAAACCTGCCGCCAATCCGGCCTGAGCGTCGTCTACAGCGACCTGCTCGAATTCGCCGGTGATGAGATCTATTTCGAGGAAATTCCCGAGAAGCTCGTCGGCCGCACGTACAAAGATTCGCTTTTTGCGTATGAGACTTCGTCGATCATCGGCGTCTTCACGCCGGACGGCGAAGTTCACATCAACCCACCGATGGACCGCGTCTTCAATCCCGGCGAATCCGTCATCGCCATTTCCGAAGACGACGACACGGTCATCGCCAACGGCCGCAGCGAGATCAACGTCGACACCACTCTCTACAGCCGCTCCGAAGACAGCGGCCTCAAGCAGGAATCAACGCTCGTTCTAGGCTGGAACGACAAAGGCGGACGCATCATCGCCGAGCTGGACAATTATGTAAAGGCGGGTTCCGAAGTGCTCGTCGTCGCCAATGACGACAAACTCGACATTGAGATCATCAAATTCCAGGAGACGCTGCCGAATCAAAAGATCGCGTTCTGTCAGGGCGATGTCGGCGAGAAAAAGACGCTGCTCGACATCAACACGCAAAGCTTCGATCACATTGTCGTCCTCAGCGACCGCGACATCGACATTCAGGAGAGCGACGCCAAAACGCTCATCTCGCTGCTCCATCTGCGTAACATCTCCGAGGCCGCCGGTGTCGATTACAGCATCGTCACCGAAATGCTCGACATGCGAAACCGCGAACTTGGGCAAGTCGCCAAAGCCGACGATTTCGTCGTCAGCGACAATCTCATCAGCCTCATGCTCTCCCAACTCAGCGAAAACCGCGAACTAAAAAAAGTCTACGACGTCCTCTTCCAATCCGAAGGCTCCGAGATCTACCTCAAGCCGATCACAAGATATGCCAAACCCGGCGTCCCAATGGACTTCTACACCATAACCGCCAGTGCGTCGGAGTTGAATGAATCCGCCATCGGCTACCGCATCACGTCAGAGGCCCAGAACCCGGACCAAAAATACGGCGTCCACCTAAACCCAAACAAGTCCGAAAAAGTCACCTTCAGCAAGGACGATCTGATAATTGTCTTGAGTGAGGACTGAGTTACGTCGAAGCGGCGCTAACGGTCGCTGATACTAACCTCTTTGCTTTGGCTCCCGCCTGTGGCAAGTTAGTTATATGCAAAAGGTTCTCACAGCCGAACAAATGCGAGAGGTCGATCGCCTGACCACCGAGCGCTACGGCATTCCGTCGATCCTACTGATGGAAAACGCCGCCCACGCCGTCGCACGGGTTATAACCGAAAAACTCGGCGGTTCGGTGAACGATCGGCGAATCAACATTCTTGCGGGAAAGGGCAATAACGGAGGAGATGGGGCCGCGCTCGCACGAATCTTGTGGACACAAGGAGCAAATTGCTTTGTTTATCTGTTTGGGAGCGTCTCTGAACTTTCAGGAGACGCCCGGCTGAACTTCGACGCGATCAAAACGTTCGATGATTCGGAGGGTACGAACGGCCCGAATGAGAGTTGTCTCATTCTATTTGCCGACTATGATCCGAATGATTTTTCGGTGCCAGCGCACCATGACGTTGTTGTTGACGCACTTTTCGGAACTGGTTTATCGCGACCGATAGACGGTCCCGTGGGCGATCTGGTGGCACGACTCGGGCGTCAGCGTAGCCGATTTCCGCAGTTGTTTGTCTCGATAGACATCCCGTCTGGCCTTACTTCGAATTATTCCGACATTATTGGACCCGTTTTTCCAGCCGACGTTACAATCACTTTTACTGCGATGAAAGTCGCGAATATTATGCCGCCCGCTTCTGTTTCGAATGGTGAGATCGTCTTGGCGAACATCGGTTCTCCTCCAGACCTGATTGAGGAGCAGCCTTCGAAATTTTTCCTCGCGGAGAAACCGGACGCGAGGGTTTGGCTAAAGAGCACCGACTTTTTTGATGAATCCTACAAAAACAAACGCGGCCACGCCTTAATCGTCGCAGGTTCCGAGGACTATTCCGGGGCGGCCGTGATGTGTGGGAATGTGGCGATGCGTTCGGGGGTCGGTCTGACGACGATGTTGGTTCCGGCTTCGTGTAAGGTTGAGGTTGCTTCGCGGGTTATTCCGGAGGTGATCGTTAGGGCGATCGGGGAAGCGGACGGCGAGGTTGGTTCGGATGCGTTTGCGGCGAATGAGGATGTGATCGAGAAGGCTGATTCGATACTGGTCGGGCCGGGGTTGAAGGCTACTGATAAAGGTGTTGAGAAATTTGTTCGAGAGATCGTCGAGACTCGTAAGGTCCCGGTGATACTGGATGCTGGGGCGTTGTGGTTATTTTCGCCGTTGAAGGCTGACGACGTTCAACCACCCGCTAACGCAGGTGGTTCTCCCTTGATTCTCACACCGCACGAAGGCGAGTTCATACGGTTGCTCGGGACCGACGACAAAGAGGCGATCAAAGATCGTGTCGCGGCAGTCCGGGACTTTGCGGTGACGAACAACGTTATTCTCGTCCTCAAGGGCGAACGGGTATTGATCGCCTCGCCGGACGGACGCGTGGTTGTGAATCCGACAGGGAACTCCGGCCTCGGAAAGGCAGGGAACGGCGATACGCTGGCGGGAATTCTTGCCGGATTCGTTGCACAGGCAGTGAAATTCAAGATCGACATTTTCGAAACGGTCGTTGCGGCTGTGTACGTCGCCGGGATGGCGGGCGATGTTGCTGAGAAAAAATACGGCAAACGCGTGATGACGGCTTCGGATGTTCGCGAGTGTTTGGTTGACGTGTTTGCGGAGTTTGAGAAGAAGGAGTAACCACGAATTAACACGAAAGGACACGAATTAACAGCCAAAACTCCGGATGAGATGTTCGCCATCGGTGAGTTAATCGCTCGGTCGCTCACTGGCGGCGAGTTGATACTGCTTGTCGGCGGGCTTGGGGCAGGGAAGACCTTGCTAACGAAAGGTATCATGAGCGGGCTCGATTTTGATGTTGACGAGGTGACGAGTCCGAGTTTTACGCTCGTTAACAAATATGGGGCCGAGAGGTTTGACGTTTTTCATATTGATCTCTGGCGGCTCGATGCGGGGCCGCAGGTTGCGATGGCGGTCGGGCTTGGGGAGATATTTGAGGACGAGAATGCTGTCGTTATCATCGAGTGGGCAGGCCGGCTTGGCGAAAAGAAGTTCGACCGAGCGACCACACGGATCGAAATTAACGGTGATGGCGATCAGTCACGACGGGTCTCGATCTCAAAAATGTAACATTGACGACCGAAAGATTTAACATAGATTTTCTTGGTAAAGATAGGGGCTGCACTTATAATCAAGCCCGCAATGACTCTAGACGCAGTGAAGAAACATAAAACCACGACAACTGCTTCGGCAGCTTCGGCAGCGAGCATTGAGCCATTGCCAGCGGAGGACGAACGTCAGTTTTTCAACCGCGAGCTGAGCTGGCTAGAGTTCAATCGACACGTGCTCGACGAAGCAACCGACGAGACAAATCCGTTGCTCGAAAGGCTCAAGTTCCTGTCGATATTCTCGACCAATCTCGACGAATTTTTCATGATCCGGGTTTCGGGCCTCAAGGAGCAGATCGCTGAGAACATCGGCGAGCTTTCCCCTGATGGAATGACCGCTTCGGAGCAGCTTGCTGAGATATACAAGCGCCTGCGGCCAATGCGTGCACGGCAGGCTTCGTATCTGAAAGACAGCGTATTCCCGGCTCTCGCGAAAAATGGCATTACGATCGAACAGTACGTCGGATTGAATATAAAAGAGAAGAAGCTGCTTGATAAGTACTTTAGAAACAACCTCTTCCCGATCCTGACACCGCAGCTGGTCGATGCAAGCCACCCATTTCCGTACATTTCAAACCTGAGCCTTAATCTTGGCGTTTTCGTAGAGCCGAACCGAGCCTCTACTCAGGCAAATCTAAAGCATCTTTTCCGTCAGAAGCGGTTTACGCGTATCAAATTGCCGCCATCGGCTCCACGGTTAGTGCCTATCGACCAGAAGAAAGGACGCTACGCTTTGATCGAAGAGGTAATCTCTGCAAATGTTCATGATCTCTTCCCGAACATGAAGACGAGCGAGGCCTTTCTCTTTAGGGTTACACGCGATGCGGATATCGAAATTCGCGAAGACGAGGCCGGCGATCTGCTTCGCACGATGGAGCGCGAACTCCAGCGTCGCCGTGACCGTTTTCCTGTACGGCTTGAGATCGCGGCGGCAATGCCTGAGAAGATGGTCAAGCTGCTTATGGCCGGCGTTGGACTGGAGAACGAAGAGGTCGAGCGTGTCGATGGATTTGTCGATATTCCTGATCTGATGCAGCTTTACAGCCTGGACAAGCCGAGGCTCAAGGACAGGCCTTTTGCGACAGTGCTGCCAGCTCCGTTGCACAAGAAAGAGAATATCTTTGACGTGATCAAGAAGCAGGACGTGCTGCTCCATCATCCTTACAATTCGTTCAGTGCTGTCTCAGATTTCATCGCGGAAGCGGCGGAAGATCCGAATGTACAGGCGATCAAGATCTGCCTGTATCGTACAGGAAAGGACTCGCCGATCGTCGCGTCGTTGGTTCGGGCCAGCCGTTTGGGCAAGCAGGTAACGGCATTGGTCGAGCTCAAGGCGAGGTTTGACGAAGAAAATAACATCGAATGGGCTCGGAGGCTTGAGAATGAAGGCGTACACGTCGTTTACGGCATTAGCACGCTAAAGACCCACTCGAAGGTGTTGCTTGTCGTCAGGCGTGAGAAGGATAAGCTCGTTCGGTACGTCCATTTAGCGACCGGGAACTATAATCCATTTACCTCCCGCATTTACACTGACTTGGCGTTACTGACCGCCGACGAGGAGATCGCTGAAGATGCGAGCAGCCTCTTCAATTTTCTCACAGGCTACTCTCAGCAGGACAAGTACAAACGCCTACTCGTGGCTCCGCTCAATTTACGGGAGCGGCTGTTGGAACTTATTCGTCGCGAATCAAAAAATAAGGCCGCTGGCAAGCCTGCGCGGGTCATCATGAAGGCCAACAGCATTACGGACGATCAGCTTATCCGAGAACTCTACACTGCCTCGCAAGCCGGCGTGGAAATCGACCTGATCATTCGAGGCATCTGTACGCTCCGGCCGGGGGTCAAAGGTCTGTCCGAGAATATTCGTGTTCGTTCAGTTATCGGCCGATTTCTCGAGCACAGTCGCGTTTATTATTTTGCAAATGGCGGCGAAGAGAACGATGAGATATTCATCGGTAGTGCCGACCTGATGCACCGCAGTTTCGACCGTCGGGTCGAGGTGCTGACGCCGGTTATTGACTCGGAGATAAAAGGCGACCTGCGTGACATACTACTGCCCGCATACTTGAAGGATCAGGTCAATGCCTACACCTTAATGCCGGACGGGAGTTACAAGAAGACAGGGAATCGAACGAAGGGCGGGGCAGACGCTCAGCAGTTTTTTATCGGGAAAGATTCACTCTCCTAACGGAGCTTTGACGGCGGAGCGTTTGGCAAACCGAGCTTCGTATACACCGTCGACCAGCTTGCCGAATTTCGCAGTCAATCGAGGATAGCCGCGTGATTCGGTCTCAAGCTCTTCGATGCCAAGAAGCCTTTCGGCGGCGAGGATATCTTCGATCGCACCTTCGATCTCCATGTAGTAGCCAAAGGGAAGTTCGTCTAACACGACCTCGACATTGCCGAAATGCCAAGCTTTGCGATGTTTTTCGTAAACTATCGAAAGGGTGTAGCCGAGCTTTTCAATAATTTTTTCGGTTGCGTCAACGTCTGCGACGATGGTCTCGTGCTCGATCTGATGCTTGAAGTCGTTTGCGGTAGGCACCTTTTCCTTATAGGTCAAGGTCGTCTTTAGCTCGGTCTTTCTCAGGCGAAGTACGGCATTTCGTTCGTCAAGGACACCGCCCTTGTGTAGATAGTTTTCTTCGAAATTCTCATAGGAAAACGGTGCTCCGAGTTCGCCGAGCTTTGCGGTCAACTCCACTAACTTTTTTTTATCAATGCGATACTTCTTTTCTATCTCGATTGCCATTTTTTACGAATCCCTGTGGGCGGAAGCAAACCTTGATTCTAAATGCTCATTGCCAAGCGGGCAAACGGAGCGTCGGTGTAATTAACTGTCTTGACATATCGGGCAGCGTGCTTAATACTTGAAAAAAAGGTCAGGTATATCCGGCCTTTGGTTTGGAACGCTATTTATTTGAGAGAAACATATGCCTTATCCAGAAATAATGATTCACGGAATGCGTCAGGAACTGGCTCAGCTTGGGATCGAAGAAACTAAAACTACTGAGGCTGTCGATGCGGCGGTCAAGAATACGGACGGAACCTTGATGGTCGTCGTCAACTCGGTTTGCGGATGTGCTGCTGGCGGCGTTCGCCCGGGCATCGCGATGGCTCTGCAGAATTCGGAAGTAAAACCGGACAAGGTCATTACAGTATTTGCCGGTGCCGACATCGATGCTACTGACACTGCTCGCGACTACTTTACCGGCTACATGCCGTCGTCGCCTGCGATCGGTTTCCTGAAGAACGGTGAACTCGTCAAGATGTTCGAGCGAAAGGACCTCGAAGGCCGTCCGCCGCTCACGATCGCTCAGGATCTTATCGATGCTTTTGCAGCGACCTGCGGCAAGAGCGAAGCTGCGAACAACTAATTGTTCCGCTTTCAAATTTGCAAAACGTCGTTCTTGTTCGCAAGTGCGGCGTTTTTGCATGTTCGGCGATTGCAAAAGTTTATGCTTGTAATGCCTGCCCAACGGTAGGATAATAGATGGAGCAATACCCTGATACTTTTCCGTTCGCAAGCCATCGCCAATGTCGATCAACCAAAGACAGCACATCAGATTCTCGTTGGATATTCCGGCGATCATCTATACGAAATTTGGCGAAAAGCAGGAGACCAAACTTCAGCAGATCAGCATCGGTGGGTGCTTTACGGGTTGGGAAGAGAATATCTATACGGGCGATGAGTTTCGTATGGAGATCGAATTGCCAAACGGGAATTACCTGCCGCTACAATGCCGCGCCTTGTATCGCTTCGATCACACTGGCATCGGCGTTAGGTTTGTTGATGTGTGCGAGTTCGAACAAGAATTGATCTCAAAGATCATCGCCCATCGTTTAGAGATGGAGGGCGTTCCATTGCAACTCGATGCATTCATGCCGCCGCCGACCTTCATTAGCGACGATCCCGGACCGCGTATCACTGAGATCCGCGAAAAACGCGACAGCATCCTCGAAAAGATCATGTCAGCGGACTCCGTTGTCTAATCTCACTTCGCTGCGGGCGGTGCGGGACGAATGCCCGTGTACTGTGCCGACGCGATTTTCCAACCATTTTTTTCCTTTCGAAAAACAGTCATCACTCGCATACTACGCGGCGGCAACGGCTTGCCTTCGTTCTCGAGCAGATACGTGAATTTCGATATTACGATCGCAAACTTGTCGTACTGGCGGATCGAAAAGTCCGTCACATCCAGCTTCGCCGACATCTTCCCAGCCGCGGCCTTTGCCTCCGGCGAATAGAACCCCAAAACCTTCTCTCTCGGATCGAACTCGCCAACCGGCGAGACCTCGATATAGTCGGCCGTAAAGATCTTATCTAAGGCCGCCGCATCGTACGCGATCTGGGCGTCGGTCATTTGTTTGATGAGGGACTTGAAGGTTGCCTCGTCCTTGTTTGGCGACTGAGCTAGGGCTGAAACGGCAGTAATAGCGACGAGCAGGGAAAAGAAGATAGTTTTGATTTTCATCTAGATAATGACTCCGAAGATAAGAATTGAGGTCATCACTACCTACGATGAAAAATGGCGTTGAGTTCTGCCTAAAACAACTCCTCCATAGCCTGTTCCAAATTCTTTACGCCAACAACACGAATTCCCAACAGCTTCTCCAGCCCTTTCTTATTTGATTCCGGCAGAATTAGTTTCTTGAATCCTAACGTCTGAGCCTCACGGGCACGTGCCTGCGCTTGTAGGACGCCGCGGACTTCGCCGGTTAGGCCGACTTCGCCGAAGACGGCGGTCTCGGGCGGGATCTGGATGTTGCGAAAGCTTGAGGCGATGGCGGCGATGATGCCGAGGTCGGCGGCGGGTTCGTCGATCTCCATTCCGCCGGCGATGTTGATGAAAACGTCGTCACCGGCAAGCTGCAGGCCAACTTGCTTCTCAAGCACGGCGATCAACAGTGAAGCCCGGTTGTGGTCGAAGCCCTGTGTCATTCGACGGGCTGTGCCGAATTTTGTACTGCTTACCAATGCCTGAACCTCGACCAGCATCGGCCGCGTGCCTTCCATACATACGGTGACGACCGAGCCGGTAGCGTTTTCGGGGCGTTCTTGTAAAAACAACTCCGACGGATTACCGACCGCGACTAGCCCCGTATTTGTCATCTCGAAAACACCGATCTCGTTTGCTGCTCCGAAACGATTTTTGGTCGCGCGGATGATGCGGTGGTTGTGATGGCGGTCGCCTTCGAAATAGAGGACGGTGTCGACGATGTGTTCGAGCGTTTTCGGCCCGGCGATCGAGCCTTCTTTGGTGACATGGCCGGTGAGGAAAACGGGCGTCGAGGTTTGCTTGGCAAACATCATGAATTGGGCCGCCACATCACGTACCTGCGAAACGCTGCCGGGAGCCGATTCGATCGCCGAGCTAAAAACTGTTTGGATCGAATCGACGATGACAAAATCAGGCTTGAGCTTATCCGTCTCGGCTAGAATGCTCTGCAGATTTGTTTCCGGTAGCAAGAACAGATTCTCAGCCTCTACACCGAGACGTTCTCCGCGCATTTTTATCTGCCGCTCGGATTCTTCGCCTGAGATGTACAGCACTTTCTTGCCGTTGCGTCCCAACTTATCGGCCATCTGCATCACGATCGTGGATTTGCCGATGCCCGGGGCACCGCCGATCAGGACGAGCGAACCTGCCACGATGCCTCCGCCGAGTACGCGATCGAGTTCGTCTATTCCAGATTCGGTTCGATCATCATCCTGAGCCTCGATACTGCCATACGCCATCGGCGTCGCTTGGCGATACTGAGCCACGGCCCGCGTGTCGGCAGCGGCCGCTGTCGGACGAAAGCGTTCCTCGACCAAAGTGTTCCACTCGCCGCAGTCAGGACACTGCCCGAGCCACTTACGCTGTTGCGAGCCGCAATTCTGACACGCGAATATTGTTGCGGGTGATTTTGCCATCTATCGAGTTCTCAGATTACAACAATCCTGTTAGAAATCGTAGCGCGGAAGAATACAGCACTATTTTTCAACCGCCTGCCCCAAACCGGTAGCAGTTCTCGTTTACTACATTGAGCGGAAAATCTATATACTCGGGGCCTCAAGCCGAAACACACAATAATAATGAAAATGAACATCAGATCGCGTAACCATGGGGCAGTCATCACGACCAGTACTATTTTTATCCTTGGCCTGACGATCTGGATCGCTGGTTGGGGGGCGGCTAGTTTACCGTTTGAGGATTCGATGGAGGTTTCGAGCAAAGCCCCAGTGTTCGAGAGGGAGGCCGATGATCCGGATGGGCGAGCTAGCTGGTTCATGGAACAGAGAATATATCCGTTCGAAAAAGTACCCGACAATGCGCGTCGCGATGCGTGGCAGGATGTTGTCAACCGTGGCGAAGGATTTGGCCCGGCTGGGATCGGGACGACGTGGACGCCGCTCGGGCCGGCACCGACTTCGGGCAACGGCCCAGGCGGTGTGGTTTCCGGGCGAATAAATGCGATCGCGATCTCTCCCGCGAATACGCAGTTGATACTTGTTGCCGGCGACGGGCGGCATCTGGCGTTCGACAAATGGCGGGACGACCTTTGTGCCGGTTACGGATTCTCTTGTTGATCTCGCGGTCGGCACAATTGCCTTTGCGCCGAGCGACCCGAATATCGTGTATGCGGGTCTCGGCGATAGCGACAACGGCTATTGGGGAAACGGCGTTTTGAGGTCGAACGACGCGGGGGCGACGTGGACACGTGTCAACAACACTTCCATTCCTAACAGGGTTCAGGCGACACGAATATTAGTCGATCCCACGAATCCGAACAGAGTCTATATCCCTAAACCTTTCGGGATCCAACACCGGCGACCCCGCTCTCGGAGGTGTCCTTGTTTCAACGAACGGCGGTGTGAACTGGACCGCTCCGCTCAGGGGACTGGCCACCGATCTCGCGATCCACCCGACGAATCCGCAGATCTTGTATGCGGCCTTACGGTTTGGGGTGGCGCCGCGTGCCCCAGGGTTTTCCAGTCGACCAACGGCGGTCAAACGTGGACTAACGTACTCGCATCGCCCTATACTGCCGCCCAGTTCGACCAGGCATTCGCGTCGCTGTGACGCCCGCTGACCCGGACCCGTCTTTATGTGTGCGCTGGAACCGATGGGCCGCCAAGGGTGCGTCTTGGGTTAGCACCGTGCCGGGCGACGACCGCGGATCGCGGTGTCATTTCAAATGATATTCTCGATCCCGGACAGTTTGGTTATAACACCTTTCTGGAAGCGAGTCCGACGGATGCAGATACGGTTTACGTGGGTTCTCGGGATACGTTCAGGAGTACTGACGGCGGCGTAACCTTTACGAATCTTAATAATTCATTCGCCCCGCCTTACGACCCGGGAACCTTTACCGAAAGCTTACAAAAGGTCCACACCGACCAGCAGGCATTTGCCTTTGAGCCGGGATCGTCAACCACATTCTATGTCGGAAACGATGGCGGCATCTTTAAGACCACGAACAGCGGTGCAACGTTTACTTCTTTGAACAACACGCTGTCGTTGGTTCAATTCATCGGGATCTCGATTCATCCGACGGACCCGAACCGAAGCTACGCCGGTGCGCAGGACAACGGCTCGCAGCGGAGAGTGGGCGTAGGTCAGATCTGGCGGGAATTTGTCGGCGGTGACGGAGGCAAGTCGGTCGTCAATCCGGTCGATCCGACGATGGTGTTCCCGAGTTATACAAACGGCAATATCGGGCGTGTCACGAATAACGGGAGCGGGCCAAGCTCAGTCATTGCGACCACGGAGGTTTTCGGCGAGCGGAACCCGGCGGATCGGCTTTATCCCCGATCGTCGAAGGCTTCGTCCGGGATCTACTCCGGTTCGTGGCGGTTGTTTATTTGTGCCGACTGTAATGATCTGAATAAAGAGGTTGGGACGGCGAACCCACCAACGTGGACAGCTCCCGGCGGAATGTTCGACCAAACCTTCGGCGGAACCGACGTGTTGAGCGCGATCACCGTCGCGCCGAGCCAGTTAAACACGATATATACCGGCTCGACGCAAGGGCGGGCAATGGTCAGCACCAATGGCGGCACGACCTGGACAGATATATCGACCGGACTGCCGCAGCGTTCGATAAGGAATATCACCGTCAGCCCGACCGATCCGGCTCTGGTGTATCTGACCGTATCAGGTTACCGCAGTGGACATATTTTCCGATCGAACAACGCGGGCACAACCTGGACCGACATCAGCAACAACCTGCCGGATATTCCGGTCAGCCGCGTTCCTTATCGATCGACTTACCCCGACGACGCTGTACGCAGGCACGGATATCGGCGTATTTCGTTCGACAGACAATGGTGGTAGCTGGACCGTTTTCAACAACGGTATGCCTCCGGCTCCGGTGATGGAATTTACATCGCAGGCGAGCGGACTGATCCAAATTGCGACCTACGGCCGCGGCGTGTACGAATTGCGCCCTGCCGGAGTGCCAACACCAACGCCGACATCGACACCGACTGCGACACCGACCCCAGCACCGGCGGGGTCGTGCGCATTCAGTAACGGCGGCCTGAATCCTCAGCCTCTGTCCGAAAACTTCACCGAGCCGCCGCCGGGATTTCTGTTCAGTGAACTTCAGCATGCGGCTGGCGTAACGACCGAGGCAAACGGAACGTTTGGCTTTAGCGCAACGCAGGGAACGGGTCGAATTGCGGACAACTTCACGTTGAGTCAGCCATGCAATATCAGCACAGTCGCGTTTTATGGCTACGTGACGGGAAGTGCCGCCACTCCGTCTCCATTCACCGGATTGACGCTGCAAATATGGACCAGCAGGCCCGGTGACGCGGGAAGCACAATTGTTTTCGGCGATGCTACAACCAACCGAATGGCGTCGTCCGTTGATACCACCTACTTCCGGATCCTTAACACAGCCGTGCCCGTGACCGGAACGCCGCCGGGGACGACGCGAAGGATATGGCGAAACACTGCCACCGTCGGAACCCTGTTGCCTGCGGGCACCATTTGGCTCGACTGGGCGGTTACCGGAAGGCGGGGGCAGGGAATTTTGCACCTGCTAAAACTGTTCCCTCGGCTCGCAATGCTGCTGGTGATAACGCACGACGGCTGACTGTCTCGACAGGAGTTTGGGCGGATATCCTTGACGGCGGATTGCCTACAACGGCACCCGCGTGCCACAGGACATGCCTTGATGTGGTCGGATCAACAACCGGTACCCCGACCCCAACCGCAACCCCGACAGCAACGCCAACCCCAACACCGAGTGCGGGATTCGAGGGCGACCTTGCTCCAAGGCCCAACGGAGATGGTTCGTTTGCGGCCAATGATGTGGTTCAGGCAAGACGGTTTGTGTCGGGACTTGATACTCCAAGTACGGCGACGAGTGAATTTCAACGAACTGACAGTGCACCGAGAACAACATTTGGCGATGGGGGACTGAATGCTTCAGATGTTGTCCAAACACGACGCTATGCCTCAGGCCTCGATCCTCAGACAGCGGCGGGCGGGCCGACTGCCCCGGCTACCACACCTGGTCTGGTATCGGACTTGTTCGACAGCCTGTATGCATTCTTCTTCGGGAGCGAACTCCGCGTCGAAGCTGTCGAGACACAAGCCGGGACGCCGGTGACAATTCCCGTGCAGATCATTTCGACGGGTGATGAGGCGGCAGTGAGCTTTACCATCGAGTACGACGCAAATAGACTCGGTAATCCACGCATTGCAATGGGCGACGCAATGGGCGAAGGAGCGGATTTGACCGCGAATTCAACAGAACCCGGGAGCATCGGCATTCTAGTAGATTCGGCTGAGGCGATGAGTGCGTCGGCCAAGCCGCGAGATCTCGTTCTCGTCACCTTTGATGTCGCACCCGAGGCGGCCGGCGATGTCGAGATCCAATTGACTGAAAGCACTGCTGTGAAGAGTGCTTCCGATCCCTTTGGTAACGGACTCTCGATGCGATGGATCGACGGTTATGTTAAAATTTCGTCTAGCAATATGACACGCTGACCTTCCAAAAAGGCGGCGGGTTAGACGCAATTTTAACAATATGCACTCACTAATTACGCGGAAGCGGCTCGCGGCCGCTTCCGTTATCTCTATCTGCATTCTGCTCATGGCACTGGCGTCGGGCGAGGTCGGCCGGGCATCGGGGATCGATTCGATATTCACCTCAACGGCTCCGCAGACGTACTTCGGGCCATTGTTTACGCGGGCTGACGGATATGTCGATCCTGCAACTAAAGTCTCGGATGCTGTTCGCGAAGACACAAGCAAGGGCAAGAAGGCTGAGGTGGTGATATTGCTCGCCGATCAGGCAGATGTGAGTGCGGCCTACGATATCAAGGACGAGGATGAACGCGGGTGGTTTGTGTATAACACTCTGACGACGCACGCGGCTGTGACGCAGAGCGGATCTTCAGTCTTTTCTGACGGCCGAGGACGTGAAGTTTCGATCGTTTTGGGTGGCGAACATGCTGGTTGCGACGGTCGATGCCTCGCTCGTAGATCGGCTTGCGGAAAGGTCGGATGTGGCACGGGTCGATTCGAACCGGCCGACGCGCTGGATCGAGGCACCTGAACTCGCGAACGAAAAAGACGCTACACGCAGTTCCGATGCTCCTGCGGCGATCGAATGGGGCGTGACTAACGTTAAAGCCCCCGATGTTTGGGCAGCAGGATTCAACGGGCAGGGGATCGTCATTGGCGAGCTAGACACCGGTGTGCGCTGGACGCACAACGTCTTGAAGCCGAAGTATCGTGGCTGGAACGGTACGACTGCCGATCACAATTTTAACTGGTGGGATTCTGTTCACACGGGCGGCGGCACCTGCGGATTTAACACTCAGGCCCCTTGCGACGATAACGGCCACGGTACGCACACCGCGGGAACAACGCTGGGCGACGACGGCTCAGGAAATCAGGTTGGCGTTGCACCGGGGGCAAAATGGATCGGCTGCCGCAATATGAATGTTGGCAACGGAACGCCCGCGACCTACACCGAGTGTTTTCAATTCATGATCGCTCCGACCGATCTAGCCGGAAACAATGCGAATCCGTCATTACGTCCGCACGTTCTCAATAACTCGTGGGGCTGTCCGCCGAGCGAAGGCTGCACGACTCGTGGGGAATTGGAGACGATCACCAATAACGTTCAAGCCGCCGGTATTTTCGTTGTAGTATCGGCAGGGAATTCGGGCCCGAATTGCTCTACCGTTGCCGATCCTCCAGCTCTCTACACCGCTGCATTTTCGGTCGGGGCATACAACAGTAGCAATACACTTGCGAGTTTCAGTAGCCGCGGCCCATCGACTTTTTATACTCCTAACGTCCTAAAGCCGAATATTTCTGCTCCGGGTGTCAGTGTGCGTTCGGCGACACGAAGTAGCGACACTGCCTATTCCACTTTGCAAGGCACATCGATGGCAGGCCCGCACGTCGCGGGTGTCGTGGCGTTGCTCTGGTCTGGACGCCCGGCACTTAACCGTGACATCGCAGCAACGAAAACGCTGCTCCAGAACACGGCAAATCCCGCTATCACGCTAACTACCGCTCAAACATGCGGCGGCATACCGCATACGCAGATCCCGAATAACTCCTTCGGCTACGGACGCATCGACGCTCTCGCCGCCTACAATGCGGCAGGCGGCGCGACTCCAACGCCGACAAATACACCGACGGCGACACCGACAAATACACCGACGGCGACACCGACAAATACGCCGACGGCGACACCAACGAATACCCCAACGGCGACACCGACCAACACACCGACGGCGACACCTACGAATACTCCGACGGCAACTCCACAAACCCCCTCGTCTTCCACCAACACACCGACGGCGACACCGACGAGCACGCCAACCGGGACTCCGACCGCAACTCCGACACGCCGGGAGGCCAGGGTCGTTGCGGCGACCTCAGCCGCGGCCCAGTTGATCTGGTGATGGAGGCTTCGGACAATTCTGACTGACGCTGATCCACAACCGAAGGGTATCGCCATCGGTTCTCCGGCAAGCCGACTTACTTGGCTCAGGAATGGTCAGGCCCTCTAACCGTCCGCCGCGGCCCGGGCTCGCGCCCTACTTTGCCCTCATGCCGACGCACGGCGATGGGATTATCAATTCGGGAGATGTGATCCAAGCGCCATTCGGCGTGCCGGTCTCGACCCGTTAGCTGTAGTCACGTAAGCCATTGTGGCTGCCGAATGGAGGCGATCCTTGTTCGGTCGATCGGCGGCAGCGTTTGTGTAAAAGGGATACGTCTTCGGCTAACCGGGTGTTGCACCATGGCCATTGTAAGTTCGGCGTCGGGAACGAGGTCCATTGGAGCTTATGGCCGATTCGGGACATTGGGCCGGCAGTGGCACTTCGATGGTCAATTCGATGATGTGAACGGCCCGCGTTATGGCCGTCCGGTCGTTACCGCGCCCAGATTCGAGTATATTCTGCGGATAGCTGTACAATTTTGGTCGACAACTCAGGATTGGCCCCGCGATCGTTCGGCGACTGTCTCGACCGGGTGCACGCATGGAGGAAGCGGGTTGGGACCCCTTGGATCCGAGCCTTTTGTCCGGCCCACATCGTGCCGATCGCGCGAAAGGACGAACGGCACGCATTGCAGAGATTGTGGTTTTGGGGCGTCCCGGGCGGTGGGGCGTCCAACTTTCGACAATCGGTTGGTGACGCTGACCTTGACGGTCGCTGACTCACGCTCCGGCGATGGCGAATAACGCAGGCCGATGCCTCGTTTCGCCGACGCATTCGGTAATTAGTAAAGGCATGAAATTCGATCAAGGCGACGTAGTTATCGCAGTGCTACACAGTCCGCGTGAGAAGCTGCTCGGAGTGCTCGACTCGATCGATCCGGCGGGCGTTACGATGCGTTCGATCGATCTTGGGTATTTTGACGACTGGTGCAGTTCGATCGTCGCGGGCGAGGCTCATTTGGAGATGAATGACAATTTTTATCCGATGTGGCGTGTCGAGCGTATTTCCAGGGACGAGAGCACGGATGATCTGCCTTCGATGGCGGATCAGTTTGAGGCACGGACGGGCAGACGACTGGGATAAAGAGGAAGAGGAAGAGGGGAAAAGGAGAAGAGGAGCGAGTATGTTCTTGTCACCTCCTCTCCTTTTCTCCTCTTCCCCTTTTCTCTCCTTCTAGTTTTTCTTGATCCCGATACTGCCGTTATTCGCCGACAGCCTGAGGGGTGGCGTCGCTGCCGGTGCCCATTTTGCCGACGACTTTTTTGATCGAGCCGGGAGCGACGTTTTCGGTCTCTATTTTTACCGGTATTTCGGTGACGAAGTTGCCCGAGCCGTAGATCGCAGATATTTGACAGGCGGTTGTGCTGGGGAGCGTCAGACGGATCGAACCGTTTGTCGTGCTCATATTGTAAGATCCGCCGCTACGTATCTCGCCATTGAACGAAACCGAACCTGAAATCGTCGTGACCTCGGTCTGCCGATGTCCGACGGCTTGGAGTAGGATAGAGCCGCTATTTGTCTTTGCCTTAAATCGGTCGCCGATCTCAGCGGGCGAGATCTGAAAATGCGGTAATGTTGCCTGACGTCGTCTCAAGATTGATCGCACCGGTCGAGCCTTCGACAGTTACATCGCCCTCGTAGGTGAGAGCGGTCACGCCGTTTGTAGCGTTGCGAACGGTTATGTCCCCGCTGATATTCTTGAAATAAACCTTTCGGATATCGTCTATCGTCGCTTCGGTTTCGGTGCCCTTTTGATCTCGATCGAAGCGGACATAAGCTATCGATCTCGACATAACTGCCCCAGATACAATCCGGATAAGTTTTGTTCGGATGCTTTTGGGTCGAAGCGGGACCGGCGAGACCCAGTTGGGCTTGCCGTCACGTTCGCTTTTCGCGGACATTAAATTTCAGGTTCCGCCATCTTTCACGTAGACGCGGACCTCGTTTCGGCTCAACCGTTTATTCGCAAATCGCCCTGAGCGACGCACAGTGTGAGATTTACGTTCGGTGACACTGCGATCGAACGTTCGTAGGTGTCGCCGCTGTACATCTTGCGCGGGGGCAGAGGGGGCACATGATCAGGGCGTTGGTATCTTACGGCGGGCTTTGCGGGCGGCTCTGCGGTTTTTGACGAGCCGTCAGGGCCGGACTTGGTGCGGGTGTGGCTCCGTCCTGGGCGAATGCCCCGACGGATACACTCATCGCGGTGGCTGTGGCTAGACAGCCGATTATAATTTTTGTGATACCTGATTTCATTGAGATTCGGATAGACAACTACTACCTGATGCTTGCCATCAACTCCTCTTTCTGCGCAACCGAATTCAAAAGGTCTATCTTATTCTGATACGACGAATACAGTACCTGTCGAGCAGTTTCGTTCTTTGGGTTCCGCTTGACCTCTTTTCTCATCTTGGCGATCGAGTCATCGACCATCGCCATATCGCGTTCAAATGCTACACGCTGCGGAAGGCCGCAGGACGCCGTCTTTCTTGTCTTCGACCGTCTTCGAGAGATTCGATATCGTGCTTACGTAGCTCGATTCGCCCGCGAGCGGATCGGCAAAGCTTGTTGAGCCCGATCTGACAACTGCCGGAGCGACTGTCGCACGTCGAGGCTCGGCCTTGAACGCGGCTCGTTGGATGCGTGGAGTATCAGACGAGACGACGGTGTCCGGCACATCGCTGACCATGATGTTGTTGTCCACTGGAGGTGGTGCAGTTGTCGTTGCGTTCGGCTTACTCGTTGCGATCTGATTTGATGGGACAGGCGAATTGACCGGAGCACGATTCATCCAGACCGCCGCGAATACACCAATAACGATAACCAAACTTGCCGCCACCGCTATCGAAGGATTCATCAAGCCAACCGAAACAAATGCCCACGCTTTGTGCCACCATGGCATCTGAGCTTTTTCTTCGGCGATCGAATCGTTGATCTTGTTCCAGAGACGCTGGGTCGGGACCAGAGTGTCTAGTTCGCGATCGAGTGCGGAGAAAACGAACGTCGCTTCGCTTTCAGCTTCAGCCAGGGCAATAGCACGCAGCTATCGCACAGAGCCATGTGGCTCGAAACCGCTGAGGTCTCGTCGTGCGACAGCTCTCCATCGAGGAAAGCCTGAATAATACCGATGTCTAAACACTTGTCCATATCAAATCCTTCCCGACCTTGCCGTAAACTCTGGCCAATTCTGCTCTGGCACGTGCGACGAACGTGCCGATGCTCGATTCGTTCAACTCCAAACTCGCGGCGATCTCTTTGTAAGAGAGGCCTTGCTGTTTTAAGATCAGGGCAACTCCTGAGCGGCTCTTTTACCTGCGAGAGAGCCTTATAAATATCGTTAACGCCCGCGTATTCCTCATAGTCGATCTCGACCGACGCGACTTGCGTTTCGCCTGTCTCTTTGACGTAATTCTCATCCCGCGTGTTCGCTCTAATGTTTCCGCGAAAGTATTCTTTGCAACATTTATCGCGACGCGTATGAGCCACGGACGTAGCATTTCGCTATC
This sequence comes from Acidobacteriota bacterium, assembly GCA_016718135.1. GTDB lineage: Bacteria > Acidobacteriota > Blastocatellia > Pyrinomonadales > Pyrinomonadaceae > OLB17. The sequence goes on along the minus strand of JADKEF010000017.1, from coordinate 3,527 downwards.
GGTGATCGAGTCCTGATGCTTGTAGAGCCTGAGGAAGTTTCCTGCGTGACATCCCTCAGCGAGGCCGGCGTCGTGCACGACCGAGCGGGCCGCGCGAAAGACGGTTCTATGGTGGAGCGAAACGCCTCCTCAAACCCGATCCTCTCTGTCGCTGCGGTCGTCGCTGTTGTTTCGGACATTATGTCCACAAGAATGTCGGTACTCTCGTTCATTTTCAGCATCAAAAAATGCCCATCGACAGTAATACACCGCGACGCTAAGGAATATGACAAGAATTAGACCTTAAAACCCCAATTATTTTCAATCTTTGAAGGGCCTCGGCCGACAAGCCGCGGCCGCCATTTGCCGTGACAAAAAAGCGGTGGCTGTCGTCCGATTCATTGAGAATACGTTCGATATCGGATCTGGTTCCGGCGGAGCGGTTTTTCGAAGGGAATCGGGGGGCTCGGTGAGGGAAATCGGCGGAGCGAATCATATAGATGCGGCCGTCCGGTGCCGAATTCGCCGGCATCACCGTCGATGATGAGCGGAATTCGGCATTTTCCAGCGGCAAATGCGACAAAAGTGATGCGGCGAGGCTGGCGATGCGTTCGTATTGTTCGGATGCGACGACCGAGACGCCGCTTTGTTCGTTGGCGAGGCGTTCGCGAACGAGACGTTTTCTCGACGGCTTTCTCGCCCATATCTGTATCGAGAATGATGCTGACACGTTTTTCGTCCTCGGCGGCGAATTCCCGACGGTGAGCTGTTGCGTACGTGCGGTCGCTTTCCAATCGATATGCCGAGGGTCGTCCTGCGGCTGATATCCGCGAAGGGAAAGCAGATCGCGGCCCATTCCACGTTTAGACGATGCGACCGAGCCGAGGTCGAGCGGTATTGAGGCGTCGCCTGGATCGAGCGAGTTAATTTTCGGGAATACGACAAGTTCGGCCTCACGTGCAGGTAATCGGCGGCGATGGCGGAAGAAACCGAACGGGAACTTGGTCGAGAGTTCAAAATCACGGATCATCAGCCGTCCGCGATTCGGAAATATGTGATTATTCTTTCCCTCGGCAGTTTGGCGTACCCGACGTGTACAAAATGATTTAGAATTCGCCGCACAGAGGCGGCCGTCCAGACGGGAGGCGATCAGCAGCCGGAGGCAACATCGCGTCGAGTTCGTGGGCGACCACTGAACGTTCACGCTCTTTGCCGCGAACCTCGGCGACGACAGAGAAAGCAGGGGAAGAGGCTTTTCGATTGATCAGCGTGACGATGATCGGCGTCGGTTCGCCGGCAAAGATCGTCTCGGGGAAGTATTGTCACATCGAGTTTTTAGACAGATGCTGCCAGCAAAATCCAACGATCATCGCAGCGATGAGGAAAGCGAGTACGAGGAAAAGCAGATTGTTCCCAGTGTTCCAAGCCGAAAACCCAACGATCAGCATCAGCACGATCATCACCGCACCGCCGGTCGTAAACTCGAACGGCAAATTCATCTGCGACGCCTCACGACCGGCATTCCGAGCCAGGGGCGGTACTACAAATAACACTGACTTTCTGCAATATCTCGTGCAGATCCTCTCCGCTTCGCGCATCCGATTTCGGACGACGGCGGAGCGGGCGTTTAGAATGACGCGATGGGCGAAGCAGGGCATTACCAGGCGTTTGATGTCGTCGGCGATGCAGTAATCGCGCCCTTCGATGAGTGCGAGAGCCTTTGCTGAGCGGAAAGTGCGAGCGTGCCGCGAGGGCTAATGCCGAGTTCCAGTTGGTCGGAGACGCGGGTTAGGTTGACGATCTCGAGCAGATAGTCGATCAACGCATCGTCCACACGAACTTCATTCACCATTGCCTGCAGGTCAACGACATCAGATTGCGACATCACCGACTCGACAGCCGCGAGCGGATCGCCCGAACGCCGATCGCGAAGTATCTGCCTTTCGTCGTTCATGTCCGGGTAGCCGATATGCAGCCGCAGCATAAAACGGTCTAGCTGGCGATTCCGGCAGCGGATATGTCCCGTGATGCTCAGACGGATTCTGCGGTGGCGATGACGATAAACGGCGTGGGAAAGGCATCGGGAGCCCTCGACCGTAACCTGTTCTCAGCCATTGCTTCAAGTAGGGCAGACTGCGTCTTCGGCGTGGCTCGGTTAATTTCGTCTGCGAGGACGATGTTTGAAAAGATCGGGCCGGACTTCCATTCGAATTCACCTGTCTTCTGATTGAATATCGACAAGCCAAGTACGTCGGACGGCAGTAGGTCTGAAGTGAATTGGATACGTTGGAATGACAGCTCTAGCGCAAGAGAAAGGGCATTTGCCAGCGTCGTCTTGCCGATCCCGGGACGTCCTCGATCAGCAGATGTCCGCGTGCGAGCAAAGCGATCAGAGCGAACTTGACCGTCTCGGATTTACCACGGATCACGCCTTCGATCGCTGCCTGCAGTTCGGCGACCTTCTACGGTGAATGTGCCCGGCGGGATCAAAGCCCGCAACCGCCCCGCCGCCGCCGTTTGTGTCTCGCTGACTATCCAATCTCTCATCTGGTAATTCTGCGGCGACATGCCCCGCTGAAGGACCTTCTACCCGATTAGAAACTCGCGGGGCAGGAAAAATTGCAAAAGTCAGAACCACGCATTTGAGAGATCAGAGCTTTCGTTGGCTGGAAGGATACAGAAACGCGGATCAGGCGGATCGAACGGATCGGCACAGATCTGATCAAACGAATCCGTATAAATCCGTTCCATCCGTTGATCCGTGTTCTATTCCTTGTTCCACCATCGGACGCCGCCCAGACTGTCGGATTGAATTTCCGCCAAACAATCTAAACTTTTGAAACTAAACACTAGCGTTTTCGTGATGATGTGCGGAGCGTGAATTGAATTTATGAGCAATTTGAGAATAGACTGAAAGACCAACGCGGCTTGCCTCATCGAGCTGATGATCGTTATCGCCATCATCGGCCTGCTGATCGGCGTCGGCAGCGTCGCATAGCAGGCCGTCATCCGCAGCGGCAACGAGACGACCGCCGCGCAGACCCTGAACCAGCTTCGCACCTATCAGGCACAGTACGCCGGGCGAAAATAAGGAAATTTTGCTTACATTTGAAGATCTCGTCGCAAAGATGGGACTCGATGAAGGCTTTCGCGGCGGGGCTCCGGTCAAGAATGGTTATACATTCAAAATGACGGTCGAGCCTTATCGGGAAAGTAAACCGGCGTTCTATTTCGGTGACTCGGCCGACCCTGTCAGTGCGGGCGTAACCGCTTCGGGAACGCGCCATTTTACAGATTCGTCGCTAAGCAACATAAAGGGAACTGACGAGAACCGCCCGGCCAAGCCCGACGATCCGTCGATCTAGTGAGGAACAGTGAACAGGGAATAGTGAACAGTGAGATCAAAGTTTTATTCTAATCCTATTCACTATTCACTGTTCACTCACTGTTCACTTCCCGCCGTCATAGCTCGGTGGTAGAGCACTCGCTTCACGCGATGGGTCACGAAGTTCAAACCTCTTGTAGACGGCACCATTTTTCAATCAGTT
>JADKEF010000016.1 GCA_016718135.1 Acidobacteriota bacterium | reverse complement strand
GCATCCGCAAAGCAATTCACCGGCTATGAACGGGATAATGGAGTCAGAACTGGACTTTGCTCCAGAATCGTTACTACAACTCGGGCGCGTGGGAGATTCACCACAACGGACCGTGCTGCCTTACTTCCGGTAGGCTGGTCGACCCGCAGTCGTGGAATCGCTACGCCCACCGTGTTGAACGATCCACTTCGCTACGTTGATCCCACTTAGGGTTGTACGAATGGGATGCTTCATAAGAGGGAGTCGTGCTGGACGAGTTGAAAGAGAAGGGCGGACAAAGATCATGATCGTCGGAATGACATTAGGAACGCAATGACCGACGCCGCAGATCGAAAAGCAGCAAGGGTGCCCTCTCTGGAGAGAATAACCAACAGAATCCGGGTGCGATCTTTGATTCATTGGCTTTGCCTTATAGCGGTGAGGGCGAAGCCAACGGCGTCACGCTCGCTTACGGAAGGTCGAAAATGGGCTGCGGCCGAAACACGCTACATGACGGACGCGAGGCGGCAAGGTAACACCTTTTTCACCAGCATGAATGGGAAAGTTACGGCCCATATCGTAGTGACGTTTGGTGGGCGTAAGAGAAAATCACCGCAAATACCGTGAAAAGCATGAAGGAAGCCATACGGCCGACCAGGCAAAACTTAGGACGAGCGTTCGAGAGAAGCGCTTCAAGGAAGCGATGTAGATCTTCATCCATCCAATCTTGCTGAAAACATAACTAAATATGCGACTGAGCTTCGAGGCGTATAGGGTCAGCTCGTATCTTGATCAGGCAACGAACACGCCTAGCCAAGTTTGGAATCAAGATTGAAAGCAGTAGACCGAGATAAAGCGATAAACTCGCTTCTCAAATCGGAAGAATAAGCTGTACAAGCTGACTCCTGAGAAAGCCGGGAATACAAATCTGTACGGAGAAACCGAAATGAAATTGAACCTTCTTGTCTTGCTGATTTTTCCGTTATGGTGTCAATAAAGAAGTGTCCGCAAAACGAGGAAGCCGGGCCGCAGGTCGTTCAAGCATATTCCCGGCCCATCTATCCGAGTGTTGCCGCAGCTGCCGCGAACACGAGCGGAGCGTTATCGTTGAAGCGGAAATTGATTCGAGCGGTAAGGTTACGTCGGTGCGGACCGTAGAAGGAATTCGGCTTTGGGTGCCATGACCGAGAAAAGCGCTCAACTGGATGTTCAATCCCGAAGATATCAAGACAAGAACGGTGCGTCTTACATACTTTCAAACTTGTGCAGGACGATGCACCCGCTGACGAGAGTTATTGCCGATCTTTCTGCCGCCCTATCAAATTGAGGTTAGGCGGGCGCTGCTAAAGTGGTTGATAGTCCGAATGTTGATCCACCGTTTGCCTTAGAAAAACCTTGAAATAAATTGGCGTGTGAGCCAGATTCACTGCTGGTTGCTTTCGAGAACGGTGTCGAGGTGGAGGACGAACTTCTGCTTGTCGCAGGGAGGGCTTGACCTGCTCGAACTTTCTTTGGAAGCTGCGACTGCGGGCCGGGGAGCTTTGAGCGTGAGGCATTAGGCAGACTGCCAATAGTTCGGCGACCGACGCTGAAAGGCGGCGGGGAAGCGTTCCGGTAAAATCAGGGCCGGGTTCAGGGATCGCGTTTCGTAATGCGATCCAGCGGGCCGCTTGATGCCGAGCTTGTCCAGTAGTTGCTGTTGGGTTAAGCCCTTACCGCGGCGCACCGCCGAAAGATCTCTTTCAAAAAACGGGGCTTCTTTTTCTGCCAGTCTGCCTGCCCTAGCTTCGACAGTATAAAGCCACTTTTTCAATCTCATCTCTTGTAACCATCCTTTTGCTTTCAGCTTGACATTTTGCTTGCTAGTATAGCCTAGCATTAGTTCGTCAATGTTAGCAAAGCCCTGCTTTCTTCAAAAAACTGAAAATAATACTTGACAGCTTTCTATGGCAATCGAAAACGAAGACATTCACGCCTTGAAGCAGACCATCAGCTTGTCGGCTGTCGTACGCTCCAGAGGTGTCGAGTTGAAAAAGAAGGGTCGGCAGCTTTGGGGGCTGTGTCCGTTTCACGAGGACACGGAGCCGAGCTTGCGGTGGATGAGCGAAAAGGGCTGTGGAACTGTCTGGGAAATGCGGCGAGGGCGGGGATGCGTTGAGCTTTGTGATGAAGTCGGACGGGATCGGCTTTAAGGAAGCGTTTGAGCTTTTGAATGCGGAGAGCGGGGTTGGAGCAGCGAAACCGGAAGAAAAACCACCACAGAGGCACAGAGACGCAGAGAAGGCGGAAACACGACCCGTAGGGAGTGTGCCTTGCTCGACCGAAAAGAGCGAGGCTGAGTATCTGGAAAGGCCGTCAGCTACTATCACAAATCGCTGGTGAAGAATCAGGAAGCGGTTCGTTATCTAAACAGTCGCGGGATCAGCGCGGAAGCGATCCGGGTCTTTCGGCTCGGTTATGTTGACGGCACACTGCGAGACAAGCTGAACCCGGACGGCAAGGCGAATCTCGAACGGCTTGGGCTTCTTAACGAGAAAGGCAATGAGACGATGTACGGCTCGGTTGTCTTTCCGCTGGTCGATGCGAACTCGAACAGATGCGTCGGTCTTTACGCCCGGCACACGGACAAGCCGCAGCATCTATATCTTGCGGGCAAGCGGCGCGGTGTTCAATCCGTCGGGAGCGAAGGAAGCTGACGAAATTGTATTGACGGAGAGCGTGATCGACGCTTGCTCTGTGGTCGATAGGCGTCAGGAATGTAACGTGCAGTTACGGCGTGAACGGTCTGACGGATGAGATCCTCGCACACCTTTCGGAGAGCCGAGTCAGGCGGGTCGTGCTGATGCTGGATGCGGACGATGCAGGCCGCGAGGCAGGCATCAAGTTCGCGGTGAAGCTGGCAGAGATCGGTATCGAAAGCCGCGTCGTGGAGCTTCCGGCAAAGGATGCTTCCGAGTTCGTTTCACAGGGCGGAACGCTCGACGAGCTTTTAGAGATCATTTCACCACAGAGAACACAGAGTTCACAGAGTGAAGAAAATCCGGCCACTGACCACCGATCACCGGCCACTTTGCCGGACGGCAGTTTGATGATCGCTTTCGACAATCGGGAATACAGGGTGCGCGGGCTGTCGGGGTTCGGGCTTGAGAAGCTAAAAATCAATCTGCGATTGAACGCCGGAAATAACTTTCACCTGGACACTCTGGACTTGTATCAATCGAGAGCCAGAACGAACTTTGCGCAGACAGCCGCCAAGATGTGCCGCGTGAATGAATCGGTCATCAATGCCGATCTGCTCGTTCTGATCGAAAGTCTCGAGGCCGAAAGATTGTCGATGCGAAAGACATCGGCCAACGAACCAGACCAGGGCGCGGCGATGACCGAGGCCGACAAGCAAGCGGCAATAGCTTTTCTGACCGATAAAAACCTTTGCGAGAAAATAGTTGAGGACTTTCGCTCGATAGGTCTTGTCGGCGAGAGATCGACGGTGCTGACGGCTTACCTGGGTGCTGTGTCGAGGAAGCTGCAAGAGCCGCTTGCGTTGTTGATCGTGGCGAGAAGCGGAGCGGGCAAGTCGGCATTGCAGGATGCGATCTGTAACTTTGTCCCGCCGGAAGAACTGGTTCGCGTAACCAGATTGACCGGCCAGGCGCTTTTCTACAAAGACCCGTATTCCTTGCAACGCAAGATGCTGGTGATCGCCGAGGACGAGGGAGCGATGGCCGCCGTCTATTCCCTTCGGACGCTTGCATCGGACCAGAGGCTTTCGATTGCCGCGACGCGGACCGACCCGAACACCGGAAAGCTATCGACCGAGCATTACGAAGTGTTCGGACCCGTCGTGATCGTGATAACGACGACCTCGGCCGAGGCGTTCGACGAGGAAACCCGAAGCCGCTTTGTGCAGCTTTCGATGAACGAATCAGTAGAGCAGACGAGAGCGATCCTCGCCACCCAAAGGCATCAATACAGCTTGCCCGGCGTTCTGGAAAAAGCCGAATCGGAAGAAATAAAACGCCTTCATCATCACGCCCAGAGACTCTTAAAGCCGCTAGCGGTCGTCAATCCCTTTGTCGAATATCTGACCTACCCGAGCGAAAGGTTAATACACCGCCGAGAGCAGCGAAAATATCTGTCGCTTATAAACTCCATCGCCCTTTTGCACCAGTACCAACGCGAAATCAAAACGGCCCGTCGCGGCGAGATCGAGATCGAATATGTCGAGGTCGAGCTGTCGGATATTGCCCTGGCGAACGAGCTGGCCGAGGAGATCCTGGGCAAAGCGATGGACGAGCTGGCCCCGCCGGTGCGCGGAATGTTCGAGGCGATAAGGGAAGCGTGTCGGGAGAAAGCAAACGAGTTGAAAATCGAATCGCAGGACGTGCAGCTTACACGCCGCGAGATACGCGAGACGACCGCGTGGAGCGACTGGCAGGTAAGGATGTACTGCCAGAAGCTTGTCGAGATGGAGTACCTTTTCGCCGTCCAATCGCTCAACGGAAAGCCGAGCGTCTATCAGTTGGCAAGCGATGCGGAAAGCGAAGTTCAAACTTTGCGCGGGCTGACCAGCATTGACGAATTGAAAAGGAAACTGACGGACGCGACTAAGGTGAAGTCGGCGACCCGATAAGCCAGCGAACCCGTGTAGGTAACGCCCGCCGTATGTTCGCTTCGGAGGCCTCCGCTCACGTCGCTGCCGTCATCCGATAATCCTTTTTATGTCGCCCGGCCAAAAAGCAGCCGGACAACATAAAAAGCTCATTATCGTACGCCGTCCGCTCCTGCTCTCTCGCTACGCGGGCGCTCGTTCCTCGCAGCCCGACTCCGCTCGTTCGCACGGCTATCTGGTGGAAGGTCGGCGCCCTCGGTTGGCCGCGTAGAAAACCAGAAGAAGCGGCTAAAGAAAAAAGCCCCGCGACCTTGTGGACCTTGTGGTAAAAAACGACACCTTGAGGGTACCTTGTGGTGGCCGAATCACAAGGTTAATTGCAGGCAGAAAAACTACTAAGCCGACCTTGTGGTCATCGGAAAGCTTTTAAAGGGAAAAATAAATCGCGGCTAAAGAAAAAAGCTCATCGGTTACTTCTTTTCTAAAGAAATAACTGTCGAGTCAGGAGGCATTGGCGCAAGATGTGGACGACGAATCAAAAGCAAAAACTGGAGTTGATGCGGGCTTTTATCGAGTATCTGACGGCTGTAAACTACTCGCCGGCGACGCTTGTAAACCTACGACCGCGATGCTCAAGTCTTTCTCGACTGGCTCACCGAAAACACCGCCTTGAACTCAATCGCCGACGTGACCGCGGCGCATCTTTCGCAGTATCAAATCTCGCTTTACCGGCTCGAAACCGAAGACGAAAAAACCGGCCGGAAAAAGCAAAGGCTTTGCGCCGGTGCTCAGGCCAACAAGCTGGCCGCGATGAAGCGCTTCTTTCTGTGGCTGTGGCAGGAAGGCTTGATCGTTCATAACCCGTCAGCGTCGATCCAGATGCCGAAGCAGCCGAAGATGCTCCCGCAACATACTCACGCCCGCCGAGGCGAAACGGCTGATAGAGAGCGTTCCAACGGAGAAGCCGAGGGATATTCGGGACCGTGCAATACTCGAAGTGATGTACGCAACCGGAATCCGCCGGGCCGAGCTTGTCTCTCTCACGATCTACGACGTAGAAATGCAGACCGGAACAATGAGAATCGAGCACGGCAAAGGCGATGAGACGCGGCTGGTTCCGCTCACCCAATCGGCGCTTGTTTCCCTGAAACTTTATCTTGAGCAGGCGCGGCCAACTTTCGCATCGGGCCTGGGACAAATCCGTCTGTTTGTGTCGTCGCGTTCGGGCGGTCCGCTCGACGCGGACGACATCCGAAGAATCGTCGGAAAGTGGTCGAAAAACGCCCGTATAAAAAAGCACGTCACGCCGCACACTCTGGCGTTCAGCCGCCACCTCATTTGCTCAAGGGAAAAGCCGACATCCGGCAGATACAAAAGCTTCTCGGACACCGCCGTTTGTCGTCAACCGAGATCTACACGCACGTCGAACTCGGCGACCTGGCCGAAGTCATTTCGCGCTGTCATCCGAGGGAAAAACGGTAGTTTCGAAAAGTGCGCGTGAGCCGCTCTCAAACTGTACGACAGGATAGACCAAAATCTGCCGTTTGTAATCGGGCTAAATGAGGCAGTACAACGAGTTACACGTTGTTACCAAAGTTACAGACCGCAGCTTTTCCTATAAGCATTCCCGATAAAGGCTTTACGCTGTCACTTCTGTATACAAATCGCGTTCGATGTGAACAAGGAGATCGAAAAATACCTCATCGGAACTCGAAGCAAAAGGCTATTCAAAAAACCTGCGGAAATCGAGCGAGAGAGCCTTAAACGGCTTGCAGCTTTATCTCCAGGAAGCCTTCTTTCTCAAGCGCTGGAGCGAGGTCGAGGAAGCAAATCTAAACTCTTATCTCGTTCACCTATCGAAGCACACCGAGCAGAAAAACTCATCACTCAGGCAAGCCGTCTCGCGTATCAGACGCTTCTTCAAATGGCTTTACAACTCGAATAAAGTGCTGACCAACATCGCCGAAAACTTCCAGCTGCCGAAGGCCGCCGCCACGCTTCCGATCGTGCCGACCGAAGCAGAAATCTCGCGCATAATCGAACAGTGCGACACCTCGAAAGCGATCGGAATCAGAGACCGCAGCATCCTCGAAACTCTCTATGCAACGGGCATCAGACACGGCGAGCTTCACCGCTTGAATATGCGGGACTTCGACGGCAGAACGCTTCGCATCCGCGAGGGAAAAGGCAAAAGAGAACGCATCGTGCCGCTCACCGCGACGGCTTCCGATTGGCTGGAAAAGTATATCGGAGAGGCACGGGTAGAGCTGATGAGCGGCACGTATTGGGGCAAGGGACGAAGCCGAAAGAAACGCCCAATCGCAAACCCGACAGCCCTTTTCCTGTCCGTCACGGCCCGCCGTCTTTCCTATCCGCAAATCTGGAGCATCGTCAAAAATCACGCCCAGGCTGCCCGGCTCGAAGCGACCGTTCACACCTTCCGCCACGCCTGCGCAACGCATCTTCTGCGGCACGGAGCAAGCCTCCGGCACATCCAAAAACTGCTCGGACATTCCAGCCTCGATACGACACAGATCTACACCCCAGGTCGAAATCTCGGATATAAAAAAAGCGGTTGGCAAAGCAACTGAAAACCTAAGAAAAACCTCAAAGCACATAGCTGAATAAGCCGGTTAAAGCTATAATCGATCCGGCACACAAAGTGCTTTTTCTTTAGCTGCTTCTTAGCCGCCGATCTTTGAAAACCGAACACGCGCGAGTCACAAAACGCAACGCGAACAAACCCCGAATTGCGCGTTCATAACCGGCTATGAAAGAGACGGCGAGAGTGGGCTGGATTTTTGCTCAGGCTAGGTTTTTTTCTTCCTCAGTCGGACGTTTCTTAAGTGCTGACTCAATGCCACCCGACCTGTACGCCCCTCAAACTTTCAATCTTTATCGTTATGCCTTGAATAATCCGCAAAGGTACGTGGATCGTGATGGGCGTTATGAAAAGGATGTTCACCAAGAACTGACAACGGCATTAGCCCAAATGGTGGGGTTTTCTAAGAGTGACGCGGAGGCAATCGGTCGAGCAACGCAGCATATCGATGAGAATCCCTCGACCGATCCTGAAGCTATACTGAATGTAAACGCACGTGCGACGCATCATTTTACAACCGTGAACACCCGAGCTCAGCACTGGTTCAATTTTCTTAAGGAAGTCGATTCCGGCGATGACGCTCTTTCTGCCTTGGGAACCTTTTTCCACGCGCAGCAAGATTCTTTTTCTCACGAGGGATTTAATCCGGTAACGGGCCAGGTATCTTCGGGGTTTAGAAAAGGCGTAATTCTAACGCGTTGGGACGACTTCTGGGAGGAAGTGCGGAAGGTAGACAAGACGAATTATAATCCCTCCAAGGCCGAAAGGATGGCTGCGGACACAATTAGCAGGTTACTTGAAGCGAGGAGCAGAATGGAGCGATCAGGCCGCTATGCAGCGTTTGGACGAGCAATTCCGGTTGCTCTTATACAGCCGTATATCGCTCGTTGGGTTCGAGCTAAAGATGATGATAAACCGAAAATCCTAGACGAGATGAAGGCTGCTTATGACGCATGGAATCTTCGCATGTTCATCATTGAGCAGACGAAGAAACGACATCAGCCAGTCAGGCGACAGTTATGAGCAGGCGCAAAGTAATACTCTTTTGTTTCGTTTACACGCTACTTCAACTCTATTTTGGAGTAGATGGCGTAGGTTTGGAGGGACGAGGGACTTTCCTCCTGATATCTCCATTTAGGCTTTTCGGTTTGGGTTGGCTTTGTATGATAGCGGCTCTTGTTTGGAGGGCAAGCAATACTACTACCGAGAAGAGCCCTATCGGTTTCTTCATACTCGGCCTCATGACGCTTCATTACGCTATAACCGGCATTTTCGCAGGTGAGGAAATCACTAAGTACCTATCGAGTCCAAGTGCCGATGAGGGGCTGGGTCGAGTCTTGGCGAGGCGTCCAAGCGTGCTCATTTTCGGCATATTGTTTTACCTTCTCGGACAAATAGTTTGCTGGCTGATTTTACTGAGACCCTCAAATCGGAAAGTTCCTAAATAGTCGAAGAGGCACACAGCCTAGTTTCGCCGATAACTTCACCTATGCGGCAGACAAGAAGGTACAGCAGCTAAAGCTGGGCAACAATCTGTGGGAAACCGCTGTGATCAATAACCGCTTGAAGGTGACGGAATTCAAACTTGGAACGACGCAGGGGGCGAGTAATGTTTTCAGCCTCGCGAACGAGTACGGCGAACTCCAGTCGGGCGGCAGTGTGGATGCGAGCAAGAACAACGGAAACATCGCAAAGCAAACCGTGAATTTCAGCGGTTTGGCGAATCCTTTTGTTCAGGGCTACAAATACGATTCATTGGATCGCATCAGCGAGGCGAAAGAGACCGTCAACGGAACTCAGACCTGGATACAGAATTGGGGCTATGACCGCTATGGTAATCGCAGCAGCTTTACACAGAATGTTCTTGGCAACACGGCGGTCTCGAATCCGACGATAAATGCTGCCACCAACCGCTTCAACACAGGACAAAACTACACATTCGACAAGAATGGAAACATAACGGAAGACCCGACCAGCGGAGGTCGCCAGTTTACGTTCAACGGAGATAATAAACAGACACAAGCAAAGCTCGGAAAGACCTTGATCGGCACATACAGCTATGACGGCGAGGGCAAACGCGTAAAGAAGGTAACGGGTTCGGAATCGCCCGTTTTTGTTTACTCGACCGGCCGGCTGGTCGAGGAACGGAATTCGAGCACGAACGCGCTTGTCACAAGCTATCTCTACGCCGGGAGCCAACTGCCTGCGACCGAGACCTCGACGGCTACGAACTACACCGTGACCGATCACCTTGGCTCTCCGCGTGTGGTCGTAAACGGCTCAGGCACGGTTGTATCACGTCGTGACTTCCTCCCGTTCGGCGAGGAACTCTTCGCCGACGGCACGTACCGCAAAACAAGCGACAACTACTCCACCACCGGCACCGACGCCGTCCGCCAACGCTTCACCGGCTACCAAAAAGACACCGAAACGGGACTGGACTTCGCTGAAGCGAGGATGTATCAGAATCAACATGGGCGGTTTACTGCCATCGATCCGCTGCTGGCATCGGGTAAATCCGCAAATCCGCAGACGTTTAATCGGTATTCGTATACCATGAACCAGCCGTTAGTCTTGACGGATCCGAATGGGATGCAATCTGGCAAGAAGCCGGAACAGCAGGAAAAGCCAATAAAAGTTTACACAACCGAACCAAAAATTCTGTCGGTTAAAACAACGTATCTGGACAAGACCATTCATGACGAAGTTCCGGTGGGCGGTAGGTTCCAGATCACCTATTCCTACATTGTTAATTCCGATACTGAGGGCGGAAAGAAACCAGAAGAGATGGGTAAGGTGGAACCCGCTCCTATAAGGAATCTCAAAGGAGAAATAGATGAGACAAAATCAAAAGAAGGTACACTTGGTGATGCTCAGGGGTTAGAAAAATCTGAGCCGGACAAGGTTGAGACGACTCCGAACGGGAAAGACGAAGGTTTTAAGGTAACCAAAACTCCGACAGCCGCACATGTTACAGAACATGGCGCGGGTCGGCTGCGTGTCGAAACACTCGGGGCAGCATTTTGTTCCTTGGCTACCTATCGTCAGCCTCCTCAACGAAAATCTGAAATTTTACGTGGGAATCATATCAGAATGTAATTTCATAGGGAAGCAGTGTCCTACGGAACTCCAGCTCCCAATTGCGGAGTTGCTCATCCCAACGACGTCTCGGCGAAGTTCACCGCCTCTTGACTTGGACACCAAACCAGCACATACTTCCGCGAATACGACCACGCCAAGCTGTTCCCGTCGTTAAAATTAACATAAATAGCGAACTTTTTTCTGGCAAACGGTATCTCGTCGATTCAGAGCTGTTCCGGAGTAAAAATATGGGAAAGAACTTTCCGCAAGATCTAAATGACTGTAATGAGTACCGGGGAATGGTTCACTGGTTTAGTCCAGTTGTGCTGTTAAAAACCGCTAAGAAGGTCATTGATTCAACCCTATTTGGACAATACGCCGACCGACGTTTGGTCCATGCGGCCCTTGATTCGCCGATCATCGCCGACACTCTGATAGAGGAGTGTTGCGGTGGTAAGACGGGCGTTTGTGGAGAAAAGGATAAGGAAGCCATTTGGCTGGACTACGTGGCAGACCTTGGTGATGGCTTTGACTCCACTTATGCGATCGCCTATCTGATCGGACAGAAAAGAATCCAGGTGAGCACCAATGAGTCTCTTCCTCGCGCAGATTGTCTTGTAATGGGTGGAGATCAGGTCTACCCGGACGCAAGCCGGGAGGAATATAAAAAGAGAATGCTTCGTCCTTATAAGGCGGCATTTCCAAAAACTCCAAAGCCGGACGCTTGCCATCCCAAGGTGTATCTCATACCAGGCAATCATGACTGGTATGACGGTCTGAACCTCTTTCTTGCAAATTTTTGTCGGGGCCGCGAAACTTTCGTTGGTAGCTGGGTAGCGTCGCAAAAGCGCAGCTATTTCGCTATCCATCTAGGCCAGAACTGGTGGATCTGGGGCTTTGACTCTCAGTTGGGGGAAGACATTGATAAACCTCAAGCCGACTACTTCACAACGGTTGCTAGCAAAATGCCGAACGATGCGAAAGTCATCCTTTGCGCTTCGGTTCCGACTTGGTTAAAGGCCGACATCGCTGGCGATAAGAAAGGTCAGGAAGAATACTACCGTGCTCTACATTACGTCGCAGACATCCTCCTCACCGGATGCGCCGGAGCGAAGATTCCGGTAGTGATTTCCGGCGACCTCCACCACTACAGTCGCTACGTAGGGAAGGAAACAGGAACGCAATTTATTACTGCTGGCGGTGGCGGAGCCTTCCTTCATCCTACCCATCATCTAAGTGACACAATTAGTACTAAGTGGCCGGGAGCTAGCGGCGATGAAGATACATTGGAGATCGCCAGGAACGGTGCCGTTGCGGAATCAAAAAAAGCAATGTATCCAGCTCAATCGGTTAGCAAGCGGCTGGCTTTGGGCAACCTGTGGTTTTGGTATAAGAATCCAGATTTTTGCCTGGTCCTCGGCCTGCTCTACTTAGTATGCGGTCTGTTGATTCTTGCTTGGAATGGTTATGGAAGCGTCGGGGCAGACGCTCGGTTCTTAGATCGGTTGGTCACCCAAATCTGGCTGGTCGCCCCGAGCCCAGTTTTCGTGATAGTGGCGTTCTCCTTGTTTCTCGTTTTCTTTTTCTCAGCTGAAATTAGAGTTGACATACCGGGCTGGAAGAAACGCGCGTCCGAAAAACTTCAGAAATGGCGATTGCGGGAAACGTCATCCTCAAAGCTTCGGCGATATACCGCCCAAGCTGCGGAGCGATCGCTCGTGCTGGCAGCGTTTTTGGCTTCTCGAAAACTTCACGTCGTGACCTTGCACTGGATAGCCCATGTTCTGGTTCTGACGGTTGGGGTCTCTTCGATTTCGGTTTTGGCTGCATACTTGACGCCGTCGGGCATTTTTGCGGACCTTGTGTACTTTCTCCTCTTGAGTCTTGGACTGCTTCTCTTAGGGTTTATTGGTGGATCGATCTGGGGTATCTATTTAACTGCCGCCTCGTGGTTTTGGGGAGATGAGTCGAATGCGGCCTTCAGCGCGATGCGACTTGACAGTTATCGACACTTTATCAGGTTCAAAATTGAAAGCGACAAAATTACGATCTATCCTATCGGCATTGACGAGGCCCCAAAAAGATCAGATTGGAAAACAAACGATGATTATGTGGATGCAAATGCCGATCAGGATACACCGGCGATCGTCCCGATACGCGACCTCGGCCAACGCTTGATCGAGGAGCCGGTCGTGATCGAGCTGTCGGACGTGAGTCGTTTGCATGGAGATTAATTACATCCGGTCGTTCTCGGATAGTGTTCGGGTACGACGGAACCTCCGTCTGTGGTTTCGCATACGGGATCTTCCCGTCTGATGATCAAGAGGTGGAATGTGATTGCCAGGCCGGACGCTCTTTTTATACCGCCTAAAGTTTATTGGCAACGTTTCCCTTATTTTTACAATCTATACCCAATTCGGAAAATGGCGGCTCAACAGTGAGTTGCAATTTAAGACAGCCTCCCAAGAGCTTGTTTTAGATCTAGTTTTACTAAAATAGCTCCTGAACTCCTGCTTTTCCTTCCCCGAACGAATCGCTTCCCCGGACTTCCCAGCTAAGCAGAAAAATAGAAGAGAGTTCTCACGAACTTGAAATGGAGGAATATGTCCAAACGCAAAGCTAGGCGAAGTGCGCCTGAGATCGTAGAAATGAGTTTGTCGTCTGTCGCGAATGCGGAGATTCACACCACAGAGCCAAGCTCCAGCGAGCATCGACGAAGTAAGTTATGGGCGATCGGCGGAGCAATGTTCATTCTTGTTCTCACGATCGGCATCTTTGCGTCGAACGGTTGGTTTCCGCGAACGGACGCGATGACAGGCAAAAGGTCGGGCTGGTTTGGAAAGCCTTTGCCGCTCAACGCGACAAGCACTTGGAATCCGCTTGCTCCGTCGCCGACGCCGCAGTTGAGCAAGGAATATATCTACGCAGGGTCAAGATTGCTGGCAGTCGAAGATGCAAATGCGAATGCCGCACCGCCCGCCGATCTTGCGGTTTGGCGTCCGTCGAATGGGACTTGGTACGTTCTTGGCGGTCCGGGATCGGCTCAGACGTTCTACGGTTGGGGCGCCAACGGCGACATTCCAGTACAGGGCGATTTCGATGGCGACGGCAAAACGGATTTTGCAGTTTATCGGCAGTCGAACCACATGTGGTACATCGTGAACAGTTCGAACGGCTCCGAGACCTATATGGATTTTGGCGGCACTACCGATCTTCCCGTTGTCGCAGATTACGATGGCGACGGCAAGAGCGACATCGCAACATGGCGTGATTCGACGGCGACATTTTACGTTTTTAAGAGTTCGACGCAGACGAGTTGGTACACAACGTTCGGAGCATCCGGCGACGTTCCCGCTCCGGCTGATTACGACGGTGACGGCAAGGCCGACATCACCCTCTGGCGAAACAGCTCGAATACTTTCTATTCGCTATTGTCGGGCAACGGACAGGCCGCTCAGCACACATTTGGTTCGTCAGGAGATAAACCTGTAAGTGCCGACTACGATGGCGACGGCAGAGCCAATTACGCCCTCCGAAGCGGTGCAAGCTGGATCATCGCAAACGCCGCGAACACCTCGACCGCGACCTCAACACCATCCGGCGACGCCTCTACCGACATTCCAGTCCAAAACGACTACGACGCCGACGGCAAAGTAGACATTGCCGTCTGGCGCCCCTCAAACGGCCACTGGTATATCCGCAAAAGCGGCAGCAGTAACGGGCTTAGAGACGACTATTGGGGAGCCAGCGGAGATATTCCGGTTCCGGCATTGTTTAGAAGGTAGTTCTTTTACAAAGCAAAAGATTCGATTTGCGAGACGATCATGAAAAGAGATTTGATAAAAAATAGTTGGAGACTTGCGGCATCCGCCCTCTCGTTCGGCTTTCTGATTTTAATATTTTCGGGGAGCGGCGCATCCCAAAATGTACGAAACACTGACTATAGCCCGGACAGTGCACTAAAGAGCAACGCTCGTGTCAATCCATCTACGCTGGCGATGGAATTAAGCATCCCGCTCGGCGGGTATGCGGGGCGTGCCGGCAATGGACTCTCAAACACTCTCACCTATTCGTCGAAAGTGTGGGGGTTGAGGAATACCGATCAGTGGCAATCTGGGCTGGGATTCACCATTAACGACGTCAAGCCGATCTTCTCCAAACACTCAACTGCGGGCTGGACGTCCAGCCTTGGAACGCCGCAGATCGAGTATGAGTGGGACCGATATCAGGCAAGCACGCAGGAGTCGGGTACATACGATGGCCAAATATTTGCTCCCGCTCATTGGGAAGACCCGCCGAACGCCCCTCTTTTTTACATAAAACGCCCGCAGGTCCGGATGCCTGACGACTCGACGCACGAATTAAGGGCAAGCGACGCGGCGATAAACTGCGGCACTATCAGCTCGGGCTGCACGTCGTACGACTTTACCGGAACTTTTCTTTCGGTAGACGGCACACGGATGCGGCTTGATTCGGGGCTTAGCTCCAGCACGCTTTACATGCCCGACGGCAGCCGCTACGAGTTCGGAGCTCAAACCACCGGCCTCGTGGGAAACCCCGCGACGACCTACTATGATCGCCACGGGAACAAGATGACGTTCAGCACGTCGGCGCGCACGTGGACGGACACTATGGGGCGCAGCCTCGTCGACCCGACCGTCACAGCCATCGCCGTACCGACCGGAGCTGATCAGACCGCGTCATATCCGGGCATTGGCTCAACGCCTTACGAGCTGGATTTTGTATGGAACGATCTCTCTAACGCTTTTGAGAATACTAGCGACGTCGTGCGTTACGACAGCAACAAGCTTTGCAACGGTAATATTCACACGTCACAAACTCCATACCTTTTTTCGGCTACAGAGCACGAGACGCGCCTCTGTAGTAGTACCGGTAGCATCTTTGATCCGCTGGTTCTGACCAAGATCACATTGCCTAACGGTCAGTATTATGAGTTTAAGTACAACGTCTATGGCGAGATAACTAAGATCAGATATCCGACCGGCGCGTATGAGAGATTTATCTATTCGCTGGTAGCTCCGATCACGGTCGGCAGTCCGACATACGATGTAGTAAATCGAGGTGTTACAGACCGATACGTCAGCGTTAAGGGTGACGGTACGGACGAGACTCATTCGAGCTACACAGTATCCCGCGGGACGCTTCTTTCTCCGACGCCTTACACCATCACGACTTATGCGCCCGACGATTCCATAACTCAGCAGGTGATCCATGACGAGCCGAATTTGGATGTCTGGCGGCCGTATGGTTTTGGAAACGCGGTCACCGGTCGGGCGTATGACGAGCGGGTTTACGACAATTCGTCGAGCCACCATCTGCGCTCGCGAAAGCTTACGAGCTATGAGCAGACTGGCCCACTCGCAGGCGGGCAATCCGAAGCCTCCCGCGACATGAGGCCGAGCACGGAGGTGTCGATCATATTCGAGCCGGGTGAGACCAATGCGTTGGCCACGATGACCGGGACGGTTTACGACACCGCTGGAAACTCTGATCCGGCTTATTTCTCGTCGCTCAATCCGAAACAGGTCAAGACATACCACTACGTCTCGGTAAATGCCTCGACAGCCGCGACCGCGAGTATCGGCGACGCGGCGGCGTGGTTTACGGGAGCGACCCCGGCGGTTGTGCATGAGTCGGACTACCTATACGATTCGGGCTACAAGAATCGGAACATCAACGGCCTCGTCACGGAAACACGCGTTGAAGACGCAAGCGGAAATGCTAAGGCAAAAAGCCAGATCACATATGACGGAGTGAGCTTGCTATCAGAAAGTACATCGAGCCGTTGGGTCAATCCGAACACAAACTATCGCGGTTTGGTGACCGGAACACGAACGTGGCACGACATTGCGAACAATCTCTACATCGACACGCAGGCTCAGTATGATCTAATGGGCAATCTGCGCTACGCGACCGATGGACGCGGCAATGTCTCGCAGACTGTATATTCCTCGACCTACGATTATGCCTTCCCAACGAGCGTGATCACACCGATCCCCGATTCATCAGGCGTAACCGGATCAAACGCGGCGTTCACTTCGTCAACCGTGTACGATTACAACACCGGACTGCCAACGTCGTCCACCGACATAAACGGACAAACGTCGTACATGGAATACAACGACGCGCTTTTACGTTCAACAAAGGTCACCGCACCAAACGGACATCAGACCATCACAGAATACGGAGCCGGAACAAGTGCATCGACGCGTTGGGTGAAGTCGAGATCGCAGATCGATGCGAGTTCGTGGAAAGAGGGCTATTCGTATTTCGACGGGTTGGGTAGAGCAGTGAGATCGCAGTCTATCGACGATGATGGCGATGTATTCTCGTTGACCTGCTACGATACGATGGGCCGTGTCTCAAAAGCGACCAATCCATTTCGCGGTTACACCAATCAGGACTGCTCAACCACAACCGGCCTCGATTGGACAACAAACACATTCGACACCGCAGGACGCCCGTGGAAGGTGACAACGCCGGATGGTGCAGTTGTTGAGACGCTTTACGGTCTCGCGACATCGGGCAGTCAGATCGGTTCCGTCGTTACGGTCAAAGATCAGGCGTTGAAAGAACGTCGCTCGGTTACGAATGCTCTCGGACAGCTAATTCGAGTGGACGAGCCGACGACTGCGGGATTAGGAGCGATCGACACTCCGAACCAACCGACCTATTACGTATACGACACACTTAATAATCTCACGACCGTAAAACAGGGCGGCACTTTCGCTTCGCCGGTACAGACCAGAAGTTTTGTCTACGATTCACTCGCGCGTCTCAAATCCGCTACTAATCCCGAAAGCGGTCAAATCCAGTACACGTACGACAACAACGGCAATCTCGTTACGAAAACAGATGCAAGAAGCATTTCGACAACCTACTCCTACGACAATCTGAATCGAATCACACTCAGAAATTATTCCGAAACGACGGCGGATGTTTCGTACTATTACGACAACCTTTCGAACGCTAAGGGGAAACTAACAAAGGTGGCCTCGAATGTTTCTACAACCGAATATCTTGCGTTCGACCTAATGGGCAGAGTGACCAGAAGCAAGCAAACGACAGACGGCGTCGAGTACGGCGGTGGCAGTGACCCCAATCTGTGGATGACTTACACCTACAATTTGTCCGGTGCACTCGTCGAGCAGCAGTATCCGACCGGTCGAGTCGTGAAAAACACTCTCGATCCAACTGGCGACCTTGCGATGGTACAATCCAAGAAAAACGCCGCCTCGGGATATTGGAACTACGCGGATTCATTCTCCTACAATCCAGCCGGCGCGTTGACAACGCTTCAACTCGGAAACGGCAAATGGGAAAGCACAGTATTCAACAGCCGTTTGCAACCGACGCAGATAGCTCTGGGAACAGTGCAAAACGGCACCGATAAACTCGAGCTCGACTATACATACGGTACGACCGCGAATAACGGGAATGTTCTTACCCAAACGATTACGGTTCCGGGAATGACTCATCCGCTGATACAGAACTACACCTACGACGCTCTGAATCGGCTGGACGATGCAAACGAGACATCGAACGGCACTCAGACGTGGCGGCAGGATTTCACGTTCGACAGATACGGCAACCGAAATTTTGTCGAGGCGAATACGACGATGCCGTCTTCGTTCGCGAACCCTGCGGTCTCGAACCCCGCGATTTCGACAACAAACAACCGAATAACCTCCACCGGGTTCCTGTATGACACTGCGGGAAACACCACCCGCGACGCTGCATATCAAACCTTTACCTACGACGCGGAGAACAAGCAGACAGAAGTAAAAAACTCCTCAAGCGCAATCCTTGGCCAATACTCGTACGACGGCGATGGCAAGCGCGTCAAAAAATATGTTCCGGCATCTGGCGAGACAACCGTTTTTGTATATGACGTGACCGGCAAATCCATTGCCGAATACTCGACAATCATAGCTTCAGCGAATGATGCAAAGGTCGCCTATCTAACCAACGACCATCTCGGCTCCCCACGCATCAACACCGATGCCAACGGTGTTATAACATCTCGCCATGACTATTTACCGTTTGGAGAAGAGATATTATCATCGCTTACGTCACAACGTGCTGGCGTCGGTTACGGCGGTGATTCTGTTCGGAAACGATTCACCGGCTACGAACGTGATGACGAGACGGGGCTCGATTACGCTATCGCTCGTACTTACGCCACTTCGATCGGTAGATTTACAGCGCCGGACGAAATCGTTAACGACTCGGTGATTCAAGACCCGCAAAGTTGGAATAAATATGCGTATGTGCGAAATAACCCAATTGCAATGATCGATCCATCGGGACAGAAGGCCCAATACATAATAACGGTGGATACCAAAAACAAACGGTTAACCGTTACAGCCATAGCGACGATCGGAGTCTGGAGCAAAACCCATGGCAAAGGTGATCTTAATAAGGCGGCAAAGAAAATCGAAGCTGGTATTGAATCGAAATGGAAAGGAAACTGGAAAGAAGACGGATGGAAAGTGGATTTCAATGCCCAAGTGAGCGTCCAAGTTTTCGATAAGGCGAAGGGCGTAGCAGACGTCCAGGCCAAGGACTCTTCGATTATGAATATTGTGGAGCTGGCTGATATCCATGGAAAGGAGGCCTCCCACGTGGAGCAGAATAAGACACAGACGGTCGTGACACAGGCGAATCCTGATGGCACCCGGCCGGACGTAGCCCGTTGGGATTACTCTAATGCCATACAATCTGGCCCGAACTATGAGCCCACACACGAATTTGCTCATATATTGGGCAGTCCGAACGGTGGGAAAACGGGAACCGATCTGCACGCGCCCGGGATTGGCCAAGCAGCGTCAATGTCCGTAGGAGACTTTAACTCCGCTATTGGGTACACGGCGAACCTCTATCGAGACCAATATCAGAAGTTCGTAGCCACTCACCCCAATGCACCAGCTAAGGCAACCTACCGCGGGATATATCGGCTCTGCTGCCACCAATAAACCTATGATAAAGAACCTAATATTGTTAATCGGAGTTCTCACCATTAGTAGAATCGCTATGGTCGCTCAGCCTGTGATGTTTGAGAAGTATGAGTTTGAAAATCTGGAAAGTCGGGTAGACTTCTCGCAAAACAAGCAATTCGTGTTCGTACGTGTTCCCGCAATGGCCATTTTGGATTACGAACGAGAGGTGGTTCGAAGTCTTCATGGCGCTGGAAGATCGGTGAAGGACGTCGGTGAGTTTCAACGTAGTAAAAGGTATCGCGATGCGTTACGTATCGAACGTGAAAGTCGAAAACTGTACCCTGAAACCGGGCTTTATGATTCAATCTCCCGAACTCTCTTGAAACGGTTTCCTGACTATCCAATAGATTGTGAAAGAATATTTGTATCGGATTCCGGAGAGTACTTGGTCGCGATCAACTTACTAGTGTTGTCTGAAAATAATTTGAAGGCTGAGGCTCCGATGTCCGACCTTCGGAAAACTCCCCAGCCGGGCCTTTTTGTCGGTTGGACCAGACAAGAGCAGACATCGTGCGTGTTACCGTTATCGGTGTTGATCCGGCATTCCGATAAACCCTCGATCAATACGGTTGGATTCAAGTGGGCAAAGGATGAGGTTGCTTTCGATGATAAAGCTAGAAAGATATCACTGAAAACGCTCGATGAAGCTACCGTCACGCTTGACCTGGAAACCTGTTCACCAGAAGGCGGAGTCGACGGCTCAACGACCCCACCTGGCTCTTCGGGTTCATGTTGGACCTCAGTTGCGGTCGTACTCGGATTGTTCCTGAAGTTTTCCGCAATCAAGGCCCTGGTATGACGAATAAACTGACGGGGCCTGACGAGAAGGAACGGGGTCAAAAGGAACGGGGTCAGACGTGCAATTTTCAACCCGAATCGTAATAGAATTGCATGTCTGACACTAATTCCACTCGGTCTCGCGACATCGGGCGGTCAGATCGGTTCATCCGTGACAGTGAAAGATCAGGCATTAAAGGAGAGACGCTCGGTTACGAATGCTCTCGGACAGCTAATTCGAGTGGACGAGCCGACGACTGCGGGATTAGGAGCGATCGACACTCCGAACCAACCGACCTATTACGTATACGACACACTTAATAATCTCACGACCGTAAAACAGGGCGGCACTTTCGCTTCGCCGGTGCAGACCAGAAGTTTTGTCTACGATTCACTCGCCCGTCTCAAATCCGCTACCAACCCCGAAAGCGGTCAAATCCAGTACACGTACGACAACAACGGCAACCTCGCGACGAAAACAGATGCTCGAAGCATTTCGACAACTTACACGTACGACAATCTGAACCGTGTAACATTCAGAAACTATTCCGAAACAACACCGGATGTAAGCTATTTCTACGATAACCTTACGAATGCTAAAGGAAAGCTCAAAAAGGTCAGTTCATCTGTTTCGACAACGGAATACACGGCTTTTGACATCTTAGGAAGAGTGACTGCCCACAAACAAACAACCGACGGCGTTGATTACACCACAGGCTACACTTACAATCTCGGCGGAGCGTTGATAGAGGAGACGTATCCAAGCGGTCGCGTTGTGAAAAACGTGGTGGATAATTCGGGCGATCTCTCAGCAGTCCAAAGCAAAAAGAATGCGAATTCGGGTTATTGGAGTTATGCCGATTCGCTCTCTTACAACGCCGCCGGTGCCGTGACGTCAATGCAGTTGGGCAACGGACGTTGGGAAAGTACTGTTTTCAACAAGCGATTCCAACCAGAACAGATTGCTCTCGGAACGACGCCTGGTGCGACCGACAAACTGAAATTGGACTACACCTACGGAATGACCAACAATAACGGAAATGTTCTGACCCAAACGATCACTGTACCGGGGATGACTTATCCGTTGGTGCAGAACTACACGTACGACGCTCTGAATCGGCTAGATGATGCGAACGAAACTTCGAACGGCACTCAGACATGGCGACAGGATTTCACCTACGACAGGTACGGGAATCGAAACTTTATTCAGGCGAATACGACGATGCCGAGTTCGTTTGCAAATCCTGCGGTATCGAACCCTGCGATCTCGACAGCCGACAACCGAATCACATCCACTGGTTTCCTATATGACAGTGCGGGTAACACGACACGCGATGCCTCATATCAGACCTTTACCTACGACGCGGAGAACAAACAGTCCGAAGTAAAGAACTCGTCAAGCGTTAGTCTTGGTCAATACTCGTACGACGGAGATGGCAAACGCGTCAAGAAGTATGTTCCAGCATCTGGCGAGACAACTGTCTTTGTCTACGATGCGGCTGGCAAACAGATCGCGGAATACTCGACTCTTGTTGAATCAAGCACGACCGCAAAGGTCGCTTACCTAACTAGCGATCATTTAGGCTCCCCAAGAATCAACTCTGACCAAAACGGCGCAGTAATCTCGCGTCATGATTATCATCCGTTCGGCGAAGAGATCGACGGCACGGGCGGCCGCACGACAGGCGTAGACTACGGCGACGACACGGTGCGGAAACAATTCACCGGCTACGAACGCGACGACGAGAGCGGATGGGACTACGCTCAGGCGAGGATGTACAGTAGCAACCTCGGTCGGTTTGGGCAGTGCGATCCGATAATAGTTAGCAAAGATCATCCGCCCAACCCACAGCGATGGAATGCCTACATTTATGTACTTAATGCGCCTACTGTAGCCACTGATCCCGACGGGCGGAAGCCCAAGCGAGTAATTGACGTGTTTATCACCTTGAAACCAAACGAAACAAATGCCTCTCAATGGAAAGTTATTCAACAATACGGAAAAAAACACGGGGCTACCGTTAATGTCTATACAACAGAAGCTGGAACTGCGACGGTTGAGGAGTTTAAGAAGTCTATTCAGACCAAAGACAGAACAGTGGTTTTCATCGGTCATTCTTTCGTACCGGGAACCGATAACGTGGCTGCGCGGGAAGGAAGGGGCTCCGTGGCAGGAAAGGGTGAAGGGATAGAGTTTGCTGATGGAGCAATTGCCAGCCCATCCGCTCAGAAGAAAGGAAGCATGGTAGGCGCTGACACGCTCGAAGGTACTGAAGCCTCCGCGAAAAACTTAGTTGTCTTATCGTGTGATTTCGGTGATACTTTCGCCCCGTTAGGCTCAAATAGCAACACGAATTTTCTTTGGGCAACCGGGGGAGAAGACGGACTCACTGCGAGCATTGCGACAGTTGTTAAAGTTGGGAAAAAGATGGTCGAGATATTTGCTCGAGGTGGTAGTGCCAGACAGGCCCAAGCCGCTGGTGGTGCAATTATTGATCTACATCCAGGAAACGACGGTGAAACAATGATAAGAGAACGTCTCAGCCCAATGGAACTTCCGGAGGATTGAACTTATGAGTTATGTCTCCAAAAATATTTTGGTTCGTATAGGGACAATTGTAGTTGGAATCGTTGCCGTCATGTCTTCATGTCAAGGCTCATCTAATGGCTTGATACGGAATGAGATTGGTTCAAAGCCGTCTCCTGCTGAGGTCGTTGATGAAATTGTCAAAATTAGTGGAAAGGGTCTCGTTAAGAAGGATGGCTGGAGAATACCCGATTCTCGCGAGATGAATACATCGCGGAGCGGCACGATGAAGCAATACGATAAGCTGGGAAATGTGATTTTGATTGACTATGTTCTGCAAGTTCCGGAAAGCGAAATGCTTGCAAAAGACCCGCTACCGGATTCAGATACAATGCCTCAACTTATTATCAGGAGTGTCGCAATCCTCAGTTTCGGTGGAAAGACTTATTCTTTCAACGTGCTAGCTTCTACGGCCACGCGCAATAGCGACGGAAAGTATTCGACAGCCGGCCCTAATTTGACCTACAGATATTTCGATGAAGATGGCGATGGCGTTTTCGAACTGTTAGCCGATAGCTCATATCCAGGGCATGTGCCTGATTGGATTTTATACTGAGCAGTCTGTCCACCTGCGATGGGACATCTCGAATGTACGCTGACGACTTCCAATAGAATAATAATTGGGGTCAGGCTTTCGATCTTACGATTCGATTCGCTCAATCTAGTTTTCGCCACCGCGGTCTTTTCGGATCGTGGACCAGAGTTTTTGGAGGTCGGAGGGGTTGGGGGTTATTAGGTCGGTGATGCGGCGGCCGGTGGTTTTGGTGAAGAAGGCGAACATTACGATCGAGACAGCGATGTAGCAGACGGTCGAAACGACGGCGCCGCCGGGGGCTCCGTGGGTGGGGACGACCAGGATATTTGCGAGGATATTTGTCAGGAGAGCGGCGAGCCAGGTGAGAGCTACTCTTAGCGGCAGGCCGGTGGCGAGAAAATACTGTGCGACGACCTGTTGGACGCCGACGAACAGGACGCCGGGCAGCAGGAGCCAAAAAGGTGGCGGCAGGCGTTCGAAGCCCAAGCCGTTTATGAATAACAAGGATACGCTTTGGTGTCTTTTTTAACCGTTCGAGTGCTTTCCGTTCGTTTTCTTGTTGTTAGCCCCAATATTAAGGATCACTGGATTTCGACGTCTCTTCAATAAGGTGATTGTGCGAAACTCTACAGGCTCACGATAAAAGCCCGTGCGGATTGGTGGACACATTTTGGGTCTTCTTAAGTATCAAATGGCAAGGGATGGGCTCATTCTCCCTCCGAGACTCCTACGGATGTTGGCTGTCGAGAACTGAACGTTAGGCGGCGTATTCTTACCTCTCCATTTCTTGCAATCGTCTTAGTGGGCCCCTTCGGCGATCCCGGGAGGGCGGAATTTGCTATCCACTTTCTCTCCACTCTAGGTGCGAATAGTGCGATATATGCGACATATGCAAAACAATGTTGACTTGCTAAGTCGTTGAAAATAAGCTATTTAGTGGAAACAAAGGACTTACAGAAGAGATATGTGGTACCGAGGGACGGAGTCGAACCGTCATGGGCGTTAAGCCCGCTAGATTTTGAGTCTAGTGCGTATACCAATTTCGCCACCCCGGCTTACGAATTTATGATAATACGTTGCGCGATGGATATAGGTCAAGGCTTGAGGGTGCTGTCGTTTCGCGGTTCAAAGGTGAGTAGCGTAGCATCATAGCTTGGAAACTGGCGGATCACCGTTAGGGTCTTTGCGTCCTTGGACCATGCAAATCTGTGGATACGTCCGTTCTTAAAATTTGTAACGGGAAATGCGTTTCCCCCGGCGAGTGATTTCCGCCAAACGTTCTTCGATTCATCACTCTGTGTATTGAACTCAACAGATTTGCCATCCGGCGACCATGATAGAAAAGTATCAGGGTCGATTTCGAGTTCACTTTCAGACCCGCTTCCGTCGAGATTCAAGACAAATACAATAGCTTTACCTGTTCGCTCAGTCGCGTAGGCCAACCGCTTGCCGTCCGGTGAGATTGCCCAAACCCTTATCTTGCCGCTGACAATTTGTGACGGTTCGCCACCGGCAAACGGAACACTCATGATCGAATCAATACCGTCCTGAAGAGACTCGAAATAGATAGTCTGTCCATCAGCACGGAAATCAGGACTGAATGGGCTGTGTTGCGTATGGGGCACCGAGCGCGGGTCACCCCCATCAGCATCGATTACCCATAGATCTTGAATACTATTCGACTGAGAATATCCCAGTTGATCGATTCTATACGATCGCCGTGGGTTCGCGGAGATATAGATTCGCATCACGGAATCTACAGATCGTAAATGATCTTACCGATATCGATTTTGTCGGCGGCGAATAGTTTAGGGTTCGATAAGATTTACGACAGTGACTCGTCGCTTGGCCTCGTCGAGGAATTTCTCGATAGCGAGGCCTTTTTTTTCAGATGTTAGAACCTCACGGATCTCGGCGCGCTTTTCTTCGAAGGTGGGGATCACAATGCCCGGCGAGCGTCGGCGAAAATCGGGGACAAAGGTCTCGCGGTAGAATTTATTCTCTTCCTCAGCCGTCACAACGACGAACGAGCCGAAACGAAACTCTACATAGTCCTCGATCGCAAGGCGTTGCTCGATCAGTCGTTGAAAGGCATCATCTTTTACCGAGTCAAAGCCAACCTGCTTAAGGCGCGTCTCGAAGGCGGCCGTTGATGGGAAATACTGCAAAATACGGCCGACCTCGGCTGCGATGCGAGTCTCCGAAGGCGTTGTACGCGGTAAGCGTGCGGCTTCGATCGCGAAAATTCGTTGATTTATAAGCGTTTCGAGAGCTTGATCGAGGTCCCGTTTTCGGGGCGGGTCGAGAGGCGTGTTTGGCTGCAGAGCGAGCTGCCAGATCACGTCGGAGTAGGTAATCAGCTGCGTGCGAGTTCCGCTACCGACGGTCGCCAGAGTCTTGTCGACGACTTGCTGCGCGTTGATCGTGCTCGCGGCCGCCAAAGCGACTGCGAGGATGATCGATAGTGTTAGTCTCCGCGTTTGAATCATTACTCAATCTCGATTTTTTACTGCTTTTCAGTCACTGTCAATCAGGGAAAGTCCTAAGTTAAATCTGTTGACAGGATGTTAAAAATTGTTTTTAATTATAAAGGAGATTCCGTGGGCCCTCTTTTCTGTCGAAACTCCCTTAAAGCCCCACATTTGCGGCACCGACCTATCCGGCTGCGAACTACAAAAAATGCTGACCACTTCGCCGCCGAAAAAGCACGCGACCGCTGTATCCACGGCACCGATCGACGATACGGCTAGCGAGCTAAAGTTCATATCTGAACTTGGCCGCAGTTTGCTTTTTACGGTACATCCCAAAAAAGTTGCGAGCCGTGTCGCCGAAGCGCTGCACGACGGTGTAGATGCGCGCCTGTGTGTGTTCGTTGCCGAGCTTGATAGCATTGGGCTGATCAATGCGACGCATACCTCAAATGGTGTATGCGATGATAGCGCGTTAAAAAGGGAGAGGTTTGAGAAGTGGCTTGCCTTTATGCCGCCCCAGATCGCATACGCTGAACATTCGCCCGAAGAATTTATGATCGGTGGCGACCATGCCTTCGAATACGTTTCGCCGCTGCACATCAATGGTGAGATTCGCGGCGCGATCGTCGTTGCCTTCGATGACGGCCGTGAATTAAGCGACAACCAAACCCGCCTGATCGAAGCGGCGACACAGATGGCCGCGCTGAGCGTAAATCTCACCGCACATTACGAGATCGCGCTCCACGACTCGATCAACGAGGCTCGTGAGGAAAACAGAAAATTTACCGAAGCCGTGCTCGATGCACTGCCTGTTTCGCTATACGTGGTCGATCGCGATTACCGCATCGTTACTTGGAACAAGCATCGCGAGGTCGGCGAACTCGGCATTCCACGCGACGAGGCGATCGGGCGTGATGTTTTCGACGTCCTTGATAAATATCCGCAAGGGCGTGTGCGTGAAGAATTTGAGCGGGCATTCCGCACCGGTAAGATCGAACGGATCGAGCAACAAACGGTTGCAGATGACGGCTCGACGCGGCACTGGATGGTCAGCAAGATCCCGATGCGCGATGGCGACGCACGAGACGTGTCGCACGTGATCACGGTCGGGGAGGATATTACCGTTCGGGTCGAGGCTCTGCATGCGGTCAATCGTGCCGAGAAACTTGCGGCCGTCGGACGGCTCGCCGCTGGTATCGTTCACGAAATAAATAATCCGCTCGCTACCATTGCTGCATGTGCCGAGGCTCTCGAACAACGCGTTGACGAGGGCGAATTTGCCGCGTCGGACTCTGCCAGCGACCTTACCGAGTATCTCGGCCTGATCAAAAGCGAAGCCTTCCGCTGCAAGACGATCACGACCGACCTCCTGGATTTCAGCCGCATTCGAGCCGGCGAACGCACCCCACTCGACGTTGGTGATATCGTTCGTTCAGCCGCCAATCTGATCTCGCATCAAAAACGCGGCGTCGGCATTACTCAACAGGTCGACATTGAGCCAAATCTTCCAGCCGTCTCTGCCGATGGCGGCCAGCTCCAACAGGCGATCATCGCTCTTGCTACGAACGGTATCGACGCCATGCCAGATGGCGGCACGCTTACTTTCCGGGTCTTTACAAAGGGCAGTCGTGTAGCGATCGAGGTCAATGATTCCGGCACCGGAATTCCGCAGGAAGACGTCTCGAAGATCTTCGAACCGTTCTTCACCACCAAAGAAGTCGGCCAAGGCACAGGCCTCGGACTCGCAGTCTGCTACGGCATCGTTTCCGAACACGGAGGACGCATTAGCGTTCGCTCGACCGTAGGCAAAGGCACTACCTTCAGCATCTTCCTTCCGATCACACCAGAATAGATCTCTCCACCTACCTAAATATGGCAAAGTTGCTAGTCGTTGATGACGAAAAGAATCTGAGACTTGTCGTCCAGAAAGAAATGGCCCGTCAGGGCCACGAGGTCGAATGTGCCGACGACGGCGAAGCCGCGTGGGAGTTGCTCGAGGCACAGGATTTTGATGTCGTGCTGTGCGACATCAACATGCCGCGGCTCGACGGTCTCGGACTATTGCGGCGCACGCGCGAACGCAGCCAGAATCCGCCGGAGGTCATAATGTTGACCGGGCAAGCGACGGTCGAATCCGCCATCGAGGCGATGAAGCTCGGCGCGTACGATTATCTCACGAAGCCATACCGCATAGGCGAACTTTCGGCTCTGGTCACAGCAGCCGCAGAGAAGCAGCAGCTCAAGGTAGATAACCAACGCCTCCGTGCACAGATCGCTCGAACATCAGTTGCTTTACCTGACATCGTCGCAGAATCTGCCCAGATGAAAGAAGCCTTGCGGCTCGTCAATCGCGTTGCTCCATCCGATACTTCGGTGTTGATCACAGGCGAATCAGGTGTTGGTAAAGAGTTGATCGCTCAGGCAATTCACCGTCTCAGCCGTCGCTCGGACAAACCGTTCATCGACCTTAATTGTGCGGCGTTGCAGGACACTTTGCTAGAAAGCGAATTATTCGGCCACGAGGCGGGTGCCTTTTCCGGAGCACGGACGCGTAAGCTCGGGCTTTTTGAGATAGCCGACGGCGGCACACTGTTTCTTGACGAAGTAATGGAGATGCCGATGCAGCTTCAGTCAAAGCTATTGCGAGCTTTGGAGACGCGGTCGTTCTTTCGCGTCGGTGGTGTCAAAAAGGTCGAGGTCGATGTCCGTCTGGTCGCGGCGACAAACCGTGACAAAGACCAGGCTATCGCGGACGGAGCGTTTCGTTCGGACCTTTTGTATAGGATCAATAGCTTTGAGGTAAACGTTGCGCCGCTACGGGAACGCCGCGAGGATATCGAGCCGCTTGCGCGCCATCTGCTGCACAAGCTCGGCGGAGCAGGTGCTCCTGAAATGTCGCCCGCAACTATCGACGCGTTGACCGCATTTGACTGGTCAGGCAACGTCCGCCAGCTTCGCAACTGTCTCGAACGAGCAGTGCTACTCTGCGACAATGACACGATCACGCCCCGCGAACTGCCGCCTGAGATCGCCTTCCGCACCGAGCGCCCTGCCGTCTCCGTCAGCTACGGAGTGCCGCAGACAAATGGAGCCGCATCTTTCCAGAACGCCGCCCCGACCAATCTCCGCGACGTCGAGCGCCAACAAATAGTCGGAGCCCTCGAAAAGACCGGTTGGCACCGCGGCAAAACCGCCGACCTACTCGGTATCTCGCCGTCGACGCTTTATCGCCGGCTGAGAGAGTATGGGCTTGAGGTTCGGTAACTTTTTAACGGTTAACAACAAACAGATATCTCTGTTCCGAGAGCGGCATTAGTCTTTCGACGAAGGTGAGTTTCTGCGCGTTAAGTGCGTCGCGGAGGTTTGGGCCGCCGAAGAAGAGGAGTTGGCGGCGTAATTTCCATCGGACGATTGACGGGAGTTTTTCGGTAAATTTATCGAGAGCTCGGCAGGTGACGGATTCGCACCCGACGGGGTCAACTTCTGGGAACTGCTTATTGACGACGCGGACTCGTTTTTCGAGGCCGAGTTTGGCTATCACCATGTCCAGGAACTTTGTTTTCTTTTCCTTTGATTCGATCAACATCGCGCGCAGGTCTTCGCGAACTAGTAGGCACGGAATCGCGGGCAAACCGCCGCCGGTGCCGATATCGGCGAACTTTGCTCCATTCGGCAGATACTTGGCCATCGTCAGTGATTCAAGAATATGCCGCGTCGCAAATTCTGCGGGCGTACACGGGCCGACGAGATGCAGGATCGGATTGTGTTCGACGATGATCGCGTAGTAATCAGCAAGCCGCTCGATCGCGTCCTCGGGGAGTTCGAGGCCGAAAAGCTCCTGATTTGCCAATATCGAGTTAGTAAATTCGTTTCGCACAATTAGCGGTGGTCAGAACCACCTGCGTTAGCGGGTGGCATGGTCGGTGCAAGAGACAGCATCAAGGAAAGCAGATTCGTGAGTGAGCGTCTTTGCCCTCCGCTTACGCAGAGGGTTCTGACAAGAGTTGGTGCGGACGAGAAGAATCGAACTTCCACTGCCTTGCGGCAACAGGCTTCTGAGACCTGCGCGTCTACCAGTTCCGCCACGTCCGCACGCGTCGAACTTTTGAGGATACTAATTAAGGTCTTAAAACTCAAGAAAGCGCGCTGCGTTTGCTATATTTGAAGCGTGGCGAGCGATATCGAAACTAACTTAACAGTCATCCGTTCGCGGATCGATAGTGCCGCTCGTCGTTCCGGTCGTGGCCCTGACGAGATCAAACTGGTCGCCGTCAGCAAAATGCATCCGGTGGAAACCTTGCGAAAGGCGATGGCTGCTGATGCATCGGTTTTTGGTGAGAACAAGGTTCAGGAAGCCGAGTCGAAGGTTCTCGAGATCGGCCGCGACGGTGTTGAATGGCATTTGATAGGCCATCTGCAATCGAACAAAGCTCGCAAGGCGGTGCAGCTATTCGACGTGATCCAATCGGTTGATTCTGTTGAACTAGCAGAGCGGCTCGAGCGTATTTGTATAGAAGTGGGTCGCGATAAACTCTCTGTTTTCGCTCAGGTCGATCTCGCCGGTGAGGTAACAAAATCTGGCATCGCAGAAAGCGAGTTGCCTTCGCTCGTGGCGTATTTGAAAACCTGCCAGCATCTGCAACTTAAGGGCTTAATGCTGTTGCCACCATTTTTCGATGACCCCGATGCGACGCGGCCATACTTTAAACGGCTGCGGGAGATACGCGACGAAATACTTCCGGGAGGTGAGCTTTCGATGGGAATGAGCCACGATTTTGAGGTCGCCATAGAGGAAGGCGCAACGGTCGTTCGGGTTGGCACAGCGATCTTTGGAGAAAGAATGTAATCCGTTGTTAAAATGTCTCTTATGCTTTCTGCTCTAGTTTATCCAATATTTTTCCTGATCGTCTGGAGCGTCTTTGGCGTATTTCTGGGACTGATGCTTCTGCGGTTGATCTTCAACTACGCCGATCCTAATCCTTTTGGCAAGGTTGGTAGGTTTGGATTCAAGATCAGGAAGTTGACCGAACGCTGGGTGTATCCGGCGGCGAGATTTTTTGCGATGTACCGGGTCGATACGCGGCTTGCTCCGCTTCTGACGTTATTTATTGGGTTGGTCATTACATATTTCTTTACGCAGATCGTTGGTAATACGTTTTTCGTCATTGATGGCCTTACTGCGGGTGTTGTCACGGGCAGCCCTAAGGTCATTATCGGGTTCATTCTCTACGGCTTGTTGAGCGTGCTCGTGCTGTTTATCTTTATACGGTTTATTGCCTCGTGGTTCGTATTTTCTAGAAAGGCATTTATCTCCTTTGTGATGAAAGTGACCGATCCGATCTTGCTGCCGGTCCAGCGATTGATACCGCCGCTTGGGATGTTCGATATTTCTGCGATGTTGGTTCTCCTCGTCATCAGCTTTTTGCAGTCAGTGGTTCTCAATATTTTCGTACGCAATTGATCAAGATCATAGAGACAACAAATGCCGTCACCTTCTCAGTTCGCGTGATTCCTAGAGCATCGCGGAGTGAGATCGTCGGTGAGCATGATGGTGCGTTAAAAGTGAAGCTCGCCTCGCCGCCGGTCGATGGTGCTGCAAATGCTGAGCTTATCAAGCTATTGGCGAAGAAATTCGGCGTTTCAAAAAATGACATTGAGATCGTCAGCGGAGAAACTTCGAAGAATAAAAGAATAAAGATCAATAACCTGTCAAAATCAAAGTTTGTCGAGGTTACAACATGAAAACACAGATATCTTTTATGACCAGCCTTTTTAAGAGCGGCGAGCGCAAGCAGGATGCGGCGAGCGATCGTCTGCTTGGCGAGGATCTTGCACTTTGGTTCGCCGGACGGTCGAAGGACGTGGAATTTGCGTTCGGCACACCTGTCCAGAGCCAGACCGGTTGGTCTGAATCGGCTAGTGCGGCGGGTGAGGAATTTACGCTTGGGTTTGAGATCGTGCATGGTTCGGTCGGGTCTGACTATGCCGAGTGGAATATCAACATCGGCAAGGCGGGGCGAATGTTCACGGCGAAGGACTCTGAGATTCGCTCGCGTTTGTGTGATCACGTACATAATGTACTTCGCGATTCGCGTCATGTCCGTGAGATACAGTGGGCGGACTAAGTAGAGGTTTTGCACGGCAATAAAGTAGCGTGATATATTCGTCTATTCGAATTTAATTCAATAAAACAAAGGTTTTTATCACATGTCAGGACACTCCAAGTGGCACACAATCAAGCACAAGAAAGGTGCGCTTGACGCTAAACGCGGCAAGATCTTTACGAAGCTGATCAAAGAGATCACCGTCGCGGCCCGCACCGGCGGCAGTGGCGATGTGGATTCCAACGCCCGTCTCAGAAAGGCCGTGACCGATGCCAAGGGCATGAACATGCCTAACGACACGATCGACCGCGCTATCAAACGCGGCACCGGAGCTCTTGAGGGCGTTGCTTACGAAGAGATCACCTACGAAGGCTACGGCCCCGGCGGTGTCGCGGTTCTGGTCGAGACCATGACCGACAACCGCAATCGAACTGTCGCTGAAATTCGTCATCTTTTCGGCAAGAATGGCGGCAACATGGGCGAGGCCGGTTCGGTCGCGTGGATGTTCGATAAGAAGGGATACATAGTGGTCGATAAGGCTGCGAAGAGCGAGGACGAACTCTTTGAGATAGCGATCGAGGCAGGTGCCGACGATATGCAGGACGAGGGCGAGGTCTTTGAGATATTCACTTCGCCGGATAGCTTCGAGGCCGTCAGTGACGCTATCAAAGCGGCGGGTATCGAGCCTCAGGCTGCCGAAGTTTCAATGATCCCGCAAAATTACATCGCTCTAACTGGTCAGGATGCCAAGACGATGATGAAACTTTACGACGCTCTGGACGATAACGACGACGTTCAAAAGGTCTATGCGAACTTTGACATCGATGAGAGCGAGATGGAATAGCTCCTGGGTTGATGGCTACCGTTTTTGTCCTAAGGCTTAGGCACCTCCAAATCCTGACAGATCTTCCTCGCCAGAAATTCGTTTACTTCTCGATGGCGAGGGATCGCTGTTACTTTTTGCCTTGCACGGTTGACGTAAACCGTATGGTTTCCACCTTCGCGGAATTTTTCACAACCATGTCGCTCCAAGTGACGAATGAGATCGCGGAGTTTCATGCGGCATTTAGCAGAAACGGTTCACGAATCACTTCATTGCCGTTCATTGATTCCTCAGCGAGCTCGCGGTTTGCCGCAAGGACGAGTTCGACCGCTTCACGGAGATTTTCTCTGGCTTCGTCAAGAGTTTCTCCCTGAGTGTTAGCTCCGGGGAGTTCCTCAACATAGCCGATATATCCTTCGGGAACCTTCTGAAACACAGCCGTCAACGATAAATCCATAAACTACCTCTCTTGAAAAGTCTAGCACTATGAAAAGTACTTGACTAGACTGCCTGTCTTTGTGAGATACTAGCGTCACTGGGGGTGATATTATGTTAAAAAATAATAAAACTGGGGACAGTAAAATCTAACCGGATCTGACGATCCAAAGAGCAGCGTTCTCACAGGAGGACGCTGTTTTTTTATGTCTCCTGCCCAAACGCTATCCGATGCCCGTCCGGCGTGATGACCGTAAATTCCCTTATCCCCCAAGGCTTACTTGATAAGGGCGAATTTATCTTCGCCCCGCGCTCGACAAACTCTGCATAGACCTCATCGACGTTTTCGATCAGTGCGTGGGCGAACCACGAATGGTTGCCGGTCGCCTCGGCGGTCATCTCGTCGCGGCACTCGCCGAGCATCACCTTGAATTCGCCGAATGAGAGAAACTCCCAGCCGGGAGCTGTAAAATCTAGATCAAAGCCAAGTTGTTCCTTAAAATAGGTCGCGGCGACGGCGAGGTCTTTGACCGCCAATACATGGCGTGTGTGAACTACCTTTCTCTCCATATCTATCTCAATGTTTCCAATAGTTTTGATGCCTGAGCTCGATAGCCGATCGTGTTCTTGTCATTTATCGAAGCGGTGAGCCGCAGGTATTCGTTCAATGCATTTCGGGCTTCGTCCTTGCGGCCCGCTTCCTGGTAGAGCAGGCCGAGCCGGAGGAAGACGCTTTTTGACTCGGGCAAGAGTTCCTGCCGAGCGGCGGCCTGGGCACCTTCGAGTTCCTTGAGAGCCTCGGCTTTTTGATTCCCCTGGTAATAGACGATGGCGAGCTTCTCGGTCAGGGCAGCCTTGTAAATAGGCAGGCTGGTGCGTGACTCACGGAAGATGCTCGCGGCCTGATTGAGCTTACCCTGCTGGACGTATGCTATGCCCAGCGACTCGTAAACCTGATAGGTCGCGTATGCTTCCTGGCGTTCGATCGGCATCGCGAGAGCCTTGAGAAGGTCGCTTTCTGCCTCCTGATATCGCTGGAGCGAATTGTAGATCCGCCCGCGGCCGAGAAACCCGCGCATCGCCGGTTTCTTTTCGATCGCGGCTGAGTAGGCCGCGATGGCCTCGTCATTTCGTCCGGCCTCGGCGAGAGCACTGCCGAGCTGCATAGATGTAAATGACGAATCATCGACCGCGCTCGTCCAGGTCCAGAGTGAGAGCTCGTTAGCAAACGCCATGTTGTATCTGAACGTCTGCACTGACAACACCGCCGCGATGACACAGCACGCGATCATCACATTTCGCTCATTTACATATTGCGTGACAAGCGGCACGAGCAGCATAAGCACACCGAGCAACGGCAGATATAAGTAGCGGTCGTGTACGATCTGCTCGGAGATGAATGCTGTCGCGTTCATCGCCGGGATGAGCGGCAGCAGGAAGATCGCGGCGGCGATACGATTCTCGTTCGAGGTGCGAACCAGTAGGAACAGGCCGCCTAGCACAGCGATCGAGATGATCAACGGCACGACGAAATTCATCACATCGATCGACGTGACTGGCGTGATCGGATAGTTTATCGCCACCCGAAAGGGCACAAATATCTGTCCCAGATAGAAAGCAAACATTGTCGGTACGCTCATCAGGGCATCGCCGAACGGCACCGCATCATCCGGCGGACGCGACACAGCACCGATCACACCGAGGCGTGCGAAGAAATATACGACTGCCGCTCCGCCGAGAATGAGCAAAGGCGTATTGTTGTCAGCCTTCTTCTCAGACTCGCCGTCCCTTAGTACGAAGTAGTAGATCGGCAAACAAAGAATACCGACTTCTTTGGCTCCGAGTGCGACCGCGTAGAGCAGAACCGTGAGAATCAGATGATTGCTCGATCTCGACTCACGATAGCTCGTCGCAAACCACAGCGAGCCGAGCAGTGCGAGCGAGAAGAGCAGGTCGGGCGAACCGGCGATCCACGCGACGGACTCGACATGCACGGGATGAACTGCAAACACCAGAGCGATCGCAAAAGCCCCCATCGCCGTAAACTGCCACTTCCGCAGCAGCAAGAACGCCATAAGCGTAACGCCCGTATGCAGCACTATGTTCGCCACGTGCCAGCCCGCAGGCGACATTCCAAACAGCCGGAAACACAAAATGTTCCACAGCGTAAAGGTCGGCCGCCAGTAGTTGCTCGCCGCCTGCGTTCCGTCGCCCTTAAATGCCCACACGTCCGAGGTCAGAGCCTTCCAGATAAGCGAAGTGTCCTGTATCAGCGTATTCCGCACGATCTGCCGCGTGTCGTCATACACAAATTCGCCGCCGACCGTGTTTGCAAATACGACAAAGCACACCAGCGCAAGCGGCACGATCCATTTGATCTCATCACGTATCTTCATCGATTACCGATTATTCTGCATCTCTTTCCTGCCTAAGACAAACGAGCGTTCCATACATTTCCTTCTGTCCCATTTTCGCTATACTCAGCGCGCGCACATTGGTCAGCAGGTCTTGATGAAACAGCTTAAGCCTCATATTGACAACAGTTACATTTTTCACAAATTCAACCCATCTGACCGCAAACGCGTCTGCCGTAACATACTGTATTACAAACGTCACAAACTTTATTACTCCTTCATTGTCCTCCCGAGCCCATTTTCAAGCGAGTCTTCGCACCGGGCCGCAGACCGAGCCTACCAGAGCGCGCCGCAAAATAATACAACGATCCGCCGCTATCGCCGATGACGTCACATTCCGCCGATAATGCCGCTATTCGCAACGTTGAGATACGATCAGCCAATTAGAAAAAATGTTTGTAAGAAATCACGAAATAAATCATATTCAATTGAGTGGGTATATGTTCTCAAGACGTCTAACACGACTCATGCGGGGTAACTGACACGGTCTCTGGTTATGGTCAAGCTAACTCAAATTCTTATTACCTTGCTATTGTGTCTATCGTCCCAGCTTCAGGCACAGGACGAGACGCTGCGGGTTGATTCGAGCTTGGTATCGGTTCCTTGTCTCGTGATTGATAGAGGCGGCCGCTATGTAACTGATCTAAAAAAAGAAGATTTTGAGATTTTTGAAGACGGAGTAAAGCAGGAGATCCGCCATTTTCGACCGATGGAGGAACGGATATCGGTTCTCTTGCTATTAGACGTAAGTGGGTCGATGGGCTTTGACATTAATTTGGTTGCAGACTCTGCCAACCGATTCATCAAAAAGCTCAGACCCACTGATCGCTTGTCAGTAGCAGCTTTCTCTGACTACTACGATCAGATGTTTGGGTTCATGCCAGTCGAGGAAGTGCTGGGGAAGAAACGCCTTCGTCTATTGGTGAATGGGCGCCCGCCGCAGACCATGGTTTACGATGCTGTCGAGACTGCGCTAAAACGAATTGCACCTGTGAATGGAAGAAAGGCGATAGTTATGCTTTCGGACGGGATCGGAACGGGCTATTCGGCAAGCGCAAAAAGTAACCTGAGAGATGCTGAAGAACAAGAAGCCCTCATCTACTCGTTTAATTTTGACTCAAACGCCTATTATCCTGTGCGACTCAAAACAGAAAGCGAACAGAGATTCAGGGAACGCAATAAAAACGCCGAATTCGCCAAAGGCTACATGAATTCACTGGCGACCAAAACAGGCGGTAGATATTTTAATATCAAGCAGATCGAAGATCTCGACTCAGTGTTCGACCAGGTCGCGAATGAGCTCGGGCGGCAATACACGCTTATGTATGAGCCGGCTATCGAAGGTCGAGCAGGGGAACGGCGGAAGATCACAGTCAAAGTCAACGTCCCAAACGTCGCCGTCCGGTCGCGGAATGAGGTGGTTTTTAGAAAAGGGAATAAATAGGTTTGGCTAGATGAAAGCAGTTACGGCAAAAGTCATGCTCATGCGATGGTTGATCAATGTTCTTCTAGTTCTGAATCTGGCGGCGACTATCGCGGCGCAGGACGAGCCGATCCGGGTAAGTACGGACATCGTAACTGTACCGGTGACCGTTTTGGATAAAGATGGCCGGTACGTTACAAATCTAACAAAGGATAATTTCAAGATCATTGAAAACGGGGTCGAACAAGACGTTTCGTATTTTGAGACAGTGGACAAGAACGTTACAGTCATGCTGTTGCTGGACCTAAGCGGTTCGATGAATGACTACATTGAGCCTCTCGGTCGTTCAGCGGCCGCGTTCATCGCCAAACTTCGTGAGGACGATCGGATAATCGTTGCTGGCTTCGCCGACGATTCGAAACTGCACATTCTGCAAGAACCCATCAAAAAAAAGGATTTCCGACAGAGAATACGCCTTTCTGAAAGGTTGGGTGATTCGATCACTACCACTTTCGACGCAGTCGAAAAGGCGATGCAGTACATGGATCGCATTACGGGCAGAAAGGCAATCGTCCTTTTTACAGA
This sequence comes from Acidobacteriota bacterium, assembly GCA_016718135.1. Classification (GTDB taxonomy): domain Bacteria; phylum Acidobacteriota; class Blastocatellia; order Pyrinomonadales; family Pyrinomonadaceae; genus OLB17. The sequence goes on along the minus strand of JADKEF010000016.1, from coordinate 91,895 downwards.
TGGCGAACTTTTTGGTCGTCGGGCTTCGCAAAAAGACAATCTTCGCGATGCTAGGGAGCAGGAGGCTCTCATCTATACGATCCGATTCGGGGACTCTGCACATCAACCCGGACTTTATGCCGCAGGCAGCCAATTTCCACTTGAGAGAAAATTGTCCGCGAAGGAGTTGGCCACGATAAAAGCAACCGTCAATGCATATCTGGAAGGGCTTTCGACGGCCACCGGTGGACGCAGTTTCGATCTGGATGAGGTGTCAGACCTTGAGGCGACCTTCCAACAGGTTTCCGCCGAACTCGGGCAACAGTACCTCATCGGCTATTCCCCGATAACCCCTGCAAAAGACGGCGAGCGGCGGAAGATCACGGTCAATGTCAACATCCCAAACGTCGCCGTCCGGTCGCGGAATGAGGTTGTTTTTAAGAAGAAATAACTGTTGATAATCGTCAATATCGTATGGCCTGACCCCGATCGGGTTCCGATTGGGTTTATGCGGCTACAGCCGTCTTCCCGCGCCTCGCGGTGAATAGCCACGTCGTTTGCGGCGTGGTATGGTTCACCCGAGACCGCCGAGCCCTTTTTAACGGGCTTACCACGGAGCGGCTTTAGCCACCGGGAGCTAAAACAAACCAAGCAAGGACGTTAAAACGCCCTAGCAAATTTCCTTTCAACGTGACCACGCCGTGAACGACGTGGCTATTTGCCCTTCGGGGAAGACTCATGAATGAGCCTACTCGTAGAATCGGGTTTGGCCTACGATCCTAACGATCTGTTGTTGTTGGCGAGTCTTCTATGATCCTTACAAATAGCTCAGCGCCCAATGTTTGTTTCTTTTTTTCAGATTTCCCCACCATAAACACAACGGGTAGAGGAGGACTAGGCCGGCGAGCCATGCTGCGTAGACGACCCACAGTGAGAAGCCGTGTTCTGGCGGTGTTCCGGTGCCCGACATATGTGGTGACTGTAATGCACCGACGTTCCGGCCGAAAAGAAACGTGAGGAGCACTCCCATACCGTGCGCCATGAACCACTGCAGAATGTAGAAGAACATCGGCACGCGGCCAAAGGTGATGCAGATGCGCTGCCACGCCGCGTTGCCGTCGATGCGGTCGGTCAGGAAAAGAAAGATCATCGCCGGGCCGAGCGTCATCAGGAGAAACGCCAGCGATGGCGGGTACTTGGTCGTATTCAAAAAGGAAAGGACGGTGAATGTTGGATTTGGCTGGCTCGACCACGGGAAGAGGTCGCCGTAGATATTGATGTACCGGACCACTACAAAAAGTACGGTCGATGCCACGCCGACGATCAGGAGGACGCGACGGCGCCTTTCAGGTTCCCAACCGAAGACCACTCCAAACGCATAGCCCGCCGCCATTACACCGATCCATGGTACCAGTGGATAGGCGAAGAATATGCCATATACTCCGCCGGATTGATGGATGATCATCCACAAAGTCTGCCCAAGATCTGGCGCGGGCGTTCCGCCGAACGCGATCTCCGGCGGGACAGCAATGCCGTCCGTCAGATTGTGCAAAAAGATCATTGCCAGGCCGAACAAGCCGACGATCCTCAATGGCAAATAGATCAACGCTGCCATAACGATCATCGAAACGCCTATCACCCATATGACCTGAGCCATACCGATGAATGATGAATAATCGAAGTTGAACGTCATGGCGAAACGGATGACGGTGAATTCGAGGAAGATCAGCCAGAGTCCCCGCGTCCAGAGAAAGCGCGAAAGTTCGCCGTTCGTCTTTCCCTGCATCTTTTGCAGATAGATGCTGACGCCGGAGAGGAAAACGAATGTCGGGGCACAGTAATGGGTGATCCAGCGGGTAAAGAAGAGCGGAACCGAAGTCTGTGTCACATCCGTCGGATCGAAACCACCCGTGTGGACAAAGTCGCGCGTATGATCGAGCAGCATGATCATCATCACTATGCCGCGAAGCAGATCGATCGAATAAATGCGTTGTTTGATAGCGTCAGCGTTCATCTGATTCGGCCTTTAGGCTCGTCCATACCGGAGGGCCGACCGTTCGCGTGCCCGAGCAGTCTCGATCTCGCGGTCGCGCGCCGGGGCGTTTGTGACGAGTGAATTCAGCATTTCCTGAGCTGCAGCAGCGACACGCTCGACCGCTAATTGGAAAGCTTCCTCGTTCGCCTTTGATGGCTTGTTCATGCCCGAGAGTTTGCGTACGAATTGAAGCGACGAAGCCTGGACCTCATCGGTCGTTGCGGGCGGGTCGAAATTGAAAAGTAGTTTGATATTGCGACACATATTTATTGGATAAGGGCTGTGACTTTGCCGCTGCCGACGGTGCGGCTCGATTCGCGGATGGTGAAGGCCTGGCCATTTTCTACGGGCACAGGCTTTTCGAAGACGATCTCGACCGCCGTTCCTTTTTGGCCGGGGGCGATCGATGCCACACCTGCCGGGAAGCTGACAATGCCTGAAGAGCCAGCGCCGCGAAAGTAGACGAGGCTGCGATATTTGTCGAAGATAGGCGTCGAGCGTCCGCCCTCGTGAGACTGGAAAAGGTCGATCGTGGCTTTGATCTTGGTATAGGTTTTTACGGTGCCGGGCTTTGCGAGTACCTGTCCGCGTTCGACGTCGCCCTTTTCAGTTCCGCGGAGAATGACGCCGACTTGATCGCCCGCTTTGGCTTCGGATACTACTTTTCGGGACATTTCGATCCCGGCTATGGTGGCAGTTTTGGTTGGCTTGCTGCCCACGATCTCAACCGTATCACCGGTCTTGATGCTTCCGCGTTCCACCTTGCCGGTGGCAACTACGCCGCGTCCGGCGATGTAGAACGCGTCTTCAACGGCTAGAAGAAACGGCGGTGGTGAAGGTGTCGGTGCTTGAGCAGAGGCGGCTGTGATTGCTGTAAGGACAGCAAGTATGATCAGAAGTAATCTCATGCCGAATACTATACCGCAATCTTACCGCTCCAATCACGCGTAATGCGCGCCATCTCGGCAAATACATCTTCGGTACTTTGCCGCGTTCGTTTGAGGATCTTGAAGCTGTGGTCAGCGGTGTCGAGCAGATGGAGCGTCGCCTTTTCGCCGAGGCCTTGGACGACCGGTTCGAGCAGATCGAGCTCACAAAGCGCGTCGCGTGTACCGCTGAGAAACAGCATCGGGATGTCGATTTGTTTGAGGTGCTCAGCCCGCTTAATCGCCGGTTCACCCGCCGGATGTAGTGGAAAGGCAAAAAAGACCAGCCCTTTTACTCCTTCGATCGGCGATTCTGACTGTGCCGTTGAGGTCATCCGCCCACTAAACGAATGCCCGCCCGCCAGGATCGGCAGATCAGGTGCAGCCTCACTCGCCGCTCTCACGGCAGACCTGATCGTCTCCAAACAGGTAGCCTGCGAATTCCGCCCGCCGCCTTTCTCAGAATAAGGAAAGTTATACCGAAATGTAGCGATCCCCTGCTCCGCCAGATTCTCAGCGATCGTCGTCAGCATCGGAGTGTGCATATTCGAACTCGCTCCGTGGCCAAGGACGAGTAGATGCGTCGCGTTCTCCGGCCGGAGCAGCAAAGCCGACACGTCGCCTTTGTCAGGTGTCGCTGTGAACTTGAGCTCGGCAATTTTCATCAGTGACGTTATTTACGGTTCCGAGAGAAGCTTTTCAAATAGCTCTTTAGGTGCCGACGAAAATGACCCACCAAACCGCCCTATTGTGGAAATACCTCGAAAATTGTGGCAGTGAAAGCATATCAGCATTTCCAGACGGTCTTTCCCTTTTATTGCCCTGATGCCGTGAATCGGTGATGTACAAGCCAACTCATTATTTTCAGACCCAATGGCATAGAATACCCCATCAAACAATTGATGTCGGATCAGCGAATCTGTAAGTCTCGCTCTCTTAACAATATCGCAACCTTGGAATTTGTTAGGTTCGATCGGGCCAAGCGACCAACCGTTCAGACAGAGTTTCGTTTCAAATAATTCAATCTGATCTGACTGCTCAAGAAGATCGCGGAATTTCTTCGGAAATCTTTCATCGAGCTGTTCAGAGTCGGGCTTTGTAAGCGTAGGAAATGCAAAAGGCGTTGATTGAGGCTTTTGCATCGACTCGTTCGATTGTTCAGATTGAACGGCGATCCGACTACACGCTCCGGCGAGAACTGCTACGAATATAAAAATAAGTAATCTCATTAACCCGTAAATTTCTTCTTCAACCTCTGCCAAACCTCGAAATAATCGTTTTGCAACTCAGAGCACTCCATCGCAAATTTTGTCGGCCGGATGATGTAGCGGGATTCGAACATGAACGCCATCGTGCCTTCGAGTTTTTGCGGTGCCAGGTCGGCGTTTGACGCTTTTTCAAAGGCGTCGAGGTCGGGGCCGTGGGCGGACATTTGGTTGTGGAGCGAGCCTCCGCCCGGCAAAAAGCCTTCTTCTTTGGCGTCGTACTGGCCGTAAACGAGACCCATGTATTCGGACATATAGTTGCGGTGATACCACGGCGGACGAAAGGTGTTCTCGGCGACGAGCCAGCGTTCGGGGAAGATAGCAAAGTCGCAGTTTGCGACGCCGGATTCGCCCGAGGGCGAGGTGAGGACAGTGAAAATGCTCGGGTCGGGATGATCGTACGAGATCGAACCGATCGTGTTGAATCGACGCAGATCGTAGCGGTACGGGGCGTAGTTGCCATGCCACGCGACGACGTCGAGCGGCGAGTGGGTCATTGGTGCGGACCACAGATTGCCCGCGAATTTGGCGACCTGTTCGAACGAGCCTTCGCGGTCTTCGTACCAGGCGACGGGCGTTTCAAAATCTCGCGGATTGGCGAGGCCGTTCGCACCGATCGGGCCGAGGTCGGGGATGCGGAACTGCGCTCCGTAATTCTCACAGATGTAGCCGCGGCACTGTTTGTCGTCCGGATGCGGCTCGACCTTAAATCTGACGCCGCGAGGAATGACAACAACTTCACCTGCACCGGCCCGCAATTCACCGAGCTCGGTAAGAAAGCCGAGCCTGCCCATTTCCGGCACGATCAGCATCTCGGCGTCGGCATTGTAAAAATAGCGGTCGCCCATGCCTTTGTTACAGGCATAAATGTGAATGCCGATCCCGGCCTGCGACATTAGATCGCCATTGAGAGCGATCGTCGTGATGCCGTCAATAAAATCGGTCGGCTCAGTGGGCACTGGAAGCGGATCCCATCGTAGCTGATTCGGGGTGACATCGATATCGTCCGGCTTGCTCTGCCAACGGCCGTTGTCGATCCGCTCAAATGGCAAGTGCATCACCGACGGCCTGATCCGATATGTCCACGTTCGCTTGTTGCCCGCCCGCGGAACCGTGAACGCAGTCCCCGAAAGTTGCTCGGCATAAAGCCCAAGCGGTGCCTTTTGCGGCGAATTCTGCCCGATGGGCAATGCGCCCTCGACCGCCTCAGTCGCAAATTCATTTCCAAAACCTGTTTGATATTTCACATCCATAAACTTTGGTTCCTAAACGCGGCCGGCCGCTATCGGGTTAGTGCAGCTGATTAGACGAATGCGACCCAGCGCCTTTCTCTTTCTTTTCGTTATGCGGCCATACGCCAAAACCGAAAAACAGTCCGCCGATTACGGTAAGCAGCGTGGGCAATCCCCACAGTCCGACAAAGCCACCAGGCTTTACACTTCCGCCGATCCCTTGAGTGTAATAAATATCGATCTGGTCGCCCTGCGCATATCTTACCAGTAGTTTGTCGATCGATGCCGATTGGCGTCCCGTCTCGCCCTGAAACTTCACTTGGCAGCCGTAGAGTGTAAACCGTGCATTCCCAGATCCTTTTGCATCGCATCGATCGACTACCGCGAGTGCCTTTTCGTGCGTCGATAGGATCTGGATCGACTCAATGGCCTGCCACGCGGCAAATGCAAAAATCAGCAATCCGATGCCACCCATCATTGCTCGAAATATCATCTCGAGCGGATGCATTCCTGAGATCCAATCTGCGATCTTTCCCATCAGAAAAATATTATTTAAGCCGTGATTATCGTGTCACAGGCCTCCGAGCATTTTGCATATGTCGATCCGGGCCGAAACCGTCTCGACCGCCTCTGTCGCAAACTCGTTGCCAAATCCTGATCGGTACTTGGCTTCCATTATTTTGTGCCTACTGTTACCCAATCCCTGCGATAGGGGTCTTTAACGCTCCCGCTCGATGTAACGTTAACACTTGAGCCATCACCCCATGACATGAACTTAGTGCCATCGGGCGAGAGAGCATAGTCCCGCCCGCGCTCCACCTTTTCAGAAGCTTTTGGGGTAACCATATATGCTGATCCCTCCATCATCCCGCCAAGCGAAAGGTAAAGAATAAACTCAGCGCCACGGGCCGTCTGGATCCGCTCGATGAATTGCTTGCTATCCGGCAACGCGACTGGTGATTTCGGGCTGATCTCACCTGTCGGACTGACGGCGGAGACCTGATTCCCATTCTTGAGCACGTCGATCGGTTTGCCATCTGCGTCCAGCTTGGCGGCGGCGATGAAGTATGCACCGCGCGGAGCCGGAACCGCATGCGTTACTTGAAACTCCTTTGCGAGGATCACCTTTTCTTTCAGTGATGCGAGATCGACGTAGTGCAGGGAACCAAATTTCGTAAAGACGTTTATTGAGAAATTTCTGGCAAAGACGACACCCGTGCCGCCGTGATCGAATTCCGGCCGGAGTTCATCCTCCGGGGTGTTCGTAAGCTGTTTCAGTCCGGTGCCGTCCGTGTTGATGATGTAAACATCGGCTTTACCGTTCGTACGCCTCAGGAACACGATCTTCTTTCCGTCGGGGCTGAGTGACGGGTGTTCGTCGAATACTCCCGCGACGTTTGGCGTGACCGTTTTAACATCTTTACCGTCGCTCGACATAAATCCCAGACCCATTGAGAGCCTATCGCTCCCTTTCGAGATCCTGGCCGAGAAGACGATCAGCTTGCCATCGGGACTGTAGCGAGGGTCATCGGTGCGCTTAAATTCGCGCGGCTGGCCAACTGCGGTCGCACAGAAAATGGTCGTGATGAGCAGTACGATATTGAAGAATCGATTCATAGTCGTGTTAGGCAGCGATCAGGCTTCCAAACGCATTTTACAGATATCGATGCCCGGGCCGAAGCCGTCGGGTGTGTGCTCGATCGTCACGAAGCCAAATTTTTTGTAAAAGCCCTCGGTATGCTGCGATGTGCTTGTGACCATCGCCTTTTTTCCAAATACTTCGCTCGATCTCTCAATTCGATACTCGGTCAACAGTTTCCCAAGTCCGGTGCCTAAATGATCGCTATGCACCATGCCCCAGCAAAGCGAAACCGTATCGTCGTCGTTCAAGGCGATACCGCCTGCCCCTATGACCTCGCCGCTGATCTCGACAACATAATAGTGCTCAGCGAGGTCAGCAAGAAATTCACGCAATCCCGGCTCCTCTGACGGGCCGAAGTATTTCGGAATGTTCGAGCGAAACACTTCTACGACCTCTTCAATATCTGATTCGGCGTATGGACGAATTAGCATCGTTACTCTGCCTTTATTCGGTCTCAGCCCAAAGATGCGAATCCGACCGCTAGAAACACAACTGGATTTCGATCGCCTCGGAGGGCAACTCGCTACGGAAGCCTGTTTGGAATATCAGCTTCGCTTTTTGACCAAATACCAAGTTTTGCTTCCTTTGCTTGCTGTTCCGCTTTCTCGAGTCGGTATGGCCAGAAATATTGTACGAGGTTCGCAGAATCAAAATCTCTGTATTTTGCTAATCCATTCTCGAGCAGATATCTATTCAACTCGCCGATGTTGGGCCGCCCTCCTGAAACAGTCACTGTCGCAGCGAGGTCAAAATCCGTCTCATGCCTAGCATCGGCCCAAACAGTCACCGGTTTGTTTAGGACATTCTTTTTAAGAAACCCAACGATCTGACTGCTATTTGCCTGAGGATCGATGCCGACGAGTGTAACTACGAAACTCCTTGGCTTCCTATTTCCATTAACCGTAGCCTGTCTAAATGCCAACGTACTGCCCGACAAGATTTTTGTGATCCTGCCATACCTGAAATCGTACAGCTGACTTTCAACCTCTTGAGCTCCGCATCCGTCAAAGTCTCCAAAGAGAAGGATGCTGGGAGCCGGGGACGTTTTCGGCATACTTTGATCTTGAGCAACAGCTATCCCGGAAAGGATGAGAAAACTGAATGCCAGAAACAATGATCCGATGTTGAAGGCTTCACGAGTCAGCATGCGATTACCACAAACGATTCACTCCATAACTGTCGAGATGATCGTCAATACTAACCAGCGACATTGACTCCGATATAGCCTGAGCGATCAGCAGTCGGTCGAACGGGTCGCGGTGATGGAACGGTAAGTTTGTAACGAGCGAGGTGTGTTCGATCAACACCGGCAATAATTCGAAACCATTGATATCGAGTTGATGCGGAAAAAGCGAATCAAAAGCTGTCGCCAACGAAATCTTACCGATGCTAACCTTGATCGCGATCTCCCAGATGCTAACGATACTCACGAACTTCTTGTTCTCTGGGTCTTCGATCAATGTCCGGGCCGCCTGACTTAACTCGGCTTCGCCGCCGATGAACCACAATAGGGTGTGCGTATCGAGAAGAAGTCTCATTTCCGATATTCGTCAAGATCCGCGAGCGGTTCGTTGAAATCATCGGCAAGAACAAACATACCTCGTGCACTACCGAAACGGGGAGTCGGGCTTCCATTTCGGACGGCGACAAGCTTCGCGACTGGAAGATCATTTTCGGTGAAAATGACTTCCTCGCCGTTGACGACGGAGTCGACCAGCTCGTGAAGTTCCGCCGACTGAGTCTTCTCTATTCGCACCTCGTACATATATATTCCCTCCAGAGCGACGATTGTAGCACTAGGAACGCAGGAAAACTATAAATTTCCTCGCCGCCGCTGCTCTTCCTCGATCGAGACGAACAGCGCTTTGAAATTGCCCTTGCCAAAGCCTTTACAGCCTTTTCGCTGAAGGATCTCGTAGAAAACGGTCGGTCGGTCCTCTACCGGTTTGGTGAAGATCTGAAGTAGATAGCCTTCGTCATCGCGGTCGACCAGGATGCCGAGTTTTTTTAGGCTTTCGATATCTTCGTCGATCGGGCCGACGCGGTCTAACAGGTCGTCGTAATAAGTGTCAGGGATGGTCAGGAATTCGACGCCGTTCTCCATCAATTCCGTGACCGTCTTACGTATGTCACGACAGAGTAGGGCGATGTGTTGGGCACCGGCAGAACCATAAAAATCAATATATTCCTGTATCTGCGACTTGCCGCCCTTGCCCTGTGCAGGCTCGTTGATCGGGAATTTGATATTGTGCTGGCCGTCGCTCATGACGATCGACATCAGGGCGGAATATTCCGTCGAGATGTCGTTGTCGTCAAAAGTGATATAGCGGTGAAAGCCCATCACGTCACGATAAAAATCGCACCACTCGTTCATCTTACCGAGCTCCACGTTGCCGACGATGTGGTCGACCATCATGATGCCGGTCGGCTCACCCGCTACGGCCTGTTCGGCAAAGCCGGGGAGAAATACGCCATTGTAATTGTGGCCGTTGTTGGTGTTGTACGAGATAAGCGAATGTATCGTGTCACCATACGTCGCGATCGCCGCGTGACGAACGCTGCCATTCTCATCCGCGAGATCATGCGGCTCGGTGATCGGTCTCGCTCCGCGTCTTACAGCCTCATTAAACGCATGATCGGCATCTTCTACGTAAAATGCAATATCGCGCACACCATCCCCGTGCTGCTTGATATGCTCAGCCGCCGGATGGTCCGGCGAAAGCGGGGTGGTCAATACGAAATTGATATTCGTCTGCCGCATCACATAGCTCGTCACATCGCGATTCCCCGTCTCAAGCCCGCGATAAGCATGCCGCGAAAACCCAAACGCCTTACGATAATAAAACTCCGCCTGCTTAGCATTACCGACGTAGAATTCAACGTGGTGGATCTTCTTAAGCCCAAGCGGATTTTGGACCGCTGTAGCTCTATCGATTGCTGTTTCTGTTTCTGTGATCATTTCTTGATTTTATCGCTAAAAGAACCCAGTCGCTATCGCTCCCGGTTCTGACTTCTATTTTCCAAAACTCTCAATATACTTCCGCGTCACCTCTTTCAACTCAGCGTACGACGGGACGACGTACAGGATCTTTTGCATGTCGCTGTAGGTGTATTCGTGGTTGATGACCTGTTCGAGGTTGAAGGGGCGGCGTTCTACCTGGTCGCTGAAGGCGTGTTCGAGTTCGCCGAATGACGAGAGTAGGCCGGCTCCGTAGGCTTTTATGTCGCCTTCGTGCTCGACCAGCCCGAATTCGACGGTGAACCAGTAGAGGCGGCCGAGTTCTTCGAGCTGTTTGTCGGTCGCGATACGGGCACCGTGGCCGATAAACTGTGAAAAGTCGGCAAAATTCGGGTTCGTGAACATCGGGATGTGGCCGATGGCCTCGTGGACGATATCAGGCTCGGGCGTGTACGCCGGATGCGAATGGTGGCGAATGTATTGCGTGCAGAGCATCACACGGTACGAGAGCCAAGAGAGAAAACCGCGAGTTTCGACCAAACCCTCGATCGGTGCGAGGCGAAAGCCGGTGAGTTCGTTGAGCCGACGGTTCATCTCAGAAAGTTGCGGGATCCGGCCCGTCGTGATGCCGAGATCTTTCTTTGCACGCAGGTAAAAGGGCGACGCGTACTTCTGCTGCAGCTCTTCGAGTTCCTCTGCGACGTAACGCCAGACACGCTGTTCGCGGGCGTTGTAATCGACGTCGGTGATCTCGCCCGTCTCGCGAAAACGCTTGGCACACTCGGCAATATAGTCACGTCGTGCGCGATATTCCGTGTCATTTGCTCCGGGATGGTCGATGTGAAGTTCGTTGATATTTTCGAACTTCAGATCCTTGAATTCAGGAAGATCTGCGTCAGAAACGCGGAAATTCTCGAGAGCAAAATCAGATTCGGCAGCGGTCGGTTCAGTTTCGGTCAACATTATTGCGGCAGCTCCTGTCATACGTTCGATGCCCGGAAGGATAGGCTTTGTTATCTTCGAATTAAATATTCTAATGGATAATACAAATCTGTTGAATGGCATTCATTCGAAAATACCTTAGAACTGCTTTAGATTATTAGTTTATTTGCCAAAGATACTTTAGAATACGTTGTTGATCGGAACAGAAATACGTTTTGCCGGGAACGCGGCCGCCCTCGGCTGCAAACGCCGGTTCCTCCGGCGTGACTGTTTTCGGTGTTCTCAATCTTGAATGTTACTGAAAAACTACAGGCGACGGCGCCTGCGTTCCTAGCGTTATGATCGACGAAATAGATAGAAAGATACTGAGAGAACTACAAGAAGATGCCCGCACCAGCTACGCCGAACTCGGTCGTCGGGTTGGGCTCACAACCCCAGCCGTTATCGAGCGCGTACGAAAGCTCGAGGACGCGGCGATCATAATTGGATATCGTGCCGAGATCGACACGGCAAAAGTTGGCCTGCCGATCACGGCTTTTGTTCGAATGAGCATAACTGGAGTCGATTACAGCCATATCATTGAGGTAGCGCAGAGTTCGAACGAAGTTCTGGAATGCCACCGCGGAACCGGCGGCGATTCATTTATTATGAAGGTCGCCGTCGCCTCGGTCGAGCATCTACAGGAAGTGATCGACCGACTGGTACCGTATGGCATCACAACGACGACGATCGTTCTGTCATCACCGGTAAAACGCCGCGTGATCGAGGTCTAACGCCAGTTGCCGATCAACGTGAAGCCTGACCAGTAGTAAGGATGGGCGAACGTCTTGCCCTCGAGCATCTTTATCTGAGCACGTTGTAGTGCCTCTGCCTTGGTTATTTGCGACCCGTCTTTTTTGGTTCGATAGAAACTGCTCATCAGAGCTGCTGTGCTCTCGTCATAGACTGCCCAGAGCGTTGCGAGCACGGCCTTGCCGCTTTTTGCCTGGATCGCCTCGGCGAGCGAATCGACCTCGATGCCGTTGCTGGCGGTGGCGAGGGCGGTGTTGCACGCGGAGAGAGTGACGAGTTCGACATCGCTGAAATCGATCTGTGAAGAGCCACTAAGTTCTTCGAGTGAGAGCAGCTTGCCATTACCTAAGAACAGAAACGACGTTGACCAATTACTGCCGAGGCGAAAATGGCTGGCTAGATGGACGACAGTAAATCGTCGCTTGCCGTCGGCGTTCGTTTTTTGAAGCGAATCGGTCAGATTCTGCATCGTGAAATTGGCGTCGAGAAAACGTTTGCCTTCGAGAATGCCGGTTTCGGTCGGGTCGCTCTCGTCGCGGACGATCGAGATGAGTTCTTGTTTCGTTCCCGGCAGAGCATCAACCTTTACTTTCTGGCCCGGCTGATCGGGATAAGTGACATTTTGCTCTTCGGAGAGGCCCATGCCGAGTGCTTTCCAGTCGGCGTTTCGCGTTGTCAGGCGGTCGCGTGTTCTCGGAGTAACAGTGACGTTTTGATAGTGTTCGACGAGGTACGTCTTGCCATCGGGCGAGAGTGCGGCGATCGGGATGTAGCGGAGCGTGCCATCGAGCGACCAGATGAGAGTTTTGGCTCCGGCGGCTGCGAGATCTTTTTCAATTGGCTTGACTAGAATGTCGTACAGCTGCTTTCCAAGTGGCCGCGGGTCGACCTTTGTATCGAGTAACGCGTTGCGGAAAGCGAATATCTTCTTGTTCAGAACAGCCGCGTTGATCTCTGTCTTCGCATCGATCTGAACGGTCGGCGTGGTCATTACGACGCGGTAGCGGTTCTCGGTGATGACAGTGTAGAGCGAGACTGTTCCGGGGCCGAGTTCGCGAACGCGGTCTTGCAAAGTGCGGTCGGCAGCGAGTGTCTTGGCGTTCTCGGTGCCGATCTCGTTGACGAGTTCTTTTTCTAAGAAAAGTTTGAACGCGGCGTTAATGTCCGCTGTTTGGGCGGCGAGTTGTATGCGACGCTTTTCATCCGCATCAGAGAGCGGTTGTCCGTCCTGCTTTTTGCCGTCGAGCTGGCGATATTGTTCGCCGATGCCGGCGGCTTTATCGGCGAGCGCGAGATAGCGGTCGACGAGTTGGCGTTCTTTTGGCGTGAGGCGAGCGGTTCGTTTCAAACGCTCTATCTCAGCGGCGTCGCGCCGGACGAATTCGGAGAACTCTTCTTCCTTGAGCATCTGCAAAACTTCGTCGGCCTCGGTCAGGCGGCCGAGCGAGATCAGCAGATCGGCGAGGAAACGATATTTGTCTGTCAGGCGATTTACATAGAGCCGCGGGTCGTACGGCTTCGTCGAACGCAGAAGCTTCCTGATCTGTTGATATTGATTTATAGCTTGTTTTCCAAAGAATACGGCGACCGACGGATTCTCATCAGCCCATGCCTCCATCAGATTGAGCCGCGTCGCGACCTCGATACTCTCGACTCCGTTGAGCTTCCAAATCGACAGAACATCACGGTAAAAAGAGACAGGCTTTGGCTGGTCGCTCGACCCCGCCATTCGCGGATCGTCGAAGATAGATTCAGGTTCCTCGCGGTAATAGACCGTGAATGGCTGATTAAAGAATTGGACGTAATACCGTTCCGACCCACGCGAAAATCGGGTATCGACGCGGTCGCCGTTCTGATCGTAGCCGCGTTTTGGCGGTTGGATGGAGAGTTGGTCGAATCTGAAAGGAAAACGTTTATCGACCAGTTCATCGTAGAGAAAGCCGAGCTTGGACAACGCATTCTCATCCACATCGCCGTCTTTCAGCGAGCGAAACAACCCGACGGCTTGGCCGTAAGACTGTGCCGCCAATGCATTCTTGCCATCTAATGCCTGAACGGCCCCGATACCAAGCAGCGAACAACCGACATTCGCTTGATCGCCGAGTTGGCCATACAGCCTTGCCGCATTTTCAAAATTTTCGATCGCCAGTCGAAGCGAATCAGGCTTTCCTTGCCTGAGATGGATCCGACCAAGTTGAAACGCCGAACCCGCCTCACGGCGTTTTAGAAATTCCTGCGAGAGCGGCGGCGGGCTTGGTTGCGCAAAAATGGCCGCACACGTGGCCGTGATAAATATCACGGTGGCAGCGTACGGCCAAAATTTGACGCGATGTCTCATAAACAGGTTCTGCACTATTATGAACGCTAATAGAGCAAAAACCTGCAAGCTTCGCTATTTCTTTTTCTTCGGCTTCTCGGTGGTCTTACCGTCAAACTCCTCGTCGTTCGCCTCGGCCGATTCCTTTGTCTTGCGAACGATCTGATCCTTGTGATGCGGCGGAGCGTAGATCGTGTAGAGTTTGAGGTCTTCGCTCGCCGATACATTGATCACATTGTGCTTGGCACCCGCAGGCACGATCACGGCGTCACCGTCTTTGACGTTGTAGGTCGTTTTGTCGATGATCACGCGACCCTTGCCGCCCTCAAAGCGCAAAAACTGATCATTCTCAGCATGTACTTCGGCACCGATCTCCTCTTTCGGTTTGAGGCTCATCAGGACGAGCTGCAGATGCTGTCCGGTGTAAACAACCTTGCGGAAGTTTTTGTTCTTAAGTGTGTCCTTCTCTATGTTTGATTTAAATCCTTTCATAATTATTATGTGTTCGACATCAGTGATGATATCGCTCTCCCAACATAAAGTATGTCGCAGAGAATACAAATATCAACCTTCCTATGCCCAGCGGCTACGAAAACGCAGAAGCGTCCTTTTCAAGGCCGATGACCTCGAATACCGAGAAATTGACGGGCCGACCGAGACACCGTTGAGCAATCTAAGTTCAGTCAGATTTTATCCTGTTATATTTCTTCAATACGTCGATAACTAATTTATGCGGCAGCCGGTAGGCCTTGTTTCCGTTGATTCCCTCCATCGTGTCGGCAGCCACCATAGCGTTAATTATAGATTCTTCGACCGCCTGAACGGTCGCATTGAAGAGCGGATCGATCATATCGTTTGAGAGCTGATCGACTTTGGTCGTAGCTTCCCGACTAAACGCTGTTGGATTCGCTGTTGAAAAAGCTAGAAATATGTCGCCTGAACCATTCTCGCCGCGTCCGCCTACCTTGCCCACTCCGATGGCGACTCTCGCGGCGATGCGTTTTAGTTGATGAGGCAAAAGCGGTGCGTCGGTGGCTACAACTACGATGATCGAACCATCTCCGGGATTGTAAGAGGGCGGCGCCTTGAATTCATAGTTCATTACGTCCTTCAGTTCCTGACCGACGGGTACGCCTGCAATTGAAAAGTTCTTTTTCGATCCAAAATTTGATTGAACCAGTACACCGAGAGTGTATGTTGTGTCTTTGATCTTGACTAGGCGCGATGACGTGCCGGTTCCGCCCTTAAAGCCCAAACACATCATGCCCGTTCCGCCGCCGACATTACCTTCCGCTATCGTTCCGGTTTTGGCCGTGTCCAAAGCTTCGAACGCATTGCTCTCCTTTACATGAAACCCATAAATGTCGTTCAGAAAACCGTCGTATGTTTCTGCAACTACTGGATAGGTGTACCAGAAATCTTCCTTGTACCAACCGGTCTTTACAAACCACTTCAAGACCGCGTCCCTTACGACACCGACGCTGTTCGTATTGGTGATCATTACCGGCCCTTCTAAAAATCCGGATTCGGTGATCCAGGTCGTGCCGGTCATTTCACCATTGCCATTCAATGAATACCAATTGCCGTAGACAGGATTATTGTTTCTACCTCTTGGCAAAATAGCTGTGACGCCCGTTCTGACAGGGCCTTGACCCCGGATATTCTTACCTTGCCCGGAGATCAGAGTGCTGTATCCAACCTCAACGCCTGCGACGTCGGTTATTGCGTTGAATTTCCCGGTATCTCCCTCAAACGGAATACCTATGTCTCTGGCTCGAGGCGTTTGGCCGAACAACGATAGATTCAGAAAAAGAAAGGCGGCTATGATCAGAATATTCTTCATGCGAATTCAAGCTCTTTAGTCCAGCAAACTTCTGGTGGCTTTCCACGATCTATGTCCACGCAACCTGACTCCTTAGTCGCATTATCGTGCGGTCCAGGCCGATGATCTCAAATACCGACAGCATCGATGGGCCGACGGCTACGCCCGTGAGTAACGTTCTTGCACCGTTCATGATTACGCCGAGTTTTGTGTCCTTTTCCTCGGTGAAAGCTTTGACGACTATCTCGATGTTCTCTTCGTCGTACGGTTTGTCGGCAAACTCCGCCTCAAAACGATCGGCTAATTCCGGGAGCCACGTTTTGAGATCGGGGAACTTCGACAGGTTCTTTTCGATCGCGGCCGGGTCGAAGTCGTAGTCTTCGCTGAAATATGCGCGGCCTTGTTTTGAGAAATCTTTCAGCGTGAAGAAGCGTTGACGGATGAGGTTGATCGTTTTTTCGAACCATTCCCTATCGTCGTCTTCGTATTCGTCGCGCCACAGTTTTGCCGCTTTTAATTCTGGTTTTACGAATCGCAGCAGATCCTCGACCGGCATTGTGCGGATGTATTCGGCGTTCATCCACTGGGCCTTGTCGTCGGTCCATTTGCGCGGGTCGTTTTCGGTAAAATTGAAAACGGCGTTTGAGCGATGGATGCCTTCGAGCGAGAATTTTTGGACGAGTTCCTCGAGCGAATAGATCTCTTGCTCTTCGCTCGCTGACCAGCCGAGCAGGGCGAGAAAGTTGCGGAATGCGGCGGCGAGAAATCCCGCGTCGCGGTACGTCGTCATCGAGACGACCTCGCCGTGTTTGCGCTTCGAGAGCTTGCCCTTGTTCGGAGCCATGATGAGCGGCAGATGGGCGAATGTTGGCGGCGTGATGCCGAGGGCCTCGTAGATCAGGACTTGCTTATGTGTGTTTGTCAGATGATCCTGGCCGCGGATGACGTGCGTGATCGCCATCTCGATGTCGTCGCAAACGACGGCGAGATTGTAGAGAGGATGGCCGTCGGAGCGGAGTAAAACTAGATCTTCGGTGTCATGGTAATTCCTCTCCTGAATTCCGTAAACTGCATCGTCAAACGCTGTGCGACCGTGCTCCGCAACCTTTAAACGGATAGCAAAAGGCTCCCCCGCCTCCGCACGGGCATCGCTTTCTTCGACCGAAAGATCGCGAAATGGATTGTCGCGCATGTTCTTTTCGCCTTGGTTGGCACGTGCGCGGTCTTTGATCGTGTCTTTTACATTAGCCTCGTTTGGCTCCGCCTTTGGAGTGAAATCACGATATGCCTTACCCTCGGCGAGCAGTTTGCGGGCGGTTTCGCGATGCTTGTCGGCGTTGTCGGACTGGAAGACGATCTCTTCGTCGTGGTTGAGTTCAAGCCATGCGAGGCCGTCGAGGATCGAGCGGGTCGATTCTTCGGTCGAGCGTGCGAGGTCGGTGTCCTCGATCCGAAGCAGGAACTTGCCGCCAGTATGCCGGGCGTAAAGATAATTAAAAAGCGCGGTGCGTGCCGAGCCGATATGAAGATAGCCCGTCGGGCTGGGTGCGAATCTAACTCTTACAGACATAAGAGATTAGTTTCGCCCGAAAGCCGCGAGAACGCAAAAGTGAGGCAAAACAAGAAAAGCTACCAGGATCAAAGATCTGGTAGCTCGTCTAAAATGATGGCGGAGACGACAGGATTCGAACCTGTGGTAGTCTTTTGGACTACAACGATTTAGCAAACCGCCGCTTTCAGCCGCTCAGCCACGTCTCCGTTTCTACCTTTCGGCAGACTTTCATTCTAGCCGACAAGCAAACTTTGTCAAGTAACTTGCATCCTACTTCCAGCAATACGTACCTTTACGGCCTTGACACGACTTGTTTTTACGAACAAAATACCCGAATTGCTGGTAATGCCGTTTAAGATGGGATTTACGAACAAAGTGACACGCTTACTCGGAACCGTCGGATTTATTCTGACCTCCTTCACAGCGCTTTCATTTGGTTCAGCGGCAGCTGCTCCGGCGACAATAACTATCGAAAAGAGCAGCAATGTCGGCATCATTAAAGGTATCGTCCGTGACGAGGGCGGCAGCCCGATAGCTGAGGCATCGGTCGCGATCTTTCGTAACGGTACGTCGAAACTTCTCAAACAGGTCACATCTAATCGCGACGGCAGCTTTCTCGCCCGCATCATCCCGGGTACATATTCGGTGCTCGCGGTAGCTCAAGGGTTCAATCCTGTTACGCTTTTTGGCGTCGAGGTCGGCCGGGCTTCTCAACTTACGTACGGCTTTAAATTGGAGCGTGCCGGTGACGGAAACACGCTGCCCGAAAAGCGCGTCGACCGCAACAGTTCCAAATGGCGCATTCGTGCCGCGCAGATGCAACGGGCGATCTATCAGAATCGTGAGGGCAAAGATTCGACCGTAGCGGCTGTAGAAACGACAGATGAGCCGGTCGAGAAAGCGACGAGGCGTCCCGCCCAAAGTGTAGTTGAGACATATTTCGCCGGTTCCGATCGCGGCAATTTTGCCGGGGTGAATTTTGCGACCCTTATCCCTAGTAGCGATGACCTTGAATTTGTGATTGCCGGACAGGTAGGCACGGGCCGCTTCGCTCCGCAGAGATTAGAGCTTTCTACGGCATTTCGTCCGAACGACGATCATCAGCTAAGGCTTGCTGCGTCAGCGGGTAAGCTTGGTCAAGTTGCTGTCGGCAACACCGAAAAAGCCCTAGGGCAGATCTCTTTCCAGGCTCTCGACGAATGGAAGATCCGCGAAGGCATCATCGTCGTTTACGGCGTTGATTATTCGCGATTTGTCGGAGCCGGCGAAGACTCATCGATCAGTCCGCGACTCGGTTTCCAGTTTGATCTAAATTCCAAGACGCGATTTCGATCGGCATTTGCGGCTCAGACTCAGGAAAAGTCCTGGGCAAACGCTATCGATCTCGAAGGACAGAGTGTTGCTTTTACCGAGCCGGTTGCGATCGATGACCTCTTTGTGGTCGGTGGTAAACCGCAAATGAATAAGAGCCGCCGAGTCGAATTTGGCTTTGAGCGGATCATCGACAACCGTTCGAGCGTCGAGGCAAATCTATTCCTGGACACGACATCGACCCGGGGCGTTGGCATAAATGCGTTCGGCTTCGATACGCTCGGCGATGACGGATTCGGCGACATTGTTGCCAACCAACAGGGGCGTGCCGCCGGTATTCGCGTCGTTTACACACGTCGGCTAAACGGGTTATTTACGACCTCGGCAGGTTACTCCTATGGCAATGGGCAGCGGCTTTCCTCGCAGGCGATAACGGATCCTGACGGTGTCTTTGAGAACGACTTTTTCCAATCCTTCTTTGCGCAGGTCGCCGCCGATCTAAAGACGGGAACGAGCGTTCGAACTATCTATCGCCTATCATCGCAGGCAACAGTTTTCGCCATCGATCCTTTCAAAGGGCGGCTCGCAATTTATGATCCGGGCTTAAGCGTGTATGTGACGCAGCATATCCCGACGTTGGGCTTGCCTATACGTGCCACGG
Organism: Acidobacteriota bacterium; assembly: GCA_016718135.1. Classification (GTDB taxonomy): domain Bacteria; phylum Acidobacteriota; class Blastocatellia; order Pyrinomonadales; family Pyrinomonadaceae; genus OLB17. Next base: position 72,460 of record JADKEF010000016.1, on the reverse strand, counting down.
CTGTCGTTGATGCGAGAAATATCTTTGACCTTCAATCCGGATTGTTTGGAGAGGAAGGCAGTTTGAGATTGAATTCGCAGAGACGGATGCTGCGTGGCGGAATACAGGTCCGATTCTAGAGATCGCCGCGGAGAAGCGAGGTTTACGAGAGAAGCTGTTAAATTTCTCGGTGTTGCTCGTTTTTTCGCGGCTTTGTTTTGTCCAAATTCTCGGATACTCGGCAAAATGCTGTATGAACAAACTGGTTTCGGCAAGCTATAGTGGGCACCGCATACGATTTCAGGCTTAGAATTTGAGTCTGTAAATGCTGCCTACGTAATGCTCAATCTGGAACACCGTTTGCATTAAAACACTTACGGCGAAGTATGCCTTAAATTGATGAAAGAAAAGATGCTGACAAGTTGGAGCCTGATATGGCTCTTGGCGTCGGTGCTGTTCGTGACAGCAGCGGCGCTAAACCTGTCTCAGCGTGCTTTTCAGAATCTACCGCCGACCGACGGTGTGCTGTGGTCGCAGCGTGCGGACGGCATTTATGCAGACAAGGTTCAGCAAGGATTTGCGGGTTCGCGAGCCGGCGTTTCGGTCGGTGACAAGCTGATCGGAATCGGATTGGAAGAGGACAAGATCGACGAGGTCACATCCGTCGCAGACGTGCAGATGTATCTCGAATCCGCCGGTGTCGGCGGCAGCCTGACCTATTCATTCCAGCGTCCGAGCTACGCATTTGCAGACAATTTTTACTTCGCAGATCTAAAGAAGATCGACTCGATCCCGCGTTGGACTCCGTCGATAATCTTTTTGTCGATCGTTGGCCTCATATGGCTCGGTGTCGGCATTTTTGTGCTGTTCAAGCAGGGTGGCAGTTCGCCGTTTGTCTTACATTTTGCAACGGTTTGCCTTGCGGCATTTATTTTCCACACTTATAGATCGGTCGGACTGCTCAAGGACTTTGATCTTGCCGTTGACCTACTCGATAACATAGCCCTCGCACTGTTTGTACCGCTGTTTCTACACTTTTGCATTCGTTACCCCGTGCGGAGCGATGTTTTCTCGGCAGAGAGGTGGAAGACTTACGTTCTTTACGTTCCGGCGGCGATCTTTTCCGTCGTGCTGGTCTTTATATCGGTGGTGCCGCAGCTTTGGCCGGAGGCAGGTTTGTCGGCGTCTCTCGCCGGGTTGATGGACAGATTTAATCTGTTCGGCTTTCTTTATCAGGCAAATTTCTATCATTTTGTTGCGGGTGTTTCGACTGGTGCCGGAGTTCTCGTCTATCGCTTCTTCAAGAGCGGTCAGCCCGTTGTTCGGCAACGATTGAAATGGACGATGTGGGGGACGATCGCAGCGATCGTTCCGGTCGTGTTGATGCAGCTTGTTGAGAAGCTGGCGATCCAGATACCGGACGACAATTTTGCGACTGCGATCACAACGCTTCCGCTCGCTTTGATCCCGCTCAGCTTCGGTCACTCGGTCGTTCGCTATCGTCTGATGGATGTCGATGTCGTCGTGCGGCGTGCGTTGGTGTATGCGATGACGACATTGGCCATTGCGATGATGATCGGCGCGGTGGCACTCGGGCTTGTTTTCTTAGCAGTCGGCAATAATCTCTCGACAACCGAGATCACGCTACGGGCATTGATCGCGATCGTTGCGATGGGTGCGATCGTACTGCTGAGCGAGCCGCTCAAGAAGTTCTTACAAGAGCGTGCCGACCGGTTCTTCTACGGCGAACGCTACGATCTACGTCAGGGTTTGCTGGATTTTGGCAAAACGTTGTCGGCGACGACGGCACTCGATCCGCTACTCGACGGCCTGAGCGAAAGGTTGAAGCAGGTGCTCGATGTCCAGAAGGTAGCTGTATTTATCGAGGACGAACAAGCGGTCGGGCATTATCGTCTCGCAAAGTCGGTCGGCCTCGACGAGGAATACAAGATACCGGCCGATTTTCGCACGATGATACGCCAGCGGTCAGCGGCGAAAGGTATCGTTCGAGCGGACGAACTCGACTCGACCGATATCGAGATCACAAACGCTCCTTCGAATGGCAACGGCAACGGCCATGCGAAATCTGTTATCCGACAGGAATTGCATTACTTCGTCCCATGCGTTGCCGCGGGCAAAATGGTTGCTGTGATCGGGCTCGGCCGGGCTAGTGATGGTTCGCTGCTCTCAAGCGAAGACCTCGACATTCTCAAAACGGTCTCCGGCTACATCGCCGTAGCTATCGAAAACAGCCGACTATACGGCCAGCAGAAAGAGCATACTGAGGAGCTCGCTTTGCTCAAGGAATTCAACGAGTCGATAGTAGAATCCGTCAATGTCGGCCTGCTCGCGGTCGACGAATCTGGCCGCATTATCCGCTGCAATTCGCCGTTTGAAGAGATGATGGGCCTCGATCGCGAAGAGGCTGTCGGACGCCAGGTCGAGGATATTTTTGACGAGAGCTTTGCCTTAAATCTTGAGAATATTCTCGGCAAATCGCGTTGGCATCTGACCGAGATCCGCAACGCATACAAATTGCATACATACGACCGAGGCGGACGTTCGCTGATCTTGAATGTTGCTGTTGCACCGCTTCGCAGTGTTTCTAATCAGCAGACTGGTGCGATCATTGTTTTCGAGAATGTCTCATCCCGCGTCAAGCTTGAAGAAACGCTGCAGCAGAGCGAAAAGCTTTCGAGCATCGGTTTGTTAGCGGCAGGTGTCGCCCACGAGGTAAACACACCGCTCACCGGCGTATCGAGCTACACGCAGATGCTGCTCGGAATGATCCCTGAGACCGATCCGAAACATGCCCTGCTACAAAAAATGCAGCGGCAGACAGATCGTGCGACGAACATCGTCGGAAATTTGCTCAACTTCTCACGAACCGGGAACGCGGAGGAGTTTGGCGCTATCGAGATCAATAAGCTTCTGAACGATACCCTCCAGTTGCTCGAACCCCAGCTTCGTAAATCGACCGTCGAGATCGTAAAAGAATATGCGGACGACGCCGGCGATCCATGGCAGCGGCGGCAAATTGCAGCAGGTATTCACAAATCTGATCCTCAACGCACGCGATGCAATGTTCAGCGGCGGGACGATCACGCTCAGGACCTTTGCCCATGAGGACGACGGTGTGGTCATCGAAGTTGCGGATACGGGCGGAGGAATTCCGGCTGAGAATTTAGGAAAGGTATTCGATCCTTTCTTTACAACTAAAGGTGTCGGCAATGGTACCGGCCTCGGGCTCGCAGTCACGTACGGCATTGTTCAGGAACATGCCGGGACGATCGAGGTTCGAAGTGCTGAGGGTGAAGGTACTACATTTAGACTGGTCTTTCCGACCGCAAGAACGGCGACCCGTCGTCTTGCTGTAAGCTAGACCGAATAGTCCTTTGCGGTCCTCGCAAAATATACAGCTACAAGAAACGCAACGAACATTATCCCTGATGCCGTCCAGAATGTGCGGTAGAGAGTAAAGTCGTCGATCGCGTTCATCCGGTTATTCAGCAGCAAACCGCCAACGACAGGCCCGACCACGCGAGCAAGGCTCGCACCCGATTGCATGATTCCCATCGCACGGCCCTGATCGTGTTCACTAGCAGACTTTGATGCGAGACTTGTTACACCCGGGGACGCCAGGGAGTTTCCAAATGATAAAACAGCGGTTCCGATAAGCAACCCGGCTAGGCCGCCGACCTGCGGCCCGACGAGCGGGACAGCCAATAGACTTGCCACCATCATCAGACAACCGGCCACGATCAACGGCGACTCGCCAAACCTCATCACCAGCTTGTTGAACAAAAATCCCTGTCCTAAGATCGCGATCAATCCAACGAATGCAAAGAGATAGCCGTTCTGTTCCGGCGTGTATCCAAACCGGAATGTCGTATACAGCACGAATGCGTACGTCATTATCGAAAACGCCGTGACGAGCAGAAAATATATGATATTGAGCTCGCGAAACTCCTTGTCCTTGAGCGATTCAAAGAGTTCGAGGAGGCGGTTCTTACGTTCTGGCAATACAGCCCGCTGACTCGGCTTGAGCGATTCGGGGAGAATTAGGTAAAGAGCAATGGCGTTTGCAAAGGAAAGTGCAGCCGCAAAAAAGAACGGCACGTGGACACCATACTTGCTGGTAACGCCTGCCAAAGCCGGACCAAAAATAAACCCGAGGCCGAACGCCGCCCCAAAAAGACCCATGCCCTTGGCACGGTCTTTCTTTGAGGTAACGTCTGCAATATACGCCTGTGCCGTCGAGATGTTTCCGCCCGTGATCCCGCTAATGATGCGGCCCAGGAAGACCAGAAACAGTGTGTTCGCAAAACCAATTACCAGGTAACCGACCGCCGAGCCGAGCAAGCTGATAAACAATATCGGCCGCCTTCCGTACCTATCCGACAGCCGTCCGAGCAGCGGTGAGAAGAAGAACTGCATCAGCGAATAGATCGCGACCAGAAAGCCAATTTCCAGCGGGGTCGCATTGAAAGGGGCGGTATTCGCATAGTACGGCAGGATGGGGATGACCATTCCGAAACCGATCAGATCGATAAAGATGGTCACGAAAATGATGATCAAAGGAGTGGTAAAGAACTTTTCCTTTGGCTCGTCCGTTTTCTTTTCTATGGGTTTATCCTGATCCATTTCGCTCGCAAAGAACCTTTCCGCAACTGCTCAAAACACTGATTTATAGTAAGATTTTAACCATAGCATCTCACCGGAGAAAATCGAAAAAGCAATGCCATTCAGATCAATTCCAAAACTCGCGTTACTACTGTTGACCCTACTTTTCTTTATGCCTAAGGAATCTCCGGCCCAGAAAAAGCCGGCCAAGACACCAAAACCAACGCCGGTCGCGGCCAAGCCAGTCCCGCCCGAGATCTCGTACACCGTCTCGATGCCAAAGCCAGCAACGCATCTGCTTGAGGTCGAAATGCGTGTGAGTTGGGCGCAAATGCCCGACCAGACCGAGCTAAAGATGCCGGTCTGGACACCGGGCAGCTATCTGGTGCGCGAATACGCTCGCCATGTACAGGCTTTTGTAGCAAAGGACGCAAATGGCGGTGACCTGAAGTGGCGCAAAACGTCAAAGAACACGTGGCAGGTCGATTCGAAGGGCGTAAAGGAGTTTGTTGCTCGATATAAAGTCTATTCAAACGAGCTGACCGTTCGTACCAACGAGTTGAATGACGAACATGCATTTTGGAACAACACGGCCTTGCTGTTTTTCGTCAAGGACCAGCTAAAGGTTTCACCGACGGTTCGCGTGATCCCGTTTGGCAACTGGAAAGTCGCCACGGGATTGCCCGCTGTTCCGGGTGCGGAGAATACGTTCAAGGCTAATGACTATGATGTTCTCTACGACGCACCCTTTGAGGTGAGCGATTATAAGGAGTTCAAATTTGACGTGCTCGGCAAGCCGCATCGATACGTGATCACCGGCGAGGGAAACTACGATCCGAAGAAGCTCGTGGCGGATACCGCTAAGATCGTCGAAGAAGGAGCCAAGATCTTTGGCGGCGAACTGCCGTACAACGACTACACGTTTATCCTGAATCTGCGCGGCGGCGGCGGCCTTGAGCATCTAAATTCGACCGCCTTACAGACAAATCGATTTGGCTTTAAGCCAGATGCCCGTTACAAAGGATTTCTCGGTCTGGTAGCTCACGAGCATTTTCATCTTTGGAACGTAAAACGCATTCGCCCCGACGCTCTCGGGCCTTTCGATTACGAGAACGAGAATTATACCAAGCTGCTCTGGGTCGCCGAGGGCGCTACCGAATATTATTCGAATATCTTGTTGCTTCGTGCGGGCCTGATCACGCAGCGTGAGTTCTTGGCACAGCGGGCGGGCGGGATACAGCAGCTTCAGGCGAGGCCGGGACGTTTTGAGACTAGCCTTGAAGAATCGAGCTTTGATGCGTGGATCAAGTTTTATAGGCCTGATGAGAACGCCGTCAATAATCAGATCTCTTATTACGACAAAGGCGAGATCGTGAATATGATGCTCGATATGTCGATACGTTCGGCATCGGGCGGTACAAAATCACTCGACGATGTAATGCGATATCTGTGGGCTGAGTTCTTTAAGAAGAACCGCAATTTCACGCCCGAGGATTATCAGAAAGTATCAGAGATGATGGCAGGGAAGAGCCTCGACGATTTTTTTGCTAAGTACGTTCGCGGGCGTGAGGATATCGATTACGATTCGATCGTCAATCCTTTTGGACTTCAAATGAAGGTGACGACACCAAATGCAAACCGTGCCTACATCGGTGCCGACACGGTCGAGGAGAACGGACGGCTGAATATTCGCACAGTTCCTGCAAACACACCGGCCTACGAACAGGGCCTGAACACCGGCGATCAGATCGTTGCGATCGATGGTTATCGCGCGTCGACGGCATTTTTGACGAGCTATCTGAACGAGAAAAAGCCAAATGATAAGGTGAAGCTATCGATCTTTCGCTTTGACAAGCTGAGCGAGATGACTTTTACACTGGGCAGTAATGACCGCCGCGAATACTCATTCGCAACTGTCGCTGAGCCGACCGAAGCGCAGCAAAAGCTTTATCGTAGTTACTTTAATGCAGATCTTTAATACTGTGGTAAAACCTTGCGTTACGGCTCTGCTGGCCGCTGTCATCCTTGGCGGCACGGCCTGTCAGAGCCCGCTTTTTGATAAGAAAGAGCCAGTGAAGACCGCGATGCGGGACATGCCGGCTGTGCGGCTGAATTATCGTTATGAAGCTGATGTTCCGGCGCCGACGCTCGAACCTTCGCAATCTACCGAGGAACGAAATGCGGCGGTCCAGGCCGATTTTGACTCCAACCGCCTGACCGAGCTTCTGGATAAAACGATAGTCTCGCCCGATAAGAAACGCATCGTTGCCGTCTATCACCGTATCAGCGATCTTTCGTCGGAATACCGGCTTGATATGTACACGGCCGACGGCAAGCTGCTCAAGAAGATGACGGCCGATTCGATGGCGGTGCACTTTCCGGACACGATCGTCTGGTCGCCGGATTCGACGTTGGTGGCGTTTGTCGCAATGATCCGGGTAGCTGATCCGATGGCGGGCTTGATGCTTCCGACGCCGTCTGTGACGCCGTTAGTATCTGACGCGAATACCGCGATTGACGCCAATACTGATCCAGCCGCCGCTCCGGTGACGGCCCCAACAGTCGCGCCACCGACTGGCATCCTCACCTTTCGCACCGAGCAGATATATCTCTGCGGAGCGGATGGCGGCGGCGTTAAGCCGATCACGCAGAATGACGGGCTGATCTATTTTTATTACACGTGGTCGCCTGACAGCTCGATGCTTGTCGCAATGGCAGCTACGGCCCGCGAATGGCGATACATCGAAGTACTGGCGGATCAGAAAGGCGAGATGATGGTGCCGCAGGGACGACTTCGTGTTATCGAAAAGAACGGCCGCGAGCGGCGTCTCGACGACAATCTGACTGCTGTTCGGCCGGTGTGGTCGCCTGATTCGGCAAAGATCGCGGCTGCATTCGAGACGCAAGTTCGCATCTACGATGCTGTCGGAACAAACCCGACGCAGGCTGCGATCCCACTACGTAATCAGCTCCTCATCTCATCGCAAGCCTACGACCGCAATCAGCAAAGAGCCTCACATGCCGGAAATATTGACGCCAACGCTCCAGCGTCAACACCGGAACCAAACGAGCCAGTCTCGACGCTTCCGGACGAGAAGCTGCTCGTTTCCTACAATCCGATAGTCGAGATCGCTTGGACGGCTGATGAACTCTTGTATCTGCAGACCGCTTATTTACGGCGAATGAAGACCGAGACGGACAGCGTTCGCAGCTTTTCACGTTGGCATAGGCTGGCGTTGACGGGCCAGGCGGCGACACCCGTAAAACCATAAGACTATGAAATTCGAATCCATCGCAGACATCTACGCTGCAAATCAGAGATCTAGAGAGAAGCTTCTGGCGGTACTGAGTGATATTCGTGACGACGAGGCTGATAAGACCACTGATGACGAACCGTGGTCGGCCGCATACATTGCGGAGCATATCGCCATTGTTAGCAATGGGATGGCTGGGATCTGTTCTAAGTTGATCGAAAAGGCCAAAGCAAACGGAGCCGCACCAAGCGTCGGCCTGGCGATCACGGATACTTTCTACGGGCACCTCGCCAAAATGGCAACTATGAAGGCCGAGGCCCCCGAGCGTGTTAAGCCGACGGGCAGCTTCTCGATCGAAGAATCGACAGCCAAACTCGATGCCGCTAACACCGTTTTTCAGGGTCTTCGAGAGGGGTTTGAGCAGCTTGACCTCAGCGAACCAACATTCCCGCATCCATATTTTGGCGATCTTACTGCTACAGAGTGGTTTGCCCTTTCAGGACTGCACGAGCGGCGTCATACCGAGCAACTGATCCGTCTTCGGGAAAGCCTCAGACAATAAAAATTCCCCGGTCGAAAGGAGGGTTATTCGACCGGGGAAGACAGCTTCGAACAGATTCATTAAAGCGAACCAACTATCGGCATTGTCCAAAGCCAATATTTGGATGGATCTGTGATCCAAGAGGTTGCCGAAAAAAGAGACGACTCTTGTCAGAGCCGTCTCTTTCTATTATTTTTACCTCGCGACTAGTGGTACATCACCGCTTAGTCCAAAGTTGAACACTTCAAACCCAAGATCCGAACTGCGTAGAACGTACCAGTTACCGTCTGACGGACGGAAAACCGCGATATCCGCTTTACCGTCAGCGTCGTAGTTTCCAGTCACCGGAATGTCGCCGTTGATTCCCCACGTGGCTGCTGAAAACGTCTGATCAGAGCTACGCATCCAGTACCAAACACCCGTGCTTGGACGAAAGACTGCAACATCGCTCTTTCCATCACCGTCGAAGTCCGCCGGGGTCGCGATGTCGCCATTCAGGCCCCAGCCGATAGCTGTGAACTCTGAATCCGAACTTCGGATCCAGTACCAGACGCCGGTCGATGGGCGAAACACCGCGACATCATCCTTACCGTCACCATCCATGTCCGCGGCGACGGGTTTGTCCTCAGCAATTCCCCAATTCACGATCGAGAATCCGGTGTTGTCGCTCTTGAGAATGTACCAGGCACCATTTGACGGGCGATAGATGGTCAGATCAAGCCGGCCATCGCCGTCAAAATCTCCGCGAACGGGTGTATCACTCGCAAGCCCCCATTGAACGGAGGTGATGCCGCCATCGGAACTTCGCTTGATCTCCCAGACACCGAGTCCGTCAACGTTACGAAACACGCCTAGATCTGTCTTTCCGTCGCCGTCATAGTCGCCTGAGACGATGCGGTCGGTTATCGCACCAAAGCTCTGGCTAAAGAACCCGTCGGTATTGGCTGCGTACCAAACCCCGGTTGACGGACGGAACAACGCAAAATCATTGAGGCCGTCGCCGTTCAGATCGCCGCCGCCGCCGCGTTGACGAAAGCCTCCGCGGATCTCGCCGTTCGGATTATTAACGCTCGTGATCACCGCCGACCAAAGCCCCGAACGCAGTTGCTGGACCTGAGCCGATGTGACATCGAATGTAACGGACGGGAAATTTCCGTTACGGCCGCCAACGATGCCGAGATCGCGGATCGTTACAACGGTGCCGAGCGTCGTTTCGATACGAGCTCCGGCCTGATTGCTCGACAGGTTGTGAAATTCACCAAAAACTGTCGCCTGAGTTTCGGTGGCGTTGAGCGAGACTTTGATCTCGCCGTTAGCTGCCGTGTTTACCGCAGGGGACATTCCGCTACCGGTAAGGTGTGATTCAAACGAGCGTCCGAATGAAGGAGTCGGACTCGGCGAACCTGTTGGACTGCCGGTCGGTGTAGGTGAAGGTGTTCCCGACATCGAGCCAAATGTGCCGCTCAGGATCGTAGATGATCCATTTCGCACCGCTATCGTCGAGCCTGCAGTTACGACCGGAACGGACTGGCCGTTGTCGCTTCGCAACCGCAAACGGCCCTCGCCGCCGCTCTGGACGGACATCGAGCCGGCTGAGTTTCCATTTACGATAACGCCAAGCGATGTGCCGATAGGCAGATTGACTTGTCGAACGCGAACCTCGAGCTCGGTGCGGCTGCTGTGCAACTCGTAAGATGCAAAACCGTTTGGCAAGACGCCATTGAGCGTCGGGCCGGTGAGGCCCGCAAAAAGATCTCCAGCATTTGGCGTAGCCGATGGCGACGGAGATGGGCTGCCTGTCGGCGAAACGGACGGCGAAGGGCTTGCCGTACCTGTCGGTGAAACCGATGGCGAAGGGCTGGCCGTCCCGGTTGGCGATACAGATGGCGAAGGGCTACCAGTTGGCGAGCCAGTTGGCGATGGGGTTGCACCGCCGCCGCCGAATACACCGTTGACAAGTATGGTCGAGCCGTTTCTTACGTGAACGGTGGAGCCGTTGTTTACCGTCGGAACAGACTGACCGTCCTCGGTCTTCAGTTTTATCCTTGCCTTTTGTCTGTCATCGACCACCAGTTGACCGATCAAGGTGCCATCGACAAAGGCGGTCAAAACCGTTCCCTGCGGAAGGCTAATATCCTCGACCTCGACCTCGATCTCGCGGTTGCCGCTTTGGTAAAGTTCCCAAGTCGCGTCCCCGTGCGGGTTCACTGAACCATTCGGGGCGGCGAGAGCCGCTGTGCGGACAAGAATTAATGGTGTACCATCGGCCTTGACGCTGTCGGTCAAGAGTGGCACTAAGACCCACGCCGCCAGCATTGCGAACAACGCGAACATTTTGACCAATTTCCAATTTCCCTTTTCTCGACTGTTTCATTTTCATTTACTCCTGAACTGATAATTACCCCGGATCGAGGTGTCGTCTGATATACAGTGAGAAGCGGACAGCGAAAAAGACAGTTTCGAAAAAATAAAAAAGAGGCCGCCCGAAACTTGCGTTTCAGACGGCCTCGGTCCGGCTTATGAGGTCTCGGAGATCGACGACTATTTCACGAGAAAATTCTCAAAGCCCGATGTTGTTGCGTTCACCGGTATGGGGCAGTTTAGATCATTGGTGATCGCACAAAGAGCATCGACACGTTTCAACCTAACCTCACCCCAGGGTTGAGCGTTGAATCGTTTATCAACCGCGGTTTCTTTGACCCGGTCAAGCAGATCGTGCGGCGTCGCGAAAGTCGTAGGGAACTTAGCTTTTACAAGTGCCGTTATTCCGGCGACGATCGGAGCCGCCATCGAGGTTCCCGACCACATTCCGTAACGCCCTCCGGGCAATGCGCTTACGATCTCTTCGCCGGGTGCCGTTACATCGACCCAGCCGCGTTCGTAAGATGAGAACGAGGCTAGGTTGTCGTATTTTGTGCTGGCAGCTACCGAGAGCATTCCGTCTCGCTGCTCGGCTGCCGGAAACACTTGCGTTGTATTGCCACCGTTACCGGAAGCGACGGAAACGGCCAGCCGACGAGTTCCGATCTCGGGGAAAGTCGTTCCGGTAGCGGTCGAGCCTAGATCTACGCAGTCGAGCAGGTCGTGTAAGACGCGCACATCATCAGGGTAGCCTAAACTTAGGTTTGCGACATCGGCACCGTGTGCGGCGGCCCAGATAAGCCCCGCAGTGATACGCCAGAGCTCGCCTGATCCGTCTCGATCGAGTATGCGGATCGGCATGATCTTGGCATCGGGCACAGTTAACGCAACTACGCCTGCGACGTGGGTACCATGACCAAAGGAGGCATCCTGATGCAGCACGCCGACTTCGCTCGGGTTGTTATCGCCGTCTACAAAATCCCAGCGATCTGTAGCAGGAACCAATCGCCCTTCGAACAATGGATGCGAAAGGTCGATGCCGGTGTCGAGAACTGCGACAACGACCGGCTGTCCGTTGTCTGTTCTCAGCCCTCTTGTTCCGGCAGCGGCAAACGCTTCGTTGAGCCTGATACGTCCCGGAAAATACTGCCTGGCATATCCTCGCACACTCCCGCCGATCGCCCATGAACGGCCGATAGCCCACGAACGCCCTTGTGTCCAGGCAAGTCCTTCGCGTTCGACCTGGGAAAGTTTGCGATTGACCTCTGAGAAAGTAATGCGGGCATCCCCGGCCATTGCCGAGACTACCTGCGTCGGAGTTTGGCCATTTGTGATCTGAAGAAGATAGATCGGTGGCGAAGCAACCTGCGAAATAGGCGTTGGGTTCAGCCCGTACTGAGCCGCAACTGCTGGCAGATTTGCTGGCGAACCAAGCTGTACGATCACCTGATTTGACACACAGCTACAATCTCCCTGTGCGTTAGCGATGAACGATGATCCCACCAATAGGAGAATCGCCAAGATCAATTTAGTTAAAATCTGTTTCAGGTTATTACGCATACTGCCCCGCCACTCTCACAGTGTGGCTGACCACCTCAAAAAGACACTGTCCCAGATTTATTTTACCGCCCGATATATGTAAAAGGCGACCAGAGATAGGGATGCTCGCCGCGGCGGACAAATCCGAGCTGTGCTTTTCTAAGAGATGCGGATGGTGTGTCGCAGCGTTGCAGGTGCGTGTAGAGATCTGACATTAGTTTTTGAGCCGCTTCGTCGCTGACCGTCCATAAACTAACGATCAGAGCAGATGCACCCGCCGTCAAAAAGCCGCGAGCCAGGCCGAGTATCTCTTCGCCGGCAAATATCTCGTTCATTCCGGTTTCGCAGGCACTTAGTGTGACCAGCTCTGCATTGAGGCGATTTGCACAGACATCTTTAACGGTCACCCAACCGTCCGACAAGTGCAGGCTTGAGAACATCGGATTGTCAGGCCGAAACTGACCGTGGCAGGCGAGGTGAATGAGATCGTGCTTCGGAGCTTCCGACGTAAATGCAGCAAAAGACGCTGCCTTGCCTGTCAGGTGAGCGGACAACGGCATTATCTTTTTCAGCGTTTTGATCTCGTTTTCGACGAGCGGTATGCGCGGATCAGCGAAACCTATCAGGAGTGGCTTCTTAATAGACTTCGCTTTGCGAGCGGCCAATCTGGACCAAACTGATGCGCTCGGTGCGGTCGCGATCTCAAATTTTTCTATCAGATACTGCGTGCCGTCCGTAAGCGCTTGAAATGGTACATAAAACAATGCTCCGACAGGGATGATCACCAACCGTTTGCCTTTGAGGCTCGATCCCAACGGACGGATAAGTAGATCGTAGATCGCGGCCAGACATCGATCGGCCCGGAGTTTCATTTGAGAGGCAAATCGCGTGAGGTGCTCACCGCCATATCGCAGAGTCCCAAACTGAAAGTGAAGCTGTTCGATCAATCCCTTGATCTCGGTCGCGGTACCGAGATCGCCGAAGAATTTGATCTTCGAGGCGCTCACGACAAATGCGCCGAACTTGCCATTTGCTTCGACAAATTCGATCAGGACCTGTTGTGGTCCGAGCTTATTCTGCATTGCCCGTAGGTCTGTATCTACGCCTCCTCCGCTTTTTCCAACGGTTCTTGCGCCAAGACTTTCGATCTGTCGTGAAAGTTCCGCAATTCTTGACTCGATATGTTTTATGTCTGTGGCCAGGCGTTCCCGCTCTTCGCCTGCCGCGAGATCGAGGCGTTTGTAAAAGGCATTTAGCTCGCAACGCACTTCGCCCAATTCAGCAGTTAGCTTTTTCGCTCCTTTGTCTGCTACCACCTTTCGGTCAAAGGAATCGAGCAACGCCCGCGAACGTCCACGTTCGAACATTTCAAACGCGGCCGCAAATCTTCGCTCAACCAAGAGTAGTCGGGCGAGGTTGCTGAAAGGTTCGAGCCGCGATTCCAGAAAAGCCATGCTGTATTCGTCAGTCAACGAACTGCGGAGTGACTCGATCTGCCTGATCGCCATTGAGAAAAAGCGTTTGGCCTTAGCGATGTCGCCGCGACCGGAAGCGAGTTTCCCGAGGCGGTTTAGAGCCGTTTGGGCCGAGTCTAGTTGCTGGTGTTTCTTTGCAAGGGCGTATGCATCGGACAGCATTTCTTCCGCCTCTGAAAATTTTCCCAGATGCTCAAATGCGTTCGCCTCGCAAAGCTTTAGGTTGATCCAGTGACGCGGATTTTGGTCGTTTTGTATCGTAGCGGATGCACGATCGAGAGCTGACACCGCTTTATCTATCTTCCCGGTGGAAAGCTCGACCTCTGCAATGGCAAGCAGAGCGACAACTCTGCCTGACTCGTTCTTCTCCTTTTCGAAGAGCCCAAGAGCCTTTGCCAGCTGGCGTCTCGCTCTGCCTGGGTCCCGCAGCTTTATCGAAACTCGACCAGCATTCAATCGCGAACGTGCCTCCTCAGCCCTAATTTTAAGCTTTGCAAAAACGGGCGAAAGGCGTTCGTATATCTCGGCCGCCTCACTTGAAAGATTCAATTCGGCGTAAATGTCGGCGATCTCGAGCTCGGCGATCGCGGACTGGTGCGGCATATCCAGCTCGGCGTACTTTTGTCGCGACCGTTCAAGATATCGAAGGGCCGCAGAAAGATCGCCACGGAGAATAGCAAGGTTGCCCAGACTAGCCTCGATCTCGGCCTCGGTGACGGACATTTTTGCGGAACGCGCTGTTGAGAGGGCACTCCGGAAATAGACCTCCGCCTTCTTAAAATCGTTAAGTTCCGTATATGTGTTTCCAAGGCCGTTCTCAGCCATTGCTAGCCAACTCGTTTCTTTTGCTTTTATGAATCGTGTTCGAGCGGACAGGCAATACTTCTCGGCTTCTCGATGGAGCGACTGGCGTGAAACGATATTGCTGAGATTCATCTCCACCTTTCCGGCGGCAAGTTGGTCGCTGACGCGGACAAATACCGACAACGCGACTTCGCCTGTTCTCACCGCCTCGTCATAGCGGCCCAGCATGGCGAGGGCGAGAAGTTTGGCAACGTAAGTCTGGGCGGCTTCGGCTTCCAGGCCCAGACTTTGAAGTATCTGATAAGCGGTTTCGAGTTTAGAGGCAGCGGTTTCGAAATGCCCTTGCGTAATCGCGGCGATGCCTTTCACCCACGACGCTACGGCTTCGATCGAAGGCTCCTTGTTAAGAGATACCAACACTCGCATCGCCGAAGCGGCACGTTGAGCTACCACCGGTTCTACAGTCCATGACGCGTAGCACAGTTTTCTGATCTCGCCGGCTAGCTTCGCGTCGGCGAGACGGCGATTTTCAGACAGCAGCGTTCGCCGGCTGAGATCGTCGGGGGCGGAGATCAGGCGTTTTGCGAGTTCGCTGCGGCGCATCCGACGATTATACAACGAAGAAAAAGACGAAGGTCGCGCGACCTTCGTCTTTCGGCGGGCTGTGGTGAAGAGACTAATTGACGGGGACAGATTCTATAAGGATCTCGTCTTGGCTGCCGCGAACGATTATCGAATAATCACCGGCCTCGACGTCATCGATACGAAACTCATTTACGTCGTCCATTTTCGCCAAATAAGACCGGTCGGCCGATGCTAGCTCGACCGTTCCGTTTTCAAAACCATAACCAAAGATTTGGCCTCGAATGCTAAATTTTCGCCAGCCTTCTTGATACGCAGATCGACGGCGTTCTCGCCGCAATCAAACAGAACCTGCCTCGCTTGCCCCTCGCCGCTTGAGCGTTCGCCGAAGGCTGCGGTTCCCGGTGCAAGATCGACTCGCATCACGGCCAGCACTCGACGGAGGACGGACTCTTTCGGTTGTGGGGCTCGCGTTCGAAACAGATTCTTCGAGTAACGCAAAGCGTCCGCAGGAGCATCGACCGCCACGTCCGACTGCATTCGCCGGATGATGTGTTCGAGTATTTGGTCTTCCGAATTATTCATGATCAGTTCGTTGGCCGCGTGGCCTTGTCTCAAACTAACAGTGCTGCGAAGGTGCAGAAAAAGACATCTGTAGCTATTTAGTCAGTATTTTTGCGAGTTTCTTTAAACATCGCGTTCTCAAAGGGCTAATACTTGTCTCGCCCACACCTATAGAGACAGCGACCTCAGCATAGCTCGCTGCGGGATCACGCAGATAGATCATCGACAATATCTGCTGGCAGCGTTCCTCGAGTTCCTTCAAGGCAGATCGGATCAGATGCTGCTCTTCGAGCTCGATCAACAGTTCGTCAGCAAGCGGCGAGGCGTCCGCGATACCCGCCATTTCGGCATCCATTTCTTCCTCAGTCTCAGGCGAATAAAATCCTTTCGAGCCGCGCACCACTGCCCACGTCTTGAATTTTGCCGTCGTCACCATCCACGAACGTATCCGGTCCGGCTGCTCGATCTCGTCGATCTTTTCGAAAAGCGTCAGGAACACATCTTGAAAGACATCGGATGATTGTTCCTCCGTTAGGCCTGCTCGGCGAGGTATGGCAAAAATGAGGCGCTGATAACGCTCGACGAGTTCGTCCCAGGCTGTTTGGTCGTTTGCGCGACAACGCTCGATCAGCGCGGCGTCTTGCCGGGCGGAATCGGATGCCTTCAGTGCGAGATCTCTTGTTTTGTCTGCCGATGGACCCATTTTTAGGCAATATATTTAGCGAGAACGGAACGACAAGATTCTGCCACGCCTGTGGCTGATTTGGCTAACGCCGACGGAGCCACGTATGATAACATTTCGTTCTAGATCGTATAAGGAATCGTTAATGCGACGGGAATGTGGCCGTCGCTCTTGTGTCTTATGGATAAATTTTTAGTGCGGGGCGGCCGGCCGCTAAAGGGAAAGATCGAAATCGGCGGGGCGAAAAACTCGGCGTTGCCGTGTCTTGCCGCGACATTGCTCACACCGGAAACGGTGATTCTGCATAACGTACCGTATGTAAAGGATCTGATCACGCAGCGGCGCCTTCTCGAGGATCTCGGAGCAACGGTTTTGACGCCGGAACTGCGTACTCATAAGGTGACGGCGAAGAATGTCGAGTTATTCGAAGCTCCTTATGAACTCGTCAAAACAATGCGTGCGAGTGTACTTGCTCTTGGGCCGTTGCTTGCTCGATTTGGTCAGGCAAAGGTAAGTTTGCCCGGCGGCTGCGCTATCGGAACGCGGCCGATCGATCTACATTTGAGAGCATTCGAACAGCTTGGAGCGACAGTTTCGCTTGAATCGGGGGATGTCGTCGCGCGCGCTCCGAAAGGCCGATTGGTTGGCAACACTATCGATTTTGAGAAAGTTACGGTTACCGGTACTGAGAATGTGATGATGGCCGCCGTTCTCGCAAGTGGCCGCTCGACAATAAGAAACGCTGCTCAGGAGCCGGAGATCGAGGATCTCGCCGAGCTGCTAAACAAGATGGGAGCCCGCATCAAAGGTGCGGGAACACCGATCATTGAGATCGAGGGCGTCGAGGGCCTCGGTGGTGCCGAGCACACTATCATTCCGGATCGAATCGAGACGGGCACGTTCATCGTTGCCGCTGCGATCACGGGCGGCGAGCTTGAGATCAAGAGCTGCGATCCGACCCATTTGACCGCTGTTATCGAAAAGCTTCGTGAGGCAGGCGTCGAGATCGAAGAGCTAAATCAGAGCAGTTTGCTCGTAAAATGCTCATCGGGCGGATTGAAAGCAACGGATGTAACGACCGAGCCGCATCCGTTATTTCCGACTGATATGCAGGCACAATACATGGCCCTGATGACGCAGGCCGAGGGTGTTTCGCATGTGACGGAGACGATATTCGAAAATCGATTTATGCACGTATCCGAATTGCAGCGGATGGGCGCGGATATTTCGGTTTCAGGGAATACGGCGACCGTTCGCGGTAAGACACAATTGACCGGGGCAAAGATTATCGCTTCGGATCTGCGTGCGTCTGCTTCGCTCGTGCTCGCTGCTCTGTGTGCGGAGGGCGAGACATTGATCGACCGTGTTTATCATATCGATCGCGGTTACGAGACGATCGTGCGCAAATTTCGCTCGCTTGGTGCGAATATCGAACGCATCAAATCGGGCATTACCTCGACGAGAGAATAGGACAAATAATTCACTTTTCCGGCGTGTCTGTGGTTAAATAAACGCATCAAAGATGGTTGTGGACGATTGCATTTTTTGTAAGATCGCTGACGGACGTATTCCGTCGACATTTGTATATGAGGACGACGTGTGCGTTGCATTCAACGACCTCGCACCTCAGTCGCCGACGCATATTTTGATAATCCCGCGTCAGCATATTGATTCAGTGGATAAGGCGAAGGCGACGGACAAAGGGACGCTTGGACATTTGATGTTCACGGCAGCGGGGATCGCTCGTGAACGCGGTTTTGCCGAAGATGGTTATCGGCTCGTAATTAATACGAACTCCGACGGCGGCCAGACCGTTTTTCATCTGCACGTTCATCTGCTCGCCGGTCGTCAATTCGTATTTCCGCCAGGCTAGGCGTAGGTTGTTAGGTTTGTTATGAAGAAGTTTGGTCTTATTTTCTGCTTGGCAGCAGTTGCGTCTTTTGGCCTTAGTTGTTCGAAAAGCGTAGCGAATACAGAGGTCGCAAATACAGCGGTTGTCGAAGCCCCGACCAGCTTTCCCGATGCAAATGCTGCGCTCGCCGAGGGCACGCGTCTTCTCGATGAAAACCAGACTGAGCCGGCAATTTCCGCGTTGAAACAAGCGATCGAAATGAATCCTGAACTCGCGGAAGCTCATTTCAAGCTCGGGATCGCATATGGCGTACAGGAGATGCAACTCGAGCGTGCCGGCGAACCCGTTCCGCTGGTAACCATCGGTGAAGGTAAGCAAAAGACATCCAAACTACGCTCCGAGGTCGCATTCGAAAAGGCCGTCGAAGCCTATGAGAAATGGCTGAAAGTTAATCCGAAAGATGATGCCGCCCACTTCTATCTTGGCCGCACCTACAGTAAATTACTCAAGGACGAGGAAGCTGAGAAACAATTCAAAGAGGCTGTCGAATTAAAGCCCGACGACACAGAGTACCAGACCGAGCTCGGAGCAGTTCTCATTAAGCTCGCGCAGTATCGCGAGGCTATTCCGGCGCTAAAGAAGGCTATCGAGCTCGACGCGTCGAACGATCGTGCCATTGCCCTGCTCGAGGATGCCGAGGCCGGACGGCAGCGTGTTGACTACGTCTCGAAGGATGCTAATGCCAATAAGGCGGCGAACAAGGCCTCAAATACAAACTCGAATTCGATCACATCCGGTTCAAATTCGAACTCAGCTCCGCCAGCGAATACAAAGCTACCTCCGCCGGTAAAGCCTGCAACAACGCCAACGAAGCCGATCACGCCGACGGGGGCACAAAAGGAAGTACCCAGAAGCCGACTGGCCAATCCGCCCGTCAAGCGACCAAACTAGCAGAAAATCAGGCCAATGTGTTTCGTATCTACACACTTCTTGGCAGAAGTGTGTCAACTTGACATTTTGACCCGTTCCGTTCGAATCTAAATTAGGAAATATGGACATCGATCCGGAATCAGCCAAACTCTCGCTCGAACGCAAGGCTGCGATGCACGAAGCTCGTGAGGGCATCCTCGACCGCCTTGCGACCGACCTCCCGACGGACATCGATCTCGAACGCTTTCTCAACGTTATCGTCTCCGAGATCGGCCGGATGCTTCAGGCTGACCGCTGTGATCTGCTTCAGCTCAGCGGCGGCAAAGACCTCGTAATCAGCCACGAATGGCGAAAGGACAAGTCCGTCCCGAAGAGTCAGGGAACCAAATTTCCGTTCGATGCGGCTAAGCTCGCTGAGCAGCTCGATTTCACCAAGCCGCTGCGGATAAATGACGTCTCGAAGATAAAGGACACGACGCTTAAGTTCTTTGCAAAGGCTTTGGATACCCGGTCGCTATTGGTGATACCGATTAGAGTCGGGGACAATGTGCTCGGTCTGCTTGGCCTACACGATACAAAAAAGCCCCGTGTCTGGCTCGACGAGGAGGTTGCATTTCTCGAATCGATCGCTCGTCATCTCGCGATCGGCTATCGCTATACGAGCCTCTACGTGTCACAGGAGCAGGAATCGCGCCGCATCAATGCTTTGCTAGAGATCGCGAATACGCTCAATTCACACTCCGATTTTAACGAAGTATCGGAAGGCGTCATTGAGCGGGCGATCAATCTAGTTGGAGCCGATTACGGTGCTCTCGGTGTTCTGGACAAAGGCGAAAAGCGAATCTCGCTCGTGACCTTCAAGTCGGCTGAAGGGATAAAACTTGGCAAGATGCTGCGTATGTTTGAGCAACACAACAAGGCCGTCGACCTAGACACATTCCCGACGCTCGGCGAGCTACTGCGTGAAGGGAAGACGCTGAAACTGGCCGATTCGGAATTGCCGTTTGCTATAAGACTTTTCTTTAATACGCAGCTTCGCGGCAAAGCGGCGTTGGTCACGCCGGTCAATGTAGCTGGGCGGGCTTTTGGCCTGCTCGGTTTCGTATGGAGCAAACAGAGTAAATTCGAGGATCACGACATCGCGCTTATCGAGGGCATCGCCGACCAGATCGGCACCGCTCTCGAACGCGATCAACTTTCGACCGAGGTGATGCGGCTTCGCAGTGAGCTCCATCAACGCCAAAGCGAGATCATTGGCCAGGCTCCGGCGATACGACGGGCTATCGAGCTTGGGCTAAATGTAGCAAACACTAATACTACAGTTCTCGTAACAGGCGAATCCGGAACCGGTAAGGAGCTGATCGCAAACCTGATCCATTACAACTCTGGCCGCGAGACGAAACCCTTTGTAAAGATCAATTGCGGTGCGATACCCGAAACATTGCTCGAATCCGAACTCTTCGGCCACGAGAAGGGTGCGTTTACCGATGCTAGAAATCAGCGACAAGGCCGCTTTGAAGAGGCAAATGGCGGGACGCTTTTCCTTGATGAGATCGGCGAGATGTCGCCGCAGGCACAGGTTCGTTTGTTAAGAGTATTGCAGGATGGCGAGTTTACACGCGTTGGCGGCAAGCAGGTGATAAAGACGGACGTTCGCGTCGTTGCCGCGACAAACAGTGATCTCGAACGTGCGATCGAGGACGGCTCATTTCGCAAAGACCTCTTCTATCGCCTATCAGTATTTCCGATCACTTTGCCGCCGCTTCGCGAGCGTGCCGAAGACATTCATCCGCTCGTGATACATTTTCTCGATGACTATAAGGAGAAGTCAGGGCGTTTCGTTTCTGGCATCTCAAAGGAAGCGATGAGGGCAATGGTGAATTACGACTGGCCCGGAAATGTCCGCGAGCTTGAGAATGCTGTCGAGCGAGCAGTCATCATCGCCTCGGGCCGTCAGATCGAGATCGACGACCTGCCGGAAGCGATCGCGAGAAGTGCGGACGGAGGTTCGTCTCACGCGCGTCTCGAAAGGGCGACGCTAGCCGGAAACGGCGGCATCCAGATCGAGGTGCCGTCGGCAATGGATGAGATCGAAAAACGCGTCATCGAGGCGACGCTTGATTACACGGACGGTGATAAATCGCGCGCTGCTCGGCTATTGAATATCGGCCGAAAAACGCTTTATCGCAAGCTCGAACAGTTCGAGCTCGATGCAAGCTAGGTAGGGGGAAATTTAAATGTCGTCAGTAACGATTGAATGGGTGACAACCGGCATATTTGCTCTCTGCTTCATCGCGGCTATCATCATAGAGACTCTTTGGCTGATCCGCCAAGGCTGGGCGTCAGCGCAGAAGTCGGTTGCGTATGTCATGCTGACCAACAATCTGAGCCTCTGCATCGGGTTCTTCATCCCGTTCGTCATCATCGGCACGATGCTCGCCCTGGCATGGAGCGGTGACCTGTCGGGCGTCAGCGGCGGTGAAGCAACACTGATTGCGGCGATCGTCATAGCCTTGTTATTCCCGCCCATTTTTCTGCTTTTGACCAAACGAGTTTTCCTTGCGTTTTTCAAGATTCGCTCGGGCCGAGAAGCGTGGCTTTATTCGCTGGCTTTCACAGCAATGTCGCTCGGTCTTTCCTTCATTCCTCCGATCGCGTTTTTCTACATCGCTTCTAAAGTATTCTAAATATGGACGTTATCGTCGGCACTGCGGGCCACATCGACCATGGCAAGACCTCTTTGGTCAAAGCTCTGACCGGCACGGACGCTGACCGTTTGCCTGAGGAAAAGCGTCGCGGAATAACGGTCGATATCGGTTTTGCCGAGATGAGCGTGGGCGATACGCATATTGGTTTTGTTGACGTTCCGGGCCACGAACGATTCGTAAAAAACATGCTCGCCGGAGCCAGCGGTATCGACATCGTCATTCTTGTCATCGCGGCCGACGACGGAGTGATGCCGCAGACGCGTGAGCATTTTGATATTTGTCGGTTGTTGAATGTTCGGTCAGGCCTGATCGCGATAACCAAATGTGATCTTGTCGATGACGAAACTCTGGAACTTGCAAAGCTCGAGGCTGCCGAATTGGTCGAGAATTCGTTTCTCGAATTCTCGCCGATCATCGCGGTCAGTTCCCAAAAAGGTGACGGCATCGAGGAGATCCGTGATGCTCTTTCGCACGCTGCGTGCGCTCTGCAAGAGCGACAGATTGATCGCGTAATGCGGCTGCCGATCGACCGGAGCTTTTCTATGAAGGGCTTTGGTGCCGTTGTCACGGGAACGCTCGCGTCGGGCGAGATAACGGAAGGTAGTGAGTTTGAATTGCTTCCTGCCTCGCAAAAAGTTCGCGTTCGCGGCCTCCAGACGCATGGAAAATCGGTAGCTTCGGCCCGTGCAGGGCAGCGTGTCGCTGTGAATCTCGCCGGCGTCGATCACCACGAGATTGAACGCGGGATGATGCTCGCGGAACTCACCACGCTGATACCGACTCAGATAATTGATACTGAGATCGAAGTTCTTTCCGGCTCACCAAAGCCGCTGCGTTCGCGTCAGCGCGTCCGGTTTCATATTGGGACGACCGAGGTGCTTGCCCGCGTTTCGGTATTGAACGACGGGGGCGAGATCGTACCTGGTGGCCTAGATCTCGTACAGCTAACGATGGAAAAACCGATCGTTGCGATCCCGAACGAGCGATTTATCATCCGAAGCTATTCACCGCAAATGACGATCGGCGGTGGTGTTGTTATCGACAATCTTGCGTCAAAACACCGACGAAAAGACCTTGTCGAAGTCCGACGTTTTCTCAACGGGCTACTGTCATCGACCAAGGCTGATACGACGGTCGAGGTTTTGATCAATGCGAGCAATGCGGCGGGGTTAACGTTCGCTGATCTACAGGCTCGAACGGGCCTTGCGGCGACGGTGTTGAAGTCAGCTGTCCAGTCTGTCATCAAATCCGGGGCTGGCATAGATGCGGGAGGAAGATACATCGCGATGACGGTATTCGGTGAACTGGAAACCTCCGCGGTCGAAGCCGTCGAGGTTTTTCACAACCAGCATCCACTCGCGAAAGGCATAACTCGCGAGACACTTCGCGAAACATCTTTCGCCTACTTGCCGAATGAGATTTTCCAGGCCGTGATCACATCTCTCGAGGCGGCAAAGAAGATCGTTACGACAGACGACACGATCAAGATCGCGAGGTACGAAAAAGTTCTCTCGGCAGGGGAAACCTCCGTGTCTGACAGGATTCGGATCCTCTACAAGTCTCGCGGACTAGAAGTTCCACGGCTCGATGAGGCGATCAATGAGTCGATCGCGGGAACAAACATCTCGGTCGTACAAGCGAGAAAGCTCGTACAGATTTTTCTTGATTCACGGGAACTTGTTAAAGTTACCGAGGAATTCTATTTCGCGGGCGAGGTAATTACAGGGTTGATCGGCAAACTGAAGAAGTACGCCGAAAATTCGACTGACCGCCTTGTTGATGTGTCCACATTCAAGGATCTTGCCGGTATTTCGCGAAAATACGCTATACCGCTGCTCGAATATTTTGACCGCGTGAAAGTCACAGTCCGCGCGGGTGAAAAACGCGTGATCTTGTAATGCAAAAATTCTTAACCGCAAAATGGAAGGATCTGATCATGGCGAACTACGAGGTCGATCCGTCGGTGCTCGCGGGGCGAGTCCCGCGCGGTACGGAGATCGATCTTAACGAGGGCAAATGTTTTGTCAGCCTCGTCGGATTTATGTTTCTCGAGACGCGAGTGCTCGGTCTGCCGATCCCGTTTCATGTTAATTTTGAGGAAGTAAACCTGCGTTTTTACACCAAACGCGTGATGGAGGACGAGACACGCCGGGCCGTTTGTTTTGTAAAAGAGATTGTCCCGCGTTGGGCGATCGCGACGGTTGCACGTGTCGTTTATGGCGAGCCGTACGAATGTTGGCATATGTCGCACGAGCGAACGGATACAATGGTTTCCTATGATTGGGAGAGAAACTATAGCCGCAATCGCCTCAGCGTCGAGATCGATGAGAGCATAGGCGTACCAGCCAGCGGTTCACACGGCGAATTCATCATCGAGCATTATTGGGGCTACACTGATCGCGGAGATCGCGTCGACGAATACAAGGTCGAGCATCCGAAATGGGAGCTTTTCTCGGTTAAGAACGAGCAGATCGACGTAGATTTTGGCAAAACCTACGGGCCGGAATTTGCGTTTTTGTCCGAACAAAAGCCATACTCGGTCTTGCTCGCAAAAGGATCGGAAGTCTCGGTCTATAAAGGCAAAACTATCAACTAGCAAGTTTATGTCGATCATCGGAATCGTCGCGATCGCAAAGAATCTGGCCATCGGCAAGGACGGAAAACTGCCGTGGCATTACAGTGCCGATCTGAAGTTTTTTAAGGAAACGACACGCGGTAATGCGGTCGTGATGGGAGCGAACACGTGGCGTTCGATCGGAAGGCTTTTGCCGGACCGTCTCAATGTCGTACTCAGCCGCAGCGGTGATGTCGATACCGACCGGGCCGTTATGAAACTCAGCAGTGTCGACGAGGTCGTCGAGCTTGCTAAATATCTCAATCGCGATGTTTTTGTTATCGGTGGGGCCAAGACATACGCCGAGTTTGCCGATGTGATCGATAGCTGGATCGTTACTGAGGTGCCAGTCGACGTCGAGGACGCTGATACCTTCATGCCGTCTGATTTTCTCGATGATTTCGAATGCCGATCAGTCCACGAACTCGGCGACGAACTGGTTGTAAAAATACTGCATCGCCGATAGTTTTGGTGTAATATAAACGCAAAATCACACCGGAGAAAACCTTATGATGGGCGGACGAACATGGGACGATTGGATCGACGAATACTCCGAGAGTCACCAGCATCCGATGAACAAACTGACGCACCAATTCGGCATCCCGATGATCGCCGTTTCGATACTTCTGGTCATCCCGTCGTTTTTCGTAGGCGGCTTCTGGCGTTTTGCGTTGGGCTTGTTTGTCGTTGGCTGGATCCTGCAGTTTATCGGACATTGGTTCGAAGGCAAGCCACCTGAATTTATGAAAGACTACCGTTTCCTCTTCGTCGGGATGCGTTGGTGGATGAAGAAGACATTTGGTTAAAGTTCGTTGATGTCTCCGTTCTAGTAGCTAGCTCCTAGCGGCTAGGAACAAGTCGTTGTTTTTGTTTGTCACCCGTATCTTGAACAGATCAATAACCCTAGCTCTCGACATCGGCACATCGAGCGTGCGCGCCGCTCTGTATAACGGCGACGCCAATGTCTTGCCGCGAACATCAGTGAAGATCGAACGCTCGCTCACCTCGACCGCTGACGGCGGAGCCGAGATCGACGCCGATGTCGCGCTTGAGCAGGTCGTCGCGGCGATCGATGCGGTTCTCGAAAAGACAAGCAACCTGAAAGGCGAGATCGAGTGGGTGGCCTCATGTTCGTTCTGGCATAGCCTTGTCGGAATCGATGCGAACGGCAAGCCGACGGCAAAAGTGCTCAGTTGGGCAGACCGACGTAGCCGTGAGTACAGTGGTGTTCTTAAGGAACGGTTTGACGAGGCAATGATCCATGATCGAACTGGAGCTCATTTTCACTCGAGTTTTTGGCCAGCGAAATTGCTTTGGTTTAGGCGTGAGAATCCCGCGATATTTGAAAAGACATCGATGTGGCTTTCGCTCAGCGATTACATTTCGCTCAAGTTTTTTGGAAAGCCAGTAACGAGCGTCTCGATGGCATCGGGTACGGGTATTTTTGATCAACGGAAATGTACTTGGGATAAAGAGTTGCTCAAATATCTGAAGGTAAAGGCCTCGGCTCTGCCCTTGATCGCGGCTGACGGTGAGACATTCAGAATTAATCGAAAGTTTGCCGCGAGATGGCCGCGTTTGAAGAATACCGTTTGGTTTCCGTCCGTTGCAGACGGAGCGGCGGACAATGTTGGTTCGGGTTGTGTAACAAAGGACAAAGCCGCACTAATGGTCGGCACATCGGCGGCGATGCGGATCATTTATCAGGGCGAACCGCCAAAGCGAATCCCCGACGGCCTCTGGTGCTATCGCGTCGACCGCAAGCGGGTGATCGTTGGCGGAGCGTTATCTGACGGCGGCAATCTGTACGCCTTGATGAAGAAACGCTTCAACCTGTCGGGCGACATCGACAAACTCGTGGCCGACCGTGACGCCGCAGACGGCCTTGTCGTCATCCCGTTCTTTCACGGCGAACGCAGCACCGGCTACGACGAAGACGCACGCGGAGCGATCATCGGAATGACTGCCGAGCACGACGGCATCGATGTCTTACGTGCCGCGATGGAGGGCGTTGCTTTCCGTCTGGCAGATATTTTCGAACGCCTGAGCACAGTCGCTGACATTAATGAGATCGTCGCCTCCGGCGGAGCCCTCCGTGATTCGCCCGTCTGGACACAGATCATCGCCGACGTTTTAGGCCGCGATCTGACACTAAATGACGCCCAAGAATCATCATCTCGCGGAGCGGTTTTGCTTGCACTCGAAAGTCTTGGCAAAATAGAAAGTATCGAAAGGTCACAAACCTGAACTATTGCGGAAAAGCGACTACGCCAATTCGCCGCACATGGCCTTTTTCGAAACCCTCAACATGACAGCTAAATCAACAGCCGACCTCGATCAGCTTTGTATCAACACCATTCGCACGCTTTCGATCGATGCTATTCAGAAAGCGAATTCCGGGCATCCGGGCTTGCCGTTGGGCATGGCTCCGGCGGCTTATGTTTTGTGGACAAAGTTCCTTAGGCACAATCCGAAGAATCCGAAATGGTTCGGCCGCGACCGGTTCTTATTGAGCGGCGGGCATGGGTCGATGTTGATCTACTCGCTGCTGCATCTGACAGGCTATGACCTGTCGATGGACGAGATCAAGAATTTTCGGCAGCTTCATTCCAAGACGCCCGGGCATCCTGAGAATATTTTGACGCCGGGCGTTGAGATCACGACCGGGCCGCTGGGACAGGGTTTTGCGAATGGCGTTGGAATGGGCATCGCGAGAGCTCATCTGGCGGCGAAGTTTAACAAGAAAGGCTTTCCCGTCGTCGATAGCCATATCTATTGTATCTGCTCGGACGGCGACCTGATGGAAGGCGTCTCATACGAGGCCGCATCGATCGCTGGGCATCTCAAGCTCGGCAATCTCATTTATCTCTACGACGACAATCGAATCACCATCGACGGCTCGACCGATCTGGCGTTTACCGAGGACGTGACGAAGCGATTTGAAGCGTGCGGTTGGCACGTGCTCGAGGTTGCCGATGGCAACGATCTAAAGGCGATCGAGGCCGCGATCAAGGCCGCTCAAAAGGTGAAAGACAAGCCGTCGATCATCCGTGTACATACGATCATCGGCTTTGGTATGCCAAAGCAAGGCACGTCGAAAGCTCACTCCGATGCTCCGGGCGAGGAAGCCGTCAAAGAAACAAAACGCAATCTCGGCTGGCCCGAGGACAAGCAATTTTACGTGCCGAAAGAAGCTTTGGCTCACTATCGGCAGGCGGTCAAGAACGGTGCGAAGCTCGAAAAAGAGTGGAACGATATGGTCAAGAAATACGAGAAGGCGAACGGCGATCTTGGAGCCGCTTTCGCTCAGATCCGCTCGACTGACTTGCCCGACGGATGGGAAAAAGCTCTTCCGAAATTTGACGATGTCGAGGCAAAGGCCACGCGTGCATACAGCGGCGACGTGATCAACGCCATCGCCGACGCGTTGCCGCAGATGGTTGGAGGTTCGGCGGATCTTGCTCCGTCTAACAATACGACGATCAAATCGTCCGCCGATATTCAGGCCGGAGCGTACGCAAACCGCAACATCCATTACGGCATCCGCGAACACGCGATGGGCTCGCTGATGAACGGCATGGCCCTGTTTGGCAGCGTGATACCGTTTGGCGGAACGTTTCAGACGTTCTCCGATTACATGCGTCCGGCGATCCGTCTCGCGGCGTTGTCGAACATTCAGACGATCTTCGTATTCACACACGACTCGATCGGCCTCGGCGAAGACGGCCCGACGCACCAGTCGGTCGAGCATTTAGCCGCAATGAGAGCGATCCCAAATCTCGCTCTCATCCGCCCATGCGACGCCCATGAGGTCCGCGAAGCCTGGCGAGCCGCCCTAAGCCGCTCGGCCGCTCCGACCGCATTCGCCCTGTCGCGTCAGAAGGTGGCCCTGATAGACCGTAAAAAATACGCCGATGCGAAAGGCTTGCACAAAGGTGCCTACACGCTCGCCGAAGCCGAAACAAAGGCCGGCAAGGCAACCATACCAAAACTCATCCTCATCGCCACCGGCTCCGAAGTCGGCCTCGCGATGCAGGCTCGCGAAGAGCTAAACGCCGCTGGCACCCCAACCCGCGTAGTCTCGATGCCGTGCTGGGAGTTCTTCGACGAACAGCCGCAGAAATACCGCGACGAAGTCCTACCGCCCAAGGTCACCGCCCGCCTCGCCATCGAAGCCGGCGTTTCACAAGGCTGGCGTAAATACACCGGCGACCAAGGCGGCACGCTTTGTGTGGACAAATTTGGCACGTCGGCTCCCGCGGAAGATGTGTTTAGGGATTACGGATTTACGGTTGAGAATCTTATTCAGGAAGCAAATAGGTTGAATTAGAATGGCGGACGATTGGTTCCGAAAGGTGTCTTGGACCGATGGCGAGCGAAACGATTTTTTCGAGCGCCTAAATAGAAGCAGGAAATACAACCGCGCGCAGTATCTGCGTATCCAAGCATCCCACCTTGCGGGAAACAAAGACCTCGCATCTTTGTCTGCCGCATTGGACCTTCTTGAGATTCTTTTTACCGACTATCCTGAACGAACAGAAATGGCATCGGCCTATCTCCAAAAGGCAGAATGTTTACTTGAGCTTGGAAGAGTGTCGGAAGCCTTAATCTATGTAAAGAAAGCTATCGATTTTCAGCGCGGCTTTCCGAATGTTCAGACCCAAGCTCCAATACAATTTGGTCTCATGGTTCTCGAGCACGATCTTTTTGACGAGTTCGAGAGCGTAGTTCTGATCCTCAACGAATTCGAAGAAGATATCATAGTATTTCCGGTTGACACGTATCACGTTTACGCCATTAGGGCGATTATAGAGAAACGGAACGGCTCATCGCATAAAGCAAAATCCTTTGCCGAAAAAGCAATGGAAGCAGCGAGGCGTAGCAGTTCTGGTTTCCAGTATCACGCATCTCTCGGGTTGGTGCGGGATTTAGAAACTAATTTGCATAGGAAGCTGCAAGCTGTAATTTCAAACAACTGAGACCGTCGCATTCCCCTATCAATCGTACACCTGTCCGCGATGCCCGACCCTTACGACAGTAACGATCAGGCGATCGTCCTCTATCTCATAAATGATCCGGTAAACGCCTTGTCGAATACGATATCGCTCCTGCCCGGAGAGTTTCTCGCAGCCGGGCGGACGAGGATCGGCTGCCAAAGTGTCGATACTAGAGAGAATACGTTTTACGTCCGCATTCGGTATCGACCTTAAGTCTTTGTAGACCGATCTCTTGAAGACGACGTCATATTTTGCCATCGGCTTTCAGTTTCTTTAACAAAGATTCGTAGGATATTACAGGCTCAGATTTGCGGTCTTCGAAAGCTTTGAGATCTTCTTCGTCCTCGCAGTGCCTCGCGAAGTGAATCGTTTACAATATCTGAAATACTACGGTTTGTATGTGCTGATTTGAGCCGGACTGCCTGATGCAAAGCAGGTTCGAAATATATCGTTGCTCGTTTTGTTTGAATAGCCATGATACCCCAATCGTGACACTTTAGCGTCATAACGTCAAGACGTTTATTTTGGCGGTCGAAGGTGCTATCATTATTTCTAACAATGAGACCTATGATTTTCAGACTGTTCCTAGCCGCAATTGCTATTGCGATCATTTTCTCTAGTTCCGCTCATGCACAGTCCGCGGAGCAGCTAAAGCGGGCCTCCGAACTTTTCAGGCAGGCAAATGAAAGCTACAGCAATAGTCGTTATGACGACGCCATTGCGAAATATTCGGAGTATATAAAGATCCGTCCGACGGTCGCGACCGGGTGGTACAATCGCGGGCTTGCGTACAGACAAAAAGCGGAAGCTGCGATGAGTCGACCGGACTTTGAAAAGGCTCTGGCAGATTTCTCTCAGGCTATAAAGCTCGACCCGAAGGATGCTGATTTCTGGCTTTATCGGGGGCACGTCCGGCTGCGGCTTATTCCGGTTGATTTTGCAAGACAGGTGCCGGCGGCGATCGCGGATTATACTGAGGCAATAAAACGCAAGCCGACGTCCGCGGCCGGGTACACGGGGCGAGCTCAGGCATACCAGGAAACGAACCGCCTTGCCGAGGCAATGGCGGACTTGAACAAGGCCCTACAGCTAGACCCAAATGACTACGTCGCTCTCTACATGCGCGGTAAGATCCATTCTTTTGACAAGCGATACGCCGCCTCCCGGGCTGATCTCGAAAAAGCGATCCGTCTCAATCCGCAGTACGAGGTGGCAAAAATTTATCTCAATTATGTAAACTCGAACGACCCGAGCCGAAAGGCTACGGCCGCCGCAGCTACGCCTACGGCGACACCTACCAAACCGGTCGCCACAACCTCAACGACTACGACGGCCACGACCGACTACTATCGCGACGGTTTCAAGCTGGCAGACGATGCTGAGAAGGCTGGCGATCACCGTAAGGTGATCGACATCGTGACAAAAACCCTGCCTACGATACCGATGAAAACGAAAGGCGTACCGGCGAAGGACCTGGACGCGTTTCTCTATCTCGACCTGCTTAGAAAGCGAGCAAAGGCGTATCTGGCACTAAAGCTTTACAAGGAGGCTGAAGACGCATACATCAGATCGGCGACGGATGCGGCCGACAATATGAACGCCTTCAACGATAAGGCAATGAAGCGGCGCGGAGCGATAAAGGCTCCGGTGGCGGGGCCATAATGGCCACTGTACAAACCTCGTCATCAAAGATCATTTGCAAATCTACGTTTGTTGCCATCGGGGAATGGGGCGATATCATCGAGCGGGACCGGCCAAATGATATGGCGATGAGGCTGACCACGAGCATTATTATGGCGACGATACGCGAGATGTGCGCACACTCGTATTACATGGACGGGCTTTTTGAGGAGATGAGAATCAGCAGTTATTTTGGGGCACAGATCAAGACCAAACAGCTCAATACCGCCATTGAACGATATTCCGAAGCAATAAACTATCTGAAGGTGTTCCGCCCCGCTTACGTCGCAAGAGCTAAATCCTATCGCGAACTCGGCCGCATCGATCTCGCAATCGCTGACGAAAAAAAGGCAAGCGAACTTCCCGTAAAGTGATCAGATCATGTCGATGAAAGGCCTATTAAAAACGCAGATCTCAAACAGCTTTGATACAAATGGCTGGTTCGTCGCCGTAATGAATGCACTCGACAGCGTGAATGTCGAGCAGGCTTGCTGGAAACCAACCGACGACGTGAACTGCATCTGGGAAACGCTCGCTCACCTTACTTACTACAACTTCGCTTACGTACAGCGATTCAAAGGGATCGACTACGAATATGACGTGTCGTCAAACGACCAGACTTTCAGCGTTGGCGAATATAACGAGACCGAGTGGCAGGCTGAGATCGCAAGGTTTAATGCCGTGATGACCGAGTTTCGTGACCTTATCGCGGCGGCTGATGAAGCTAAATTTGCCGAGCCTGTGTCCGCGTCAAACCAAACAAAATGGGCGACGTTGATACTTAACATCTCCTCACACAATGCATACCACGCCGGGCAGATAATGCTGCTCCGCAAATTGCAGGGGAACTGGGATCGATCAAAAGCCGTGTCCTAGGTCTCTCTTTGTCGTCCTTGCTCTACAATATGGTCCAACTCGGGAGTTTGAAATTGCCTTTCAGGCGGCGGTTTACGGTCGTCTGTTGAGAGACCGTAACGCCATCCCGCCGATCGCCTCTTTCGAGATCTATCCTTACGCAAAGTCGATAATTCCGGCCTCGAGCGTACTTGTTGTTGTCGGAGTTAGCTACCGCTCGAGGTTCTGACTTGGTATTATCTAGTAAATGAGTGTTTACGAGGAACTTAACGATTCACAACAATTTGCCGCTCGGGTCATAGCTGACCACGCGCGTTCGACGGCGTTTGCGATCGCCGACGGCATCTTGCCGGGCAATGAAGGCCGCAACTACGTCCTGCGCAAGATAATGCGCCGCGCCATCTATCACGGCCGCGAACATCTCGGCCTTAACGATCTTTTCTTCTATAAAGTCTGCGATTTTGTAGTTGAGCAAATGCACGGAGCGTACCCAGAGCTTGCGACCCAACGCGATTTCATCGGCAAAATGGTGCGGCTTGAGGAAGAGAGGTTCGCAAATACAGTGACCGTAGGCCTGTCGCGGCTCAACGTTCTAGGCATTAGCCCGACAACGCCAAAAGACGACGATCTGTTCCTTTCGATCGGGAAGCTCTACGACACCTTCGGCACGCCGCGTGATCTGATCCGCGTGTTTCTCGAGGAAAAAGGGCTTGGGTTTGAGGAAGAAGATTTTAACGAGCGATTTGATGCAGCACTGCAGGCGTTGCAGCAACAATCAGGCATTGGTAAGACTGAGCGAAAGAGCGAGGCCTCGCCGATTTATGCTGCAGTTTTGGGGAAAACCGGTGCGAATACCTTTCACGGCTACGAATCGACGTTGTACGCTGATGCCAAGGTAGTAGCAATTCTCGACGGTGAGAAGCAGATCGAAGAACTTGGCGAAGGTGCTCAGGGCGGTATTATTCTCGACCAAACGCCGTTCTATGCCGAGTCAGGCGGGCAGGTTGGTGACAGTGGCAAATTGATCGCTCCCGAAGCTGCTGCGACCGTTTCTGATACCTATTCACCTGTCGCTGGCCTCATCATTCACAAGGTCACGGTCGATAAAGGAACGATCAAGGTTGGGGACGTTTTGACCGCGTCGGTCGATGTACAAAAGCGTGATGCGACCCGCCGAAATCATACGGCTACGCATCTTGTTCACGCGGCTTTGAAAGAAGTTTTGGGAACGCATGTGAAGCAGGCGGGGTCGGTCGTTGCACCGAATTATCTTCGGTTCGACTTTACGCATTACCAGCCGATGACGGCGGCCGAACTCGCTGAGGTCGAGGATCTGGTTAATCGCTACGTGTTGCAAAATGAACCGGTAACGACGAATCTGATGGCTCTCGAAGATGCGATGCGCAGCGGGGCGACGGCGATGTTTGGTGAGAAGTACGGCGGCGAGGTTCGCGTGTTGTCGGTGGGCGACGGTGTGTTTTCCAAAGAGCTTTGCGGCGGCACGCATGTGCGTGCGACGGGCGATATTGGCTCATTTAAGATCACATCCGACGAAGCGATCGCCTCGGGCGTGCGGCGTATTCGTGCGATCACTGGCCTCGATGCTTTTGAACGTTTTCGCGAGGATGAAAAGCTGATAGACGCCTCACTTGGGGCCTTGAATACACAACGCGACAATCTGCCCAACGCGATAGCTCGGCTGCAGGAAGAACTGAAGAAGACTCGCAAAGAGATGGACGATCTCAAATTGAAGATCGCGACCGGAGCGATCGGAGATGCGTCCTCAGGCGGAGACGAACCGCGAGATATCAATGGGGTCAAAGTTCTCGCCAAGATCGTTGACGGCCTCGACGGCGGCGGTACGCGTCAGCTTTCCGATACATTGCTTGCACGCCTCAAATCTGGCGTCGTCATCATCGGCCGCTCTGAGGAAGGGAAGGTCGGCATCATCGTTCGCGTTTCGGACGACCTCACGAGCCGCGTAAAGGCCGGCGACATCATCCGCGAGATCGCCCCGATCGTCGGCGGCCGCGGCGGCGGAAAACCCGACATGGCGGAGGGCGGCGGAACCGAGCCAGCGAAATTGTCAGAGGCGATCGATGCCGCCTACACCGTGATCGAGAAAATGCTTAACTGACGAATAGATGTTCTGTACGCTGAAGCTATGCCTACGCAGCTTCGGATGCCGGTTTGCCCGTTGGTGTGAGTGATCGGTGTACGTCCGAGTCTTCACGCGGTGGTTTCCTATTATTGATAGTGACGAGCATAACGGAAACGACGATAACAGCTGCGCCTATCAGCATTTGAGCTGTCATCGATTCACCCGCGATCGCCCATCCGAGCAAAACGGCGACGACCGGATTGACATACGCATAAGTTGAAACTGCGGACGGCGAAGCGTTCTGCATCAGCCAGCTATACGCGGTGTAGGCGATCAAAGCTCCAACAAAAATGAGATACGCGAGTGCAAGCCAAGAGGTTGACGAAACGGCACGGTAGTCGAATTTCTGCCATTCACCTGTGATCGCACTTACCACGGTGAGAACCAGACCACCGGCGAGCATTTGCATTCCGGCGGCCAGCACGTTGGATTTCGCAGTCGGTGCGGTAGCTCCGTAGAGAGAACCAAACGCCCACCCGATCGTCGCTACAACGACCATAGCGATGCCAAACCACTGCGACTCTCCGCTCGCACCACCATTGTCAGGCCGGCCAAGAATTAGCATCGCAACTCCGACAAATCCGATGAGCAGGCTCAGGGTTACTTTATAGTTCGGCTTGCCGCGGCCCATAAACAGCCACCCGAGCGTCACCATCCAAAACGGATTTGACGCGATGAGCAAAGCCGTCATGCTGGATGAAATGTAGTGTTCAGCAACGACGACGGCTCCGTTTCCTACAGCGAGCAGCAGCGTTCCGACGATAAAGGCCGTTCGCCAATGGATCGCTTTTGGCTTTTCATATCCCGGCGACAGGCGTGCAGAAACATACAAGATCCCGCCCGCAACCAAAAATCTAAAGCCCGCCATCAGAAATGTCGGCAACGTTTCGATCGCGTATTTGATAGCGAGATAGGTCGACCCCCATACGATATAAACCGCTGCGAAGGCCGCGATCAAAAAGATCAGTCTTTGCTTTTCATCTGCGGTTCTAACCGTGCTCATTACTAAAACCCCCGTGCGAGCCTGTCTCAAAGGCCAACGATACCACGGTTGTTTGTCATTACGAAAGTTCTTACAAAATTCAAACTTTTACGCTATCCTTAACGAAAATATGAAAGCCGCTGTCACAGCAGAGGAACGAACCAGTGAAGTCATTTCTTATGATCCCGCGACGGGCGAGGAGGTCGGGCGTGTCGCCGTCACTCCGGTTGTAGCCGTTGTCCGGTCGGTAAGTGATGGACGCAGGGCGTTTGCTAAATGGAAATCAACGTCGTTCGCCGAACGCTCGCGTCTTGTGATGGCAGCCCGCGAGGTACTGCTCGCCGAGATGGACGAGGTCGCGTCTCTGATCTCACGCGAATCGGGCAAGCCGGTGGCTGAGGCATTCTCGATGGAGATCGCTCCGGTGCTCGATCTGATGCAGTATTTTGCACGCAACACGGAAAAGATGCTGCGGCCCGCGAAGATAGGCATCGGCATTTATGGTCTCATGGGACGCTCTTCGCGGATCGTCTATCATCCGCTCGGTGTCGTCGGCATCATTCCGGCGTGGAATTATCCCTTTTCGATCCCGCTCGGCGAGGCGACGATGGCACTGATGGCCGGGAACACGGTCGTTATCAAACCATCCGAACTGACGCCAATGATCGGACTCAAGATTGGTGAGATATTTGAAAAGGCAAGTTTTCCTGAGAATACTGTTCAGATCCTTTCCGGCGAAGGGGCGACGGGAGCCGCACTCGTCGAGGCCGCACCGGACAAGATAATGTTCACCGGCTCGGTCGCCACCGGCAAAAAGATCGCGGCTGCAGCAGCTAAGAATCTCACCTCCGTCGTCCTCGAACTCGGCGGCAAAGACCCGATGATCGTCTTCGCCGACGCCAATCTCGACCTTGCTGCCGGAGCCGCTGTCTGGGGTGCATTCTGCAACGCAGGGCAGTCGTGTTCATCGGTCGAGCGTCTGTATGTCGAGGAAAGCGTTGCCGAAGAGTTGACCCGCAAGATCATCGAAAAAACAAAACAGCTCAAGCAAGGAACCGGTGACCAGCCAGACGTTTCGATCGGTGCAATGTCGTCGGAGCGGCAAATCAAGATCGTCGAGGACCATGTCGAAGATTTTCGTGCGGCAGGAGCAAAGATCGAAACTGGCGGACAGCGAAATCCCACATTGGAAGGGCTGTTTTACGAACCGACAGTTATCACCGGTGCACACAACGAGATGCGGGCCATGCAGGAAGAGACATTTGGCCCAACGCTTCCGATAGCGACTTTTTCGACCGAGGAAGAAGCAATTCGCCTAGCTAACGACAGCGAATTCGGCCTGACCGCCAGTGTCTGGACCGGCAACCGCGCACGAGGTGAACGTGTCGCCCAAAGTATCGAGGCAGGATCGGTCTGCGTGAACGAAGTTCTATACACCCACGGCATCGGTCAGACGCCGTGGGGAGGTTTCAAAAACTCCGGGCGAGGCCGCACACACGGCCGCGAAGGATTGATGGAATTGGTGCAACCGCAGCACATTCACGTAAACAAACTAGCCTTAATGCCCGACGCCTGGTGGATGCCGTATTCGGCGACGGCGGTGAAGACATTTCGCAAAATGACTACTACATTCGCCACAGGCTCGCTGCTGAAGACAATTCAATTGCTCCCGCAACTATGGAAAAGGATCAAAGAACTGCTCTAGTCGCGTAGCTATTTACATGGTGTCCGCTCTTTTTTGAGAGTCAATGAGTTGAGAAAGAGCATAGTTTGAGCCTCGGATCGTGCGGCGACGATGTCTGGAGAGCCGTCCCCATTTAGATCACCAATGGCAAGGCCATAAACGGTGCCCTTATTATCTCCGAAAGGGACGGGCGTGAACTTGCTGCCCTTCCCGTCATTGATAAGGACCGCTCCGGGCGCTTCTTGATTGCCTAACACAACATCCGCTTTGCAATCACCATTCATATCAGCGATCGCTATAGAGTAAGGCTTGTTCTTTTCCTCGCCTATCGATAACGGTCTTGAAAACGAAAGGCCGTCCAGGTTTAAATAGATCGAAGCGCCGTTCCCGGTTTCGCCGCCAATTACCATCGGAGCTTTGATCACCGTTCAGGTCACCTAGAGCAATTGCCGGGTCGCCGAATTCGCGGGGCCGAACGGCTGTTTCGCCCCGAATCCGCCTTTGCCATCATTGATAAAATGTAACTTTGGCCGCCATCACGATGGGGAACGACCAAGTCGGGCCAGCCGTCTCCATTAATGTCGCCGGCAGCAATGGTTGTCGCTGACTCAGTCGATAGAACGCTGCACGCCGGGAACTTTCCCTTGCCGTCGTTCAAGCAGATGTAATTAGCGCTTCGGTTCTCGGACCCGCCTCGATTGGCGACCACAATGTCAGGACGATCATCGCGATTGAGATCTACAACTGTAAGGTTTCGCGTTGACCAACTAGGCTCACCGAACTTTCCGGCAAAACTGAATTTCCCTTTTCCGTCGTTGAAGTACACGACCTTTTCATCCGGTTTGTCGTTACCTACTACCAGATCGAGATCACCGTCACCATCCAGATCTGCAAGGGCCGCAGTGTACGTTTTATCAGACCTCTCGCTTAAGTTGTGCCGCCGATCAAAGTTGCCCTTGCCGTCATTTAGAAGGACAAGATCAACCAGTTGCCAGTGACGTCCCTTGGCGATCACAATATCAAGGTCTCCATCCCTGTCGAGATCGCCGAGACTCGCATTTGCGGTAGTTTCCGCCTTGTCCTCAAGTGGAATGGCACGGTCGAAACTCGGGATCTTGCCGTGAGGTTGTGCGATCGCAATAGCGGAGAGCAAAATTACCGCGAAAAAGACGTTAAATTTGTTCATAGCATTTCCTGCAAACGGCAAGCCGGGTTCAAATTGCAGACAGCCTTTATACGACGAGGAGGAAGACTAAGATATTTGTTCGACATCAAGCCGGTCGGTTGTTCCTTCGGGCCGATAGGTCTTGATCCAAAGAATGTGCGTAGTGACAACGAGGGCAACGACAGCCAGAAGCAGCGTCATCCAGAAGCCGGCAGCAACAATCCAAACACTGAAGCCGATCGAGGCCCAGAGCATGACGATAGTGCTGATCTTTTGCCTAACGGAGATCCCGCGGCCAGATCTGTAGTTTGTAATGTATTGGCCAAGCCAGCGATTATTTAGGAGCCAATTGTGAAAACTATCGGAGCTTCGTGAATAACAGTAAGCGGCCATCAGCAAAAAAACAGTCGTCGGCATCAGCGGCAGGAACAGTCCCAGAACGCCGAGCCCGACGCAAACGGTGCCTAGAAATATCAAAATCGCTTTTTTGACGTCCATAGCCACGAAAAAGAAGTATAGCAAGAGCGCTGGGATATAATAAGCGTCAAAGATGAAAGCCGACATGCAGACGCCAAAATTTATTCCGCTTGAGTTCAGCGAGATCAGTGTTGAAGGTCAGATGCGACGCGCTGACGATTTTTTGAGTTGCTCGCTCGGCGCCGAACAGTTCGCGATTATTCGGATCGCGAAGTACCGCTTGAGTTGATCGAGAAAGCCATCGCAACTGCAGGAACGGCTCCGTCGGGTGCCAATATGCAGCCGTGGCGGTTTGTCGTCGTCAAGGACAGAGAGGTAAAGCGGATCATCCGTGAGGCTGCGGAAAAAGAGGAACACGAAAGTTACAACAACCGAATGTCAGATAAATGGCTGCGGCGGTTAGCTCCGCTTGGGACAGATGAGCACAAGCCGTTTTTGGATGTCGCACCTTACTTGATCGTCGTCTTTCGTATCACCACAGTTGTAGAAGATAGCGAGACGGAGCCAACATATTATTCGCAGGAATCGGTCGGCATCGCCGTCGGAATACTGCTCGCGGCTCTGCATAATATGGGGCTCGCGACGCTGACACACACACCGAGCCCGATGAAATTCTTGCAGGAAATTCTTGGCAGGCCAAAGAACGAGATACCCTTTGTACTAATTCCCGTCGGCTTCCCCGCCGAAGATGCCAAGGTGCCTGATATCGAGCGTAAGCCGCTGAAGGAGATTCTAATTACAATTTGATAGCAGCCTACTGGAGAAAAGAGGCGTAGTTTTAGGCTCCTGTTTATTATATCGCGATGTCGGCAACGACAGGGGCGTGGTCGGATGGCCTATCGAGCGAACGGGGTGAGCGGTCGATCCAGCAGTCACGGCATTGTTCAGCCATTGGTGGCGAGGTCCAGATGTGGTCGATCCGCATACCGCGATTCTTTTCAAAATCATGATGAAAATGGCTCCACCATGAGTATTCGCCGGGTTCGTCATTGAACTGCCGAAACACATCGACAAACCCCCATTTCTTGATGTTCAGCAGAGCTTCGCGTTCAGGTTTCGAAAAGTGCGTCTTGTCCTGTTGCAGGCGTGGATTCCACACGTCCATTTCGTGCGGGGCAACATTGAGATCGCCGCATAGGATGACTTTCTCGTCAGTCGCGAATCTGTCGTCAAAATATTTTCTAAAGCGAGCCATCCATGCGAGTTTGAAAGCGAATTTATCGGTGCCGACCTTCGTCCCATGCGGAACATAAACATTAACAAGCGTCACGCCGCCAACCGTCGTTGCGACAAACCTGCTCGCGATATCGCTGTCATCACCGGGCAGACTCAACTCAATATTCTCAAGCGGCAACCGCGACAGGATCGCAACGCCGTTGTAGGATTTCTCGCCCGCGAACGCGACGTGTTCAAAGCCTGCCACTCGCAGCCGCTGCGACGGAAACTTCGCGTCGATGCACTTTGTCTCCTGCAAACAAAGAATGTCCGGCCGACTCGCAACACTCCACTCGATCACCTGCGTGAGTCGTGAAGTGAGGCCGTTGATGTTCCAGGTTGCGATCTTCATCGAACTACTGGCTCAAGGAAAAGACGTTCGTAGCTAAGAAACGGACGGGATTGCTGGAATCGCTTGGTCGCAGCGTCACAATCAGGATCTTTTGCGACATTTTCGCGGTAAGATTCATACGCCTCGACAGTTGGAAACGAAAAAAGAGCAATCGCAATATTTCTCGGGCCATCGGACCCAAGGCCGGGGAAGCTGAAGGTTGTCGCTGGGGGTTCCTTCGCAGGGACAAAATATCCGTGATGGACGCCTCCGTACTTTTCGATTAACACCATCCATGACCGTGCGTATTGTTCAAAAGCTGCGATCTTATCAAGGTCAATTTCGTATCGGATCTGGCAAGTGATCATAGTTTTTCAAATGTGCCGTCGAATCTCGTCGCCGGTAGAAACAGCTCCAGCATCGACAACTTTTGCGTTGATGCCGCGAAGATGATGCATTCGCCCAAACTCGGAATTGGCAAACCTCATCGCGTCGATGCCGAAGCGTTCGACGAATTTTTTGCAGCCGAGATGCGGGATTGTCGTGACCTCGACCGTGGTCTCGCCTATGGTGAGCCGCGTTCCCGGCGGGACATTTTCTTCGCTTAGATCGAGATCGACGAAGAGCTGATCGCCCGCGAGCGGGACGCGTTCGCGGTTGCCGGCGATGAGCAGGGCGAAGCGGTAGTACATCAGGTTGAGCTGCATCTCGGGATGGCCAAGGCCGTTGTCGGTTCGCGAACTTCCGCGTGTAAGCCAGTTGTCACCAACGAGGCCGTTCTCGATATCCAAGATGCCCCCATCGATAAGCTCGCGTTTGTTGACAGCGGGCCGACGGACGATCATTTCAAGCACTCCGTTGTCCTTGGGCGAGGCTAGAACGTCATCCATCGATCTGTTTATCTCGTCTGTTGTCAGATGTTTGTCGAATAGAAGGCCGTCCATAAACTATTGAGTGAACTCGGCAATCACGGGTGCATGATCGCTGGGAAGAGTGAGAAAACGTGTCGATCTATCGATCCAGCAGCGTGTACACCTCTCGGTGAGTGAGGGTGTTGTCCAGATGTGATCGATGCGGAGGCCCTGATTTTTTTGCCAGGCTCCCGCACGGTAATCCCACCAGGAGAATTCCTGCACGTTGCCGTTCTTCTCGCGAAACAGATCGGTGAAGCCAAATTGTTTGACATAGTGCATCGCGGCTCGTTCTGCTCGTGTAAAGTGAAGTTTGCCTTCGTAGGCTGCGGCGTTCCACACGTCCTCGGCTTCCATGCCAACGTTGAAGTCACCGCACAGAAGCACGTCGCCGCCCGCGTCGCATGTCTCGTCAAAATATCGCCGCAGACGTTGGATCCAATTGAGTTTAAACTCGAATTTATCGGAACCTAGTGCTGAGCCGTTGGGTACGTAGGTGTTAACGATGCGGATGCCGTTGACGGTCGCGGCTATCATTCGCTTGGGAGCTTCGTCGTCATCGTCGGGGAAGTTTCGCTGGACGTCGGTGATCGGGAATTTCGAGATGATCGCTACGCCGTTGTAGGATTTTTGGCCGGTGAAGGCTACCTCGTAGCCTGCCGATTTGAGTTCGAGCAACGGAAATCCGTCATCGACCGTTTTTGTCTCCTGCACACACAGAATGTCAGGCTCGGCCTCGGCAAGCCAAGCCATTAATTGGGGCATTCGGACATTGATGGAATTTACGTTCCAGGTAGCGATCTTCATCGAATAGATTTCAACATACACGCGCGATGAGCGCAAAAAAGGGGCCGCGATTACGCGACCCCTGAGAGTTAGACCAAGCCACGAATTATGGCTTGATGACATAATCCGGCCAGCATGAGGTCGGATTGTAGTACATCTCAAGAAAACGCATCGCCTCTTCGTTGAATGCTGTTCCGCTTGCGCGGCCGCCTTCGGGATTGAGGATCTTGCCGACCTGATCGCGAACCGATTCGAGGTGAGCACGCGTTGCCTTGTCCGACGAACGAGCTAACGCACTGCTTGCCGCGGCACTGATCGCACGAAGCTCGGAACGATAGAATGCACGCTCGTCACCGCTCGTGATGAACATAGCGCCAAACCCGGCTGGCAATCCCTGCGGTGCTGCCTGTGCCGGTGCGTTTAGCTTGTTGTTCGCAATGTCGAGGTATGCACGCTGCAGGTTGCGGCGATATGCATCGACCGTTACCTTTGGAGCACTCAACTCGCTCCACACACCGCCGCGAACGTCGGCCAAGAAGTCAGCCGGCTGATACGCCTCGATTCCATCCAAGGCACTCTGCTCGACAAGGCGCGCAAAGCGTGCACTCGACAGCAGATTGTTCAGGACGCTGTTCTGAGCATTGCGAATGCGGTTCAATGCACCGATCGGTTCGATCTTACGCAGGATGTCCTTGTCGATCTGCCATGTCGGCGATGCAAAGGCATTGTCGCTGAGGAATTTGACCGCCTCGGCTTGCTTTGCTTTTGGTATGAGCACAAATCTCGGGCCTGGCTGGCCGATGTGTTTTTGCTGCGAATTGTATCCGCCAACGATCGCCGAGACGTGGTTCATCTCGAGCGTCCACTGTCCGAGCAT
This sequence comes from Acidobacteriota bacterium, assembly GCA_016718135.1. Taxonomy (GTDB): domain Bacteria; phylum Acidobacteriota; class Blastocatellia; order Pyrinomonadales; family Pyrinomonadaceae; genus OLB17. Next base: position 29,831 of record JADKEF010000016.1, on the reverse strand, counting down.
ACGCCCGTAGATCTCGGCCATATCATCGTAGGGGTCGCCGTTCTGCGTGGTTGTCGCCGGTGCGATGAGCTTGGCTACACGTTGCAGGTTCTTGAGGCCGAGGCCCGAAGATTTGACCGCGTCGGCATCACCGACAGCCTCGGTCAGGTCGCCCGGATCGCTGCCCGCCGCACCGTCGGTCGAGAAACGCAACCACGGTGTCGTGTCCTGAGCTCGTGCCCAGTCGTTGAGCGTGCTCTTTTCCGCGTCCGAAGTTTTTGCACTCGGGATCGGCTTGTAGCCCCACATCGTTGCCCATTCATCGTATGGCCCAATGCCGGGAATAAGGTCTGCCAAGGCGATGCCGTCCTCTGGCTGAGCTACGTAGTTAAATCGCGAATAGTCCATCAAGGTAGGCGTGTGGCCCATCTTTTTGACCCATTCCTTGTCGCGAACCTTCTCCTGCGGATAGGTCGAGCTGGCCTTCATGTTGTGCTGGAAGCCAAGCGTGTGGCCCACCTCGTGAGCAACCACGTATTCGACGAGTTCGCCCATCAGTGAGTCGGGCATCGGGAATTTCTGTGCACGCGGATCAAGCGGGCCAACCTGCGTGAAGTACCACGAACGCTGAAGATTCATGATGTTGTGATACATCTGAATGTCAGATTCGAGGATCTCGCCCGTGCGCGGATCGTTGATGTGCGGGCCCGAGGCGTTCTCGATGGTCGATGGCAGCCAGCGGATGACCGAGTAGCGGGCATCTTCGGGATCGAAGTTCGGGTCTTCCTTTTTCGAGGGCTGTATCTTGGCGATGATCGCATTCTTAAAGCCTGCGGCCTCAAATGCTTTCTGCCATTTCTCGACGCCCTTGATCGTGTACGGTACCAGCCATGCCGGAGTCGCACGGTCGACATAATAGACGATCTGCTTTACAGGCTCTGACATTTCCGCGTTTGGATCTTTCTTCTCAAGACGCCATTTGGTGATAAAGCGGCGTTCCTGAGCACGATGCTCAGGGCGTCCGAAATCCATATTGGCGACCGAGAAATAACCGACGCGCTCGTCAAAGAGACGCGGCATCATCGGATTGTCCGGCAGCTTCACCATACTGTGGTGAAGAACAACTGTCGCGCTTCCCGGAGGCATTCCACCTGCTGCCGCTCCACCACCACCGCCGCCGCCTGCACCTGCTGGCGGGGCCACACGTGTGTAGGTCATCGACGAACGAGCTTCGATATTGGTCGGGAAAGCCGAAACGCGCTCGATGTACGAACGGGTTGGGTCAAGTGCAGTAGCGCTCAAACGCTGACGGGCACTAAGCTCGAAAACGTCTGTATTGAACATACGCGTAACATCGATAACTACCGAGTCGTTCGGCCCAAAAGCCGCGACCGGAAATGCCATGATGATTGATTCGTTGTTCGAATTCTGTACTGCCTCGGCGATCGGCAGCGATGCATTGGCGACAATGCTGTAATTGACGTTGCGAAGGAAAACTTTGTTCTCATTTCGCTCCCAACGGACAACACGTCGTCCCAGGGCCTGTCCGCCGTAGCCGACGCCGAGTGTCGTTTTGGCGATCTGGCTTACCAGAAGGAATTCTTTCTCGAGTTCGGCTTTCGGGATCTCATAAAAATATTTGTCCTTGATCTGGTGAACCTTAAAAACGCCGTCTTTTGTCTTAGCGTCCTTGGTTATGACCTTGTCGTAAGGCTGCGGATCGGTCGAGGGGCCGGTCGGGCGCTGCGGTCCGCCGGGTGCTCCACCGCCTGCCGGTGGTTCGGGTGTCGGGTCCTGAGCAAATGCTACCGGCACTAAAGCCAGCAAGCAGATACCAAAAAGAATCTTAAATGCGATTCCTCTCATCAAATGTTTTCCTCCTAAAGCTTAGATCGATAGGCGAACCCTGCCCGAAACGGATCGGAGATCGGTCAGCCAAACTGTATTTACTAGCGAATAAAGACGGAATGATAGTTATAGCATTCTACGCAGGGCGGCGCAATAAGGTTTCGTGCCCCTATTTTTTGCCCGAATTTCGCTCCCAAAAGACCCCGTGTTCAAATCCCTGGATCGAACTGTCGCTTTCGGCCATCTCAAGTCGCTTTGCCGCCAGGAGACAATAATTCTCGTCGGCCTCGACGGCTACGAATTTACGTCGCAGCTTTTTGGCAACTACGGCAGTCGTCCCGGAACCAGCGAAAGGATCAAGGATAAGGTCGCCTTTGTTCGTGCTCGCCAGAATTATCTTTGCCAGTAGCTTCTCCGGTTTTTGCGTCGGATGGTCGGTATTCTCGGACATCGACCAGAATGGCACGGTGATGTCGGTCCAGATATTCGACGGATGCGTGTCTCGAAATTTGCCGTCCGCAGTCTCGTCCCAATCCTTCGGCTGGCCGTTATCTTTATAAGGCGCGAGCACGCGGCGTCGTTGTTTTACGGCATCGAGATTGAAGGTGAAGTCGTCCGAGACCGTAAAGTACCAGATATCCTCGGCCGCATTTTTCCAATTCGCCTTGGCCCCGCGTCCCTTTTCGCGTTCCCAGGTGATCCTATTCCGCAATTTGAAGTACTTCGATCCGATGCGCTGGATCGAGCCGCTCGAACGCCAATCGCCGCAGATGTAAACAGACGCCGTTGGCTTTAGAAGTGGCACACAGAGTGAGATCCACGATTCGAGCCACGCCTCGTAATCTTCGTCTGATTTTTCTCGAAACGTCGAGATGCCAAATTCTTTCGTGAGATTATATGGCGGGTCGGCAAAAAGGAGATCGAATCTTCCCGAACCCAATTCCGGCAGGATCTCAAATGCATCGCCGAAGACTATTTTGCTCAAGGTCTCGGATCCGGCTTTTGGCCCATTCAAGATAAGTGCTTCCAAACGCCCGATATCGCTCGGATCGAGTTTCACTGTCCGGTTGTTTGGGGCCCTCGAAGCCTCGTGTTTACCCATTAATGCACGATATCACGTAAACCGACGCACTCCGAAAGGCTGTGCCGGAGCAGGCACGGGGTTCTCTGAGAATCGGACAGCCTAACCGAACCTTCCGTCTGAGAAAACATTTGTTATTTTCGGCGATCTGTGCCAAAATCGCTCCAGAAATTCTGAAATTGTTACTAAGGCGTACGTGACTTATGTCCTCAGGTTTTACCAAACTTGCCGTTTGGTTGATGGCTCTGGTGATCATCGGGTCGACGTCTGCGTTAGGACAGTCGTCCGGTGGGCGGCTCACGGGCAAGGTGACGGGCAACGACGGCAAACCTCTTGTCGGAGTCACCGTAAGCTTGATAAATCAGACCAATTCAGACTCGCGGCAGACGCGTACACGTGCGGACGGCAGCTATTCGATAAAGCTTGGAAATGGGGCTTATCGGATAAGTGTTACGGCGCCGTATGAGGCGCGCTTTGATCGCGGCAAGGCAGCCGAATACGGCACGTTTGCGAACATCATCTGCTCTGCACCCCAAGTCTGCCCGACACTCGAAAACGTCATCATTGACGGTACAGAACGAAAACTTGATTTTCCGGTGGTCGACCGTACGAAAGCGGTTACGGCGGACGGCAAGCCGGTTGCTCCGCCGCCGCCCAACACGCGCGAGGTTCGTGACCGTTGGCGGTATCTCTTCCCCGATTACGACCGCTATGGTGATCAGGGAGCACGCGGCCGCGACGTACCATTCAGACGTGGCAAGTGGTATAACCCATACGACCAGAACAAGATCAAAGGCGATATTCCGGTGATCGGCAACGATTACTTCGTGATCCTCTCGGCCGTCTCGACCACAGGCGTCGAACTGCGGCGAACGCCCTCGGGCAACAACGTCAGTTCGGCTAACCCAGACAGCAACAATTTTTTCGGGCGACCCGAAAGCTTCTCGTTCAACCAAACGCTTCAGCTTTCGTTCGAGTTTTTCAAGGGCCAGACGACTTTCAAACCTCGTACGTGGGCGGTTAAGATCTCACCGACGTTCAGCATCCCAAATTATCTGAACGCCCGCGAAAACGGGATAGTGAATATCGATGTCAGACGCGGTACGACGCGTACCGACACTCAGGTTTCGCTTGAAGAGGCGTTTGCTGAGGTCAAGCTTTTTGATACAAACAAAAACTACGACAGCGTTTCCCTAAGGGCAGGAATACAGGCATTTAATGCGGATTTTCGCGGATTCTTGTTTTCGGATAACAATCTCGGAGGACGTGTTTTCGGTGCGTTCTCAAATAACAAATCCCAATTTAACCTTGCCTACTTCCGCCAGATCGAAAAGGACACAAATAGCGGCCTTAACTCGATGCGGCGGCTCAGGCCGCAGGATATCTACATCGCAAACTTTTTCCGTCAGGACTTTTTGACCAAGGGCTACACGATCCAAGCGGTCGCTGCGTATAACCACGACCGTGCAGACACGCATTACGATCAGAATGGTTTTCTGGTGCGGCCTGCTGTCGTCGGCAGTGCCCGGCGGCACAGCATTAAGGCTGGATATCTCGGGTTTAATGGTGACGGCCACATCGGGATACTAAACCTGTCAAACTCGTATTATTACGCCTTTGGCGAGGACGATTTCAATCCGATCGCCGGCCGCAAGACAGACATAAGTGCTCATATGGCGGCTGTCGAGGCGTCGATCGATCGCAACTGGCTGCGGTTTAGAGCCTCGATGTTTTTTGCTTCGGGCGACAATGATCCGACCGATGACAAGGCTCGCGGCTTTGACGCTATCCTCGACGACCCGAATTTTGTCGGCGGCCAGTTCTCATACTGGAGCCGACAAGGAGTCCGGTTGGTATCGACTGATATTGGCCTAGTTCAGCCAAACAGCCTTTTGCCAAGTTTGCGTTCGAGCAAGATCGAGGGCCAGGCGAATTTTGTTAATCCCGGAATCTTTATTTATAACGTCGGCGTCGATGCTGAGGTAACGCAGACGATCAAGACAGTTTTTAATGCGAACTACCTTCGTTTTCACCGCACTGAGCCGCTTGAATATGTGCTGTTCCAGCCGGGAGTTCGGCACGAGATCGGCTATGATCTGAGCCTAGGCGTTGTTTACCGGCCGTTATTGATCAATAACCTGACGTTTACCTTTGGTAGCAATATCTTTCTGGCGGGAAAAGGATTCAAGGACATTTACACAGATCGGCCTCGCAATTGCCCGATACCGAATTTTTGTACGGGCGATGTGCCAAATCCGTCGAAGCCGCAATACACACTGTTTAGCCAGATGAAGCTCATTTTTTAACCGGCCATGGCCACAAAACTTAACAATTCTGCCCGCATTAAGCTCGTTGTACTATTGATCTTCGCTTGCCTGATGGTAGCGGCGCTGTGGAAGAGTGACACGTTCGGTCGACAAGTTGCGGCCCAGGGAGCCACGCCGCCGCCAGCCCCGGCTCCAGCCGCCGCCGCGGCTACACCGGAGCCGCCACGCCTAGAGGGTTGCATCAAATGTCATAACAACATTGAGCCGATGCACAAGTACACAGCGACCGGTGATGTTTATGACAAGCTGGTCGATGGCAAAGACGCGCAAGGCATGTCGTGTACAGCCTGTCACGGTGGTAATCCGGCCGCGACGACGGCGAAAGATGCTCACGTACAGCCAAAGTTCCCGAAGGAATGGGGCTGCAAGAATGGTGAATGTGGCAGTAATAATCCCGAGCGTTCGAACACCTTGCTTGCCAAGGAATCAAAGGAGTTCGTTCGCTTTGTAAATCCGAGCGACTTTCGCGTGATCAGCCAGGCCTGTGGTGAATGCCATTCCGACGAGAATCACAACGTTTCTCGCGGAATGATGGCACATGGTTCGATGCTATGGGGAGCGGCACTCTACAATAACGGCGGCTTTCATATGAAGGACACGCAGTTTGGTGAGAGTTACAACGAGGAAGGGATCGCGCAAGCATTGATCCAACAGCCTGCCCCGAGCCGTGAAGATCAGGCGAAGAAAGGACATCTGCCATTTCTCGAACCGTTACCACGTTGGGAACTGTCACAGCCTGGCAACATTCTTCGCGTCTTCGAGCGTGGGAGCAGGCGTCGGCTGGAAGTTGGCAACCCGGATAAAGAAGAAGAGCCCGGTAAACCTGACAAGGGCCTCAGCCCTCGTGGGCTCGGCACTGGCAACCGTACTGATCCCGTATATCTCGGTTTGCAGAAAACGCGCTTGCTCGACCCTACGCTCAATTTCATGGGCACCAATGATCACGCCGGCGATTACCGTGCGGCTGGTTGTGCCGGTTGCCACGTTATCTATGCCAACGACCCGAGCAAAGCTGCGTCAGGACCGTATGCAAGATCGGGCAATCAGGGTTTTTCCGAATCCGCGGATAAGAGCATTCCGCGTTTAGAATCCGGACATCCGATCAAGCATCAGTTCACTTCGGCGATCCCAACGCAGCAGTGCATGACGTGCCACATGCATCCCGGCACGAATATGGTAGCGACCTACCTCGGCCGAACCTGGTGGGACAACGAATCCGACGGCAAGTACATGTACCCGCAGGACAAGCAGATCAACCCGTCTCAGAGTGACGAGATCCGCAAGCTCGACAAGAATCCTGAGGGATCGTCGCTTCGCGGCCTCTGGTCGGATTCGGTTTTCCTGCAGAAGACCGGAACGTCTGATTTCAATGCTCAGCTAAAGAACGTCCAGTTTGCGGATACGCATGGGCACGGCTGGATGTTTAAGAACGTATATAAAAAGGATCGAAAGGGCAATCTGCTCGACAAGGAGGACAACATAGTTCCGTCGGGCGACCCGAATAAATGGAACAAGGCCGTGCATCTGCAAGACATTCACCTCGAACGCGGCATGCACTGCGTCGATTGTCACTTCAGGCAAGACAGCCACGGGACAGGAATTCTCTACAATGAACCGCGAGCAGCAGTCGAGATCGGTTGCGTCGATTGTCATGGCTCTGTGAAGGCGAAAGCAAATACGATTACCAGCGGCCCCGCAGCAATGCCGCCGCCAAGGGGTGAAATAACTCAACGTGAACGAGCAAACAAACCGGTAATTGGCCGCGATCTAACTCGCTTAAGGTTCCGTGCACCTGACGGGCGTCGTCTGCCGATTTTGGAAGTACTTACAGCCACCACAGCCCGGAACAAGAAGTGCAATGACGAGAACGGAAAACCGATAGCGTTTAAAGCGGGGGACATTGTCCAGAACGCGATCGTCGAGTCTGGAAAGTGCTGGAAGGTAACGCAGACTGTTGATACGGTGACGACAGGAAACGTCGATTACAACGAAAAATCGTCGTATGCCAAGACGATGCAGCGGGATAACAAGACCTGGGGCGACGCGAAGGCGAGTGAGGAGATGCTCGCGCACCGGGAGAGTTCGATGACATGCTACGCATGTCATACGTCTTGGGTGACTAGTTGCTTCGGCTGTCACCTGTCGATGGAGGCGAACCGCAAAACGCCAATGCGGCACAATGAGGGCGGCGATTCGCGGAACTTTACCTCCTACAATTTCCAGGTCCTGCGAGACGATATCTTTATGCTTGGCAAGGACGGAACGGTAACCGGGCATCAGGTCGCACCCGTGCGTTCGAGCTCGGCGGTGCTTGTTAGTTCGCGTAACCAGAATCGCGAATGGATATACTCCCAGCAGCAGACGCTTTCGGCCGAAGGCTTCTCGGGACAAGCATTCAATACGCACGTTCCACACACCGTTCGCGGCAAGGAAACACAAACATGTTCGGATTGTCACGTTTCGAAAGATAAGGACAACAACGCCTGGCTCGCCCAGGTGATGCTCCAAGGTACAAATTTTGTCAATTTCATGGGCCGGTATGTCTACGTCGCGGCGACGCATTCGCTCGACGCCGTCGCGGTCACCGAGCACACCGAGCCACAAGCGGTTTACGGCAGCAACCTGCACAAGCTTGCTTATAAAGATAACTACGAAAAGTTTGTCCGTGAGGGACGGGAACTCGAAGAAGTTTACGAAAACAAGGGGCGGCCTGAGGTCTTGCAGGTGCAGGTTCGTGGCGAATACGCCTACGTCGCTGCCGGCAAAGGTGGATTGCGAGTCTATGACGTCGCCCAGATCGATCACAAGGGTTTCTCCGAGCGCATCGTGACTGCGCCGGTCTCCCCGCTTGGACAAAAATTCTATGTTGATACGAAGTATGCCGCCGCAGTAGCGGCTCCATCGACACTTGCAGTCGATCCGACTCGTTGGCGTACTGTGAGAAATGACGACGGTAGCTTAAAACAGGTTCCACCCGACGAAGCCCTGCGACTTAACGCCGAAGCAAAGGCAGCCGGAAAAGCGGCGCCCGCGGTCAACGAAGAAGGGGCGATCCATCCGTTGTATGCGTATCTGTATGTCGCTGATCGAGAGGAAGGCTTGATCCTCGTCAACGCAGCGACGCTGCTGGATGGTGACCCGCGAAACAATTTCTTGAGCCGTTCGCTGACGTATAATCCGGGCGGAGCATTGACCGGTGCGAACAACATTACCATTGCCGGCAATTTTGCGTATGTCACGACGGCCAAAGAGTTGGTAATTGTTGATATCTCGACACCGCTTCAGCCTAAGGTGACCGCTCAGATCACATTGAATGGTCCGAAGTCGGTCGCGGTGCAGTTCCTGTATGCTTTTGTGGTCGATGCAGATGGTTTGAAGGTTCTGGACATTCGTGAGATCCAATCGACGGGGGCTGTCCGACTCGTTGAAGGAGCGATGGTTCCGCTAAAGCATGCCCATGACATTTATGTCGCCCGCACATACGCCTACGTTGCCAATGGAGAGGAGGGCATTGCGATAGTAGACGTCGAACGGCCAGAGCAACCAAGGCTTGACCAGACTTTCAATGCGGAAGGTACGATCAACGACGCACACGCTGTCAAGGTCGCTATGACCAACGCCAGCCTTTACGGGTATGTTGCTGACGGGAAGAATGGGCTAAAGATATTGCAGCTAACCGATCCCGAGACGATGCCAAATTACGCGGGATTTAGTCCGCGTCCGGAACCGCGTCTCATAGCAACGTTTAAAACAAAGGGCGAGGCTGTGGGTCTTTCAAAAGGCCTCGACCGTGACCGTGGCGCGGATGAGAGCGGCAATCAGATCGCGGTATTTGGACGCCGCGGAGCTCGGCCTTTTGCGTACGAGGAGGTCATGAGGATGCTGCGTACCAATAGCGGGACCGGTGAATTCTTTACGGTCTCGGACCAACCTGTGAAGTAGGAGTGATAGCTGGATCATGCTTTTGCGGAGCGTTTATCTTTCGATCGTTGTCTCAATGACCGTCGCGGGGGCGATAGCCAGAAATTCTGAGAGCTTCTTTGGTGAAGCATTTTGCAGGCCTGCCAATACTGCCGAGTTCTCGGTCGAGCCCGGTCACCCCGGGCGAGGGCGGTATTAAAGAAGACGTTCCGATCAAATACCGTAGCAGATTTGAAAAGTGGAAGGCTGAACTTCTCTCGACCTCTTTTGGGCGTGCCGAGTGGGAACGCTACGCAAACCGAAAAGACTTCATTCTTACCATCAAGGTGACAAATGACCGAGGCAAAGGTGCCGGAACAGATAAGTTTCGCTGGGATCATAACGGCAATTTTATCGGTGCGACCATAACACTCGGCTCGGATATCGATCAGGGATATCCTACGCCTGTCTACTATCCTGTACTCAACTCGCTATCGTCGAACGATACGATCTACTCGGTAAGCGGCCCTATTCTCGCCGCGACAAAGATCTCTCACGAGATCGGCCACGTTAATCAAACCGCTCTGTCAAACGCCAAACTCCTGGAACTTCAGGAGCGGCTGATGCCGCAATACATCGCCATCTTTCTGAAGAACGGGCTCAACACCAAGGACAACAAGCTACTCGAACTGGCGGATCAAATGGGAGGTACCCCAGTAGAGCTCTGGGAGCGCCGCGAGTACGGCAGCGAGGTAAACGCTATGAACTACCTAAGCGAGCGTCTGGGAAACGAAGAGTTCTATTGTGACGTACTGAACCGTATTCGAGAAAATCTCACTTCATACGCCCGTAAATACGAGCAAATGTTCGACAAAGATCTCAGAACTAACGGAGCCCGGTGTGGCAAGTAGCCTCGGTAAATGAGTGAACAGACTTGCCCCCTCGAACTTCGAGTTGCGTTCGCTCCACTAAATTGGTCAAACCCATAATAAGTTTTTTTACAAATTGGTCACATCACCCTTGACAAAGGTTTTTAGTGTTGTACATAATACTCGCGCACTATAAAGCTCCAAGATATTGACAATTTGGGTGGATAGCGATGGCAGTAATGCGGGTTGAACACACCGGCTATCTGAATAATTGGTGTTACCAATTGGCAATATCTGATCATAAAAGTGACCTAATTCGGAAAAGTTGTAGAAGGAAGTTTGTTATGAATACAAGATCAATTCGCTCGCTGAAGATTTTTGCAATGCTGATGGTGTTGGTTGCCGCGATGGCGACAGTCGTCTCGGCACAGGAATTTAGAGGTACTATTTCAGGTACCGTCTCGGATCCAAACGGAGCTGTGGTCCCCAACGCAACCGTTACGATCAAAAATCGCGGTACAAATGCTACCAATACGGTTACTACCAACAGCGAAGGTGGCTTCTCTGTTCCGCTACTTCAGCCGGGAATGTACACGATCTCGGTTACCGGAACAGGGTTCAAGACCTCGACTCGGGAGAATGTTGAGGTCAAGGTCGACGACCGAATCTCCGCTGACTTTCAGCTCGAGATCGGAACCTCCGCTGAGGTCAACATCGTTGCGGATGCCGAGTTGATAGATCGCGGCTCTGTTACGGCCGGCACATCAGTCAGCCAGCGACAGATCGCGGAATTGCCGCTCGCAGAGGGAGCTCCTTATGTTCTTGCGACTCAGGCTCCGGGCGTGGTTTATACCGGCGATCCAAACTTCACCGGCCCGACAGCCAACGGTAATCTCGCAGGCTTCCGAACTAACGGTACCGCCGGTAATCAGATCAACCTTGATGGTTCGCCGAATCTAGCCTACAGCGGCCAAGTCGCTTTCACGCCGCCGTCAGACGCGGTCCAGGAGTTCAAGGTTCAAACAAACAGCTTCGATGCCCAGAACGGTTTCACCGCAGGTTCAACCGTAAATGTGGCACTAAAGAGCGGCTCGAACCAATTTCATGGTTCGGCATACTTATATGATCGGGATAAGAACCGCACCGCAAACAACTTTTTTAACAATCGTGCAGGCCGCGAGCGCCCAGATCGCAAGTATAACCGTTACGGCTTTACGCTTAACGGCCCGGTGATCAAGGACAAGACCTTCTTCCTCGGTTCGTATGAGCGGCAGAAAGACAATGTTGCCCAGCCGACCACATATTCGGTTCCGAGCGAGAAGATGCGTAATGGCGACTTCACCGAGTTGATCGTTGACCCGACGAACATCGCGAATGCGAATAACACTATCATCTACAACCCATTTTCAGGAGTTCTGAGTGGTTCTAACGTCGTTCGCACCTCATTTGGCTGTCCGACTTCAGGTGCGGTTCCGACCGGTTCCACCTGCAATATTCTTCCAAGTGGTCTCATCTATCAACCTGCGTTAGCCTTCCTCAAACGCTTTCCGAAGGCGAATCAGGCTGGTCTCGTCAACAACTTCCTTACGGATCAAAATCTCATTCGTCCGTACAAGTCATACTTGGTAAAGATCGATCACAACTTTAACTCGAACAACCGTATGTTCGCGAAATGGTTCCGTAGTGCAAATACCGAAGACCGTTACAATCTTGAAGGCACGCCGGACTCGATCACCCGTGGCTTTGAAAATCGACGCAACAATGGATTTAATGCCAACTATACGTCGATCCTCTCGTCAGACTGGATCCTCGATGTCCGTGGTAGTTGGAATCAATTCAAACTCGTCCGGTTTCAGGAAGGACAGCCAACTGCTGCCGATCTCGGCTTCACAGGCATCCCCTCCTCGCGTCAGAGCAACATCTTTCCTCGATTTGATTTCCGTAATTACATGACTCTCGGTTCGCAGCGGGCTGACTACAATAACGGTCAGGATCGTCCGTTCGATCTTTGGTCTGTGCAACCGACATTGACACACATATTCGGAAACCACTCAATGAAAGTCGGCGCGGACTACAGGAAATTGCGAGAGCGTTTCACGACCGATGGTTATGCCGCCGGCCGCTTTTTGATCGATGGCACCTACACGATGCAGGCATCAAATTCGGGCTCAACCCAACGTGACCGTGCCGGCCGTGACCTCGCCGCCTTTCTCCTTGGAGTGCCCGTCGCGAGTGGAACAAGCCTGATCGACAACCCAACCGAATATGACACGTCTGAGGACTACTACGGTATGTTCATTCACGACGACTGGCGCATTAGGCCAAATGTGACTTTGAATCTTGGCGTTCGATACGAGCTCGAAACGGGTGTTCGTGAGGCAGAAGGCCGGATCGTAAAGGACTTTGACCGAATTGCCGCAAGCCCGATCGCCGGGGGCGTGCTTGCGAACTATAACGCGATCCCTCCGCCGGGCGTACCGCTTGGGTCGCTTGGAGATCTGCGTGGCGGGTTGATCTTCGCAAGCGACTCGGGTGATCCGAATCAGGCGATGGATAAGAACAATTTCCAGCCACGTGTAGGCATTTCGTGGGGAATAGATCAGAAGACCGTACTCCGCGCGGGCTTCGGTATGTTCACTTCACCATTTCAGATCCAGGCGATCTTCCAACCGGGATTTTCTTCGCCGACCCTGTTCGTTCCGAGCACGAATAACGGCCTGACATTTATTGCTACATTGCAGAATCCGTTTCCAAACGGCGTCGCGCCTTCGCCTGGCTCGTCACAGGGCCTGATGACGTTCGCCGGGCGTGATGTCACCGCAGCAAATGCGACGGGACCGACATCCACTGTATTGTCGTATGACAGAAAGAATGCGAATTTCTCGCGATTCCTGTTTGGCATCCAGCGTGAATTGCCATTCCAGATCGGTGTCGAGGCAACATATATCTACTCGTCGGGCCGTGATCTCGCAGTCAGTCGTGAGCTCAATGCGATTCCGGCACAGTACCTGAACAACTTCTCGGTGACGAGTAACTCGGCGACGATACTTGCTTCGATCACATCCGTAAACACATTCCTCAACGCATCGGTTGCAAATCCATTCCGCGGGCTCATCCCGGATAGTGCGGCCTGGAACGCTGCGACCATCCAACGTCGTAGGCTGCTAACGCCATTTCCGCAGTATGGAAACATTGCTGTAACGGAGTACAACGGAACGAGCAACTATCAGTCATTCGCCTTGCAGTTCGTGAAGCGATTTACAGAGGGATTGTCGCTCAACGGCTCCTACACCTTTTCACGGGAACGCCAGACGACGCAGTACCTTAACCCTCAGGATACGGAGCTGACCGAGATCGTGTCACCGACTGAGCGGCCTCATCGCTACACCGTCTCAGCGATCTATGAACTTCCTTTCGGTAAAAAACGCCGCTACGGAAGCAATTGGAATTCGGCAGTTGACGCTTTTCTCGGCGGATGGCAGATGCAGGGGGTTTACGAGTGGCAGAGCGGTGAGCCGCTTCAGTTCGGCAACGTATATTACAGCGGCGACCCATCGACACTGCGCAATCGACTCGGTGGAAAGGACGGTGAGGGACGACGCTACGGTATCGATATTCCTGCTTTTGATCTCTCGGGCTTCTTTATTAATGGTGTTCAGGCGTCGGCGAACGTACCGGGATTTGCCAATAACTACACCAGCGGCTCGACCAACACGCTTCGTTACTTTCCACTGACAATGTCGAATTTCAGAAATCAGCGATTCCTGAAGTTTGACGTCGGTCTTTCGAAGAATTTTCGCGTAGGCGAGGGCAAGAAGATCCAGATACGTGTTGAGGCGATCAACTTACTCAACAGCCCTTATTTCTCGGGTTTGAACCTCGACCCAACGAATGCCGCTTTCGGCCGGGCAAACACGCAGCGGCAGCCGCCGCGTGACATCCAGATCGGTGGCCGATTCACGTTCTAATTAGTGGCGTAGGCTCTTGTTTTTCAACCAGGCAGCGTCACATAAACGACCGAGATTTTTTAGGCCGGTTATGTGACGCTTTTTTCATCTAAAGATCGTGAACAAGGCGTTTCTAAAATTCATCCTATTCGTCGTTTTGGCGACCGTTCCCGGAATAGCTTTGGCGGCTGACGTCACCGTCGCGGCCGACGGCAGCGGCAATTACCGCTCCGTTCAAGAAGCTATCAACAAAATTCCCGAGAACAATAAGAAACGATTTGTGATCGCGATCAAGCCGGGCGTTTATAAAGAGCAGATACGCGTTCCGGCTAATAAGCCATATATCTCGTTCATCGGTACTGATGCCGAGAAGACCATTCTCACCTTTAGCCTTTCAAATAAGGAGGCTGGGTCGACGTCCGCCGCATACGCGACATATATTGGCGGACACGATTTTTACGCCGAGAACATCACGTTCGAGAATTCCTTTGGCACCGGCTCACAGGCTGTCGCGGTACTCGTGGAGGCGGACCGCACCATTTTCAACAGATGCCGATTCCTCGGGTGGCAGGACACTTTGTATGCCAAGAACGGCCGGCAATTCTACAAGGACTCATACATCGAGGGACATGTTGATTTTATCTTCGGCCAGGCCGCAGCGGTATTTGAGAATTGTCATATTCACAGCAAAGGCGATGGATACATCGCCGCTCCGATGCGTTTCGCCGCAGACGAGAGATCAGGTTTTATTTTTGATAAATGCCGACTGACCAGCAGCAACACTGTAAAGGGTATTTATCTTGGGCGGCCGTGGCGCGACTACGGCCGCACAGTTTTTATCAACACGCAGATGGATGCCGACATTCGCCCCGAAGGCTGGCATCACTGGGAACCGCAGCGGGAGAAAACGGCGTATTTTGCCGAGTACGGCTCAAAGGGCAAGGGAGCGAGCGACGCGACGCGTGTCGCCTGGGCACGCAAACTTGGTGATTCTGACATTAAAGTTTTCTCCGTCGAATACTTTCTGACCGGCATCGATGGTTGGGATCCATATAAAGCGGATAACTTCGCATGGCAGGAAAAGACAAAACCCGATTTCGGACTGGTTTCATGGAACGATGTTCTAAAACAAACTAAGCTCTGGTACGCCGTTGACGAAGCGACGCGAATTGCTAATCAGGTGCTTCTTTATCAACGCGATAACGGCGGCTGGGAAAAGAACGTCGATATGGCTGCAATGCTGACGCAGCCGGAACGGACAAAGTTGCTCGCCGAAAAGAGCAAGACAGATACGACGATCGACAACTCTGCTACGACAACCCAGCTTCAGTATCTGGCCAAAGTCATCACAGCGAAGAACATCGAGGCTCACAAAGCAGGGTTTTTCAAGGGCCTCGATTTTCTGTTCGCGATGCAGTACGAGAATGGCGGCTTTCCGCAATACTTCCCCTTGAAAAAGGACTATTCACGGCACATTACTTATAACGACAACGCTATGATCAATGTGTTGAAGTTGCTTCGTGATATTGCGAAGAAGAAGGAAGATTTTATCTTCGTTGACGAAGAGCGTCGAGCAAAGGCCGAGAAGGCAGTCGAGAAGGCGATCCCTGTTTTGCTCAAAACGCAGGTCGTTGTTAACGGCCGAAAGACTATTTGGGGCGCACAGCACGACGAGATCACACTCAAGGCTGCTCAGGCGAGAGCGTTCGAACCAGTTTCGCTGACGGCTGGCGAGAGCGTTGGTATAGTGAAATTCCTGATGCTCGATGGCTCGCCTTCGCCAGAGGTAATTGATGCGATCGAGTCAGCTGTAAAATGGTTTGATGCGAACAAATTGTCTGGTATTCGCTGGGAACGCAAGAATGGCGAGAGTGTGGTTGTGAAAGATAAGACCGCCCCGCCAATCTGGGCGCGGTTTTATCAGATCGAGACGATGAAGCCGATCTTTATCGGCCGCGATACCATCATTAAATACGACGTGACGCAGATAGAGGCCGAGCGGCGAAACGGCTATGCGTGGTACGTTGACGGAGCCCGCGACCTTTTGGAGAAGGATTATCCGAAGTGGAAGGCTAACCTAACGAAAAACAGTCAACCCGTAAAACCAAAAACGAACTAGATGAAACTGAATAGACGCGATTTTATTGTCAATTTCTCAATCGGAGCGACTGGACTAGTGCTCGCACCAAAGCTAGCGTTTGGACAGGCCGATCCGTGGACGACGGAGTATCCAAAGATCCTGGCTCGCATCAAGGCACCGAAGTTTCCTAAGAGAGATTTCAGTATTCTCAAATACGGTGCAAAGGCGGGCGGCACTTTCGATTGTCGGGCAGCGATAAATAAAGCTATCGATGCCGCCAACAAGGCAGGAGGCGGTCGCGTGGTTGTTCCTGCAGGCGTGTGGTTGACCGGTGCGATCAAGCTCAAAAGCAATGTAAATCTGTACGTTTCGAGGGGAGCCACGCTCAAATTTGTAACGGATCGGAATTCCTATCTGCCCGTCGTTCACACTCGCTGGGAAGGCATGGAGTTGATGCACCTTTCACCGCTCATTTACGCCTACGAACAGACGAATATCGCAGTTACTGGCGAGGGAACACTCGATGGACAAGGCAAGGCGTTTTTCTGGAAATGGCATGGCAACCCGCGATACGGCGGCAATCCGGACGCGATCAGCCAGCGTCCCGCACGCGCAAAGCTCTATGAATTCATGGATCGAAATGCGCCCGTCGAGGAAAGGATATTCGGCGGCCCGGACGATTATCTGCGGCCACAGTTCATACAACCATATAAGTGTAAGAACGTGTTGGTCGAGGGCGTCAGAATAATCGATTCGCCGATGTGGGAAGTGCACCCTGTTATGTGCGAGAACGTAACAGTTCGAAATATTCATGTCGAAACGCACGGCCCAAACAACGACGGCTGCAATCCGGAATCGTGCAAGGACGTCCTGATCGATAACTGTTACTTCGATACGGGCGACGATTGCATCGCTATCAAATCCGGTCGAAACAACGATGGACGGCGTCTCAACACTTCGACCGAGAACGTCATTATCCGGAACTGCACAATGAAAGACGGCCATGGTGGCATCACCGTTGGTAGCGAGATCTCAGGTGGTGTTCGCAACGTGTTTGCCATTGATAACAAGCTTGACAGCCCAGACCTGTGGACTGCTATCCGGTTCAAGAACAACGCGTCTCGCGGCGGGAAACTGGAGAATTTCTATTACAAGAACAACACAATCGGGACAGTCTCACGGGCTGTGATCGAGATCGACTTCAATTATGAAGAGGGTGCAAAGGGCGCTCATATTCCGCTTGTGCGCAATGTACAGATCGATGGCTTGACCTGCGGGGCAGGCAATCGTGCACTTGATCTGCAAGGGCTCGACAACGCTCCGATCTTCGACGTCTCGCTCAAGAACTGCACCTTTGGAACGATGAAGAATGCGAGTATCGTAAAGAACGTGAAGGGCCTAAAGCTCGAAAAGGTGAGTATTGGTGGAAAGAACGTGGATTCTCTTGGATAGACTATGACCGAAAAAAAAGATCGTCGAGATTTTGTAAAGAGCGTCGGCTCGGCCGCGGCGGGCGTGCTGTTGGGCTCGCAGATCGTTCCTGCCAGGGTTACGCCCCTTGCCAGAAGACGCTACGCAATTATCGGCACCGGCCATCGAGCGACCGGGATGTGGGGCAAGGACCTGGCCGAGCGCTACAAGAACGAAGTAGAGTTCGTTGGTCTTTGCGACAAAAATCCGCTACGGGTCGAAGCAGGACGCAAACTGATCGGCGTCGAATGCCCGACCTTTACAAACTTCGACGAAATGCTCGATCGCACCAAGCCCGAGTTGGTAATGGTCACGACGGTCGATTCGACACATCACACGTTTATCAAGCGAGCCCTCGAAAAAGGCGTGAATGTGATCACCGAAAAGCCGATGGTCACCGAAGCTGCTGATTGCCAATCTGTGCTCGATGCGGAGAAGAAGCATGGCCGAAACATCATAGTTACCTTCAATTACCGCTACGCTCCAAAGCACGAGAAGATCAAGCAAATAATCAGCAGCGGCGAGATCGGTAGGGTCACATCGGTAGATTTTGCCTGGTATCTGGACACGCGGCACGGCGCCGACTATTTTCGAAGGTGGCACAGACTAAAATCCGGCGGCGGTAGCCTTTTTGTACATAAATCGACACATCATTTCGATCTGATCAACTGGTTCCTCGATGCCGATCCCGTCGAGGCCACTGCGTACGGCGCTTTGAATGTGTACGGAAAGAACGGCCCGTTCCGACACACGAATTGCCGTACCTGTCCGCATCAAACGAAGTGTCCGTTTTACTGGGACGTAACCAAAGACGCGCGACTGACCAAACTTTACTCTGAATGCGAGAGTGCGGATGGCTATCAACGTGACGGCTGTGTCTTTAGGAACGACGTTGATATCTACGACACAATGTCGTCAATCATTAAGTATTCGAATGGAGCCAGCCTGTCCTATTCCCTGAATGCGTCAATGCCGTTCGAAGGTTATAGACTCGCGTTCAATGGCACAAAAGGCCGACTCGAGATTCGCGATCACGAACGCCAGCCGTGGGAGGTCACGCGCGAATCGACCGCATTTCTAAGTAAGAACTTTGGCAAACACGAGGAACTCGATATGCCGCAGATCAAAGGTGGCCACGCTGGGGGTGATGATCGATTGCGTGATGTGATCTTTAAGAATGCGGCCGTGCCCGATTATCTCAAGTTGCCGAGTGCCCGCGCCGGTGCGATGTCCTGCATGACCGGCGTCGCCGCTCGAACGAGTATTGAGCAAAACCGACCGATCAAGATCGCGGATCTCGTCAAAGTATGAAGTTCCTGACCATGACATTGTTGGTGCTGGCTCTCGCAACGGCCGCATTCTCGCAGCCGACGATCTTCCTCGCGGGTGATTCAACAATGGCTTCCAAATTGCCCGAAAAGCGGCCAGAGACGGGCTGGGGCGAGATGCTCGGTGGACATTTCCAGGACGGCATGGTCCGCATCGAGAATCGAGCAATGAACGGCCGCAGCACGAAGACCTTTCTATCCGAAGGCCGCTGGCAGAGGATTGTTGATGATCTAAAGAAGGGTGACTTTGTGTTCGTTCAGTTCGGCCATAATGACTCATCGAAAGACAAGGGCGAGAGATATACACCGCCGGAAGACTACAAGAAGAATCTGATCAAGTTCATCGATGAAGTGCGGGCAAAGGGCGGCACACCTGTACTGCTAACGCCGGTCATGAGACGACGTTTTGATAAAGATGGAAGGTTTTACGATACTCACGGCGAGTATCCGGCGATAGTGCGCACGGTCGCTCACGAGTACCAGACGCCGCTGATCGACATGCACAAGGCGAGCGAGGGCGTGATCGTGAAATATGGCGTTGAGGAATCAAGAAAGCTGTTCTTGCAGCTCAAACCAGGCGAGAACCCAAACTATCCGAACGGCGTCGATGACAATACACATTTTTCACCGCTCGGGGCCGAGGAGATGGCAAAAGTCGCTGTAAATGGGATCCGCGAGAATAAGTTAAAATTGGCAAAATACCTAAAAAAATGAGATCGATATTTTTGGTCATTATCATTACCGCGGCAGCTCTGTTGGCCTCCGCACAAACGGCGCCATATTCCGAACGCCTCGCCGAAACGGCGATGAATCGCATCTGGGTCGACGCACGCAATCAGCCCGGTATTCCACCAAAGTGGAACTACGAGCAAGGCGTTGTCCACCGGGCGATCGAAGCAATGTGGTACCGCACCGGCGATGCCAAGTACTTCTGGCACATCCAGAAAGGTATGGATAATTGGCTCGACGAGAAGGGAAATCACAAGGACTACCATCTCGAGGAATACAATATCGACCACATCACTCCGGCGACATCGATGTTGATGCTTTACCGAGCAAACGGTAACGAGAAGTACCGCAAAATGGCAGATCTTTTCCGTTCGCAGTTAAAGACGCATCCGCGGACAAACGAGGGTGGATTTTGGCACAAGAAGATCTATCCATATCAGATGTGGCTCGACGGGCTGTATATGGGCCAGCCCTTCTACGCGGAGTATTCAAGCATCTTCCGCGAGGACAATTGGAACGACATCGCGAATCAGTTCGTCTGGATGGAAAAGCATTCACGCGATGCGAAAACCGGACTTCTCTATCACGGTTGGGATGAATCGAAACAGCAAAAATGGGCTGACAAGACGTCCGGCAGATCGCCGCATTTCTGGGGCCGTGCTATGGGCTGGTTTGCGATGGGACTAATCGATACGCTTGAACATTTCCCGAAAGATCACCCGCGACGAGGCGAGCTGATCGCGATCCTGGATCGAGAAGCTGCCGCGATCGAAAAGGTTCAAGACAAGGCAACGGGCGTCTGGTATGACATTCTCGATCTTCCGACGAGAAAGCCCAACTACCTGGAATCATCAGCGTCGGCAATGTTTGTTTATGCAATCGCCCGCGGCGTTCGCGAAGGGTATTTGCCGGAAAAATATATGAAGGTCGCGACACGCGGCTGGGAAGGTATCAAGAAGCAGTTCATAAAAGTCAACGCTCAGGGCCAGACCGATTGGGAAGGCACGGTCTCAGTTTCGGGCCTCGGCGGCAATCCGTACCGCGACGGCAGCTTCGAGTATTACATGAGCGAAAAGCTTCGTACGAATGACGCTAAAGGCATCGGACCTGCGATCAGAGCGGCACTCGAAATGGAGGCGTATGAGCAAGGTCTCGCCGGCAAAGGCAAGACCGTGATGCTAGATGATTTCTTCAATCGTGAGGTCCGAAAGAGCAAGAATTTCGCGGGCGATGAAGCATGGCATTACAAATGGGAAGAGAAGAACGACCCGGGCTTCTTCGCGTGGGGAGAGATCTTCAGATCACATGGGGCGAAGCTTGCAACACTATCGAAAGCTCCGACCGCGGCAGATCTTGCCGGTGCGAGCGTTTACATAATTGTAGATCCCGACACTGAGAAGGAAACTGCAAAGCCGAATTTTGTCGAGCCTCAACACGTTAAAGCGATCGCCGATTGGGTCAAACGCGGCGGCGTTCTCGTGATGATGGGAAATGACGGCCAGAATGCTGAGCTCGATAAATTCAACACGCTCGGCGAGGCATTTGATATCAAGTTCAACAAGGATCGCAAGTTTGAAGTTCTTAACAACGATTACAGGATGGGCGGCGTTAACATCTCGGCAGGCAATGAAATCTTCAAGACGACAAAGCAGATCTATATTAAAGAAGTATCAACTTTGTCGTTGTCGAAGCAGGCGAAACCAGTTCTCAGTGCAAACGGCGACACGCTCATAGCAATCGCTAAACATGGCAAGGGCTCGGTTTTTGTGATCGGCGATCCTTGGTTATATAACGAGTATCTGGATGGGCGCCGTTTGCCGCCTGAGTTGGATAATTTTTCAGCAGCAAAAGATCTCACTCGTTGGTTGATAGGACGATCGCGATAGGCGAACGACCATCGACACCCGATGCGAACTTACGATAAAATAAGGCTCAAAGCGATGCCAAGAAAAGAACCGGCAGTTTTCAAGAATCTTAATTCCGAAAAGAACGGCACCACCGCCGAGGAGGTTGTTTCGCGTCTGCGCGATATGATCCACAGCGGTGAACTGTCGGCCGGCGATCGCTTGCCCCCGGAGCGTGATCTGGCGAAGCTACTCGGAGTGAGCCGGCCTACGTTGCGTGCCGGGATCAGGTCCTTATCGACCGTCGGCATTTTGCAGTCGCGACAGGGAGCGGGCACATTTGTAGCCGTGCGTGGCGATTCGCCTACTCTCGACGGCAGCCCGCTGAAAATGCTATCGGCATTGCACGGTTTCACTTCTGATGAGATGTTCGAGGCAAGACTGGCTCTCGAGATGAGCGTTGCAGGGCTCGCTGCCGAACGTGCGACCAGCGAGCAGATGACCCTGATGGCGGAGGAGATCACGGGTATGTACGCATCGCTCGATTCCCCTGAGCAGTATCTGGTGCACGATATGAAGTTTCACCAGACGATCGCCGCCGCCTCGAACAACCGGATTCTAACCTCTCTAATGAACATGGTCGCTACGATCCTTTTCGATGCACGCAGCAAGACGGTCCATCGAGCGCTCGACCTCAAACAATCTGCCGAGCAACACCACAACATCTACCGGGCCATGCGCGAGCGAAGTCCCGAAGCGGCTCGTCGTGCAATGTACGACCATCTAACTGAGACACAAAAGGCTCAGCGGTTGGAGGAAAGAAATAGGCCTGAGAGCAATGGCTCGGCGGTGTAGGCCCCATTTCTTCCCCCAATTTCTGTTAGCTCGCCATCCATCCTGCAAAGTTTTCCCATACCTCGGTACGGGCGACGATCATCCTTATCGGCCATGAAAGGAACGAGAAGATCACCCCGGCGGCAAAGGCGCGATTTAACTTCCCGTTTCGATATGTGTCCCCTGCAACCAGGACGAACGCGATCAAATTTGGTAGCCCGAAAAACCAGAAGGTGCCTAGGTCTAAGATAAACGGCAGCGGCAGTCGTGCGATCGACGGCCCGATGAGGTTTAGCATCGTGATCAGCATTAGCCGTTTGTGGCTCGCCGCGTCGTGGCGATAGTAGATTGCCGCCGCAAAGATGATCGGAAACACGACCATATCTGCAAGTGGAATGATCGCAAACTCGACCGGCGTATAACCGGGAAAAGTTGACCCACGTTTCAAGGCTGCAACGCCCGTTAGCACGCCGATGATGACCATCGATGTCGCTAGTGAGATACCCAGCATTCCGAGCGAGATGTGCAGTTTGATACGTTTCGACGAAACGAGATACGCTTGCACACCAAACAAAATGATCCATGCTGACATCAGCAGAGCATGTAGATGAACGAGGCCGCTCGGCAAGGGCGGTGTGTTGAAGAGCGGCTTTAAGTAGTATGTTTGAGCGTAGCCGATGACAGTGAGCACCGGTATGAATGCCGAAAAAGCCAGGAAAAACTTGTGTTCGAATGTGAGCTGCGATTTTCCCAACACAAATCGCGGATGTGAGATGTCCGAAGCAAAATTTGTTGCCATATCAATATCTCCTTTTAGCCAAAACTGCCGTCATGGATTAAGGCGATATCGCTCAGTGAAAAGTATCAGGCGCGGTCATATTCTGAGCTGTTCGAAAAGCTTCAGGCGTTCTCTGATGATCTCCGACGATAATTGATCCGACTGTTCAAGCGTTGCGAGAGAGTTGGTCGGCATCAGAGCACATAGGGCAAAGGCATCAGCCTCCTTTTCCTGACGTGTCTTGCGTCCGATTCGATGGAAGTTCGCAGACTCACCGGTTTCGGGTGTATGGAAGAGAAAATGTGCAAGCTCGTGAAACAGCACCATCAGCCGTTCGTTGCCCGTCAGACGGCTATCGATCGCGATGAAATCGCGCCCTAGAACACGATAGTAAAAGCCCGAGACGCGAAGCGGCATTTCCTCGACCGTGATCTTAAAACGCTTACAGATTCGGTAAAAATCGACCTCTGTTAGTGGGCGCTCATTCCAACCGATATTTAATCGAGCAACCTTGTCGGAGAGAAATTGCATTGCAAATCATTCCTATAGTTGCAACAGTATATCATATGCGGAATTCCGAAGAAAGTCTCATCTATCAAGGGAGCGGTCGAGTACGCGTTTCGCATCGCGGATCGCAGCGATCTTTTCTTCTTCGGTGAATGACCCCCAACCCCGAAAGAAAACAACACCATAGTCGTGCGGTATATTTCGCCCCTCATATGTAAACCACTCATTTAGAACGGTTTGCGGGTCATGATAGCGGCGAACTGCAGATTCGACATCAAATTCTGGCAGAGTATCGATCGCCCCAAGTTCGTCAACAGGAATACTGATCGCGGCCAAACGACGGTCGACGATCTCACCGATCTTGCCTTCGAGCAGTCGCCCGAGATCTAGCGGTGGCAACTCGCCAGCAAACATCTCACCGCGTCCGAGTAGCAGCCAGTTTAGTGAGACGCCGGTGACATTGGCTATCTTGATCAAAACATCTGGTGCCGGCAAGCGACCCTCTTTATAGTAATTACGCACTGTTGCGTGCGGTATCCCGAGCCTGCGTGCCACGACCGCCATCGTCGCACCGTCAAAAGTTCTTATTAGTCGCAACACAAAGTCTGGATTATCCATAGTTGTAAAACGGATGTTTTGGCATTCACACCAAATGTTACTATGCTCGATCCTCGTCGCAAAGCCCACTAGCTCGTGGCTTGACAGAATTTAGGCGGAAAAGTATATTCAAAAATTCGCCCACAGCGAAAGATGTGCGAAAATAAACGTAGATTCGCCTACGTCGTTATTATACGACACCGCAATTTCAGGCCGTCCTAGCTCAGTTGGTAGAGCATTCGATTCGTAATCGAAAGGTCGTCGGTTCGACTCCGATGGACGGCTCCATTTTTTATCCTTCAATAACAAAAAGCCAGCGGCTAGCTCCGCTGGCTTTTTTCTGTTTCAAACCCGGTTCATCAGCCTGTTCGGATATTCCTGCGGCGCAAGGTCAGTTTGCGATAGCACAATATCTTTTTGATCCGGCCCGGCTTGACCAGAAAACGACGTTTGAGCAATTGAGACGGGAAGCGACATTTAGAGATTAGAAATAGGCCCTCAACTTAAGTTCGGTGCCGTATTTTGAATGAATCACACCAACATAACGATCAAGCTCCGTCTGATTTTCTTGAATGAGTTTGTCGTCCCGTCCCGGAAGGTACAATTTTGCGGCCTGCTGACAGAAGTAAAGTCCATAGACGGTTTTCTCGATATTCGTGGGATCTTCAGCTACTAAGCCCGCAATTGTCTTTTTTGCCGCCTCAACTGATCTTACCGCTTCAGCAAGGTCGCCGCGTTTGATGAGCATGACCTGTTCGGCCCTAGTCAAGGCAAGTCTGCGAAGTTGCGAGTTCCTGTCATTCTTGTCTGATGAGAGCTGATCCAGGGCGGCATGCGCCTTGACGAGGGCATTTCGGGCTCTTTCAAAATCTCCGAGACCTGCAAAAGAACTCGCAACGGCTGAAAAATATACGAAATCGCTGTTCGCCGAGGCAAAGGTAGGGTTACCTGTCTGTCGCGTGGCGGTTATCAACGAATACATCGCATCATAATGAACGAGCGACAACTCATACGCCTTCTCGATTCACCTGCATCTTCGGCATCCTCCGCATCGTACGCCGCAAAACGCGCCGAATTGCCCCGATATGATTCGAGACGAACTCTAACAGTTGAATTGGCTGGGTCGCCGGGAAACCGCCGTTCCATTTGATCGAGGTATGGAATGAGATCAGTTAGTCTCTGAAGGCGAAACAAATTTGACTCTCTCGAATCGAACACAACCGCTTCATTAATGCGAAGACGGTTCAACGTGATCATGCCCCCGTGATCCAGGTTGTCTCCCAGCCGCTCTAATGTCGCGATCGCTTCTATTAATCCTTCACGAGCCTCGTTGGGAGAGCTGGATTTCTCGAGAGCGGCGTAGAGGCCTTCTGCGGCATCGGCGTAACTCTTTACGGCCTCGACATTGCGGGGACGAAGGGAAATGACCTTTGCGAACGCCGCAACAGATCTTCGATAGCTATCGACGGCTGACTCTAATTTTCCGGAGATTTGAGGAATAAACTTGTCCCTGAACATCACCGATCTTTTTGTATGCAACGCCAAGTTCCAAAAGAAATTCCGGATCTTGAATATCATCGTCAGAGATGGCGTCAAGATAGTTCACTGCATCCAAGACCAACCTCTCTCGAAGTGGCAAAGAGCCATCGAGCTTAGCGACCTCGTCGGGATAGTCGAAGATCAGAGCGTTGGCGACCTTGCGTACCTGGATAAATCGTTCCTCTGCGATTCGCTGCTGCTGACGGGCGATCGTGGATTGGTAGATGGCCGTGCCGGAACCGAACAGAATGAGGGCCACGGCCGTTACGGAGGCTCCGACGAGGAGCCGATTTCGACGGATGAGCTTGCGGAACCGGTATGCCCGCGATTGTGGGTGTGCCATAACGGGCTGTCCGGCGAGATATGCCTCGATGTCGGACCGCAATTGGTCAGCTGAGCCGTAACGCTGCTCAGGTTCCTTGCTCAGGCATTTAATAATTATATTGTCGAGATCGCCCCGCAGTATCCTTGCTAGCTGAGTCCTTACGCCGGCGACCGTGCCGGCGGATGAATCAGTGAACGGAACATTGCCTGGTTTGGTCACTGCCGCCGATGGGGCGACAGGCTCGCATTCAAACATGGAGCGATAATGATCGAGTTCCTTGACCCCATAAACGGCTGAGGGCGGAAGATCAGTAAGCAGTTCGAAAAGAAGCACCCCAAGGCTGTAGATATCACTCGCAGTAGTAACTGGCTTACGGATTAGCTGCTCGGGGGAAGCATATTCGGGCGTAAACGGGGCGTTCTGCGTCAGAGTCTGGGAGGCGGCATCGGGGCCGAGGGCCTTTGCGATGCCGAAGTCGAGCAACTTTGCCTGCCGTTCCGCAGTGACGAGAATGTTTGACGGCTTCAGATCGCGGTGCACGACCAACTGCCGATGAGCGTATGCGACGGCTTCGCAAACTTGACCAAACAGGTGGAGGCGTTCGCTAGTATCCAGCCTGTTTTCGCGGCAGTAAGCCGTGATCGGCATCCCCTCGACATACTCCATCACATAGTACGGGATGTGGTTCGCCGTAATGCCGCCGTCAAATAGCCGTACGATTCCCGGATGTTCGAGACGAGCAAGGATCTGCTTTTCAGACTGAAAACGCCTGATCAGGTCTTCTGAGAATAGGTTGTGACTGGTTAGCTTGATCGCCGCACGGCGGTCAAAATCGCCGTCCTCACGCACTGCTTCGAAAACCGCACCCATTCCACCGCGGCCGATCTCACGAACAATTCGATAGCTGCCGATCTTTTCGCCGATCATTGAGAGCGTCGGGTCGAAACTGATCGGTTCGTTCATGAATAAGGAAGGCGCCTTCGTCGGCGGTCAGCAGATCGGAGAGTCTGCCATATACTGTTTTCTGTTCGTTCCTGAGATTTGAGAGGAACTTGTCTCGGGCATCGGGTTCGAGGTCCACGACCTTGTTAAACAGGTCCTTCAGTTGTTCCCACTTTTCCGGTCCCTCCGTCATCACGCGTCCTCCCCGCCGGCTGCACTGACCTGCAGGTAAAGCCAGTTTCGGGCCATTCGCCACTCACGCTGAACCGTACTTAGCGAGATATCCAAGATCCCGCGATCTCGTCGAACGTGAGGCCGCCGAAAAAGTGAAGTTCCACGATGCGGACCTGCCGCGGATCGAGCTTCGCAAGATTGTTTAGAGCTTCCTCGAGAGAGATCACATCGAGCGATTTCTGCTCCATACTGACCAGCGTCTGTCCCGGACCCTCGTCGAGTGTAACGCTTTCGATACCGGCGCCGCGCTTGATCCGGTTGCGGTGTTTCGCGTGATTTACCAGTATGCGCCGCATCATCGACGAGGCGGCCGTGAAGAAGGCGGTCCTGTCGTCAAGGTTCAGCGAATACTGGTCCTTTAGGCGAAGGTACACCTCATGTACCAGATCGGTCGGGCGAAGAGTGTGATTTGGCCGCTCAAAGCGCAGGTGATAGGCCGCCAGACGGCGAAGTTCGGCGTATGCCTTCGGAATGAAGTTGTCCAGGTCCTGCTGTTTCACAGCGAACACAGTCGTATCCGGATCGGGTTTCGGCAAATTATCGAAACCTTCAGCTTCGCGATAGTGCTGCGAATTTCCATCTATGATGACACTTTTGATCGCATCCGTTGCGTTACTAACTAAGGGACCCACTGAACATTTACAAAAAGCCATCACCTGAGAAGATCTGGCGGATGTGAGCAGGACGATGATACCGCTGCCAATTGATCTTGGCAAGGAAATGTTTGGCAATTTTCCGCCGCCGGGCACGGCTTCCCAAAAAGTGATCGCGTGTCCGGCATTTTAGTTATTGTCGGGACGTTCGGAAAGAACATGCCAGGAGATCAGACAGAAAGGTCTGTCACCTGTCTGTTGAAAGGCAAGTGAAATTTGCGGCTTGGGGAGCTTCGGAGAGAAATACGCAAGTCGTACAAGCTCAAAAGGCGGCCCGTACGATGGATCGAAAATTTTTTTTCATTTTTGGCGTAAGAAATGCCCATAATTCGCATATACATTGGAAGCCATATTTCCGGAAAGTGATCAGGTGTAAAATGGGTTGAAGATACACCATATGGGTGACGACGGTGTGGGCCATAATCACCGACGATAATGCTCTGGAGTTCATTTGCTTGTTCAGCAGTCAGTTGACCCTTGCAAATGCAGTCGTTTGCCGCCTTCCAGGCCTAAGTATTATCCCGGCAAATGCAATTTGAAGAAACTGTCCGTTAGCGACGATCGGGCATCTTTACGAGATCGCCCATGATATCTCTCCGGCGGCATGGGTCTCGGCATACGAACGGATCGCCAATGATTTTGACGCGGATGGTGACGGGGCGATAGTGATCTTTGATCGGTCAACCGAAAGGATGGTCTCTTTAGAAGGGCGTCTCAACCCCAGGCTCGTACCTGAATATCTCAGTAACCTGCAATACACCAGTCCATTTCGACACCGCCTCGCGCAGCTTAAGGTGGGCGAGCGGATGAACCGGGCCGACGTGCTGTCCGACGAGGAATTTCTCGAGCATCCGAGCTACAAGTCTTTTTATAAAGGCGTCGGTATCTTTCAGCTAGAGTATCGGGTCTTTCTAGAGGACGGCCCGATCCAAGCGGGCATCTCGCTTACTCGTTCGGAAGGGCGGCCAAATTTTTCAGCGAAAGAACTTGCCGCCCTGGATGTCCTAATGCCTCATCTTGCACGGGCATTCCGGCTAAGATTTCGGATCGAGCACGCTTATAAGCAGAATGACATGATCACATCGCTGATCGACCGGCTGCCGGGTGGTGTCATGGTGATCGATGCTAAGAAAAAGGTTGAGTACTCAAACGCCGCAGCACTGGAGATGATCTCGGCGATGGACGGGCTGCGATTGAATGGAGACGGTGCCCTGGTCGCTGATCGATCGGCCAAGGAGAGCGAACTCAAGCGGGCGGTCGAAGCGGTTCTCGCCGATACGAATGGTGCGACGCCGGGTGAAGTGGTCGTATCGATCGCAGCTCGGGCAAGCAGCGATACGAACTGCTACTAATGCGGCTTAAGACCGCAGACGGTTCGCCATTCCCCGGCAGGCCGAGAGTGTCGATATTTGTTTGCGACGGGGCGTACCAGCCGGATCAGGATGGTGCCATTCTGATGAGGATATACGACATGACCGGCGCAGAATCGAAAGTGGCGATGATGCTCGCGAGCGGGCGCTCGCTAAATGAGATCGCCGACGAACTCTCGATCTCAAAGCACACCGCCAGAACCCATCTAAAACGCATTCTCTCCTAAGACCAATACACGCACCCAGGGCTAATCATCCGGTTGCTGCTGACGGCCCGGCGGGGTTGCGGCCGGGCGGAGCTGGAAAAATAGTAAATACCCATCTGGGTGACGACGCCGCGGGTGTGATGCGAAACAATCGAACCTGCTCATATCTTTAAATAGATGGCGATGTTTTCCCGGTACTTCGGATGATCGAAAGTGGCAGGATCGCCGTGAGATGAGGTTTTTCCGACCGCATTTGATGCTGGGTCGGCTGTATATTCGAGGCGGCCCACACGAAAACTCAAAAATTCGATTTTTTTTGTGAGAATCGCGGAAAAATCACTTACATATAGAAAGACTAGGATCGTGCAGAAGATCGCCTCGAGATTGCCTGCAAAATAGGTTTTTTGGACACTTAGAGAGGCTGTCGAGCCTCTCGGCTGGTCG
>JADKEF010000015.1 GCA_016718135.1 Acidobacteriota bacterium | reverse complement strand
ACCAATTCGAGAAAATCAAATGGAGCTTGACCGCTATGTTAGTACGATCCACGAGAAATACGGCATCGAAATTAAGTTGAAGGCATATTTCCTGGGTAAGACACCGTCAACCAACCCGACACCCAGTCCGTTACTGCTTGCACTTACAGCTCCAATGTCTAGTCGGCGAGGTGCCCAGTATCCATCACAGCCAAGACGGCCGAAGGCAATACTTCACTTTCACCCATGTCCCAGCCGCTTTCATGTATAGGTAGATCACTGACGGCCCTGGTTTTGTTGCTCCAAGTGTTCCTTGTCGACGAAATCGGTGCCGAAGCAAATAGAACAATTTTGCTTAGTCATGGGAAACTGGTGTATGATAGCGGAACAAATAATATTCATTTCTTTGTGTCCCCACGCCTATCCGTGGTCGGGCCAAGGAGTGCAGCTATGGGACATTTCCTTAAGACGAGCGCGGGCGGGTTGATGGTATCAAGTGTTCCGGCCGTTTTCCTCAGGCTGAGCGACGGTGCGTATAGGTGAGAAAATAAGGCCGTGACCGCATTTGTTTTGGATTTTGCCGCCTTTCGAAACGATGGTCGTCGAGCTGATGGAGAACAGGGCTACAGATCTAGATAGTCTAAGATTTAAGGTCGGCCCCGGAACAACGATTGTCAACAAAAAGAACAAACCTCTTGATCGGCAACTTATCCGGCCCGGTATGGAGGTCGAATTGAAAGGCGATCGAGTGGGTGATCTTATCGAGATCGCCTACATTAAGCTAAAAATCGATCACGAAAAATGGGAGGCTGAGGCCGAGGGGTATTTCGAAGGACTAGAGGGGGACAAGGCATGGGTCGATGGCAAACCTGTCAAGCTCAATCCAGGAAGTCTGATCAAAGGGCGAGACGCATGGAAAGGAAAAGCCTTTTCCTCATTCAACGAGATACACCTTGGTTCGCTTGTCAAACTTAAGGGCATTCGGCGCTGACGGCATCATCTATGCGAATGGAGCTGAAGCTGAGCCAAACGAGTTTACCAGTAGTGATAAGGAGATGTTCGCCCTCGCTCAAAGCGGCCGTCTCCTGCCCACAAAGCTAGAGGGAGGAAAAGGTATTGTTGCTGGACGTGAAGTGAAATTTGCGGACGATCGCGTTTTACAACAGTATGTGACGATGTTAGGCAACAAATTGGTTCCGAGGTACCAGAAAGACATCCCTTTCGACGACCCAGCAAGATCACCTATCGCTTCGCCGTGATAGAGGACGAGAGTTTCAACGCGTTTGCGTTGCCTGACGGTGCCATTTTCGTTCACCCGGACTGCTAAAACGCATTAATAACGAAAGCAACTAACTGGCCATCCTCAGTGACACAGATTGCCCCGTGACGCACGAACATACTCGGAAGCTAAGGGAAACAATAAGAGCACGGGGAGGACTGGAATGATTCTGGGCGGAGCGATACTAGGCGGAAGGCCGGAGCTCAGGTGGGCGCGATTGCCGCGAATGCCCTCCGCAACAGCTACAGGGCGATGCTGAAGATCAGGCTGACAGGGCAGGACTGTTTTACATGACCCAAGCCGGGTACGACCCCCGAGGCTCCGAAAGTCTGGGGTGAGATTGTAAAGAGTACAAAAGCGACCGCCTTGGCGACTTTCTCTTTCGGGACATTCTTCGGCCTTCGACCGTTTGAAGAATCTTAATAAGGATATTGCCCTTAGTTACTACGAGACCGATTTCAGACGTACAAAAACAAACCCTACCGAATACATGCGAGCCGTAGGGCCGTACCTCGGGTTGGTCGCAAATACGGGTTCGCCAGGCTACGGTACGACGCCGCTTGTTGGTTCGAACATCTCAACCTGGCGGCAGGCATCCGCCAAGGCCGCTGATCAGCCAAGATCAACTCGATCCTGACCTTTGTAGCCAAACAAATGAGAAGGCCCGATTCGCACGGACCCGATGATGTATACGCCATTGTCTCGATCGGTTCGGACGAGTACTTTGTTTCGATCAAACAGGCAAGACTGCATTAAAAAGACCGGCAGCAACAGCCGTGTTAGCTTTAGCGGAATATACGCCGATATTGGAATTAGTACCGCAAACTCAAAATGGAAGACATAGGCCAGGTGGTGGTTGGCTCCTAAAACGCTCTTGGTGCAATCTGGATCTACATCGACGATGACGAAAGGTACGGGCTACGCGTGTAACAAAACGCGAACCTTGCCTAAGAGCGTGATCCAGGCTTTCAGCATTGAGTGCTCGTAGGTATGTGACCAAGATTTTTAGGAGAAGACTGATGAAAATTCTATTGTTGTTTGCTTTGATCGTTACGTTCACAATGGTCCGCAGGAACACGGCTGCTCAGAAAGCCGTTGAACCGGAATATCTGAGCGTGTTCTTTTTCCTTGAGGATAGTGGGATCTTAAAGCCGCTTGAGCGGCAGACGCCCGAGAGCAAGATCAAAGTAAAGGGACTCGGCTTCGGTGGTGGCGAAGGCTATCTTCAGATTGTCGGCGAACAGTCACCGGTTAGGTTCAAGAGCAA
The DNA here is from genome assembly GCA_016718135.1 of Acidobacteriota bacterium. Classification (GTDB taxonomy): domain Bacteria; phylum Acidobacteriota; class Blastocatellia; order Pyrinomonadales; family Pyrinomonadaceae; genus OLB17. The sequence continues at coordinate 10,137 of JADKEF010000015.1, read as the reverse complement.
TACAAAGTTTGAGTTTGTCGTGCTGGTCGCATCACAGCAAACAGATCCGATGAGCTTTATTCAGCTTTTTTCCTTTGAGAAGACCAAAGGAATACGTCGGCTAATGATGGCAAAAGTCGGTTCGATGGGGATGAGCAGCAAGAATGTGACGAATCAAAATGCAGTGTCGTTTAATGCCGCAAAGTATGGTACTTCGTCATTCAAGATATCTCCAGCTTCCGAACTAAAGCCCGGTGAATACTGCCTCATCACCGCAAATTCCATGACGGCTTTTTGTTTTGGGGTCGCTAGCATCTCAACTTAGTAGTCAACAACATCAATGGGGAACAGTCAACCTTGGTTCACGTGTAATTTGTCTCCTGCTAACGACAGCGTTGATTGTTTTGTCAGTTCCATTTAGCACTTTTTCTAATTCGAAAAGACCGAAAACTCCCTACCGAGTTCAGATAAATGAACTGTCTACAGAGATTGCTGCTCTTAAAGCGGATACGCTCAAGAAAATTGATAGTGACATCTATGACGTAGCAAAATGCTTTCCCTCGCGGAAGATATAACACGATCGCGCTGCGATTGCGTACGCCTTTAAGTTCGTCTCAATCATTGGATCACGCTCTGATTATTTCCTTAGGGTCAGACCCGAAAATACTTTTAAGACCCAAGTTTTATCGGCCAAGTCCGTTATGGAAGGGGCGACGTTATTACTTGCTTACGACACTGCTTTGCAAGGAGGAACAGATTTGCACTTTGCGTTTAGCGGCGGCAAATATGTCGATTCAGTCGAGCGGATGATCCGAAGTGCAAGATCAAATCAACCTAATCCTGCTTGGAGTGTACTAGAGCCATTTGGTGTATCGACCTTTGACGACGATCTTTATCGAAAAACATCGAAAATTGGCTTTCTGGTAGTGAGGGCGATGGGGGTCTTTAGAACCGCACGAAGGTACCGGGTGGAACTGTTGGCCGCGACGGCAAGGGTTATTTCAAACAAACAAACTATTTTTGGACTTCATAACCTGAAATTACAGGTGTTGGATATGTTTCCGGAACTTGATGATGAGGTTCTTCGCCGCAGCCTATCCACCTCCAAAATCAACAACAGATCCGTAACCAAATACGACGAACCAAGACCGCAATTCTACAATCTAAATCAGGTGACACATCGATAAAATACAAGGCTTTTGCGGCCCGCCGGGGACGAGTCAGTGTAAGGAGATGGAAGTAGTTTTGGACTTAGGCTCAGTGGCGAGAAGTCTGACAACAACTAGCGTGGCCTACGGAGCATACGACCGGAACTTGGCTCTCGAACAAGAATCGTAATGACAACTTCGGCGGGGGCTATTCTAAGCGCCGTAACCATTTTCGCCGGCGAGAATACGCCACCAATCGCAAAAAAGTTGTCTACTGTAGCGACGGGCGTAGACCTAGGCCGGTTCACCCATACTTCAAGCTCTTCAAGTCGACCGCTCGCGAGCAGGATTGTCGAGACTCCGCAAGTAATGCTTCTCGATTTGCCCAGAGAGATGTCAAATCTCCTAATTCTCTTGGATGATTTGCGGTCTTTCATCCGGCGAAGAATTCGCAGGTCGTTGATCCCACGGACTGTCACATCTCCAAAAATCCCGACCCTCGTCCTCTTCGACGTATCCGGCAGTATGGCGGATAACGATAAGATCGGGCAAGCTCGGTCGGCGGGCTTGACGCTACTGGAGATGAAGGGTGCGGCGTCGGCACCGCGGGATAATGACGTTTTCGGGTGACCACTGTAACGGCAATGTGCCTCGGAAATTGCTTGATATACAAGTGATTATTTCCAGGCTGAGCGGGTGATGCAGCAACAGGTCGGTCCGCCGAACGGCGGAACTCCGATACCTCAGGCAAAGGCGATTGCTGAGGCCGACATGCTGTCATTTCTTGGAATGAACCCGTCCCTGAAGGAAGGCCGGATAATTTTGTTGAGTGACGGACAGAGTACTTTGTAAACCCGACATTCGGCCAGCGGGCGTGTTCAGCCGTCGTGATGACATTCTCGTTTCGGGGCGGAATGCTTCTCGAGTCAAATATTTTACGATCGGATTTGATGTTGCTGCCGGTTCGCCGGCAGAGCGACCTGCAGTATCTGGCATCTCAATCGGGTGGGAGATATTATAATGCGGCGGACCGCGGGCAATTGATCAGGGCTCTGAGGAAACAGGTCCGTCGTACACGCCTCAGAGTTGCTCGACGTCCGATCCGAATTTTTGCTACAGGGCTTGCGGCATTTTCTGATTCAAATTATTTAGTGGCGGCGGCTTCGTTCAGCCGATTCATCGCAGCCTATCCGTCGGATGGTTGTGGCCTATTTGACCTTGCTCTCGCCTACGAGGCGAGCGACCGTTACAAGGCTGCTGCAGAAAATTATCAGAAATATCTCGCAACTGGACTTGTTGGCCCGGAACGGGCGAAGACCCTGGCAAAGATCACCGAAATGAACGAGGAATACGCCAATCAATTTGACTACTACATCAGATTGCTCAGAGCGATGGTGTCTATCTCGACAAGTTTTACGATTCCATATGGAATAGAAAGAGCTCTGATCTCGGTGCTGAGTTCGCTGGATTTGTTTATGAAAAACGCGCTTTTTATGCTAATCTTTCCGACATTCTCGAAGTAAAAGAGCGTTGGCTGATCAATGCCGCCAAGGACGTCTCGGATGCGATGGCCGTATTGATAAAGCGTCGTGGCATGGAGTCGTTTGATCGTGACGCTGTTGGTTGCTGGCGACTCTGATCGGATTGATCGAAGATACGACGAATCAACTTCGGGATTATCGCCGACGAAATATTCGCTAATTCAGCGTCGACGTTGATACGAGGAGCACCTAATGACCACAAGAAAATGCTCAGGTTGCCAGGCAGAGATGGATGCAGATGCCATATTCTGCAACGAATGCGGGCGCGCACCCGATTGACGCGCCTTCGACAAATTTTAAAGAAGCCGTTGTGGAGCCACCCGCGCCGGAGCCAGCCGTTGCTCCGCCGCCTTCTCCGCATATTTCGCCTTCGTCCGAGAGATTAGAAAACGCCTCCGCAACAATCTGTCCGAACTGCGGTAAAACTGTCTCCGTTGCTTTCCGTTTTTGTCCTGCATGCTCACAATTTTCAGTAGGGAACCGTCGCCCGTAACTGGTCGGGGCGGGTGTTTCCGCCGGACCTGTTAGCCGCGACGGTACGCCAATTTCGGACACATTGATTATTGCGGCCAAGAGTCGTTATCAAATGCTACTATAACGTTTCATCGATACGCTGGGCAAAGTGTTAAAAGGGATCGGATTTATCGGTGGCGGTTTGATATTTTTGCTGGACTAATCGTCCTGGGGAAATGCTCCGCGTTCCGGCTCAGTTCGGTTGACGCGGGGTCGTCGGTTTGGCGGTTCTTGCATTTGGTATTTATGCTGCCGTTTGGACCTTTGTTTGGTGGTTGGGCGTCATTTGGCGAGCTGCCGGCCAGTTTTTGAAGGCCAGCTTGGATGGGGGCTGTTCATAATTCTCCATTTCTTATTGATCTCACAGGGCTGAGAGGTAATGTCACTTACGGTTGGGAGTTCCAAATCGAAACACGACCTCACCTTCCAGCGGCAGTCCTTACAGGGCAACTCCGGTACCGGTAAACAATGTCGAGGTGCGGCCTCAAGTATCCAATTGGTACGAATTTAATTCGGAGAGCACTTTTCAAGCCGGCAATTGGCTTGAAAGAACGCTCGGGCCGCTCAAGGGCAAAAAGGCGGCGATGCTCTGTTACCTTGCCCCGATCATTCTTCCCGCATTAGGATACGTCCTTTTGATTATCGCGGCGGCCGTCCTTGGAGAATTTGGCTATGTGCTGGGGTTGCTTATCGTCCTTGCATCACCATTTCTTATGCAGTTTGCTTTATTGAAGGTAAAACCGCACAAACACATTTCATTTGTGCTTTCACGCATATCAAGCGCTTCTCGAGGCTGGCACCTTCGTGGCCGGTTCCTTGATAATACTTGGGGTCCTATATCTGCGAGGTCCACAAGTTGACGGTTCGCAAGGGACTCCATCGTTCTTTTTGCTCTTGGGATTAGGGACATTTAATACTCCCCTGATCTTCATCAAAAGGCTGATTCAGGACAGCTTTAGCTGCCTGTAATTGGCGAATGGGCAGCAAGCCTTGCCTCTAATGTGAAGCCTAATCCGTCGAATTATGTGGATCTAACATGAGAACCTGCCCGCAATGCCGCGCGTCCTGCGATGACGAGTACATATACTGTCTGACGGATGGTAATGCGCTCATTGTCGATGGTTCCGAGGTTGAAACTGTCGTGAAGTAGAAATTCCGATTTACGATTCCGGTCGAATCGGACGAAGTTGTTCAGCCATGCCGATCTTGCGGCAACCCGAATAAGGCAAGCTCGAAGTTTTGCAAGAAGTGCGGAAAGCCTGTCGCTAATGTTAACCCGGAGCCGTTTCCGCATTTTGGGCAACAACCGGCAGCGACTGTGACATTCACACCTCCAATTTCAGGGCAGGCGTCCTCCGCGACAGGTTCATCAACCGCGAATCGAAATCTGCTGATCGGCGGTCTTGCCGCCGTCGCCGTATTCGTCCTCGTACTTGTATTCCTTATTTCATCGCCGCCGAACGGCGGCGGGTCAACATCCAACACAAAGAACTCGAACGGCTCAACATCGTCTGAAGCAAAGCAAAGCGAGCCGAAGTTACCAAGATTTTGAGCAACAGGACATATTCCGGAGGGGTCAGCAAAAATCCGATGCACATGACAATGTCTCTCACAAAGAATGGCAATAATTTAAGGGGCAGGGCAGACACGCCCGGCAGTTGGGATGCTCTGTCGGGTTCTATCGAAAATGACGGCAAGTTTTTTCTCAACGGCAACCAGCGCAATGGCCCGCTTACGGGCTCGTACGAGGGCTACATCTATGAGGACGGTAGTCTGACGGGCACTGGAGGATCTCAATAGCCGCAAAAGATCGAGTTTCTCCCTGACAAGGGACGGTAATTGATAAGAGCTTATGATCTGCCCACAATGCAAAAATGTCTATTCCGACGATTACGTCTTCTGCTTGAATGATGGCAATCCGCTAATAGACGAAAGCAGTGAACAGGAGACTGTGGTGAATCGTTGTGGTGATGCCGCCAAAGCCTGACGCTGGCGAGGTAATGGCTGCATGCTTCGCGTGCGGAGTAGCTAACCCAGCAAGCTCTCGATTTTGCAAGAAATGCGGCGGAACGATCGCATCATCGCCCGGCATTGCTTTCGACTTCAGCCCCTTTCCTGTTTCGCCGCCTCGGTTTACGCCTAGCGGAACTCCGCCGCCCAATAACACCGTCGTATTTCAACCGCCGAATGTCTCGCCGCCGGGCGGTATCAGCCGGCAGGCCAATAATCAGAATCAGCTCATTCTGATCGGCTTTCTTGTTGTTGCAGTTCTTATTGGCGGCGCCGTAATCTACTCGATGTCGGGCGATACGAAACCGGCAGCGAATTACAGTAACACTAATAGCTCTGCGCCCAAACACCCAGATGTGGGTAAGACCGGCAAGCTCAATACGAACGCGCATATTCGAAGCTCCGGGCACGAAAACTGCTAGATCTCGGGGTTCATTACTATGACGCACGGATTAAAGTACTCGATGCTGTGGGTTATGACACCTCCGGATGGATATGCTTTGTGGTACAAAGTTCAAGTCCTACAGAACGGATGTGACCGCGAAGAGGATTGGGCTGCGGAAACGATCGCGACCGCGTCCCGGGCCAGGCCGAGATGGAGGGTTGGATGAGTGCAAGGAATATTTCCCTTGATTAGCATTATGAGAAAGATCTTCATTTCCCTATTCGTCGGATTCGTCTCCTTCGGGAGCGTCTCGGCCCAGACCGTCAATACTTCGGTTTTTTCGACCGTGGCAGGTGCTCGGCTGCAACCGCGAACTCTTGTCGATGTCTGTCCGATCGACGATCCGCTCACCAAACGCCTGTTGACCGAGTATGGTGCAATTTTTGTAGCGTCGCAAAAAGTTGTTTTGCCATACAAATGCATTCTTGAAAGGGAAGCAGACGTTCAGGCATTTCAAGCGATAGCAAACCCGAGGTATCAACAAGTGGGTGGCGTTACGGTTACTCTACAGGAAGTTGCCTTGGTCGCCTTTCTAGCTGCGCGCGCAGCCGCTGCGAAAGAAGGCGTTGCGATCTCCGTCCGAGGTGGTTCTACTGCGTCGACGCGAGACTATGCAAAAACAGTTGCCTTGTGGGAGTCAAGATTTCATCCGGCACTGCTTCACTGGTCGGCACGAGGACGAATAACCAAGGCAGATGCTGACCGTGCGCGGCAGATGCCAATGCGTGAGCAGATCGCTACGGTCTTTGGCTGGGAAGAACGAAAATTTGGTTTTGTAAGGATCTTTCTAAATCGATCTTATATTCGGTCGCGGCTCCAGGAGCGTCGAGCACAATTTCATGCTCGCTCTCGACATCGAGCAGTATGGCAATGCACGAAAGTGCGAAAGATCAGCGGCGACCACGGCTGGTTTCAAACCGTTAAGAGCGATCTGCCGCATTTTACTTATCTAGGTCGCACTCGTGACGAGTTACAATCGCTCGGACTCAAACGCGAGGTGATTAGCGGACAAGAATTTTGGATTCCGAATATGGAGTAAAACTATGGTCTGTACGCAATGCAATACGGTGAATGAAGCCGAAAGCGTCTTTGTATCGGTTGTGCCGGTCGATGACAAATCAAGCGGGTTTCTACGCGTCGGAATTCAACGGAAAACCGAAGTCGTCAATATCGGGCAAGGTGGTTTCGCCTGGCGGCTTCACGCCGTCCCACCGGCACGTTGAGGTACCGCAGATCGAGCGTTAGCCCTTATTGCTTGTAGGGTTGGGCGTCGCCATTCTCATCGGGTTTCGGAGCGATCGCATTCATTCTTGTCGGATCACCGTTTGGAGGCAACGGCGGACGTTGCCTTCGCATTTGGGGATGTTCGTACAATCTGACAACAAAGATAAGGTCGATGAGATCAAGCGACAGGATTTTACCAATGCGATCGAGGCGAGAACGGCGTTGACAAAGGATGGTTCGCTGCCGTATTTGATCGCTCAACGAACCTAATCTTGTACGCAGATGGTAAGGGATTTTCCGGTGAATGATATTCGTCTGGTCCAGCTCGACACGCTCAAAGACGACGGCACCATGAAAACACTCGACTTTCAGGTAGCCCCGATCGATGGAAAAACGATATGAAGCGTATTCGCATACCGACTCAGATGGCCATCGGAAAGTATGCGTTCACCTGCCACGGGTACTTCAACGAAGGAAAACACAAATTCTGGGCGTTTCAGGTGAGAGACTCGTCAAAGAAGGCCAACGGTGATGATCTTAAAGCGTGGACCATGGCACCAAAACCAAAGAGGCCCGACGACCGCAACCGCCCCGCCCCGTGTTCAGGGACCGGATCTTTTACGCCGGCTGCGAATGTAGCTCCGCCAACATCCGTGAGCGGGGGACGTATCGCCATATAGCACGACTTCAAGTTTGATACTGCGTGCTGGACCGAGTCAGTCCTATGCGAAGATTAGAAACTTACGAAGTGGTGAGCGGTCGAAATTCTCGGATACCTCCTCGAACACTGAGTATTTCAATGGTCGAAATGCTCCTTTTGCCCAAGTTAGAACATCGGAGCGGACAGGTTGGCTGGGCATTTTCCGCGTATCTTAGATAAGGAGAGTGACAGTGGAGATAAGACAGATCATCGAAATACGAATCCTGTATGGGTCGGCTTTATGGCATTGCTTTGCCTAAACCTTTGCTGCGGTTCCGGGAACTCGACTGGATCTGGCGGTGAAAAACAAGTGGACCACGGTGTCATCGTCACCTGATCAACCGAGTCCTTCGACGACTAAGCAGAACGCAGAAAAGGTTGGGTTCTTGGCCAAATTACCTGAGGGCTTCACAAACCCGACGGATGATGCAGCGAAGCTTTTGTTGAAGGAATATGGAGCCGTGTTTGTAGCTCGTGGCGGGGCAGTTTCACCAAAGGTTGTGGTGTTTCCGAACGATTCAGCGGTGACTGCGTTCCAATCCTCGGCTTCGACATCCACTGAAACGATTGGTGGAGTGGGTATCACGCTGCCGAATCCGGCGATGGAAGGTCTTCGAGCAGCGATAGCAGAGGCTTCGCAATCCGGGCAAGACAATAACGCCACGCGGTGCCGACGCAGCCGAGCTATGCTGGCACGGTCGAACTCTGGGCCAGCCGTGTCAATCCGGGCCTTGAACATTATTTGAGTTTGGGACGAATCGTGGCAGGAGATGCCGTGCGGATTCGCGGTCTTTCAGCGTATGAGCAGGTGCCCGAGATTTTCAAGCTTGAGTCGCAAGGAATGTACTTTTCGAAGGACCTTTCAAAATCGATAATCTACTCGGGTCGCCCCACCGGGAAGTTCACAGCAACTTTATCCATGCTTGCCCTGGACGTGACGGAGAACGAGAATTCCGGACGTTCGTAAGATCCTGGCAAAGCATGGTTGGTTCAGACGGTACTTTCCGATCTGCCACATTTTACGTTTCTTGGCGTCCCCGAAAGCGAGTTGCCAAGTCTCGGGCTGAAGAAATCAAGCAGCGGCGGGCGGGTGTTTTGGACTCCGGATATCTAACGAAGTTGTGTCTGCCACCCGTAAACCAAATCGAAAATATTGATTGAGTTCGAGTCGCAAGCGATTGGTCCCGTACTCGACTGCCTGCAGAAGGTATCCTTACCTCGTAGCAAAACGTTTTTTGAGTAGACTGAAATATTACGGTCTATTTTCTTGTTCCTACCGTTATCTCCGTGACCGCGTATTACGGAGAAACGTAGGTTCTGTTTATCCACCTTCTGTTCGATACTCCTTAAGTCTGGTTTGAAAATATAGCAGTTGAGATTGGGGCTGCTTGGCAATTCTATTTTTAAGTACGTGCGATCCATGGACAACTTCGCCTGAAGCATTCTCTTGTCGTCCGTATATACATTTACGTCAATTGCGATGCTTTCCCCAACTCGCAAAGCTTGAAGGAATCCAACGGCTCCAGTTTCCCCTTTTTCGTGGATTGAGAGGCCGAGCAAGAGATTTGCCCTGCCATTTTCCGGTTCGATCCCCGATGACATCCCTCAGTATGGTGTCTGTGCGAGTATAGTCCTGCCGCTCAAACGCGGCCTCGGCCTCCGTAATCAATGAATTTACCGAACACGCTGCAGGGCAAATATCCTGATTACGTGATCACCCATGAGCCGCAAGGTTGATCTTTTCGTTGGTCGGCAAATGGCCCTACGACTGATATTCACTATAAATACCCGGCCAACGACCGGCTCAACCGAGCCGGTAAACCGCCCAACTCCATCGATCTCGATCATCGCATCGGGCACGCCGGGACAGGAGATCGAAAGAAACGCAACTGCCGGTATCAGAGTTACGTTCACTGGAGGTGTTTTTCCGGTGATCTCTATTTGCCGTCGAAAGTCGATAAACCCCGCCTTCTTTATAATTACAGTGTAGAACCCCGGCCTAAGATTATCGATCGTATAAGGCGAACCGTCGTCAGCAGTAAACGCAGTTCCGCTCGCACCGAGACCATTTCCATTCTTGCCTGTCAGGAAGATCTCGCTCTTGGGTTCGTTGACATTGATCGTCAGTTTGACCGTAACCACCTTCGCAGTTCTTACGGTTTTCGGTCCCGTGCTCTTAGATGGGGATGGTTTGGGCTTTACGGTTTTGCTGCTGCCAGTGCTCTTCTTTGGAGTGGCTTTTGATTTTGTCGTTTCCCCGCCGCCGCCCTGAAATGCGCCGCTACCGAGCATAAGGATAAGGTGAGGGTCAATAGAATTAAGATTATCTTCATCGTTTGCCTCCGGCTATGCTAACAAGCACCGCAAACAGGAGGATTATCGAATTCATTACAATCGATTGCGATTCGAAACACCGCAACCTGGCTCGACGACAACTAGGAAAAGTGTACTTTTCCTACGGGAGTTAACAATACTAAATATAACTACTATAGTTAGGGTTGACCAAACTCATCACTTGTCCCTAAAAGGAGGCCTGCCCAAACCCGTAGCCATCTCCACCGTCCATCGGAACCCCGC
>JADKEF010000014.1 GCA_016718135.1 Acidobacteriota bacterium | reverse complement strand
ACAATTGGAAGAAGTAAAGCAGTTGTTGAAACTAAGAAAATAAAATTTGGCGGATTTTTGCATGGCTAACTTGGCTTTTAATTCATATTTATTATTTAAGCGGGTTTAAAAATCGAGTTTTTGTTTTGATAAGCTGGGCTTGGTCATATTTAACTTTTAGCAGAGGAGCAAGATTAATAGTTCCAAAAAATTGGCAGGTATACGATAAAAAAAGACTAATATTTTTGAATGAAATCATAAGGAAGTTTAAATGAATAATAATAATATCAAAATGTATTTAGGTAATTATCAAAATCAAATTGATAAGAAAATTGAAAAATTAATAAATGAAAAAATTGTAAAAAGAATTTGGGAAAAGGATTATACGGTTTGGTCCAATTCTCCCAAGAAATTTCAAACAGACTTGATTGGTTATTTAGCGCAGAAGCAAACTTTATCACATCTTGAAGAAATAAATTCATTTTGTTGAAGAAATAAAATCTGAAGGATTTACTGATGCTTTGTTATTAGGAATGGGCGGTTCAAGTCTTGCTCCGGAAGTTTTCAGTTTTCATTCGGAACAAAAACAAATTACCTAAATATGAAAGTTTTGGATAGTACAGATCCCGTTGCAGTAATGAATTTTACAAAAAATTTAGATCCGCAAAAAACGTTATATATTGTTTCTACAAAATCCGGCGGAACAATTGAGACTTTATCTTTCTGCAAATATTTTTTACCTTTTGCCAAATAAACTTGGTACAGAAAAAAGTAAGCAGACATTTATTGCAATTACAGATCCGGGCAGCGGACTTGAACAAATAGCTCAACAATTAAATTTCAGAAAAATATTTGTAGAACAATCCCAATATTGGCAGAAGTATTCTGTTCTTTCTTTTTCGGAAGCGTTCCGGCTACTTTGATTGGAATTGACTTAAATAAATTTTTAAATAATGCGAAACGAGTTGTTGAAGATTCAAAAAAGACAAAACACAAAGTGCAGAAATTGGAGTAATTATTGGTGAGCTTGCAAAATTAGGAAGAGACAAACTTACTTTTGTTTATTCGGAAAAAATATTTCATTCGGAACTTGGGTTGAGCAATTAATTGCAGAAAGTACCGGAAAAATGGAGTTAGAATTTTACCAATCGAAAGCGAAAGTTTGGAATCTCCAGAATTTTATACAAATGATAGAGTTTTTGTTTATACACATTTTGATAACGAAAATTCAAATTCTGAAAAAATAGAAAAACTTAAAAATGCCGGTCATCAATTATTGAGATAATTTTAAATGATGAATATGATTTGGGCGGAGAATTTTTCAGATGGGAATTTGCAACGGCAGTTTCCGGTTGGAGTTTTGGGAATTCAACCATTTGATCAACCAAATGTTGAATCTGCAAAAGTTGAAGCAAAAGCAATGATTAAATAATTATTTAGAAAAGGTGAACTTCCTCAATTAAATTTTGCAATTGAAGAAAATGGAATTAAACTAAGCGGAAATACAAATCAGCCAAACTTTAAAAATGCAATTCATGAATTTTGGCAGATTTAGATAAAGTAAAAATATAATTATGTTTCAATTCAAACATATATTCTCAAATTATGAAACATCAAATTTGCTTCAAAAAACTTAGAACAATAATTCAAAAAAAATATAAAACTTCTGTAACTATTGGATATGGACCAAGATTTTTGCATTCAACCGGACAATTGCACAAAGGTGATGCCGGAAACGGTTTGTTCATACAATTTACTTCAAATAGAAATGAGGATGTTGAAATTCCAAATGAAATTGGTAAAGATGAATCAGAATTTTCATTTGGAGTTTTAATTGATGCTCAGCTAATGGGAGACCGCCAAGCATTATTGAATAACAATAGAAAAGTAATTACAATTCATTTAGGAGATAACGTAAAGGCTCGAATATTGATAAAATTGCAAATTTGATTTAACAAAATAGCCGCAGAGCATTTGTCTGCAGTAATTTTATAAAAATAAGAATATCCCAAATTCTATAAGTTGACACAGAATCTTTTATTTTTATTATTTAATTATGAAAATTCTTTCACACATAGAAATCTTTAGCAATCCAAATTTAACACACGGATACCATTCTACCTTGCATCTGTTGATGCTCAAAATATTTATTTCATTCACACACATTTTAGAAATCCTAATAGTATTCTATTGAATAATTGGAGATAATATTTTTATGGAAACAAATTTTAGCAAACTTTCAAAAACATTAATTGAATTAAGAAAAGAACACAAAGCCATAAAACCTATTAAAGTTGAAGCGCAAAAATTTATAAATGATTTAATGCAGTTACTTTTTCCTCATTTTACATCTGATATTTATTACACGGAGAATGACATAAAAAGTAAATTGATTTTACTAAAACGGAATTTAAAATCACTCTTAATTTTGTTAAATAATAATTTCGATTGAAAACATTGATAAATTAAGTGACAATTTTTTCGAGGAAATTTATAATATTAATACTGAACTTTGGAATGATGCAAAAGCAATTTATGAAGGAGATCCCGCCGCGCATAATATTGATGAAGTAATTTTAGCTTACCCGGGATTTAGAGCAATTGCAATTTATAGATTTGCTCACGTTTTATTTAATCAAAAAGTTCCGATTCTACAAGAATCTTAACTGAATATGCACATCGGAAACGGGAATTGATATCCATCCGGAGCAAAAATTGGTCATTCTTTTTCGTTGATCACGGAACTGGAATTGTAATTGGCGAAACTTGCAGGAAATTGGAAATAATGTAAGGATTTATCAAGGTGTAACTTTGGGAGCATTAAGTGTTGATAAAAATTTAGCGCAGACTAAAAGACATCAACAATAAATGATAATGTAATTATTTATGCACAAGCCGTAATTTTAGGTGGAAATACTGTAATTGGAAAAATAGTGTTATTGGGTAATGTTTGGCTGACTGAAAGTGTTTCGGAAAATTCAATAGTCTATCATAAAAGTGAAGTTCGATTAAGAAAAACAAGTGAACCGGAACCATTAGAATTTATTATTTAATAACTTAATTCCCTCAAGAAGGCACAAAAGTCTTTTAGATCCCCAAAAAAGCAGGGAAAATATAGCCTATACAAACCATAGGAAATACACCACATCTTAAAATAAATAAATTATTTGGCGATAAAATTAATGTTTGGATAAAACTTGAAAGAGCAAATCCCGGTGGAAGTATAAAAGATAGAATTGCTCTTTCTATGATTGAAGATGCGGAGGAAAAAGGAATCTTAAAAAAGGAGTTGGAACCGGCGGACATAACGGAGTAGCGCAAGTTTTAAAAAATTAAATTTCCACATTTAAAAGTTTTTGCGGTTGAACCAGTTCTTTCACCAGTAATTAGCGGTGGAAAACCGGTCCGCATCCAATACAAGGAATTGGAGCGGGATTTATTCCTAAAAATTTGAACACAAATTTGTTGGATGGAGTTATTCAAATTGAAAAAGAAGAGGCTTTTGAATTTGCGCAAAGAGCTGCAAAGGAAGAAGGGTTATTCGGAGGAATTTCTTCCGGAGCAACTTTAGCTGCAATTAATAAAATTGCTGAAATTTCTGAAGGACTACAGTCTTGGGTTTTAATTATGATAGCGGCGAAAGATATTTATCCATTGCAGATTTGTATTGAAAAATTTGGTAGAGATTTGTTTTGAGATTTGATAAATCAATATTTCTACTTTAATTTTATAATAACATAGATTTTGTTTTAGAAAATTATTGAATTGTAATCTATAAAAATAAATTCCGCTTGGTAGAAGTTTCCATCAAACTGAATTTCATAATTTCCAGATTTTGAATTTCATTTACTAAAGTGTTTACTTTCTACCTAAAACATCAAATACAAGTAATTTTACATTGTCATTTTGAGGGGCCAGCATTCTCCGAAGGATCTTTTCTCTCTTCGTTTTAATGACAAAAAGAGAATGATATTTTAATTTTGTTGTTGGATTAAACGGATTCGGATAATTTTGATAAAGTTCAAAACTCGAATTTAATTCTTTTTTCAAATTAATATTTGTCGGATTTTCCTTCGGATGCTTTAGAAAAAATCCAAATTAAATTGTTGCATTTATCTGCTCAGAAACCGGATCTGCACCAATTCTTGGAACTGTTCCTCCGGGCCAAGAATGTCCGCCATCATAAGTTACATATAAATCAATATTTTTTTCATCATTGCAATTCGTCCAAGTTTTATAAAGATATTTTCCTGGTTCATCAAAAACAATATCAATTTTATTACAGTTATTAATATTTGCCCAAATATTTAAACCGAATCTAAGGCAGGATATTCATAATTTGCAGCACCGTCTCCCAAACCTCCTTCAATAGGAACGCTGTCATCAAAAATGAATGCAAATGAATTATTGGAATTGGATTTATTGGTTCAAAAATATTTTCATTAACCCATCATTGAAGCAACCGGGCTATTGCGGCAATTCTATTACTTAATTCTGCGGCTAATCGATAACTCATCATTCCGCCGTTTGATAATCCGCTGGCGTAAATTCTATTTTTATCTATTTTATATTTGCTTTCAATTGTGTCTAACAAAGTAGAAATAAAATCAACATCATCAATATTTGTATTTACCCAATATCCAGCCTCCGGCATTCCAAGTTGTAATGTTTATCGGACTTTCACACCTTCCGGATAAACAACAATAAATGGAATTTTGCCGTATCTGCTTTATTGCTAAATTGTGATTGTTCTTCAATATTGTAAGCATTCCAAATCCCCATGCAAAACCAAGACAAGTGGATATTCTTTATCTTCATTTGAACTATATTGAGGTGGAAGATGGGTTAAATAAGTTCGCCAAATTTCATTATGATAAAGAGAATCATATTGTGCAAAAATATTAATTGAAAAAATTAAATATTTGCAATAAATATTTAGAATTTTTTCATAAAATTTTTATTTTCAATTTTTAGGAATTATTTTTTTCAAAATTTATAATAATTTATTTTCGATATTGGAAAAGCAAAATTGAATCCTATAAATTAAATTATACATCATATTTTGTAAAAAATTTAAGGATAAAATGTACGAAATAATAATTATTGGTTGGCCCCTGGCGGAATTAGTTTGGTGTTGAAGCGCATAATTTTGGTGTTTCAAAGAAAAATTTCAATAATAGAAAAATCTGCAGAACATTCTTTTTACTATTAAAAAATATTATCCTGATAAAAAATTAGTTACTGCAAATTATAAAGGATTTACGCCGGTTTGCACGGGAGTTATGTGTTTAATGGATTCAACAAAACACGAAACAATTTCGTATTTGGATAAAGCGATTGAAGAAAACGAATTAAATGTTCATTACAATGAAACTGTTTTCAAAATTGAAAAATCTGAAACCGATGGCTCCTTAAGTTAATTCAGATAAAAATATTTATCAATCAAGAATTATTGCAATTGCTGTTGGCATTTTAGGAAAACCAAACAAACCGGAATATAAAATACCCCAGAATTAAAAGAAAAGTTCTGTTTGATTTAACAACCTTTGAAATAAAAATTCAAAAGTTTTGGTTGTTGGCGGCGGAATTCTGCATCTGAATATTGTCAATTTTTATCTGAAGAAATTGAAAATAATGAGGTTTACTTAAGTTATAGAAAAATGAATTTTCACGAATGAATAATATAAATAAGCAAAGTTTTTTAAACTCTTGCCGAAAATAGTAAGGTAAATTTTCTTCTAAACTCTAATATTAATTCTATTACATCAAAGAGAATAAACCAATTGCTAATTTTGCAGAAGAAAATTTGGGAAGTATTGTATTTGATTATATTGTTTATGCTTTAGGGGGAAGTACGCCGGAGAATTTTCTTAAAACAATCGGAATAGAATTTATAGGTCCCGAGCCATTTCTTAAAGAAGGATATGAAACCAATGTTTCCGGATTGTTTTTAATTGGTGATTTAAGTGCGGGACAAAAAGGCGGATCAATAATTTGGGCATTTAATTCGGCAAATTCAGCAATGCAAAAAATCTGTGAAAAATATTTAAAATGTGAATAGTAAATCAAAACTTAATGTTTAGATTTGCCAATCGAAATTTTAAAACACTTTATTGTTGATTTGGATCCAACCGCTTCTTGTTCACTTTCATAGGGTTTAATGAGGAAAATGTTTTTGGAGATGTTTTCGATGTTTTTAGCTATTCCAAAACAATAGATAAAGTTATTCATCCAACCGAAGTTGAAAATTTGTTTTGCATTCCGCAAATGAAATTAAATTCAATTGAAGAAGGTAGGCAAAACAGATTGATGGCAAATAATTTCTTACTCAGAAATATTATTAATAGTATAAGATCAAATTTTGAATTTATAATTTTGATTGCCCGCCGTATTTATTTGGAACCACCTCGCTTGCATTAATTGCTTCAGGATTCTGTAATTGTACCTATTAGAACTGATGAATATTCTTTAGATCGCATTAAAACTTTGGCTAAAGAGTTGAATATGTTAGAACATTATACAACAACAATTTAACAATTGATGGATATTTTCTAACAGTTTATGAAAGAAATATAAAAGCAGCATTTAAAGTAAAATCGGGAATTGTATAAAAAATATCCAAGTTTAATGATGAATGTTTCAATTCCCAAAGATGTAAATATGATGAATGCGACTTTTAGTAAAAACCCCTGCTTAGAAGCAACATACTTAATTCTTTGGGAAAACGCACCGGCGCGGGGAAATCAGAGTTAAGCATCTTTAGCAATATAAAGAAAATATCTTCAACCCCACACTTAAGTTCTGCTAAAAATTGATTACAAAATATAATTTGATGTTTTAATTTTTTTGGATTCTTTGATAAAACTGAATCAGAAGACAAAATTTATTTTACTAGCAATTTTAATGTGATTATGCCTCATTTCACTAGAATTTATTTTTAGCATTTTTCACGTAAGAAATAATTTGTCCCCCGCCCAAGGATCAATGACGCCAGAATCTCTTTATTAACTAAAAGAATTTTTGCAAAGTTTTATTTGATCATTTTTTAATTTCTCAATTTCATCACGTAATCACCCTTACCGGCTTTTTCAAATTCCAAATCTTTGGCGGCGTTTAACATTTCTTCTTCAAGTTGTTCAATTAAATCTTTTTTCTGATCATTTGTCATATATTTTAAAACCGGCTCTGCAACTTTAGCAAATGCAGTTTCTTTACCCGGATCTTTTTTTCTTAATTCTGCAATTGAAGTTGAATTAATAATATCTTCTCTACTTTTAAATATTGTTTTAGGAGTAATATTATTTTCCTTATTATATTCAAGCTGAAGAATTCTTCTTCTGTTTGTTTCTTTAATAGTTTTTGCCATTGAATTTGTAATAACATCTGCATACATAATACTCTTCCGTTCACATTTCTTGCAGTTCTTCCGGCAGTTTGCATTAACGGGCGTTCACTTCTTAAAAATCCTTCTTTATCTGCATCAATTATTGCAACAAGTGAAACTTCTGGTAAATCCAAGCCTTCTCTTAGTAAATTTACTCCGACTAAAACATCAAAATCACCAATTCTTAAATCACGAATTATTTCCACTCTTTCCAATGCATCTATATCGCTGTGGATATATCGAACTTTAATATTAATTTTATCTAAATAATCTGTTAAATCCTCCGCCATTTTTTTTGTTAAAGTTGTAACTAACACACGTTCACCAATTATTGAACGATTTCTAATTTCACCTATTAAATCATCGATTTGACCTTTAATTGGTCTAACTTCAATTTCGGGTCTAAAAGTCCGGTTGGACGGGTAATTTGCTCAATAAATGCACCGCCGGTTTTTGTCATTTCATAATCACCGGGAGTTGCGCTTACATAAATAATTTGGTTAGTGAGATTTTCATATTCTTCAAATTTAAGTGGACGATTATCCAAAGCTGAAGGAAGTCGAAATCCAAATTCAACTAAAGTTTCTTTTCTGGATTTATCACCCAAATACATTCCTCTAATTTGCGAAACCGTTACGTGAGATTCATCAATTATTAAAAGATAATCTTTCGGAAAATAATCAAATAAACAAGAAGGACGTGAACCCGGAGGTCTTGCATCCATATGTCTGGAATAATTTTCCACTCCGGCACAATATCCGATTTCTCATCATTTCAATATCATAACGAGTTCTTTGCTCAATTCTTTGAGCTTCCAAATATTTTTCTTCTGCCCAATAATATTTTAATCTTTCTTTAAGTTCTTCATCAATTGTTTTAATTGCGTTGGTAACTTGACTTTTGTAGTAACAAAATATTTTGCGGGATAAACCGGAATAGAATCAACTTCTTTAATAAAATCTCAGTAATTGCATCAATTAAAGAAATTTTTCAATTTCGTCATCCCAAAATTCTATGCAATTGCTTCTTCATATTGATATGCCGGAATTATTTCTACAACATCACCTCTTGCTCTAAAAGTTCCGCGTGTAAATTCTATATCATTTCTTACATAATAAATATCTATTAAAGAACGCAAAAGTTTTTTTCGTTCAATATTCTCACCTTTTTCAAAAATATAATTTGCTGTGCATATTGATCAAGCGCTCGATTCCATAAATACAGCTTACGCTTGCAATAATTATAACATCATTTCTTCCTTCAATTAATAAAGTTGTGGCTTTTAATCCTAAGTCGGTCAATTTCTTCGTTTACAGAAAAATCTTTTTCGATATATAAATCGCGTTTTACAACATAAGCTTCCGGCTGATAATAATCATAATAACTGATAAAAATTCAACGGCATTATTTGGGAAAAAGATTTGAACTCCGGAATACAATTGTGCGGCTAAAGTTTTGTTATGAGAAATTATTAATGTTGGTTTATTAATATTTGCAATAACATTTGAGATTGTATACGTTTTTCCGCTTCCCGTAACACCAAGCAAAAGTTGATGTTTTTCGCCGGAATTTATTCCTTCCGTAA
Organism: Acidobacteriota bacterium; assembly: GCA_016718135.1. Taxonomy (GTDB): domain Bacteria; phylum Acidobacteriota; class Blastocatellia; order Pyrinomonadales; family Pyrinomonadaceae; genus OLB17. Next base: position 6,637 of record JADKEF010000014.1, on the reverse strand, counting down.
GCTGTTTAATTGCTTCGGGTTGATCCCCAGAAGGTTTATATGAAGATACTAATTCAAATTTATTCATGTTGGTTTAAAATAAAAATGTCATTTCAATATTTGAAGATAAATAAAATTGAAATGACATCAAGAAAATAAAACTTACTTTATTTACTGCGCCGCCTTTTGAAGTATCAATTGAAATTTCTTCCGGATCGCCATAATAATCAACCGAACCGGAACCTTTAACTTTAGCTTTCAATAATTTTCTGGCATTCACTTCAGCTTTTCCATCACCATAAAGATTAACCGTTGCATTTTGGAAAGAAATCTTTTGCTAAAAGTTTTCCTTCTCCATCCATTGTAACATTTAAGTAATCAACTTTTCCCTTCAATTGAATTTCACTTCCTCATCGCTAGAAAGTTCAAATCGTCGGTATTCAAGCCTTTAACTTTTATATTACTTTTTCCTTCGGATTCCAATTCAACTAAATCATGAGTTGAAATTTTAATTCTTACTTCTCTAAGATTTGTAATTTTTCTTTCATTTTGATTGTCAATTTTTCATCATCGACTTTCGTTTCGATAAGCGGAATAATATTATCTTCCACTCCAATTTTTAGATTGGAAATTTCACCACTCGTAATTTCGATATTAAAATTTCCATCAACTTCAATTCTGCTAACGTAATCCAAGTTCTTTCTTCGGTTACTGAATTTCCGCTTCCCTTAACGCTTGATGAAAAACATCCAATAATGCTTACTGCAATAATTAACAAGGCTAAAAGTATTTTAATTTTCATAGATTCCTCAAATCAGTTAAATTATTTATTTATAATATAATTAGAAATTCTAAACATAATCTAACAAACTTATTTTTTACAAATATAAATTTAAAAGTTGAATTTCATTAAGTATGAAATAATTTTACAATTATTTAACATAAATTAAAATTATATGAAAAGAAATTTATAAGTGGTATAGCCCAAGTTTATTTTAAGGAAATGGAAATTGTTGTTTAAGATTATGGAACTCCGTTATTAATGTTTCCAACAGCCGGCGCAGATTTTTTGGAATATGAAAGATTTCAATTAATTGATTCAATTTCTTGGTTTATAAATGAAGGAAAGTTTAAAGTTTTTTCAATAAATAGTATAAATAATGAATCTTGGCTGAATAATTCAATGTATCCGCCGCATAAATCTTTGCGTCACGGGCAATATAATCAATATATAATTGAAGAAGTTGTTCCTTTTATTTATAATAATTGTAACGGAAAAGTTCCTAATTGTTACAACCGGCGCTTCACTTGGAGCTTATCATGCAGCAAATACTTTTTTAGAATTCCCGAAGTATTTAAAGGAACAATTGCAATGAGTGGAATTTATGATTTAAAATATTATGCAAAAGGTTATTATGATGATCATGTTTTATTTTAATTCACCAATAGATTTTTACCAAATTCTTATGATGAAAATTATCTCAATCAAATTGAGAAATAATATAGGAATTGTAATTGCTTCTGGTCAAGGTGATTTTGAAGATCCAAATTCTGCTATAAAATTATCAAACATTTTAAATTAAAAAATATTCCACATTGGCTTGATCTTTGGGGATTTGATGTAAAACATGATTGGCCGACTTGGAGAAATATGCTTCCATATTTTTAAGTAAATTTTAATAAATGCACTATTGTGAATAAAATTACATTTAATTATTATTTATTTTTTTTACAAATATTACTAAGTTGATTTTAAAATATTTATAGCTATTTTTGAAGCAATTATGAAAAACATTTCTTTAATATATCATCATCACCATAACTTACAATTTGTGAGTGTCGGTGAAATTTAAATAAAGATGTAAAAAATTTTATAAAAGAACCCCGACAAATGTTGGGGTTTTGTTTGAGGAAATTATGGCAGAAAATTTAAAGTTAGCAGTTCAGAAAAAAGGCAGATTGCATGAAAAATCAATGCAGCTTTTGAAAAGTTGCGGAATTGACATAGAAAATTTTCAAGATAGATTATTTGTAACTGCATCAAATTTTAATTTGGATATTCTTTTTTGCGTGATGATGATATTCCGGAATATGTTCAAGATAATGTTGCGCATATTGGAATTGTTGGAGAAAATGTTTTGCTTGAAAAAGGATTAAATGTTGAACTCGTGAAAAATTGGGTTTTGGAAAATGCTCATTGTCATTGGGAATTCCGAAAAGGAAGAATTAAAAGTATAAATGATTTGGAAAGTAAAACTATCGCAACTTCTATCCAAATATTTTAAATAACTTTTTAGATGAAAATAAAATTTCGGCAAAAGTAATTCAGATTAGCGGTTCTGTAGAAATTGCTCCAACTCTTGGAGTTGCTGATTTTATTGCGATTTGGTTTCAACCGGAAACACTTTGAAATTGAATAAATTAAAAAAAATCTTTTAAAATTCTAGATTCTCAAGCGGTTTTAATAAAAAAGTAAAAAGTTAGAAAATGATTTTGAGAACTGAATAATATTTTTAACAACTTTTGGTTGAATAGAATCTTCACTAAAATGCAAGAAATTCAAAATACATAATGATGAACGTACCAAAAGATTCTTTAGAACAGATTATAAAAAATAATTCCTTCGTTAAAAGTCCAACAATTTTACCACTTTCTGATGAAGGACTTTTGCAGTTCATGCGGTAATTAAGAGAAGATAAATTTTGGAAATTACCGAAGATTTAAAACAAGCCGGTGCTTCTGAATTTTATCATTACCAATTGAAAATATAATTTTTGTAGAATATTTAAAACTATAAACAATGTCATTTCCGAAGACTTTTCTCGGAAATCTAGAAAACAAGGAAATTAATATAGAAAACAATAATATTTAATAAACTAACTCAAAATCAAAAAACAAAACTTTTGCAACGTCCATCAATTGATATGTCAAAAACGTATCAAATTATTCAATAATTTTGGTTGATATAAAAAATATGGTTTAAAAGAGCATTTTAAGTTATGCAAAAAGTTTGATGGATTTTCCGGCAACCAAATTAAAGTAACTGAAAATGAATTTATCCAAAGTGAAAAGATTGTTTCAAATGAATTTAAAAAAGCGGTAAAAGTAGCTGTTCAAAATATTACTAAATTCCACAAATTACAGTTTCCTAAAAAATATTCTATCGAAACAATGAAAGGAATAAATTGCTCACGAGAATTTAGAGCAATAGAGAATGTTGGACTTACATTCCCGGTGGAACAGCAATACTCCCATCAACATTGATGATGCTTGCAATTCCAGCAAAAATTGCCGGATGTAACAGAATTGTAGTTTGCTCTCCAGCAAATAAAATATTACCGCTGAAGTTTTGTATGTTGCAAAATTATTAGGAATAAAAGAATTTTACAAAGTTGGAGGAGCTCAAGCAATCGGATTAAGGGCTGATGGTACAAGCAAAATTAAAAAGTTGATAAAATATTTGGTCCGGGAAATCAATTTGTAGCAGCGGCTAAAGCGCTTGTCAGTATTGATCCAAACGGATGTGCAATTGATATGATTGCTGGTCCAAGTGAAGTTTTGGAAATTGCTGATGATTCTGCAAATCCAAAATTTATTGCATCAGATTTACTTTCTCAAGCAGAGCATGGAAATGATTCTCAAGTAATTCTTTGCACAACAAGTAAAAATTTAGGTGAAAAAGTTATTGATGAAATAAATATTCAAACTGAAAATCTTGATCGGAAAGAATTTGTAAATAAATCATTAGAAAATTCATTTGTAATTATTTTTGAAAATATAATAGAAGCAATTGAATTTAGTAATTTATATGCACCGGAACATTTGCTAATGAACTTTAAAAATGCAAAATCGAAAATATCAAATATTCAAGATGCAGGTTTCAGTATTCATAGGACAATATTCACCGGAAAGTGTTGGAGATTATGCATCCGGAACAAATCATTCACTTGCAACATATGGATATGCAAAATCAATTGGTGGAGTTTCAGTTGAACAATTTATGAAGGGAATTACATTTCAAGAATTAAGCAAAGACGGATTAAAGAAAATATCGAAAACTGTTATTGAGTTGGCAAATGCAGAAAAATTACAAGCTCATGCAAATGCAGTAAAAATAAGGCTGGAACAATGATTGAAAAATTGGTAAGAAAAAATATTTTAAATTTAAAACCATATACTTCTGCGAGAGATTCTTTTCTTGAAGGAATTTTACTAGATGCAAATGAAAACAGTTTAGGAAGTGTAATTGAAAGATGAACACAATTTGCAATTGAATAGATATCCCGATCCGGCACAAAATAAACTACGGAAAAACTTTCCTAAATATCTAAATGTTTCGCAAAGAATTTATTTTTCGGTGTTGGCTCGGATGAAAATAATAGATTTGCGGATAAGAATATTTTGCGAACCGCAAAAGGATTCGGTTTTAATTCCGGAACCGACTTACGGAATGTACAAAGTTGCATGTGATGTTAATGATGTTGAAACTATTTCAATTCCTCTTGATAAAAAATTTCAAGTTGAAGTAAAAACAATTTTAGGTGCAATTCAAAAAATACAAAAAATAATTTTCTATATGTTCACCAAATAATCCAACCGCAAATTTACTTTCAAAAAATAATGTTTTAGAAATTGTAAATAAATTTAATGGAATTGTTGTAATTGATGAAGCCTACATTGACTTTAATGAAAATCAATCATTCATAGACGAGTTTAAAAAAAATAAAAATTTAGTAATTATAAGAACATTTTCAAAAGCATGGGGTTTGGCTGGAATACGTTGTGGATATTCAGTTGCTGATGGATTTATTACAAACTTATTATTTAAAATTAAAGCGCCATATAATCTGAATAAATTAACCTCAAATACAATTTTGGATGCTTTATCAAACGTAAAAAAGAAAATAGTTTTGTAAAAAAGTTAAATTCAGAAAAAGAAAAATTAGTTATTGAATTGAAGAAAATTAAACAAGTTCAAAAGTTTATCAAAGTGATGCAAACTTTATATTATTCAAAATTAAAAACGCAACTGATGTTTATAATAAATTAGCTGCTAAAGGTGTAATAATTAGAAACAGAAGCAATCAACTTAACTTAGAAAATTGTTTGCGTATTTCAATTGGTACGCAAAGAAAACAAAATATTTTTAGCAAAACTAAAAGAAATATTATGAGAAGAAAATTATGATTCAGAGAAAAGCAGAAGCAATTCGTGAAACAAAAGAAACAAAAATAAATATCTCTGTAAATATTGATGGAACTGGTGAATCAAAAATAAATACCGGAATTGGATTCTTTGATCACATGCTTGAACAAATTGCAAAGCATGGAAATATTGATTTGGATATTCATGTCGATGGAGATTTTACATGTTGATGAACACCATACGGTTGAAGATGTTGGAATAACTTTAGGTGAAGTTTTTACTAAAAGCACTTTGGAGATAAAAAGGAATTCAACGTTATGGGTATTATGTGCCGATGGATGAATCAGGTACTTTGCGTAATAGATTTGGGTGATCGTTTCTATCTTAAATTTAAAGCGAAATTTGAAAGAGAATTAGTCGGAGAATTTCCTACAGAATTAGCTGAAGAATTTTTTTAGAGGTTTGGCAAGCGGATTAAAAGCAAATATTTACATAAAAGTAAAAGGTAAAAATGATCATCATAAAATTGAAGCAATATTTAAGTCTTTTGCGAAAGCGTTAAATGAAGCTTGCAGATTAGACGAACGTAATAATGGAAGAATTCCATCAACAAAAGGAATTATATGATTGCATTAATTGATTACGGTGCTGGGAATTTAAAATCAGTTGCGAATGCATTAGATGATCTAAACTCAGAATATATTATCACCAATAAAAGTGAAGTAATTAATTTTGCAGATAAAATTATTTTTCCTGGAGTTGGTGAAGCAACTTCAGCAATGATTAAACTAAAAGAGAAAAATAATTGAGTCAATAAAATCAACTCAGAAACCGCTTTTGGGAATTTGTCTTGGAATGCAATTGCTGGCCACATTTTCAGAAGAAAGAAATACTAAATGTTTAGATGTTTTAAAAGTGGTGGTCAAACAATTTGATTCATCAAAAGTAAAAGTTCCTCATATGGGATGGAATAAAGTAGAATATAAAAATCAAAATAAACTTTTTACAATTATTGAAAGCGGTGCTACATTTTATTTTGCTAATTCATATTACGTTCCAATTACAGAATATACTATTGCATCAACTGAATATGATATTGTTTTTAGTTCTGCAATTAATAAAAATAATTTTTATGGAGTTCAATTTCATCCCGAAAAATCGGGAAAAATTGGACTACAATTATTAAAAAAACTTTATTGAATTATGTTAAAAATTCCGGCAATAGATATAATAGATGGAAAAGTTGTAAGGCTTTCCAAAGGTGAGTTTGAATCAGCAGTAAGCTACAATAAAACTCCACTAGAACAAGCAAGATTTATAATGATTTTGGATTTGAGTGGCTTCATATCGTTGATCTTTCTGGTTCAAGGAATGGCAAAATAAATACGATTAAAATTATTGAAGAAATTAAAATAAAACAAATCTGAAAATTGAGTTCGGCGGTGGAATAAGAACAAAGGTAGATGTTGTTGAATTAAACAAACTGGGAGTTGATGGAATAATTATTGGATCA
>JADKEF010000013.1 GCA_016718135.1 Acidobacteriota bacterium | reverse complement strand
GGCAGGTGGCGCTGGCTGCCGGCCGCAGCGTCGACCTCGTCGACGAACGCCTGCCGCACGTGGCGGTGCGTGTCGGCGCGCCCGGCGCCGAAGTGCTGAACCTGGGCCGCGTGGCGGCGGGCGGAGGTCGTGTCGACCTGTTGTCGGCGGTGGTCAACCAGAGCGGCATCGTGCAGGCCGACAGCATCGGCCCTGGCACGGGTGTGGTTCGTCTGCAGGCGACCGCGTCGCTGCAGCTGGCAGCGGGCAGCGTCACGAGTGCCAACGGCAGCGCTGGCGCCGACGGCGGCCGGGTGTTGCTCGATGCCGGGCCGCAGGCGCACTTGCTCCTGGCCGCCGGCTCGGTACGGGCCAGCGACAGCACCGGATCTGGGCGGCGAGGGGTGCGGATGCTGGGCCGGCACGTCGGCTGACCGACGCCGCCGTGGTGGACGCGTCGGGCGCCAGCGGCTGGCGGGCAGGTGTTCGTCGGTGGCGGCCTGCGGGGCCAGGGACGCGAGCCTGCGCAACGCGCCGAGGCCGTCTACCTCGGCCCCGCGGCCACCGTGCGTGCCGACGCCACGGTCGACGGTGACGGCGGGCACGCATCATCCCAATAGGGTGACCGGGCCGCACGCGCCTACGGCACGCTCCAGCGCCCGCGGCAGCCAGCGGCGGCAACAGCGGCTTCATCAGAACCTCGGGCGGCTGGCTCGATGCGCGTCCGGCGTCGGTGCGCACCGACGCGGCGGCGGGGCACACGGGGCAATGGTTGCTCGACCCCTACGACATCGACATCGTCAGCAGTTCAGGCGACCTCGACTTCGGCGCGGGCCCGTCCTTTACCAGCTCCGCCACCGCGAGCCAGTTGAGCGTCGACACCATCGTCGCCGCGCTGGTGGACAACAACGTCCAGATCACGACGGGTGATGGCGGCACCGACCCCGGCGACATCGGCATGAGCTTCGTCTCGCTGTCGGTGGCCCTGCCCGGGCCGCGCTCACTGACCCTGGACGCGGCCCGGGACATCAACCTGATCGCGGCCACGATCGAGAACACCGGTTCGCAGGCGCTGACGGTCAACCTGAACGCCGGCCGAGACGTCTACCTCACCAACAGCTACATCTATTCGTACGGCGGCCCCCTGACGGCGAGCTTCGACGCCGGGCGGGACATCACGCTGGCCGCCGGATCGTCCTTGTACGCCGGCGCCGGGCCGCTGTCGGTGTCGCTCACCGCGGGCCGCAACGTCACCGTCGGCACGCCGTCCGACGGTGGCGCCGATGTCTACTCCATCTCGGGGCCGGCGAACGTGACCATCGACGCCGGGGGCGACGTCGCGATGAACGATGCCTCCGTCTACTCGATCGACGGCCCGCTCGGCGTGACGATCAACGCGGCGGGGGGCAGTGTCTCTTTCTCCAACACCTTCGTGTTCGCCCTCGACGACGACTTGACGATGACGATCGACGCCGGCCTGGGCATCACGCTCGACGACTCCGAGGTCTTTGCCGATGTCGGCGCTGTCGCCCTGAGCCTGCACGCCGGCGGCGACGTGCGCATCGACACCAGCGACATCGGCTTTTCCGACCCCGCCCAGCCCTTGCTGCTGCAGGTCGACGCCGGCGGCGACCTGTTGCTCTGGGGCCCCCAGATCCGGGGCGAAGGCGCGCCGAGTTCAGTCGACTTCTTGGCCGGCGGCACGATCGACATCGCCGGCGGCACCCTGATCCACCTGCTGGGCGACGACGGTGTCAGCCTGAGGGCGCCCGCCATCACCGTCGGGTCCGGAACGATCACGGTGGCTGTCGATGGCCCGGTCAGCTTGCGCACGGACAGCTTCGCCAACGCCGGGGATCTGTGGGTCGAGTCGTGGGCCGAAGGCACCTCGATCGTGCTGGCGGGCGATGCCGCCCCGAACACCGGCAGCTTCACCAACAGTGGCTACATCGACCTGTATGCGGGCGGCAACGTTGCGCGCTGGCTGGTCTACCTGGCCGACGACTCGTACACGGGCGACGGTCTCGCGAACTACGACTTCGTCCAGTACAACACCGCGTTTCCGGCTGCGCCGTCGGCCAGCGGCGACGGCTTGGTGTACGCCTCGCAGGCGGTGCTGACGCTGACCAACGACGGCCCCATCACCAAGGTCTACGACGGCACCACGCAGGTGACGACGGTGGCCCCCAAATTGCAGGTCACCGGCCTGCGCGGCGGCCACACGCTCGTCGTGCCCGAAGTCACCGGCAACGCCGTGCTCGGCGACTACGCCAGCGCCAGCGTGGGCACCGGCATCGCCATCGGCGTCACCAGCTTCGTGATGCCCGCCATCGAAGTCGAGTCCTATGGCGGGCCCGTTCCCGTGTACGGCTACACCGCCGAATACGACGTGCGCGGCGACATCACGCGCCGGCCACTCACGCTGAGCAGCGTGGCGATGGCCGACAAGGTCTACGACGGCAACCGCAACGCGGCCCTGTCGGGTGGCAGCCTGTCCAACCTGGTGTCCGGCGAGACGCTGGGCCCAGGCCCTGATCAGCGGCCAGTTCGACACCGCCGACGCCGGGTCGGGCAGAATCGGTGACCGGCATCGTCGCTCTGGCCAACGGCACCGGGTCGGCGTCAGATTACCAGCTTTCGGGCGGCGAAAGCGCGTTCGTCAGCGTGGCGTCCATCACGCGCCGGCCGCTGACGCTCAGCGGCGTGGTGGCGGCCGACAAGGTCTACGACGGCAGCCGCAGCGCGGCCCTGTCGGGCGGCAGCCTGGGCAACCTGGTATTCGGCCAGACGCTGGGGCTGAGCCTGAGCAACGGCCTGTTCGACACGGCCCATGCCGGTACCGACAAGCCGGTCACCGGTAGCGCCGCCCTGGTCGACGGCAGCGGGTCGGCGTCGAATTACCAGCTCCCCGGCGGCGGCACGTTCAGCACCACGGCGGACATCACGCGACGGCCGCTGACGCTGGGCGGCGTGGTGGCCGCCGACAAGGTCTACGACGGCAGCCGCACCGCGGCCCTGTCGGGTGGCAGCCTGGGCAACCTGGTGTCCGGCGAGACCTTGGGCCTGACCCTGAGCACCGGCCTGTTCGACACCGCCGACGCCGGCAGCGGCAAGACGGTGACCGCCGAAGTCGTGCTCGCCGACGGCAGCGGCCAGGCGTCGGACTACCAGGTCAGCGGCGGGACGCTGATCAGCACCACCGCGGCCATCACGCCACGTCCGCTGACGCTCAGCGGCGTGTCGGCCGTCGACAAGGTCTACGACGGCACGCCAGCGGCTGACTTCACCGGCGGCAGCCTGGCCAATCTGGTGGCCGGACAGACGCTCGGCGTGGCGGTGCCGACAGGGTCTTCGACAGCGCCGACGTCGGCACCGGCAAGCCGGTCACCGGCACCGCCGTGCTGATCGACGGCACCGGCCTGGCCTCGAATTACCTGCTCACCGGCGGCGCGGCCGTCAGCACCACGGCCGCCATCAGCCCGCGGCCGTTGACGATCGACGGCGTGCTGGCGGCCGACAAGGTGTACGACGGCAACCGCGATGCCACGGTGTCCGGCGGCAGCCTGGCCAACCTGGTGGCCGGTCAGACCTTGGGTCTGAGCCTGGGCGCCGCCAGTTCGACACCGCCGATGCCGGCACCGACAAGACCGTCAGCGGCACGGCCACCTTGTCCAGCGGCACGGGGCTGGCGTCGAACTACCAGCTCGCCGGTGGCGCAACGTTCAGCACCACGGCCGACATCACGCCGCGTCCGCTGACGCTCAGCGGCGTGGCGGCGGCCGGCAAGGTCTACGACGGCAACCGCGACGCCACCTTGACGGGGGGCAGCCTGAGCAACCTGCTGCCCGGCCAGACGCTGGGACTGAGCCTGGCCGACGGCCTGTTCGACAGCGCCGATGTCGGCACCGACAAGGCCGTCAGCGGCACCGCCACGCTGGTCGATGGCAGCGGGCTGGCGTCGAACTACCAGCTCACGGGAGCGGCACGATCGCCGCCAGCGCGGACATCACGCGCCGGCCGCTGACGCTCAGCGGCGTGCTGCAACGGCCGACAAGGCGTACGACGGCACGCGCGAGGCCACGCTCTCGGGCGGCAGCCTGGCCAACCTGGTGGCAGGCCAGACGCTGGGCCTGACGCTGACCGACGGCCTGTTCGACACCGCCGATGCCGGCACCGGCAAGACCGTGACCGGGACCGCCGCGCTGGCCGACGGCAGCGGGTCGGCGTCGAACTACGAGCTCACCGTGGGCAGCACGGTCAGCACGACGGCAAACATCGACCCGCGGCTGCTGACGGTCGGCGGCGTGCTCGCGGCCGACAAGGTGTACGACGGCACCCGGGACGCCACGCTCTCTGGCGGCAGCCTGGGCAACCTGGTGGCCGGACAGACCCTGGGGCTGACCCTGGGCAATGGTCTCTTCGACAGCGCCGACGCGGGCGCGGCCAGCCCGTCACCGGCACGGCCACGCTCGTCGACGGCACCGGGCTGGCGTCGGACTTTCACGCTGGCCGACGCCGGCACGGTGGGCGCGACGGCCACCATAACGCAGCGGCTGCTCACGCTCAGCGGCGTCGCGGCCATCGACAGGGCCTACGACGGCACGCGTGCGGCCACCTTGTCGGGCGGCAGCCTGGGCAACCTGGTGGCCGGTCAGACCTTGGGGCTGGCGTTCGCCGACGGCCTCTTCGACAGCGCCAACGTCGGCGCCGGCAAGCCCGTCACCGGCACCGCCAGCCTCGTCGACGGGTCCGGGCGGGCGTCGAACTACACGCTCGGCAACGACGTTGCGGTGGCGACGACGGCGTCGATCACGCCGCGGCTGCTGACGATCGACGGCGTGGTTGCCGCCGACAAGGTCTATGACGGCACGCGCGACACGACCTTGTCGGGCGGTACCCTGGGCAACCTGGTGAACGGCGAGACGCTGAGCCTGACGGCTGGCCGGTGGCTTGTTCGACAACGCCAACGCCGGCGTCGGCAAGCCGGTGTTCGGCACCGCCACGCTCAGTGCCGGCACCGGGCAGCTGGCCAACTACGCGCTGGCGAACGACGGCGCGGCCATCGCCACGGCCAGCATCGCGCCGCGGCAGCTGACGCTGAGCGGCGTCGTGGCCGCCGACAAGAGCTACGACGGCACGCGCGACGCTGCCTTGTCGGGGGGCAGCCTGGCCAACCTGGTGGCCGGCGAAACGCTGGGCCTGAACCTGGCGGTGGGCCAGTTCGACACGGCCCAAGTCGGCGTCGCCAAGCCGGTGACCGGCACCGCCGCGCTGGTCGATGGCGGCGGGCTGGCCGCCAACCACGCCAGGCCGACGCCGGCGCGCTGGCCGCAACGGCGGCCATCGCCCCGCGCGTGCTCACGGTCAGCGGCGTGCTCGCCGCCGACAAGACCTACGACGGCACGCGCGATACCGCCTTGTCGGGCGGCAGCCTGGTCGTAC
>JADKEF010000012.1 GCA_016718135.1 Acidobacteriota bacterium | reverse complement strand
GCCTCGAAATAGATCACTTCGTCCACCGGCACCATCTGCACCAGGTTGCCGGTCTGCGCCTGGATCACCGTCAGCCGGCCGGCGCTGCCGTCGGCCGCTGTCGCACCGAGCAGCGCACGCAGCTGCTCCAGCGTCTGCTGCAGGGCCGCCGCCGGCGGCTTGCGGTCGGCCAGTCGGGCCTGCAGCCGCTCGACGCGCAGGCCGCCAGCCGGGCGCGGCTGGGCGGCTTCACCAGGTAGTCCACGGCCTGCGCGTCGAAGGCCTGCAGCGCGTACTGGTCGTAGGCGGTCACGAACACCAGCAGCGGGAACGGCGCGCCGTCGGGCCAGTCCTCGGCCAGCGCCTGGGCCACTTCCAGGCCGCTCAGGCCCGGCATGCGGATGTCGAGGAAGCAGACCTCGGGGCGCAGCGCCAGGGCCTGCTCCAGCGCGCTGGAGCCGTCACCCGCCATGGCGGCGACCTGCAATTGCGGCCACAGCGCGGCAAGGTCGGCGCAGGTCTGCCAGCAGCGGCTCGTCTTCGGCGATCAGGCAGCGCGGTGTGATCATCGGTGCCGGCTCATGGCATGGGCAGGCGGATCGTCGCCAGCACACCGCCGTCGCCGTCCGTCACCGCCTGCAGCGTCAGGCGGGCTCGGCCGCCGTACAGCGTGGCCAGGCGTTGGCGAACCTGCACGAGGCCGAAGCCGCCGCCGGCCGGGGTGTCCGCCGTACCCAGGCCGACGCCGGTGTCGCGCACCGTCAGCACCAGGCTGCGCTCCTGCTGCTGCGCCCGGACTTCGATGCGGCCGCCCTCGACCTGCGGCTCGAGACCGTGCTTGATGCTGTTTTCCACCAGCGGCTGCAGCAGCAGCGGCGGCACCGCCAGCGTCGCCAGCGGCGCAGGCAGGTCCAGCCGCACCTGCAGCCGCGGACCCATGCGCACGGCCATCAGCGCCAGGTAGTCGGCCAGGTGTTCGAATTCGGTGGCCAGCGGGTGCTCGGCCTGGCGCGATGCGTTCAGCGTGGCGCGCAGGAAGGCGATGAGGTGATCCAGCATGGCCAGCGCACGCGCCGGGTCCAGGCCGATGAGGACGCGCAGGTTGGCCAGCGTGTTGAACAGCATGTGCGGCTCCAGTTGCGACTGCAGCAGCCGCAGCTGGTTCTCGGCGGCCAGGCGCTGCGCGGCCTCGGCCTGGGCGCGGGCGGCCTGCAGCCGCGCCAGTGTGCTCAGCACCACGACCGACACCACGGTGCCCAGGAGACTGAGCACCAGCGTCACGCGTGAACTGCTTTCACCCAGGCTCAGCAGGCTGGGTGAGTGCTGGCCGGTGATGACGTCGCCCAGCCAGAGCCCGCCGACGGGCCGACCACGATCGCCAGCAAGGCCCCGGGCAGCACGCCGCGCCAGCCGACCCGTGCGCTGGTGTCCGACGTGGCCCGGCCGCGCCACCTGCGCACCCGTTCGACGATCCAGACGGCGGCCAGTCGCGTGCCACCGATGAGGGCCATGCAGACCAGGCCGATGCACAGCGAATAGACCAGCTTGTAGCCCAGGCCGCGACCGTCGATGGCGGCGAGCAGGATCGAAATGCCCACGCACAGGCCGCCGACGAAGAGCAGGCGGCGCCCGAGTTGCGCCCGCCAACTCAGCCATGCGGCAGCGAATGCGCTCGGCGCCGGGGCGACAGGCTCGTTCACAGCTTCAGGCAAGGGGCTGGCCGGCATGGCCGGCGATTGTCGCGCGCAGCGGCCGCGCCAGCCGCCGCAGGCCGAGAGCGCGGCCCAGGAACAGCCCGCTCAGGGCGCCGAAGACCAGCGCCTGCGGCGCCTGCACCTGCCACAGGCCGCGCCACTCCGGATGCATCGCCGAGCTCACGCCGACGGCGTAGCGCAAGACAAAGATGGCGACGATCAGCAGCAGTGGCAGCCAGCTCCCGGGCAGGTGCAGTCGCTGCTCGTCGGCACACCACTGCGTGCCGCGGGGTGGCCGCAGGCGCTGTCCCAGCGCCATGCAAGCGGCCAGCGCGGCCAGCCAGAGCACGGCGGCCAGCGGCAGCGCGGCAAAGCCGGGCGCCATCGACCCACAGGCCCAAGGCCAGCAGCACCAGCGGCAGGGCCAGCAGCTGCATGGGCGCGACGCGGCGCGTCCGGCGCTGCCACAGGCCCAGGGCCAGCATGGCGGTCAACAGGGCCCAGACCCAGGCCGGGGTGTGCGTGACGATGGTGATCAGCATGGTGGTGTCTCCGTCGCCGCGGTGGGTGCGGCTCGGGGGCTACTTTCAGCGCCGGCGGCGCGTGACACCAGCGCCGTGCGACGGCGTGTCGCCGGGCGGCGTGAAGCGTTGCTGGTGCGGCGCCGGCCGTCAGACCGCCAGCGCCGCTTCGGGCACGGCGCCGCGCAGGAAGATCAGCGCGCCGTGCGGGCTGTGCAGGCGGCCGTGCAGCACGTCCTTGCGGCCGAGGTGGAAGCCGCCGCTGGCGATGCGCAGTTCGCCGATGCAGACTTCGCCCTCAGGCACCACGCACTCTTCGTCGACCGGGTGGCGGTGCGGCGGCAGCGCCGCGCCGGGGGCCAGGCGCAGCAGGTAGGACATCACACCACCGCTTTCGTGCAGCACCTTGATCGTCAGGCCGGCGCCGAAGGGCTGCCAGCCGGCACCGCCGGCGGGCAGGGTCAGGTGGCGTTCGGTGCTGTCCTCGGCCATGCGGCGCAGCAGGCGGCGGCGGATCGACTCGCGTGCCGGCGCGGGCACCGGATCGGGTTCGAGCCCGGCGTCCAGACGCGCGACGAGGTCGGCATCGAGCACGGGGCGGGACGGGCGGCGGATCGGGCGGGCAGGCGACATGACGGCGTTTCAGGCGGCGAGCGCACAACGCAGCTTGTGCTGGGCGCGCAACAGATGGGACTTGACGGTGCCCAGCGGCAGGCCGGTGGAACGGGCGATCTCGGCATGGCTGAGCTCGCGGGAAATAGGCCAGGCCGAGCAGCCAGCGTTCGACGCCGCTCAGGCGCTGCAGTTCGGCGTGCAGGCGCGCCCCGGCCTGGCGGCGCCAGGGCCGGTCGCCGGGGTCGTCGCCGGCGTCGGTGGCGTTCTTCCACGGCGTCCACTTCGTGCGCGGGCGGACCGGGGTGCACGGCGCGGTGGCGCAGCAGGTCCAGCGTGCGGCTGCGCACCAGGGTCAGCAGCCAGGTCACGGCGCTGCCACGCTGCAGGTCGAAACGCGCCGCGCTGCGCCAGGCCTCGAAATAGACATCGGCCAGCAGGTCGTCGCTGTCGCCGCCACGCAGCAGGCGTCGCGCGACCGTTCGTGCATAGGCCAGCGTCTCGTCGTAGAAGACCTCGAAGGCCGTCGTGTCGCCGCGCGCCGACGCCGCCAGCAGCAGCGCCAGGCGCTGGTCGCGTTCGCTGCGCCGCAAGGCCTCGGACAAGTCGGCGCCGTCCTCGGCAGCGCAGAGGGGGCGCGCAGGTGTCGGGCTCATCGTGGCGTGGCGGGGCAGGCAGCGACGGCGCGACATTAGCAGAGCGTGGCCGTTCGGGCGAGCACGGCCTGGCGGCGGCCGCGGCCGCACTTGCGCCGCGGGAACGGCGGCGCCGGCCGCGGGCCCGGCGGCAGCGGCAAGCTCGGTCAAGCGGGTCTCCGGTGGTGGTTTCTCACCCCGGGTCTGCGGCGCAGCCGACGCGCTGGATGCATCGGCCCTGGTGCCGACGGGGCCATGGGGCGCGGGGCTGCATCCGGCCGGGGCCGGCGGCCGTAGACCCGAACCACCCACCCGAGGAGACGCCCATGACCCCGATCGAAACCGTCCAGCACATCTACGCCGCCTTCGGCCGCGGCGACGTCGCGGCGATCCTGGACTGCCTGGCCGACGACGTGGAATGGGAATACGGCGGCTCGACCAGTCCGGTGCCCTGGCTGCAGCCGCTGCGTGGCCGCCAGCAGGTGCCGCGCTTCTTCGACACCCTGGCCACCCAGGTCGAGTTCCACAGCTTCGTGCCCAAGCAGTGCCTGGGCGACGGCAGACTGGTCGTCGGTCTCGTCGACCTCGACGCCACCGTGCGCGCCACCGGCAAACGTGTCGTCGAGGTCGACGAGGTGCACCTGTTCCACTTCGACGAACGTGGCCGTGTCGCACGCTTCCGCCACCGCGCCGACACCTGGCTGCACGCGATGGCACTCAAGAACGATTGAGGTCCGCAGGCCACCCCCGCGCGTGCACGGGATGGCGTTTCAGGGTCTGAGTCGTGCGCGGATCGCCTCGACGCGGTCGCGGTTGACGCCGAAGTCGCGCTTGCCCAGGCGCGACGCCGAGCGCACCTGCACGACACCGGCGTTGCGGTCGAACCAGAACTCGGTGTCGTCGACGTACTTCATGAACCGCGACGTGAACTGGACGTAGAGGTAGTCGTCGCGGAAGGTCACGACGCGCGCGCCGGGCATGGCGGCGACGATGTCGCGCAGCCGGCGCATCGTGGCCGGACCGTCGCCGACCAGCGCCAGCGGTTCGACATACGCGGCTTGCCGGCGTGCATGACCGGGCCACAGCCCGGACTGGCTGCTGACGCTGTTGTCGGTGTCCGACGGTGGCTTGAGCCGGCCGTCGTGCACGCCCATGTTGCCCGGCGGGCGGCCCTGCATGAGGCCCAGCTGGCCGGCCAGCACCGCCAGCGCCACCAGCAGCAAGATCGCCGCACCGCCGGCAAGCAGCCACTTCAGCACGGTCATCGGGGTCTCCGGGCCAGCATGGCCGCGGCCGATTGTGCAGTGCTGGCAACATGCGGGCCGTGGGGGCATCGAAGTGATCACGACCGGAAGGCCACTGCGCCGATTCCTGGCCGGTGCCGTGTTGGCGCTGGCGGCGGCGCACGCCGCCAGCGCCGAGTTGCCCTATGGTGACGCGGTGGCGGCGCGTTTCGCCGCGCCCGCGGTGCGTTACGACACGCCGGGCCTGCAGCCGGGCCGCGACAGCTACACCGGCAACGACGAGTTGCGTGCCGTGCTGCGTGAACTGGCGGCGCGGCCGCTGGGCCCGCGGCTGCTGGCCGCCGGCCGCTCGGCGGGCGGCGAGGCCATCGAGGCGTTGCATTACACACGCGGCCCCGGACGCCCGGCGGTGCTGCTGGTGGGCCAGCAGCATGGCGACGAACCGGCGGGCAGCGAGGCCCTGCTCGCCGTGGCGCGGCTGCTCTCGGGCCCCGAGCTGTCGCCGCTGCTGGAGCGCATCGACGTCGTCGTGCTGCCGCGTGCCAACCCCGATGGCGCGGCCCTCGCCGTGCGCCGTGGCCTGCACGGCTTGGACATCAACCGCGACCACCTGCTGCTGCGCACACCCGAGGCCCAGGCGCAAGCGCTGCTGGTGCGTGCCCTGCGTCCGCTGGTGGTGGTGGACGCGCACGAGCACGTGGTGATCGGCCGCTACCTGGAGAAGTTCAACGCCATCCAGCGCCACGACCTGCCGCTGCAGTACGCGATGGTCGCCAACCTGCCAGCCGAGCTGATGCGCGCCAGCGAGACCTGGTTCCGCCAGCCGCTGCTGCAGGCGCTGGCGCGTGAAGGCCCGACGGTGGAGTGGTACTACCAACCCGACGACGCCGGGGACCTGCGGCTGTCGATGGGCGGCGTAGCCCGACACGGCGCGCAACGTGCAGGGGCTGAAGAACACGATCAGCATCCTGCTCGAATCGCGCGGCATCGGCATCGGCCGCCTGCACCTGGAGCGCCGCGTGCACAGCCACGTCGTCGCCGTGCGCAGCATCCCGGAACAGCGCTGCCGAAACACGCCGGCGCGCTGCAGGCGCTGCGGGGGCAGGTGGAGACCCAGGTGGCCGGCAGCGCCTGCCGCGGCGACCTGGTGGTGCTGGCGGCGCAGACGCCGACGCGGCGCGACGTGCTGATGCTCGATCCGGCCAGCGGTGCCGACAAGTCGGTGGCGGTGCACTGGAATTCGTCGCTCGAGCTGCGGCCCTTGATCCAGCGCCCGCGGCCCTGCGGCTACTGGCTGGCCGCCGAGGCCGGCGATGCCGTGCAGCGCCTGCAGGCGCTGGGCGTGACGGTGCTGCGGCTGGCCGAGGCCACCGAGGCTGCAGGCCAGAGACCCGGCGCGAGATCTTGCGCTTCGAGGCGGCGCGGCCCGACGTGCGCGGCGTCATCGACGATGGCTACAGCGCGCGTCTGGTGCAGGTGACCACCGACACCGTGCGCTTGCCGGTGCCGGCGGGCAGCTGGTGGGTGCCGCTGGATCAGCCGCTGGCGCAGCTGGTGGCCGCCGCGCTGGAGCCCGACTCACCCAGCAGCTGGTACGCGAACCGGCTGCTGCCGACGCTGGCGAGCGCGGCGCGGGTGCTGGTGGTGCCCGGCCATTCGCCAGCGGCGGTGGCCATCGAGCCGGCAGCGCCGGCGGACCCGCCCCTGGCGGCGGGTTCGCAGCCGGAGCGCTGAGGCCTACGCTGGCCAGAGTTCGGCCATCGCGGCGCTGAAGTCCGCGGCCAGCGCGGCCTGACTGGCGTGGGCACCGTCGGCCACC
>JADKEF010000011.1 GCA_016718135.1 Acidobacteriota bacterium | reverse complement strand
GTTTGCTCACTTAGGCCGAATGTCTTTGTGTTTACATCCCATTAAATAGTGTTCTTCTTTTATGCTGAACAAATGAATCTATGCAGCACCCTGAACAAATGAATCTATGCAGCACTCCACGTTTCTTCACCATGCAAACTCTTGTTGCTTTCCCCGGTACCAAACAACAAGCAGTCTCCCTTCTCAAAACACGAAGCGCGCAAGGCGCTTTAGTGGTTTTGGCTCGGCGCAAGCGTCAAGAAGAGCAACAAAACGAGCCATACCTCAATACCCCAAACCGATCTCTTGAGCTTCGGCGGCTAGCTGATCAAGAACTTCTTTGCGCTTCTTCCTTGTCTTCTCTTTGTAAGCCAGCACTTCTGCAACGGTCAATCGCCGATGAGAGCCGACTGTTCGATAAGAAAGCTCGCCCTCTTCCAAGAGTTTCACCAAAAAAGGCCGAGAAACACCCAAGACCTCAGCGGCTTGGCTCGTTGTCAACTCTTCTTCCTCTGATAAAAGCATCATCGATGTACCATTTGAGACAGCTTCCAAAACATCCCGCAGGAAGGGGAGAACAGAAGAGGGAAGAGCCAAAAACTCGTCTGGTTCGCCTTCCTCGGTGATCTTCAAGTGCAGTGTTTTTCCTTTTCCAGCATACTTCGACAGCACTTGGCTCGCTTTTTTCACCATCGAAGTGTCCTGTAGTGTCGCTTGGTGATGGGTTGTCATCGGTTCTCTCCTTTGTCAACAAAATAAACGATACAAATGTAATAAACGAAACAAACAAAGTAAACGATTCTTTTTTTGTGGGACTTTTTTTTGGCAGGAACGACACAAGCAACAAACTAGCCGCGTCTGTGGGCGCTCTAGCGCATGCGTCGTCGGGTGGAACTCCCTGTGATCACTCAGCCAACGCGGGGCCAAAAAGGACAGCGAACGGTCTGAGGCATTGGGTCAGACCACGACTCTGGAATATCCTCAAGCTGCGTATCGTGCGCGATAAGGCAGACGACTCCTATTTCGCGGCCCACACGCCCACGCGACTCAAAGCCTATCGGTTCGCCCACCTTCGGCTTCGGTCAAGTAGCGACCGTTGCCTTTGACGGGATCGTAGAACCAACATGCCAAACACGCCCTTGTTATGGGATCTTTGTGCTGAAACACCTCCGCCAACTCGCTTGGCGCAAGCCACACCACAAGCCCGCGCTCGTAACCGCTCCCGAAAATCACATTCGGTTGAACCACAAAAGGGGTGCGTTGGATCTGATCACGTTGGGCCTGATCACTTTGGGTCTGCTCGCTTTGGGTCTGTGCAATCTCCTGCCTTTCCTCACTGAGCGCGGTCTGCTTGGTGCGTCGCTGTGGCGTCGTCAACACCACGCGGCTGCCCTCGTCTTGAAGCTTGGCTTCCAGCGTGGTGCTGATGCGTTTTGCGACCTCTTCGGGGGTGGCTTTCGCAGCCTTCGAGACCCACCGATCAAGCTCCTTTTTGGCATCGAGTAGCACGTGGATCACAGTCTCACCGTCGATGCTGTACTCCCACGTTCGTTTTCCTTCGATGGTGGTTTGTTGTTTCTTCCGCTTGATCCCAAAAAAGTCTAGTATCGTTCCGATGTCTCTGTTTACATTGTATGACTCATTGTAAGAAAAAAATCCTCGACGATCAAGAAAAGACAACGATGGGAGGGGTGTGTGCAGTCGAGCGTTCGATTCTTCGCCAAAGTGCGTTATCGCCTTATGTAGCAAGGGGTGCGTGACTGCACACACCTCACTACGACTCGGATCTGCACACACCCTCCCTATATAAAAATTCAAATTCGTTGTGGGGGTGTGTGCAGGGGCTTGAAGAGTCTGTTGGCTCCCCTGTGTTGTCGCTGCTTCCAGTCTTGCTTGAATGTAAGACTTTGACTCGTTAAAGCTCTGTAATAGCCCTTCTTTTGTGCAACCGTCTGTAAAGAAAGAAGGTTCGAGTAACATCGGTTCATGGCTACCTTTTTGATGAAACATCTGCTCCACAACATGAAGCAAAGCTGCGACTTCAGGGAATCCATCCATCATAGAAAGAAGTGCATTGTATGTATGCCCTTCGCGTACAAGAGAAAGATCGTCTGTGTTTGCTTGGCGTTTTGTGTGAAGGTGGCTCTCCAACAACAGGTCAGGTCGGAAGCGTTAGAACAAGCCCCAACACCAACGTCGTGCTTTGATACGCCGATCTTGGGCGGTCTTCGCATCTTCTGGAGTTGCATCTCCTTGAATATAAATGATCTTTCCAGTTTATGCGCCTTAGCGATCTGGATCTCTGTCGTTGTGGCTTTTGCGGCATCTCGCGCTCTTTCGGCAACCAGTTTGGCGACACGAAGACCTTGCTCCCACAAGGGGTTTTGCGCTGTTGCATCCGCGCTCCATCCTCAACAACATCGCTTCGAGTGCGGCTTTGCCGTCCTCTTTGGCGAGAGCTTCTTGTTCTTGGACGGAGCGTTGGGGCGCAAACCTTAGCGCATCAAGCGCCTTTTCTTTGGCGTCGTTGATCGCCTTGTCTTCCTTCGCGGTCAAGCTCATCGAGGGCGTTTCGGCGCGGACATGAAGCGCTTGGAGGGCTTGGAGGGGAAGGTTGTTTGCCAGATGGGCGGTCGTCTCCGCATTTTTTTCTCGAACCGCTTTCTTCGACTCTTGCAAGAGCCTTGATCGCCTCTTTTCCAAAAGCGTTCTTGCTCGGTAGCAAACCGAGATCAGCACCCTCAAAAGCAAGCCGCTCCATCAGTTGCGTCAGGCGCTTCGTGCAAGTCGCTTCGTGGGCAGCCCTTGCTTGGGCGACAAAGTCTGCCACACGCTCCATCCAAGCCGGAGCTTCAAGGGTTTCTTCGATCTTCCCATCTGTTACAAAGGGCCGGTACAACGCCTTGTACGCATCCTCATTTTGCACAAACGATGCTTTGATATCCTCGATGCTTTGGGGCTTTCCTTCGGCGTCGTCGATCCAAGCGCGGATCTCCATCGTGCGCGTTTTTCGCACCCGTGCCGCGCCCTGATAGAATGAGCGCCATCCTGTGCCATCTTGAATCTTTCCAAGCACATAAGTTGCGTCGAAGCCTTCCACATCCACGCTCAAGCCCGATTCTGCCGCCGTATTGTAGATCGCAAAGTCGCACTATGCCCATGCCGCTTGGGTTGCTGCTCTTTCTCGATCTTCCAAACCGAGATCGCCATGCATCAAAAGCCCCTTGGCATTGGGACGAAGTGTCTTCACGCGGTGTGCGAGTCCTTCCACGTCCGACTTATGCACCACAAAGATCGCCAGCTTTTCACCCGCCAAAAACGCGCTTTCGAGGTGTGCAAGCAAAGCATCTTCGGTTGGGCTGAAACGCCATTTGAAGGGATGTTTGTTGATAAATTCGGCCCATACCACCGGCGTTTCGGCGCTAGGAAGTGTGCCCTCTGCCGAGATCCATCGCGAACCGTCCCACTTCACCCGCAGTGGCTCTTGTTGGCTTTGTGTGTCCAATGTCCCAACCAATCGAGGTGTACACGGATCCAGCGCTGCTTCTGCAAAGATCGAACGTCTGCAACTTGTCAACAGTGCCTCCAAGAGCGCGATCCGGTCGATGATCCGACCGTCTTGATCGCTCCCATTCTTTGGCATCGCTGCGCTCGCAAAGGAAGCGAACGCTTCATCGATCTCGATCAGATCGCGTGAGCAATTCCCTGCCGAGTGGATCGAGTGGTTTAGAGAATCTATACAAGTGATCAGTTTTTTCGCGGCTTCAAAGCGTTCAATGCTCGTCAAGCCTTGCGCCAGCGTTGGCAAGGCACGGTAATCAAAGAGATCTGGGCATCGATCCACAAGGTTGCTGACGATGGCGCGGCGGTGGGTCGAAAGCAGGGCGTTGGCGCATGCCTTGAGTTCTTCGATTTGTTGATGCTTCCCACCCCAAGCGTTGCGTCCACGAAGATCGTTCGTCAAGCGGAAAAGCGGGATATATCCATTGTCTTTGCGTGGCGTCGTCTTGGCTTTGGCCGATGCAACGAGCCGTTCAATGCTTCTTCGGCGCGCTTGCCTTTTGTGGCTTCCTTCGGGATCTTTGGCCTCGAAGCGTTCAAGGTCGCACGGTATTGTTGCACTTCTTCGTTTCGTGTATAGACCGCCACTTTGTTGATCTGCTTGGGCCGGCTCTTGCCCTTCAGCAAGTCGAGTGTTTCTGAACTGATGCACTCCCCACCCTCGAAGAGATCGAGTGCGTCAAGTCCAACCTTCGGAGGCTTTGGGGTCTTGTCTTGCTCGGATTTGGGAAGTACAGCCCAAACACGCCGCGCCTTCGCTGCTTCGCTGTCAA
Source organism: Acidobacteriota bacterium (assembly GCA_016718135.1). Lineage (GTDB taxonomy): Bacteria > Acidobacteriota > Blastocatellia > Pyrinomonadales > Pyrinomonadaceae > OLB17. Next base: position 1 of record JADKEF010000011.1, on the reverse strand, counting down.
A
>JADKEF010000010.1 GCA_016718135.1 Acidobacteriota bacterium | reverse complement strand
CCAGCGTAGGCGTTGACAGCGTTGGAGTAGCGCACGTTAGGTCCGATACTCAAGCCGGTGCCAGTAACGCCCTTGACAGTATCCTTGAGATTGACAGTCACAACGTTGTCCACGAAACCAGTAGTCGAGTTGTGAGCAGCGATACCCAGACCAGCACTGGTGTCAGTGTTGACCAGATCAACCTCGTTGATGTACACGTTCTTCGACGCAGCGGCGCTCATGGCCACAGGAGCCGCTGACGTGTGAGCATTGATCCGCGCATTGGTCAGGCTGAAACGATCAGCCGCACCGGCGCAAAGGATCACATTGGTCGCAGGAGCGGTCAAGCCGCCAGCGATACCAAAGTGCTTGTAGCCATCAATTGTCACATCGGAAGCCAAAGCCGCAATGCTTACCTGGATCAGAGCACCAAGGATTACGCTAGTGTCTCTGGTTTCAATGTCCTTGAGGGTCAGGCCGGTGGCAGTCGCAGCCACGGTCATAGCGGCTGCAATGTTCAGGAAGTTACCGACAAGCTGGAAGTTCTCAATGTGAACGTCAGCCGCCGACACATTCCAGGTAGCGCCGACATGGGTAGTCAGCGTAATCTTGGGCCGACGAGCGCCCTGGCCGATACCGATGATGCGCTGGCCAGCCCTGTCGCAGTTCAGAGCAGTGGCGCTGGCGATGTTCTCGGCGTGCCCAGGAAGGACGTAGACCGTGCCGTTGACACCGGCCTGAGTAATGCCGTAGTCCAGAGTAGCATAGGGGCGCGAGGGGGAACCACCGTAGGACGAGCTATCACCGGAAGTGGTAACAGCATTGCCGACGAACTTCACGGTGCCAGCAATAGTCTCGGTAATGGGCGAAAAGGTGTAGACCGCATTGAGTTTCAGTGGCGTGTTAACCATAGTAGGAAGTCTCCTTAGTAGCGCTTTGTGCGCCTAGTTAGAGTAGAAGATAGTCGCCGTCACACAGTCAACGATGCTCACGCCACCGTCTGCAACGGTCAGTTTCAGATAGCCCTTGAAGGGAACTTTCACGTCATAGACCGCCTGCGCGACACCAGCTAGCGTGTTCGCAACGGTTCTTGGGTAGAACCACGCATCCGTGTTGGCGTTAGCAACAGTCAGGATCGTCAGGTCTGGACCGGGGCCATCCACGCAGGAGATCGTAACGTCAGTGCCAGCAGCAGCCGTGGCGGCGTAATCCAGGTGGATCGCTTCGATCAAACCGTAACGCAAGTGAGGCGCGGTATCGGTACCAGCGCCCAAAGCACTAACGGTTACTTGCAACTCAAGTGTTCTCATTGGCGATGTCCTTTAGGTCTGGAATGCGCTTGTTGATTTCGGCAATGCGGGTCTTGTAAACCTTCTCACCGGTAGCCTTGTAAAGCGCCTCCAGCCAGGATGTAGCTACCTGAAGAACCGGGATCAACCGTGTGCGAATGTAGGGGCCGTCAACACGCCTTGGTGATCTTGCTGAGTTAGCGTAGGGCGTGAACATGGCGGCGTCCTCAAATTCCTGGTCGGTGCCAAGAACGATGCGACGTACCCGGTTACGATCCCACTCTTGCAACTCACGATACTTTTCCGGCTCTTCAGGATATTCGATCATCTTATCCAGTTTCACCAGCAGCCCTTTTTGCAAGTAGCGGCTAAGGTTTCTGGAACCTGTCCATACATCGTCATCTAAAACCTGTACGGACTCTGGAAGCCCATGCTGGTCAAAGATGACGGTCTTGACATCTTCTTTGCCGTGGATAAGGCTAACCTTACCAGTTGTCGGGTTTGAGACAATCATGGCCTATCCTCTCTTCTGCTCACTACTAGCTGATCGTAACCTTCCAAACGTCGCTCGCGTCGATGCAGGTCACTTGGTACTGCTGATCAAGTTGAAGCGAACCGTCTTGGTTTCGATGTTCTGGTCACTCAAGCGGGTCATGGGGCCGACAGTCTCTAGCATACGCCCATGCTCGGCGTTGTTACCGAAGAAGTAAACCGCAGTCGAAGCCATCGACGGGTGCTGCTCAAGCTGCACGCCCATGAAGTTGCTGATGAAGCCCTGAGACGCTACCTGATTGGCGTACTGGCCGCCCAGCGGTGCCCACATCCAGGTCAAGTTCTGAGTACCCCAAGTGGCGGTATCCATTGCACGTCCCTTGGTAGAGATCATGTAATTGACATCCCACTCGGTGTCACTGGCGTCACGCACGATGTCCTGGAAGGTGTCGAAGTCCATAGCCGCAGCGGTGATCTTCTGGCCCGGGATAGCGGCGTCAAGGATCGCCAGCAGATGCGTGTCAAGCTTCTTGGCCTGCTCTTCGGCAATCTGCGCAGCGATACGGGCCAGCGGGTCCCAACCACGGATACGGGTGTCGTTCATGTGGTAGTAAGCAGCCCCACCAGCCCAGTAGCTAGTCGAGTGCTTCCACAGGAACGTGGGTCGAATGTAGCGCGGGGTCTGGAAGGGTGAACCCTCAACGGACGTTCCCACGTAGTCTTCGACGGCGATAGTTGGGTAGGGTGCAACTTCGAGATCGAGCTAGTCTCGAAGAAGCGATGACCCAACTCTGGTAGGGATGACGCAAAAACGAGCATCTTCTCGATTGCTTCACCCCTGCGACAGCCCAGTTCTGATTTTCGTCCCAGGTGCGCCTCACTGTTGAGGGAAGGCGAACGTCAGCCTCGTAGGTGAAATCGCTTTACGGGATCAAACTTAGCACGGAAGTCCATTTCTTAATCTCCTTAGCAACGATTAGGTGGCGAGAACGCTACCCTGAGTGAAGTCGAATGCGCAATCGACGGTAATGGTGCCATCTGATCGGTATTGGTAGCGATGACAGTGCCAACGCCCACCTTGTCAGAACAGACCGAATAGGTGCCACCATTGACAACTTCGATCTTAGCACCAACGGCGTAGTTCGCGACAGAAGCGGCGGGCAGGCGAACCTCTCCGCGCACCAGATAGGCGCAATACTCGCCCTTGAAAGCGTCAAGTGCGTTGGCATCGGTTCTTTCAAAGAAATCCCAGGGATGCACAGAGCCGGTCAACATCTGCGGGATTTCACACAGCAGACCGACGGCCTTTTCGTCAACAGCAGTAATAAGCTCTCCAGCGGACAGAACAACGGCCATACCGTTGACCGGGCTAGTCACGTTCGACTTGAGCGTGCCGCTGAGGATCAGCGCATTCTGCGGCGACAACAGTTGGAATACGGTAGTAGCCATTACTTACCTCCAAAGATTTGTTCCCAAGTCATCTTGGGCTTGTCGTCGCTGTCTGCAACGACCATTTGTTTCGGCTGCTTCGGCTGGCCGGTGCGGGCTACGAACGCTTCGTAGGTAGCCTCATCCCAGTCAGTGATCGGCAGCACATCGACTTCGACGCCGGCCTTGATAAGCGCGGGCGCACGAAGCGTGTAAGTCTCGTACTTGCCCAATGCCTTAGCCAGTTCAGCATTCTTGGCATCCAGTTCATCCTGCGCGGTCTTGATGGCTGCTTCCATGTCAGCAACCTTCTGCTCGTAGGATGAAACAGACGCTTCGAGTTCTACTGTCTTGGCTTCGGCAGCGGCAAGTGCGTCTTGCAACGCCTTCACTTCTGCTTCAGTCATGTCTGTCTCCTTGTACTGATTTTCTTCCGCGACCAGGAAGAACTGTCCACCGTGGAAGCCCGTATTGCTCCCAGCGGGATTTGGAACCAATGCCGTACCTACCGCACGAAGGCCCCTGTGCAGCCTGCTAACGTTGTCACCCAAGCCGCCCAAGAGACGACCCTTTAAGTGACCGCAGTAGGTAGTTTCGTCGTTGTGCCATGTGCCACAGATCGAACAGCCGACCTGTTCACCCACGGCTTCAATCGACGGTTTTCTTTGACCTTCAATGGTTTGGCGCACCAGGGAAGGATGACGGCCTGACCACATCGTACCGTCTACGAAAACATAGTCTCCAGGGGTGTCGCCACCAGTTACAGTAGCAACGTAGCCCTTGCTCATTACACCAAAGATGTGTGGCGTGCCACCGCGCTTGGGGTGACGGTCAGTAACGGGCATACCGTCCACGCTGTCAGCGATCTCAGCCAGGTTGTCCCGGCTAAGCAAGTCGCCGTTCTTATTTCGTTCAGCCTTGGCGATTGCCAGCTTCTTGAACTTGATAGCCCGAACGTGCCGGGACTTGCCCTCGCCGTAGACGTAGGCTTCGTCACCTTCGTCTAGGTAGTCGTATTCGATTTCAGGCTCAGGGAAGTCTGCGAAGATCATGGCAACGTCCGGCGTGACTTCCATCTCGTCGGGGTTGTCGTCTTCCGGCTCTTCGGTTTCTACTTCTTGCTCAACTACCAGTTCATCTTCAAGCACGGGCGTTCTCACTGTTTTGGGTAGCGTGTTCCGGGTCCATGTCGGCACCAAGGGGTCTACCTTGCGACTGCTGGCTAACTGTCTCGCCGTAGGGACCGACTTGCCCAAAGCTGGGATAGGGTGATTACTTTGCCCTCGCCGCGCATTGGCATCTCGCGCTCAAGCTTTGCCATTTCTACGTCAGCATCGTAACCAAGCTTTTGCAGGGACGTGTTAATCGAAATGCCACCGTAGTTAAGCAGGGGAACAATGCCCTTCAAGGCGTGCTCTTGCGAGATGAGCGGTTCAATGTAGCCCAGCGTGGGCTTCCCTTTACTAGCCAGATCGGGGCGCTTAAGCGTCACCCACTGGTTTGCGCACCAAGCGGCCAGCTTGCGATTAGCGCGAAGATCGGCGTTCAGCCTGGAAAGGGCAACGGCCACTAAAACTTCAGTATCGCCGTCATCGCCGCTACCAGCCCCGCCGCCACTAAGGATCATCGACATGCCCATCGAAAAGAACAGGTGTTCTGTCTTTGTTACCCAGGTTTCGTTGGCCAGCAGTTCGTCAATGCTGCCAGGGATAACATGCTCAACAGATTGCAGGGAGCTTGACCACACTAGATCATATGTTCTAAGC
>JADKEF010000009.1 GCA_016718135.1 Acidobacteriota bacterium | reverse complement strand
ACATAAAGATGTCATGAAAGAGCTGGGGTTCGATCCGAATACCGACATCAAGTCGACCGGGAGCGACCCCAAGACAGCGGCGAGCGACATGGATTTCACGCCCCAGGGCAACACACCACACGAAGCCTATCAGAAAGGCAAGCAATATACCGAGGCATTGAAGACGCGCGGCCACAACGTTCAGGAGTACGGTGACCGCTGGGTCGACACTACAACGGATGCCACCATTTGGAAGCCTGGATTTGGATCCGACAAGCCTGGCAGCAGTTCCTTCGAGGCCGAGGTGATCTTCGGCACGATGCCGCATAGTGACAAATTTGGGACAAAGGGTGGTGTTGAATGGACCTCCAGCCCGACCCATTCGACTGATGACCCTCTCGGGGCCGTGCTTGCCAATACTGGGAAAGCAGTCGGTGCCGGCCTCGGCAATTCAAGACCTACCGATCTACATACGGTTGGCAAGAGCGCCGCGAAAGCCGCCGAAGCCGCCGGCATCGAAGTGGACCCGCAGCTGAAGTCGCAGATCGATGCACTAAGGGCACACCAGACGCCGGAGCAGGCCGGCATCGTAACTCTCGGGGCCGATAAGGCGACCAAGGACAAACAGCTGAAGACATTCCTCGGCAGAGTTGAGTCTCTGATGGGTTCGGCCTACAGATCGGCGAAAGTCAAGTCGGACCAAAACATGAAAGAACTTGAGCAGAAGGCAGTTGAGGCGGGAAACTCTGATGAGGCTTATAGAATTCGATCCCAGATCAAAGCGTACCAGGCGGGCGATAATGCGGCTCTAGCGACGATCTCGCAGGTGTCGCCCGGGCTGGCTGGAAAGATGGAACCGGGTGTTAGAGCCTCTGATCTAGTTCCGTCAGGTGCCGGCGGAAACAAAGGCATGCTCAACCTCGGGGGTCTGGCCAAGGAGTTGCTCGATGACCGAATGCTCGCCGAAAAAGCACTTCCGTTTGCGGCAGACGGCACTGCACCCGCTTTTGCCGGCCTTGACGACCGCTGCGGTGAGGCTGCAAAACGCGTTGCGATCAAGCTCACTGCAGCCAAGCCGGGTAGTGACGAGGCCCGCTACCTGGCGGACCTTCGCGCAGCTCTTTTGCAGGGCGAGAAGAATCCGGCCGAAGCGGTACGGCAAGTACGCGGTCTTTCCGGAACAGATCTTGCCGTTGTTTTGGCCCAACTGGGCGTACCAGCTAAGGTCGGCAATAAGCCCTAACTGGTTGTATTCTCTCTTCGCACCATACCTGGGTCCGCGTTTGCAAATACACTGTGACCTTGTCGTAACACTCGGCGAACGTTAGGCCCCGAAACTAAAGACATTTTCGGTAGTCAATAGGCTAAAGAACCTATTGATCAATGCACTTTTTTCGTTCATTCGCACGACTCCGCCAAGGTATTTCGTCGGTAGCGAATTGCCAAGGGCATCTGAGATACCCGTTGCAGCGAGCGAACCCGTCAGATATATCGGAGCCTCGCCACTCGCCTCCCCCTTTACCTCGAAAAAAACCGTGGCTATATTCAGCGGCACTGCGGACGCGGTCATCGCGTTGGCCGAGTCGATCAGAATGCCGATGCGGCCGGGTTCGTTTGTGTTCATCGTCAGCGTTGAGCCAGCCGGGGCGAACCTGCCAAGCGTAATGCGCGGGTTTGCGAGGACGCTCGGGTCGTATTCTACAGTAAAGCTCATCGCGACCTCGTTGCCTTGTGATGTTACCTCGATAGGCACGATGACGGTGGAACGGCGGAATTCGGGTTCGCCGATGCTCAGTTCTCGCTGAAACAGATCGCCGCCGCTATCTCTGTTTGGGACAAAAATACTCTCCGGCACCGAGCCGACGCGGCTCGCCGGGCCGCCTGCGGGTGTTAACACATCGAGCCCTGAAACATATCTTCTACCCTGAACGACATCGCTCGAGTTGACGATGCCGTCACCGAAAGTCGACCTCGGAGCACAATCGATCCGCTGAGCCTCATTCGTCGCAGGATTCGGCGTATCGAGTCCCGACACAAACCTCCGCATCTGCGTGATGTCCGTCGAAAGCATATTCCCATCCCCATTCGGCCGCGGTGCCACGTCAGCCTCAAACCCCGGAGCTCCGCCAGGTGCAATGACAGTTGGAGCGAACTCAGAAGAATTCCCTTCAGCATCCGTCGCCGTCGCCGTCAACAGATCGCCTGCAACGATCCCAAGTGCCGCCGCGTTACCCAGATTCTTAACCCTCGTCCCCGGCGTGCCGTTCGTGTAGTCGCTGAGCAGATAATGATCCGACCCAAGAAAATCTCGCCCCGCCCCGGTCGAATCTGCCTCAAAGAACTCAACATAAATGCCAGTGCCGCCATAGGTCGAATGCTGTGGCGCCGAATCGACCCAATAACTAACGATAAGGTCGCCACCAACGATCGACGGCGTCATCGTCGGATAATTCTGCAGCTTGTTTGGCCCGACGTCTGCATCCGCCGGATCGTTCGGCGTAAAGCCATTCTCCCCAATGTCGATGCCAGCCAGAACGTTGCCAAAGATCCGGTTGGGGTCAATGATGTTGTTGTTTCCCGCATCGCTCGTAAGGCTGATGCCATTTGAGCCATTAAAGGCGATGGTGTTCCCCGCATTCGCCTCGGGTCCGCCGATAATGGTGCCTGAGGTGGAAGAGCCCACACGGATGCCACGTTCTGTGTTGCCGAGAGCTGTTTCTCCGTCTGCCTTGGTTCCGATGTAATTACCAGAGATCCTATTTTGCGTTGAACCGTCATTCAACGCTATTCCGTTCCGCCCATTTGCTGAGATAATGTTTCGCGCGGCGGGCATATCATTTCCAAAGCCTCCGACCAACGTTTGGGACGAACTATCTATTCGGATTCCCTCCAATCCATTTTGGATCCCAGCGGTCCCCGCCGCGTTAGTGCCTATGTAATTTCCTTGGATCTTGTTTCCAGACGGCGGCATCGCACCGGAAGATTGCCCTAGCTGCAGGAAGATCCCGGTCTGCGAATTCCCTGAGATCACATTGCCGGCACCAGCACTCGTTCCACCGATTACGTTATTTGCCGCTCCGTCCGCAATTATAATCCCAGCTATTTGACCGCCCAGTCCCGCCGTTCCGGCACGATTTGTCCCAACCGTATTTCCACGCAGTATATTATTGTTCGCGAGAGTTGTCGGCCTCTCGGGATCCCGAGCTATTGCGATCCCGAACTCGTTGGCTGAGACGGTATTATTTGTGATCGTGTTCTGCGAGCTTAAGACCAGCATTCCTCCGTCGCCGTTGCCATTTGCAGCGTCTCCCACAGCATTTGTTCCGATTCTATTGTTCTCAATTGTGTTTTGGTCATCCTGAATCTGCAGTCCGGTGGTTGTGTTTCCAGATATTACGTTGTTGGTTATCGTATTCAGACGGCCATCTACTACCACGCCGACATCATTCGGCAGCGGCGTATCTCCCGACGTGTTGGAGCCGATCCAATTGCTGTGGACGGTATTCCCTGTGGGTACGGGGTCTTCATCGTCAAGTCGATTGATAACGAGACCGAAATCAGTGTTTTTCGAGATCATATTGTTCCTCACCTCGCTCCCGGAACCGGTGAGCCTCACACCTACTGCGTTCGGCCTGAACTGGCTGGTAGAGAACACTCCGACCCGATTTGCTTCTATTCTCGTGCGGTCCGCCAGATTGAGGACAAGTATTCCGACATAGGAACAGTCACCAACCAGATTTGCAAATCGGTCGGTGCCGTTACCCACGAAAGTATCGTCGGCAAAATTTACAATTATGCCGGTGCTGTCCTTCCAAGCATCTTCGGGGTCAAGAACGGCAAATACATTTCCGAAAACCTTGTTCTGAGAGTTTCTGGCACCCGCGGCCGTATTGACGTGTTCCGTTGTCGGTGGCACGCTCCGGCCGGGGAGCCATTTACGAGCTGCAACTTCCTCTTCGATCAACACTCCCGTCTTATTAGCGTCGAACGAGTTGCCCTCCGCATCGATCTCAGAGATATTCTCGCCCCCGATTCGATTCCGCGATGAATTGAGGATCAGCACGCCGACTTTCGAGAGAACGAGAATATTTCTGGTGACAATGTTGTCGTTTGATCCGCGAGTCATCTCGACAGCAGCGTCCTCCGCCGTGACAGTGTTTCCATCTGCGACAGTGTCACCGCCGATCGTGTTGTTCGATGCTCCGTCAATGATCTGTATGCCGGTTTCGGTTTTTGGGAAAATTGGCTGGTCGTCGAGATCAAACCCGATGGTGTTGCCCCTGACCAGATTGGTGGTTGCCGCCGCCCCCTCAATTCGGATCCCGGCATCGGTGTTGAGGGAAATGAGATTTCCGCTTGCGGTTATACCTATCTGGTTTTGACTGCCACGCACGACGACTCCAACCCTCTGGGTCTGCCCGGACGACGAACCGGTTGAGTCCACCCCAATATGCGATCGACGAATCGTTACGTTATTTGAGCCCAGCAGAATTGCTCGTTCGCTAAATCCGTAAATGCTGATGCCAAGCACCTCAGAACCGTCGCTCCCGGCGGCGAACTCAAGCCCGGTCTCACTTGAGACAGCCCCCACAACTTGTATCAAAGGCCGCGTCGAATAACCCGGCTGCGTCGTCCCATCTACCTTTGTATTGCCCGTAATCGGCGGCAGAGCTCCAGCCGGAGAGATGGTTTGTACGCCGCCGCCCGGGATGTCGAATTTTATTGTGTCGGGGCCCGGCAGGTCGTTTGCGGTCTGGATAGCGGCCCGAAGGGTGCACTGGTTTCCAGACGTATTCATATCGACGTCACAGAAATCATCATTAAGGCTAAAGTCTTCCTCATCGCTCGTCCGGTTGACTATGATGTCCGAGACGCACTGCGTTCCGCGAGCTAAACCGATGGACGACGGAGGGGCAGTGGTGCGATCGATCGCGTGCGCGGAGCCGCGCTCAGCCAGCGTGCCAAGTTTGTCCCTGGGTGCCGCACGGCGATAATTCAGTCAGCGGCAAGTACCCACGCTCGATCCAAATTCAGGCTGACCTGAACCCCAGCCGGTGCCGTGAGTTTCTCCTGCTCTGGTCCATTCCACCCCGCACCGGGTCGATACATATGCCGACCCTTGACGATTGATTGAACCGATATTATCGTAGGGAGCTCCGACTACTACTGTTTCACCGGAAAGGGCGACGCTGATCGCAAAGCGAATATTTGCCGTTGTATCACTAACAAGCTTCTGCTGCTGCGTCCAGATATTTCCGATCAGAACAAATGCATAAACCGATGCATTGCCATAAGCGGAGACTATCAGCGTATTGCCGGAGATCGCCAGCCCCCGTCCAAAGATGTGGAGTGCCGCTCCGTCAATCGCCGTCAACTTCTGTTGCTGTGTCCATGTGGTGCCGTTGCGGACAAAAACGTACGCCGATCCTTGGTTTGACCTGCCGTCAATATCGTCCCCTTCAGCTCCGACAACAGCGTTGTTGCCCGAAATTGCTACAGTTCCAAAACCATCGCCCGCGAGGCCATCGCTCGCGGTCAGTTTTTGCTGCTCAGTCCATGTTGAGCCGTTGCGGGCAAAAATATACGACCCCTGGTGGAGGTAGGTGTCGAACTCGAACCTGCCCTAATTATAATTGTATTGCCCGGAGATCGCTACGTTACCACCAAATCATCGCTGCCGCGCCATCGCTCGCCGTCAGCTTTGCTCGCGGAGTCCAAGTTGAACCAGTGCGGGCAAAAATGAGCCGCCCCCTGACCCGGGGATCGCCCCGCCGTCTCCGGGTGCTCCAACGACGACCGTGTCGCCTTAAATTGCCACGGACTAGTTCCAAAACTGATCCCATTGGGGACGTCCCCTGACGAGCTTTGTGCTCCTCAGTCCAGGCAGATCCGTTGCTCACAAAGATATAAGCCCCTCCCCTGATTTGAGCACGCCGTGGCTCCGATAATGGCTGTGTTGCCTGAGATCGCGACGGAGCCGCCAAAACGACCCTCGAAGATTGCGGGATCACTCGCGATGAGTTTCGCTCTGAAGCGTGTGGAGAACTGGCCGAACGGATCGCTCCTCGTCGCCGCAAGTCGCGTCGACGAGCGGTGAACGGGAGCCTTCTTTATTTTCTAGAGAGTGAACTGCCGTGTTGGTGTTTAGGCTCGGCATTGTCTTGCCTATGTCCTGCATTGACGCCGTTTGCGTGAAAAAGGCGAGAGACGACAGGCCGAGAACTATCATCACCGCAAATCCTGCGAGAAGAAGCGTTTTTGCGCTGAAAAAGCTGTTGGTTCGTCCACATTTACGGGTATTGGTTCTGTTCTTCATAAAGCCTCTGGCTGTTCGATCAAAAGTTGATTTCTATTGCTTCAACAGTACATGCGTGAAACTTTGCCAAAGTCGGACAAAAAAATGAGGCCGCCAAGATTTCTTTGGCGGCCCTTGGAGTTTTTAGCCACGGTTTGATGCGAACGGACAGGAATCAAATCAATAAGCTCCCAATATTCGTGTCTTGTTCGTGTGCATTCGTGGCTAGGCTTCTACTTCCTATTCACAACAACGCTGCCGTCGAGGTATCTGGCCGCGAGTGAGTTCCCCGCGGCGTCAGAAATGCCGAAGGCCGCGAGCGAACCCGATAGCTTGACCGCAGTTGTGCTCTCGCCGTCGGCGATCACGTCAAACGTCACCGTTAACAAACGCTGCGGCATCGCCGACGCGGTCATTGACTCCGTTGAATCGATGAGAATACCGATGCGGCCGGGTTCTGTTGTGTTCACGGTCAGAGTTGAGCCTGCCGGGGCAAGGCCGCCGAGAACAAGACGTGGATCTGCGAATTTGGTTTCGTCGTATTCGAGCGTAAACGACATTGCTACCTCGTCGCCGTGCGGGGTGATCTCGATGGGGATCTCGACCGTCCTATCGTCGGATATTGCCTCACCGACTCGTAGCTCGCGTCCGAAAAAGTACGCATACACGTCGTCAAAAACAGCCGAAACACTTTCCGGCACAAGTGAAGATCCGGTCGGCCCACCGGACGATGTGAGCGGATCGAGGCCCGCCGCGTATCGCCTTCCCTGCACAACATCACTTGAATTGACTACGCCATCGCCAAAGCTCGCCCTCGGTGCACAGTCTATCCGCTGAAGCTCGTTAGTAGCCGCATTGGGAGTATCGAGCCCCGAAACAAACCGGCGTAGCTGGGTCACATCGGCCGACAACATGCTGCCATCACCGTTAGGCCGCGGAGCCACATCACCCTCGAACCCCGCCGGCGTCGGAGTCACAGTCGGCGTAGCTGTAGGCGTCGCGGTCGGTGTATTTGTCGGCGTGGACGTCGGTGTGTTGGTTGGCGTTGCGGTTGGTGTTGGAGTTGGTGTACCGGAATCGGCCAGAATGCGTGTGGCTGCGAAAAGGTTATTGGATACTCCGGCAAGCACCAGTCGGCCACTCGTATCTCTGGCGACACCTCGCGCTCCTTCGGCAGTTGAGGCAAAGTCGATCGTCTGTTTACCGTCGGTGCTGAATGTTAGATCGAGTGTACCGTTCGAGTTGTAGCGAGCTACGGCGAAGTTGCTATCGACCCCGCCAGCCGATCCTGCCGCCACGATCTTACCGTCTGGCTGTAACACCCCGCCGAGGGCAGCGTCGATGCCGACAAATGGTGTGTTAACGCGGCCGTTTGTGCCAAATGTAGAGTCGAGCGTGCCATCGGTGTTGTATCGGGTAACATTGAAATCTTCGCTGACCTGACCAATCGCAAGGATCTTGCCATCGGGCTGAATGATCAGGTCATGGATCTGGCCGCTTCCGGCGGTGACCACCCGACCATCGCCATCAAACGTATTGTCGAGCGTGCCGTTGGGATTCAGCCTCGCCAAACCGTAACTGCAGGAACCCGATGACCGACAACCGCCGACAACGATCTTACCGTCCGGCTGCAAGGCGATAGCACGAGCGTCGTGATCCGTACCGGTAAAGGTGTCGTACTGGATCGCATTTGTGCTCGCTCCGGCGATCCCGTTACCAAAGGTATTGTCATTGGAGCCGTCGGCGTTAAATCGCTGTTGTCTTGCCTGGCCATCACTCTGCCCTGTAGCCTGGCCGCCGGCAACTATTATCTTTCCGTCGGTTTGAACAACGAGTGCAAGAGCCTGCTCCATCAACGCCTGAGCAAACCCGTCACCGCCGCCGAAGGTCGTGTCGAGCGAGCCGTCAGTATTGTAACGTGCGAGCACTCCGAGAAAGCCGGAATTGGTGTTCGAGAACTGATATCTGCCAAGTGCCAGGATCTTCTGGTCGGACAGTATCTTGACTGCGATCAATTCGTCAAATCTTGAGAAGAAGGCCGTGACAACCTTCCCGTCGCCGTCAAACGTAGTGTCTAGCGTACCGTCCGTGTTGTACCTCACGATCGAGGCATCGGAGTTGGTTCCGGTGACAGATGCCCCTACGACCACTATCTTGCCGTCGGCCTGGATCGCAACGCCACGGCCGCCGTCATTTCCGGTGGCGATATCTGTCGTAACCTTACCGGTTCCGTTGAAGGTCAGATCAAGGTCACCCTCGGCCTGGATCTCAAACGGTGTCGTTGATGCTGCCTCTGAAGTCGATAAATAGCTAGAAACTATCCCGATACTGAGAAAAACAAGAACCGATATTGCGAGCGTGAGATTGTTGCGACTTCGTGTCCTATAAGCCATGTCCGATACTCCTTATTCTTTGAAATGTCCTCTTTCAAAGACACATGCGTGAAAAGTGTAAAAAGTCGGACACGATCCTTGAAATAAAAAAGGCCGAGCTACCGCCAGGCCTTAAATTCGTTGGAAATGGCTCCGTTTCGCTACTACCGGTGAAGAACTATCTTCCCGTCGACATATCTCGCTGCCAACAGATTCCCCAACGCGTCAGAGACGCCGAGCTCGGCGAGTGAACCGGTTATGGACATCGCAGTTTTACTCTGGCCCTCTCCGATGACGTCGAAGGTCACGGTCAGTAATTGTTTCGCCATCGCCGATGCGGCCATTGGCTCGGTCGAATCAATGAGGATGCCGATCCGGCCTTTTTCGTTCGCGTTTACGGTCAGTGTCGAATCTTCTGCTACTGCCTCGCCGAGGAGAACACGGGGATTTGAGAATCTTGTAGCGTCGTATTCAAGCGTGAAAGAGATTGCGACTTCGTCTCCGTCTGGGTTGATCTCGATGGGAACGGTAGCGGTGGATCTATCAGCTATCGCTTCGCCTACTTTTACCTCGCGAAGAAGAAATATGAGTATGCTCTTTCGATCGTACTCATCACGCTTTCGGTCACGCTTGGCCGTGCGGCCGGTCCACCGGAAAGAGTTGTGGGGTCGAGTCCCGAAACGTACCTTCGGCCTTGGACGACGTCGCTCGAATTGATCACTCCGTCACCAGAAGTCGACCTCGGAGCACAATCGATACGCTGAACCTCATTTGTCGCTCCATTTGGCGTATCCAGTCCGGAGACAAATCTCCGAAGCTGAGTTATATCTGTAGACAACATCGAATTATCCCCATTAGGCCGCGGTGCGACATCGCCTTCAAATCCGGCCGCAACGATCGTGATCGCATTTAACGAATCCATTTTTCCATGGCCCCACGTAGTGGATGCATCTGGACCCGTAAAAGAATCTTTTCGAGATGAGCGTCTAAGAATGTCCCTAACCTGAATCGCGTCAAGATTTCGATTTTTTTGTAGCATCAGAGCGATGAGCCCGGTCACCTGCGGGGCTGCTGCGCTCACTGCACTCGCTCTCGTATAGAACCCGTTGCCGTCCTGAATATGGTTGAAGCGAAAGGGGGCAAAATTCGAAGTCGGGTTAAGCGTCGTAAATACGCTGTCGCCCGGTGCCGTCATGTCGACGCCCATACGACCGTCGTACGTCGGACCAGCACTACTTCCCGTCCAGATATTGCCCACGGCACCTTGACCTGTGTTGCTACGCGGAACACCGTCGATATCAGTCCAGTTTGTGCGGACAACATAGTCTCCCGGTGAAATATTGTTAAAGGCGGTTGCTCCGTCCCAGATATTGCCTGGGACGATGTGGGTGAGAAACCGATTATTTGTGTGTATCGTTGACGGATTGATCCCTGCATCAAACCTGCCGCCCGCAGTCACAGATGTGCCGGTAAGGTTTATCGTAAAAGTTCCTGTACCTGTGATCTGCATAAAGATCTCGCGTTTCCCGTTCTGAGCTCCGTAAAATGGGACGCTGGAACCTTGATGAAAAATAGTGACTCCATTTGCGGCGTTGGATGTGCTAGTTGTATTTGTTGCAGGCCCCGCGAACGTCGCGGTCGTTCCCGAAGGCGTCTGAACCGAGACACTGAATCGGTCGGCTCCGGGATACCACAAATCCAAGATCATCGTTCCGGCGACCGTTTTCTGCAGTTGAATAGACGTTGTTTGCCCTTGCGTTACGTTCCCGCCCGCGTGGTTCGGCATGCCGCCCTCGTCGCCTGGGCCAGAGACAAATACTAAACCAGGCTTGCCCGCACCAAATCTGGCGTCAATAGTTCGAGAGATGAAACTGGTGCCGTCCGTCGGTCCGCCGATCGAACCGAAATTTGCGAGCATGACCGCAGGCATGTTTAGTATGGTCGCCTTGTCGCGAACGAAGTCGATGGCTTTAGGAAGCAGATCGGGATTGTAGAATGGTGCCTCGGCCGGTTGACCGTCGTGTGCCGGAGCACCTTCGGTCGTGAACTTAACGGCGATTATCGAAGCATTCGGAGCGATACCGCGATATTTGGCTGTCGCGTGATTGCGGCCGTTGCCAGCGGCAATGCCTGTTGTCGTCGTACCATGGCCGACCGCGTCGCGAGTTACGAGGGCCGTTCCGCCCGCATTGGCAGCGTTGATCTGACCTTCTGTATAGATCGTGCCGACGCCGTAGGGATTATCCGGGTGGTTTGCTCCCGTATTGTCGGTCATATCGAAGATGAACTTGATCCGGGTCGACCCGTCGGCGTTACGAAAGTCGTTGTTTCGCCAATCGATCCCGCGATCGATGATCGCGACGATCACGCCCTGGCCCGTCACGCCAAAAGTCGAGACGGCGAGATCCGTCCGGGTCTCAGCACGAGCGAGATCCATCGCACTCACCGGAAATGCGAGATTTACTATCAGCAATAAGACGGCAGTAGATTTAGCGATACTAAGGATCTTCATATTGGTCTCCTCTGTCGGGCCTGCTCAGGTCGGACCCACGGCAATTGATTAGTGTTCGTATATTATGCGTGAAAAACTCTTAAAGTCAGCCATCTCTTTCGAAAAAGCATTCCATTTCGAAAGAAAAAAGGCTAGAATTCGACAACACTTGTAGCATTGAGGGGCGTATGAGCGAGAAGCAGGTTTCTGAGATCACGCGTCGGATCAGTTATTATCGCCTCCGGCTAGTCGATCGAGTATTGATTTTCTTCCTTCATTAAGTACATGCGTGAAACTTCGGCGAACTGGGACAAAAAATAAGGCCGCCCTTTCAGGCAGCCTCATTGGGTTAGACAGGCGTTCTCTCTATTTATGATCAAGAATGACATTGCCGTCTAAGTATCTGGCCGAGAGTGAGTTTCCGGCGGCGTCAGAAATGCCGATGGCCGCGAGCGAACCGGTTAGCTTGACCGCAGTTGTGCTCTCGCCGTCGCCGATCAAGTCAAACGTCAGCGTTAACAGCCGCTGCGGCATCGCCGAGGCGATCATAGATTCCGTCGAGTCGATAAGGATGCCAACTCGGCCGGGTATGCTTGTGTTTGCTGTCAGCGTCGAGTCTTCCGGCACACCACCGCCGAGGACAACCCGCGGATTTGTGAACCTGGTTTCGTCGTATTCGAGCGTGAACGAAAATGCCACCTCGTCGCCGTGCGGGGTGATCTCGATGGGGACCTCGACGGTCTTGTCGTCTGATATTGCCTCACCGACCCGCAGTTCGCGTCCGAAGAAGTACGCATAGACGTCGTCAAAAACAGCCGAAACACTTTCCGGCACAAGTGAAGATCCGGTCGGCCCACCGGACGATGTGAGCGGATCGAGGCCCGCCGCGTATCGCCTTCCCTGCACAACGTCACTTGAATTGACTACGCCATCGCCAAAGCTCGCCCTCGGTGCACAGTCTATCCGCTGAAGCTCGTTAGTAGCCGCATTGGGAGTATCGAGCCCCGAAACAAACCGGCGTAGCTGGGTCACATCGGCCGACAACATACTGCCATCACCGTTAGGCCGCGGAGCCACATCACCCTCGAACCCGGCCGGCGTCGGAGTCGCAGTCGGCGTAGCTGTAGGCGTCGCGGTTGGGGTTGCAGTTGGCGTGGACGTTGGTGTGGCAGTCGGCGTTGGGGTCGGTGTAGGTGTCCCGCCTGCCGTATTTTGCAGTCGTGCAACGCCAAATAGGCCATTGGTCAACCCAGCCAAAACAATTCGTCCGCTGCTGTCGAGTTTTACTGAGTAAGCGATCTCCGAGAGAGCGCCTCCGGCAAAGTCCACGGCCACAATGCCGTCTGTACTAAAGGTCGTATCGAGCGAGCCATTGCTGTTGTAACGCAACGCGACAAAATCACTTACGGATGCGTTGCCAGCGTTGCCCGCAAGCAATATCTTGCCGTCTGGTTGGAGTGCGATCGAGTTGGCGGTCGAGGTCAGGCTCGGAATCGTCGTGATGACGATTCCGTCCGTGTCAAACGAGGTATCCAGTGTCCCGTTGGTGTTAAACCTCAGCATGGCAAGGCTAGCCGTACCGACGCCACCAGTGACAATCTTGCCGTCCGGCTGGATCACGAGGGAGTTTGCTGCATCACTTGACCCGACGCTTTGGAAAAACAGTCCGTCACCGCTAAATGACGTGTCTAACTGCCCGCCGCTGGTCAGCCTGACGACCGCTGTATCGGTAGTCCCGCTCGCGCTCGATCCTGCGGCAACTATACCGCCGTCAGGCTGTAGGGCTACGGCGTTGAGAACATCTTCGCGGCCATTTCCAAACGTGATAAATGTGTAGCTGCCGGACGTTCCAAATGTGGAGTCGAACGTCCCATTGGCGTTTAGCCGTTGTATTATCGAAAATCCATCGATGCTTCGATCTCCGACGATAACGACTTTGCCGTCTGGTTGGATCGCGATGCCCCGAACCGTCGCGATACCGGAATTGGTGGTACTTGTGACGCCGTTCGTGCCGAATGTTGCATCCACCGTTCCATTCTCGTTGTAACGCACAACTACTCCGCGTGTAGTTCCACTCTGAACGGAAGAGCCCCCAACCACGATCTTCCCATCCGTTTGGAGGGCTACGGAAAACGCTGTGTCATTGCTGGTTCCGAGAGGTGTGATCACCTTTCCGTCACCGTCAAAGGAGGTGTCGAGCGTTCCGTCCGGGTTATAACGAGCCAGACAGATATCCGTATTTGTTGCGAGACAGAAGCCGGCCACGACGATCTTGCCGTCCGGCTGTATTGCCATTGCGCGTGCGGTGTCATTGCCGGTCGCGATATCGGTCGTTACCTTGCCGGTACCGTTAAAAGTCAGGTCCAGATCGCCATCGGTCAAGAAGTTGACCGCGTTGAACGAATCCATTTTTCCGTGGCCCCATGTCGTTGACGCCGCAGGGCCTGTAAACGAATCTTTTCGCGCCGAGCGCCGGAGAATGTCCCTGACCTGGATCTGATCGAGATTTCTATTCTTCTGCAGCATCAGAGCGATCAACCCTGTCACCTGCGGGGCAGCTCCGCTTACTGCATTCTGCCGGGTGTAGAACCCGTTGCCCTCCTGGATCTTGTCCCGTATCGATAGGCCAAAGATCGAATTAGGGGCGAGCGAGGTGAAAACAGAGTCACCAGGGGCGCTCAGATCCACGCCGAGGCGTCCGTCAAAGGTCGGCCCAACGCTGCTGCCAAACCATATGTCGTTTATCGCACCATGACCGACCACCTGTTGCGGAACGCCATTGACGTCAACCCAACTGTTTCGAATGTTGTAGCTGTTCGGGGCGATATTGTTGAAAGCGGCGGCTTGGTCGATCATGCTACCTGGCACCGTCAATGAAAGAAACCGGTTATTCACAGAATTGAATCTGGCCGGAGCCATCGTGACGTCGAATTGTCCGTCCGTGACTGTTGTTCCCTGTAGCTGAAGCGTGTAGTTTCCAGCCGGTCCGAGAAATCGAACGAATATCTCGCGTTTGCTGTTCTGAGCACCGTAGAAGAGCGTATTCCCGCCGCCATTGTGATAATACTCAAAGGTTGAATTGAGCACCTGGCTCCGTATATTCTGTGCCGGCGGAGCGTATGGGCCGAAGTTGCCGACCGGCGTCTGCAACGAGACTGTAAACCGGTCGGAGCCAGGATACCAGAGATCGATCTGCATCAAGTTACTGTCCGCCTTCTCCATCGGTATTGAAACAGTCGCACCCTGGGCGACGGTCCCGCCGGCATGATTCGGCCGGCTGCCTTCGTCCCCCGTTCCCGTCACAAAAATGACCCCGGGACGACCGGGTCCGGAGATCGCGTCGATGCTACGGGCATACATACTCGTACCGTCGGTCGGGCCGCCGATGGAACCAAAATTGGCGAGCATGACAACCGGCATTCCGAGCTGGGCCGCTTTGTCGCGGACGAAGGCGAGTGCGGTTGGGAACAGTGCATCATTCCGAAACTGAGGCTCGGCGGGCTCGTTACCATGGGCGACAGCTCCTTCCGTGAGAAACTTTACGACAATTATCGATGCGTCGGGAGCTATTCCGCGGAAGCGTCGCTGCGGGTGGTTCCGTCCATTCCCGGCGGCGATGCCGGCCGTGGTCGTGCCGTGGCCGACGGCATCACGCGTGGCAAGCGGCGTTCCCCCGGCGAGAGCGGCATTGATCTGAGCTTCTGTATAGATCGTGCCCACGCCATATGTATTGTCGGGAGCTCCGGCACCGGTGTTGTCAGTTATGTCAAAAATGTACTTGATCCGCGTAGTTCCGTCCTCGTTGCGAAAATCGTTATTCCGCCAGTCGATGCCGCGATCGATGATCGCAACAATAACGCCCTGCCCTGTGACCCCAAACGAGGAGACGGCCAGGTCCGTTCGGCTCTCAACGCGTGCTAGATCCATTGCACCAAATGGAAGTGACAGGTTTATTATCAGCAAGATAAGAGTGGTGAGTTTAGCGGTCTCAAAGGTCGTCATTGTTGTCTCCTCCGTTCGCGACTGTTATATCGAATCCGAAATTTATTAAATTGGGCTTTCTAGGTGTATATGCGTGAAAACCCACAGAAAACAGACACTGAAGAAGAAAAAATTCCCTTTATGCTAAAAAAACGCTAAAATTCGAGAACATTACTTCACATTGCAGTTGTTTATGAGCGAGAAGCAGGTTTCTGAGATCACGCGGATATTGAAGGACTGGAATGGCGGTAACGAGGAGGCGAGGGAGGAATTACTGCCCTTTGTCTACGAGGAACTCAAACGCCAGGCCCGCTATCTCATGTCCGGAGAGCGTAAGAATCATACGCTTCAACCTACCGCGCTTGTCCACGAGGCATTTCTGAGGATCAGCCAGCAAACCGGCATTGATTGGCAGAATCGTAGCCATTTTTACGGCATCGCTTCGAGACTGATGCGGCAAATATTGATCGATCATGCCCGACTTCACGCGACGGCGAAGCGCGGCAACCGCCCGATCCATTTTTCCCTAGACGACGTCCAGATCTCCGTTGAGGACCGCGCCGATTCACTTCTTGTACTTAATGACGTGCTCGATCGTCTCGAAAAACTCGACGAACAGCAGGCAAAGATCGTGGAAATGCGCTTCTTTGGCGGGATGAACAACGGCGAGATCGCTGAGAACCTTGGTATCTCAGAGCGAACGGTGGGCCGTGAATGGCTGGCCGCCCGGCTTTGGCTATACCGTGAATTAAACACGGTGTGAATTTTTTTGGCAGACTTTTCTGCGATCTTACGCATATCCCTGCATAGACCGAAAGTTTTCTCAGTTTGATAGCCATCTATGCATACCGACCAATGGAAACAGATCAAGGATGTCCTTGCCGAAGTTCTTGCGATAGAACCGGACGGACGGCAACGGTTTCTCGAAGAGTCAGGGGTCGATCCTGAACTGCGAGCCGAGATCGAGTCGCTCATTCGTTTTGAAGAAGAATCGTCCGATCTAATGCAACTTTCGGCGGTTGAATTCTCCAAGGACTTCGTTGCAGATGATAGCTCCAGCCTTGCCGGTGAGGAGATCGGTCCGTACAGACTCATTCGCGAACTCGGTGTTGGAGGCATGGGAGCCGTTTATCTGGCTGAGCGGATCGACGGCAAATTCCAACAGAAAGTCGCTTTGAAGTTACTCAAGCGTGAGATGAATACTGCCGCCTTGCGCCGGCATTTCGAACAGGAGCGCGAGATCCTAGCTTCACTCGAACACCCAAATATCGCCCGCCTGCTCGATGCGGGCACATCCGACGATAAGATCCCATTCATTGCCATGGAATACGTCGACGGCCTGCCGATCGACGAATATTGCGATTCTCGCGGCCTCGATCTCAATGCACGGCTCGACCTTTTTCGCACGGTCTGCTCGGCGGTCGATTTTGCGCATCGTAACCTTGTCATTCACCGGGACCTTAAGCCCTCGAATGTACTCGTCACAAATGACGGCGTGCCTAAACTACTTGATTTTGGTATCTCGAAGATAATCTCAAAGGAATTCGCCGATGCCGACGCGGCGACCATTACCCGAATGGGCGTGATGACGCCGTCGTATGCCTCGCCCGAGCAGCTACGACGCGAAGGCGTGACCACTCTGTCGGATGTTTACAGCCTCGGCGTGGTGCTTTTCGAATTGCTAAGCGGCCATCGTCCGTTCGAAGACAAAGAGCACGACCTGCGCGAGATATACGGTGCGATCATCGACAAGGAACCGCCTTCGCCGTCGAGTATGCTCGCGACCGGCGCGCCTCCTTCGTCTGTAGTAGTAGAAAAGGCCAAGTCCGAAATGGCTGAAACGCGTGCAAATATCGTCCGGCGAACCGGAGCAAATCAAGTCACACTCTCATCGCAGAGTATCCGCGGCGATCTGGATAATATTGTTCTCAAAGCCTTACGCAAAGAGCCGGAACGTCGATATTCCTCCGCCGGAAATCTCTCTGACGATATCTACCGTCACATGCAAGGCCTTACCGTGACCGCCAGGCCAAATACATTCGGCTATAGAGCAAGCAAATTCATCGGACGAAATCGCGTCAGTGCTGTCGCGGCGGCAATTATCTTCGTGGCAATTGTCGGGGGCGTAGCAGCAACACTCTGGCAAGCGAGAGTAGCCCGTGCCGAGCGGGCGAATGCTGAGAAGCGTTTTAACGACGTAAGAAAACTCGCGAATTCGTACATCTTTGACGTCTATCCCGAGATCGAAAATCTTGAAGGATCACTAAAGGCACGTGAAAAGATCCTTATCAACGCACTCGAATATCTCGACAGTTTATCAAATGAGGCTGGCGGCGATCTGGGCCTGCAAAGCGAACTGGCAACCGCGTATGAAAAGATCGGAGACGTTCAGGGAGCCTTGACCAATTCGAGTCTTGGTAATATTCAAGCTGGTCTCGACAGCTATGGAAAAGCCGCAAGGTTGCGAGAGGCGGTCTACGCTGCCGATCCGACGGATCTAGAATCTAAAGAAAAACTAGCTACCAATTACTACACTACGGCTCGAACTCTCTGGAATAACAGCCAAACAAAAGAAGCCGAAGAGGCATTTGAACGGAGCCTGAAACTGCGACGTGAATTGGCGGCGACGCAGCCCACATCGGTCGAATATCAAAATCGGCTCGCGGTTCTCTTGATCGATTACGGGGCCATTCCCGTGTTCAATTCCCAGACCGACAAAGCTCTCGTCTTGTTTGACGAGGCAGCTAAGATCGTCGAGCGATTGACCGAGCAGGAGCCGAATAATTTTGACTTCAAGAAAACGCAGACGCGTCTGCTGAGGATAATGAGCAAGGCAAAAGGCTCGATCGGCGACTATGATGGGGCTTTGCGCGGCTTCGCTCAGGCCATCGCGATCAGTGATGTTCTCGCGAAGCAGTTTCCAAGCGATTTTCGCGTCCAGCGGAGCGTATGGCTCACGCATTCGATGAAATGCGAATTGTATATAGACAAAGAAGACGGACAGAATGGTATTGGAGCGTGTCTTCCAACAACTGAGTTTCCGAAGGCCGCTCTCGAGAAAGAACCTGAAAATGGCGTCGTCGCCTATGATCTGGCGATCTCGCATTTCAATACGGCCCGAGTTTATCGTTTGGCCGGCGACTACCCGAATACGCTCGCCCAGGCCGATAAGGCGATCTCAGTAATGTCGGCTCTCAGCAAGAAAACTCCCGATAATATGGAGTACAAGCGTAACTTGGCGGTCTATGATATCGAGCGTGCACGCGCCAAGATAAAACTTAGACAATTTGATGAGGCCGAAACGATCCTTCGAGTGGTGCTCGATACAATGGTACCCATCGCAGAAGCCGACCCGGCAACAACAACTTATCAGTACGACGTAAGCACGGGTCACCGGCTCTCAGCTGAGGTATTTTTCAATCAGGGTAAGACTGCCCAAGCCATCGAGTCGATAGATCGGGCGATCGCTATCGTTCAACGCTTGAGCGAGCTAAATGCACTCCGGGAAACCGACAGAACACTCTTGCAAGAACTGTCGAAAGAAAAAGACACCTACCAACTTGCTACCGTAAAACGTTAAAAAAGAGGCAGAAGGCGATTGAACCTTCTGCCTCTAGGCCAGTCGAGCCGAGACCCAACTTAATCAGTCAAACGAACGGAACCATTAACATAACGTGTCGAGAGCGAGTCGCCGTTCCCTCCGGAAACGCTACGAGGAGCCATCGTATCGGTGAATCTGATCTCCGAGACTCCGTTGTCTTCTGCCGCAACATCGAATGTGATCAAGACGATTCGTCTCGATGCCGACGACGCGGAGACAGGTTCGGTACCGTCCACGAGAACCGCAACCCTGCCAGCCTCGTTTGTGTTAACCGTGAGTACTGAACCCTCAGTTGCTGCATCTCCGAGAACGATCTGCGGATTCGATAGCCGCGAGCTGTCGTACTCAAGCGTGAAGCTCGTTGCCATTTCATCTCCGAACGATGTTAGCTCTATCGGAACGACGATCTGGGCACCGTCGATCTTTGCAGTGCCTACGCGGAGTTCCCTTCCAAAGAAGTAGGCGTAAACATCATCGATCAGCGAACTAACAGCATCAGGCAAGCTCGGACGGGCAACAGGGCCGCTGGCCGGAGTGAGCGGGTCAAGTGAGGCCGCATACCTACGCACCTGCACGACATCTCCTGCAGTGAGATTACCGTCGCCAAACGTCGCTCGCGGTGCAACGTCTGCTCTCTGTAATTCACCCGGAGTAATTGTATCGAGCGAGGTAACAAATCTGCGAAGCTGGACTACGTCCGTCACGTTGATGTTGTTGTCACCATTAGGTCGCGGAGCGATGTCTCCCTCAAAACCGGCTGGTCCCGCCACAGCTATGGTCACAGCCCCGTTTGCATAACTCACGTCGGCCAACGTGTTGCCAAAAGAGTCGGAGACACTTCTCAGGATCGGCGAATCGCCAAAGGTTATCGGCGTTGGTCCGATCGGAGCATTTGGTGAAACCGCGAAAGTAAACAGAAAGACCTGTCGAGCCGGAGGCGAGACCGCTATCGGGCTCAACGAATCAAACAATACTCCTACGCGTCCCTGAGCTAGCTCATTTGTGTTTGGAGTTAGGGTTGAGTTCGGCGGAGCTCCGCCACCGAGAGCGACCGACTGGAACGTGAGTACAGCCGTATTGAAACTAATAGAGAGCCCCATACCGGCTTCGTTACCGAGCGAATCGATCGAAACCGGCACCACAACCGTACCACTCGGCGAACCGATAACCGGCTCTACTCTCACCACGCGACTCGTCACGGGTGTCGGCGTAGCACTTGGCGTGGCAGTCGGAGTAACCGTCGGTGTCGCCGTTGGGGTTGAGGTCGGCGTGGCTGTAGGAGTAGCCGTCGGTGTATTCGTAGGAGTCGGCGTCGGACCGGCAATATTCACCGTGAAGCTGCCGATCGGTCCTGACGGAACCGGATTGCCGTCAATGTCCAGGACCTGGTTCGGCTGCATGTTAATTACGTAGGTGCCATTGTCAACGGCGTCCCAACTACCTCCAGGAGGGAGGAGCGAGTAGGTTGCTACTCGAGGCGTACCATTGGTGTTAACGTCGACAGAAACGAAAGTCGCAGTAGCCCCAAAAAAGTTCGGACCAGTGATGTTATGGTCGGCTCCGTTCAGGGTGCTCACATTGATACCTGTATTATCGGTGTAGGTAGTAGTGATGATGTGAGCCGTCCCACCAGCTGTCGTTACATTTGCGGCAACAGCGGACGCACTTGGCGGTGATACCGGCGTGGGCGTCGCGGTCGGTGTACTTGTCGGTGTCGCAGTTGGCGTATTGGTTGGCGTAGCGGTTGGTGTATTCGTTGGCGTCGCGGTTGGCGTATTGGTCGGCGTTGGGGTACCGCCACCGGCAACGATCGTGAAATTTACATCGTTGATATCGAAGAAGATATTGCCGACTGCCTCTACCTTGATCCTTGCTGTCGTCGTCGGCAGATTTGGAACATTGATCGATTCTGATCCGTCATTCGCCGTCGAAGCAAGGACCGTCGTCGGGAATGTCTGCCCACCGTCTGTTGAAAGCGAGATCTTGACGTTCGCCGTGTCGATACCGCCGCCGGTCGTTCCACTAACATCCCACGTTACCGTCTGATTAGTGTTACCGGTCCAGGTTGATGCGGTATTCTGCGTCGTCACCTTGAATGGCGTAGTTGTGTTGACGACGGTGAGAACGGTTCCGGCGTCGCTAATTCCTCCAAGACCATCACGCACGGTTACACGGAAGTTCATCGTACGAGCGGCCGACGGAAGGTCTTCGCCGGTGATGCAGGTTCCTGCACAGATCGTGCCCGTAGCAGATGTACCTGAGTATGTGATCGGAGCTTCGTTCGAGTTGTTGAGAATGTAGGTCAGGCTCGGGAAGCTCCGCGATCCGCTAGCCGTTGGCAGATACGAACGAAAGCCGGGACGAAAGATCAAACCAATATCAGCGTCATCAGTTGTACCAGGATAATTGGATTGGGATGCACCAGGATCATTCTGTTCCCAGCTGTAGGTCAAAGGATTGCCATCGCCATCCGTTGCACTTGCTGTCAGCATGAACGGCGTGTTGAACGGGATCGTGTAATTTGTCAGCGCTCCGATCACAGGCGGATTATTTGGCGTTGCCAACGTACCGCATGTGCCGCCGGCACCGGCCATAAAATTGATCGATTCGGTAAGGTTATAAACGTGGAAAGTATCGATCGAGTTGCGGGCAAGATTCGCAGTACTGCTGCAAATTCCACCATAGCCCATGATCGTCACCGCACTACCAGGTTCCCGTCGATGTATAGTTGTTGAACTTCCACAGTTAGGCGCCGCATTGAATGTATGGTTTCCGCCCATTTGGTGACCCATCTCATGAGCAACGTAATCAACGTCGAAAGGATCGCCGGTTGGATTTGGAAGGCCCGAAAGGCCTCGGGCCTTAGATCCACCGCAGACCGAATTGAGCTGAGCGACCCCGCCATTACCTGTCTCGAAAAGGTGTCCGAAATCATAGTTCGCACTTCCGATGACCGTGTCAATGTTGTGCTTGATTAGCGTTCAAGGTCAGTCCCGAGCCATCATTGCCATAGTTTGCCGGCACTTCCGGGTTGACTACGTATGTCAAATTCGTACCGGAGACCAACGTGAATCTTACCGACAGCTCCTTTCCATAAACCACCATCGATACGGTTGACGCTGGTTACTACCTGATTCAATGCTCTTGCCTGAGCCTGGGCATCGCTGTCGCCAACCTGGCGGAAAAAAGTTGTATATTCGAAAGTGGTCGCCACAGCTATTCGATAGGTACGTAGCTGCGATCCATGTGTAAACTCCGGAGCCAGTATCGCAGGTTCCTGAGCTTCGAAAAGATTTGGCTCGTCCTTGAGCAGTTCATCGATACGACAGTGAAATCCGCTGGGCGGAGCACCAAATTCCTTCTTATAGAAGACGATGTAGTTATCTACGTCATTAGCCTGAAAAGGATCGATGGAATACGTGCCTTCGAGAGCAAAGACGTAGCCGTGGAAACCGCTATCGGTCATATCCAGCCTTGCCGTAACGCCGGGCTCATCGATGCTATAGGCCTGATAGGTTCTCCAGGTAGGATGTTGTTTCGCGATCTCGGGCGAAAGGATCGGCGAATCCTCGACACGGAAACGTGTAAAGGTACCGTCCGGTTTTGGAAGTTCTATAACGTTGCGCGATTTGCGGGCTGAATCGGAAAATTCCTCAGGCGAACGACGCAATGAATCCCGGAGCCGCGCACTGTCGACGTTAAAGGTAAGGTACTTCTCAGGGATCAACGCACGACTTCCTCGCGACGCGATCTGATCCTCGGATACACGCGACCAAAGCTCAGATTGCATGCCGCTCGACGAAGGAGAGGATTCTTGTTCCTGAGCTTTAGTAGTACCGGTAGTCCATATCAGTGTGAGAGCCAGGCCGATGACCAACGCCAGCGACGCAATCTTTGCGAAACTTTTCATATCAACATCCTTGTTTAATTTTTTAAAGCTTGGTAGCAATTTGTCCGGAAACTATCTGGAATCTTCCATTATCCATATTCACAGACCGTTTGCATAGAGAAAACTTCTGACGCCGGGTAATTGCCCGACTTCTGATAGAGACCGATTTTGCGGTCCTGCATCGTCCGTCTAGAATGACTTATGCGCATTCTGATCGTTAAGCTCGGCTCGATCGGGGACATCATACATACCCTGCCATCGCTTGCTGCGATTCGCCGTGCCTTTCCAGACGCAAATATTTCATGGGTCGTCGAAGAGAATGTCGCCGAGATGCTTCGGGGAAATGCTCTGATCGATAACCTCATCGAGGTTGATACCAAATCGATGCGAGGTGGGATGGTGATCGAGGAGATGCTTCTTGGCTTAGGCAAGCAGATCCGCAATTTGCGCAAATTCAAATTCGATGTAGTGATCGATTTTCAAGGCCTCTGGAAATCAGCGATGATCGCGAAATTGTCAGGAGCAAGGCATCGCTGGGGCTTTTCCCGCGACGGCCTTCGAGAAGCATCGAGCCGTGTTCTTTTGACCGATACGGTAGCAGTTCCGAGTCAGATCAACATCATTCACAAGAATTTGGCACTAGCGAGCGGAGCCCTTGGTTTTCCGACGACCAATGAAATTGAGTTTCCGATCGCGACAAAGACCGAGCACATCTCCGAGGCCGAAGAGATCATTGCACGGACAGGTGGCAATTTTGCCATCCTGAATCCCGGCGGCGGTTGGGTTACAAAATTATGGCACGCCGAGAAATTTGGCCGCCTTGCCGATAGGCTTTGGGAAGAAAAGGGCCTAATGTCCGTGGTTGCGACCGGCCCGCGGGAGACGGAACTCGCGCGGACCGTCGCCGCTAACAGCAACTCGGGCCGGGCGACCCTGGCACAACCGAGTCTCAAGGGATTTTACGAACTTGCGAAAAAGGCTAGAGTATATGTCGGAGGCGACACGGGCCCGACGCACATTGCAATTGCGGCAGGAACCCCGGTCGTAGGCATCTTTGGGCCGACGGAATGGTGGCGAAATGGCAGTCCGTTTCCCGCCGATATTGTCGTCGAACGAAGCGACATCGATTGCCGCTTCGACTGTCATCGTCGCACTTGCGGCAAATGGATCTGTATGGACATCGAGACAGAAACTGTTTTCGATGCTGTTTCGAAGAGGCTCGCTAACAACTAATGGCCTTTAACAAACGGACACTTCAGCGCATACGCGTACCGCTCGGGTTCATCTTTGCGGTGGTCTTCATCATCTTTGCGAAACCGACGGCATTGAGCCTTGCCATCGGCAGTGCGATCGCGATCATCGGTGTATTGATCCGTGCATGGGCCTCCGGGCATATTCGAAAGGCGAAGGAGCTTGCCATCAGCGGCCCCTACGCTCACACTCGAAATCCGCTATACGTCGGCAGCTTGCTAATGGGCGTTGGATTTACGCTCGCCGCCGGTGTTTGGTGGCTGGCGATCGTTTTCTGTGTGCTGTTCATCGGCATCTATTTACCCGTTATGCGCGTCGAAGCAGATGACATTCGCCGCATTTTCGGTGAGGAATTTGATGACTACGAGAGCAACGTTCCAATGTTGATCCCGCGTATCACACCATGGAAAAGTACGGGTACCGCGTTCGATTTTCAGCTATACTTGCAGTATCGTGAATACCGTGCGGCGATCGGCGTCGCAATGGCAATCGCTGTTTTGGTGGCGAAGGCGTATTTTCTACCCTAGATCGATGAACATCTCACTACTAAGGTCGATTTTTTTTCTCGCCGTCATCGCGGTATCTGCCATTGTGGTCTCCGCGCAGTTGGAACCCGGCCGAGCATTCGCGGGTGAGACGATCACGTATGAGGGAAAAGTGAGCCGGTTAAAGATCAGCGTCTCCGTCGCCGAAATGACCTTTACCGCCACGGCAGCACCCGATTCGAAAGAGCTAATTGTTAAAACAGATGCTGTCTCGAAAGGAACCCTGCTAAGACTTTTCCGATACAGCTTCGTTCAAAACTACGTATCTACCGTTGACCTCGAGAACTTTCGCATCGTCACGACAACTAAACGGGACGTGCAGAAAGAACGCGTCCGCGAGAGCAACGCTTTGTTTGATTACTCGGAAAAAAGTGTAACTTGGATCGAAACCGATCCGAAAGATCTCAATCGCCCGCCACGACGCATCGCGTCGGATCTGCCAGGCAACGCTCACGATATGGTTTCGGCTATATATGCTTTGCGAATGCAGCCGCTTGTGGTCGGCAAAAGATTTGAGCTGACGGTGAGCGATTCCGGCCTTGTTTACAGGCTTCCTGTCGTCGTGACTCGCCGTGAACAGCAGAGTACCGAACTCGGCAAAGTCTGGTGTTTCAAGATCGAACCAGAAGTATTTGGCCGCGGCCGCCTTATCGAACAGAAGGGCAAGATGGTTCTTTGGGTCACGGACGACACGCGACGACTTCCAGTTAAAGCGCGGATCGATTCGCAATACGGTAAGATCGAGATCAAGCTAAAAAGCTACAGAAAATCTGCGGTTGGAGCATCGGACGGCACCCCGTAATACTACCGACAACTTGTCACTTTACACTCAAAGCCGCATACTTTAGTTTGCGGTTTTTGTGTTATGGAAACGAATATTGCCAAGAAGAACGCGACGACGACAAAGAAGGTCGCCAAAAAGTCGACCTCCGTCGATCCATTTGCTGAATTAGTAGAGGTATCAGCTCCGATAAAACGTGCTGTTAAGGCTGTCAAAGCTGAGGCAAAAGCACCGATCAAACGTTCCGCCAAGAAGGTCGACGCACCTGTCACTTCGATTGGAACCGACGCCTTTGCTGCTCCTGCAACAGAATCTTCACCGGTCAAGAAACGTGCTGTTAAAAAGGCCTCCGCAACCAAGACCATCGCAGTTGCCGGACCTGCAAAGAAAACAACGAAAAAGCCTGTCAAGAAAGCTGCAAAAGCAAAGGTAGCTGATCTTGACGTTGCTGCGGATCTCGCAGCGGCTGAACCAACAGTGGAGCTTTCACCCGTATTCAAGGCCCTTGCCGACGTTTCGCTCCCCGAACTCGAGAAAGAAAACCGTGCTCGGCTGCTTATGCAATCGCCGACGCGGCTCTATTTCTACTGGTCGGTGTGTCAAAACCCGTGGAAGCAGCTCAAGAATATTTTTGGTGACAATCTGGGCAGCTACACCCTTGTCCTAAAACTCACCGATATCAAACGCGGCACCGAGCAAATTCATCCGTGCGAGGCCGAGGGAAATTGGTGGTTCTCGGTCGAACCTGACAGCGAATATCAAGCGGAGATCGGATTTTATGCCGTAAATCGCCCATATTTCCGCGTCATTTATTCGAACACGATCCAGACACCACGACGTTCGCCGAGCTCACGTCCGGCGAGTGACGCTCAGTGGACGGTTTCGGCGAACAAGTTCGCCGAGGTCCTCGATGTCGCCGGATTTTCGCGTGACGCCTTTGACGTAGCGATGGCCGGGGATGACGTTCACGCGGCCGAGAACACGACTCAGGTTGCGTTTTCTCAGTTCATCGGTTCGAACAAGCACGATCTCAATGCAATTTCAGCCGAGGACATCCGCTACGCAATGCTCGCACTTGCATCCGGCTTTACGCTCGAAGAACTCAGAACACGCGTCAGCCCCGCACTCTTTGCGATCCTGCAGGCGAATACCGAAAAGCTAAAAGCGGCGAATGCTTTGGCGGCGTTGACGGAATACTTCGATATCGACGAAGCCGAGTGGACTGAAGAAGAATTCGGTTCAGCCGTCTACGGAGCGAGCCTTGTGCATTTTCCAAAGACACTCAAGACAAAGAACATCTCATCGAAAAGCGGAGCAACATTCGCACCGCGATATAATCCGGTTAGCTCGCATTCTCTTCGCTAGTTGTCAGTAGCCAGTTGTCGGTTGTTAGTAGTTATGCGATTCTTCGAGTAGCGACTGACAACTGACCACCGACAACTGACAACTGCGTTTATGCCCCTCGGATACTTCAGCCTTATTCTCCACGCACACCTGCCGTTTGTTCGGCATCCGGAATATCCTGAGTTTCTTGAGGAAGATTGGCTCTACGAGGCGATCACCGAGGTTTACCTACCGCTAATTTTCATCTTTCAGACCCTCCACGAATCGGGAGCAAAGCCCCGGCTTGCGATGAACGTATCGCCGCCGTTGTGCGAGATGCTCGCCGACCCGCTGCTGCAGGAACGTTACACACATCATCTCGAAAATCTCATCGAGCTCGCGGTCAAAGAAGAATTTCGCACGCGCAGCGAGTCGCCCGAGTTTCACGACGTAGCCAAAATGTACGTCGAGAACCTAATTTCTTCGCTCAATCTCTGGAACGAACGCTACAAGCGAAACCTCGTCAACGCCTTCAAAGAGCTGCAGGACGAGGGCGTGATCGAGATCATTACTTGCTGTGCGACACACGGATTTTTGCCTCTGATTTCGACACACGAAGCTCGTCGTGCTCAGATCGAGCTGGCAGTGACAAATTACAAGAAGCACTTTGGACGACAGCCGCGAGGAATCTGGTTGGCTGAGTGTGCGTACGAGCCCGGCGTCGAAGATCTGTTGAAAGATGCGGGCATCGAGTACTTCATTAGCGACACCCACGCAATACTTTACGGGGATCCGCGGCCGCGATATGGTGTTCACGCTCCGGTCGTGACACCAAATGGAACGGCTGTGTTTGCACGCGACGTCGAGACGAGCCAGCAAGTTTGGTCGGCTGAGATCGGCTATCCCGGCAACGCTCTGTATCGCGAATTTTACCGCGACATTGGCTGGGATGCTCCGCTTGATTATCTCAAACCGCACCTCCACGCCGACGGCGAACGCCGCCATTTGGGCTTGAAATATCACCGCATCACCGGCCGCGACGTACCGCAAAATCGTAAGGAACCATACATCCCCGCGATGGCCCGCGACAAAGCGGCAGAGAACGCCGCTCACTTTATCAGCGAACGCATCAAGCAGGCTCACTTACTCCGGGAAACCTTCGAAGGGCATCCGCCGCTCGTCGTAAGTCCATATGACGCAGAGCTTTACGGCCATTGGTGGTTCGAGGGGCCGCAGTTTATCGATTTTTTCTTCAAGAAGATCCACTACGATCAAACCGAGATCCAGTGCATCACGCCGGGCGATTTTCTCGACAGCGGATTGCCCATTCAAGTCCAAAAACCAACCGCCTCAAGCTGGGGTGAAAATGGTTATTACAAGGTCTGGATCAACGAGGGAAACTCGTGGATGTACCCATACCAGCACGACGCCGAGCGGCGTATGACGGAATACGCGAACCGCTTTGCCGAAAACGATGACGCCCTCGTCGGCTCTACGGGCGAAGACTCAGGCGTCCCGGCGGAACGTATTTTGAACCAACTCGCCCGCGAACTCCTCCTCGCACAATCATCTGATTGGGCGTTCCAAATCTATCAGGGCACGACGGTACAGTATTCATCACGGCGATTTCAGTCGCACATCCAGCGTTTCAATATGCTTGCGAAAATGCTCGAATCGGGCGAGGTGGACGAAGAGTTGCTTGCTGAGATTGAAAGTCGAGATAATATCTTCGAGGAAATCAACTATAAGATCTATAGGAGCTAGGTCATGAACTCGATCATCAGAAAGCGGACATATTTGCTCGTCATCATGATTTGGTTTGCTGGCATCGCCAGCGCGTACGCACAGAAAAGTGCGACCTCAACTGACAAAACGAAAATGGAACTAACTCATTTGATCTTTGACAGGCTGGGGGCTCAGGGCGTCAACACCAATAAGCCTTTGCTTTACGGATACTTTTTTTTCGACAGAGATAAGGCAAAGCTCGAACGTCTTGCCGCGAATCTCATCAAACAAAATTATTCGCTCGTCCGCCTTGAAAGGAATGACGACGGAGTTTGTGTTCTGCATGTCGAAAAGACGGAGGCTCATTCCGTAGATTCGCTGCTTAAAAGAGAAGAGGAGTTCCGCGTCTTAGCCAGCCGATTTATGGTGGCGACATATGATGGATGGGACGTTGGAAATGCAGACCCAACGAAACCATTGGTCTCCAATGATTCATTCCGTCTTTTCATGGATTCGAAGAAAGGCAACGATCTTTTCAATCTCGGGATACGGCTCTACGACTTGGAAGTAAATGATCGGGCAGCAGAGGTCTTTACCGAGTGCTTAAAACAGAAAATAAAACCGGACGTTTCCTCCTTCAAGCTTGCCGTCACCCAACTTGAACTCGGGAAGCGCGAAGAGGCTATTTTCCATCTTGAGCAAGCCATAAAATTCGAGCCCAAATATGTAGATGCTTATTTCAATCTAGGAACGGTTTATTACGATCTCGGGAAACATCAAAAGTCGCTTGAAAACTTAGAAACTGCCGACAGGCTTAGACCAGACGATGACGCCACCCTATACGGAATGGCTCTGAATCAATATGCTCTCGGAAAATTTTCACAATCTCGCGAGAATTGTGCGAAAGCTCTGAAAGTTAACCCTAAAAACGAAAATGCTAAAGCCTTGCTTAAGCTGTTGCAGGAGAAATAACATCGGACGCGACAGAATCTGGTAGAAACTTGGTAATAGGACTCGTGGTTCATTCTCGAAACCTTGCAGCAGAGTGCGACGTAGCAACTAAACAGCCAGACGCTGTCTTGCGATGGGACAATTGCGGGGGCTATACTCAAACTGTGCGAACGATCTACCCGAAATTGGTAAGAAAAGAGAACTGGCGGCGCATTTTTGCGGCGGCCTTTTTGCTGTTTTTGCTTGTTGAGTTCGGCTCGCACACAATGACGCACGCTTTTTCGCCTTCAGCGAAAAATCACCCGGCGGTATCGGCAAACGAAGGGTGTCATGAAGACCCGTGTCAATCACTGATCTTGTGCAGCGATAGCCGTCGCGAGCGGCAACAATTGCCCAGCCCTGGGCATCAGACAGGCCAGGCGGCTGACCTTGTTAGCTTTTATCAGTCTGACGACCCTGTTCTCGATCTACGAGAATCCCCACCGATCCCGTTCGGCCCCAGCCACGCTATATCTCGGCCGACAAGTCCACCTTTTACACCTCCGGAACTTCCCTAAAGCTTACTCAGAAGACTCAGGGTCGTTGTTCGATCCGTTCGCTTAACGCGGGCCGCGAAGGCGGTTTTTTGAATTGCTCCGGCATTGATGTGCCGGTGTTTCTTGAGGTATTCAAAATGAAAAGGTTGATTCTTATTCTTAGCTATATTGTCCTTACCGCCGTTGCTTCATTCGCACAGACGACGGCTTCTATCAAAGGTACGGTCACGAGTCAGGCAAACGGAGCGGCTCTGTCGGGCGTATCCGTGCAGATAATTCAATTGCGTCAGTCCGTCGAGACGGACGATCAGGGAAGGTACGAATTCAAGGGCATCGTCCCCGGACGATACACACTGGTCACACATATCGAAGGATTTTCGGACCAGACATCGAGTGTTGTTTTGGTTGGCGGAGCGGCCGCCGCAGTTGATTTCGTAGTAAGTCTGACTTCTCTACGCGAAGAGGTGACCGTTACGGCAACCGGCAGCGAGGAATCGGTTTTCGAGTCTTTCCAGTCCGTTAATTCGGTCGGGGGTACACGAATTCGCGAGCAAGCAAGCACCTCGATCGGCGAGGTGCTTGAGCGCGAATCCGGCGTTGGCAAACGCGGCTTCGGCCCGGGTTCGTCGCGGCCGGTGATCCGCGGCTTCGATGGCGACCGTGTGCTCGTTTTGCAGGACGGAGCTAGGAATGGCTCGCTCTCATCGCAATCCGCCGACCACGGCGAACCCGTCGACACAATGAATCTTGAACGCCTCGAGGTCATCAAAGGCCCGGCAACCTTGCTCTACGGTTCGAACGCGATCGGCGGTGTCGTAAATGCCGTGACAACCGACGAGGAAGAACCGCACACCGGAGCCCGTGGCTACTTCAGCGGCATCGGAGCAACGAACAACAAACAGGGCGGCGTATCGGGCGGCGTCGAGTATGGCTTTAAGAAATTTCTGCTCAACGTGAACGCTAATACGCTTCGCGAGGGCGACTTTCGCACTCCGCTCGGAGCTATCCCTAATTCGTCTTCACGGGCATACGGCGGCGGCACGAGTCTCGGGTATTATGGCGAAAAAGCGTTTTTAAATGGCTCGTTTACGCTTGATCGACGGCGTTATGGTGTTCCGTATGCTCCCCTCTTTGAGGCAGGTTCACTACTAAACGCGAACGGCGAGTACGACATTTACGCAATTCAGGATCAGTTCCGAAACGAGCTTCCCGAGACGCCCGACGAAGAGATCGACCTGCGGATGAAGCGAAACAACTATCGACTTCGCGGTGGTTTTCACGATCTGAAAGGTGCGATCGAGCGCGGCAATTTCTACATCGACTACACCAAATACCGCCACGAAGAGATCGAAACCGCTGACGGCACAGATGAGGTCGCTACAAATTTCTTCAACGATACATTCTCGTATCGTGCAATGTTTCAGCAGAAAAAGTATGGAAAACTAACGGGCCGATTCGGCTTCGAGGGCTTTAACCGAAGCTACGTGACCGAGGGAGCCGAGTCTTTGATCGACGGTGAAGTGAAGCAGAATAATTTTGCTGTATTCGCATTGCAGGAACTAAGCTTTGACCGCGTCGCATTCCAATTTGGAGCCCGTGTCGAGAACAACAAGTATCGTCCGGCAAACACTGCTCTCTACGACGATAGAAGCTTTACCGGCTTCTCAGGAGCGGTTGGGGCACGATTCAGGCTCTGGGAAGGAGCATCCTTCGTTACCAATTTTAACAGTTCCTACCGTACGCCGGCCCTCGAGGAACTTTATAACGAAGGCCCGCACATCGACACTGTTACGTTTGAGATCGGCAATCAGAATTTAAGCCGCGAGCGTTCGAACGGCATCGAATTTAGCCTTAGGCAGCGACTGAACCGACTCAGGTTCAACGGCAGCATCTTCTACTACAACATCGATAATTTCATCTTCCTCGCACCGCAAGATGGGGATGGCGATGGTAACGTCGATGTCGAAGACAACCTGCCGGTTGGTGCCTACAGCCAGGGCAAGGCTCGATTTGTCGGTGCCGATGTCTCGGTGGATGGGGATGTGACCAAATGGCTTGGGGCATTCTTCATTGCTGATACGGTCAAGGCCGAGCTGCGAGACGGCAACGTGCCTCTACCCCGAATCACACCGCTGCGTGTGCGCATCGGTGCCGACCTCAGGTACAAGGGACTTTCGGTAAGGCCGGAAGGTGTATTCGTAAAGGGCAAGGACGCGGGTAGCATCTTTCCTCTCGAAACGCCTACAGACGGTTACAATCTGTTCAACGTGAACGCCTCTTACACCATCACGTCTGACCGCGTCGCGCACATTTTCTCGCTCGGTACGTCGAACTTAGGCAACAGCCTGTACCGCAACCACCTGTCGTTCATCAAAGATCTAGCTCCGGAGTCTGGACGAGGTGCGAGATTTAGTTACACGCTCAGGTTCTTTTAGAACCTCTTAACCACGAATAGCACGAATATCATCATTCGTGCTATTCGCTCGATTCGTGGCAAGATATCTTTGGCTAGCAATTTTTTAGAGGTAATTTTCCATGCAAACTGAAACGCTTTCATTCGAAACTGCAAACGGCCCGACTAGTGCTTACACGGCCATTCCGGGCGCCCCGTCCGGCAAGGCTGTGCTCGTTATACAGGAATGGTGGGGCTTGAATGACCACATCAAGGACATTGCGACGCGCTACGCCGATGAAGGATTCGTCGCGATCGCACCTGATCTTTATCGAGGCAAAATAGCGGCGAATCCGTCCGAGGCGGGCGAGATGATGCAGGCGCTCACGATCGAGGACGGGCTTGATACGATCAAGAATGCCATTGATGCTGCCGCGGTCGCCTACGATCTATCGCACTTTGGCATCACAGGTTATTGCATGGGCGGTACGTTTGCTTTGCGTGCAGCATGCGAACTCGAGGGCCTGAGCGCCGCCGCACCCTTTTATGGTGATGTCCCGAACGATGAGATCTTGCAGAAGCTGACGACGCCGACGGTCTTTATTTCGGGTACCCGTGACGGGTGGATCAATCCGGAAAAGGTCGCTCAGCTCGAAGATGCAGCCGAGCGGTTTGAGCTGCCGATCCACTCCGTCAAATACGACGCGGACCACGCGTTCTTTAATAACACGCGGCCCGAGGTTTACGATGCGACGGCAGCGGCGGATGCCTGGGCCTTAGTTGTGGGCTTTTTCAAAGACAAGCTCTGAGAACATGATTGAGAATTAAGAAGCCCGTCTGCTAGACAAGTAGCAGACGGGCTTTTTCATTTTCCTTAGCTTTACCGACCTACCAAAACGCCAACTGGGGCAGATCGATCTTCTAATAGAAGGTGGTTCGCTTGAATCCGGCCCTTACGCAGCTGCTTTTGGCGGTACATACCCTCGTCAGCGGCTTTTATTGTAGATTCGAGATCTGCGAGACTCGCAAAATCTTCGAATGCGTGGGATACGCCGACCTTGATCGGGTATCCGAGGCTCTCGATCTTTACAGCTGAGAGTAGGAGCTCCATTCTCTTCATTCGTTCATTTGCGGTCGCGGCATCAAAACCGATCATGATCACAAAGAACTCATCACCTCCCCAGCGAAACACTAGATCTTCGCCTCGAACGACCTCTCGTATCGCCCTCACAACCGCACGGATAACAATGTCGCCTACGGCATGTCCATGGACATCATTTATCGTCTTCAAATTGTCTATATCAAAAAAACCGAGACAGCCTGATACCGAATCACCATCAGCACCTTGGCGTTTGAGGTAGCCATGAAAAGCATGACGATTCAGGGCCGTGGTCAGCGGATCTACATGAGCGAGTTCCTCAAGCTTCTGGTGTGCCGCCTTGAGCTTTTCGTTTGCTATCTTTGCATCGGTCAGCACTTGTTCCAGAAGCACGATCACCATGCCGAAACCGAGCAGGATCTGCAACGTAAGGTCCACCACCGCAGTGTACTGTAGATAGTCGAAGTCGAACGCCCAATACTGACGAGCTGTGAAGATCGCGAAGTACTGCACAAAATCGATCGTCAGGAGAGCCAATGCGATAAGCATGACCTTCCACCCGAATGTGCCCAGTTTCACCCGCCAAAGGGCGATGAATGCGATGGCGAAAAAACCTGCCAAGATCAGTGAATGTACATTAAAGATCAGATTGAGATCGTCGCCAAGAAATGGCAACCCGAATGCGACCAAGATGAACGGGAAAATGAAGAGTTCCTGGCGGATCCGCATCTCGACGTTTCCCGTCAAGCTCCGACACCCGGCCACCAATAGAAATCCG
Source organism: Acidobacteriota bacterium (assembly GCA_016718135.1). Classification (GTDB taxonomy): domain Bacteria; phylum Acidobacteriota; class Blastocatellia; order Pyrinomonadales; family Pyrinomonadaceae; genus OLB17. The sequence goes on along the minus strand of JADKEF010000009.1, from coordinate 122,136 downwards.
AATATATACTCGGTCAGAAAATAGATGCTAAATAGCTGGACTGAATATTGTTCGTAGCTGAATGCAAGGCGCAGACAAAAAAGAGCGAAAGAGAGAAAGAGCCACGAATTCGTCCAATGCTTGAGTGCGACCACATTGATCGAGCGCCGCAAAAACAGCGTCAATAGAGTGATCAGCGACACTCCGGCTAATTGAATGATAAGGCCTATCTTCGAGTCCATATCGGTGAGGCGGAAGAGAACAAAGCTTTTGAATTCGGTAATATGCGGTCGTTGGCTACGCTGAGGGATGCGGTGTGAGAGCCACAGCTAAGATAATAGCGGATTAACATTGTTTAATGCAAGTAGTTTCTCGACCCATCCGCACGGCGCGTTAAGTTACCTCTCGCTCTTGCCAAAGTGTCCAGGTTCAAGTTAGATTTGTTTGAGTAGCCGCTAGTCCGGCCGAATCTAACGTTTCTTCCAGCGGAGATAACAGCTAATGCCAACATCGATCTGTCCTGAGTGTAGCGAAGAAGTTTATGTAGACGCCGAAATCGAACAAGGCGACGTTGCGTCGTGTGACGAGTGCGGATCGAGACTCGTTGTCGTCGGCCTTGACCCGATCGAATTGGACAAGAAAGAAGAGTCTGAAGATGATGCCTATGGCGGATCAGATGACTTTGGCAGTTATGACTTTGATGATGATAGGTATTGATGCCCTGACGGCAATGATCTGAAAGTACTGCTGTCCGGTCACACTGACCGTTGTCGGTCAATTTGAGAGTTCGGACTGACCGATTCGATTGTTCTAGCCTTCCCGCCTCCCTTATTTCATAACATCTCTATACATTTCCGCTGTGGCACACCGATTGAAAGGATATCGATGTGGGCAGATATCTGCCCCGCACGGCTATGCCGGCCGTTTGCAAGAAAATGATGACCACTCAAGGACTCAGCCCCATGTCCCCTTCCTTCAAGATCACGGTCGCCTCGATCCTATTCTTGGGCATCCCGCTTGTAGGATGGTCATTCTATAGTTTTGGCCCCGCATTTGGGTTCGTGCTATTGCCCGTTACTATTGCGTCCTACCTTGGTCATCGGATGCACCTCGCTCGCTTTGACCAAAAAACACAGGAGATCTCCGAGGCAAGCCGTCTGCACCTCGCCACCGTTGAAGCCCTCGCGACTGCGATAGACGCTCGTGATCAGGTCGGAGCGGGCCACGTTCGACGTACGCAGATCTTTGCCGTTGGCCTCGGCCGTTTGCTCGGCCTTCCCGAAAGCGATATCGACGCTCTCCGGACAGGGGCATTGCTTCACGACATTGGCAAACTGGCGATTCCGGATCACATTCTCAATAAGCCTGAGCAACTAACACCAGCGGAGCTAGAAAAAACAAAGATCCACCCAAAGGTTGGAGCTTCGATCCTAGAAAAGATCGGATTCACAACACCCGTGGTACCAACCATTCGTCACCATCATGAGAGTTGGGATGGCTCGGGATATCCTGACGGATTGGTCGGCGATCGGATCCCTTTAACAGCACGCATCCTTGCGGTTGCCGACGGCTTTGACACCTTGCGTGGAGCCCGGCCTTATCGAGCAGCACTAACTCGCGAAAAAGCCCGGCAGATCGTGCAGGCCGAAGCCGGTACCCGCTTTGATCCCACGATCGTCGGGGTTCTAATGCAGAATCTAGCCTCGCTCGAGGCTGAGATCGACGCCGCCGGACTTAGTTATACGGATTCTGACATGGTCAGTACGACCGTTAGCAACGGTAATTACGTAGAGCAGATAAAGCGGGCAAACCGCGAGGTGTTCAGCCTCTACGAGATGGCCCGCGAGTTTAGCTCAGCGGTCGATCTCGAGGAGACCCTCGATCTGTTTGCTAAGAAAGTGGGCGAACTTTTGCCATTCACTACATGTAGCCTCTACATACTAACCGCCGGCGGCCAATTCGCTACTGCGGCACACGTCGAGGGCGAGAACAGAGAACTGCTTATCGGACGCCGCGTAAAGGTAGGGCAAGGAGCGAGCGGCTACGCTCTTAAGGTTCGCGAAAATGTTAAAAATGTCGATCCAGATCTCGACTTTGCCTATTCTCAGGTAGATCTGACGGGGCAATATCGAACAATGGCCTCCGTTCCCCTCATCGCCGAAGACGAACAGGAGTTGGTCGGAACCGTCACCGTGTATTCCAAGGATCTGGCCGAATATGGAGATGAACATATTCGAATTCTCGAGACCATCTCGCGTATTGCCGCCGAGGCCATCGGTAAATCGCTCAAGCACACAGAGGCGACTACGAACGCGATGACCGACCCCATGACCGGCCTACCGAATGCCCGGAGCTTGCAGATCCAGTTTGAAAAAGAGGTGGCTCGTGCGAGCCGAGGCGGCAATAATTTCCAGCTTCTGATGCTGGATCTCGACGGGTTCAAAGCAGTTAACGACTCTTACGGACACAAGGCCGGCGATGAGATGTTGCGTGAGGTCAGCCGCGTGATAAATGAGCAACTTCGTGACTACGACTTCCTTGCCCGCTATGGCGGTGACGAGTTTGTTGCCCTCGTACCGGAGACTGCCCCTGAGGATGTCATAGATCTCTGCAGTCGGATCGAGGCTGCGGTGCATTCATTTGAGCTAAATGTTGGTAACGGTAAGACCGCCTCGGTCGGCGTCAGCCTGGGGTCGTCCGGGTATCCGGTCCATGGTCAGACATTTGACCAAATGATAGTCGCAGCTGACAAGATCATGTACGAGCGCAAACAAGAGCGGAAGAGATACGCTATCACCCACAACGTCGGCCCAGCCCCACGTGTGTCTCAGCTCCCTGAATACGAACTGTTCGCCGATTTGCCCACCCTTGGCGAATCTGACGGAAGCCATCTTATCGTCGAACTGGACGAGCGCCACATCGTATCCAACTCCATTAACTAATTCCCCAAACTATCTCTGCGGGCGTCGCGCCGTTCGGGCGTCCTTGACCCTAAAAAAGGGCGCGTGATACTCTTAATACTTTTGAGAAGAGGCGCGTTTTGCCTTGGTTCGCACCGTTAGAAACGGCTCAAACAAGACTATGTATTTGCTGGCATTTGCCGACACAATTCAGCTCTTTCCGGACGGAACGCTCTTTATCCACGTCGCGCTTATTTTGGTGATGATATGGGTACTGAATCGTACCCTTTTTCGCCCTATTAATAAGGTCCTTGAGGCTCGTGAGAAGAATAAGGGCGGACACTCGAGCGAGGCCGTTGGGCTTTTGAAGGATGTCGAGGATAAGGAAGCTCGTTACAACCGTGAGATGCTCGATACGCGCGCGAAAGGCTATGAGCTGATCGAGAAAGAGCAGAAAATGGCTATTGATGCCCGCGAGAAAAAGATCGCCGAGGCTAAGGCCGAGACTGCTGCAAAATTTGAACAAGGCAAGGCAGAGCTTGAAAAGCAGGCTGCCGAAGCTCACGCCGCGATCGGCACCGAGGCGGAAAAGATCGCCGACACCATCGCAGCTAATATTCTGAAGGCTTAATTGTATATGTTTTTGTCCCTGACAAGTTCTTTGCTTCTCCTCGCTGGTAGCACGGGTGGTGCTGGCGCCGGTGGTGGTGCGTGGGAATCGTTCAAGCACTTCTATAACGATTGGTTCAATATTGGTGGTTTTGAAGCGTGGAAATTTGTAAACCTCGCGATCTTTGTCGCCTTCATGGTCTACGTCTTGAAGAAGCCGCTTTCTGAAGCATTTAAGGCGAAACGGGAACAGATCCGTGCGGAACTGATCAAGGCCGAGGCTGAAAAGCAGGCTGCCCTCGCAAAGTTAACCTCAGTCGAGGCAAAGCTTGCACAGCTTGAGTCTGAAAAGGAGCAGATCTTGAAAAACGCCAGTGAAGAGGCCGCTTTTGAAAAGAACCGTCTTGCAGAGCAGACCCAGGCCGACATCGAACGTCTCAGCCAACAATCGAATTCCGAACTTTCGAGGCTGAGCAAGCAGTCGCTGGCTGCTCTTAAACGCTTTTCGGCACAGGAGAGCATACGGCTGGCGGAAGAGAAACTTCGGGCACAGATCGACGGCACTGTCGATGCACGGCTCGTCAAGGCTAGTATTAGTGAGATCGGAGGGCTGAATTAATGAGTAACGAAACTATTGCCCGCCGCTACAGTGTCGCCCTTGCAGATGTCGTCCTTAAAAGTGGTCAGACTGAATCTGTGAAATCAGAGATCGCCTCGCTAGGCGAGCTTTTCGGCAAGAATGTTGAATTGCAGACGGTATTCAACAATCCCGCGATCACGCACGCTAGTAAGGAAAAAGTGCTCGACGGCCTACTCACCAAGATCAAGCCCTCGTCAACCACCGCAAATTTTCTCAAGGTATTGCTTCAAAACGGTCGGCTTTCGGATCTTACCGAGATCAATGACCGTTTTGCCGCCGTTCTCGATGAACGCGGCGGTATCGTAGCCGCCGAGATCACATCCGCGAGAGAGCTGCCCGCGGACGAAAAAACAGAATTTGAAAAGAGCCTCGCGGCCCTGACCGGAAAAACCGTAAACGTAAATTACGCGGTTGACCCTGACATTATCGGTGGAGTTGTTACCCGCATCGGCTCGACCGTCTATGACGGTTCGGTGAAGACGAAATTGGAGAATCTTAGAGAACAATTGATTAGTGGTTAGTGATGAGTGATGAATAACGGAACTCATCACTCACCACTCATAGCTGATCACTATTAAATAAATGGAAGCAATTAAAGCAAACGAGATCAACGAGATCATTCGTGCTCAGATCGAGAATTTTGACGCGTCGATGACCGTCAACGAAGTCGGCACCGTCATCAAGGTCGGCGATGGTATCGCCGAGATCTACGGCCTCGAAAAGGTTATGGCCGGTGAGCTGCTCGAGTTCCCGCACGGGGTCCGCGGGCTCGCACTCAACCTTGAAGAAGACAAGGTCGGCTGCGTGCTATTCGGCGATTTCCAGAAGATCAAAGAGGGTGACGAAGCCAAGCGTACCAAGCGCATCATGAGCGTTCCGGTCGGCGACGCGATGATCGGCCGTGTGGTCGACGCTCTTGGAAATCCGATCGACGGAAAGGGCGAGATCATCACCGAGACATATAATCCGGTCGAAAAGATCGCTCCCGGAATTATCGATCGTCAGCCGGTGAAAGAGCCGCTCCAGACCGGTCTCAAAGCCATCGACTCGATGGTGCCGATCGGTCGCGGCCAGCGTGAGCTGATCATCGGCGACCGACAGACGGGTAAGACCGCGGTGGCTATCGACACGATCATCAATCAGAAGGGCAAGGACGTTATCTGCGTTTATGTAGCTATCGGCCAGAAAGCCTCGACGGTTGCTCAGGTTCGACAGAAGCTCGAAGAATACGGTGCGATGGATTACACGATCATCGTAAATGCTTCGGCTTCGGATCCGGCGGCTATGCAATTTTTGGCTCCGTATTCTGGGTGCGCGATGGGCGAATACTTCCGCGACAATGGCCGCCACGCTTTGACGATCTACGACGATCTTTCGAAGCAGGCTGCTGCGTACCGCGAAATTTCGCTGTTGCTGAGACGTCCTCCGGGTCGCGAGGCCTATCCGGGCGACGTTTTCTATCTACACTCACGCCTGCTCGAACGTGCGGCGAAGATGTCCGATAAGAAAGGAGGCGGTTCATTGACCTCGCTGCCGATCATCGAGACTCAGGCCGGCGATATCTCGGCCTACATTCCGACCAACGTAATCTCGATCACGGACGGCCAGATCTTCCTTGAGTCCGATCTCTTCAACTCGGGCGTGCGTCCCGCTATCAACGTGGGCAACTCAGTCTCGCGTGTGGGCGGTTCGGCACAGATCAAGGCGATGAAACAGGTTGCCGGTACCCTTCGTATCGATCTCGCACAGTTTCGCGAGCTTGCGGCATTCGCACAGTTTGGCTCGGACCTCGACAAATCGACCCAGGCCCAGCTGGAGCGCGGCAAACGCCTCACCGAGATCCTGAAGCAGCCACAATACGTCCCAATGGACGTGCTCGATCAGGTCCTGATCATCTGGACCGTTTCGAACGGCCTGGCCGACGATGTTGAAGTATCCGACCTCAAGCGTTTTGAAGAAGAACTCCAGAAATTCGCGGAAGAAGCTCATCCGGGCGTCCTAAACACGCTACGCGAGAAGAAGTCGATCGACGACGATCTGAAAGCGGCGATGAAAGAAGCAGTCGAAGATTTCAAAGCAACGCGTTGGGAAACGGCGGGAGCGGCAGCGGCATAAAAATTGTAAGTGGTGAACGGTGAGTGATGAGTGTTCAGAAACTCATCAGTCATTACTCATCACTCATCACTCATATTTATGGCAAGTCTTTTGGACATGCGCCGGCGAATTAAGTCGGTCAAAAATACACAGCAGATCACCAAGGCGATGAAGATGGTCGCGGCGGCCAAGCTCAAGCGTGCGACCGATCGTGTGACGGCGTCGCGTCCGTTTGCGGGCAAGATGAGCGAGGTGCTCGGTAGCCTGAGCGGGAAGGTCGCGGGCGAATTTTCGCATCCGCTGCTTGATGCTCGTGGCGACGAGAAATATCTCGTCGTCCTCATCAGTGCCGACAAAGGCCTCGCCGGAGCTTTTAATGCAAACGTCATCAAAGCGACGCAGGCTTTCCTGAAAGAGAATGCTGACAAACAGGCATCGATGGTCGCTGTTGGACGAAAGGGACGTGATTTCTTTAAACGTCGTGAGATCGAGTTGGTTGACGAGTATCTTGGATTGACCGGCAGCGGACAGGTCGTTCACGCCGACGCCGTCGAGATCGCGAATAAGCTCATCAAAACATTCACTGAGGACGAGACTATCGATAAGGTGTTTGTTGTGTTTACAGAGTTTAAGACCGTGCTTTCGCAAAAGCCTGTCATCCAGCAGCTTCTTCCGATCCCAAAGACTGAAAGTGAGGTAGGCGAGACGGCTGGTGGTGAATCGGAATACATCTACGAACAGCCTGCAGCTGAGATCTTCGGCAAATTGCTGCCAAAGCAGGTCGAAATACAGATCTACAAAGGAATGCTGGAGTCGGTCGCGTCGGAGCAAGGCTCGCGTATGACGGCAATGGACTCGGCATCAAAGAATGCAGGCGAATTGATCGACACGCTGACCCTGAATATGAATCGCATCCGCCAGGCGGCGATCACGAAAGAAATTATCGAAGTTGTTTCAGGAGCCGCGGCGGCGTAACAGGACAACAAGCTTTTCCAAAGTTCCAAGTTCCGAGTTTCCGTCAGGTTAACTCAGGACTTGGAACTTTGAATTTTAAACCAACTTCGTATATGCTTGCCTTGCTTTTCAGCTTTCCAAAGCAAATTTAGATCTTTTAGGAGGAACTCAATGTTAGGGATTCTAGGCTGGGTACTGGTTTTGGTTGGCACCATATGGCTCGTCGTTACGGCCGTTCAAACAGGTGCTGATACTAAGGACAAAGTTATTTGGGGCCTCGTCAATTTCTTTTGCCAACCGCTGGGCGGCATCATCTTCTACGTTATGAAGAAGCAGGGAATGATACCTCTGATCCTTGTCATCGCGGGATGGATCGTGATGGTCGTCGGTGGCGGAATGAACTTCTCAATGGGGAATCTGCCCACTAATTGATGAGTCAAAGAGTGGTCAATGATTGGCGCGGAGGCCTTTGGGCGTTCGCGCCTCTTGCTGTCTGGATCGTCGTCGTTTTTGCGATGTCGAGCTCGAGCGCGTCGATGGCTGAGACATCGCGCTTCATTGGGCCGTTGGTCCGATGGATCTATCCCGATATCTCGCCCGAAACTCTAAAGGTCATTCACGTCGGTGTCCGCAAGCTGGCGCATATTTTTGAATACTCCGTGCTCGCATTTCTGTCTGTGCGTGCGTTCTCATTGTTTGCAGGACATCGACTAAGCAATTGGCGGTACCTCGTCGCGATCATACCGGTAGTCGTCGTGGCGTCGCTCGATGAGTACAGGCAGAGCTTTGACGTGACCCGAACCGGTACGATCGACGATGCTCTCCTCGACATTACAAGCGGAATGCTCGTCATCGTCCTACTCTGGATCGTCCGCCGTCCGCGCTTGGCCGGGCAGGAGCGATCGCCGGGAATATGAAATGAGCTGAAGAACGAAAAACTTCCATTTCTGGCAACTTTATGCCATATTTAATCGTTAAGAGTTACGACAAGGAGATGCAATAAATGAGCATTTTGGACAAGATCAAGAGTGAAGCACTCAACCAGTTTATTGAAGTTATCGAGTGGCTCGATAACACTGGCGATACAATGGTCTATCGCTTTCCGGTGGCGGGGCAGGAGATCAAGAACGGAGCGCAGCTGATCGTTCGCGAATCGCAAGCGGCGGTTTTTGTTCATGAAGGACAGGTCGCTGACGTATTTACGCCCGGCAAGTACACGATCGATGGCGGCAACACCCCGATCCTGTCGAAGCTCGGTGCGTGGAAGTTCGGGTTTAATTCGCCGTTCAAATCCGAGGTGTACTTTGTTAATACCAAACAGTTTACGGATATGAAATGGGGCACGTCGAACCCGATCATGCTCCGCGACGCGGATTTTGGCATCGTCCAGCTTCGTGCATTCGGTGCGTACAGCCTGCGTGTTGCCGATCCGGGTGAATTCATCAAAGAGATCGCCGGAACGAATGCGCATTTCACCACCGAAGACATTGAAGGCCAGCTCAAACGTGCGATCGTTACTGAGTTTTCCGATGCGATCGGCGAACTGAAGATCCCCGCGCTTGACCTCGCGTCTCAGTACAAAGAGATGGGCGAGCGTATTCGCGGCATGATCAACGGCGACTTCGGCAGCTACGGGCTCGAGGTTACAAAGTTTTACGTCGAGAATGTCAGCGTTCCCGAGGAAGTTCAGGAAGCTATTAATAAGCGATCCGCGATGGGAGCGATCGGCAATGTCGATCAGTACATGAAATTCCAGGCGGCGGACGCTCTGCGTGACGCAGCTCAGAACGAAGGCGGCGGTGCCGGCCTTGGTGCGGGCCTCGGAGCCGGATTTGCGATGGGCAACCAGATGGTCGGTGCCTTTGGCGGGATGCAGCAAGGCGGTGGAGGCGGAGCTGCTCCAGTAGCAACAACACCATGTCCTTCGTGCGGCAAAGCGAACGCTCAGGGAGCTAAATTCTGTGCCGATTGTGGCGGGAAGATGGAGATCGCTCAGGTTCCATGCGTCAAGTGCGGAGCAAACCTTCGCGAAGGAGCGAAGTTCTGCTCGGAATGTGGTTCGACACAGGAAAAGGCGAAATGTGCAGGCTGTCAGGCCGAACTCGCCGCCGGTGCAAAATTCTGCCCCGAGTGTGGAGCGAAAACCGAAGCAGCTTAGGTCGACCTTCTGGCGTTTTGCTTTCCCTAATCGTCAATAAAAAAAGGCTGTCTGGAATCGAGGTTTCAGACAGCTTTCCTATTTCAAAGCGGGGAAATGCTCACACTGGGAGTGATCTATACGTTTCGACTACCCAGTGAACTCTTTATGAACGCGCTATTTGGCAGTGTTCGTTCACGCCCAAGTAATTGACAACTCTCGGGTAGGGGCATATACTTCCGTCCAGTTTCTATTTACCAATTTGTGGGAGTTGCAGAAGCAACCCTATTTTTTATGGCAGTACGTGGGTATTGGACGTACGTCGCGTTCATCATATCACGGGAGGTCTGCCCTGCTGTGAATTTCGATATTTTCTGGAGGCTTTGAATCGTTATGAAGAGATCCATCGGGTCGTTCTTTTATGTTAATCGCAGAATGCTTGTGCTTGTTCTGGCGCTGCTGGGTGTTGCGGCATTCGGCGTCATCTCACAGCAGAGTAAGGCGCAGGAAAACCCTGCCGACAAGAAAGAGGTCGCTCCAACGCAAAAGGCCTCCGGGATCGAGGAAGAGGACGAGTTGTATGGCCTCTGCGGCAATCCGGACCTGATCGATTGTGATACATGGACGAGAACCATCGAGAATCTTGATGACTATTTCGAGCGTGACAAGCGTGGCGAGGTGCCATCGGGAGCAGGCCGTGTGCCTGCGAATCCTGCTGACGCTCCGGCTGGGACCGATGTTCTGATCAATAACAATTCGGGTGGTACCGGTACCGGAAACTTCACGCAGAGCGAATCCGATCTTGTTGCTTTTGGCAATACGGTCGTAATCGGGTTTAACGACGCCGGATCGAATTCCGGCGGTGCGAATAAGTTTACGGGTTTCTCGCGATCGACCGATGGCGGTGCGACCTTCACAGACGGCGGTGTGTTTCCGACCAGTGCAATAGGCGATGCCGGCGATCCAGTTTTGGCCCGCGATAATACGACAGGCAGAATATATTTCTCGACGCTTGGATTTTCGGCCCCAAGCACGATCCAGATGTTCCGTTCTGACGACAATGGTGCGACCTGGATGGCTCCGGTCGTTGCCACCCCAGGCAGCTCGAGTGACGATAAACAGTGGCACGTTGTAGACAACTTCCCGGGATCAGGAAACGGAAACGTTTATCTTCTAACGAGGCGATTTGGCACACCTGCACCGGCCGGTGTGTATTTTTACAAGTCGACGGATGGTGGTGCTACCTTCGGCCCAAGCGGCGGCACATTGATCGTCTCCGGCAACCAAGGTGCATACATCGAGGTTGGGCCTGACCACTCGATCTACGCGTTCTGGTTCCAGGGAACAACGATCCAGATGCGTAAATCGACGGATCAGGGTGCGACCTTCGCCCCCGCGGTTACGGTCGCGACCTTCACGGCTGGCGGCACCAACGGCGACCTTGGGCTAGTAGGTTCGAGAAATGTCGGCCTCGCCAACTCGGCGTTCAGAAGCAGCAGGTTCCCGCATGCGGCGGTAAACCCGGTGAATGGCAATGTATATGTTACCTACAATAGCGTGGGCACGGCTCCTGACAAGGCTGATGTTTTCGTGGTCCAGTCGTCTAATGGCGGCACCACTTGGACCGCTCCAGTCAAAGTAAACGACGACGCAACGACCACGGATCAATGGCAGCCAACCTTAGCTGTTAGTACCGATGGCACGCGTCTCGGCGTCTTCTATTACAGCCGACAAGAGGATCCGGCGAACAACCTTCTAAAGTATTACGGTCGTATAGCAACACTATCGGGAGCAACGACCACATTCACTCCTAGTTTTGCCATCAGCGATGTAGCGTCTCTTCCAGAATTTGGCCGCGACAGCGTTATCAATTCGGTCTACATGGGTGACTACACTCACGCGGTTGCAACACCAGGCTTTTTCCATGTAGCATGGTCCGACAATCGTGCCGACCTTACAGGCGGAGCACCTCGCAAAGACCCGAACATGTACTACGACAAGATCCCTCTAGGACTTGCCGTTGCAGGTACAGTGCCTACGGTTGGTTCAACGGTTGCGTCAGTGCCGACGTCTTATGTAGTCAACTTCACTGATCCGGTAAATGCTGCGAGTGTGCAGGCGAGCGATTTCACGGTCGATGGTATTCCTGCGACATCGGTCGTAAATAATACTACGTCCCAATCGACGTTTACCTTTGGCTCCGCTCCGAATCCGACCCAGCTGACGCATACAATGGCGATGGCGGCCGGATCGGTTACGCGTGCAGCTGACAATGACCCTCTGATCGCATTCTCAGGAAACTTCTTCTTGCCGACCGCAACCCTTTCCAGAGGCACTGCGACCGTACCGACAGGCAATGGGATCATCGAGCCAAATGAGTGTAACCAGATCAATATCCCGCTGACCAACAATGGTACGGGACCGGCTACCGCAGTTTCGGCGATCCTTTCGACAAGTACGGCCGGCGTGACGATATCGCAGGCGAATTCTGCGTATCCAAATATCGCGATCGGCGGTACGCAAACGAACACGACGCCGTTCCAGATATCAACAAGCAACTCCGTTGCCTGTGCAAGCACGATAAATCTGACATTGACCGTGACATTCACAGGCGGCGTCTCGCCGGCGGTCTACAACTTCACTGTTGGAGTCGGCCAGGCGGCGAATCCAAACTACGCCTTCGCATCGTCGACTGGTGCGACGATCCCGGCTGGCGGAACCTTTATACCTCTCTCAGACGATGATGACTTCGTGGTACCTGTAACTCTTCCAGCGGCGTGGGCATCAACGGTATATGGAACAGCGGTTACCTCGTTGAGTGCGAGTACGAATGGTGCTCTTACGTTCAACGGTGCCTCAAACTCCGCACTTACGAATGGCACCCTCCCGGCAGCCGCATTTACCGGCGGACCCACAGTCTTCCCGTATTGGGATGACCTCGACATGGATCCGGCAGATGTGACGGGCGGTGGTATCTATACCAACACGATAGGTTCGGCTCCGAATCGTCAGTTTTATATCGAGTGGAGAGCCCAGCATTTTGGTGAGACCGTGAACGGACCGATCTCGACCAACTTTGCCGTTTTGTTGACAGAAGGTACGGATACCATCCGGTACATTTATGTTCTGACGGGCAACGGTGCCCGACTCGACGGTGCACAGGCAACGGTCGGTGCACAGGCGGCTGCAACCGGAACTCAGTTTACTGAGTTTTCGGTCAACACTCCGAGCCTATCGGCTGGCCTGCAGTTGACGGGCACTCGTGCTGCTGGAATTTGCAACCCTGGATCCGGCTCCTGCGGCGGACCGACCGGTACCCCAACGGCAACACCGACGAACACCCCGACGGCAACACCGACGGTAGTTCCAACGGCAACGCCTACTAACACGCCGACGGCGACGCCGACGCCGACGCCGGCTCCGGGTGGAGAGTTGCTGGTGGTTAATCTGACGACAGCGAACCAGGTCACGGTCACTGCCACCAGCGCAGCGTCTGCGGCCACTGTTAGCGGACCCACCACGACGGGCTTTTACTTCCAGAATATGTTCGCCAGTGCGGGTACGTTCACCTTCGGAACTACGACCCTGGTTAGCGGCAATCTGACTGCGGCCTCGGTGCCGACGGACAACTCACCAGCGCTGTTCCGTGCCAGCAATACCGAGCCGGGACTGAACATCTGGAGCTACTCGGCGACAGCAACAACAACCTTCACCGCAGGGCAGACAGCATTCACCGGTGCGGGCACCTGGACCATCACCCCAGCCGCGTATACGGCTCTATTGACCGCTCCAACCACGGGCAACGTCCTTTTCCCGGCGGACGATATTACTGACGTGCCTGCGGCCACGGTCATCGGAACCTATCGCGTGGTCCGGCCTAGTGGTACGCCGACCCCAACCGCAACACCGACGAACACGCCAACGGCAACACCGACGGCAACGCCGACAGCTACGAATCTGGTACAGTTCTCAGCGGCTTCGTTCATCAATGACGAATCGCAGGTTGGAGATGTACCGCAGCAGACGGTGGTGACGGTAACGAGAACAGGTGTGACGACAGGAGTGACAACGGTCACGGCAGGCCCGGGAGCTACGGGAACAGCAAACGTGGCAGCGACATGTGCGGGTAATGCCGACATCGCGGCGGCTCCGGTAGTGCTGACCTTTGCAGCCGGCGAGACGTCGAAGACCTTCAACGTCACGAATTGCCCTGACACACTGTACGAGATCGATGAGACGAGACAGTTCACGCTGACTGCTGTGACAGGCGGAGGCGTCGGAGCCCAGGGGAACAACGAATGTGATCGTGAACGATACTGCTAACCAGTTCCGTAACACGACACCGATCGATACGTTCCAGGGTATCCAGGCGGCACCGTATCCGTCGAACATCACGGTCGCAGGGCCACCGCTCAACGTCCACCGTGTACGAGTCACACTGTATGACTTCTACCACTCGGCACCTGATAACCTGGAAGGTACTGCTTGTCAATCCGCAGGGACGCAAGTACATCCTGATGGGCGATGCAGGCGGCCCGGTAGCGATCACCCAGAACGGCCACGTAACGCTGACGTTCACAGACCTCGCCGGACAGGTACTGCCAGACAGTACAGCCCTGACGAGAGGAAAGTTCGAACCGACGAACTGGCAGACGACGATCAATGACTTCCCGGCACCTGCACCGGCAGGACCGTATGTCCAACCGGGCAGCACGGTGGGCGGCACGATCGCACAGACGCTGTTCGGCACCTTCGGACAGCTGGATGCCAACGGAGGTGGAGCCTGTACATCCGCGATGACAACGGAGGCAATGCCCCTCAGGTCATCAACGGCGGCGTACAGGGCGGATGGGGACTCGAGCTTCTGCCTGCAACTGCAGCCGGAGTTGAGATCTCAGGCCGAGTGTTGACACCTGACGGACGCGGACTCAGGAACGCGACCGTGAGCATGGTCGACAGCCAGGGAGTGGTAAGAACAGCAACGACAAGCAGCTTCGGCTACTACTCGTTCGATGGCATCGAGGCCGGCTCGAGCATCGTAATGAGCGTCGAAAGCCGCCGCTACCGCTTCGCCCCACGCATCATCCAGGTCATCGACACCCTCACGGACGTCGACTTCCAGGGCCAGGAATAGCGGTCTAAACAACAACCTAAGGTCGATGGCCAACAAATGTCCATCGACCAACACCTCAACCAAAAGGCGGCCCGCAAAGGCCGCCTTTTTTTTCGGCCCGGTGCCCCATTTCTCATTCCAAATTCGTTTAGTTATGTAGGGGACTTTTTTGCCGAGTCTGTTGAAGACGTGATACTCTTGCGCATTCTAATCGATTCCTAAACATCTGATCTATTTTTGTAGCTATTATTGGAGACCTCAATGACTATGAATACAGCCACTATTCGTGTGCGCTTACTTCCCGTAACGACCGCACTTTTCACCCTTATCGCCACTCTTCTTTTCGCTTACAGCCCTGTGTCAGCACAGACCCGCAGCGGCGGAGGTGAGCAAGGCAAACTCTGGCAGAGCGTCGATCATTCGCGAGTTCCCGAGCGTGGTCGCCGTCAGGTCCAGCCTGAGCGATCCGTCGCATTTAAGCTTGACGGACAAGCGTTGAAGGGCTTGATGCGGGCGATGCCGCTCGAGTTCACCGGTGAGGCACGTTCGACGAATGTCGTGATGGAAGTGCCCATGCCGGACGGCAGCCTCAAGCGGTTTCGCATCGAGGATTCGCCCGTGCTGGCTCCGCACTTGGCAGAGGCATTTCCATCCTGGAGAACATTCCATGGCTACGGGATCGACGATCCCGGGTCGACCGCACGATTTGACTGGACCAAAAGTGGTTTTCACGGTTATGTTCTGACCGAAAAAGGAACTGTGTTTATCGACCCATTGCAGGAAAACGATACCGAGAACTATCTCGTTTACTACAAGCACGAGTATGGTGAGGCGACCGCGTTCCGATGCGGATCTGACGATCTTGATCTTGGACTAACTATCACGGACCTGGAAGCCGCACCTGCGGCACCTGCGTTCTCATTCGGTTCGGCGATCAGGACTTATCGCCTTGCGATTGCCACAACGGGTGAATGGTCACGGGGAACGACGACCTCGACCGATCCGCAGGCCGTGCGCACGGCCGCGTTGGCAGCAATGACGACTAGCGTGAATCGTCTCGATGCCATCTTTCGAAAGGAGATCGCTGTTTCCTTCCAGCTCGTCAATCCATCGATTACGAACGATGCAACCAACATTATCTTTGACGATCCGGCGACCGATCCGTATGACAATACCGATTCGGAAGCGCAGCTAAACATCAATCAGACAACCGTCAACACACGCGTCGGAGTGGCCAACTACGATGTCGGACATCTATATGGCACCGGCGGTGGCGGCGTGGCCTCTTCTCCGTCGGTGTGTGCGGCTGACGCGAAAGCTCAGGGATACTCGGCCCGTGCAGGGTTCTATGGCGATCCGTTCACGGTTGATTATGTTGCCCACGAGATCGGCCATCAATTCGGCGGCAGCCATACGTATAACAACCGCGACAATGGCGGTGCCTGCACAACGCGCTCGACCAGCAATGCGTTTGAGGTTGCAAGCGGCTCGACCCTGATGTCATACGTTGGTATCTGCAATATCCGTAACCTTCAGCAGTACGTCGATACCGGCGTTCCGGCGTTTCATATTCGTAGCCTTACGCAAATGGTGGCGAACATTCAGGACGCCGGCAACGGCGGATCGTGCGGAGTCCCAACAGGAACCAACAGCGTTCCGACCGTCTCCGCCGGCAACAATTTCACGATACCTAGGCTTACGCCATTTATCTTGACCGCTCAAGGAAATGATGCCGACCCGGGCGACGTAGCAAATCTCCTCTACTCATGGGAACAATATGACCTTTCGCCGTCGGGCACAGGTCAGTTAGGCACACCGGCTCTCGGATACGATGTTGATACGGACGGCGTACAGCGTTCGCTATTCCGTGTTTATTCACCGGTAGCGAGCTCATCGAGAACGTTCCCGAGCATGGCCTTTGTTCTGAATCCGGCCAATAACAACCCGGCCAACAGCAACAATCCACCGCTCAATTATCAGGGAAATCACCCAACCGGAGCTCCGGGCGCAGTTTGTCAGGCCGGGAACGACTGCGTGATCGGTGAAAATCTCCCCTCGATCGCACGAACAATGAATTTCCGCGTTGCGGTTCGCGACCAGCGCGGTGGTATAGCCGATGCCGGCATGCAGGTAACGACGGTCAACACAAGCGGACCATTTCAGGTTACTTCACAGAACACGGCGGCAACTTGGGCGGTCGGTTCGACTCAGACCGTCACGTGGGATGTCGTTGGTACCGATGCGGCCCCGATCGGTGCAGCAAATGTAAACATTCTTTTGTCGACGAACGGCGGGCAAACATTCCCGGTCACATTGCTTGCCAATGCTCCGAACAACGGCACCGCCCAGATCACTGTGCCGGATAATGCGACTTCGCAGGCGGGAGTGAAAGTCGAAGCTGCCGGCAACATCTTCTTTGACGTCAACAACGTCAATTTTGAGATCAGTGGCGGTGCTCCGGCGGTTGCGGTCGGTAATGCAACCGGCGGCGAAGGTCCGAGTGCTGACAACCCTGAGGGCGATCCGCTTGTCTTTACGATCACACTTTCGTCGGCCAGTGCTCAGCCAGTGACTGTGCGTGTTAATACCAATGGCATAACAGCCTCGGAGGGTGGCGATTTTGAGTCGGTCGATGGTCTTGACGTTGTCTTCCCGGCCGGCACTTTGTCGCGAACTGTCTCCGTCCCGATCGTCGAAGATCCGGGCGACGAGCCTGACGAAACCTTTTCACTCGATGTGGCAAGTGCAACGGGAGCGAGCGTTTCCGACGGACAAGGAATCGGGACGATCATCGACGACGACCCGGCTGCGATAGAGACGGTTGAGTTTACTGAGGCTGCGTATCTTGATGACGAATCGCAGTCTGTATCGATCTCGATCGAGCGATTTGGCGATCTGCAGAATCCTTCAAGCGTGACGTTCGCAACGAGCGCCGGTGGAACTGCAATTGGTTCGGCGAACTGTGGCAATGGCGGAGACTACGAGTCAAACGCCGGTCAGACCGTTAACTTCGCTGCGGGAGAAAGCTCAAAGACTGTAAGCGTTCCCCTCTGCCGCGACAGCTTGCTTGAAGGCAATGAGACTTTCCTCGTCCGATTGACCAGTCCTGTTGGAGCTGGATTGGGAACGCCTAACGTCGCAACCGTAACGATCAACGACACGGCAAACCAGTTCCGTAACTCCACGTCGATCTCCACTTTCCAGGGTACCGTGGCAGCTCCGTATCCGTCTAACATCGTCGTAACTGGTGCACCGACCAACGTGCAACGCATTAGGGTGACTTTATATGACCTTTATCACGCCTTCCCGGACAACCTGAAGGTGCTTCTGGTCAATCCACAGGGACGTAAGTTCATTCTAATGGCTGACGCAGGTGGTGCGGTGCCTGTCGCTGACGGTAGCAATGTCACGCTAACATTTACGGATGATGCGAACGCAGTCCTACCGGATTCTACCTCGTTATCAACTGGCAATTTCGAGCCGACTAGCTGGCAAACGACCATCAACGACTTCCCTGCACCTGCACCTGCAGGGCCGTATGCCCAACCCGGCAGCACGGTGGGCGGCACTGGAGCTCAGACGCTGTTCGGCAACTTCGGACAGCTCGACGGCAATGGCACTTGGTCGCTCTACATCCGCGATGATAACGGCGGTAACGCTCCCATGGTCGTAAATGGCGGTGTGAACGGCGGGTGGGGCATCGAGCTGCTACCTGCAACCGCAGCCGGGGTCGAGGTCTCAGGCCGTGTGACGACACCTGACGGACGCGGACTCAGGAACGCAACGGTCAGCATGGTCGACGGCCAGGGAGTGGTAAGAACGGCAACGACGAGCAGCTTCGGCTACTACTCGTTCGATGGCATCGAGGCCGGCTCGAGCATCGTAATGAGTGTCGAAAGCCGCCGCTACCGCTTCGCCCCACGCATCATCCAGGTCATCGACACCCTTACGGACGTCGACTTCATCGGCCAGGAATGATCAATAGCTATCCTGGAGTAGTTCTCAGGATGGCTTCTCGCGAAACAAAAAAGAGGCTGCATTTTCGGGCAGCCTCTTTTGCTAATCCGGTTTAGAAAATTCTAAGCGTCGATCGCGGCCGGCTCGAGTTTTGGAGCGAGCAGGTGAATGATCAGCAATGCGAGCAAATATGCCGAAGCCGCAATGATGAAGATAGGCACATAGCTTCCGGATGTGGCGAGAATGTATCCCACGAGCGGGGCGATCACCATGCCGCCGATCGCACCGAACATTCCGCCGATGCCGACCACAGATCCGACTGCCTGCTTTGGAAAGGTGTCCGATGTGAGCGTGAACAAATTCGCCGACCAACCTTGATGGGCTGCAGCTGCGACACCGATCAATATCACGGACAGCCACAGGCTCGAGGTCACAGACGCAAGAACTATCGGGAGCACCGCAAGCGCACATATCAGCATAGCAGTCTTACGCGATCGGTTGATCGTGTAACCACGCTTGATCAATGCCGATGAAATATAGCCGCCACCGACACTGCCAACATCCGCAATGATGTAAATGACCGCGATCGGCAAGCCGAAAGATTTAAGATCCAGGCCGTGCTGACGCTGGAGGAAATCGGGAACCCAGAAAAGATAGATCCACCAGATCGGGTCGGTAAGAAATTTGCCAAGGGCGAAGGCCCATGTTTGTCGATATCTGATCAGCTTTCCCCACGGCACTTTCGTCGTAGGTTCGGCAGGATCGCTTTGAATGTACGCTAGCTCTTCGGCAGACAGCCTCGGATGCTCGTCAGGACGTTTGTACATTACGAGCCAGAAGGCTAACCATATAAAACCCAGAACACCGGTGACAATAAACGCCTCATACCAACCCCAAATAGAGACGAGGATCGGGACGACAAGGGGCGTTACGAGAGCTCCGACGTTCGTGCCGGCATTAAAAATGCCCGTCGACAGTGCTCTTTCCTTTTTGGGAAACCACTCGGCCGTTGTTTTAATAGCAGCCGGGAAGTTGCCCGATTCACCGAGACCTAGAACGAATCTTGCCACAATGAAGCCGGCAACAGATACCGAAAGTACGATCGACCACGGCGCAAACCCTAGAGGCGTAATGACGGCGTTTACAACCGAGAGGAGACCGTCAATTATGGGAGTCAATATCGGCAATGCAAACTCGCCTACGCCGACGGCCCATGCATGCATCATGGCACCGATGCTCCACAGAATTATCGCCACTGTGAAACCGATCTTCGTGCCGAACTTGTCCATGAAACGGCCCGCGAAGATAAAGCCCAACGCATACGCGGTTGAAAAGGCGAAGATGATCCAACCATAATCAATGTCGGTCCAGCCAAATTCCTTTTGCAGGGTTGGCTTGAGGATCGCGATGACCTGACGATCGACGTAGTTTATCGCCGAGGCGAAAAACAGCAGAGCACAGATCGTCCAACGGTAACGGCCAATACGTTTTACAACATCGCCTACGCCCGCGATCACAGCTCCGGTCGCAGAACCGCCCGATTCTTCGGGTGCTGCAAGAAACTCGCCATCATCTTGCTGTTTCTGGCTTTCAATTATGTCGCCTTGGTCATTATTCATTCGCTGGTAACCTCACTAAAATGTTAGAACTCCGGGAGACAAATACGAACGTCCATCAATGATACTCTCGATCTGCGGAAAAAGCGGCGACGGAGTGACGATCTCAATACCGTCTGCCGTCACGATCGTCGTGTCCTCCACTTTGGTTCCTGTGATCGACGGATTCCATGCAAAAGCCTGATCGGGCTGTACGATCTCGGCATTCTGCGGATGAGCAACCCAATCGCGGGTTTTGTACCCTGCTGCACCGCCCTGGTGGTGGTGGTTGATATCCTCGGCAAAACCATGTGCGGCGTAAGCATCGGCGGCAACTTTGTACAATCCTCCACCAGTGGCACCGGGTCGGGTAGCATTTAGGAGAGCAGCATTTACATACGCTGCAGCCTCGGTCTTTCGTTTCAATTCACCATCCGGCTCGCCAATGGTGATAATCCTGCTCATGCTCGCGATCAGTCCGTGACGTTTGGCACAGGTTACTGCCAAAACCGTTTTCTGCCAGCGTTTTGTCGTTGGTAACGGATGACGAAAATGCGAGATGCGTTCGTCTGCCGCGACAAGTGTGACTACCGAGAGGATTCCCGCCTTCCCAAGTTCGTGCCTGAGTTTTTCGGCGATCTCGACCTCCATATCACCCTGTTCAAGCTTTCCGACAAGGTTGCCCATCGCAACTCCGGCATCGCGGCCAAGGTCTCGAAACCGTTCTTGTTCTTCCGTTGTCAATCGATAACGGCAAGGGGCGATCTTACCCTCGATCACCGACGTATCAGCGAACATCGGTATATCCGTCGCAATTCTTGCGTCGCGGCGGAGTATTTGCCTAGCATGCTTAAGGACGATGCTGCCGTCAGCTTTCTCGTTCTGCCATGAAAACTCTACCGGATCGAAGCTGCCGCTAACCTGCTCTGCGAGCATTCGCTGAATCTCGATATTGTTGGCGAAAATCGTTCGGCGGCCATCGCGAGCGATCATCAACGACGCGACGCCATTTTCACGACTTAGATCTACGCCATTGGAACCGCCGCCTGTCAACCACGCAAAATTATGCTGAGCATTGAGGACGACAGCATCGAGTTCATTTTCCGCAAGCATACGGACGAGCCGTTCGGTTTTTTCCTCTAGTTCCGCCACTATTGATTTACGCCGCTCGCCAAAAATCCGCCATCGACAACAAGAACCTCGCCCGTAACAAAGCTTGCGGCCTCAGACGCCAGAAAAACGGCGGCACCCGCGAGTTCGTCGACATTGCCAAACCGGCCCATCGGTGTGCGTGTCAGAAACTCCTGCCCGCGTGGCGTTTCGTCCAGCAGCTTTGTGTTCAGAGCGGTGCGGAATACGCCAGGGGCGATCGCATTAACATTGACGCCGTTCTTCGCCCACTCGATCGCGAGCGACTTAGTCAGCGAAGCGACGGCCGCCTTACTCGCAGCGTAGGCGGCGACTTCGAACAGAGAAACAAAGGTAGACAGAGACGCTATATTTACGATCCTTCCGTAGCCATTCGCGACCATGTGGCCGCCAAAGACCTGACAAGCTCTAAGCGTGCCGGTCAGATTCGTTTCCATGATCTCGTTCCATTCTTCCTCGGTGACATCGAGCGAAGGAGTCCGCTTTGTCCTGCCGGCGGAATTGACGAGAATGTCAACTTTTCCAAAAGCCGCGATGCATTTATCGAGAAGGTTCGACAGAGAAGGTTTATCGGACACATCAGAGGCGACCCGCAACGTTCGTCGCCCGAGAGCCTCGATCTCCGCCGCAGCGGTTTCTACTTGTTCGGTTCGTCGTGACGTGCAAACCACATCAGCACCCGCCTCGGCTAGGCCGTGAGAAATGGCACGGCCAATCCCGGACGTGCCCCCGATAACAACGGCCACGCGACCGTCAAGATCTAATTTGGAAAATCCCATAAGATTTAACTACGGACCACGCCACTGAAGCGCACAAAAAGACTTAAAGGTATTACCACTTCTGGTTTGTGACGCTAGTTTGAATCAAACTTATCCAGATTGTCAAGCATTATAATTGTCATCAATGACTAACATTTATATATAGATAGGTGAGATTCACATCCGATGGCCAATTTTTGCAAAATTCTACTTGATTTTAATTGGTTTAACCAATTACAATAATCGGTAAATGGAAAGCTCTGCCAAAATGATAGTAGACCGTCGAGTCTCAGAAAACAACGTCTGGTTGAGGCTCCCTCAGGAACAACGGGCCACGACTCCCTCGGGAGCGATCTTCCGCTATAACGTCCTTGAAAATGAGCAGGCCGTAGGCGAAGCGATGTTAAACGAGCTGATCGGGTACGCCGGCGAGAAGCCCGGCGATATCACGATGGTTCTCCTTGGCGGCCGAGGTGCGCAGGCGATGTATCGCAGAATTGCTGAGCTTGCAGAAACTACTGAAATAGATGAATTGTTGGGCCGGCTGAATGTTTTTACACAGGATGCTCTAGCACCGATGCGGATGGCAAACGGCTTAAGCTTCGTTCGCGATTTCGAAAGGCTGCTAGGCCCGAACTTCTTTGCAAAGATCAAAAGTTTTACGCCGATGATCACCGAGACCGACGATATCGAGCGCGAATTGGCTGCATATCTCGAAAATCTCAATTCCCTCGGCGGCATCGATCTATTTTTTCTTGGGTTGGGGCCTGAGGCCGAGGCCGCGTCACATCTATGCTATATAAAACCAGGCTGCGGAGCTTCGCTGGATGACTTTGTCGGCATCATCCCAATCAGCGAGACGATACTCGAGCACCACATCGCTAAATTCAAGGTCGGCGGCAGTGCAATTTCAGAGGCGGACGAAGCTGAGTGCCGCAACGCCAAGTACATACTTACCCTTGGCCCTGCGGCGATACTGAGCGCAAAGCGGATCGTGCAATCGATCGTCGACGCCTCGACCGCACCGGGCAAGATACCTAGTTTCAAGAGATTGATCGAAACTGAATTGTCGACTGATGAATCTGAACTAGCGAGACAGGTTGACGAAAATCCTGGACTGCTTGTTCGCCTTCATCCCGATGTTCGTTCGTACGTTTTACCGGATCTGATTGCCTGATATGTTAGATACTTTCGCCGAACAACCGGCCGCGATAAGCGACTACGCTATCATCGTCAACCCTGACGATAATGTCGCTGTGGTCAAAAATGAAACGGCTGACGGCCTTGTGGTCATGCTGCCGAATGGCGACCTAGTGGAGGTCGCTAAAGCTGTGCCTCCGGGACACCGTTTTGCGACTCACGACATTTCGGCAGGTGAATTTGTCAGACAATACGGCCAGCCGATCGGGACTTCGCTTGGAATAGCCAAGGGCGATTGGGTGACGCACGAGAACATGACCGACGACGTTCCGGTCGTTCGTGATATTGAGGACGATCTGCACACGCCGGCACCGGAGTATTTTTCGCCGGACGAGACGGCGACCTTTATGGGATTCCGGCGGCCCGACGGGCGAGTTGGGACGCGCAATTTTGTATTGATCGTTCCGACATCGATGTGTGCGAGCCATGAGGCGACGCAGATCTCGATTATGTCTGAGTTCCTGCATTACAGCCGCGAAAAGTTCCCCAACGTCGACGGTGTCGTTGCCATTCCGCACAACAAAGGCTGTGGCTGTCAGGACGGCTCAAATCTCGACGTGATGATGCGCACGCTCTCTAATTACGCCGATCACCCTAACGTCGGCGGCGTCATCCTGATCGACCTCGGCTGCGAAAAGACGAACCTGACTTTCGTTGAAAAATATCTCACCGACCGCGACAAGCCGATCGAAAAACCGATCTTCAAGATCGGCATACAAGATGTCGGCGGCACACAATCAGCGATCGAGATCGGCTTGAAAGAAGTACAGAAAATGCTGCCCGAGGTGAATAAATGCGAGCGTGCGGAATTCCCTATCAGCGAACTCGTCCTCGGTGTAAAGTGCGGCAGCTCAGACGGATTCTCGGGCATCTCGGCCAATCCATCGCTTGGGTACGCATCCGATATGCTTGTGAAAAGCGGCGGCACCGTCTTGCTCACCGAGGTGCCGGAGTTTTGCGGAGCCGAACACATCCTCGCAAACCGAGCAAAAGACGCGACGGTCGGTCGCAAGATCTACGCAATGGTCGATTGGTATAAGGAATACGCTTCGAAATTCGGCGGCGTCCTCGGCCAGAATCCGAGCACCGGCAACAAAGCCGGCGGCTTGTTGAATATCACGATCAAAAGTCTAGGTGCGATCATCAAGGCGGGAACGACACGCATTGAGGACACCTTAGAGTATGCCGAAACTCCAAAGGTCCGCGGTATCAACTTGATGCAAGGGCCGGGTTATGATCAGGAATCGACGCCCGGACTTGTCGCTGCCGGAGCCACGGTCGTTGTCTTTACTACCGGAAACGGCACAACGATCGGGAACGCGATAGCACCCGTACTCAAGCTTGCATCGAACAATCGGGTATTTGAAAAAATGTCTCAAGACCTTGATATCTCTGCCGGAGGCGTCATCGATGGTACTGAATCAATCGCCGAGGTCGGCGAGCGCCTATTCGAATATGTACGCAGAACGGCGAGCGGCGAGATACAGGCAAAGGCCGAAATTTTGAAGCATCGTGAGTTTCAATTCTGGGCGGAGCAAACGGTGTCGCTGTAGTCGTGTTATAATAACGCGAAATGGATAACGGTCTGTTATATCGGCATCGTGCGGCGATGACATCGTCCACCCGAAAGAGCAATCAGCTCCTGCGGCTGATCAGAGCTTCGCAGCCGATCATGCGGACCGAGATCGCGGCCCGTTTGTCGATCGACAAGAGCACCGTATCGGAACACGTCAAACCGCTGATCGCATCCGGTATCCTGCGGGAAGAGTCGTATTCCGAGGATGGCAAGCGTAGGGCCAGATATCTCTCCTTCGCTGCTAACGATCTTATTTTTGCCGGGATCAACCTTGGCGTTCGCCGGTCGCAGATCGGTCTGACGACATTGAGTGGTGAACTGTCAGACGAGATCGAATTCGAAACGCCGGCCGAGGCCTGGAAGGCTCTCTCGCTTGCAAAGCAGAGTTTGAATGAGTTGCTCGCGAAGCAGCCGAACAAAACTCTTGCCGTGATCGGCGTAAGCGTTCCCGGCATGGCGGATGAGAGCCGCCGCAAGCTTGTATTTGCTCCGAATCTTGGCTGGAAGAACGTTGACATTGAAAATGCCTTTGCGGCTACCGGTGCTCGAGTCGTAGTTGATAATGATTCGACTGCTGCAGCCATGTACGAGGCCCGTCTTAAGATCAGAGATTCTGAGGATGGGTTGATGACCAATTTTATCCTCGTCCGCTCGGGAACCGGCATCGGTGTCGGCCTCGTGATCGGTAGCGAAGTTTATCGCGGAACCGGAGCGGGACGCGGCGTGGCCGGTGAGTTTGGTCACATGACGATCCTTGCGGGCGGCAAACCTTGCGTCTGCGGCAATCGCGGTTGCTGGGAAAAATACGCGTCAGCCTCCTCGGCGTCTTCTTTGTATCTCGGCGACAGGCCGCCGCGAACGGGGGAAAAAGTCCCTAGATTTGTTGAGATCGTTAGCAAGGCCTCTGTCGGCGATGTCCGTTCACGCAAGACGCTCGAGAAGATCGGCGAGTATCTCGGCATCGGCATCGCCAATGTTATTATGGGCGTCGGCATCCCGCGTGTGGTGATCAGCGGACGACTTGTTTACGGATGGGAGTTTATCGAGGGGCCGATGCGTGCCGCGATCGGTCAAAGCATCGTCGGAAAAACGCAGGGCTGGACAGTCGAGGCCGGTGAACCCGCCGGTTCAGCCATCGGTGGAGCACTCGAACTCGCCGTCGAAGGATTTCTTGCATCGCTATAGAAAGTAGGTGAAATATGCAGACACAGACCAAGCTTGAGAACATCGATCCCGCGACATGCGTCATTAAGGGAACAAACAAGCAGAAAGGCCGAACGATCTCGGTAAAGCCCGGCGAGACGGCGACACGAAATCTCTTCTACGGCCGCATCATCATCGAGGCAGGCGACGCACCGATCGCGTTTGAAAATGAAACCCACGAGACCGGCTTGATCTGTCTCGGCGGCTCGGGCCACGTGACGACCGGAGGGCAGACCTTCGCGATGAAACTCTACGATGCTCTCTACGTTCCACGCGACTCGAGTATTATCGCGGCGAGCGATGGTGCGTTCGACCTGGCGGAGCTCTCGTCGCCGGTCGAAAAGCAGTATCCGTTGCAGTTCGTCGGTTTCGATGATGTCCGTAAGGATCCCGCATTGCACTTCATAGCCGGCAAGGTTCCGACCGAACGCGACCTCAACATTCTGCTTGGCAAGAACGTCGAGGCGGGCCGCATCATGGCAGGCGTCACGTTCTCGACCGAAGGTAACTGGACGTCATGGCCTCCGCACGAACATGCAAATTTACTCGAGGAAGCCTATCTCTACATCGACATGCCCGCTCCACAATTTGGAATCCAGATGGTCTATACCGATGGTGAGACGCCGGAGCTGGTGCAGGTCGTTCGCGAGGGCGATGTCGTTGTGATGCCTAAGGGCTATCACCCGAATGTCGCGGCTCCCGGCGGTTCGATCAATTTTCTTTGGATGATGGCGGCCAACAAAGAGGGCGACGACCGGCAGTTTGGCGTGGTGAACGTGCAGCCGGAATTTGCGACCGGAGTTTCCGGGCTCGAAGCGTCACAGAAGTAATTTTGAATTATGGTTGTCGATAAATTTTCTCTTGCAGGCAAAGTAGCCCTCGTGACTGGTTCGGCCACGGGAATTGGCCGTGCGATCGCGGTCGCACTAGCTGAGGCAGGCGCCGATGTAGCGTGTCACTCCCGAAAGACGGGTGATGCCGCCGACACAGTGGAGACTGTCGCGAAACTTGGCCGACGGGCCATCGAGGTCTCGGGCGATATGGCTGAGGTCGCGACACCTCAGCATTTGATCGATGGCGTGATCGCGGAATTTGGCCGCATCGACATTCTGATCAATAATGCCGGAATGATCCGCCGTGCCCCGGCGGTAGATTTTACTGAGGATGACTGGCAGGCCGTCATCAACGTAAACCTGTCGAGCGTCTTTCGCCTCTCACAGGCGGCCGGGCGCAAGATGATCGAGCAAGGTAGCGGCAAGATCGTGAACATCGCATCGCTGCTATCATTCCAAGGCGGCATCACGGTTCCGGCTTATACGGCTTCAAAATCTGCTGTCGCCGGCCTGACCAAAGCTCTCGCCAATGAATGGGCGAAGCTCGATATAAATGTAAACGCTATCGCTCCCGGCTATATTGCGACCAATAATACGGCGGCATTACAGGCAGACGAGACGCGAAATCGCCAGATACTCGAACGCATCCCGGCGGGACGCTGGGGCGATCCGGATGACATCGCCGGAGCTGCGGTTTTTTTGTCCGCACCGGCAAGCGATTATATGAATGGCCACATCCTTGTTGTTGACGGCGGCTGGATGGGAAGATAGGTTGGGTGAGAGCGGCAGTGGCAGAAGCAGTCAGAACCGGGAACCATAGGGCCTCGGTAAACACGTAGATAACATGCTTAATATTAGACCAAAAGACGAATGTAAATGGGACATAGTTTCCCTCGGCGAAGTGATGCTCCGGCTCGATCCGGGTGACAAGCGTATACACACGACACGCTCATTTGAAGTGTGGGAAGGCGGCGGCGAGTACAATGTGGCTCGCGGCCTCAAGCGATGTTTCGGCCTCGACGCGGCGGTCGTTACGGCTCTTGCCGATAACCCGATCGGGCGTCTCGTTCAGGACCTGATCTATCAGGGCGGCGTCGATCAGTCGCATGTGAAATGGACGAAGTACGACAGCGTTGGACGCACGGTGCGTAACGGGATGAACTTCACCGAACGCGGTTTTGGCGTTCGAGCCGCACTTGGCTGTTCAGATCGCGGCAACACTGCGGTCTCGCAACTCAAGAAGGGCGACATCGACTGGGAAAAGATCTTCGGGGACGAAGGTGCCAGATGGCTCCACACCGGCGGCATCTTTTGTGCACTTTCCGAATCGACACCCGAGGTCGCGAAAGAAGCGATGGAGATCGCTAAGAAACACGGCACCATCATTTCGTACGATCTCAATTACCGCGACTCCCTCTGGAAAGCCATCGGTGGCCAGGCGAAGGCTCAGGAAGTTAACCGCGATCTCGCACAGTATGTCGATGTGATGATCGGCAACGAAGAGGATTTCACGGCGTGCCTCGGCTACGAGGTCGAGGGGCAGGACGAGAATCACTCGAAACTCGATATCGTCAATTTTGAGAAGATGATCCGCCGAGCAGTAGCCGATTTTCCAAATTTCGCAGTCGCGGCGACTACGCTTCGTAATGCTAAAACTGCCTCGGTCAACGATTGGGGAGCTGTTTGCTTTACGGGAGGTGAGCTTCACCAGGCTATCATGCGGCCGGATCTCGATATTTTTGACCGAGTGGGCGGCGGTGATTCGTTTGCGTCGGGACTCATTTATGGATTCCTTACGGGCGAGTCGCCAGAATGGGCAGTCAACTGTGGAGCAGCCCACGGAGCTCTCGCGATGACCACGCCGGGCGATACGACGACTGTCGGACTCGCAGATGTACTCAGAGTAATGAAAGGCGGAGGCGCCCGCGTAGCCAGGTAAGAATTGTGCCCGCGAAACACGCGAAAAGACGCGAAATCTAAGAACTCTTTTTTTTAGCGTCTTTTCGCGTATTTCGCGGGCAAAAAATAACACTATGACAAAAGCAGAAATTGTAAAACAGCTGGAAGAACTCGGCCTGGTGCCCGTGGTTCGAGCATCATCCGCCGACGAAGCGATGCAGGTGATCGAAGCCATCAAGGCTGGCGGTGTTAATGTTCTCGAGATCACGATGACCGTTCCGGGAGCGATTAAAGTAATTGAGAAAGTCGCTGATAAATATGGCAGCGATGTCTTGGTCGGAGCGGGAACCGTTCTTGATCCGGAGACCGCTCGTGCGTGTCTGTTGGCCGGAGCTCAGTTCATCGTCAGTCCTGCTTTGAATCTCGCGACGATCGCGATGTGCCAGCGATATAGTGCACCGGTGATGCCGGGTGTGTTGACGCCGACCGAGGTCGTTACGGCATGGAGCGCAGGTGCGGACATCGTGAAGGTCTTCCCGTGCGGCTCGATGGGCGGTGCGAGTTATATCAAGAATTTGAAGGGTCCGTTCCCTCAGATAAAAATGGTCCCGACCGGCGGCGTTTCGCTGACAACGGCTGCGGACTTCATCAAGGCTGGTGCCGCCGCCCTCGGCGTTGGCACTGACCTCGTCGATGTCAAAGCCATCCGCGAAGGCAATCCGGAGATCGTGACCGAGCGTGCACGGCAATTTGTCCAGATCGTCAAAGACGCTCGCGGTTAATGAAATTTCAATTCATCGTCCATCTCGTTGGACAAAAATGGTGTTCCTGCTTAGTATAAGGGACACCATTTTTTTCGCTGAAAATTCGATATGACGAACTTCAACTGGCTCTTAGACGGGAGCATCGTTGGGCTATATCTCCTGATCACAATGGCCGCCGGCCTATACGTGCGAAAGTACGTCAGCAAGGTCGACGACTTTCTAGTCGCGGGCCGCGAGATGAACGTCTATCTCGGCATCGCGTCGCTTGCCGCGACCGAGTTTGGCATCGTGACATGTATGTACACGGCCGAGGCGGGATACAAGTACGGCTTCGCCGGTGCGACGCCGGGGATCGCGATGGCTCTGTCGATGCTCGTGATCGGCTACACAGGATTTTGCATTAAGCCGCTCCGCGATTCCGGAGTTATTACGATCCCGCAATTGATCGAAAAGCAATTCGGCCCTCGCGTTCGCTGGGCTGCGGGCGTAGTGATCGTACTCGGCGGATTGCTCAACATGGGTGTGTTCCTCCGTATCGGCGGACAATTTCTGGTGACTATCATCGGATTGAAGGTGACGTCGTTCAACCTCTGGGGCTTTCAGGTCGGGTATTTAGAAGCGATGATGACAGTCCTGCTGATCGGCGTCGCTACCTACACAATACTCGGCGGAATGCTGTCGGTTTTGATCACCGACTTTCTGCAGTTTGTCGTAATGAGCGTCGGTCTGATCGCGGTCACGCTCCTCGTTCTGGTGTATGTCGGTTGGGACAAGATCGTGACGACTGTCGAGGTGAATTACGGGGCGGGTGGATTTAATCCGTTCGTCCACCCCGATCTCGGCTGGCCATATGTCGTTTTTCAGATAATGCTGAATTTCGCGGCCGTGCTCACATGGCAAACAACTATCGCCCGCGTCCTTGCGGCAAAGGATTCGATGACCGGACAGAAGATCTACGTTCGAACAAGCTTCTTCTTCGTCTGTCGCTTTCTTATCCCCGGAATTTGGGGTATCGCTGCACTTGCCACGCTCGGTCAGGTAACGAATACGCTCGATGCGATGCCGACATTTCTTTCGACATTTGTTCCGGTCGGCTTGATGGGACTTTGTGTCGCCGCGATGCTGGCTGCCGATATGTCGACCGATTCGAGCTACATGCTCACCTGGGGCAGCGTCATTTATAACGACATCATGGCTCCATTTAGAAAGAAGGAATGGTCGGAGAAGAAGGGAATTCTGATCAACCGAATGATCGTCGCTCTGATCGGAGTCTTTCTGCTCTTCTATGGTCTGTGGTATCCGCTCGAGGGCGATGTCTGGACGTATCTCGGAATAACGGGAACGATCTATCTCGCCAGCATTTCGGTGCTGCTCATCTCGTCGTGTTATTGGAAAGGGGCGAATAGCTGGGGAGCTTTCGGGTCGATCATCTTTGCAGCCGCGATACCGGTCGCTTTTCTCGTGCTAGAGAAAACGCCCGGAACCAAAGATCTTGCAAAGCAGATCGGGCCATACTATTCCGGCATTGCTGCATACGTCTGCTCCGCTCTTGCGATGGTTATTTTCTCACTGCTAAAACCCAAAAAGGGAGAAACTACATGAAGTACTTCTGGCTAATTTTAACCCTGGCCGCAGTCATCTGGTACATCTTTGTGACAGCGTACGTTTCCTTCAAGGGTGTTACAGATATCAAGGAAATGTTAAAGAAACTTGGCGACAAAGACCGATCAGCGTAGATCGCTCTGCGATGGCCGCGTCGTGAAGAATTCGCTTGTCTCGGCGTGCTGAGGAAAGCGGTTTCTGTAAACCCGCTGCCATTCCACCGTGAATCCATCGGCGTCTGATCTTGGAACAACGGAATAAACGCTTCCGCCAAAACCCGCTCCAAACGCCGAGGCGGCCACGGCTCCGATCTCACGGGCCGATCGCTGCAAAAATGCCGTCTCCGCGATCTGATTCCCGAGAAACCGCTCGGCATTTTCCTGCGACAGATCGATCGGATCACCGATATCCACTATCCGACCATTGGTTAGCATTTCGCTAACGGCCGGGATTATCTCAAAGTTCTCGATCCTAAACTGCTCAACTCGATCAAGCATTTCGCTGGTCATGAACTTTGACCTCATTCTTCCGATCTTTAACAGAACATCATCAACACCGAATTCCTCAAACATCTGAGCAAGAGTAAGCCCTTTGCCGAACGTTCCCGTTATCTCAGAAACCATCCGCGATACGCGGTTATAGCTGTCGCGTGCCGCACCGGTCTTCTCAGCCGCGACACCGCTTGCCGCGATAACGAAGGAATGTGTATTCGGAAACGAAAAGTCCGCGTCATTCCGCAGCGGTGAAAACGAGAATGCACTCAGATGGTCGGCCTTTCCCAGCAAGATCGACGCGTGATCCTGGCTACCGCCAAAAGTCCCGACTCCGGCGGAACCGGCAAGTTCGCGAAAGCTCTGCCCATTCTCGATACAACCGAGATATTCGGCAAGATCGAGGTCGCTATGAATATTGTCTTGATATCTGCTCGAACCTCGAAGATCATTGACCAGATCTATTGCTCCAAAGACCATTATCATCAACGCACTCGAACTCGAAAGCCCCGCCGCTTTTGGCAGATCGCTGTGAAAGCGGATCTTCACGCCGGCTTTCAAACGGTCCGGAAAGTTAGACGCCAATCGGCGGACCGTCTCGACCGCGTAATTCCCCCAATGACCCGGAAGGTTTGCAGGATCGTTAAGGGCGATCGTTATCCTTTCGCTCACATCGAGATTCTCAAGCACAAGAGCGGGCTCTGAGTGCTCCTCGATCTCAGAGTGAAATCCACGGTCGATCGCACACACGATGCTCCGGCCACCGCAATAGTCGGTGTGCTTACCAAGAACTTCTATTCGACCAGGAATGAACATTATTGGTTTCGACCGGCCAGGAAAGCAGAGGCCGTATCGATGTCACCGCGATTCGAGAGGTCTAGAACGCCCTCGCCGGTCGTGATGGCAGAAAACTTGACGCCAAGATCGTCGATCGCAAATTGAACTGCGGCCGTGAGTTCGTATTCACCGCGTTCGGCAGAAGGCCCGATCGCACTGCACGCTCGGAAAATCTCGGGCGAAAACAGCCATGCGTTCATTGAGACAAGCGAATCAGCCTCAACGGTTTCGGGTTTTTCAACTATGCTCGTCAGATTCCCTGCAGCGTCGATTTCGACGGTCGCGAAGCTCGCAACGCGATCGGCAGAAATATTGCTTTGCTCGATCAGGTTTGCCCGGTCGAAGGCAAGTAGCACCGGTCGGTTCGCCGCGCGCAATCGTCGAAGGCCGTCGACTGGGTAGAGATTATCGGAGTTGATCACCAGGAAATTTTCGGCGCCAACAAATTCCTTACTCGCAAGAACCGCATCGGCAGTTCCCTTTGCTTCAGGTTGTTCCGCAAACACAACCGGCAATTTCCTTGACGCGCAAAAATCCCGGATCGCACCATGTTCCGGCCCGATCACCAGGCAGATATTGGAAAAGCCCGCTGCGGTAACATTCTCGACGATAAAATCAAGCATCGTCTTAGCGCCAATTAGCGGCATCAAGGCCTTGAGACCCGAATTTGCCGCTTGAGCCTGCTCTTCAGTTAACTCCACGTCTCCGACTATCGAACGCATTCTCCGCCCTAGTCCACGGGCAAGAATAACAGCCTTGCTTGGAAGTGATATCACGGATTTATGATACAGCTGTCGGCAGCAAACTCGCTAATACTTTTCCAATCAATACAGCATTCAAATTACCAATTGGTATGACCAATTGGTAATAACTTCTATCGACGAGATCTTCTCGGTCCAAGGGGTCGTTCACGATGGGCCGATACGCGCCTACGGATCCACTGTCGCTGGCGTGCAGATACACTAGTAAAATGGGTCTTTTGTAAAAACATAGAAGAAAAATAGAAAAACCACTTGACGTATTTCGAAACGGGTGTATTATGTCAAAAGTTCTAACAAATTCATTTGTAGCAACCTTTTTGTAATGCCAATTCTGAGCGGGCCTCGGTAGAAGACCCGATTTCGCTGACTTTTAGGCTGAATTTCCAAAAGCGGATGCCTAATTTGTTAGATGTTTTAACAAATGCGAAAGATCAATCCGAAAGATTTTAAGCTTGCCACCCGCGGCACATCGCGAGGGATCAATAAACAGATCGCACTGACGCTTATTCGTACGCATCAGCCGGTGTCCCGTGCTGAGCTCGCTCGTTTGATGGAAACCAATCGGGCGAATATCACCTTTCTGGTCAACGAGCTGCTTGAGGAAAAGCTGGTTCGCGAAGGAGCTCAAGGCAATCAGAAGATCCGCGGGCGTAAGCCCACGTTTCTTTACCTTAACTCGCAGAAAAGCATCGCCGTTGCGGTCGATGTACGCGCATCGCGAACGTTTATCATGATCACAGATTCGATCGGTAAGCAGATCGGCGAGATCGTCAATTTCCCTACAGCCCTTGAGCCGGATAAGTTTGTTCAATCCTTGGGACATGAAGTTAGAAAAGCCTTGAGCGAAGTTGCGCCCGGTGCAATTGTTGATGGAATGGGCTTCGTTATTCCCGGCATGGTCGATCACAACTCGGGCGTTGTTCTCCACGCGCCTGCACTGAAATGGAAGAACGTCAATCTTCTTGAACCTCTGCAACAAGAATTCGGGGCGATCGACATTCATCTTGAGAATTCCGGCAAGGCGTGTGCCCTGTCACAAATATGGACGACGCACAGCGACGGATCCGCCCTGAATGACATTGTTTTTGTAAGTGTTTCTGACGGCGTCGGCGTCGGTGTCGTGATCAACGGCGAAATAATGCGCGGGAAACACAATACCGCGGGCGAGTTTGGCCACGTACCGCTCAGCATCGACGGCCCACCTTGCTCGTGCGGTGCTAATGGATGTTGGGAGGCGTACATCTCCAATCCGGCAACTCTATCAAGGTATTTTGGGCGCAGTATGACAAATCGTCAGCCGCAGTCCGTCGACATTGCCGATTTCACTATTGAAGATCTTATCATCAGGGCCCGGAGCAACGACAGCAAGGCCCTTACCGCTCTCCATTCGACGGCGAGATATCTCGGGCTTGGCCTCGCATCAATAATCAATGCGGTCGATCCGTCGCGGATCTATATCGGAGGTGAGCTTACAGAAGCTTGGGACATCATCGAGCCGCATGTCCGCGATGCAATAAAGGAGAGAGCTTTGACCGGAGATCTGGGACGAATATCGATAGGGATCGTGCCGGCGGGGGAATATCCGCGGTTGCGAGGTGCTGCCGCACTCGTAACCGCACCGGCATTTGCAGCACCTAAGGTGGCCTAGAAGTTATTGATGGAAGCTGACTGGGGATCTAGCGGCTTCGGTGGAAGTGTAGTTTTTGGCAAGATTCAGGATTTGGGATCCATAAGGAGAAATAAGAAATGAAACAGTTAAGCAGAGTTTTGATTTTCACAAATAAGGCAGCTCATCTAAGCCATGGGCTTTGGATGGCGACTCTATTTGCGGTTCTGCTCGCCATTCCAATGGTAGCGTCCGCGCAGAGTACAACTGCCACTATCGTTGGAAGCGTTACAGATCCGGGTGGTGCTCAGGTACCGAACGCGAGCGTTACCGCTCGTAACGCTGATACCGGCTTGACGCGTACGGTAGTTTCCGGAGCAGACGGCAACTATCGGTTCGAATTTCTCCCGGTTGGAAACTACGCGATCGAGGTAACGGCGACCTCTGGGTTTAAGAAAGCGATTCGCGGCGGTATTGTAATCCGAGTCAGTGATACAGCCACCGTTGACATCACTCTTGAAGTCGGAGCGGTCAATGAAGAAGTGACGATCACTACCGCGCCGCCCGAAGTGAACACGAATAATGCCGAACTCGGCAGGACCATCCAGTCCCGCGAGATCGAAGATCTACCGCTTGTTGAGCGAAACATTTATTCTCTCTTGGATCTAACTCCAGGAGTGCAGTCGAACAACAGCGGCGTAGCAACCGCGTCGGCTGCGACTAATAATCTTACCCTCGGTTTTCCCGAACAGCGAACGCTGATCAATGGCGGTACTGACGGAGGCACAGGCTCAGTCAACTATTTCCTCGATGGCGGCACTAACATGACCAATCTCCGCAATACCGGGAACAGCACTCCAAGCCCTGATGCGATCCAGGAATTTCGGGTCCAAACGAACAGCTACAATGCTGAGTATGGCCGTTTTGCAAGCGGTATCATCAACGTTCTTACTAAGTCAGGAACGAATAAGTTCCGCGGATCACTCTATGAGTTTGTCCGTAACGATGCATTCAACGCTAATGAATGGGGGTCTCGTGTAGAGCGAGCACCGTACGAACGCAATCAGTTTGGCGGAACTATCGGCGGCCCAATAATCAAGGACAAGACATTTTTCTTCTTTTCCTATTCCGGACTACGCCAGCTCACAAGCACATTTTTGAGTGGAGCTACGATACCAACTGCGCTTGAACGTATAGGTAATTTTACCGCCTCGGCGACCAAGCCAAAAGATCCGGCCACGGGCGGCAATTTCTTCTGCAATGGTGTTGAACACGTGATCTGCGCCAACCGCTTCGATCCTGTAGCGAAGAGGATCCTGGATACCTACATTCCTCAGTCAAATATTATCAATGCCAATGGTTCGCCGGGATGGCAGGGCAACGTTCCCAATCCATTTGACACCAACGAGTATCTGATCAAGCTCGATCATCAACTCAACGAACCGCACCGCCTGACGTTCTCGTATTTTACTACTGCAGGTATAACTACGGTTTTCCCGGGAAGCGGAAACCTGCCGTGGGCGACCCAGGACTACAAATGGCGGCAACATAACTTCAATGCAAGCGACGTCTGGATCAGCAGACGCGACAAGGTCAATCAGATCTGGTTAACGTACGGCAGGAATTTCGGCGGACGGCTCAATGTGCCTGCCACATCGCTGAGAGACCTTGGATCGTCATTCGTTCCACAGGGTGCTCCGTCGTTGCCGCAGATCAACGTTACCGGCTACTTTTCTCTGACGAACGCGATCGGCGGACCGCGAGCTGGCACAAATTTCTATTCGGCTCGTGACATTTTTAGCTGGAACACCGGACGTCATTCGTTCAAGATCGGTGGCGAGCTAACCCTCAATAAGGATGTTCAGGAGACGCTCCTGAACAACTATGGTGTCTTCACCTTTAACGCGACTACCAGTTTCTTTAATTCAACTGCCAATATAGCCACCAACGCCCTTGCCAATTTTCTTATTGGGATCCCAAGTGCCGTCACGCAGGACTCCCCGGTCACGGCGTATACGGACACTTGGTACATGGCTGCTTTTATCCAGGACGATTTCCGCGTCCACCCGCGGTTGACGTTAAATCTAGGCCTCCGATGGGATGTCCAGACGCCGCCGACCGATCCGCAGAACCGCGTAGCCAACTATGTCGTCGGACAGAAATCGATCGTAAATACGGCCGCGCCGTTGGGACTTCTATTTTACGGTGATCCGGGTGTGGAACGGGGTGGAATTCCAGTGAGCTACACTCATTTTTCGCCACGGTTCGGCCTAGCCTGGGATCCTACGGGTGACGGCAAGACATCGATCCGTGCTGCCGCCGGAGTATTTTATGGCAGTATCTCTGGTAACGAGTGGAATACGCAGACCAATACGCAGCCATTCTCGACTCGCCTAACCTTTTCAAATATAAATCAACGTACGAACGCAGCCGGTGTTCCGCTCGGCGCCTCACTCGCTAACCCATACACCGCGTTCGTGGGTGGCACGCCATTCCCGTACACTGGAGCCTTTGTAAACGGAGGCAGTGCATTTGTGGTGGCCCAAAACTTCGGATGGCCGCAAACGGTACAGACCAATGTCTCGGTGCAGCGTCAGGTCACGAGAGATCTCACGCTAGGAGCCGCCTATGTCGGGACGCTTAGCAATGGCCTACCATTCGGTCGCGACATCAACTACCCGATCTTGACGCCGACGGCAACGACAGGGAACGTACTTTCCCGTCGTCCAAACCCCGGTCTAGGAGCGATCACGATGCTCCAGTCAGATCAACACGCGAGCTATCACGCACTACAGGTAACCGGAGCTCTGCGGATGGCAAAGAACTTTACGATGAATGCCTACTACACGCTCAGCAAAACGATGAGCAGTGTTCAGCTTCACAACAACACAACGCAAGGTTTGGCTCAGAATTACAGCCGCCTCGACATGGAGGAGGGCCGTGCGGATACAGACCAACGGCACGTTTTCAGCATGAGCATGAATTTCCAGCCTGATTACTACAATGGCTCGAACCGAGTACTCCGCGGGATCCTTAACGGTTGGAGCATCTCTCCAATCGTTAAGATGCGTAGTGGAAGGCCGTTTACCGTTACCAACGGAAATATCGATGCTAATTTGGATGGCGTTAACAACGACCGTGCTCAGTTGGTCGGGGATCCGCATATTGATAACCCGACACCGGCAAAGTGGTTCAATACGGCAGCTTTTGCCAGAAACGCAATCGTGACGGGTGTTGCAACCAACGGGAATTCGCCGAGAAACTTCTTGACCGGTCCCGGCTTTCAGGCCGTGGACCTCGGGCTTTCGCGAGATTTCCGTTTCGGTGAGCGGGTCAAAGTACGTTTTCGTGCGGAGGGTACAAATATCTTCAACCACGCAAACTACGATCTGCCGAACGCCTCTGCACCTGCAAACGGAACGACATCGACCACCTTTGGTGTTATTTCGAGTGCCGGAGCGATGCGAAGGCTTCAATTCGGAGCACGTCTGACTTTCTAACCGGTAGTTCTGTCTGAGGACAGAGTTTGGATAGCAATATTTGACCTCTGTCCTCATCCTCTCCTTAATTCCGTACATCTTTCAATCGGTTATTTTCCATGCAGTTTAGAAACGCCAGATCTATCTTTCGTCTTCCAGCGTGCCTGGTCGCGATCGCCCTAGTGGCTACCCAGTCTTTTTCGCAATCGGTGAAGACGGCTGAGATCAAAGCAGAGGGGCGTGATTTTTTTGCACGCGAGATCGCAGCTCATTTTCGCAACATTAAAACACTTGATCCGCCGCCCGATCGTGTGTTCCAGGCTCTGACGGTCGGCGATTTTTCGTGGGGCAGCTTTGCCCGAGCACTCGCGGCACAGGCGGATGTCGGCGGCAGCCGGACCATCGCAGGAAAGGATACGGCGAGAGCGATCGCAGAGATAGGATTGATCGAGTCGCGCAAGGGCGGCAAGTCGTTTGCACAGCTCTACTCAACGCTCGCATTGCGACACTATGGAACTGATCTCGCGAAAAACGCTGTCTGGCAGAGCATGAATGAGAGCGAGCGAAAGGAGTGGTTTTCGCTGCTCGACCCGACCAGATTTTACGATCCTAAGAAGCGTGCCGTTATAGATCTGCCGGAAAATTATCTCGGCGTCGCGGCCCGTGTGGCGGCGATGAGCTATCAGATGGGCGTGCTTAAGGATCGGAGTTTTCTTGATTCGATCGTCGAGCGTGCCGCACAGCAATTTACCGACGGAGCGATCTACGCCGAC
Organism: Acidobacteriota bacterium; assembly: GCA_016718135.1. Lineage (GTDB taxonomy): Bacteria > Acidobacteriota > Blastocatellia > Pyrinomonadales > Pyrinomonadaceae > OLB17. The sequence continues at coordinate 83,227 of JADKEF010000009.1, read as the reverse complement.
GATAATCCGCCGACCGGACGCTACGATCGGTATTCGAATGAATACGCGAGATTCTGTTGGGACGCAGCTGAGATTGCCGGTCGCAAGGACATTACCGAGAAACTCAAGCCGTCTATCAAGACACAGATGAAGCTCTGGTGGGATCTCGTCTCGCCCGAGGGCTACGGCTACAATTGGGGACGCAGCCAGGGCCTAGTGAGCTATCTCGACACAATGGAGATCGTTGCGTTTGTCGGCACGCACCCCGAATTCAGGCCGGCTTCCCTGTCAGAACTTGCGGCTTTGTATAATCAGGCGTGGCGTTGGATCAGAGCTGATTACAACGATACGACGCACCAATTTTCAGTATTCGCCTACGGTCGAGGAAACTACGCCTACATAAATCCGAGCCGCGAATGGCAACAGACGGGAACCGGAATGGGCAAGATCCTGATGGCTCACGACGAGTTCATGCGAGTCCTGGAAAAGGAGAAGCTGGAAACCTTCCCGGCGAAACCGACACTTCCCGACGTTGCACGATTCGAATACTTTTCAAAAGCCGCGGATAAGCCCGAGGGCGTGTGGCTCTTTCGCCAAGGCAAGCTACGGTTCGCCCTGCCGATCACCGTCGGTACCAAACCGGCGATCGCCGATTACCTTGCCGCACCGTTTGGTATGGCTGGCTTTGCGGCCCCGGTCGAGGAAGTTTATCCGTCGTACGTCCCGTTTCTAACGCTTGCAGATGGCAAAACCTACGCAGCGGCTGACGGTGCGACTTCGATCACGCCGGCGGCAGATGGCCGTTCGTTAAAATTCTCAAATACAAAGTGGGCACAGGTCGGGAGCAAATCGGGTGACAGATTCGAGATCGGTCTGAAAAGCGATGTCGAGTTTCTAGTAAAAGACGGCGTACTAGTCAGGCTCGAGACCGTAACGGCAGATCGCGACATCGAGATCAAATTGTGGAAATTCGCTTTTCCCTCAACCGCCTCATCGTCGTCCGTGGCGGCTGACAGCACATATACACTGACCGGCCGTGAAGGCACGACGATCGTCACATTCAAAGTCGCTGACGGCACGAGCATCCGAGTCGTCGCAGCTGGCGACAGCAAACTCAGCAAAGGCGTACTCGGTGCGATACCACTTCATCTGGTCGCCGAGAACGCGAACGTCAAGCTTAAAGCCGGACAAAAACTCAGCTGGGAGATCAGCGTCGAGCCCAAATAAATATCGAAACCGAAACACGATACAATCAAGTTATATGATCCCAAACGAAGCTCAATTATCAGCACTTGTAACCGACTGGACGAAGATCCCAGTCACGTCGCCCGCACCCGGCATTAAACGCCAAATGGTCGTTGGCCAGAATGTGATGATGTGCCGGTTCACATTTGACCCGCTCCTCGTTACGCCTGAGCATACACATCCTCACGAACAAATGACGCTTGTCGTCAAGGGGCGTGTAAGATTCTTCATCGATGGCGTCGAGAATATTGTCTCAGCCGGTGACGTTTTGCATTTTCCACCGCACAATCGCCATGGTGCCACGATGATGGACGAGGAAGTCGTCTTGATCGATATTTTTTCGCCGATCCGAGAAGATTTTCTGACGGCTTGAGGTTAATGCTGCGATGAAAAATACGATCCAAAAACTCTTATAATAGCCGGTCTTTGTGCCTGCTCATTTGTTAGTGTCTTCGCTCAAAAGGGGCCAACAACGATCGTACTTGACGGCGAAAAGCTCGTCGCAAACAAGTCTAATCTTGCCAAAGACCCGGCATTGAGCTCGGCTCTCAGCGATCTGACCAAAAAGGCCGACAAGTTGGTCAAAGGCGGAAAGCTCTATTCCGTAATGAACAAAGAGCAGGTCCCGCCGAGCGGCGACAAGCACGACTATATGAGTCAGTCACCGTATTGGTGGCCCGATCCGACAAAAAAAGATGGTTTGCCGTATATACGGAAAGACGGCCAGCGTAATCCCGAGTTAGATAAGATAACCGATACAGGCGAGATGGATGATGTCATCGGCGACTCGGAAACGCTTGCCTTGGCATATTACTTTTCGGGTGAAGAGAAGTACGCAGCACACGCCGCCGCGATAATCCGCACATGGTTTCTGGACGCAAAAACCAAGCAGAATCCGAATCTAAACTTTGGCCAACGCATTCCCGGAATTAATAAGTTAAGGGGCATCGGCCTCATTGAGACGCGCGATCTTTACCGCGTCATCGATGCTGCTATTTTGCTACAGGGCACCAGATCATGGACTTCGGCCGATCATAACGGACTCAAAAAGTGGTTTGCCGACTTTGCCAAGTGGATGGTTGAGAGCCCGGTCGGACTCGATGAGGCCGATGAGAAGAACAATCACGGGACGCACTATGATGGGCAAGTCATCGCTTACGCCATTTTTACCGGCCAACCGGACATGGCCCGCAAACAGATAGAGGTCACCAAAGGAAGGATCCAAAGCCAGATCCAGCCTGACGGTCAGCAGCCACTCGAGTTAGCCCGGACGTTGAGTTGGGGCTACACCAACATGAATCTGCACGGATTTTTCACTATCGCGAGGCTCGCAGAAAACGTTAACATCGACCTATGGAACTACCAGACAAGCGACGGGCGTGGAATCAAGAAGGCCTTCGAGTGGCTGTTGCCATACGCTAGTGGCGAAAAGGAATGGACTCACCAACAGATAAAACCGCGTAAATTTGACATGACCGCGAAGAACCTGAGGATCGCATCTCAAAAATACAAGAAACCTGAGTATGCCGCATTGGCCGACAAGATCATGGTCGGGTCGAAAGACCCGCTTGCCAAACTGACGTTTTAATATCAATACCTATGTTTCAGAAAACCTATTACGCCACACATCCCGATTCGGTCGATTTTGCCAACAACGACGACCTTCGCGACCTTTATCTTGCCGAAGATATGTTTGCCGACGGCGAGATACGGCTCAATTACACGCATTACGAGCGAATGATCATAGGCGGTGCCGTTCCGACCTTCTCGCCGCTCGAACTGCCTGTTCAGACAGAGCCGGCATCGGCCAAGAACAAGCCATTTCTCGAACGCCGCGAACTCGCCGCTGTTAATGTCAGCGGAAATCCCGGCTCGGTAACGGTCGATGGCGAGACCTTTGAACTCGCACCCAAAGACGGCGTCTATCTGCCGATGGGCACCGAAAGCGTGACCTTCGCATCAGCGGACGGAACCGCACCGGCACGATTCTATCTTGTTTCGACGCCTGCCCACGCCCGATTTGAGGTGAAGCACATATCGATCGAAAAGGCAGTACCGATCGAGCTTGGTTCGAAAGAGACGGCGAATGAACGCACCGTTTATCAGTACGTCGTGCCCGCTGTTTGTAAGTCGTCGCAGTTGCTACTCGGCCTGACCGTGCTAAAACCGGGCAGCGTATGGAACACCTGTCCGCCGCATCTGCATGACCGCCGCTCCGAGATCTATTATTACTTCGACCTCAACGAAGGCCAGCGGATCATGCATTTTATGGGCCAGCCGGACAATCTGCGGCACATCGTGATCGGCGACGGACAGGCTGTTATATCTCCGCCTTGGTCGATCCACATGGGCGTTGGCACTTCGAATTACGGTTTCTTATGGGCGATGGGCGGCGAGAATCTCGATTACACTGATATGAATGTACTCGACATCTGCCAGCTCAAATAGGGAATGAAAAAAAGGCCTTTACTCGCGATCGCGGCTGTTCTGCTACAGGCCGTCATGCCTGCGGTTTCTCAAACCGCAGGTTCTGATATGGCTGACAGTTCTGCTTATGTCAGAACTGCGTTGGTTCGTCCGCGTGCGAAAGCCGACCATTCCGCCGAGATCGAGAAACTCCTTCGTCAGATGACCCTCGAGGAAAAGGTCGGGCAGATGACGCAATTGACCATCGACATGGTCACGAAAGGCAAAGATCAACAGGTCGAGATCGATCCCGAAAAGCTCGAAAAGGCGATCGTAAAGTACGGCGTCGGATCGATCCTCAATGTCACAAACCAAGCCCTGACGCTCGACCACTGGCACCGCATCATCGGTCCGATCCAGCAGGCGGCAAAGCGTTCGCGGCTAAAGATACCGGTGATCTACGGCGTCGATTCGATCCACGGAGCAAACTATGTTCAAGGGGCGACGCTATTTCCCCAACAGCTCGGGATGGCAGCGACGTGGAACCCTGCGCTGATGCAGCGGAGTGCCGAGATCGCCGCCATGGAAACGCGGGCAGCTGGAATCCCGTGGAGCTTTTCACCGGTTCTCGACGTTGGGCGACATGCGATGTGGCCGCGTCTTTGGGAAACATTTGGCGAAGATCCGTATCTCGCGACCGTAATGGGAACCGTATTCGTCCGCGGCCTCGAGGGTCAGGATGTCAGTAGCGGCAAACACGTCGCGTCCAGCCTCAAGCATTTCGTCGGCTATAGCTTCCCGCTTACGGGTCGCGACCGCACACCGTCATACATTCCCGAATACGCCTTGCGCGAGTTTTTCCTGCCGCCCTTCGCCGCGGCTGTAAAGGCCGGAGCTCGGACGGTGATGGTCAATTCGGCCGAGATCAACGGCGTTCCAGGCCACATCAACAAACACTTGCTCACCGACGTTCTGCAAAATGAACTTGGCTTTGACGGTTTTATTGTCACCGACTGGGAAGACATCAAAAAGCTCGTCACGCAATGGCACGTTGCTACTGACGAAAAAGAAGCAACACGTCTCGCCATCCTTGCCGGTAACGACATGAGCATGGTGCCGCTAAGCTACAGCTTTAGTGATCTTCTGATCGAGCTGGTCAAGGAGAACAAGGTACCGATGTCACGGATCAACGACGCGGTACGACGGATATTGAGAGTCAAATTCGAGCTTGGCCTGTTCACCGATGCCATGCCAGATCATTCACTTCGGGCGAACTTCGGAAAGTCTGAATACCCCGCGATCGCACTGCAATCCGCTCGCGAATCGATCACGCTACTACAGAACAAGAACAACATTCTGCCGCTAGCAAAAGACAAGAAGATCCTCGTCACCGGCCCGACCGCCGACTCGATGATCTCGCTCAACAACGGCTGGACATACGTCTGGCAGGGCTCCGAGCCGTGGCTTTACCCGAAGGACAAACCGACCGTTCAGGCAGCGATCGGGGAGAAGCTCGGCGGTGGTAAAGTCACATTTGTGCCAGGCACTAGGATCGTAAGAAAGGCCAACTCGACGTCCAACAACAACCCGACCAACATCGACCAGGAAGTCGATATTCCTACAGCAGTGGCAGCGGCAAAAGCAGTAGATGCAGTTGTTCTTTGTCTCGGTGAGGGCTCATACACCGAGCATCCGGGAAATATCGACGACCTTACCTTGCCGTGGATCCAGCTAAAACTTGCCGAGGCTATCATTACCACCGGAAAGCCCGTTGTCATCGTCCTGGTCGAAGGCAGGCCCCGCATCATCAACCGTGTCGCAAATAAGGTCGACGGCATCGTGATGGCGTACAATCCTGGCAACGAGGGCGGCCATGCGATCGCGGACGTCATCTTCGGCGACTACAACCCAGACGGAAAACTGCCGATCACCTATCCACGTTCGCCGGGCTATTTTCCCACGTACGACGTGCAAAGATTTGAAAGGGCCTCAGGCAGCGATCCGGCTTTTTTGCCGCAATTCGAGTTTGGCCACGGGTTGAGCTATACGACATTTCAGTACAGCGATCTAAAGATATCGCCGACATCGATACGCGCGAACGACACGGTCAACGTTTCATTCAGCATAAAGAATACCGGAACACGGGCGGGCAAAGAGACGGCGATCCTTTACGTTCGCGACGAGATAGCGTCGATGACGCCCGCACAGAAGCGCGTTAGGCGTTTTGCCAAGGTATATCTCGAACCAGGCCAAAGCAAAACCTTGACGTTCTCGCTCGGCAGAGAAGACCTGTCATTCATAGGTTCCGACAACAAACCTGTTATAGAGCCCGGCGAGTTCACCGTAATGGTCGGGCCGTTATCGGGCAAATTCAATTTAAAATAAGATCATGAAAGTTCGACTTGTCACCATTCTCTTTATCATCGCAGCAATTACGGTTAACACCTTTGCTCAGAGCGTCGATGTCTTCAAACGCAAGAATATCGAGGCCAAAATGCTCTCGGTCGCAAAATGGCAGCTTGCCAATCCGAAGCATAAGCTCTACGACTGGACGAATGGAGCCTTTTACGCGGGCATATTTGCCGCCTGGGAAACGACCAAGTCGCCCGAGCTGATGAAGGCAATGCTCGAAATGGGCGAGGCGAACGAGTGGAAGGCGGGTCCGCGTTTTGACCACGCGGACGACATCGTGATCAATCAAACGTATCTCGATCTCTATCGGATCAATAAAGACAAAAAGATGCTGCAGCCGACGATCGACGTCGCCGAGCGTCTGAAAAAAGAATCCGGAAATGAGGTCGCAAAACATGGCATCACATGGTGGTGGTGCGACGCCCTATTCATGGCTCCGCCGACGCTTGCCAAGCTGAGCAAGATCACTGGCGACCGTTCGTATCTTGATCTAAACGACCGCTTTTTCCGCGAAACGTACGACCGACTCTATGACCGCGAGGAGAAACTCTACGCTCGCGATGCCAACTTTTTGATCAATGACAAGGGTGAAGGGCGACGCGAGGCGAACGGCAAAAAGATCTTCTGGAGCCGGGGAAACGGATGGGTCGTGGGAGGCCTCGTTCGTCTTCTAAAGGAATTGCCCAAGGGCCATCCGCGACGTGAGTTCTACCTCATTCAGTACCAAGCGATGATGGATCGCCTCGCCTCGCTCCAACAGGCCGACGGCCTGTGGCGTGCCAGCTTGCTCGATCCGGATGCATATCCGGGCGGCGAAGCGAGTGGATCCGGCTTCGACATCTACGCGATGGCCTGGGGCGTGAATAATAAGATCTTGCCGCGCGACAAATACTTGCGAGTGATCAAAAAAGGTTGGAGAGCATTAAACACGCTCGTTCACCCGGACGGCAAAGTTGGCTGGACGCAACCGATAGGGGCCGATCCGCGGCGAAATTTTACTGCGGATAGTTGGGAAGTTTACGGAGCGGGAGCTTTTCTTTTGGCCGGTTCAGAGGTTGTAAAGCTCAAGCTGTAAAACAAATTTGTGTTTAGACGTGAAAAGGGCATTCGCTAGAATGCCCTTTTTATTGAACTGGTGGAGACGAGGGGGGTCGAACCCCTGACCTCTGCAATGCCATTGCAGCGCTCTGCCAAACTGAGCTACGTCCCCAAACGTAATGAAGAATTACGAATGTCGAATTACGAATTATAGAACACGGCGGAAAGTTCGCGCAATTCGTCATTCGTTTTTCGACGTTCTATATTCTTCATTTTCCTTTGAATTCGGGTTTTCGCTTTTCGAGAAATGCTGAGACCCCTTCCTTTTTGTCTTCGGTCGAGAAGCAGATCGCAAACAGATCAACTTCGCGGCGAAGGCCTTCGTCGAGGTTTGAACGTGAGGCGAATTTTACCGCCTCTTTTGAAAGCTGCAAAGCTATCGGTGCTTTTTCAGCGATCTTTTCGGCAAGCTTCATGGTCTCTGCTTCGAGTTGATCAGACGGATGAACGTGATTGACGAGCCCAAATCTGTGAGCGGTCGCCGCATCGATCATATCGCCGGTCAGCGCCATTTCCATGGCACGGCCTTCACCGATGAGGCGAGTCAGACGCTGCGTGCCGCCGCCGCCGCACATGATGCCTAGATTGATCTCGGGCTGCGAGAATCGAGCATTTTCGCTCGCAATTCGAATATCACACGCCATCGCAAGTTCATTTCCGCCACCGAGGCAAAATCCGTTGATCATAGCGATCACTGGTTTTGGAAAGACGTCTATCGTATTAAAGAGCGAGCGTTCGTGGAAACTGTTTCGTTGAGTGACCGGCGTCTGCCCCTCAAATTCACTGATATCCGCACCCGCGATGAATGCTTTTTCGCCGGAGCCCGTGATGATGACCACACGGACGCTATCGTCGTGGCGAAGTTCATCGAGAGCAGCAACGCCTTCAATATGAACCTTTGAGCTAAGGGCGTTAAGCTTATCGGGACGATTGATGGTAACTATCGCTATTTTTCCGCGATGTTCGACTGTGATGGTTTCGTACATAAAAAATGAAGGGTGAAAGGGTGGAAAAGGGTAAAAGTGAGGATAGCAGGCACAACGAATTACTTTCTCACCTTATCACTTTTCAACATTTTCACTTTCTATTCGCTCACGCCCTCGACGATGTTGTCGTCGGCGATCCAGGCGACAAATAGACGCAGCCAGCTTTCTTTTGGTTCTTCGATAGCGACGCCGACCCGCGATGTGCCGTAGCTCGCGGGTAGAATGCGAACGACCTGTGCCTTTACCTCAACGGGTACGCCGTTAGGCCGGTGCGAGCGGATGTAAAGGCTGTCGCCTTGCGAGATCTGTTGATTGAGTTGAAAAAGCGCTCCGAGCGTCGAAATATCGTCAGTTTCAGTCGGCTCGCTCCACGCAGCTCCGTCCTCCGAGCGCCCGGAGACTACGATCGGCAGTCGGAGAGCCATTCGCAGGGCAAATCGTTTTTCCTCAAACTGAGGCTGAATCGAGGACATTACCAGATGTTTTGCGAAAAAATACTAAATCTTGAACTGTAAGAGTTTAACACGAAATCGGCTCTAAGTGTAAGTACTTAGTTGCAAACTTAACCCGTAGGCGGGCCACCCAAATTCGCAGATTTCGAATCATTAGACGAACTCGTCGGACGAGATATACTATATATATTAGTCGTCCAGTGCCTCTTCGACTTTGGAGGGCAAAATACTTTATGAGCGAGAAAACTATTCATAGAAAGGTCGTCATCCTTGGCTCCGGCCCTGCCGGCTTGACTGCGGCTGTGTATGCGGGCCGAGCTCAATTGGAGCCGTTGGTTATCGATGGCCCGCAGCCGGGCGGTCAACTGACGATCACGACCGACGTCGAGAATTACCCCGGCTTTTCCAAGGGCATCATGGGCCCTATTTTGATGGATGAGTTTCGTGAACAGGCTCTCAGATTCGGTACCGAGATCATCAATACATGGATCGACCGAGTCGATCTTTCGGCACGGCCATTTACCTTGTACGGCAAGGACAGCGAGGATAGCACCGACGTAACCACCGTAATAAAGGCTGAAACGCTGATAATCTCAACCGGTGCGTCAGCAAAATGGCTCGGCATCCCCGGTGAAGAGCCCGTGCCCGAGGGCCTTGGCGGAAACGGTGTATCAGCGTGTGCGACGTGTGACGGATTTTTCTTTCGTGGAAAGCCCGTCGTTATCGTCGGCGGCGGCGATACTGCGATGGAGGAGGCGTTGTTTCTAACCAGGTTTGCGTCAAAAGTTACATTGGTTCATCGTCGTCACGAGTTTCGCGCGTCGAAGATCATGCAGGACCGCGTACTTGCCCACGAGAAGATCGAGATCCTCTGGAACACAGAGGTGAAGGAGATCAGCGGCAGCAAAGAGACCGGCGTCGAGAGCGTCACGCTGTTCAATAATCAGACGAACGAGACGACCGTTTTTCCGACCCAGGGTGTTTTCATCGCGATCGGCCACCAGCCGAACACCTCGCTTTTCAAGGGCGTTCTCGATATGGACGAAGTCGGTTATCTGATAACCGAAGGAAAGACGATGAAAACAAATATCGAAGGCGTATTTGCGTGCGGCGATGCCCAAGATTCGTACTATCGACAGGCCGTGACCGCCGCCGGAACCGGATGTATGGCGGCGATCGATGCCGAACGGTTTTTAGCAGAGAACGAAGCCTAGAACTCAGTTCTTTATCATCACCGAACCCTTCAGAATCTCAGCATTCTGAGGGGTTTTTTCTACTCTGCCGGGTTGAAAGCCCATCACCTCCGCCCGCCTGAGAATACTCTGATAGGTAGCATCGTCCATCGTGGATTGTCGCGAAAGTATCCAGAAGTAGTTCCGCTTAGGCTCGCCGATGGCGACATATTGGTACTTGCTGTCGAGGTCGATGATCCAGTAATCAGCCCAGACGAATGGCAACCACGAAAGGGATCCGGGAGCGAACCGAACTTTCAGCTTCGAATTCGTCTTTTTGTCATCAATCTTTGCCTCGCCAACAGCGGTTTCCGTCGTGCCGTCCTTGAGCACACAGCTATTGCTAACTTCTATCCGACCATTCTCTTTGAGGGTATAGGTCGCGGTCGTGTTGGCAATACATTTCTTTTGGAATCTATTTGGATACTTTCCGATCTCGAACCACTTCCCTACGTACTGTTTAAGATCAACGCTGGCAACACTTTGTAGTGTAGGTTTATCTTTACTCTGGGCAAAAGAAGATATGGACAAGATAAGTGCAAAGATCAAGATGGACAGTGATTTGGTAAGGTTGGTACTCATACGGATTGTAAATTAACTCCTGCCTGTTATTCGAGAGTTGATGCCATTTAGATTTTAGTACTATTGTATTAGTTGTAGTAAATGTTGGAGAAATATGCCGATATACGAATATAAATGTCAGCAGTGCGGGGTGCAGATCGAAAAGCGGCAGAGCGTTTCGGATGAGCCTCTCACGACTTGTGAGAAATGCCACGGTACACTTGAAAAGCAATGGTCGCTTTCAGGGTTTCAGTTCAAGGGAGCAGGCTGGTACGTGACCGATTACGCCGGTAAGAGCGGAAAAACTTCTGCCAGCGAATCAACCACTTCGACGGAAACCGCATCAAAGCCAAAAGACGACGTTAAATCTACTCCGAAGGAAACTGTCACAACGACTACCAAGGAATGAAGTCCGGCATCGAAAAATTCTCTTTTCTGATCTTATGCGTGCTCACATTCGCAATCGGCATCGACGCGCAATCACGCCGAAATGCTAAGGGAATCGATACCGAAGGGACGATCGTCGCCGTTACTGCCACGCGTGACGCCAAAAAGACGGAACCCATAAAGATCGAGAACCTATTTCTTTACGAGAACGGTGTCGAGCAAAAGATCAAGAATTTTGTTGTCGATCCGAGCCCGGCGAAGATAATGATCCTCGTCGACAACTCGCAAACGCTGCAGACCTCGGTCGAGAAGATGCAGAAGGCCGCGATGGAATTTGCGTACGAGATCTTTGACGGCGATCAGCTTTTTACACTGGCCTATGACGAAAAGGCTGAGATCATCCAGGAATGGACGGACGACGCAAAGAAGATGGAGGCGGCGTTTACGACCTTCCGGAAAAAGGGCAATCCCCACCTGTTTGACGCCCTGAATATCTCGCTCAAAGAAGTTCTGTTACCGCTAATGCCCGGAACTCGAAAGACCGCGATCGTAATAATCAGCGACGGTCTCGATCGTGGTAGCAAGACGTCCTTCGACGCGATCCTTGGCGAACTCCAGAGCCTGAACGTCACCGTCTACGGCCTCCAACTTCCCGACCGTACCGGCGGAGCATATCGTCGCGACCAACCAAAAGCCGGCCCCGTAATGAACCGCCTCGCCGAAGAAACCGGCGGAAAAGTCTTCCCGTTCGACGAAGCCCAAACCGCCGCCAAATTCATCTGCGACGAACTCCGCAAAAATCGCTATTTGCTGTCCTACGTCCCCACAAACACATCCTACTACGACGCCCGCAAGCTCTTCCTAATAGCGGACGAAGGCGTCACCATCAGAATGAAGGCGGCTCATCCGCCGAATGTGAAGTAGTGACCAACCAATGAGAAAGGTTTTCTATATATCCATTCTTCTGGTTTCGTGCCTCACGAGTTTGGCGACGGCTCAGTCAGTTGAACCGGACAGCCCGGTAATCACCCTCGAAAGAAACCCCGGCTTTTGGGGTATGGCGGCTCCCTGTCCATTCTTTTTACTAAGTATATTCGCGGACGGACGTATAATCCTAGAACCAAGGGATGTAGTTGAACACAAGGTTGTTGTGGGCAAAGCGATCGAAAGCCGAATCTTTCGATCAAAGGTCGACGAACTGCTCTCGGCGTTCGAAAAAGCAAATTTTTCTACCCTGCCAAGCACCGCAGAAAACCGTCGGGATCGCAAGAATTGTCCTGAATATTGGACCGATTCCTCAACCGCCGTAACCTCGATAAGATCGTCGGCAGGAACAATTCGAGTCGAGCACTATCATGGGTGCAAAGGTACCGAAGAGCTAAAAGTAATTACGGCGCTCGAAGATCTGATCGATCGAACCGTTAACATCAAGCAATGGTTTGACTGTAAGCTGGGAAAAAACCAAATCGACCTCTTAAAACCTGTAAGTAAAAATTAAGATCTAGACCGCGACGGGAGCCGCGATCTTGCCCCATGACTCATAATTTTCTAATTTTAGATTCTCAAATTTGAAATTTAGCAGCCCGTCTATTCCTTTCAATTCCTCAGCATCGACAAATTCCAATTTCGGCAGCGGCAGCGGCTCACGTGAGAGAAGTTCGTCGACCTGTTCGATATGGTTGCTGTAAATATGAAGGTCGCCGAAGGTGTGGATAAAATCCCCGACCTCGAGACCGCATACGTGGGCGACGAGATGTGTCAGCAATGCGTAGCTTGAGATATTGAACGGCACCCCGAGGAAAGCATCCGCGGAGCGTTGGTAGAGCTGGCAATGGAGCGTTTTGCCGTTATCGATCTTGAACTGAAACAGCGTATGGCATGGCGGCAGGGCAACCTCGTCGCACGTCTCAGGATTCCACCCGGTGACGATAAGCCGACGCGAATTAGGATTCGTCTCGATCTCGTGAATAAGTCGTGCGATCTGATCGACCCCGTTCGTCTGCGGATAGTCTCCGCCAAATGAACGCCACAAATATCCATAGACCGGCCCGAGATCGCCGGTTCCGCGCCCAAATCTAGCTGTCTGTTCCTCTGTCGCCCATTCCGCCCAGATATCGACGCCGCGTGCATTGAGATCTTTTTCATCCGTCGAACCACTCAGAAACCAGAATAATTCCTCCGCGACCCAGCGAAAAGGGACACGCTTTGTCGTCACGATCGGAAATCCTTCGCGCAGATCAAACCGCGTTTGATAGCCGAACGCCGAGATCGTGCCCGTCCCGGTTCGGTCTTCGTGCCGCGTGCCGTTCGCAAGAATGTGTTTGAGTAGGTCGTGGTATTGCTTCACATAGAGAATAGTAAATAGTGAATTGTGAATAGTAAATCGAAGACGGGGAATTGCGGAAATTCGGCGGCGTTCGACGTACGCTGTTTACTATTCCCTATTCACGATTTACTATTTACTTTCTATGCTAGAAGTCAGCTTTAACAGTCCGCAGTGCGGTTGGATGTCGATCGGGTTTGAGGACGGTGTGAATGAATTTCACACGACGACGGCTCACGCTCCGCATGCGGCGGCGTTGCCGGAGCTGATGAAGATACTGACAAAGCTCGCCGACGCGTCATCGCCGGAGAATGAGTTTCTGCTCAAGTGGAACCGCGATCCGGAGGAATTCGATTTTCGATTTCTGCGTAACGGCGAGAAACTGACGATCGAGATCTACCAGTATCCGACCGACGAGCGAGATTCGAATGAACGCGATTTGGTTTTCTCACACGAGGGCACTGTTGGCATGACTTGTGCGGCATTTGGTGAGACATTTGACCAGCTATACGCCGACCGCGATACTGACGAGTTCGAATTCAACTGGCGCCAGCCGTTTCCATATCGCGAATACGAGGAATTTCGGAACCGGATGAATTAGCCACGAATTACACGAATGTCACGAATAAGGTCGAGTAACTAATTCGTGCTATTCGTGTCATTCGTGGCTAAACTCCTTATGAAAGATAGACTGTTAGATCTACTGGCCTGTCCGACCTGCGGCGGTGATATTTTGTTAGCGTACGCGAGTAAGTACGACGGCAAAGAGATCATCGAGGGCGTGCTTACGTGTAAAAAATGCGACCGCGAATACAAGATCTTGCGTGGCGTGCCGCGTTTTGTCGATCTCGGCAAGATCGAGGAAGACAAGGCCGCGACGGCTGAGAATTTTGGCTGGCAGTGGACAAATTTTACTCAGGAAGACCCGAAATACAACGAACAGTTCCTCGGCTGGCTGCAGCCCGTCAAGCGCGAATTTTTCGCGGGCAAGGTCGTCCTCGAAGGCGGCTGCGGCAAAGGCCGTCATACAAAGCTGGCCGCAGAATGGGGAGCCGCCGATGTGGTCGGCATCGACCTCGGCGATGGTGTTGAATCTGCCTTTGCCCTGACTCGAGGATTGCCAAACGTCCACATCGTACAGTGCGACATTTTTAAACTGCCGCTCAAAAAGGCGTTCGACTACGCCTTCAGCGTCGGCGTGCTGCACCACACGCCTGATCCGAAAGGAGCGTTCGTCTCGCTCGCCGGTAAGGTTAAAAAAGGCGGCAATATCTCGGCGTGGGTTTACGGTGCCGAGAATAACGAATGGATCACGAACTACGTCGATCCCGTGCGAACCGGCTTCACATCCCAGATCAGCCAGCCGTTGCTTTACCAATTATCCAAGCTCCCGACGCTCGGCGTTTTTCTGACGACCAAGCTCGTCTACCGCCCGATCAACGCCGCCTCGAAAGGCGTCGCCAACAAGCTCTTTTACAACGAATACCTAAATCACCTAGGCACCTTCGGCTGGCGCGAACAGCACAACATTGTCTTCGACCACCTAGTCGCGCCGACGGCCTTCTACATCTCAAAAACCGCTTTCGCTGAGTGGTGGAAAGAAATAAGTGCTGAGGATGTCGAGATAACTTGGCATAATGAGAATAGCTGGTGTGGGTTTGGACGGATAGAGAATAGCAAATAGAAAATAGTGAATAGAAGCGGCCATGAGGACACATGAGAATCTCGAGGTTTGGAAGAAAGCGATGGATTTTGTCGTCGCGATCTATCAGGCTACGGATGCTTTTCCTCCAGACGAAAGGTTTGGCCTAACGTCACAACTCCGACGGGCCGCGGTTTCGATCCCAGCGAACATTGCTGAAGGTGCGGGAAGGAATTCGGACAAGGAATTCATTTACTTTCTTTCCAATGCTCAAGGTTCGGCTAGCGAAGTCTCTACCGAAGTGCTTATCGCTTTTAGATTGGGCTACATCTCACAGGAGACACAAATACAACTAGTCTCACAGGCTGATGAAATTGGAAGAATGCTAAGCGGTCTACGAACATATCTACGCGGAAAAACAGGACAATAGATGTTAGCGCGTTTCTATTTACCATTTTCTATTCTCTATTTTCTATGAGGTTCGATAAGGGCATCGACAAAAAATATCGCAAATCCGTCGAGGACGCCTTCGCGGCGATCATTGCTAATGGCAACGATTTTCATCGGCATATGATGAACGAGATCATCGAGTCGAAGATGCTGGTACGTGTGCAGCCGGTCAGGGAGATCAATGCGTCGGGGATAACGGGCGTTATCGATTCCGAGGCGACGAAGGAGCGGATGAGCGAGGAGCGTTTGAGCCTACGTGAGGCTTTGGGCGAGATCTATATCGCCATCGCCGAGGAGACGATCGACACGGGCGGGCAGCGGGGCTGCGAGGGCACATTTGTCCACGAAGGCCGTCATGCATACGACTTTGCACAGGTGATCGAGAGCATGTCGAACGCGGATGTTAATCCGCTAAGCATCTTTGACCCAACTCTTTACGAGCTTGAGTGGGAAGCTCACAAAACCGCCGGCGACTACATGCTCGCCATTGACAAGCACGACTACATCGACGAAGGCCTTCAGCTAATGATCCTTTGCAGTACCGAAACCGGAAAATGCGAGGTCAGCGACGACGGCATCCGCCGACGTCTAAACGAAAGCTACGGCCTCTTCGCCGACGGTGACCAAGGAGCCTTTGCGAGCGAGATGATGGGCCTAAGAGTTTAAGAACTTAGCCACGACTTACACGAATAGCACGAATCAGAGATCACTTCTTATTCGTGCTATTCGTGTAATTCGTGGCAAAATGATGTTATGAACGCAGCACTTCCGCAAGAAATGCAGCAGCACACATACGCCATCATGGACGAGGTCGAGGGCTCGCACTGGTGGTTCGTCGGCCGCCGCGCAATTCTCGATAGCTTCCTGAAGCAGATCCACTCATCACTCATCACTCATCACTCATCACTTAGTATTTTGGATGTTGGTTGCGGCACCGGTGCCAATATCGAAATGCTCTCGCAATACGGCGAAGCCGAGGGAGTTGACGTTTCGGATGATGCACTCGAGTTTTGCCGACGCAAGGGTTTGACGGTGCAGAAAGGGTTGGCAGAGACTCTACCTTACGCCGACGAATCCTTCGATCTCACAACCGCTCTCGACGTGGTCGAACACCTTGATGACGATATCGCTGGTCTCAAGGAGATGTTTCGCGTGACAAAACGCGGCGGCTATTCGCTGATCTTCGTGCCCGCATTTATGTGGCTGTGGGGCGTGCAGGACGACATTTCAAATCACCGCATCCGCTACACCAAATCACAGATCGTCGAACGCCTAAAAACCGCCGGCTACGAGATCGAACGTGCAACATACGCCAACTGGACGTTCTTCGCCCCGATCCTCGGCGGCCGCACGATCATGAAACTCACCGGTATCAAACCGGAATCCGAGAACAACATCACCATCAACGGCCTCAACGGCATATTCGGCAAACTCTTCGGAGCAGAACGGTTTTGGCTAAGGAGTTTCAATTTCCCGTTCGGAGTATCGATAGTCGTGGTTGCGAGGAAAGCCGAGTGAGCGATATCAAGGTTGAGATCTGTGTTGATTCCGTCGAATCCGCCGTCGCGGCGCAGACCGGCGGAGCCCATCGCGTCGAGCTGTGCGACAACCTTATGGAAGGCGGCACGACGCCGAGCTTTGGCTCGATCGAAGTTGCCAAAAAGCTGCTCGACATCAAACTCCACGTCATCATCCGCCCACGTGGCGGCGATTTTCTTTATTCGGAAACCGAATTCGAGATCATGAAGCGGGACATCGAGGCTGCCAAAAAGCTCGGTGTGGACGGCATTGTGATCGGCCTGCTCGACAGCGACGGAAACATCGATACGCAGCGAACCGCTGAACTCGTCGAGCTTTCGCGACCGATGACGGTCACCTTCCACCGAGCTTTTGACGTGTGCCGTGATCCATTGAAAGCTATCGACGAACTCGCCGAGATCGGGGTCGATCGCATCTTGACTTCCGGCCAGGAAGCGACAGCGGTCGAGGGGCTCGATATGTTGGCCGACTGTGTCCGGCACGCCGCTAGCCGCATCACCATCATGGCGTGCGGCAATCTAAATGAGCGAAACATCAACAAAGTTGTAGCTGCGACAGGTGTTAAAGAGGTACATTTCACCGCATTCGCCGATGTTGCAAGCGGGATGCGATTCCGCAACGAACGGGTCTTTATGGGCGGAACGCTTCGCCCGCCGGAGTATTCGCGTTCGGTAACCGATGCGGGGCGTGTTGCATCTATAAAATCTCTTGCCATCGACGGGAACTTGTGATAATGTCTAACCCGAGATTTGCGGCTGTTTTCGCATTTTTCGGGTATTTGACAACTGAACCGGGAACCGTTTGGCAACGATCGCCTAAGCGGCTTAGATACAACATTTACAAGCAAAATCGTTCCACTTCGTGTATTCGCGCACAAAAAACACACGATTTTCGCATAAGTCTAAGCACTACAACGTTTAGGCCGTGCCACTTTTAAAAAGTGGAACGATTTTTGTCATGGTTTGGCTCAGCGGCGATCATCCTTGAAACGAGCCTACGCGGACTGGCTCGTAGAGCCGGTTTCTAAACAATCCGAGCGAACTGCACTTTTTGCTCGAAAAGTGTAAATTAGTAAGTTTGTTGCTTCTGTATGGAACTTACTGACAATAATCAGAAACTACCCGAGCTATCGCTTTTTCTTCCTGTTCTCGACGAAGAAGAGAATCTGCGTCCAATGCATGCCAAGATCGCGGCGGCGCTCGACGCCTTGGGCAAAACGGCCGAGGTGATCTTTGTCGATGACGGCTCGACGGACAAGAGCCTTGAGATATTAAAAGAGATCGCCGCCGGCGACGATCGTGTTCGCGTGATCAGCTTGCGTAGGAATTACGGCCAAACTGCCGCGATGTCAGCAGGCATTGATGCCGCAAAGGGCGACATTCTCATCCCGATGGATGCCGATCTGCAAAATGATCCGGCAGATATCAAGCGTCTTCTCGACAAACTCGACGAAGGTTACGACGTCGTCTCAGGCTGGCGAAAGAACCGTCAGGACAAGCTCATCTCTCGCAAGATCCCCTCGCAGATCGCCAATCGCATCATCTCGTGGATCGGCGGCGTGCCGCTGCACGATTACGGCTGTTCGCTCAAGGCGTATCGCCGCGACGTCATCCAGGACGTCAAGCTCTACGGCGAAATGCACCGCTTCATCCCGATCTACGCAAGCTGGGCCGGTGCACGGGTCGCTGAAATTCCGGTCGATCACCACGCCCGCACAATGGGCAAATCAAAGTACGGCATCTCACGCACGATCAAGGTCGTCTTCGACCTCATGACCATCAAATTCATGGCATCGTACGGAACCAAGCCGATCTATGTTTTTGGGACATTTGGCATGCTCGCGTTTTTCCTATCAGTCGTGGCTGGTATCTGGGCGATCGTCTTGAAATTGTACGGAACATCGTTCATTCTCACGCCGCTGCCTGTGATCACCGTGGTCATGCTCGCGATATCGATGCAGTTCTTCCTTATGGGCCTGCTCGCTGAATTGCTCGTCCGCACTTATCACGAATCGCAGAATAAGGCGATATACGCTGTACGGGAGAAGATCGGGTTCTGACGGAACGCGGACACCCTTGTCCGCGAGTAGCGACGGGCGGACCAGGATGTCCGCGTTCCTCTTATGTGCGGCATCACAGGTTGGGTAAACCTCGAAAAGTCTAAATCAAACAACCACACCGAGGCCGTGCTTCACTCGATGTGCGAACGCATCCTGCATCGCGGGCCTGACAGCGAAGGGCTTTGGATGGATGACACCGTCGCGCTTGGGATGCGGCGCTTGTCGATCATCGATCTGCACACGGGTGACCAGCCGGTCTATAGCGAAGATAAGAGCGTCGTCGCGATGATCAATGGCGAACTCTACAACTACCGGGAGGTCCGGGCTGACCTCGAAAAACGCGGCCACAAATTTCGCACCCAAACCGACGTTGAGATCGTCCCGCATCTGTATCAGATATACGGCGACGATCTGGTCGATCATATCAATGGGATGTTCGCGATCTCGCTGTGGGACACGGCAAAAAAGAAGCTGATCCTTGCGCGTGATCGATTCGGAGAAAAGCCCATTTACTACGGTGTTTTCGACGGTAAATTGCTCTACGCTTCGGAGCCGAAAGCTATACTCGCCCACCCGTCCGTGAAGGCAGAACTCAACCTCGACGCTCTGCGGCACTATCTTTCATACGATTACGTTCCCGCCCCGCACTCGATCTACAAAGGCATCTTCAAACTCCCGGCGGCGCACATCCTGACCGTCGAAAATGGTGAGATCAAAACGCGACGGTATTGGAATGTTTCATGGGAAAAGAGCGAGAAGCCTGCCTCATTGAACAATGCTGCCGCGGAGCTTCGAGAGCTTATGTCGGACGCTGTCCGCATGCGTCTTGTTGCTGACGTACCACTTGGGATATTGCTCTCCGGCGGCGTCGATTCCTCCGCGATCGCGGCATTTGCGGTGCAGCACGCGACGGAAAAGGTAAAGACCTTTTCGATCGGCTTTGAGGAAGATTCGTTTGACGAATCAAAGTACGCCCGGCAGGTCTCGCACCACCTAGGCACCGAGCATTACGAAGCAACCCTGAGCGTCGGTACCGCCGCCGATCTGATCACTGAGATCGGCACGTGGCTCGACGAACCGCTCTCCGACGGCTCGCTGATACCGACATTCATGCTCTCTCGCTTTGTTCGGCATCACGTCACAGTCGCTCTCGGCGGCGACGGCGGCGACGAACTTTTCGCCGGCTATCCGATGTACTTCGGCCACAAGGTCGCAGAGATGTACTCGGCCGTTCCCGGTTTCATCCGCTCCGGAATGATCGAGCCAGTCGTCAAAAACCTGCCCGTCTCGACAAAGAATCTGTCATTTGAATATCGTGCAAAACGTTTCGTTCGTTCTTCTAATTATGATTTGATCACCCGTCACCATTCGTGGTTCGGCTCGTTTTCGATCGAAGAGCAAACGGCATTGCTCACACCCGAAGTTCGTGAACAAACCTCCAATGATATCTATCGCGGTGCCCGCGAGATGCTCGAGCAATGTGACGCGACGAACGAGATCGAGCAGATGCAGTACCTCGACATGAATTTTTACATGGCCGAGGACATCCTCACCAAGGTAGACCGAGCTTCGATGGCCGTAAGCCTGGAAACGCGTGCGCCGTTCCTCGACCCGCGTATCGGGCAATTTGCCGCGTCGGTACCGCTCGACTACAAGCTTCGTGGCAGCAAGGGCAAGTACATTCTCAAAAAGTCGCTCGAAGGCCTGCTCCCCGACGAGATCCTGCACCGCAAAAAGAAGGGCTTCGGCATTCCCATCGCCGAATGGCTAAAAGGCCGCCTGAGCCCGCTAATGCACGATCTCCTCGCCCCGGAACGACTAAAAGAACAAGGCCTTTTCAACGCCGAATACGTCCAAATCCTGATCGCCGAACACGAAAAGGGCATCGCCAGTCATCACAAACAACTTTGGACGCTACTCGTATTCCAGCTTTGGTATGACAACTTTCTAAAGTAGCGAGATTTCGCGTATTATTTGGTTATGGCATCTCTTTACCCCGAAATCGAACCGTTCGACAGCGGAATGCTGGCTGTTTCGGACATTCACACGATCTATTACGAACGCGTCGGCAATCCTGAAGGTATTCCGGTCGTCTTTTTGCACGGTGGGCCGGGCGGCGGGTTGATACCGCTTTACCGGCAGTTTTTTGATCCGGCGACGTATCACATCATTCTTTTCGACCAACGTGGCTCGGGCAAGTCCACACCGCATGCGGAGCTGCGTGAGAATACGACCTGGGACCTGATCAAGGATATTGAGACGCTGCGTGAGAAGTTTGGGATCGAGAAATGGCACGTATTCGGCGGTTCGTGGGGCTCGACGCTGAGCCTGGCTTACGGCATTACCCATCCGGACCGCTGTCTGGGCTTGATACTTCGCGGTATATTCCTTACGCGAAAGAAGGAACTAACTTGGTTCTATCAATACGGAGCGTCCGAGATATTCCCCGATTTTTGGGAGCGTTATCGCGACGAGATACCTGAGGCAGAGCGCGGTGATTTTGTCGCCGCCTACCACAAACGCCTCACCAGCGACGACGAGGAAACACGTCTCTCGGCAGCACGCGCCTGGAGCGTCTGGGAAGGCTCGACGTCCAAACTCTATCCCGACAAAAACCTGATGGACCACTGGGAAGGCGAACACGAGGCTCTGTCCTTGGCGCGTATCGAGTGTCATTATTTCATGAACGGCTCGTTCTTTCCGACGGACAATTACTTGCTCGAGAACGTCGATAAGATTCGCCATATCCCGACCGTGATCGTTCAGGGACGCTATGATGTTGTCTGCCCGATCACCTCGGCGTGGGACCTGCACCGAGCGTTTCCCGAGGCAGAATTCATCGTCGTCCCCGACTCGGGCCACTCCGTCTCAGAGAAAGGCATCACCGCCGCTCTCGTCGATGCGATGGACCGCTTTCGCGACCACCGATAAATAAAGGCGTGAATCTTTAGCGGAATAACGGTATTATGTGCTTAGAGATTTTATAGGATCAACGATATGAACTTCGGAACAACAGAAATAATCCTGATCGTCGCCGTTCTTTTTCTTTTATTTGGAGCGACGCGTTTGCCACAGTTAGCTAAATCACTCGGACAGTCGCGAAAAGCCTTCAAAGACGGCATGCGCGAAGCTGAGGAAGAAGAAAAGGCCGAGCAAAGCAAGCTTGCCTCGCCAGCCGCTCCACAGATCAACCAGATGAGCGACGACGCCCTGGCTGAGGAAATGCGACGGCGTGCGGAAATGAAACAGGTCTAAAAGGTCAAAAGTGAAAAAGGAGCGACGGCCTGTCGCCCCTTTTTCACTTTTTCACATTTACCCTTTTCACCTTCTATTCTTTCTCACCGGTCAACAGCGTAGCCTTCACAGAAAATCTAAACGAAAGATCGGCGTCCTCGACGTCTATCAGTTGAGCTAGTTTCTCTGCAACTAGCTCTTTTTCGTCTTCGTCGATCTCGGCGAGCCAGATCGGCAGAAGGAAATCTGCGACCAGCGGCGACGCGACAAAGGCGGCTCCGTTTTCAAAATCGAATGCCTCAAGAACGGTTTCTGTGTGAATGTTTACCATTCCGGATCGTTCAGCGATTTCCTCGAGCTTGCCAGTAGTCGGCAGATTCGCTACAAGTTTCTCGATGATCGCTCCGTCTTCGCCGAGATTCTCATTGAAGAGAACTTCCCAGAGAACTGAGAAAACCTCGCCATAGCTCCCCGCCGACGGGATAAACACTGCGACATCGCCGCCCGTACGGGCAACTCTCGCGGCATCGGCTATCGCATCCTCGACCTCTTCCGGACGCACAAAGGTCGCGTCGGAAACTACCGCGTCAAAAGCATCGTCCTCAAATCGCATAGCCGAAAAATCGACTCCGGCCTTTACCGCGAGTCCCTTATCTCGAGCGATCGCGAGCAGATCTTCGTTCTCACATGATGCAAAAACGTCGATCTTTTCGCCGTGTTTCTCATCGATGATGAGCGCGTGGGTGCCCGTGCCTGCATTTATGTAAAGCAGATTTTCCGAGTCGCTGAGATCGACGTATTTATCCACCAGCTCAGTAAACCGCTGGGTCCACTCTTCCTGAACGTACAGATCACGCAGAAATGCGAGTTCTTTTTGCGTCTTCGCCATAACCTACAATTAAACCGCATCGGGGCTGAGGTCGGCAACGTCGACAATATTCTTTTGTATCAGAAATAAAACGCTTGACAATCTGTGCAATTCATGCTAGAGTGTTTCTCGTGTGGGATTTTGCCTGTTTGGGCATCGATATTTGAAAACTAATTTGATGGCGATCGGGCGGCTCGTATCTCGTGATATCCTAGTCTGAATTTAGCGCAAGGCAGATATGGAAAAGAACGTAAAAGAGTTGTTCGATCTAACCGGAAAAACAGCGATCGTGACCGGCGGGTCGCGTGGTATCGGTAAGGAGATGGCCGAAGCTTTGGGCGAAGCGGGAGCCAATCTTGTCCTTTGCGCGCGCAGGCGTGAATGGCTCGATGAGACCGTTGCCGAGTTTGCGGCCCGCGGATTTAACGCGATCGGTAAGGTTTGCGATGTTTCGAAACCGGAAGAGGTGCAGGCGGTCGTCGATTCAGCAATGAAGCATTTCGGGTCGGTTGATGTCTTGATCAACAACGCGGGCATCTCGTGGGGAGCGATGCCCGAGGACATGCCGCTCGATCAGTGGCAAAAGGTCATCGATGTAAATCTGACCGGCTGTTTCCTAATGGCCCAAGCTGTGGGACGTGAGATGCTAAAAGCCGAATCCGGCTCGATCATCAATATCGCCTCGATCGCCGGCCTGACCTCATCGGCAAACGGCCCTTTTTACGCGGGCTACGTCGCCAGCAAAGCCGGCCTGATCGGACTGACTCGCGAACTAGCCGCAAGTTGGGGACGTAAGGGCATCCGCGTCAACGCCATCGCCCCGGGATTTTTTCATTCGCGTTTAGCTGACGCCGTGATCGATATTTACGAAGGCTCGATCCGCGAGAACAACGTGATTCCACGTGTAGGACGTGAAGGCGAACTAAAGGGTGTAGCAGTTTTCCTGGCATCCGACGCATCGAGCTACATAACCGGACAAACGATCGCAGTCGACGGCGGAATGACCGTGTAGAATTTCTGGGACGTTAGAAATTTAACGCAAAGATCGCTGAGACCGCAGGGTAATACAAAGGAATTTGGGACGTATTTGATCTGTCTTTCTCAGCGTGCTCCGCGGTCTCTGCGTTAAAAATTCCTGGGACGTACTATTTCACGAACTCAAACTCCCCAAATTTTTCTGGGACGTGAAAATTCGGCTTCGCAGTCTTGGTCGGCTGCCACGCCAAATAGCCGCGGGTCTTCCCTTTCCCAACACATCGAAAAAGATTACCGAGCCAGACATCGCCGATCTTGGGACGTGCAACGCCAAATGCTTCCCACGGGATCTTGATCGCCATAACGACTTTGTCTTTTTCGATTCGTGCGGCAGATGTCATTCCGGAGTTGTACCCCAGATCGGTCTTCCGTTTCTGGGACGTAGCGTCGATCGCCAGATCGATCCACTCACCGGTCGGCGCGATCTCAAATTCGAAGTACTTTTTTCTCTGGGACGTGTCCGGTGCGATAAATATCTCGCAGACATCCCGATCCCAAAGCCCTATAGTTTTCTGGGACGTGTCCGGCTTTTCACTCACAACCAGCGGCTCACTCTGGGACGCCTCGAACCGAACATAAAGCGCCGTGTCCGACCACAACAGCCTCGCCGAAAACTCTCGACCCTTCGCCGCCGCTTTTCCCGACCAATACTTTGAAACCAAAACCTGGGACGTGCCTTCCCAAGCCGGATCAGCGAGCCGGTCGATCGCAAAGTCATCCGCAATATGAGAAATGGTCAGGCGGTTCGAAGGTGGCATTTTATCCTGGGACGTAGCCCCACCAAATGTCAGCAAAAGGATCGCACAGGCAATTAGAATATGTCGCATCGATCTTGCCGGTTTACGTGGCTACTAAGGGTGACCAAGGTCTGATCTTGGCAAGCTTGGGGCCTAATACACGTTCGGCGACCTCGGTATCAAAAGCGGCCTGAGCCCGCAACCAATAACCATTGGAGAGGCCAAAAAAACGACAAAGCCTCAGGTCAGTATCGGCTGTTATTGAACGTTTTCCTGCGACAATTTCACCGATTCTTTGTGCGGGCACATTTATCTCTTTTGCTAATCGATACTGGCTAATGCCCATCGGTTTGAGAAATTCTTCAAGTAGCAGTTCGCCCGGCGTGATCGGATCTAATTTCTTCATTGTGATGCCCTATTTATGATAATCAACTATTTCAACTTCCTCCGCCCCGGCGGCTGTCCAGACAAAAACGAGTCGCCACTGGTCATTGATCCTGATGCTGTATTGGCCGACACGGTCACCTTTCAGAGCCTCCAACCTATTGCCGGGCGGCACTCGCAGATCGTCCAATTGTCCTGCGATCTGTAACTGCCTCAGCTTCCTACGAGCCACCGTCGCGATGTTGACAAACCGTTTGACCCGGTCGCCATTAGACAAAGCCTCTGTATCAGAACACCTGAACGATCTGATCATAAGAAATAGTAACGCACCGCGTGATTAGTTAGCAAGGTTTAATTGTTCAAAACAGTCTTGAAAGCCATCTTCGCCAGTTTCCACGTGCGGTCCCAGTCGATCTTGCCGCCTTCGTCGCGGCCCATTAATTTGTCGACGAAAAACTTTCGGAAATCGTTGCCCTCGCGGCGGAGCATGAATTCCTTAGCGTACGGCTTGGCGGTCTCGAAGAAATTGAACTCGGGGTCGGTGATTATACCGATTCCCTCGAGCGTCATCAGGGCACGCATGATGTACGTAAAATTCGACGGCAGGCGAAACGGATAGTCGTACATCACGTCGGCCAGATCGTAGGTCAGCTCTTTGAAATTCACGTCCTTGAGCTTGAGGTTGAAATGAAACTCAAACATCCGCTCGACCACCGGCTTGATCGACTCGTGACTTGTTCCCGGCTTGAGAAAATCGAGTTCGATCAGATCCTGAGCGATGCCCGCCGGATCCTTGTCAACGACATGGAAAAATGCGTCGATCATCTTCGCCTGCAACTGCGGCGTAATGCGGCCGACCATTCCGAAGTCGAAGAACGCAAGACGTCCATCGGGCATCACAAGCAAATTGCCCGGATGCGGATCGGCGTGAAAAAAGCCGTCTTCGAGAAGCTGTTTGAGATAGGTTTTGATAAGCAGGCGATTGACCTTTGCGGGATCAATGTCGCGGCGCGTCTGCTCTTCAAGATCGGTAACCTTGGTACCGTGGATGAATTCCATCGTCAGCACTTTCCTGGTCGAGGCGTTCCAGTAGATCTTCGGCACGTGGATATTGGACCAATTTTTGAAGTTCTCGCGAAAGCGGTCAGCGTTATGGCCTTCGGCCGTGTAGTCCATCTCCTCGTGGACGGTCACGTCAAATTCGCGGAGCATTCCCGGCCAGTCGGCGTTCTCGCTAAGCTGCGGGAAACGCTCGGCAAAGTTCGCGACCTTTTTGAGAATGATGATATCGCCCTTGATGGTAGCGTCAAGATTTGGCCGCTGAACCTTAACGGCAACCTCTTCACCAGAATGCAGGCGGGCACGATAAACCTGGCCTAGACTCGCCGCAGCGACAGGCTCCAGCTCAAATTCGGCGTAGACCTCATTGATCTTTTTACCGAGCTCTTTCTCGATGATCGCGAAGGCAACATCATTCGGAAACGGCGGCACCTGATCGACGAGCATCCCAAGTTCTTTAACAAACGGCAGCGGCAACAGGTCAGCCCGCGTGCCCATCGACTGGCCGATCTTGATAAACGTCGGCCCTAGCGTGATCAGCTTTTCCTTTAGCCAGACTGCCTGCTTTTCCTGTATCCTTTCACGGTTTGTCTCAGTTCCGAGGAAAATGCGGCGGAGCGAATACAAGAAGCTCTGAAAGAACCATAGCTTGATTCCCCACAGCTTTTCCCCGTAAACCGCCGCCCGCGTCAGCTCATACGCTCGATTAAGACGCTCGGCCTTCTTCTTATTCTGATGTTTAATATGCAGATCGAGCTGATCGAGATAAAGATACATCGACAGCATCGCGATGACTCGCGAGATCTGAAACAGACGCAGATAGCCGCGAATGCCAAATGACACTTTTCCGCCGTCGTTCCGAAGCTCGACCTTCACTTCTGCGGGCTCAGCAGGAATTCGGTCGGCGACGGCCAGCTCAGTTGTTGGAATTAGCGGGCCGGATACGCGGTGTCCGGACAAAGTATCTTTTAGTGCTATCTCGTTCATCATTTGGGCTCGCGTTTACAGCAACGCAAGCATATTCTTTACGCCCTGATGGCGGAAATAGTTCCTCGCACGCGTGGTGTCGAGCTCGATCTGGGCCTTTAACTCGTCTATCCCGTTAAACTTACGTTCGTCACGGATCCCATGCAGGAAACGAACTCGAAGAACTGCTCCGTAGAGATCGCCATCGAAGTCGAAAATATAGCTTTCGATAGACGGGTCGGCATCGGATTCAAACGTGGGGCGGACGCCGATGTTAGTAATACTCTTACGCCAGATTCCGTCGATGAGCGTGGCGGTGGCGTAAACGCCGTAACGCGGTATGACGCGGTTGTGCGGTTTGAGATTAGCGGTTGGAAATCCGATAGTGTGGCCGCGACGGTTACCGCGAATAATGACGCCCTCGACGCCGTACGGACGGCCGAGCATTCGACGGGCTAGATTGATCTGACCGTTGGCCAAAAGCTTGCGAATCGCCGACGAGCTGACACGACGGCCACGAAGCTGAACCTCATCGACCTCATCGGCGACGAAACCGAGCTTCTCGCCAGTCGAGCGAAGCAGATCGATATTCCCGCCGCGGTTACGCCCAAAAGCAAAGCCCTGACCAAGATACACTTCGCGGGCCTGCAGGCGATCGTATACGATGTTTGACAAAAAATCTTCGGCCGGTTGAGCGGCAAAGTCCTCATCAAATTTGACCACGATCGTCTGCTCTATGCCGAGAAACTCGAGATTAGCGAGGCGCTGATCCAATGTTTGCAGCAAAGGCGGGGCCGACTCACGATGCAGTACAGCACGCGGATGCGGGTCAAACGTAATAGCCGTCGGCACCGCACCGGCTGCTTTCGCCCGATCGACCACGGTCTGCATTATCCGCTGATGCCCGAGGTGCAGCCCATCAAAGACGCCAAGCGTAAGCACCGTCGGCCGCATTATATTGGCATTTTCTGTACCGTGAAATATCTTCATACCGCTACCTAAAAATGGTATTTCACGCATTGTGTTAGCGCAAACACTAGTTTGGAATGATGCGTTGTGCCTCGTTGAGGGTGATGATGCGATATGCGGGTTTGTAGGTCTTTTTGTAGTGTTCGCTGTGATGAACTGCGGGATAGTCTTTCTTCTTCATCACAGCGTCGAGACGTTGCCATTCCTTATGCGTTACGTTTCCGAAGCCCTGCTTTTTCAGACGTGTACCAAGTTCCGCCCAGGCGTCAGCAAATGCCTTGGGCTCGGATCGGTATTCGCGGCTGCTGGCAAGAAATGCATCGAGAATATCAACGGCCTTTCCGCCGCGAGCCTTGAACGGACGCAGGTTCAAACGCCCGATCTCGCCGTTCGGACACAGTGCGATCCATTCATTCTCATTCGATGGCTCGTCGCCCATCGTCTGCCATTCGTTGTCGAGCCACTTCTTGGCCGCTTCGCGGCTAGGTGCGGCGTGTTCGCCGCCACGAGTAGCCTGATAGGTCCATTTGTAGGCATCGTCAATGCGAAAATTCGTTTCCGTCTTCCAATGCGGTATCGCGTAGTCGAGCAAAGCGGCTGGCGTGCAAAGCAGTAAAAATGACAATGCGAGAGAACTCATATACTCCTAACTACGCGCCGTCGCGGCAAAGAATTCCTGTTCCATCGCCTCGATCTCCGCCCCGATCTGTTTTGTCGCCTCGATGCCGGCGAGCTTGCGTGTGAGGCCTTCGATCTTGGGGGTGATCTTTCGCATACGCAAATGAAATCGAGCTCCTTTTGGCGGATAGTTCGAAAACGATGTCTGCTGCGGACTCCGAAGATGAATACACAGCACGTCCGCATTGCCGAGTGCCGAGATGATCTTCCCGGCCCCAAAACGCAGGCTCTTCATTTCAAATTTCCCGCTCCGGCTCCGCTGACCCTCAGGGAATATCAATACAATATTACCCTTTGCGAGCAGATAGCGACAGAGATTCAGGACGGCATTCTTATGAGCAGGCGACCCTTTCCGGTCGATAAAGATGCACTTCGTGAGGTACAGCACCGCGTGATAATGAACCTTTTTCTTGAAGAAATCACCCGCCGGGACGTTCCATGAAAATGCCTTGTAATTGAATGCGTACCACCAATTCGAGGCGAGAGCCCAGATGATGATCGCCGAATCGATAAATGTCAGGTGGTTCGCACAGATGAGCAACGGCCGACCCGAACGCTGTTTCTCTTGCCAGATCTTCTGAAATTCTGCTCGCACGGCCTTCATATCTTCGATGCGATAGCCGCGAAGATATTTCATCAGCACGATCAACATCCCACCGAGCGGCAACAGCAGAAGGCGGCAAAGGTTTGATTGAAATCGGGTCTTCTCGATCTGCCAGAGCGGCGGATCATCGACACCGCCTGACTTTAGCCCCGAGCGGACCATTTGTATTAGTCGATCTGCTCGCTGCATTACTTACCTAATCCTTGATTATCAGCGCCAAAAACATTCTGCGGATCGAGCGAGTTTTTGATCTCGCGTTTCCATTTGAGTGCCGTCTCAGACATGATCTCGGGCAAATATTGCTCGCGGATCTTTCCGACGCCGTGATGGTGCGAGAGCGAACCGCCGCTGCGAAGTATCTCTTCGCGAGCGATATTCTCCAGTTCGAGATACAGATGCGACGGATCATCGACGCCCTTGAAGTAGAACCCGAAGTAAAAGTAGATCGCTACGCCGGTTCGATAAAGCTGCGTAATGCGCGATGTAATGAAGGGCTTGCCAGGCAATCCACGCTTTTCATACTCGGCGTAAAGCACGCTTTTTACGTTCTCGCAGATCGCAAGTGCGTCGCTCCATGCACAGCTCGTTTCAAACGATTCGGCGATGATGTAATAGTTCATCAGAAAATCGCGAATATAGGCAATGCTGTAGGTGAGCTGATAGCCGCGACGCCCATTCTCGCCGCCTGCTTTCATCCCGCCGTGTTTTTTGGCTATCCGGTAAACGTCACGCTGCTGTCGATCGACCTCGGAGCGATTGCCTTCGAAAACCAGAGTCAACGCGACCATCTTGTACGGATCAAATCCTTTGACCTTGGTAACGAAAAACTTTTGAGCTTTGCTCTTGAGATCAGCGGCCGCGCTATGAGAAGCGGGCTTAAGGGCCAAGCCAAATTGAAACTGTAGATTATCGACAAGCCGACAACTCGCCGGCGGCGTTGAGGTCATGACCAGCTCGTGCATGAATGCGTAACCTGCCTCGTAATTTGGAAACAGGACCGAGCCGTATTCCTGCGATTCGGGAAGCGTAAATAGCTTGACCACCGCGGACGTGACGATGCCGAGAGTGCCCTCCGATCCGAACATCAGGCGACGAATATCGGAACCGACCGATTCACGCGGAGCCTGATTGAGACGCTTCAACGTGCCGTCGGCGGTCGCCACGGTCATATCGACAACGATTTCTTCGATGTTGCCGTACTTATTCTTCTTCATGCCGCTCGCATTTGTCGCGACCCAGCCGCCGAGCGTCGAAAACTCAACGCTATCCGGCTCGTGGCCCATCGTGACGCCATGCTTTTCGAGCTGCGACATGATGTGGCGGCCAACGGCTCCTGCCTCGATGCAGGCCATCATGTTTTCTTTGTCGATCCACAAGATGCGATTCATCCGCCGCATATCGACCGAGACGATCATTCGCGATTCGTTGTCACGGCAGCGAAGAGCGTCAGTAACGTTCGTTCCGCCGCCGAATGGGATCAGGATCACCTCATTATCTTTGGCAACAGTTATCAGGGATGCGACCTGTTCCTCAGTCTCGGGAAGAACGACGATGTCAGGAACACGCCCGACCTTGCCATACTTGATCCCGAACATCTCTTCCTGCGTATGTCCATGGCCGTGGCGAATTCGCGAGTCAACATCTTTCTCGATCTGGCTCGTATAGAGAAATTTCGTGATCTCGGCAATGAATTTGGCGTTCTCGATCGACGGCGGAACTTCCGGTGGATAGTTCGGTTCGAATCGATCCTTAGCGTCGAGATCGATCGCAAGCGTCTCCCTGATCCACGGCAGGAGCCTCGGCAGTTCTTTGCCGCTCAGTTCGTAACGCGAACCCGTTATGGCCACATTTTCAGCGTCATTTATGGTGAACGAAGTGTCGCGAAAACCCCAATTCTCATGGCTCTCAGCTTCGTCGGAGCCGATCGTTATCGGCTCGGGATGGATCAGATCTCTTTTTTGCACGTTTGCGATATTACCGCCTCGCGTGCGGGCAATGCTTGAACGAATCTGCTATTTGAGAAATGAGATGAGTGAGCTTTCGCGGGTCAGATCCGTCGGAGCAATACCAAGGGCCGACCGGAACGTTCGCGACAAATGAGCAGAATCAGAAAACCCTGCGGAGTGCGCAGCCTCAGTCAGTGAACCGGTCGAAGCAAGAAGGTGAAGCACATCGCGAAGCCGCAGCCACAGCAAATAACGCCGAACAGGCACCCGAACGTGCTCGCTAAATATATGCGAAAAACGGCTCTCTGAAAGGTCAACCTCGGCGGCGAGATCTTTGACCAAAAAGCCGCGCTCTCGGCCCGAACGGATCCACTCAATGCTCTGAAGCACTCTCGGATCTATCCCTTGAGAGTCGCTCACCTCGAATGAACCGGCTATCATCTCGATCGCCTCGTCCAGTTTGTGGCTTGATGCTACCTCGTCATCGTTGAGATCGTTTAGTAGTACCCGAAGACCTCCGGCCAGCTTCTCGCCGAGATCGACTATCGTATCCGCGGCCGCCGTCTGGAACAGCCGCTGCCCGAGATCGCCTTCCGGTGCGATCAGAAGCATCGCCATACTGTTGCCGTATCCTTCGATCGCATGGCGAACACCAGCAGGGATGAGAGCTGCTTTATGATCGACTGAAAATTTTTCGGAAGGCGACGAAAGCCCAAATTTACCATCAAGCGATACGCAGATCTTGATCGCAGGCGACTCGTGCATTTCGGCGCGGCCGGCGTTGCCAAGAAAGAGCCCGTGTTCTTCCCACAGCAGGACGGTTCCACGCCAATATTGGTCGTCTTTAGACATCGCCGAGATGCTTTCGTGGCACTAGAGAGCCTTGTACATAATCCTCGACGGCCGTGTTGAGTTCGGTGGTATCAGCCGTGTATCCTGCGGTGCGGATACGAGACAGGTCGGCCTGAGTGTGGTATTGATAGCGGTCGCGAAGGTGCAGCGGCATCTCGACAAATTCGACACTCTTCTCCTGCCCCAAGGCGAGAAAGATCGCACTCGCCAGCTGATTCCAGGTGTTTATTTGCCCGGAACCAACGTTAAAGAGCCCTCCCGCCTTGTTCTCCAAAAAATGCAGAGTCATATCGACGGCGTCTTTGACGTAAACAAAATCCCGGCCAAATTCGCCATCGGCAAAGTTCGGGTCGGCACTCTTGAAGAGCTGAAGCTTGCCAGTTTCGCGTATCTGGTCGAAAGCCTTGCTAACGAGCGAACGCATGTCGTCCTTGTGGTTCTCATTCGGGCCGAAGACATTGAAGTATTTGATGCCAACGATCGAATCGAACATGCCATTTCGTGCGGCATATTGATCGAACATGTGCTTTGAATAGCCGTAAACATTGAGCGGGCGAAGCTTGTTTAGATCTTCGTGGCCGTCTTCCATCCCAGCCGAACCATCGCCGTAGGTCGCGGCAGACGATGCGTAGATGAACCGAATCCCATTCGCCATAGCAAATTCCGCGAGATCGCGAGTGTACTCGTAGTTGTTGCGGAACATGTAATCCGGAATCGGTTTCGGTGGTCGACGAACATGCTCCGAGATGCAGAATGGCCTCGGCCTGAGTAAAATCGCCGGGATCGTCGATAAAGTCATCGGCATCGATGTAATCGGCAAACTTTAGCGGTGCAAGATTCTTCCATTTATCGGTCTCATCCATCCGATCGACGACGAGAATATCATCCACGCCCATTTCATTTAGCCGCCAAACGATAGCACTTCCGATAAACCCGGCCCCGCCGGTAACGATGATCTTGCGGTTCGACATATATTTTATGATACACCGACGATTCCTGGGTCTGCATTCTCCCGCGACTTTTCCGCGATAGCAGTCCGGCGAAATTCCATCACTCCGTCATCGAGCTTTGCATAACGGAGCATGGATAGATCTTTGAAATAGTTCTGATGCAGACGCCAAGGGTGCTTTGACCCTTGGCTTGGCAGCTCGTCGAGAACGCGCAGGACGTAGGTCGAGTTGAAATCTAAGACCGGCACGCGTTCGAGTGTCGGATCGTTCGCTCGTGGTGTACAGCTGGCAAAACCTTGGCTGTCCATGTGTTTGAGCAGTCGGCACACGTATTTAGACGTAAGGTCGCACTTGAGAGTCCACGAGGCGTTAGTGTAGCCGAAAGCCTGTGCGAGATTGGGCACGTCGTTGTACATCATGCCTTTGTAGGCAAACTTTTTCGACAGATCGACCGTCTCGCCGTCAACAACGAGTTCGAGGCCGGCCATGATCTTGAGCCTGAGGCCGGTTGCGGTGACGATGATGTCAGCGTTCAGTTCTTCGCCATTGTCGAGACGCACTCCGGTCGGCGTGAAGGTCTCGATGTTCCCTGTCACGATCGACGCTTTTTGCTCGCGGATCGCTTCGAACAGATCAGAGTCCGGCACGACACACAAACGCTGATCCCAGGGGTCGTACTTCGGTGTAAAGTGCTTTTCGAGCTGATCATCGCCGAGTTCGTGACGAATTCCCTTTGCGATAAGCCGCTTCATCGCATTCGGATATTTCCTCGAACCCGCGTAAAAGATCGCTTGCCTGACAATGTTCTTCCAACGTGCCGCAGCATATGCGGCCTTCGCGGGCAGCAGTGAACGGAAGAAATTGGCAAACCTGTCCTGCGACGGCATCGTCACGATATACGTCGGCGAACGCTGCAGCATCTTGACATGAGCAGCCTTGTCAGCCATCGCGGGAACAAGCGTAACCGCTGTCGCACCGCTACCAATGACGAGAACGTTCTTGCCGGTGTAGTCGAGATCTTCAGGCCACTTTTGCGGATGGATTATGGTTCCTTGGTAATCGTCAAATCCGGGCCAATCAGGCGTGTAGCCTTTGTCGTACTCGTAGTAGCCGGTGCAGAGGTAGATGAAATTGCAGGTTAACTGTTTCGTCTCTTGCTGACTTCCGACCTCGACTGTCCATTTCGAAGTCTCAGACGACCATTCCGCCCGCCGAACGCGATGGCCGTAGCGTATCTCTTTATCAAGATCGTATTCGACCGAAGTCTCGCGGATGTAGTTCAGTATCGAAGGCCCGTCCGCGATCGCTTTCTGATCACTCCACGGCCGAAAGCTGTATCCGAGGGTAAACATGTCCGAATCAGACCGTACGCCCGGATACCTGAACAGATCCCAAGTCCCGCCGCTTCGCTCACGGCCCTCAAGTATCCCAAACGTCTTCTCCGGACATTCCATCCGCAAATGTGCACCGGCACCGATCCCTGACAATCCCGCACCGATAATTAAGACGTCAAAATGTTCCATAAATCCATTGGATCAAGTAACGTTCATTATACGGTCGATGATATGTTGCAAATCCCAAACCGATGCTTCTGCAAGGCCTTCACACTCCTCGCGTGAAGCTTCCTTGATTACACCTTGGTGATACAGGCTATACTCCCCAGAAATAGGATCCAAGATTGATGTCGGCGGCGGCCATTGGGATTCCGGTTCGACAAATTTATCGTGCCCGACAATTTGAACCCTTTTTTGAGTTATTACGTCGTTGTAAATTCCTCGTAAAATTTGAACTCACGCGAGCCAATAGGTGGTTTGTTTGGCTCGTCAGTTACATGGTCATAAATTCCAACTGATGCGTCGTCATATAAACGCCCGTAGGCGAATCGCCCGTCAGGGAGGGCAATTTGGATAACGTCTCCTATTTTCCGCCGAATACGCTTTGTCATAAATCCAGGTGGAGTCTTACCAACCCAAAATATACGCAAACATCAATGGAGCCACGATCGACGCATCCGATTCCACAATGAATTTCGGAGTAGTCGCCTCAAGCTTTCCCCAAGTGATCTTTTCATTCGGTACAGCACCTGAATACGAACCGTACGAAGTTGTCGAATCTGAGATCTGGCAGAAATAGCCCCATACGGGGACACCGTCACGTTGCAGATCCTGGTGGAGCATTGGGACAACGCAGATCGGGAAGTCGCCGGCGATGCCGCCGCCTATTTGGAAGAAGCCGATGGTGGAATCGTCAGTAGCGTTCGCGGTGTACCATTCGGCGAGCGACATCATGTATTCGATGCCGGTGCGGACGGTGTGGACATTTTTGATGTCGCCGGTGATGACGTGGCCCGCGAACATATTGCCCATCGTCGAGTCTTCCCAGCCCGGTACGACCATCGGCAGGTTTTTCTCCATCGCGGCGTACATCCACGAGTTTTTAAGATCGATCTGGTAATACTCCTCAAGCGAGCCGTTCCTGAGTACCTGATACATGAATTCATGCGGGAAGTACTGTTTGCCCTCGGCATCAGCCGCAGTCCAGACATCGACCATCGCCTTCTCCAGCCGCCGCATCGCTTCCATCTCGGGAATGCAGGTGTCAGTCACGCGGTTCATATGGCGGTCGAGCAGATCCTGCTCGTCGGCCGGCGTAAGATCGCGGTAATGCGGCACACGTTCGTAAAAATCGTGGGCGACGAGGTTAAACAGGTCTTCCTCAAGATTCGCCCCCGTACAAGAAATGATCTGCACCTTGTCCTGACGGATCATCTCGGCCAGGCTCAGCCCCAGTTCCGCCGTCGACATCGCTCCGGCGAGTGTGACCATCATCTTGCCACCGCCATCCAGATGTTTGACGTACGCCTCGGCCGCGTCGATGAGAGCAGCGGAGTTAAAATGCCGATAATGGTGCTTTATGAATTCAGTGATTTGTCCGTTCATATAGTGCGCGATTAGTGCGAAAGAAAATAATATAGTATTCAGATACTTTTTGCGTATCCGCCGAGCAATGTGAGCATATCCTATCTCATCCAGCGAATATTGTGGGTTGACTGCATCGGAGCAATCGTGACCGGGCTGGCCATGCTGCTATTGAGCGGCTGGCTTAGCTCTTTGTACCGACTGTCACCTGCTTTCGTGATCGTCCATGCGTTTGTGCACCTGATCTTTGGAACATTCTCGTTTTCGCTCGCGGTGCGTAGGCGAAGGCCGATGGCACTTTCTTGCTTTCGCGTGCTTCCGCGCCCGAATTTTGCCGGATTTTTTTTCCCCCCGGCCCCCGAGGGAAAAGGGGGGGGGGGGCCCCCGGAAGGGGGCCCGCCCGCCCGTTCGGGGCGCCCTTTAACGGCGGGCAGGGCATTTTTTTTTTTTTTTTTGGTGGTTTTTTTTTGTGGGGCAAATAGAGACCATCTGCTAGTAGTTACACTTTCACTACTTTGCGTTTTTGCGCAATCTCATCAGATCTCCGCTCAATTGAACTCTGTACGGTACATCGGCGGGTCGGATTTTATTTACATCGTAAAAACAGATGGATCCGTGACCGGTTTTGGGAACGAAGACCGGGATGGCGGGCTTCGTTCCGGGGGCCGGGGAATGGCGACGCCTCAGCCGCTCGCGTTTCCGGGAAAGGTAAGGCATATCGAAAGTGGTTCCGATATGCACTTTGCCCTGCTCGAGGACGGACGGGTGCTCGCCTGGGGAATGAATGATCGCGGGCAGTTTGGGAGCGGTCCGGGATCGAGCCGAACGCCCGAGAACCCACTTCGCACCGCTACGCCGATAGTTGTACCGCTGCCAAAGGATATTGTGCAGATCGCCGCTGCGGGCCATTTTGGTATAGCGGTTCGGTCAAATGGTGCAGTATTAGCTTGGGGAGAACATCCGGCAGCCGAAAACCTATCCGACGTAGCGATCGTGACGATCCAAAACCTCCCGTCAGTGTCGTCGATCGACGCCGGCGAAAGACATGTTCTCGCACTGACAAAAGACGGCAAGGTCTATGGTTGGGGCGATAATAAGAACGGCCAGCTCGGCGTCGAGCCGACGGACCAATTAAGACGGAGCCGAAAACCGATCCTTGTCTCCGGCCTGCAGAATGTAGTTTCGATCGCCGCCCAAGGGTCAACAAATTTTGGATTCTCGGGAGCGGTAAAGGCAGACGGGACCGTCTGGATGTGGGGCAGCAATCAATCAGCGACAATGGGAACTCCGCTTTTCTGGGGAAATAATGGCCCTCCGGGAACAGTTAATGCTTCGCCAACGAAGGTTGTTGGGATCACAAATTCTCGCTCTATTGTTTCCGGAAACGGTCATGTCGCAGTTTTGCTCGCGGACAAAACATTACGACTGTGGGGCCACGACGGCTGGGGGCAGATCGGCGTCGGAACCAGCGGATTTTACCACCCCTCACCAAAAAAGCCTGCCATCACAAATGTTGCCGCCGTTTACGCGATCGCGAATCGTACATTCGCAGTCAAAACCGATGGGACACTTTGGTGGTGGGGCGTCGCTCCCTCCAGAGTCGGCGGCCCTTATGGTCGCGACGGTAAGGTGCCAATGCAGATCGCTCAGTTCT
Organism: Acidobacteriota bacterium; assembly: GCA_016718135.1. Classification (GTDB taxonomy): domain Bacteria; phylum Acidobacteriota; class Blastocatellia; order Pyrinomonadales; family Pyrinomonadaceae; genus OLB17. Next base: position 45,602 of record JADKEF010000009.1, on the reverse strand, counting down.
GACTTTTCACTTAAAGATCAAGGAATCTCCGCGAATCCATATTCGACTATAGAGCGAAATTTTCCGTATGCGGATAATGATCGTCCTTTCGTTGGTATTAAATATCGCCGTTCTTCTGCCCGTTTGCTATGGGATCATGACGGATGCAGCCTGGGCTCGGGAGAGCTATGGTGAATTGACTGCGGCACGCGGGATCTTGTTGTCTGTCTATATTGCCATCGCGCTTGTCTCGCTGGGCCTTCTATTCCATCGCGAACCGAACATGGTTGCCGCTTTGATCCTCGTCCAGATCGTCTACAAATTGACAACCCCATTTACCGTCGGAACCATCGCCAATCCAGTCGTCGCTAGCAATCTTCTTATCGCCGTTTTTCATTCGATAACGCTATTCCTTATCTATCGGCGATCCAAACTGTAAGGGTCGGAGTCTGGACAAATACTGCCGTCAGGATTAGACTCGTGTCCAAACTTTCATCTTGAGCAGGAGGCGTGTTATGAGTTCCGACACAAACAAGAGGAAGACCGCCACACCGTGGTGGTTCTGGGTTTTCGCAGGTTTGATGGTGTTGATAAATATTCTAGGCGTTATACAGTTGGTGTATCCTTATCTACTGTCCGAGGCCGAGAAGGCAGAGCAAATATCTTCAGTGGGGCTTGAGATCATGACGGCCGAACCGTTTTGGGCCACTGTGGGTTACTCGCTCGGAGTCATAGGGTCGTTTTTGGGTTCAGTCACAATGCTGCGACATCGCACCCGTCGGCTTTCTCGCATATTCTTCGCTGTTTCGATACTCGGCTTGCTGACCCAGCGTGCATGGTTTTTCCTGTTGAGCGGGCTGACGCACCTTGTCCCGATGCCGGTGATGCTGCTTAACCCGGTCGTGGTCGCTCTGACCGCCATCTGGATGGTCAGCCGAGCGTTGCGGATCGCTGAGCAGAGTACCGTAGAGCAGTCTTGATCGAACTTCCGCTTGGCCACGAAAAGACCGAACGACTCGAGAATACGTTTTCTTCGAGCGTTCGGTCTTTTCGTGGGCAGATCTCTTAAAGTGCTTCGTTAGAATTTTCATCCCGCCACCGCGACTTGATAACGACGCCGACCCAAATCCTAATTTTGGAAGATCCGCCCTCAGCGGGATTCGTAAAGAAGTGTTAGAAATGACAGTTATATCGCCGCCGCTCACGCCGTATTCTCCGACTAATTCGGAAAAACCTGTCAAAAATGACAGTTTTAGTGCCGACGCCAAGGCAGTATTCTTCGACCGAGATAACGTCGCATTCCGGGCTGGTTAGGCCAACGGTCGTTAGCTGGTGCGGTCAGGGGCAACAGAAACAAAAAAGGAGCAACAAAAGCAATGAAAGAAGTCGATCAGTCCGCCGCAGGCGGGCCCTACAACATCGTGTTCATCCTGACGGACCAGGAGCGCCGTTTCCGCCCGGATGAGGTTCCCAAGGACTACCGCCTGCCTGCCCACGAACGCTTGATGGAGAAAGGCGTCGTGTTCGAAAACCACCGCATCAACTCCTGCGTGTGCACGTCCTCGCGTTCGGTGATCTATACAGGTCGTCACATCCAACAGACCAAGATGTTCGACAACACGAACTTCCCATGGATGCAGAGCATGTCGACCGACATCAAGACGCTCGGGCACCAACTCCGCGAGGCCGGCTACTACACCGCCTACAAGGGCAAATGGCACCTCACCCGCGAGTTCGAGACCGACAACACGCTTGACGCGCCGACGAAGATATTCACCAAGGAGATGGAGGCCTACGGCTTTTCCGATTACCTCGGTGTCGGCGACATCATTGCTCATACGCACGGTGGCTATCTGCACGACGGCATGATCGCCGCCGCCGCAGCGAGCTGGCTACGCGGCAAGGCCTCGGAATTGGCTGAGGAGAAAAAGCCGTGGTTCCTGGCAGTGAATCTGGTCAACCCGCACGACGTGATGTTCTACAACACGGACGAGCCCGGACAGGTTCTGCAGGGGGCAAACAATCTGACCCACATCGCCGGTGATCCGGAGCATGAGATGTACGCTAAGAAGTGGGATTTCGAACTGCCTGCCAGTTTTTCGCAGGGGCTCGACGCTCCCGGACGCCCCGCCGCACACACCGACCACACAATGGGGAACGACGCGATGACCGGCCCGATCCCAGTCGAGGATACTTGGCGCTGGCGCAAGCGGCACAACTTCTATCTCAACGGACTGCGCGATGTCGATCGCCACATTATGACGGTGCTCGACGAACTTGAGGATCGCGGCCTCGCTTCCAACACCATCGTGATTCTGACCTCGGACCACGGCGAACTCGGCGGCGCCCATCAGATGACCGGCAAGGGAGCAACCTCTTATCGCGAACAGAACAACGTGCCGCTAATCGTGGCTCACCCGGCCTACGAGGGCGGCAAGCGATGCCAGGCCGTAACCACGCACCTCGACCTCGCACCGACCCTGATCTCGCTCACCAACGCGAGCCCCGAGACAAAAGCGTCGATCACCAAGGATCTTCCGGGCAAGGATTTCTCCTCTGTCCTCGCCGCCCCTGAGCAGGCGGACATCGACACCGTGCGCGACGGCCAGCTGTACTGTTTCAATATGTTCGCCTCGCTAGACGGCGACTTCCTAATGAAGGCGCGCGATCTGCTGAAGGAGGGCGGACCGGCGAAGGTCAAGGAAGCAGGCATTCACCCGAACATGATGAAACGCGGTGCCATCCGCAGCGTGTTCGACGGCCGCTATCAGTTCACGCGCTATTTTTCGCCCAAACAGCACAACCGACCGACCACGCTCGATGAGCTTTTCGAATTGAACGATGTCGAGCTGTTCGACCACCAGAACGACCCGAACGAAGTTGAAAACCTCGCGATGGATCGAGAGAAGAACGCCGACCTTATCATGGCAATGAATGCCAAGCTGAACAGGCTGATCGACGACGAAGTGGGCGAGGACGTCGGACAGATGCTGCCTGGCGGCGTAGATGGTGGCTGGGTGGCGACGTCCGCCGTGCACGATCTATGATCTTGTGAGGACCCGGCGGGAGCCTGTCGCCGGGTCCTTCTTTTTAATACGGTCGGTAAGCCGCGTCGAGAGCCGACTCCAGCACTCCACACGCGTTACAAGAAAGACCGAAAGTCCAAGCGGGTTCCCCAGAAGTTACAAACGCGGACAGGAGCATTTCCTGTCCGCGTTTTCTTACTGGCTAACGCGCGATCGACCTAGAAGGCCTCGTTAAAACTCACATCACCCGCGACCGCTACTTGGTACGCCGAGACGCGGCGTTCGAAGAAGTTGGCTAGTTCCTGTACATCCTGCAGGTCCATGAACGAGAACGGGTTTTTTGCTCCGTAAACTTTCTGGAGACCAAGCATGACAAGGCGTTGGTCAGCTATGAACTCTAGATATTGACGCATGTCGGCTATCGAGAGGCCAGAGACGCCGCCGGAGAGAATGTCCTCGGCAAACTGCATTTCGCAGGTTACGGCTTCGTCGATCATCGTGACGATCTGGCGATGGAGGCTTTCGTCGAAGTGTTTGCGGTCTTCCTTTGTCTCCAGAGCGTGCAGATTCTGGATCGAGTCGATCCATTTAAAACAAAACTCGGCCTTTTTGTGGATCGATGGGATGTTATTTACCGCAGCAAACGCCTGTTCGCGTTCGTGATGATCGGGAATATACGTATCGAGCAGCGTCAGGTAAAACTGAACGTGGACTGCTTCTTCATAGAGCTGCCGCGAGAGATACATTCTCGCCTCGGGCGAATTGATGTGCTTGTAGAGATTGAGAACGAGATTGTTCGATACGATCGAATCACCGGTCGCGAAAAACGCCACCAAACGATTGATCATATGCCGCTCCGACGGCGTCATCTTGTTACGCAGGTCGTTCACATCAGTCGAAAAATCGACCTCCTCGACCGTCCACGTATTCTTGATCGCATTTTTATACATCTCATAAAACTGCGGATACTTCATCGGACGAAGCGTTAAATTGAAACCTTGATCGAGTAGCATATTATTGTTACGCCGCGTAGCGGCAAGAGGACTTTAGCCGTGGACTTCAGTCCACGGGATGTTGGCGGTTATGATCTCGTCGCGTAGCGACGAATGATTCAAACGTCGCTTCGCGACGGTATATTTCTTCCGATTTTCCGTGGACTTAAGTCCACGGCTAAATTCATTGGATCGCTACGCGATCGAAACCTACTGACAGGCTTCGCAAGCCTCCGGATTCTCCAACGAACAAACCAACGCTTCCTCATCCGTATAGATCTTCTTCGGTTCTTCGATCACGGATGCGATGTTGTCAGCCGCAGCAACCTGTGCGATCCGCGTTGCCGGGCGTGAGCGAAGATAATAGGTCGTCTTCAAACCCTTTTGCCACGCGTACATATACATCGACGAGAGCTTGCCGATATTCGGGCTTTCCATGAAGAGGTTGAGCGAAGCTGACTGGTCGATGAAAGCTCCGCGGTCAGCCATCATGTCGATAAGCGAACGCATTGGAACTTCCCAGGCGGTGCGGTAGATGGCTTTGAGTTCGTCGTTGAATTCGGCGATGTCCTGGACCGAGCCCTCCGAAAGCTTGATCTTTGTTCGGATCTCGTCGGTCCACAGGCCGAGGGCCTTGAGTTCCTGAACGAGGTATTTGTTGACCTGGACGAAATCGCCCGAGAGCGTCTCGCGTTTGAAGAGGTTCGACACCTGCGGTTCGATGCACTCGTAACAGCCGGCGATCGAGGCGATCGTGGCAGTCGGTGCGATGGCGATCATCAGCGAATTGCGAAGTCCGGTCTGCTTGATCCTCTCTCGCAGAGCGTCCCAACGCGGCATATCGTCGGGTGTTACGCCCCAGAAATCGAACTGCAGATCACCCTGAGCCGCCCGCGTTTCAATGAACGCGGGATGAGCACCGCGCTCGACGGCGAGATCACTCGAAGCGTCGAGCGCCGCATAATAGATCTCTTCCTGGATCTTCGCCGAGATCTTACGAGCCTCGTCGGAGTCGAAGGGTAGCCGCAACAAGAAGAAAACATCCTGCAAGCCCATCAACCCGAGGCCGATATTACGCCAGCGGTTATTCGACTGTGCGGTCGATTCGATCGCGTAATAATTCAGGTCGATGACCTTATCGAGCTGACGAACGGCGAGCTTCACATTTTTGCGAAGTTTCTCATAGTCAAATCCGCCGTCCTTTACATACCGCGAGGCGTTGATCGACCCGAGATTACAAACTGCCGTCTCGCTGTCGCTCGTCACCTCGATGATCTCGGTGCAGAGGTTGGAAAGGTGAACGACGTTCTCGGGCCGCGCGGTCTGGTTCGATTTGCGGTTCGACGAATCTTTGAACGTCATCCAGCCGTTGCCGGTCTGCGCCATCGTACGCATCATCTTGGCGTAGAGATCGCGGGCATTGATCTGTCGCATGAAGAGGCCTTCTTCTTCAGCTTTCACATAGGCCGCCTCAAATTCGTCGCCGTAAAGGTCTGGGAAATGCGGCACGACCTTCGGATCGAACAGCGACCACTGGCCATCTGCCTGAACGCGCTTCATGAAGAGATCCGGGATCCAGTTCGCCAGATTCAGATTGTGCGTTCGGCTGGCGTCGTCGCCGGTGTTATCGCGAAGTTCGAGAAAATCGTCGATATCGGCGTGCCAGGTTTCGAGATAGACGCAACAAGCTCCTTTGCGTTTGCCGCCCTGATTTACCGCAGCAACGGATGAGTCCAACGTCTTGAGCCAAGGTACGATACCGTTCGAGTGGCCGTTAGTTCCCCGGATCAGCGAGCCTCGCGAACGTACACGGTGATATGCGATGCCGATACCGCCCGAAAATTTCGAGAGCATTGCCACATCCGAATACTTCTTATATATGCTGTCCAGGCTGTCCTGCGGCGAGTCAAGCAGGAAGCAGCTTGAAAGCTGTTCGTGCTGTGTGCCGGAATTGAACAACGTCGGTGTCGATGGGACGTACTCTAGCGATGAGAAGAGATTATAAAGATCGATCGCTTCATAAGGACTCTCCGCGAGGCCGCAAGCGACACGCATCCAGAAGAACTGGGGCGACTCGATCACATCACGTGTCGTCGGATTCTTCAAAAGGTAGCGGTCATATAATGTACGCAGGCCAAAGAACTCGAACAGGTCATTCCGCGTCTGGTCGATCGCGTCATTTAGCTTACGGCTGTTGGCAATGACAAACTGAGCGACTCTGTCTCCGATCAGGCCTTCTTTGACGCCAAATGCGATCGATTGCGAGAACGACTGTATCTCCTGATTGCGGACTTCCTTTTCTATATACTGATTTAGCAGACGTGCGGCGACGCGCGAATATTCCGGCTCTTCAAAAATAAGGCTCGACGCTGTCTGGATCGAGAGTTTATCGAGCTCTTTGGTCGTCGCTCCGTCGTAAAGGCCGCTGATAGTCTTGGTCGCGATCTTCAGGCTATCGACCGACGGCAGATTAACGCAGCAGCGCGTGATCGCCCGCACGATCTTATTGATATCGACCGGCTCAAGCGAACCGTTACGCTTTCTGACCTGCATCGAGGTCTGTGTCGAATCGTCAGTCTGCCGTGTCGCCGCTGTGCCGCTCTGTCCAAAGAATGTGTCCATTTTAGTCGTCAATGCTCCCTACGCGTACCGTCCCGTGTCATTACGCTACGTTCGTTCTGTGAAAAAGAGAGAGAAAGTCCCACATACCCACTTTGTCTTGTAACCAAAGCAAGGCTGCTTTTTCACTCAAATATTTGGATTTGCAGGCGGGTTCTTCGTCTATAAATCTCAAAGCTTTCGCCGCAGTGTTATAGACTATATTGTGTAGGAAAGCGATTGTCAACACAAAATATAGTGGTTTTAAAACTTTCCCCTAACTCTATTTTTTGCAACATTTAACGCGCATCGCCTAAGAAATTGCGTTAAATAGTGCGCAACATTTCGGTAACGTGTTCAGGCGCAATCATTTAGTCTGATTTTTAGTCCAAATCGCGACCTAAAACCACAAAAAATGGCCCTCCGTTACCGGAAGGCCGTTGTATTATTATATCGGATATCTTATGCACTCAGCCCGACAAGACGCGGGTTGGCTTTTTTCTTGAGAAGCTTCTGCAGTTTGAGTCTCGCTTTGTGAAGCTGCGATTTCGAAGTGCCGACGGAGCAACCAAGAATTCTCGCGACCTCTTCGTGCTCGAAACCCTCAACATCGTGCAGGACGAAGACGTTCTTGTAGCCCTCGGGCAACTGTGCGATCGCGTTATCGATAGCGATCTTGTCGACGATCTGCATCTTGTGCGGATTGCCTGTGCCGGAGACGATCTGGTCCGGTGTTTCGCCTTCCTCCGTGGTCTTTTCAAACTTCACCGTTCGCTTACGGAAGTGCATCAGGACCTGATTCACGGTCATGCGGTGCAGCCACGTGGTAAAAGCTGAGTCGCCGCGGAAGCTGCCGATCTTGCGATACAACTGGATAAAGACGTCCTGAGTTAGATCCTCAGCCTCGGTCGGGCTCTGAAGCATCCTCAAACAAATCGAGTAGACACGCCGATGATGTCGACTATAGATCTCCTCAAAGGCTCCCATGTCCGCCCGTGCCGCCATCTGTGTCAGATCAAAGTCCTTAGCTTTTTTCAGGTCAACCGCCTCCGGTTGGCTCGAAAAGAACACATTGTCCAAATCAACACCTTGCTCGCTATGAAAAACTGGAAAATTTAAGGTTTCAGTAGTCATTTTCGTTTCCCCCCTGTATGGCTATCTTCAATCGGCGTGCCAAAGTCTATTTTGGTCGAAGACAGTGTACATTTAACGCCATAATACGCTTCTTGTTCAGTTTTCTTGCATACATTAAGATTCGCCGCACATCAAAGAACGGATGCGCATACACTTTCGTGCACTAAAGCTATACCTTTTGGTATATTCCGCTAACAGGCGCGTTTATTGCCGAAAATGCTAGAATCGTGACATCCGTTTGGCATCGGTTGGGAGTTTTGGGACGATGATTTCGAGAGTGTTCAGGTCGATAAGTATTTTTCTGCTGGCTTTTGCGTTGATCGCGATGGCTACGTCTATCGTGGCGCAGACACCGGAGCCGACAAAGTACCAGAGCCAGGAAGTCTCTGAGGTCGATGGCATCCCTGTTTTGATAAAACACCTGCCCGAGTGGGAACGCCTTCGCAACCAAACGACATTTGCGACGAATGTTGCCGGCCTTCAGCCCGCTCTCGGTGATCGTCCTGTCCTGAACATCATCGAGTTCATCCCCGGAACGGAAGCCGTCACGGCTCCCTATCCGGCGGGAAAGCTCGTTATCGTCGAGTTTGCATCCCCACAGCTATCGAGTGAGACGGACACTAAAGTTAAGCAGTTCCTCGATGATTCCCGCGACAGCAACACCGCATATCGGCGGATCGGCAATTACAATGCGTTTGTTTTCGACATAACCGACGCAACATCCGCCCAAGCTCTGCTCGATCAGGTCAAGTACGAAAAACAGACACAGTGGCTCGGCAAAAACCCTTTCGTCTTCTCGGCCGAACGAGCCTTTGTCCTCACTACCTCAGATGTCTTCTTCTCAACCGCCCTCGTTATCGTTTTTGGTATGGGCGGTGCCGTACTGGTTGGACTTTTTGTCGGCTACATATTTTTCTTCTTTCGAGACGGTAAACGATCCAAGATGCGAACATTTAGTGATGCCGGCGGGATGACGCGATTGAATTTAGATGGGTACACGCCAGAGATCGGTGCCGACAGCCTGTTGGGCAAGTAGGTATTAGAGAGGGTTCTTCGCAATTACGGCAACGCCTCGATCAACCGAGCAATATCTTCCATATTATTGTAAAAGTGCGGAGCGATGCGAAGTCGGTCGCCCCGCGGACTGACGATGACGTTTTGCTGTTCGAGCGTGGCGGCGAGTTGGTTCGAGGTGAGGCCGTTGCGGTGTTTGATGCAGACGATCTGAGACTTTTCGCCCGGAAGGCGTGAGCTTACTAAGTCGTAATCCCGGCCCGCGAGACTGTCGCAGAGCGAATCGGTTAGATCCGATAGATGAGATTCGATCTTCTCTGGTCCGGTTTCGGTGAGTAACTTTAGACTTTGTTCGAGTCCGTAGAAAAGAGATGCGGGGCCAGTGCCGCTTTCCCAGGCTAAGGCAGTTGGCTTGAACGGTTGTTCACGATCTTCAAAATCCCACGGCGTCGCGACGCTTATCCAACCGACAAGCGTTGGATTCACGCGTTCGCGGGCACGATCTGAGAGATAGATGATGCCGCAGCCCTCGGGCGAGCAAAGCCATTTGTGGCTAGCCCCGCACGCGGCATCGACAAATTGCGCTGGAAGGTCAAACGGCAACGCTCCCAAGCCCTGGATAATATCGACACAGAAGAGCGCGTCCACAGCACGAGCCTCACGGCCGATGCGTTCGAGGTCAGCTCGATAGCCTGATGCAAATTGGACGGCGCTGATGGCGACAACTCTTGTATTGCTATCGATAAGCGAAATCAACTCGTCGAGGTCGATCCGCCCCTCGCGTTCCGAGCAAAGTCGGAGTTCTACGCCATGATCGTCCCGGACGCGTCGCCATGGGTAGAAATTTGCGGGAAACTCACGTTCGAAGCTGACGATGTTATCGCCAGACCTCCATTTCAAGCCGCTTGCGATCGAGGCAAAGCCGTCTGATGTATTCCGCACAAACGCGACCTGATCGCTCCGCACGTTCAACATTCCGGCGAGCAAAGCCCGCGCGCGATCTTTGGTATCAACCCACTGTTGATAGTGCAACGAGCCGTGCAGTGCGACATCGACCAGTTGGCGACCTACGGCTTCACCAGCTGTCGTCGGGATCGGCGAGATCGCTGCGCTGTTGAGGTACGCGTATGTTTGAGTGGCCGGGAACAATGATCTGATCTGTTCGTTCATATTACTTCCGCCGAGGCCGCGTTAAATGCTAGAATCGCTGTTGGCTTCGCGCGCTTTCGACGCCACGATTATGTTAGATTTGCGAAAGAAAAACCAATCGGATTTTGGCTTCGTCTCGGCACTCGATGATCGGGATATCGAGGTCACACACCTCGCCCGTGAGTCGCGTCAGGGCCTGTGGTCCGAGGGGTTTAAGCTCATTCGCGACATCTTTTTGATCATCATCGTCTTTATTTTGTTCGGCGTTTTCTTCGTCCAGCCGGTCGTTGTCGAAGGCACCTCGATGCTGCCCCAGCTCCACGATGGCGAACGCCTGCTCGTCAACAAGCTCGTCTATTACAAGATACAAAACTTTAGCTGGGGCCACATTGAGCGTGGCGACATCGTGGTATTTTGGTTTCCTAATGATCCGGACAAATCGTACGTAAAACGCGTGATCGGCCTACCGGGCGAGACCGTCGAACTCCGAGGCGGCCGCGTCTTCGTAGACGGAAAAGAATTGAACGAAGAATATCTCGACAAAGAGTACACCCAATCCATGCCGCCACCGCTTTCTAAGAAAGTCGATGAACACCACTACTTTGTAATGGGCGATAACCGCGATAATTCCTCTGACTCGCGTTACTGGGGACTCGTCCCCGAAAAATACATCTACGGTAAGGCCTTTTTCCGCTACTGGAAACCTTCTAATATCGGTTTTCTCGAACATGGTGAATACGACAAATCTATTCCGGCTACCCCTGCCAATAAGGTAGACCCTAGAGCGAACGAAAGATAGGCATGTCACACCCACTTGTATGAGCGGGCGACGTTAACGCATTAGATCAAGACAGTATTTGGCTATTCACGCACAAGCCGCCCGCTTACGCAGGCGGTTCTGACTTTTTGCGTCTATGCGTTAAAATCTGTCCTTTATGAGTAAGGCAATATTGGTACTCGAGGATGGGCGTACCTTTACGGGTACATCTTTTGGTGCGGACGGCGAGTCGTTTGGTGAGATCGTCTTTAATACGTCGATGTCGGGCTATCAGGAGATCCTAACCGACCCGAGCTATGCCGGCCAGATCGTCACGATGACGTATCCGCTGATCGGCAACTATGGCGTCAACGAGGAAGATGTTGAATCACGCCGGCCGTGGGTGGAGGGATTTGTTGTTCGCGAAGCAAGCCGTATCCGATCTAATTTTCGCTCGACGGCCTCGCTTCAGGACTATCTAAAAGACAATAGCATCGTCGGCATTGAGCACATCGACACCCGTGCTCTGGTTCGTCATATCCGCGATAAAGGAGCGATGCGTGCGGGTATCTCGACGGTAGATCTCGACAAGGATTCGCTATTGAAAAAGATCCTCGCGACACCCGAGATGCAGAATCGTGAACTCGCAAGCTCAGTAACGGTTGCTGAAAACTATGATCACGCAGCGATGAGCGAAGAGAAATATCACATTGTTGCCTATGATTTTGGCGTCAAGACAAACAGCCTCAGGGAGTTCGCAAAATTTGGCTGCCGCGTAACGGTCGTTCCGGCTGACACTTCGGCTGCGGAAACGATGGCTCTCAAACCGAACGGCATCTTCCTTTCAAACGGCCCCGGCGACCCGGCGTCGATGACCTCGGTTGTCGAAGAGATCAAGAAGCTCACTGCGAGCCAAACGCCAATGTTCGGTATCTGCCTCGGCCACCAACTGATCGGCGAAGCCTTCGGAGCGGCGACTTACAAACTAAAATTCGGCCACCGCGGTGGCAACCAGCCGATCAAAGATCTGACCACCGGCAAGATCGAGATCACCGCCCACAATCATGGTTTCGCAGTCGACGCCAACAGTCTGCCAGCCGATGTCGAGGTCACGCACATCAATCTCAACGATCAAACCGTCGCGGGACTGCGTCATAAAACGCTGCCTGTATTCTCAGTCCAATATCACCCGGAATCTGCTCCCGGGCCGCACGATTCGGAGTATCTGTTTGAACGATTTATTGGTTTGATGGATAGAAAAGCAATCTAGTTTTTTACGCGTGTATTCACGCCCGTCATTATCTACTCTGAGCACCACTCTACCTTGAGCGAGCAATTGCCTTTAAGATGCGGCAGATGTTCTTTTTACTCCAGGCCTGCATCCTTTGAAAAAGGAAGAATATATGCAACGTACTTTATCGTTGGTCGCAATGCTGCTTTTCTGCTTGGCCTGCTTTAACTCACAGGCAACTGCGCAAGCGATGACGCCAAACTTCACTGAGGGTTCGATCTCACGTGTGTTACTGATCGATATCAAACCCGGCAAAAATAGTGAGTTTTGGACCGATCTTCGACAGAATGGAAAGCCGATCTTTGAGGCGTACAAGGCGGCGGGGATCATCGAGGACTATACGATCATGCTCAAGACAACGAGTGAAGGTGAGAATGACTGGGATGTATCCATCATTGTAAGGTACAAGAATTATGGTGCACTCGATGGTCTGGCAGCTAGAACCGATCCGATCACGCTGAAACACTATGGTTCCTCCGCCGCACGAGCCGCCGCCGGCATCAAGCGAAACGAGTTCGAAACGACCGTAGGCAACTTCTTCGTTCGGCACGTCAATGTTAACGACATGCCCCGATAGCGGCTTTCTATAAACTGTTTTGATGAACTATAAATAAAAACGGACCGGCCAATACCGGTCCGGAGTCTTACCCTTGTAAAGCTTATCAATCGAGACCGGTCCTAAATACACTAAAACAAAGTATCGTCGTAATAATCCCGTCTGCATTCAGGGCATCGTTTCATACAGTCCTATTCCGTCTTAAGCTCTTATTTCATGATCCCGCTGATCAGCACGACATCTCGGGTTTCCGTTCCGCGCATCATGGCGAACTGCTTTCCGTCAGGCGAGATATCAAATGACCCCATGCGTTCGCTGGTGAAATTCGTGATCTGTTTCGGTGTGCCGCCGTCTATTGGCTGTGACCAGATATTTCCGACATTGCCGTTATCGACGATGTAAGCTATCGAGCGTCCGTCAGGCATCCAACGCAGTCCGTAACCTCTGCTATTCAGAGTGAGGGTTTTAACAGGCTTGCCGCCGGTCGAGGGTATGATCGCAATTTTAGGCTGGGAGTTTGGTTCATCCCTCCAGAGGCAGGCGAATTGTTTTCCATCCGGTGAAAATACCGGGTTAAATGCATCATTGTCAGTCAATTGAACAGGCTCGCCGCCGTCTATTCCCACTTTCCAGATCTTCACCGTATCAAAACCTTCAGAATAAATGACTTCCTTACCATCAGGTGAAATGCTTTGCTCGGCACTGTTGCCCCTGGTAGTCAACTGTTTCGGATCACTCCCGTCGATACCCATCCGCCAGATCGCAGGAAATCCGCTTTGAAGAGAAAGGTAAACAACATATCGCCCGTCAGGCGAGACCGTCGGATTTATGCTCATTTTGTCTGACGTCAGCCGCTTTGAGCTTCCGCCGGAAGGGTCGGTAACGTAAATATCCGAATCAAGTCCCGAGCCTCTTCCGTAAACCAATCTACCGTCAGGCGTCCAGACGGGGTTATAATTCTGATTACTGCCCGAGGTGACTTGCGTCGCCCGGGAACTATCGCCGATCGGAGCAGTCCAGATGTTGCTTGTCGAAACAGACTGCACCGTTGCCAGAACACTAGCGTCCGCCGTGAGACTGATCGAACTATAATTGTTCAGATCGTTCGATACCTTTTTGGCTTCGCCGGAAGGATAAGATATTTGCCAAAATTGTAAGGGTTGATTTACTTTCTCGGCAGCAAGGGTCAAAAGACTTTTGCCGTCCGGCAGCCACTCCCAAACCGAATAGTTATAAAATTTGTGCTTTTCAAACTGAGTTATCTCGCCGGTGGCGACAGAGACTGTCGAAATAACCCAGTTGCGTGGGTTATTTGTGCCGGTCCATAGTGCGATCGTTTTCCCGTCGGGTGACCAGCGTCCCCGGCTGCTCGCCATCTCATCGTTTCCTTTCAGCTTTAGCAGTTGACGCGGTTCGGTGCCATCCGCATTGGCGATCATCAGGATGCTTTCGTCATTCGCCAGGTCTTCAGTTCCGTAGGTGATCTGCTTGCCATCGGGCGAAAAGCTTATTCCGCCCGAAACACCGCTGATCAACTTGCGAGCCGTCCCGCCCAGCACCGGCACTTGATACAAGGTACCGAGGATCGACCCTTCGCTGGCATTGTAATACAAATAATTGCCATCGGGAGAAAACGCTAATCCCCTGTAATCGACATCGGCCGGCGGCACGATCTGGGTGTTACTGTCCGTAATAGCAACCTGTTTGAGCCACAGGCTTGTTTTTCCGCCGTCAAAGACCGAATAGATCAGCCATTTGCCGTCCGGTGAGATAGCAACCTGGCCTACTTTGCCGGAGTCTGTGACCTTTGTGATCTTTGCAGATTCAAAGGAGAGGTTTGTCGGCTGACTAGCGGAATACTTGTAGATACCGAAACCGATAGCGGCGATCAGCAAAAACGCCAGCGGCAAGATCCAATACTTGCCTCTTTTTACCTGCGTGACGAGATACTCGGCGCTCGACATCTGCTGCGGCATGCTGTTTTGCGTCGAGATGACACCGGTGTGGATAGCCGTCGCATTTTCGCTCCGCTGCACCGTGCTGACGTTTGATGAGCCCGTGGACTGCGGAACGCTCGAGCGTTCCAGTTCCTCGGAAAACTCGAGTTCGCGTTTGAGATTTTTAACATCGAGGAGCAGATCCTTGACAGTCTGATACCGCTCGTCCGTTTGCTTTTGCAGCGATTTGCGTACGATCCGCCGCAGTTCGGGCGGCGTTGCTTCATCGAGCGGCGGCGGCTCTTTTGCCAGGATCGCGGCGATCGAGTCGTTCGCTGTCTCACCGACAAAAGGGGTCGCACCGGCGAGCATCTCATAGATCACCACCCCGAGGCTCCAGATGTCTGATCGTGCATCCGTTTCCTTGCCTCTCGCCTGCTCGGGTGACATGTAAAGCACCGTTCCCATCACCACCCCAGGCCGCGTATTGACCTGAGCTCGCGTCGCGTCTTCCGAATCCGCAGGGCCGACGGGCGTCGCAGTCAGTTTAGCCAGCCCGAAATCAAGGACCTTAACGATCCCGTCATCGCGGAGCATTATGTTCTCGGGTTTGATATCGCGATGGACGATACCTGCGCTGTGCGCTGCATTGAGGGCGGCAGCCACCTGCATCGCGACATCGAGCACCTCACGCAAAGTCATCGGCTCACCGCGCAACCGGTCGCGAAGCGTCTCGCCCTTGATCAGCTCGGTCGCTATATAACGCGTATAGTCGAATTCGCCGATCTCATAGACCGTCAGTATGTTGGGGTGGTTGAGCGCCGATGCGGCCTTTGCCTCCTGCACAAACCGCCGGACGCGTTCCTCATCACCGGCAACCTCGTCAAGCAGCACCTTTAACGCAACCTGGCGTTCGAGCTTTGTGTCCTGTGCCAGATACACCTCGCCCATTCCGCCCGCACCGATAGCGGAAATTATTTTGTAATGAGCAATAGAATCGGGCAGGTTAGTCGCCATGTAGTAGTTTGAACAATATTGCCCTTAGAGGGTTAAACAGTCAAACCCCAGCGAATACGAGCGGCCTATTTCCGCGTTTCGCACGCAAAAAAAGAACCGGCCGAGACCGATCCTTATGTTTCGATAATTCTTTGTAAGCTTAGTCTACTCCCAACCGCTTCGCGGCAGCTGATTCGAACTCTTCTGAATCAACTTCCTCGATGCTCCAGCGTTTCTTAGAGATGGTCGCCGTTGTCTTTTTGCCTTTTGAGTTCGTGGCGATGCGCTTGCCCGTCAGGTAATTGATACTCTCCGATACCACTGAAGCCTCTGCACGGTCGCGGGTCGAGTAGTCGAAGCCGATCAGGATAAACATGTTCGGCTGTTCATCGTATCGAAACTTGAATGTAATATCGCTGACCCACCGAGAGCCGTGATCCTGGTTGACCGCGATCACGCCTTTCTCGATCGAAACATTTGCTGGTGCGTCGACTACGCCGTAGAATGCACCACCGCATGAGGTGCACTGAAGGAGCTTATCGGCGACAGCGGCGTTTCTAAAACCGCCATTGCCATCGGCGACTGCGATAACGAGCACACGATTGCGATCCACAAACTCATCGTCCTTTTTTGGTTTGTCTTCGATCAGTTTGAGCAAAACATCCGAGACACCATCGGCGGTGACATCGCCCTTGATTTGCTCCTCGATCTTCCAACCTTTAGGCACAAATCCTTCGGCCTTTGCAGCCGTTGCGGGTATCGATTCGCGGTCAAATGTCGAGGCATCTTGACCGAAGGAATCCGCCGGCGTACAAAGTACTATCGCTGCAAACGCAGCTAAAACAAGCAATTCTCTTACAAAGTTTCTACCTTTCATGATTGAGCGAAGTTCTCCTGTTTTCTGGACAACGCGGCATAGATGAGAAATATCACCACCGCCGTTGCCAACCCTTATTGCCCGATACCGAAAATATACGGGGCAATAACTAACGATACGATCGACATCAGCTTGATCAGGATGTTCATCGAAGGGCCCGAGGTGTCTTTGAACGGATCACCAACGGTGTCGCCTGTGACAGATGCCTTGTGAGCTTCCGATCCCTTGTAGACCATCTCGCCGTTGATCATTACGCCTTTCTCAAACGATTTCTTCGCGTTGTCCCATGCACCTCCAGCGTTCGACTGAAAGATTCCCATAAGAACGCCAGAGACTGTGACACCCGCCAACAAACCACCCAAGACTTCGGGGCCGAATGTAAATCCGACGATGACCGGCGTGATCAGAGCGATCGCACCCGGCATCATCATTTGCTTGATCGACGCATTGGTGGAGATCGCCACACATTTTTCGTATTCCGGCTTGGCTTTGTATTCCATGATACCCGGAATCTCGCGGAACTGACGGCGAACTTCCTCGACCATTTCCATGGCCGCTTTACCGACAGCCTGAATACACAATGCCGAGAAGATGAACGGGATCATGCCGCCAACAAACAGCCCTGCGAGCACATTTGCTTTGTAAATGTCGATCCGATCGATGCCCGCCATGCCGACGAAAGCTGCGAACAATGCGAGTGATGTTAGGGCTGCTGATGCTATTGCAAATCCCTTTCCCGTCGCGGCAGTCGTATTTCCAACAGCATCGAGGTTATCGGTTCGCTCGCGAACTTCCGGTGGCAACTGGCTCATTTCGGCGATACCGCCGGCGTTATCGGCGATCGGGCCGAAGGCGTCGATAGCGAGTTGCATAGCCGTCGTCGCCATCATTCCCGCCGCGGCGATCGCGACGCCGTAGAGGCCGGCGAAGTAATACGATGCAATGATGCCGCCTGCCAATGTTAGGATCGGGATCACCGTTGACTTCATGCCGACCGAGAGGCCGCCGATGATGTTGGTAGCGTGGCCGGTCGATGACTGTTGGACGATCGAGAGCACTGGCTTTTTGCCCATCGCCGTATAATATTCGGTGACAATGCTCATGATCGCACCGACGATGGTTCCCACAACGATGGCGTAGAAAACGCCCCATTTATTGAACGTATTCGTACGCGAAGTGATCGCCCCATCCGGCAGCATCCACATCACAACAAAGAACGACGCGATCACCGTGAGCAGCATCGAAGACCAGTTCCCGATGTTCAACGCACTCTGCACACTCGACTTGTCGTCTTTGATGCGAACCAAAGCGCAGCCGATGATCGAGAACACGATGCCGAGGCCGCAGATGACCATCGGCAGAAGGATCGGCGACATACCGCCAAAAGCGTCCTTAACAACGATCTCTTGCCCCAAAACCATGGTCGCCAAAATGGTCGCGACATACGAACCAAAAAGATCAGCGCCCATGCCGGCCACGTCACCGACGTTGTCGCCAACGTTATCCGCGATGGTAGCAGGATTTCGAACGTCATCCTCAGGAATTCCCGCCTCGACCTTACCGACCAGATCCGCGCCGACGTCAGCGGCCTTGGTGTAGATACCGCCGCCAACACGTGCGAATAACGCGATCGACTCTGCCCCGAGCGAGAAACCGGTCAAGACCTCGATCGCCGTCTTCACCTGATTTACTCCAAGCCCAGCAAATATCGCGAGAAAAGCTATGAACAATCCGCCCAGCCCCAAAACCGCCAGTCCCGCCACGCCGAGGCCCATAACAGTTCCACCTGTAAAGGAAACTTTTAGGGCTTGCTTTAGCGAAGTGCGGGCCGCCTGGGTGGTGCGGACGTTCGCCTTAGTGGCGACTCGCATACCGATGTATCCGGCGGTCGCGCTAAAGACGGCGCCGATGATAAATGCGATCGAGATGATCCAGCTCGAGTGGATCTGCCGACCGTCGATCTCGTGGATCGTGCCGGAATATGCAAGCAGAGCAGCCGTGAACACGACAAAAATGCTCAGCACCTTCCACTCGGCCTTGAGGAACGCCATCGCACCGTCTGCGATATATCCGGCGAGCTCCTGCATCTTCTCGTCGCCCGCGTCCTGCTTGCTTACCCAAGCCGACTTGATCGCCATCACCATCAAACCCAAAATGCCCAACGCCGGCACCATGTAAATTACGTAGCTGTTCATACTATGTTGTTATATCCTCGAACGGACGCACCGTCCGATATCGATGTAAATATCAAAATTACCGATTATGTAGCAGTTCTAAGATTTAATCAATCCGCGCCGGGCCAGAGAAGGTTTAACCGCGAATGTGCGCGAAAGGGGCCACGAATAAGATTCGCGACGAAAAGTGTCAGGGAAAAGAACATTCTGGTCGTTCTCCGAACCGTTTTGCACAAACTCCGAACCGCATTTTCGCCCCTTCTTTTCAAAACCGCCCAAATCGCCCAAGACAGCAAGCGGGCCGCGAGAGCGGCAAAAGCGTTTGCGGCTTTGCCGTCTCGCATGGCGGCGATGGCTAAGCCTCGCCGACCATCGGATCCTGAGAGATCTGTTTTCGCACGCCTCCGCCGCTCCGGGCGGCGGAGGCGTGCGAAAACAGTAGGGCGTGATGTGGATGCTTACGGCGAGGCGTAGCCATCGCCGCACTGCGAATAGGCAGAGCCGGGCTTCTAAATGCACCGGTCGCCACGCGTCAACCAAAAAACCGCTTGACACATATGCAATCTTGTGCTATCTAAGAAACAGTCACTATTCTGACCACTGACCACTGACTTATGGATATCCTCGACCGACAATGCGAAAAATTCTTAGGCGGGCCGACTGTGCCCTATGCCGAACGCATCCACGCTACTATCAACCGAAATGGCACGATGTTCATCAACCGCAAGGCGCACGCTCTAATGGGTGCTCCGCAGGCGGTCTATCTTTACTTTAACCGCGAAAAAGACATGATCATCGTCGAGCCAACGCTGGCTACGACCTCGCCCGCTGCCTTCACCCTGCGCGAAACCCCGCCGATCACCGGCCGCTACATCCGAGCCAACCCGTTCTGCAAACACTTCGGCATCCGCCCCGACACAACCCTCCGCTTCCTAGCCCCGACAACCGACGCCATCGGCCGCCTCTACCTAAAACTATCCGAAACCGTCGCCGTCCCCGCCCCGGCCACCGCAAGCCGAGGAAAAATGGTGGAGTGTAGCTCATCAATTTGATGTTCGCTGATAAGCAAGTGCTTGACTCATAACTTGACTTATGCTTGACTTATGGGATGGTGTTTATTCCGCAGTTCACTATCTCGAACCATCTGCTGACTCTCAGTGAAGAGATCGCGGTGTTGCGAGAGCGTATCCAATCCGCTGCGGTCGAGTTGTCGTGGATACCGGCCTTGCAAAAGGATACGAGATCGCGAAATGTGCACGCTTCGACAGCTATCGAGGGCAACCCACTGACGCTCGAACAAGTGCGTGCCATTGAAGAAGGGCGGACACTTGTTGCTGCAGGCGAGCGGTCGCAGCGTGAGGTGCTAAATTATTTTGCCGGGCTGCGGTACGTTGAGAAGAACGCAGACAAAAAGCGTTTGCACCACGAGCATGTGTTCACGCTGCACAAGATTCTCGCCGACGGTGTCATGGATCAGGGTGAGGCGGGCCGTTATCGCACGATCCATGTTCGTGTGGGCAACTACGTTCCGCCGCCGCCCGACGACGTTTCGCCTTTGATGTTCGAATTGCTCGAGTGGTGGAATAAGAAGTCGACGGAATTGTCGCCCGTGCTTAGCTCATCGATCCTGCATCATCGCTTCGAGTCGATCCATCCGTTTGCCGACGGGAACGGGCGGACGGGACGGGCTCTAGCTCTTTGGGAGCTTTACCGGCGTGGATTTGATACGCACCATATTTTTTCAGTAGATGAATTCTACTGGGAAGATCGGCCGAGATACTACGCTGCTCTAGATGCAGTGCGTCGCGATGGCGACAACCTAACCGGCTGGCTTGAATACTCGGCCGAGGGGCTGTTCAAGACACTTAAACAGGTCTGGCTACGGGTTCAAACTTTTCAGCCTGGACCCGGCAAGAAGATCGCTTTGCGCCCAAAACAGGAACGACTTCTCCGGCTGCTAGCCGATCACGGATCGATGTCACCGTCCGATATTTGGTCGGCACTCGATATTTCGAGGCAAGGTGCGATGGACCTGATCAATCCGCTCATAGAAGCCGGAATGATCGAAAGAACCGGCGGCAAAAAAACCGGGCGATACGGCTTGCGAAAGTCTTGAAATATGATCACTGGATATTCGGGGACGCCGTTGGCGAAGAAGTTGGGGATGAAGGCGGGGATGGCGGTGTTGACCGTGAATGCTCCGGACGACTATGGGCAGTTGGTTGACCCGGTGCCGGAGGATGTCTTGATCGAGGCTGCGGAAAGTGTTACGCCCTTGCTCACGCGCGGGGTTCTGGCCGGGCAATACGTGTCCAGTGCTACGCCGTCGCAACGTTGGGACATCGTGCATCTTTTTACAAATGGCCGCGATGAGCTGTTTGGCGAATTGGCACGACTGCGAAGTGTTATTAAGCAGGACGGGGCGATCTGGGTTTCTTGGTATAAGAAGGCGGCCAAGCTGCCGACCGAGATCACCGAGGACACGGTTCGCGAGGCGGCGTTTCCGCTCGGGCTGGTCGATGTAAGAGTCTGTGCGGTGGATGAGAAATGGTCTGGGCTGAAGGTGGTCATACGGAAAGTGAACAGAGAATAGTGAATAGTGAACAATGAGCAGCCAGCGGCAAGGTTTTAATTATTCACTGTTCGTTATTCACTATTCACTTTCATGCGTTTCGCTGTATCATATCGCATATACTGGTCGATCTTGTCCGGCACTATTCACTGTTCACTGTACCTATTCACTAACCTATGAGCGAACCAATCTTAGTTGCTAAAAATACCGAGGCCGAGTTTTTCTTACTGCCGCAGATGGCAAATCGCCATGGCGTGATCACCGGGGCGACGGGAACGGGTAAGACCGTGACGCTGCAGAAGCTGGCTGAGGGCTTTAGCTCGCGGGGCGTGCCGGTCTTTATGGCCGATATCAAGGGCGATCTGACTGGCGTCACGCAGCCGGGCGGCGGGAATGCGAAGATCGATGCGCGTAACGAACTGCTTGGTATTACGCCCGCTTTCGAGGGCTTTCCGGCGACGATCTGGGACGTTTTTGGCAAGGCCGGGCATCCGTTAAGGGCGACCGTCTCGGAGATGGGGCCGCTTCTGCTGTCGCGGCTTTTGCAGCTTAATGACACGCAGGAAGGGGTTCTCTCGATCGCCTTCAAGTACGCAGACGACAACGGGATGCTGCTGCTCGACCTCAAGGACCTGCAGGCTCTGATGACCTGGGTCGGGCAAAATGCACAGGAATTGACGCTCAAATACGGCAACGTCTCGGCGGCATCGGTCGGTGCGATCCAACGCGGGTTGCTGCAAATCGACGAACAGGGCGGCGACAACTTTTTTGGCGAGCCTGCGGTCAAGCTCGAGGATTTCATGCAGACCGTTGGTGGCAAAGGAGTGTTGAATTTGCTCGCCGCCGATCAGCTCATCAACGCCCCAAAGCTGTACTCGACATTTCTTCTCTGGCTGTTGAGCGAGCTTTTTGAGTCGCTGCCCGAGGCGGGCGATCTTGAGAAGCCAAAGCTCGTATTCTTCTTCGACGAGGCACATCTGCTTTTCTCTGACGCTCCGGCGGCGCTTGTCGATAAGGTCGAACAGGTCGTGCGGCTCATTCGTTCGAAGGGAGTCGGGGTCTATTTTGTGACGCAGAATCCGGCGGATATCCCGGAAAAGGTGCTGGCTCAGCTCGGCAATCGAATGCAGCACGCTCTTCGTGCGTACACGCCGCAGGAGCAGAAAGGAGTGCGAGCCGCAGCTTCGTCGTTCCGCGTGAATCCAAAGCTTGATACCGAAACCGTCATTACCGAGCTTGGCGTCGGCGAGGTGCTGGTCTCGACGCTCGACGAGAAGGGCGTGCCGACGATGGTCGACCGGGCGTTCGTGGTGCCGCCAAGCGGCCAGATCGGTCCGATCACTCCGGAGCAGCGTGCCGCATTGATCGCAAATTCGCTCGTCGCCGGTGTGTATGAAAACGTGCTTGACCGCGAATCCGCCTACGAAATGCTTCAGGTCGCCGCCGACACGCGAGCGGCCGAGCAGGCAGCAGCCGCCGAGGCCGAGATGATCGCTAAGCAAGAAGAGCAGATCGCTAAAGAAGAAGCGAAAGCAACACGCACGGCGAGTAGCCGGAACGATTCGCTGGTCGAATCCGTGACGAAGAGCGTCGCCCGCTCAGCCAGCTCATCCATCGGCCGCCAGGTCGGCAACGCCATCGTCCGCGGCGTTCTCGGCAGCATCTTCGGCGGGAAGAGCAAGAGTAGTTGGTTTTAGGAGTAAGAGCGAAAGGCTAGCGGTTTGAGTACATCTACTTGGCGGATATAAGGTCAATTATTCAATCAAAGCGAGCCGCGAAGCGTGAGCGACACCGTCGCACCGTCGCAAATCGCGGTTAGCGGTGGTTAAAACATAAGTCGACCATTCTTATGAAGGTACTTCTGACCGGTGCCAACGGATACATTGGAAAACGACTTCTGCCCACGCTTCTGGATCAGGGCCATGAGGTGATCTGCTGTGTCCGGGACGCCGGGCGTTTCCCTACCGGCGGAATTTACGACCACCCAGGCGTATCAGTACTTGAGATAGATTTTCTTGAAGAACCGCGGTTTAATGACCGTCTCCGGGATATTGAGGCTGCCTATTATCTGATCCACTCGATGAGCGACAGCTCAAGTGATTTTCAGGAAATGGAGCAGCGTGCCGCCACTAATTTCGTTAGACTAGTCGATCAAACGACTGCCCGGCAGATCATTTACCTCGGCGGGATCACGAACGACGACAAACTCTCCAAGCATCTCGCTTCGCGAAAAAAAGTAGACGAGATTTTACGTACCAGCCGCGTGCCCGTCACATCTCTAAAGGCTGGGATCATTGTCGGCTCCGGCAGTTCGTCATTTGAGATAATGCGCGACCTGGTTGAGAAGCTACCTGTGATGATCGCCCCCAAATGGCTAAACACCAGAACGCAGCCGATAGCGATCCGTAACGTTCTCGAATGCCTCAGCGGCGTTCTCTGCCGCGAGGAAACTTTCGGCCGTTCATACGATATCGGCGGACCAGATGTGCTGACGTATAAGGAAATGCTTCTCACGTTTGCGGAGGTCCGTGGACTCAAGCGTTACATTCTAACGGTTCCGGTAATGAGCCCGAGGATATCGTCCTATTGGCTGTATTTCGTGACCAGCACTTCGTTCAAGCTGGCTGTTAATCTCGTCAAGAGCATGAAGGTCGAGGTCGTCGCTCAGAACAACGATCTAACTGAGATGCTCGGGATCGAACCGATCAACTACCGACAGGCGGTCAAGTTGGCGTTTCAGAAGATCGGCCAGAACAGCGTTCCTTCGAGTTGGAAAGATTCGCTCAGTTCGAGCTATAAGGACAATTCACTCTTTACTCACGTCGACGTTCCCGAAAACGGCTGTTATTTTGATAAACGGCAAGTAGCAATAGCAAGTGATGTTGATCAGGTTGTGGACAATGTTTGGTCGATAGGTGGATCGCGCGGTTGGTATTATGCTAACTGGCTCTGGTCAATTCGCGGCCTGATGGACAAAGCGGTCGGCGGCGTCGGGCTTCGCCGCGGTCGAACGAGCGTTAACACAATTTATCCGGGCGACACTCTTGATTTCTGGCGTGTTCTGGTAGCAGACAAACAGGAAAGACGCCTGCTGCTATATGCAGAGATGAAGTTGCCCGGCGAGGCGTGGCTCGAATTCAAAGTGGTCGAGAAAGACGGTCAGGCCTTTCTAAAACAAAACGCGACTTTCCGACCAAAGGGCGTGCTGGGGCGGCTATATTGGTATTCAGTGCTGCCCCTGCACCATTTTGTATTCGGTGGCATGGCCAATAATCTCGTCAACTTCAAACCGCGAGCGTGACCGAATGGAATCAAAAAGATGGCAAGAACCTGAGGGAATATGAAACCAGCGACAGAGTAATAGATGTCTAGACCACCCCAGATTCTAAGAGAGTCATTGTTGAATTCCCAGTATCCAACTCAGCCTGCACACCGAGCGGAAACGTAAATTGATCCCGGATATGGCCGAAAGATAAGCCGTAGATGACCGGGATGCCTAAGCCACCGAGTTGATCTTTCACGACATCAATTACCGTTTGCGACTTAGCGTCCGGGGCGTCGCAGCCTTCGAAAATGCCGAGGGCGATGCCGGCTAGTTCTTTCAGATTCACACTCTGTTTTAGCTGCGTGAACATCCGGTCCAGCCGATACGGCCTTTCGCCGACATCTTCGATGAACAGCAGCTTGCCTTTTATATTACGCAGAGCGTAGGGCGTACCGGCGAGAGCCGTTAGCAGAGAAAGATTGCCGCCGATGAGACGGCCGCGAGCCTTTCCGCTGGTGATGACCTGAGTTTTGTAGAGCAGAGTGCCCTTGGCGACGTTGTCTGGCGAGGGCTCGATCTTGTCGGGTACGACGGGAGTTATCAGAGTATTGATGACGTATTTTTTCGGGTAGTCGGCATACGTCGATGAGGCGACCGGGCCGTGAAACGTGACCAGGCCGGTATTCTCATGGATCGCCAGATGGAGGGCGGTGATGTCCGAATAGCCCATGAAGATCTTTGGATTTTTCCTGATCAAGGCATAGTCGATCTTTGGCAGTATGCGCGAGAGTCCATACCCGCCGCGAACGCACCAGACGGCATCTATCTCTTTATCGCTAAACGCCCAATGAATGTCCGCGATCCGCTGCTCATCCGTTCCGGCGAGAAACCCATTGATCTCTCTCGCGTACTTTCCAAGGATTGGCTTAAAGCCCAGATCCGTCATGTTCTGGATGGCCTTTTCAAATTGCTTTTCATCAGCACCGCTAGACGGAGCTATGATCGCGACCGTGTCGCCTTTCTTGAGGCGCTTGGGTTTGATGAGTTTATGGCTTGCTGTCTTTTGGCTCAAAGTGGTGGTAGCGAGTAGCGGGAGCACCGCCACGCCCTTGATCAAGTCTCGTCGTTTCATCTTATCTCCGGTTAGTAGAGCAGATACGATCTTCTAGCCTCGCGAAAAGTGTTCATCCCTTCGGCCCAGTCCGCCTCGATCTCATTTAAAGCAACGCCGCCCTCGATCGCCTTGCGGATCTTGTCGGTGCCGCAGACCACGTCCATTGGGTTCTTGTCGAAGACGTATTCGTACGCCTCCTGTTTCCACTGAAAATGTTCGGTGTACAAATCGTAGGCGGTTTTGATCATCGCGATGCCGACGATGACGGGCGTGAAGGCCTCACGGTCTGTGACGTGGATCTGAACGCCGCCGCAGACCTGTTCGGCGCATTTCTGAAACGTCGGGCGGAAAAAGACGTGGCGAAACTTCACCCCCGCAAAGCCAAATTTATCGAGCTCAGCGACCCATGCATACGGATCAATGAATGGAGCACCGTTCAGTTCGAATGGTTTGGTCGTGCCCCGGCCTTCGCTCAGTTCGGTGCCCTCGATGTGAACGGTCGCGGGGAAAACAACACAGCTGTCGACGGTCGGGATATTTGGCGAAGGCAGGATCCACGGCAAACCGGTCTCGTCGCCCCACATCCCGCGTGTCCAGCCTTCCATCTCGATGACATCGAGGTCGCAGCCGATGCCGAAATGCTCATTGAACATTTTTGCGAGCTCGCCGATCGTCATGCCGTGGCGGGTCGGCAGTTCGAACTGGCCGACGAACGATTTGAACTCATGTTCGGTGATATTGCCCTCGATCGCCGTTCCGTTGATCGGGTTTGGACGGTCGCAGACGATGACCTTTTTGCGGAACTGCTTTGCGGCACGCATACAATTCGCCATCGTATAAACGAAGGTGTAGATGCGGCAGCCGACATCCTGTAGATCGATGACAAATGCGTCGATGTCCTTGACCATCTCGGCCGTCGGTTCGCGCGTCTCGCTATAGAGCGAATAGACGGGCTTGCCAGTACGCTCATCGACCGTGTGCGGCGTCTCGATCATGTTGTCCTGAACATCGCCGCGGATCCCGTGCTGCGGGCCAAAGAGCGTCGTCAGTTCAAATTCGTCACGCTCGCCAAATGCGTCTGCCACGTGGGCAAATGTGTCGGGCAGAACGGACGCCTGATTGCATACCAAACCAACACGCTGGCCGCGGATCACATCGATCTTCTCTGCCAACAAACGCTCAATGCCTAGACGAACTCTTTTCTGCTGCATACTTAAAATATAATAGCCCAAGCTTTCGCTCGGGCTACATCCGGTCTTGTGTTATTTGAAAACTATTTCTTAGCCGCTTTCTTCGGAGCCGCTTTCTTTGCTGGTGCTTTCTTTGCCGCTGGTTTCGCAGCCGCTTTAGCTGCCGGCTTTGCTGCTGGTTTCGCAGCAGCCTTTGCTGCAGGCTTCGCAGCCGGTTTGGCAGCTGGCTTCGCATCGGCATCGACTACAGGTGCTTCCGGGGCATGCTTGCCGACGGATGCGACGCCGTTCTCCATCGACTTCGCAGTCTTGTACATTTCGCTCTTGCCGATAGGTTCGCCATTGGCGGCCTTCATGACAAAGTACGGCGAGCCGTCCTTTGCTGTTTTGCGCTCAAAACGCTTGTCGTTGCCAGCATTCTTCTTTACCGAAGTGATGCCTTTCACCGCAGCCGAGCGCGACTCGTAGGCTTCGCTCGTCAGAATGATCTGGCCATTGCTTGCCTTTA
The DNA here is from genome assembly GCA_016718135.1 of Acidobacteriota bacterium. Classification (GTDB taxonomy): domain Bacteria; phylum Acidobacteriota; class Blastocatellia; order Pyrinomonadales; family Pyrinomonadaceae; genus OLB17. The sequence goes on along the minus strand of JADKEF010000009.1, from coordinate 18,473 downwards.
GATTGAAACGAAACTTGCCGGTCTTGCCAGCCTTGATCTCAAATTTTCCTGCCATACTATTGATCTCCTCAAAGAGTTTGTGAAATAAGGACTTCGCCTTTTAACAGCGAATAAAATATGTCACAAGAGCGCGCCCGTTGCAACTCTACCCACTCAAGAAAATCGCTTACTCGATATCGCCGCGCGAGCCCATTGGCATTGATGAATGGATGCACGAGCATAAAACGAAACAGATCAGTCTCCATAGGAGAAGAACCTGGGTCAGATCGCGGTAATATTTTTGACTGGAGACACGTTTTTTTCTACGCAAAAACGAGCCTCAAAATCAAATAAATTGCCGGCTTTAGACGCGCCCAAACATCGCAGCGATATCGCGGAGACGGCCTGCGGTCTGCTCGTTCAGTTCGTCTTTTATTAGACGCCATTCCCAATTGCCGCCAGCGGTCGCCGGCGTGTTCATTCGCGACTCGCTGCCTAGGCCGAGGACATCCTGAGCGGGGATGATCGCAGTGTTCGCGGTAGATGCGAGACACGCCCGGATCATTTCCCAGTGCATCTCGCGGCCTCCGGTGCGCAGGTATTTGCGGCAATGTGTTTTGACGTTCTTAGGGGCCGATTTGTACCAGCCAGCTGTGGTGTCATTGTCGTGTGTGCCTGTGTAGGCGACCGTATTCTGGTTATAATTGTGCGGCAAGTCGCGATTGTACGCATCGCCGCCGAAGGCATACTGCAGGATCCGCATACCCGCGAAACCAAATGTGTCGCGAAGCTCCTCGACCTCAGTGGTCATCGAGCCGAGGTCTTCTGCAATGATCGGGAGTTCGCCGAGTCGTTGTCGAAGTATAGTAAATAGTTCGCGGCCGGGAACGCTCGCCCAAACACCGTTCTCGGCCGTTTCGTCCTCGCCTGGAATTTCCCAATTGCGCAAAAAGCCGATGAAATGATCAAGCCGGATGATGTCGTTGAGTTTGAGCGAAAATGCGATGCGCGCTGTCCACCAGTTAAAATTATCCGCTAGCATCGCCTGCCAATCATAGATAGGATTGCCCCATAGTTGGCCCGTCTTAGAAAAATAGTCAGGCGGAACGCCGGAGACAACAGTTGGCGAACCATCGGGGTTAAGCTTGAATTTGGACTGATTGCACCACACGTCCGCCGAGTCGTACGCGACAAAGATCGGCAAGTCGCCGATGATCTGCACGCCACTGCTATTTGCGTAGTTCTTTAAGGCGAGCCACTGACGAAAAAAGACATATTGGAAAAAACGTTCAGCTTCGATCTCTCTTGCTAGCTGCGATCTCGTCTGGTCGAGGGCATCCAACTTGCGCAACCGGATCGGCTGTGCCCATTCGCTCCAGGGGCTGTGGTCATGGACGTTCTTGATCGCTCGAAAGGCAGCATAATCGTCGAGCCACCACGCATTCTCTCGCCGAAAGAAGGCAAATTCCTCGGTGAGCGGCGAATTTGATGCTGCCTTAAATGTTTCGAAAGCCTCGTTAAGGAGCGACTGTTTCCATTCGTTGACCCCTCCATAGTCGACCCTATCGGCGGCGAATACGGGGGCGATACCAAGCATTTTGGGACGCACCAAACCGTCTTTGACCAAGAGTTCGGGCGATATCAATAGCGTGTTTCCCGCAAAGGCCGAGTATGACGAGTATGGAGAATTGCCGTACGATGTCGGCCCGAGCGGCAATATTTGCCAGAGTTTCTGTCCGGCCGATACGAGCCAATCGACGAATTCGTACGCATTCCCGCCGAGGTCGCCGATGCCGTACGGCCCGGGAAGTGAGGTAGGGTGAAGCAAAATGCCGCTGGCTCTGGTGAATCTCATTTGATCACTCAATTATGCGTTCGCCGCGTGCGGATGCCAAATTTACGAGCGATTACTCAAACTCAGTTGGATTCGGTAAAATGATGAGAATTGAGTAACCCTAACGTTTACAAGAGACTAGCCGAGATCAACGAGATGCCGTCGCACGACGCAGAAGCGTTGTTTCTGACTTGGTGCGGCTCGAAAGTGTGGGCAACTGCGATGACGCTTGCGAGGCCGTTTCCTCTGATCGAGCCGCTTTTCGTGAAGGCCAACAGCCTCTGGTCGGCCCTTTCGAATGCTGACCGGCTCGAGGCTTATTCAGGCGAAGGCCGTCTCGGCGATCTGGCATCAAGTGACGAAGAGATGATTTCTGAGCTAGCTGAAGCTTTTCGCTTGTATCGAGATAAGTTCGGGTTTATATTTATCGTGAACACAGGTGGGAGATCGGCAATTGAGGTGCTGGCGATATGCCGGGCACGGCTCGGAAATTCCGTCGAGACCGAACTCGTCATCGCGGCTGAAGAACAGCGAAAGACAATTGAGTCACGCCTGAGACAACTCTTAGAAAAATGAGCGCGATAACAACACATATACTAGATACGACTTCTGGAAAGGCAGGAGCCGGAATACCGGTTGTACTCGAACGCAGAACGCATACCGCAGGCTGGCAAGCGATCGCTGAAGGTATTACCGATGTCGATGGTCGGATAAATGATCTGCTCAATACGCGTGAGGCATTTTTGCCGGGGCACTATCGTCTCATTTTCGAAACCGGACCGTATTTTTTGTTACAAAGTATCGAATGCTTTTTCCCGCAGGTAACTGTCAGTTTTGTGGTCAAGGATCCGGTTCAGCATTACCATGTCCCACTGTTACTGAGCCCATTCGGTTACTCGACATATCGCGGTAGTTAATCTCCTTACTCCTCTCCACTCTATTGTGAAGACAACCCTCTCCAAGGAATATACCGACCGGTCTGTGAGTGATCTCCGGTCGATTATGTCCCGCTTTTCAGAGCATTATCCGGGCGAAACCGGGCTACGTCAGCCAGTTCATGTTGTCTATGGCGGAGCGCACCTTTTTCGTTCCGATACTTCTCTTAAACTTGGGAGACTGGCAACGCAAACCTTTCGAACGTATGCACCCGACGCTGCGACGTTTGCGGGTCTGCTCGGGCTTCGCGATGAGCTTTCGGCAACGATCTACCAACGAGCAGGCGACAAACTCGAACGCGAGGCTATCGAGGACCTTCGGATAGATTTTGAGGACGGTTACGGAATTCGCTTGGATGGCGAAGAGGACGGGCATGCTGTTTCGGCGGCGATCGAATTGGCCAAAGGAATGGTGGAGAATACTTTACCGCCATTCATTGGCTTTCGTATCAAGGCCTTCAGCGAAGAGATGGTTGAACGTTCGATACGAACGCTCGACTTGTTTCTAACTACGTTGATCGAAGCTACGGGCGGCGAATTGCCGAAAAATTTTGTCGTCACGCTTCCCAAGGTGGTCGTCGCAGAGCAGGTCACGGCTTTGGCTGACATTCTTGATGAGATAGAGACGAAGCTCGGTCTGGACGTCGGAACTATCAAATTCGAGATCATGGTCGAGACAACACAGGCGATCATTGGATCAGACGGCAGATCGGCATTGCCGGCTATGCACGACGCTGCACGCGGCCGCCTTCGTGGTGCTCATTTTGGGGCATATGACTATACAGCTGCCTGCGGCATTACTTCTGCGTATCAGGAAATGCGGCATCAGGCGTGCGACTTTGCTCGGAACGCAATGGAGGTAGCTCTCGGCGGCACAGGTATTTGGCTCTCCGATGGAGCGACTAACGTCATGCCGATCGGGCCGCATCGTGGCGATGAACTCTCAGCTGAACAGCGAAGCGAAAACATTGCTGTCGTTAACCGTGCGTGGCGGCTACATTACGATCATTGCCGCAGTTCACTCGCGAACGGCTTCTATCAAGGCTGGGATCTGCATCCGGCACAGCTGGCTACCCGATACGCCGCTACCTATGCATTCTTTCTGGAGGGCATCGAAGACGCGAGCAAACGCCTCACAAGCTTTCTCGATGCAGCCGCGCGTGCGACGCTGGTCGGCGATGTTTTTGACGACGCCGCGACAGGGCAAGGGTTACTCAGCTTCTTCTTGCGAGCCGTAAATTGCGGAGCCATCACAGAGGCGGAAGCGACGACGAGAACCGGACTGACACCCGAAGAACTCCGTTCAGCCTCATTCGCGACTATCCTTAACAACCGAAAATGAACGAACTGAAGACTCCTTGCCTGATACTCGATGTCGAACGCGTCCGCAGAAATGCCGAGCGAATGACTCAGCTTGCGAATGACAAAGGAGTTCGTCTGCGTCCGCATATAAAGACGCATAAGAGCGTCGAGTTGGGGCGGATCCAGACTGCCGGACACGACGGAGCGATCACCGTTTCAACGCTTGCTGAAGCTCGTGCGTTTGCGGCCGGCGGGTTTGATGACATTACTTATGCAGTGCCGATCGAGGCGGGGAAATTTGTTGGTGTTTTCGAGATCATTAGAAGCGGTGTTCATCTAAATTTGATCACCGCTGATCTGGTGACGATGGAGTTGCTCGACGCCGCTGCGGGAAATGCAGCTCTGAAGGTCAGCGTCTTTCTAAAAGTTGACTGCGGCTATCACCGCTGCGGAGTCGATGCTGATTCGGTCGAGGCCACAACGATACCAGGATTTATCAGCGAAGCAGCAAATCTTGAATTTGCGGGCATTCTCACCCACGCCGGTCATTCGTATAATGTAAAGACAAAGAGCGAGATTGAGGAGATCGCGTACATCGAACGCGATGTCATGGTCGATCTTGCTACGCGTCTTCGCAATCAGCGGCATCGAAGTGCCGACCGTCAGTATCGGCTCGACGCCGTCGATCACGCACGTCGATCATCTCGATGGCATCGACGAGATACGGCCGGGCAATTACATCTTATTCGATGCATTTCAGGCGACGCTCGGCAGCTGCTCGTTCGATGATTGTGCGTTAACTGTTCTCACCGCCGTAACACATGTCAGCCGACAGCACCGCAAGATCGTAGTCGATGCGGGAGGGATTGCAATGTCGAAAGACCGGGGAGCGGTAGATATCGATCCGAGCTGCGGATACGGTCGTGTTCTCGACCTTGAGGGCAATGAACTTGGCGTGCGACTCGATTCCTTGTCTCAGGAGCACGGGCAGATCTATGTGACGGACGACTCGATCTTTGACTGGATCAAAGTCGGAGATCGCCTTCGTATTTTGGCAAATCATTCGTGCCTAACGGCGGCGCAGCACTCGCATTTTAACGTGCTAGATCATGAAACGATCGTTGATTCGTGGCCGATCCACGTTGGATGGTAAGTTATGAAAAGACTCTGGTTACTGATCCCGATCTTTGCCGCCAGCCTCACAGCATTTCCGCAAAATATGGACCGTGCAACCGCAGAACTCAAGAAATTTGACGCCCTTTATCAAAAAGGGATGAAGGACAACTCGATAGTAGGCGGAGCGTTTCTGATGGTTCACGAAGACAAGGTGATCGACCATCAAACCTATGGCTCAGCGCATCTCGCTAACAAGATCGCCGTCGATAAAGACACCATCTTTCATTGGGCTTCGATCACAAAGACCCTAACCAGCATTGCCATAATGCAGCTTCGCGATCGTGGACGTTTGAAACTTGACGATCCGATGACGAAGTATGTCCCTGAATTAAGGGCTGTCCACAATCCGTTCGGCTCGATGGACGAGATCACTATCGGGCAGGTGATGTCGCATACCGCCGGCTTTCGCGGCGGAACGTGGCCGTTTGGCGGCGATAAAGATTGGCACCCGCCCGAGCCAACCAAGTGGTCGCAGCTCGTCGCGATGATGCCGTACACCGAGGTTCTATTCAAACCCGGCAGCAAATACAGCTATTCAAATCCGGGCATCGTCTATCTCGGCCAGGTCATCGAGCGTTTGTCGGGCGAGGATTTTGAGGTCTATATGGACAAGAACGTCCTGCGGCCGCTCGAGATGCGTAACAGTTATTACGATACAACTCCAACTCATCTTCTAAAGCACCGTTCACACAGCTATTCCATTGCTCAGGACGGCAAAATGACCGAAGGAATTTTCGACATGGACACGGGCATCACCGTGTCGAACGGCGGCCTCAACGCTCCCCTGACCGATATGGCCAAGTATCTCAAGTTCCTTATCGGAGACAAGAAACGGCAGGCAGAGTACGACGTGATCCTAAAGCGTTCGAGTCTAGAAGAAATGTTCTTCCCGGTCGTTGATGTCCTCGACGAACCAAAGAACGGTAAGGATCGCAAAGACTTCATGGGCCGCTCATTTTTCATCGAGGACAATTTCGGCCAGCGCTTCATCGGCCACAGCGGACACCAGAACAACTTCGCTCTCCATTTCTACTATAGTCCGGCATCACGAGCGGCGTATATCATCGCCTTCAACACCTACAAAAACGGAACGGCCGCCGACCCAAAGGCGACGACCGACCGTCTTGATCTGGAAATGAAGGAGTTTCTGTTCCAGAATGTGTTTCCCCGCTTATGCCCTAAAACAAGCTGAGCGACGTCCCGATGAGCGGCAACATCGGGTACTTTAGGAACCACATATCCATCGTACGGTCGACTGCAGCTCTCTCCTTGTACTCCCCAAGCTCGATGTTGCCATTGGTGAAGAGCGTCGGCAACGAACCGCCGAGTTCGTCCGAGACCGATCGGACCGCAAGGTCACTTGTAAAGGCAAGCGGGACCGAACCGCGGTCTGCACCTCCAACTATGTCAAGTTCGACATAGACAAGCTCAGTCGGCACACCCGAGGCGACCATCCGTCCGGGCGAATCGAGTAGTATCGCGATTCGTCCGTCCTTTTCGGCATTTACGGATAAGGTCGAGCCGTCAGGAGCTGTTGGTCCAGGTTACGCGAGGATTTACGAAAACTCCTTCTTCGAAAGTCAGAGTGAAACCTACAGCAACTTCATCTCCATACGCTTTCATCTCGACCGGAACCCGAACCGATATGCCGTTGTTTCTAAGTGCGGTTCCTATCCTAAGCTCGCGCCCAACCGTTTGCGATTCGCCTTTCGTTGTAAGTAGCTCGCCGGTCGGCCGTGACGAAGGGCCGCCAGCCGGAGTGAATGGATCCAAGCCCGCCGCAAATCTCCGCACCTGAATAACGTCAGTCGCGGTGATCGCACCATCACCGAATGTGGTAAACGGAGCACAATCGGCTCGTTGTAACTCATTGGTCGATGGATCGGGCGTATCTAAGTTCGTGGCAAAGCGCCTCATCTGGACAACATCCGTTGTTAGGATAGTGCCGTCGCCGAACAGTCTAGGACTGATGTCACCCTCGATCCCAGGCCCCGGAGTAGGCGTGGCGGTCGGCGTCGATGTCGGTGTCGCTGTTGGAGTTCCCGTTGGCGTTGCCGTTGGGGTACTCGTCGGCGTCGATGTTGGTGTACTTGTCGGCGTCGCTGTCGGAGTATTGGTTGGTGTAGCCGTTGGAGCTGTCTCATTGTCGGCGATGGTGCCGAGCACGGGATTTGTGCCAGTGATCGTAGCGTTGGTTGGAGCCGACAGCATTAGGTTGAAGTTTTCAGTTCCTTCAAAACGAGACAGGTAGCACCGTGATCGTTTGTGTCAACGTCGTGGTGCCGAGGCAACGTGCCGGGTAAAGTCCGCCCCGGCAGTTGTGATAATTCACTGTGACGGGGTGATTCGACAGTGACGTAACACGCCCAGGGCTCTGCTCCCGGCGACCACCGAAGGGCGGGGGGTTTCCCCCCCCCCCGCGTGCGAGCCTCGCCAACCGCCGGATTTGCGCCGGTGATCGTGGCGTTGCTCGGTGCGGACAGGGTCAGATTAAGGCTCTCGGCTCCCTCGAAAGCAAGATCGTCGAGCGTTCCTAATGAGACTGTCTGGGTCAGCGTCGTCGTGTTTGCAGCGAATGTCAGTGCGCCGCTAGTCGCAGTAAAATCAACGCCGGATGTTGCTGAACCGCTGCTCGTCGCGTAGTTGACCGTAACTGTGGAAGTTGTTTGTCCGGAAAGGGTGACGGTAAAAATATTTGCCGTTCCGGGCTCTGCTCCGGAAGTTGTGTTTGCGACGGAGACCGTCGGTTGGATTTCATCGTCGGCGATCGTTCCGGTCGCCGGGTTTACCCCGGAGATCGTCGCATTCGTTGGCGCCGAAAGCGCCAGCGTGAAGTTCTCAGTTCCCTCAAAGATCAGATCGTTAAGGGTCGAAACATTGATTGTTTGCGTCAGAGTTGAGGTATTAGCCGTGAAGGTCACCGTGCCGCTCGTCGGGTTGAAATCGCTACCCGACGTCGCTGTGCCGCTCGCAGTCGCATAGTTGACGGTGACTGTCGATGCCGTCTGTCCTGACAACGTGACAGTAAACACGTTGGCGGTCGAGGGTTCAGCTCCGGGTGTCGTGTTGGCAACCGATACCGTTGGTTGAGTTTCGTTATCAGCAATTGTTCCGGTAGCCGGATTGGTACCCACGATCGTTGCATTTGTCGGCGCGGACAGTAGCATTGTAAAGCTCTCGCCACCCTCAAATATCGCGTCGTCAAGCGTCGGAACGCTGATTGTCTGAGTGAGCGTTGTTGTATTGGCCGGGAACGTAATCGTTCCGCTCGCTGGCGTAAAATCGGTGCCAGAGGCTGCGGTTCCACCCGATGATGCGTAGTCCACGGTTACGGTTGATACGCTTTGGTTAGAAAGCGTTACGGTGAAGACATTGGCTGTGCCCGGTTCCGCTCCCGGAGTTGTACTAGCAATCGAAATGACCGGTTGCGATTCGTTATCAGCGATGATACCGGTCGCCGGATTGGTCCCTGCGATCGTCGCGTTTGTCGGCAACGATAAGAGCATTGTGAAATTCTCGGTGCCTTCAACGACCAGATCATCAAGCGTCGGTACCGAAATGGTCTGTGTCAGCGTCGTTGTACCAGCCGCGAAGGTAAGCGTGCCGTTCGTCGTGGTATAGTCCGTACCGGTTGAGGCCGAGCCGTTTGACGTAGCGTAATTCACCGTCACAGCTGACGTGGTCGAACCGGAAAGCGTTATCGTGAAAACATTTGCTGTTCCCGGTTCAGCTCCCGGGGTCGTATTGGCAATGATGAGCGTCGGCTGGGTTTCGTCATCGCCGATCGTACCGATGGCCGGATTAGGACCGGTTATGGTCGCGTTTGTAGGCGCCGACAATGTCATATTAAAGTTCTCGGCTCCCTCAAATACTAGATCGTCAAGAGTCGGAACCGAGATCGTCTGTGTAAGCGTCGTCGTATTGGCCGCGAATGTCAGCGTACCGCTCGTAGCGGTGTAATCCGTTCCTGGTATCGCCGAACCACCCGCCGCCGCGTAGTTGACTGTAACGGCTGACGTTGTCCGATTAGACATCGTCACAGTAAATATGTTCGCGGTGGCGGGTTCTGCTCCGGGTGTCGTGCTTGCGATCGAAAGCGTAGGTTGAGCGTCATTATCGGCGATGGTTCCGATAGCCGGATTTGCGCCAATTATTGTTGCATTCGCCGGCGACGACAGGGTCGTGTTGAAAGTCTCCGACCCCTCAAAGATCAGGTCGTCGAGAGTCGGGACAGTGATCGTTTGGGTTAACGTTGAAGTATTCGCAGCGAAGGTCAATGTGCCGCTCGTCGCGGTGTAATCAGTGCCTGAGATTGCGGATCCGCCGCCGGCCGCAAAGTTGACAGTCACCGCCGACGTCGTCTGGCCCGAGAGCGTAACCGTGAAAACATTGGCCGTCGCAGGCTCGGCTCCCGGTGTTGTGCTCGCGATCGAGAGCGTTGGCTGAGTCTCGTTATCGGCGATGGTGCCGATGGCCGGATTCGTCCCGACGATCGAGGCGTTCGTCGGAGCCGAGAGCGTCATATTGAAGTTCTCACTCCCCTCGAAAATAATATCGTCGAGCGTCGGGACCGTGATGGTCTGCGTCAAGGTAGTGGTATTCGCCGCGAATGTAATGGTGCCGCTCGTCGATGTAAAGTCCGCTCCCGAAGTCGCCGAGCCGCTCGATGTTGCGTAGTTCACAGTTACCTGCGAGACGGTCTGACTCGACAGTGTCACGGTGAAGACATTTGCCACTCCCGCCTCGCTGCCGGCCGTGGTGTTTGCGATCGTCAGAACCGGAGCGCCTTTGTTATCGGCGATGATCCCGGTGGCCGGATTAGGGCCTGTGATGGTGGCGTTAGTCGGCGTGGACAGCAGCATCGTGAAATCCTCAGTCCCCTCGACGATCAGGTCGTCCAAGGTCGGCACTGAGATGGTCTGTGTCAATGTCGTCGTGCCTGGCGCAAAGTTTAGCGTGCCACTGGTCGATGTGAAGTCCACGCCCGACGTTGCGGTGCCGCTTGCGGTCGCGTAGCTTACGCCGACGGCCTGAGTCGTCTGCCCCGACAATGTGACGGTAAATACGTTTGCGGTCGCAGGCTCGCTGCCCGGAGTCGTGTTGACGATCGATAGGGTTGGTTGTGTCTCATCGTCGGCTATCGTTCCGGTCGCTGGGTTCGTGCCGGCGATCGTCGCATTGGCCGGTGCCGACAGGGTCATGCTGAAGTTCTCAGATCCCTCGAAGATCAGATCGTTGAGCGTTGGGACGGTGACCGTTTGCGTCAACGTTGCCGTATTGGGGCAAAGGTGACGGTGCCGCTCGTCGAAGTGAAGTCTGCACCTGAGGTCGCTGTGCCGCTCGACGTTGCGTAGTTCACCGTGACCGGCGAAATGGTCTGGCTCGAAAGCGTCACAGCGAAAACATTGCCAGTCGAAGGCTCGGCTCCGGGTGTCATGTTGACAATCGACACCGTTGGCTGGCCTTCATCATCTGCGATAGTTCCAACTGCCGGATTGAGGCCGGTGATAGTCGCATTCGTCGGGCCCGAGAGTGTCAGGTCGAAATTCTCCGCTCCCTCAAAGATAAGGTCGTCGAGCGTCGGGACGGTGATCGTTTGCGTCAGCGTCGTAGTATTCGCTGCAAACGTCAGCGTACCGCTGGTCGCCGTGTAATCGGTTCCGGATATTGCCGAGCCGCCACCAGCGGCATAGTTTACAGTGACAGCCGAAGCTGTCTGGCCGGTCAGCGTTACGGTAAAGACATTGTTCGTCGCTGGCTCCGCTCCAGGCGTCGTGCTTGCGATCGAAAGCGTCGGCTGCGTTTCGTTGTCGGCAATCGTACCGGTCTCAGGATTCGTACCGACAATCGTCGCGTTCGTCGCCCCGGACAGCAGCATCGTAAAATTCTCGGTGCCCTCGAATATCGTGTCATCGAGCGTAGGTACGCTGATCAACTGGGTCAATGTCGTTGTATTCGCAGGGAAAGTCAGCGTGCCGCTGGTCGAGGTAAAGTCTGAGCCCGAAATCGCGGTTCCGCTCGATGTGGCGTAGTTAACTGTGACTGCCGAGCTTGTCTGATTAGACAAGGTCACGGTAAAAACGTTAGCGGTCGAGGTCTCGGCGCCCGGGGTCGTGTTCGCAATAGTTAGCGTTGGCCCGGATTCATTATCCGCTATGCTACCGACGGCCGGATTCGTACCGGTTATGGTCGCGTTTATCGGATTGGAAAGTGTCAGATCAAAGTTTTCGGTCGTCTCGGTGATCAAATCATCAAGAGTCGGTACAGTTATGGTCTGGGTTAAGGTAGAGGTATTCGCCGGAAAAGTCAGCGTCCCGCTCGTCGCCGTATAATCGCTCCCCAAAGTAGCCGACCCACCACCCGTCGCATAATTGACCGTGATCGGCACCGACAACGAATTAGAAACAGTAACCGCAAACGAATTCGGCGTATTCGGCTCGGCACCCGTCGCTGTGTTGACAACTGTGATGGTCGGAGCAACAAGTGTTATTTGCCCCGGATGCGGATTTACCGGCACCGTTCCTCCGTCATTGGAAAACTCAATGTTCAATGCGGGAAACGTAAGGGCGGACGTATTTCCCGCTATCCCTATCGCCGTAAAGTTGATGTTAACCAGAGTTCCCGAGCCTGTCCACGCACTCGCTCCTGCTAAAACTACACGTATTCGGCCGGACGCCAGTATGCTACAAAAGGGGGCTACCCCTGCATTTCCAACAATGGTTCCAGCCGCCGAACACCCCGCATTGGCGCCTGAGGGTGTGATTACGGCAGGATCATACAAGAGGTCAAACTGACCTGTGAAGATTCCGTCGCCCGTAATATCGTCCACTGTAATAGGGAGGGCAACGGTTGATCCCACAAGCTGATTTGCGGTCGGAGCGGTCAGTTCCATCGGCGGGACGAGGATCTGGGCTAGTGCTCCGCTGCCTGAATAGCTTAGATCGCTGAGCGAACGGCCCGCGAAGGCTCCGCTAGCAGAGCTTGTCGTAAGAATGATTGCGAGAGCGAGAATCGATAAAAGACGCCAAACCGATGTGATATTAAGAGACAAAACTTCTGACAAGCGCTGCAGCTTGGTAAACATAATCGTACTCCTGAGAAAGAGAAATGAGCGGGACACGTTCCCCGCTCGAACCAGGGGGAAGGCGGGCGAGCCCATAGGGCCCGCCCGCGTTAGGTTAGGACAACCGGACTATTCTTGACCGATGAGGTCAATTGGAGCCAGATTGCCTACGAGAGCGACGCTCACAGGGGTAAACCTAAACCGACGCGATTCGACCGCAACGATATAGGTTCGGCCCAAGGTGAGTTCGCCGATCTGGAAGTAGCCAAAGGTACCAGTCGTCGCGGCAAAGATCTCGCCCGTGTCACTGGTAACAGTAACGCGTGCGTTCCTTAGTCCGCTCTGACCGCCCGGCGTGAGGACGCGTCCACTGATGACTTCGCCGGCAGATGCCTGCGATAGACTGATCGAACCATCTACCGTATTGACACCGACTTTGCCATCATTGAATTGGAATCCTTCGATCTGCAGCATCGAAACGGAGCCGAGTCCGCCCTTTGCTGAGAACCTGAGGTTCGCATACACGCCATCGCCTATCGCGGTTGCCGCGCCGTAGACCACAACCTTGAGCAGGCCTGGCCGAGCGACGTTGGAAACCACCGTGAACTCCTGACCGATCGTGCCGCTTAGTTCGACAGCGAGGCCATTCGTAGACGGTTCAACAATTTCCGGATCATACACGACATCGAACTGATAGTTCTCGATACCGCGGCCCTTGAGGTTGTTGAGATTGAAAGGAACAGTAATGATCCCTCCCGGCATGACCGAAACGCGTGGAAGCGATGCGACCGGGCCGTTTGGATCAACTGCTGTTGGACGATCAGGTGTCGCATCCGCCTGATTAGGATTCCAGGTACCATTTACATCACCCATCATGTAGGCTTTGTAGTTTTCGTTGGTGTACGTCTGGTTGATCAAGTCGGAGTAAACCGTGTTCGAAAACTGAGGCGAAGGGCTGGGTGTTCCGTTGGTTGACAGCGAAACGAACCTCCACTCACCTGACGTATTCGGTGGCACGCATATTCCAGCTACCTTTCGAGCAATGAGTCCGGCATCAAACGCACTGACGACAGCATTATCACTGACATCAGCCGCTTTGAGTGCCGACTGCGATAGTGGAGCCACCCCGATGATGTGTCGCGAAACTGCCGACGCATCAGCCGACGAAATTCCATTCGGCGGGTCGAATTGATTCGGCGATGGGTATGTACACGGTTGCGGAGCCTTGTACGGCGAAACCGTGTACTCTCCTGCTCCGAAGAAGTTCGCCAACGTGTACTTACCGTAATCAGCCGGATCGACCGGACTTGGTGTTGGAGTTGGCGACGGAGGAATGAACCCTAACGTGCTTACCGAGAAATCGGGAAGAATACTCGAAGTCTGATGAGCAGTTAGCGTCACACTAGGAACACCCACAGGAGTAGGCGTCGGCGTCAGCGAACCAAGGGGCACGGGAGCTGATCCTTCAAGCGGAATTGCAAGAAGAACCCTACCCGAAACCGTTCCAGAACGGATGAAATCATCAACCGTACCGTTGCTGTTGTTGTAGTTGGCAGTTCCCGTGAAGGTCCATGGGTCGGCCAGATACGAACCGGCGTTTGTGTGCGTCGTTCCGCTCACATCGACCGTTCCCACCGTGGCTCCCGTCTCCATATTCACACCCGTGATCGACGTTACCGTCGCAGTGTGAGGCTGACCGTCATACACAACGTCATACGGTGTTACAACTACGGTAGCATTTGCCTTGCTGATCACGTCAGTGATCGTCTGGGCAGCAATGTTGTTGTAGTTGGCTGTTCCTGTGAACGTCCAGGAGTCAGTGTTATACGTACCCGCATTCGTGTGGATCGTGTTGCTGACATCCACCGTTCCTACCGTGGCACCTGTCTCACCGTTCACACCTGTGATCGACGTTACCGTCGCAGTATGTGGCAGGCCGTCGTAGGTGACGGTGTAAGGCGTGACAACTACTACCGCATCTGCCTTGTTGATGACGTCAGTGATCGTCTGCGCAGCGATGCTGTTGTAGTTGGCTGTTCCTGTGAACGTCCAGGAGTCAGTGTTATACGTACCCGCATTCGTGTGGATCGTGTTGCTGACATCCACCGTTCCTACCGTGGCACCTGTCTCACCGTTCACACCTGTGATCGACGTTACCGTCGCAGTATGTGGCAGGCCGTCGTAGGTGACGGTGTAAGGCGTGACAACTTCTACCGCATCTGCCTTGTTGATCACGTCGGTCGTGTCAGGGCAGCAATGTTGTTGTAGTTGGCTGTTCCTGTGAACGTCCAGGAGTCAGGTTGTACGTACCCGCATTCGTGTGGATCGTGTTGCTGACATCCACCGTTCCTACCGTGGCACCTGTCTCACCGTTCACACCTGTGATCGACGTTACCGTCGCAGTATGTGGCAGGCCGTCGTAGGTGACGGTGTAAGGCGTGACAACTACTACCGCATCTGCCTTGTTGATCACGTCAGTGATCGTCTGGGCAGCGATGTTGTTGTAGTTGGCTGTTCCTGTGAACGTCCAGGAGTCAGTGTTATACGTACCCGCATTCGTGTGGATCGTGTTGCTGACATCCACCGTTCCTACCGTGGCACCTGTCTCACCGTTCACACCTGTGATCGACGTTACCGTCGCAGTATGTGGCAGGCCGTCGTAGGTGACGGTGTACGGTGTGACAACTACTACCGCATCTGCCTTGTTGATGACGTCAGTGATCGTCTGCGCAGCGATGCTGTTGTAGTTGGCTGTTCCTGTGAACGTCCAGAAGTCAGTGTTATACGTACCCGCATTCGTGTGAGTGGTAGCGCTGACATCCACCGTTCCTACTGTGGCTCCCGTCTCACCGTTCACACCCGTGATCGACGTTACCGTCGCAGTGTGTGGCAGACCATCATAGGTGACGTTGTACGGAGTAACAACAACTACCGCATTCGCCTTAGTCACTGAGTGGCCTAATGGAGAAGCGTTGTTGTCACTGTTACTGAAGTTTGCAGTCCCTGTGTAGAAGGCCCGAACTGCATGTGGACTACCGGGAACGGTCAAGGGACCGGCTGTTACGGCACAGAATGCCTCACCGGAAGTGACACCCTGAGCCAAACAAGTACCCACATCGACGCCGTCAATGCTAAACCTCACCGTTCCTTCGGAGGCAGTCGGTACAGAAGCGATCGACGCTCTGAATGTAACCGTCTGACCATATACCGAAGAATTGGTAGGCGAGAAGTCCGAATCAACCGTCGTCGTTGTCGTCGCAACGACGATATCAAGGTCGCCATCGACATCGGTGATGCAAACTCCATCGTCAGTCGAGACAGCGCTCAACGTCAGTGGTGAGTTGCTTGTTGGTGTTGTATTAGGCTTGACCTTCATTCTGATATTTACCAGAACTCCGGGGCCGCTTAGCGGGTTGTTTCCACTGTCATTCACCGTGACAATGATCGAACCGCCACCTGGCTGTTCGGCTGCGCTTCTCGTCCAGGTCGCGCCAATTGTTCCGGCGCTCGTCTGAACAAACGGAGCTCCGTCTACGAGGTCGTAAACCGGTTCGAGCTTGGCCGTGTCATACGAGAAGGTGAACTGAACGCCTGCTAGCTCGTTCGGGTCTGTATCGGTAATAGACACCGGTACGTCGATCTCAACGTTCGCCGGAGTCGTCAAGTTAGACGGCAGCGAAAGGGTTGGGCAGAAGGCGATGACGAAGTTCGGAGTGGCCGGAACAAGCGTCAGCGTATTGTAGTTAACCGTGTCCGTTGGTGTGAACGTAGCGGTCACAGGATACGAACCCGGCAGAGTCTGCGTGGCAGCACCACCAGTGGAAATAGCCGAGATAGCTCCCGGGGTCGAACATGTGCTCCCGCTACCACACGCCGCGATAGTCGCAGCCTTAGGCGAACCGTCGTACGTCTGTGGTGTATTGTTCACAGCCAGACTCACGACCGGATTGATCATACTGATGTTGATCGTCGAGCTCTCAGTGTCCGTAATGTAGTTAACGCCGCCGTCACCACACGTTGTTGTGTAGGTGTACGAACCTGCATTTATCGGAGCCGGTCCGCTTGAGTACGTATATGCCGGAACCGGATTCGGAGCAGGAGCTGCCGAGCATGTTCCGTTACCAAAGTAGGCAGAGCCGTTATAAGGCCCTAATACTGGTAAGGCGGTAGCGGTTGTTGGAGCTTGAGCGATAGTAAATCCGCCGCTGTCGCTGTCACCGCTGTGGGTATCGTTACCCGCCCAAGTCACACTCGCGGTAGCAGAACCCGCGTCTGTATTGGCACCGTAAACGATGGCCCCCGTGAGGTCGACAGTGGTCAGGCCGATACCGGTGGCTTCAGCTGTGCACGGCGTCTGCGGCGAACCGTTGTAGGTCACGGAGCCCGGGCAGGTGAGTGTCACGGTCGAAGTTCCCGGTTCGAAATCAAACGCAAAGTTGCTCGACACTGTGCTGATGACAAATTTATCAACATTGGCATTTGAGTCCGGCACTGCGTAGAAGCCGAAGAATGCGTATCCGGGATCTACGGTCACACCGTCTGGGTTCAGGGCTGCATGAACACCCATGTTCGGATGATCCGCTAGCATCTCGGCGATAGTGCATCCGCCGTTACCAACCGTGCAGGCCTGATTCGTGAGACCTGGCGGGATCGATCCGCTCGAATACCAGAATTTACCGGTAAAGGCGTTCCATTCCTGCCACATATTCGGAGTGACCGTGCCGTTCATTGACGGTGTGTAGTTAACCCGGCCCTGCCACAAGTGGCTGCCGTCGGTCACATCAAAGTCGACATTGAACTGAAGCGACGCAGGAGCTGATGCACCTGCAGCATAGGTGTGGTATCGAAGTGCCGTGATGCTGTCGAGCCTCGTTCCCGCAAACTGTGGTGTGTAGATCGACTTTTTCGACCCGGAGCCACTCGCTGTTGTTGTCAGGCGAGCACTACCGTCGCCTAACGGGGCTCCTACCGGTGGATACGTAAAGTCGTATGTCGACATTTCGTCATTTATGACCTCGTCATAATACGTCCATTGACCCGTAGCACCATAAGTGATCTCAGTCGCGGCGACTATGACGAAGTTTCCAGCAGCCAGATCGTCTCCAGCCGCATAGTTCGGTACCGCTCCACAGTCCGCAGTTACTGAATAAGTATTGGCTATGATTGGAAGCGTAGGGCTTCCGTTGTATCTCACATCGCTGACCGCTCCGCCTTGAGAACAAACCACCGTTGCCGTCTTCGCTGTGTTATCAAACACCTGTGGCGAATTCGTGATCGAGGCCGTTTGGGGAGCTGCATTGATCGTGTATGTATTGTTATTCGACGTTACGGCGAAGTTCGAAGTATCGCCTATGACTACCGGACTAATGGTGTAAGATCCGGCATTGGGACCCACCGATGGCGGGTTGTTGGAACAACTCAGTCCTACTGTATAGGCTCCGGCTACCACACATGATCCGGGGCTCTGATTCGAACCATTGTAGGTTCCCGATCCGCCGCCTGCCGTCGCAGTTACGGGAGCAGCAGCAATGGTAAATCCGCCGCTGTCGCTGTCACCGCTGTGGGTATCGTTACCCGCCCAAGTCACACTCGCGGTAGCAGAACCCGCGTCTGTATTGGCACCGTAAACGATGGCCCCCGTGAGGTCGACAGTGGTCAGGCCGATACCGGTGGCTTCAGCTGTGCACGGCGTCTGCGGCGAACCGTTGTAGGTCACGGAGCCCGGGCAGCTGAGGGTTACTGTCGAAGTTCCAGGTTCGAAGTCGAACGCTGAGTTGCTCGACACTGTGCTGATGACAAATTTATCAACATTGGCATTTGAGTCCGGCACTGCGTAGAAGCCGAAGAATGCGTATCCGAGATCTATGGTCACACCGTCTGGGTTCAGGGCTGCATGAACACCCATGTTCGGATGATCCGCTAGCATCTCGGCGATAGTGCATCCGCAGTTGCCAACCGTGCAGGCTCGACCTTCGGAGACCTGGCGGGATCGATCCGCTCGAATACAAGAATTTACCGGTAAAGGCGTTCCATTCCTGCCACATATTCGGAGTGACCGTGCCGTTCATTGACGGTGTGTAGTTAACACGCCCCTGCCAGTTATTACTACCCGGACCTGAGTCCGTAACGTCAAAGTCGACATTGAACTGGAGCGACGCAGGAGCTGATGCTCCTGTAGCATATG
>JADKEF010000008.1 GCA_016718135.1 Acidobacteriota bacterium | reverse complement strand
AGGATAATATCGCCAGCTCGATTTATGGTCTTTCGCGAGCTTCTGCTTCGTCAGAATGGCCCTGACCATCTCCACCGGGATCGCACCTTCTTTCAAAATTGCGTCGTGAAATTGCCGGTCGGTCATTTTCTTTGAGCCGACAAGGTCCTTGTGGAGCTGGTAAAATTGGATGCCGCCCATCATATACGCCATCTGATAGAGAGGCCCGTAATCACCTGAGAATGAACGCCTTACCTCTGCGAGGGCGTTGTCGCGTTCGTGGCCGACCTTGTTCACCAACAGGTCGACGCATTCCTGCGGTGTCCATTTCTCAAGATGGAAGTTTAGCGAGAAGATGATGCGTGCGGCACGATGCGAACGCCAGAACAGCGCTCCGATCTTGTCCTCGGGAGTTTTCGTAAACCCGCGGTCCCAAAGGATAAACTCCCAATACAACGCCCAGCCTTCGCCCCAGAATGGGGTGCGAAACAGCTCGCGATAGGGTCGATACCGACGGGTCATAAAGCCCTGCAGGTGGTGGCCGGGAATGAGTTCGTGATGGGTTACAGCTCTCGCAAAGTGCGGATTGTTGCCACGCATCGACATCATTTTCTGCTCATGAGTCATACCGTCGGTCGGATATGAAACGAGTATCGTCTCGCCGCCTAGGAAAAACGGAGCAATAAGCTGGCGTTCCGGCGTCATCATCTCCATTCGCCAACCGTCACGAGCGATCTTAGGAACGGTCACGAGATCGTTCTTTTCCATGTACTCGATCGCCTCGTAAGCCTGCTTTTTGATGAGTTCGGTTGCTTACCGGGTTCGACGTACTTTTGCTTTACCGCCTCAATGGCCTTCATATAGTCGTCGCCAAAGCCCATTTCACGCGACGCCTTTTTGAATTCGGTCACGCACCACTCAAATTCTTTATTCGCGATCTCGACCAATTCTTCCGGCGTGTACGGGATCATCTCGAACTTCAGCTCTTCGATAAGCGCTTCTCGGCCTATCGGATCGCCGATGATCGTTGTCCGGTCGTCGGCCCGGATGCCCACTAGTTTTTCTGTGATAAACGTGGTGTATTTGCCCAGTGCATCATCGACCGATTTGTACGGCGATTCGCACCACCAGGTGAACGTCGGATCGTAGGCGTTGTAAAACGTGTACCAGGATCGCAGCGTCCGTCGAAGGCTGTCGACGGTGCGAGCCGCACGGTTCGCGACAGTTCGCTTCGGCTTAACCGCATTTGGAGCTTCAAGCGACCGCTGCGTCGCCGAAACCTGTTTGGCAAGTTCATTTAGCATTGCGGCCGATTTTGCCGGATCGGCAAATTCCAGCTTGCGACGCGTATCTTCGAGATCACTAATTGTGCGGGCAAACGGCATTAGCGATGCCATTTCTGCCATTTGGACTTCCTCTCGCTCGAGTTCCCGGATCTCGTGATTCAGGTGATTCATGAAGAGCACGTAATCTATTTGCTCGTCATGGTTCAGCGAATCATAGTTCAGACGTCCGATAGACTGGATCTGGTCACGGTAGAGCTGTTTGAATCGCGCGGCCCGGTTAGGCGATGTCGGAGCGGAGTAGAACCTGTTCAGAATTCCACGATCCTCGCTGAACTTCTCGATCACCCCACGCATGCGTGACGGCGGCTCATTGTGGGACGTCAGTACATCCGGCTGTCCGAATGTGAAAGGAGCGGCAACAATGACAATTATTAGCAGGCACAACGATCTGCGGATCAGTTCACACATAGTATTTTTCTACGAACGCAACTCTGCAAAGATGATGTTTTTGACTAGAACAAGATAATACAATTTCCGATTGCAATCTACACACCGGGTAGCTAAACTCTTCCAGTTCGCATCGCTCCGAATACTAATTACACAGATCAAAGGAGAATTATGAGGTTAACAAGCAAACTCGTCAGGACAGGTATTTTTACCCTGGCAATTATGTTCGCAGGATTCACTGCTGCCAGCGCGCAAGACAGTGAGTTCTCATTCAAGGTGATCAATCGTACTGAGGTCACGATCAAGAAGTTGATGGTCTCTGTCGATGGCAAAAAATGGGGATTCTTTGACATCGGTGCCGGTATCGGTTCCGGCAAGTCAGCAGATCTCGTTTGGAGCAAATCAACGGACTCTGAGCCCTGCAAACAATGGGTAAAAGCCGTTTACGCTGACAAATCAGAATCCAAACCGGTCAAGTTCGATTTTTGTGAAGAAGATCTCGAACTCGAGTTTACGGAATAAACCTGACAGAAAGGTCATCGTCAAGAAAGGCAGGTCGCGGTTGCGTCCTGTCTTTTTTTCTTAACGCCACGAACAACCGAAAGTGCTCGGCCAAATGGCGGTGCCTTAGTACCTCTGGCATATTGTTCTAAGGAAAGTTATCTTCACAAACGGAGCACGACTATGACCTTTTCGCGACGGCAGTTTCTAGGCAGCGGTTTGTTAGCGGGTGGAGCGATCGCATTCGCGGGAGTTTTACCGGCAAACGCACGGGAATGGGACGATTACTCAGCCCATTTTGTCAGAGATCTTGATAGCTCGCTTCCTAATATTCCATTAAGGCCAGACGACGAGGCGGGCTGGAAGGCAGTCGCGAAAAATTACTCGGTAACGTCTAAGATCACCAACCTTGAGAACGCCTACTGGGGGATCATGGCGAGACCTGTGCTTGATGAATACAAGCGATTGACGGAGTTTGTAAATCTCGAGAACACGCATTTTGCGCGGCTTAAATATTCCGAAACGTATACAGGCATACGTGAGACGGTTGCGACCTTTCTCAATGTCGGAGCCGATGAGATCGCGTTGACGCGAGGAGCGACCGAGGCGCTGCAGGCACTCATCAGCGGATACAATAAGCTCAAGCCGGGCGACACTGTGCTCTATGCCGACCTCGATTACGGCGAAATGAAAACCGCTATGCGCTGGCTAAGGGAACGACGCGGAGCCAAACCGGTAAAAGTCACCTTTCCCGAACCGACCGCGGACGAGCCGCTTACAGAGGCCAAGATCCTCGCTTTCTACGAAAAGGCGCTGTCGGACAATCCGGGAACGAAACTCCTTCTGCTGACCCACCTTAACAATCTGACCGGAATGATCATACCGGTAGCCAGGATCGCGAAAATGGCCAAAGCACGCGGTGCCGCCGTTATTCTCGACGCTGCTCATTCGGTTGGCCAGGTCCATTTTGATCTAAAGGAGCTCGGCTGCGATTTCGTCGGCGTCAATTTGCACAAATGGGTCGGAGCCCCGATCGGGTGCGGCGTGATGTATATCAATAAGGCCCGTGTCGACGATATCGACACATATATGTTGAAATCGCCCGGTTCAAACGCAGTTACCGACCGCATCGATACCGGAACATTGAATTTTGCGGCCCACATGGCAATCCCGGCAGCGATCGGTTTTCACAAAAAGATCGGCACTGCTGCGAAACAAGGCCGTCTCAGATATCTCCGGGATCTATGGGTAGAACCGGCCCGCAAACTGAAAGGATTGACCATTCTCACGCCCGATGACAGCAAAATGGTTGGAGCCTTGACCTCGTTCAGGCTGGACGGTGTGGTCACCACCAAGGCAAACGATGCCTTGATGAAGCACTTATTGGACAAATTCGGGATCCTGACCGTTCGCCGAACCGGCCCTGACGCCGGTGATTGTATACGGGTAACGCCATCGATTTATAGCTCGAGAAATGACGTCGAGAAGTTGGTAAGAGCCCTTAAGACGATAACGGAGTCAGGGCATTCGTGGTAAAAAGGCAGCCTACAGGTCGGACAAAAAGCCGACGCCATCAGCAATGTGTAGCCCGAAATTCTCCGCAACTGTCTGCCCAATATCGGAGAGCGACTGACGTGTGCCGAGTTCGACTCCGGCATTCGCGGTCTTGCCGTAAACTAGCAAAGGAACGTATTCGCGAGTGTGATCGGAGCCGGGAAAGCTCGGGTCGTTGCCATGGTCGGCAGTCATTATCAGCAGGTCGTCATCGTTTAGGGCATCGACGATCTCTGGAAGTCGCGAATCAAAATGCTCAAGAGCCTTCGCATACCCTTCGGTATCGCGACGATGGCCGTAGAGCATGTCAAAATCAACTAGATTACTAAAGATCAACCCGTGCGAATCAGCATTTAATGCCTCGATCGTCACATCTATGATCTGGTCATTATTCTTTGCCGTGAGGTCTTCCGTAACGCCCATTCCGTCGTAAATCGACGCTATCTTACCGATACAAACAACGTCCAACCCTTTATCCTTCAGCAGCGGAAGCAAATTTCCGGCCGGCGGCGGTACAGCATAATCGTGTCGATTCTCGGTGCGTTTGAAATTGTCTGCGGCCGAACCCAAAAACGGCCTTGCGATCACACGAGCGACTTCGTCATCACCGTGAAGTATCTTCCGAGCGATCTCGCACATCTCGTAAAGACGGTCGATCGGCACGATCTCCTCGTGAGCAGCGATCTGAAAAACGCTGTCTGCCGATGTGTAAACGATCGGTTTGCCGGTTGAGAGATGCTCTTCACCGAGTTCCTTAATGATCTCGGTCCCGCTCGCTGGGAGATTGCCTAGGACACCCGGCACATTCGCCTGACGAACAAATTCATCAATTATGCGGGGCGGAAACCCCTCGGGAAACTTCGGAAAACCTTGTTTCAAGATGATCCCAGCCATCTCCCAATGGCCCGTCGTGGTGTCCTTTCCGTCTGATTTAAGCGTGCATTTTCCGAACGAACCTTTAGGAGCGTCGACTGGTGCAAGCCCTTTCAAATGAGTTATGTTCCCCAATCCCATCGCCCGGAGATTGGGAACGTTCACGGACCGTGATTCAAAAATGTGCCCGAGAGTGTTAGCACCCGCGTCTCCCCAATCCGCCGCGTCCGGCATCTCACCAATACCGGCACTGTCAAGAACGATCAAACAAATGCGCTTAAATTTCGTTGCCATAAAACAATTTTGCCACGAATGCCACAGGCAACACGAATCAGGAAGAGTACAGCGGTTTCTTTACCGGGTAGCGGTGTATCCTCGCGCGACCGCACCAGTGTTCCTGCGGGCAGGCCTTTCACTTCGACTCTTATCTTTCGATAGGTACCGTCTTTTTTGTCATTGCTCGGCGAATATCCGATCGTGTATTTCGTTCCGATCTCTTCGGCGACGCGTTTGAATGCGTTTCTGGCTTCCGACAGGTCGCCGACGGGAAAAACCCGCCCGCCCGAAGTTTCGCTAGTTCATTCATCTCGTTGTCAGCCACCTCATAGAGACGTCTGCTTATAGCGAGCCGTTCAAAATCACCGAGTTGGCAAAAATTTGTCGCCTTCTCCATCCTTGGCTTCGAGGCGATACTGCGGTAGTATCGCCGCATCTGCTCAGTCGAAAACCTCATCGCCTGCTCGCAGTCCCCAAGCAAATTTTCTTCAAAAAATTCTCGCGTATCTACCTTGATAAAAAATGAGATGATCCCGAGGTCATTGAGTTCACTTTTGGCTAAGGAAAAATCGAAAGCACTAGTCGAATCAACCCCATCGGTCAGAGCCACCAACGCACGGCGCCCGCGAAACGCCTCCGAAGGCCGTTGTGCAAAGATCTTTTCTGCTACCTGGATTAAAGAGTCGTAATAGGGCGTGCCATTGCTCGTGCGCACGCGTTCGACCGCGGCTTTTAGTACGTTTCGGTCGTCGGTCAGGCGTGAAAGTATCTCGCTCGCAGCAAACGCTGCCCCATCTTTGCGGTCCGTATTGTAGGCGATCAAAGCGACCCGGTCGCCGGGTCGGAGACTCGCGATAAAATCAGCCGCCGCACGTTGAATCAGTTGGAGATCGTTGCGCGTGGATCCCGACGTATCCAATACCAACGCTACCTCAAACGGTTCCGAGGCCGTCGAAAAGTCGACGATCTCCTGGGGCTTCCCATCCTCGTAAACTACGAAATTACTCGCCTTCAACCCGCGAAGAGGCACTCCTGCAGAGTTCGTGACAGCAACCGGGACGTCAACCAATTGAGTCTCGACGCGAATCACTTCGTCCGTCTCGCCCGGCTTCTTGTCCTGAGCGCAAAGGGTCGAACCCCATACCGGGACAAGAAAGGAGAGCAAAAGGCAGAAGGTTATTTTCATTCCAGATACCTCATGGCGTTTTCCGATTGTAACAAAAATTTGAGAGTGCTCGATGAAAAAAGCGCAACTTTAGTATGGTTTCGGGGAGCGGGTGTGGTACATTTTAGAAGACACTTTCTTGAAAAGCTTGTCTGTTTACAGACATTGAGGAATTTGCGGCTGTCGTCATCGTACGCCAGTATGATCTCAGTAGCTATATACCGTATGAGGAGATTTGAAGTAATGAAGAGATTTACCATCTTTGGCTTGGTTCTGGCACTCGCTATAGTAACCGGCTTGAATTTTGCAGACATAGCGTCGGCCCAGGAAGAACGTTCCGACACCACATTTGAATCTACAGACGACAGCGTTCGATCTCCTGAATCGGTGCTACTTACCGAGGACTTCACCTATGCGGCAGGAAGTCTTATTTCAGCAAACGGTTGGACTGTATATAGCGGAACCGGAACGAATCCAATGGTAACGTCCGCTCCAGGGTTGACGTATACAGGATACGCAGGCTCGGCAATCGGCAATGCAGTCGTGATGGGCACCACTGGTGAGGATGCAAGCCGTCCGTATGCCCCCCAGTCGTCGGGCACCGTTTATGCATCGGCAATGGTCAACCTTTCTGAAGCATCGGCCGACCCTGCGGGCGGGTATTTTTTCCACATCGGGGCTGATCCGGTCGGTACGGCCTTCAGATGCCGTACCTTTGCAAAGAGGGATGGCTCAAACAACGTTTCGTTCGGAATTTCGAAAGCCAGCACGAGCGAGGTAACGTTTACGCCATTTAGCTATGCGTTAAATACGACCCACCTTTTGGTGGTGAAGTACACGATAGTTGCGGGAGATACCAACGATACTTGCGTCTTGTTTGTTAATCCGGCGTTGGGCGGGGCTGAACCGGCTGCGACGGCGACGGCAACCGACGTAACTGCCGCTGATATCGTCCCGGGAACCGTATCGCTCCGCCAAGGCACCACCGGAACTGCTCCGGCGCTTACTGTGGATGGGCTCCGAGTCGGAACGGCGTGGGCCGATATCGCTGGCGGCGGTGGCGGTGGCCCCGCAGTCGGACCGAAACTTTTCAATGCCCGCCTGAGCGGTGCGAATGAGGTTCCGGCGAACTCGACAACGGGCTTTGGCTACGGCCGTGTGGCTCTCAATGCGGCTGAAACTCAGATTACAGTCTCTGTTTATTGGAACGGCCTAACAGGAAATGCCACGGCCGGCCACATTCACGGTCCTGCGGCTACAACAGCTAACGGCCCTGTTATTTTCAACCTCGCTCCGGCGGCTGCAGCTTCCGGTTCGGTAGTTAACTCAACTTTTGCTGTTACGCCTGCTCAGGTTGCCGACATGAAGGCTGGCCTATGGTATTTCAATATCCACACAGCGGCTAATGCGGGTGGTGAGATTCGGGGGCAGATCGGCAAGAACACTCCACGATTCGACACTGACGGCGACGGTGATTCCGACTATGGTATCGTCCGTCCCGGTTCGGGTGGTGCCGGCGGCGTCACGACTTGGTACACAAGCCTTAATTCGGGCACGCCAAACGATCCTCACACGGTCAATCAGTGGGGAACAAATGCTGATGTGATCACTCCTGGTGATTTTGACGGCGACGGAAAAGACGATATCGCGTTCTGGCGTCCGACCGGAACCCCCGCATTCTTCATCCTTCGCAGCAGCACCAGTACCTTACAGCAGGTAACCTTTGGCCTCCAGGGTGACGATCCAACCATCGTCGGTGACTACTCAGGCGACGGCAAAGATGACCCTGCGATCTATCGTGCGGGTGCAACAGCATCGAGCCAGAGCTTCTTCTGGACATTCCCGAGCAGCGGCCCACTCCAGAATGTACAGGTTGTACAGGCTTGGGGAGCCGGGAGTGACTTTGCTGTCCCCGGCGATTATGATGGTGACGGCAGGCACGATCTGGTTGTTGCACGCAACATCGGCGGTGTAAACACGTTCATCATGTTCTCGTCTCAGTCGCAGATCTCGTATACTTCGTTCGGCATCGGTAGCGGTTCCTCACCGGACCGTGCAGTACCCGGAGACTATGACGGCGATGGACGTACCGATTTTGCGATCACACGAAACGAAGGTGGAGCGATCGCCTGGTGGTATCGCCCGAGTGCTGGTGGACCTGACACACGCGTCGCCTGGGGAGTCGCCGGATCGGACATCGAATCACAGGGTGACTATGACGGCGATGGTAAGACAGATCCGGCGATCTGGCGTCCGGCCGGCGGATCAATGTTCTACGCACTGACCGGGCCGACGACAGTACGTTTCCAGCGATGGGGACTAGCAACTGATCAGCCTTCGATCTATGATCTGCACGGTGAGTAATCGTTCAAGATCATCAATAACAAAAAGGCCGGGGATCAAATCCCCGGCCTTTTTACTTTTTGATGAAGCAGTTAAACGTATTTCTCAATGACTCGAGCGATAGCTTCACGCGTGACTGCTCCGACGATGCGCTCCTGCTCCTGACCACCCTTAAACAGGATCAACGTCGGAATGCCGCGAATACCGAACTGCTGCGGTACGTTCATATTCTCGTCAACATTCATCTTGTACACGCTCGCCTTGTCCTTATACTCTTCAGCAATGGCTTCGACCGTTGGGGCGATCATGCGACAAGGTCCACACCATTCGGCCCAAAAATCAACAAGCACCGGCTTGTCTGAACCCAAAACATCAGTCTCAAAATTTGTATCCGTTATTTCGTTAGCAAAATGTGCCATTTTTATCTCCTGATCACTAAACCTAAAAAATTATAACAGCCGCGATATGTATCGCAAACATACCGAAATCCAGGGCGATCCGCGTAAACCAAGCCGTAACTATTTCGCGATCTCTGCCTTAACTGCCGAGACAACCCGTTCGTCATCAGCGGCCACATCAGGTGCGATGCGAGCGGCGATGGTTCCGTCTTTGCCGATCAGAAACTTTTCAAAGTTCCACAGTAGATCGTTTGGATTCTCGCGGACCGAGCCGAAGCCAGCCAGTCTTTCCTCAAATGCCGAGCCGTTTGTAATATCGGCCTCGCCCTTTTCCGCAGTCAAGAATCCATACAGCGGATGCTGATCATCGCCCTTGACGGAGATCTTCTGGAAAAGCGGGAATGTAACATCGTATGTCGACTTACAAAAATCCAATATCTCTTCATTAGTTCCCGGCTCTTGTGCCAAAAAATTGTTAGCTGGAAATCCGAGAACCTCAAACCCTTGGTCCTTGTACTCTTTGTACAAACTTTCAAGTCCTTCGTATTGCGGCGTCAGGCCGCATTTTGAAGCAACGTTGACCAACAATAAGGCTTTCCCCTCAAATTCAGCCAAAGTCGTCTCGCTGCCGTCGATACGGCTCACCGGAATCTCGTAAATATTCTTCGACATAAAGTTTATTCCCCTATTTTAATGACTACTTTCCCAAAATGAGCCCCACTCGACATATACGTTAATGCCTTGGCTGCCTCATCGAAACCAAAGATACGATCCACGACCGGGATCAACTTATTCTCAACTACGGCTCTTAGCATATCTTCCATCATCGCTCGCGAACCGACAAAAATCCCCTGCAACTTGATCGCCTTCATAAAGACGGTGATCGGATCAAAGCCCGCCGCCCCGGTAAGTGCTCCGATCATCGCAACGTGTCCGGCGATGCGTACGGACGTGATCGATCTCGCAAGTGTCCCGGCTCCGCCGACCTCGATCACATGATCGACTCCCCGCCGTTCCGTAAGTTCCAGCACCGCTTTATCCCAATCCTCACGCGTACGATAATTGATGGTATCGTCGGCTCCAAGTTCCTGAAGCTTCGCTAGTTTAGCATCACTCCCGGAGGTCGCGATAACGCGAGCACCTGCCATCTTGGCAAACTGAAGAGCGAAAACCGATACACCGCCCGTTCCGAGTGTCAGCACAGTCTCGCCAGCACGCACGCGGCCCGAGACTTGAAGAGCATTCCACGCTGTTAGAGCCGCGCACGGCAAAGTCGCGGCTTGTTCGTAAGAAAGGTGTGCCGGAATACGCACCACGCTTTCCTGATCGAATGTCCCAAACTCACGCAGGACGCCCTGCCACTGCGGCCCGGCTCCGAGCGAGGTCTTACGCTTCTCTTCGCTTGATTCACCGTCGTACCATTGCTGCGCAAACAGCGGCATGACGCGGTCGCCAAGTTGCCATTTAGCTACGCCTTCGCCGACCGATACGACCTCGCCGGCACCGTCTGAGAGCGGTATCGCGGGCATCTTCATTCGTGGATTGTACGTTCCACTGACCACCATTACGTCACGATAATTCAGCGACGCGGCGTGAAATTTGACCAGCACCTGTCCCGGAGCGGCGACGGGTGTTTCAAGATCGACAAGTTTCAGCTTGTCGATCCCAAATTCATGTATCTCGTACGCTCTCATTTTTTCTTAGCCGACTTGAGGTCGAGTTTGATGACCACATCGTCTCGGATCAGGTCGTCCGCCTTTCCGGCATAGACGATTCCGAAATCCTTTCGGTTGATCGAGAACTCTGCCTTGACAGCCACGTCTGCCGGAGTGACTGTGATAGTCGCCGGGAACTTCACCGACTTCTTGACGCCACGCATTTCGAGGTCGCCTGTCACAGTGAAATTGCCAGCACCTTTCGCGGCGTCAGGCTCGATCCTAGTCGAGACGAATGACGCCTTCGGGAACTTCTCGACTTCAAAGAAATCGCCTGTCTGCAAGTGCTTGGTCAATCCATCCGAATCAGAGAAAACCGACGCCATGTCGATATCGACCAGCACCTTGCTCGTCTCGGCTTTGTCGCCAACCAGGTCAATAATTCCCTTGAATATCTTAAAGCCGCCGTCGTGCTTGCCCGTGACCTTCGATCCCGTAAACTCAACCTTCGAGTTCTCCGGTGTGATCGCCAACTCGGTCCCGACTGCCTTGAAATCTGCCAGAACGCTCGGCTTTGCAGCCTCGGTCAGGGTTGGAGCGTTAGAGCTCTTCGCCGTATTCGACGGAGCTGAGGTCTCAGCCTTTGGCTTGTTCGCCGCTGGGTCGGCACATGCCGCTGTAAAAACTACGCTGGTCAAAAATAGCGTCAAAAATCTCTTCATCCTTGTCTCCTAAGTGTAGAATATTTGTTCAATTTGCAACCGCCGCACGCTCTTTCGCATTCCATTCGGCAATTAACTCCACAAATTCGTGCTGCAACGATAGCCCTTTGTCGGCGTTATACCAACGCTGTATTTCTTCGAGGATAACGGCTTTCTCGGTTCCGTCGGCCTTCATTTTGGAAAACAGATCCTGAGCAGCCTGTGGCCTTGACCCCCATGAACCGAGCACCTCGAGCGTCTCTGCATCGAGAGCGATCAACTTCGGTGTCGAACGTGCCCCGCGTGTAAGAAAGAGGTCGATCAGTTCCGGATTCCCATCACGTAAAATATACCGCGTTTTGATTTTATCGCTTTCCGCAGCAATTTTCTCGATGACCGGAATGGTTTGTGCGGCGTCTCCGCACCAGCCTTCGGTGATTATCAGCCAGATCATCCGGCGAGGGTTAGCCTGAATGTAGGCACGTACCGTTTCATCAAGATCGATCGTCTTTTTAAGCCTCACCATTCGCTGCCGATTTAGCCGAGCGTAGCCAACCATCGCCTCGGACTGATTCAGCCCGGTCGTTTTATTTTCTGCAAGTAGATCGTCAATTAGCTTCTCGTAGTCGGCGAAGGTCATCGCCTTTTCAATATATTTTTCCATCTCGATACCTCGATCAGAGGCCCATGAACCTCACGATCAGCTTAAAATACTCCACCACTCTCGGTGTCCACTGCACTAAAAATGTAGTCATCCCTATCTCCATAACTGAGACTTGCGATCATATCCGAACGATGATCTCCCCATCGGGCTTACGGACCTTTGCCAGTGGTGCGAGCCAATCGTTGGCTGCATCGCGATACCCGACCGCCGCCAAAACGACCACTGAATAGTCGGTCAAACCAAGGATCCCGTTGAATTTCGCCGCGTCGAAGCCTTCCATTGGGGTCGCATCGATACCTAGCAAGGCCGTCGTCTCTAGGAGAAATCCGAGCGGTATGTAGGCCTGCCGGGAATTCCATGTCTCAACATAGCCCCCGTCGACCGCCCGCTTCGCTGAGCCCTTCATCACGTTGCCGTAGTCCGCCAGAGTATCTGTTCCAACTCCGCGAACCTCAGCGATACGCTCCACAAAATACTCAATGTCTCCGTCAGTCAGTGTCTTCTTGTAAGCAAATGCAACAAGGTGCGACGCATCGGTGATCGGCGTCTGGCCGTAGGCAGCGGGTTTCAGCATTTCCCGAGTCTCCGGATCGGTGATCACGATAAACTTATAGGGCTGGATCCCGAAACTCGATGGAGCCAGCGAGATCGCCGCCTCAATGGTCGCCCAATCCGCATCGGATACCTTCTTTGTCGGATCGTATGCTTTTGTGGCGTAACGCCAGTTCAACCCTTCTAACAACACCTGATTTTCAACCAACCTGTTCCCCATGTCTTTCCCCTCGTTAATAGTTATTTGTAACTGATATTGATACAGTTCTATCCAAAAAATTTTAAGCGTGCGCGACCGAAACCATTTCGATCACCGTTGCCAGCGAATACTGGCCGAGCTTTTCGCCTACACTCTTTTCGATCTCTTTCTGCAAATTGCAGAGGACAGACTCGATCCCACGGCCCACGGGACAATCCTGATTCGGGCTCTTGGCATGAAGTGCAAAGACCTCGCCGCACGAAACCGCTTTGTAGATCGAGCAAAGGCTGATCTCTGCCGGCGGCTTGGCCAAACGCGTGCCGCCAAATGCTCCCGTCTGCGAAGACACGAGTCCAGCCGCATTGAGCTGGCTCAAGATACGGCGTATCACCACCGGATTGGTGTTGACACTTGCAGCGATGTAATCAGATTTGACGTTATCGTCGCCTGCTCTCGCAAGCATCGTCAAAACATGCACCGCCATTGAAAATTGACTATTAGCCGCCATATCTGTAACAAGTATAGTTACAAAGAGCTCTGGTGTCAAGACTATATTCAGAAATCAAAAAAAGAGGAGCGATTGCCCCTCTTTTTTCTCATCCGAGTTTGTTATCGATGCTACTTCGTCGGCACCTTGATCTCACGCCCAGCACCAAGTACCGAATTCGGCAGAAGGCCATTGAATTTGGCAACCTCACCTGCATTCAAGTTCTCGCGAGCAGCGATCTTTGCAACGGTGTCACCCGCCTTAGCCTTGACGATTCTTACGTTGCTTACGGTAGGAGCCTTCGGAACATTCGTTGGTCGTGAATAGCTCGTCGCCTGAATGTTGTTGCCCGCTACCGGAACGAAAACCTTACCTTTCGGCGCTGCCATCCCGGGATTCGCCGCCATTAGATCCGCTACACTAACACTTGTACGGTTCGAGATATTCTGCCAGGTCTCACCCGCTGCCGAACTCGCGAGGTTTGTATTGCTGATCTTCGAAGCTGGGATACGTCGGAACAGAGCTACGACCTCATTCGCCTTTCCGGCAGGGATGTTGACAATGTACGGCTCGGGCGGCGTCACGTTGCTACGAAAGTGCGGATTTAGGAAGCGAATATACTGCACATTCACGTCCGCTGCCTGAGCAACAATATTTAGATTGGTTGAGGCCGGCACGCGGATCCGGTCATACTGCATCGGGGCCGCTGGGCGAACATGGCCAAAGCCATACTCGCTCGGGTTATTAGCGACCAGGATCACCGCCAAAATATTCGGCACGTAATCCCGTGTCTCCTTGGGCAAATAAGGGTAAGCCTGCCAGAAATTTGCGACTCCCGCACGACGGATCGCCTTATCTACGTTGCCTTCGCCACAGTTGTAGCCAGCCATCGCAAGTTCCCAATTACCGTAACGATTGAAGAGGAACTTCAGATATCTTGCTGATGCACGAGTTGCCTCGTCCAGGCTGTTTCGCTCGTCAACGTAGGCGTTTCGCTTTAGGCCGTAGCGATCACCTGTGCCGGGAATGAACTGCCACAGTCCGGATGCCGCCATGTGTGACATCGCGACCGGCTTCCACGCACTCTCGACCTGGCCGAGCCACGCGACGTTCTCAGGAATTCCCTCTTCCTTGAAGATACGACGAGCCATTCGCATGAACATTCCTGAGCGGTAAAGCCCGGTTTCCATCGTCTTCTGGCCACGACCGCGATAGTAGTTGATGAACTGCTGGATCATCGGGTGAACCTGGAACGAAAACCCGAGGGATTTGTTGGCCACCGCTTGCTGAATATATTGATACTGCTGCTGAGCGACCGGATTGTTGTCGATCTGCTTCTCTTCCTGAGTTAATTCCAACTTTGAGAGTTCATCGAGCGGCGAAGGTTCAAACTCCTGCGAGTTAAAACCGACCTGCGGTCCGCGATCGTCCGGTGTCGCATTGGATGCGACCGTGTTCGGAAGAACCGGGCCCATTGGCTTGGCATTGATCGCCTTTGCCTTGAGAGCGATGCTGTCTGAGATCGAATTATCGATATTCCAACCACACGTCATCGCCAGGCTACGAACCTGCGGCAACTGATGATCCGCCGGAAACTCGATACGATAGATCGTCTCTACAAGCTGGTTGTAACAATTCTGCAACTTTGCTTCGCGTTGGATGTTGACGGTCGACAAAAGGAAAACTTCGATCGAACGATCAAAGCGTTCGCCCGCTAGCGGCCTATTATCGCCGACGTAGGCAGCGATGCCTTCCTTGAAGGCGTTGCCCGATTCGTCGAGAATTTTCTGACCGCATCCTGCGCCTTTGCGACCTCTGCGGTACTCGTGTCGTTGCTCGAACGCGAACTCGTCACCTGTGCGACCAGCGAGGAAGTGAGCAGGGACGAAAATATTGCGGTAAGTGATAAAACCTTATAAATACTTGCTTTCATTCAATAAATTTAACGCTATAAACAACTAAAAGTTCCGGGTGCAAAATTGCCCCAATTTATACCTTCAATAGTATCACCCTACAAAATTTCGGTCAACGCCGAAAGTCTCCGTAAAATAAGGAGATTCGCTGGTTTTATGCCATTACGACGCCGCCATGAGGGCCTTACCCTTAGACTTTTTGGGCGCCATTTTGGGTTCACGGAGAGCGATATCGAATACCTGACGTACGTTCTCCACGAATATAAACGTCAAATCGTCCTTAACTTCCTGTGGCAATTCTTCGATATCTCGCCGGTTAGGCTCAGGGAGAATTACCGTCTTGATCTTCGCCCGGCGTGCAGCCAGCAATTTTTCTTTGACGCCGCCGATCGGCAGTACGTTGCCGCGCAATGTGATCTCGCCCGTCATCGCGACGTCCTTTCTTACCGGACGCTGCGACAGAACCGATACGAGAGCCGTCGCCATCGTGATACCGGCACTCGGCCCGTCCTTCGGGATCGCTCCTTCGGGCAGATGGATGTGAATGTCGAAATTCTCGAGTACCTGCTCATCTATTCCGAGATCCGCAGAGCGGGCCTTAGCATACGAGAATGCGGCCTGAGCCGATTCCTGCATCACTTCGCCGAGTTGGCCGGTAAGCATCAGCTTGCCCTTGCCCTTCGTCTTCAATGCCTCGATAAACAATATCTCGCCGCCAACCGCTGTCCATGCAAGACCGGTAACGGTGCCGATCTCGTCCTTCTTGAGAGCAACATCATTAAAGATCTTCGATACGCGAAGAAAATCTTTCAGATTGTCCGCGGTCACGCGTACCGATTCAAACTTCTCTTCTTTCTCGGCCTTGATGCGTGCGATCTTTCGGCAAACCTTGCCGATCTCACGTTCGAGCTGCCTGAGGCCGGCCTCGCGGGTATATTCCGAGATGATCTTTGCGATCGCTTTGCTGTCAAACCTAACATCGCCCTTGTCGAGGCCATTTTCTTCGACCTGTTTCGGGACAAGGTGCCGTTTTGCGATCTCACGCTTCTCTTCTTCAGTGTAACCAGAGAGCGAAATGATCTCCATGCGGTCGCGCAATGCGGGCTGGACCGTATCGAGAATGTTCGCCGTCGTCATAAACATCACGTTCGACAGATCGAACGTCACGCCGAGGTAGTTATCGCGAAATGTCGCATTCTGCTCCGGATCCAGCACCTCCAGCAAAGCGCTCGACGGATCGCCACGAAAATCGGCTCCGACCTTGTCGATCTCATCGAGCATGATCAGCGGATTATTCGTCTCTGCCTGCTGTATCGCCTGCAAAATACGTCCCGGCATCGCTCCAACGTAGGTGCGTCGATGACCGCGAATTTCGGCCTCGTCATGCAAACCGCCGAGACTGAGACGCACAAATTTACGATTCAAAGCCCGTGCGACCGAACGTCCGAGCGACGTTTTACCAACTCCCGGAGGGCCGACGAGACACAGAATAGAACCTTTTGGTTTTTCTCTCAATTTCCTAACAGCGAGCGACTCGATCATGCGTTCCTTAACCCGTTCGAGGCCGTAGTGATCTTCGTCGAGGATCCGCTCGGCTTTTTTGAGGTTGAGATTGTCCTTCGACGCATGTGACCAAGGGAGGTCCGTCATGATGTCTAGCCAGTTACGCAACGTCGCAGTCTCGGCCGTGTCCGGATGCATCCGCTCAAGCTTTTTCAGCTGCCGCAGTGCTTCTTCCTCGGCCGCTTCAGGCATCTTGACCTTTAGGATCTTATCGCGGTACTGCTCGATCTCTTCGTAAAGCTCATTTCCCTCTCCTAGCTCCGCCTGAATTGCCTTGAGCTGCTGGCGAAGAAAATACTCCCTCTGCGAACGGTCGATGTCCGCCCGGGCTTGCGTATTGATCTCTGCCTGAACGGTCAATACATCGATCTCTTTACTCAAAAGATCGTTAACACGCCGCAAACGCTTGATCGGTTCTTCGATGTCGAGAACCGACTGGGCATCTTCGACTTTAAGTTCCAGATTGGATGCGGCGAGATCGGCAAGGCGGCCGGCGTCATCGAGATTAGCGATGATGGCGAGAACCTCTGGCGAGATATTTTTGCCTAAACTCGCCGCTCGATCCATCGAACCGCGAACATTTCGCACCAATGCCTCGACCTCGAGCGTCACCTCAGTTCCCATCGGTTCGCTTATCGGCGTAACATTTGAAACAACGTATGGCCCGCTCCCGCTGACATTGTCGACGCGGCAACGTGACAGACCTTGGATCAGAATTCGAATGCGTCCGTCCGGCAACTTGAGCATTCGCATGATGATCGCGACGGTGCCGACCGTGTAAAGATCTTCCTGCTCGGGCTCCTCTTTATTTACATCTTTTTGCGAGACGAGCAAGATCATTCGGTCTTTGCTCAGTGCCTCTTCGACCGCGCGGATCGAGCGGTCACGCGATACAAACAGCGGCACGATCATGAACGGATAGATCACAATGTCGCGCAGCGGCAGCACCGGCAGCTCCGCCGGGATCTGCACCATCGGCTCGATACCTTCGGCGTCGGCGAGAGCGACAGGAAATTCGTCGAGTTCAACCATAACCTTCAATGTTAAGAGAAAGGAAGGGAAAGGGCAATTAAGGCATCAGGTGGCGTGTGAGGGCGTGGACTCGCGAAGACCTAAATCAGCAGCATTCGAAAAGCCTATTTTTTCTTCTTCTTTTTCGCGGCTTCGGCGGCAGATGTGCGTGAACCAACAAGTACCTTGAGCTCGGACATGAATTCCGAGACATCTGCAAACTCAAGATACACGGACGCAAATCGGACATATGCAACCTTGTCCAGAGCCTTGAGCCGTCTCATGATGATCTTTCCGATCTCGGTCGTAGCCAGTTCGCGGTCGAGCGAATCCTGCACGTTTCGCTCAACTTCATCCGCTATCTTTTCCAACTGCGTCATCGATATAGGACGCTTTTCGCAGGCTCGAAGAAGACCCGACATGACCTTATCCCGATAAAATGTCTCCCGTTTGCCGTCTTTCTTGACGACCATGTATGGGATCTCGTCAATGCGCTCGTACGATGTAAAACGCCGTCCACAGCCGAGGCATTCGCGTCGACGACGGATCGAATCACCGTCCTTCGCCTCGCGGGAGTCGACGACTTTATCCTCAATATGTGAACAAAATGGGCAGCGCATGAGCAGTTAAACAGCGATTAGTTAATAGTGAATAGTGATGGTCGGAAAAATGATCCAGAAGCTGTTCACTTTTCACTCTCCACTTTCTCAAAGTCCGGCGAATCCGACTCGATCTCCTTCTCGGCGTTTTCGCTCGAGAGCAGACTTCGAAACTTTTCGATACTTATATCACCATGGAACAAATAGTATAAACCAAAAACGAGGGCGGGAGCGAAATAGATCAGGTGCATGATGATCGAAACGGCTGCCGCTTGTTCTCGTTCGACTCCAAGAATTATCAGGCTGCCCGCAGTCGCCGCATGAAAAGCTCCGGCAGCTCCGCCCGGCGTCGGGATCAACGTGCCCAATGATGCCACACCCATCACAAACGTCGAATCGAGAAACGTCATCGGGAGATCGAACGCCATCAAAACGATCCAAGTCGGTATCGCGATCGCTACCCAGAGAGCCACCGTCCAAAATGTCGCCAGAATAATCTCGCGCGGACTCTTTAGAATATCGAGAGCGGTCGCCATATTCCGCATCAGACTGAGGAATACATAGCGAACGCGCTTAGGAACAAACCCTCGGTCGGTGAATGCTGCCGCCCAATCTATTATCTGGGCGGAATAGCGATGATAAATTATCATCCCGATAATCCCGGCAACAATGATCGCAACGATTATGTTTCCCGCTAGTTTTATCGAAGCGAATTCCGTCTCTCGACCTTCCGGCGTCCGAAAGAACATCAGGCTGATCGAGAAAAACGCCATTAGCGACGCAAGATCAAATACTCTTTCAACGAATATCGTTACGAGAGCGGCGCTCGGTCTGATCCTATTGTCTCGCATCGGAAGCCACATTGGCCTGACGATCTCTCCGGCTCGGCCGACGAAAAGTATCGCGGTAAATCCGACTGTCGTAGTAGCAAAAAGGTCGCGGATCTTCGCATCCGCGATGGGGCTAAGCAGCACTTGCCATCTGACTGCCCGTAGAAAGTAGCCAAGACAGATACCCAAAAAGGCGAGCCCCAAGTAATACGGGTTCGCCCTTCGAAGAGCGGTGCTTATCTCCTGCCAGTCCAAATTCCTGCCAAAAAACCAAAAAATGGCGATGGTGATCAGGACAAGAACAATGAATTTGATGTATTTGCGCAAATGTCTCCGGAAGAGCTTTTTCGATCAAGCTCAAAGGAGAAAAGATTAACCCATTTCGGGGAAAATGATAAATGGAACGGGACTGTTAGTTGCCGGCGGCGACAAACCCATTGAGTTTGTCGGCGATCTCGTCGCGGACACGGCGAAAGACCGCGAGTTGCTCAGTATCGCTGCCCGCCACCTCTGCCGGGTCGTCAAATGACCAGTGAATTCGTGAAGCCTTACCGGGAAAGACCGGGCAATTCTCAGCGGCGTTGTCGCATACCGTAATGACGTAATCGAAAGGTACTCCGAGAAACTCGTCTAGACATTTCGATCGTTGCCCTGAAATATCGATGCCGATCTCCGCCATTGCAGCGATTGCGTGTGGACGAACGAAGCTCGCGATCGTGCCGGCACTTTCCACCTCGAACTTGTCTCCGGCTAAATGCCGCAACAGGCCCTCCGCCATCTGGCTGCGAGCGGAGTTTCCTGTACATAAGATCAGCACTCGTGATTTGTCGCTCATGTTCTTTCACCTGCAAATCTTTTTCGAAATCTTAATGCGACCCGCACCAGCAGGATAAGAGCCGGGACCTCAATTAGCGGCCCGATCACAGCCGCGAAGGCAACGCCTGAATTTATCCCAAAAACCGCGATCGCTACCGCAATACCAAGCTCAAAATTGTTCCCCGCCGCAGTAAACGCTAGCGATGTGCTTTTCGGATAATCCGCACCGGCCTTTTTCGCGAGGAAGAAGGCGGAAAAGAACATGATCCCAAAATAGAGCACAAGCGGTATCGCGATCCGAACGACATCGAAAGGGATCTGAACGATCAACTGTCCCTTGTAGCTAAACATTACAACGATCGTGAACAGCAAAGCGACGAGTGTGATCGGACTGATCTTCGGTATAAATATCGTGTCGTACCACTCGCGGCCTCGCAGCCTAAGCAATAAGAATCTCGTCATCATTCCCGCAAAAAACGGGATACCGAGATAGATCAAAACACTCTCAGCGATCTGCCAGATACTGACATCCACTTGTGCCCCGGCGACGCCAAAAAGAGGCGGAAGCACCGTTACAAAAATGTACGCGTACACGCTGTAAAACAGCACCTGGAAGATCGAGTTGAATGCCACGAGCCCGGCTGCGTACTCGGTGTCACCGCCGGCAAGGTCGTTCCATACGATGACCATCGCGATGCAGCGGGCGATGCCGATCATGATCAATCCGATCATGTACTCAGGCTTGTCCGGAAGGAGCAGGATCGCCAGGAAGAACATCAGGAAAGGCCCAATGATCCAGTTCTGAACAAGCGAAAGAGCGAGGATCCTGCCATTGCGGAAAACCGACGGCAGTTCCTCGTACTTCACCTTCGCGAGCGGCGGATACATCATCAGGATCAACCCGATCGCAATAGGAACGTTCGTCGTGCCCGCCTGAAAGCTGTTGATGAAATCCGCAGTTCCAGGTATCAGATATCCGAGAGCGACGCCAAGAGCCATCGCCGCGAAGATCCATAGCGTTAGGAACCGGTCAAGAAATGAGAGCCGCTTAACTGGATCAGTTACATTTTTTGACATGATCTAATTTTCCTAAATGCTCGCTTCGTTTCGCGGCAAGCCCCGATGCGGAATTTGCAGGGCCTCTTCACAGCAAACTGTTTCACCCTTAAATCCGCCGTTAACCGGATCCCGCTTTACGACGAAAACCTCCCACTCACGTTCGAACAGTGACCGGAACGCATACCGGTCAGCGTCCTGTCTGCAAT
Organism: Acidobacteriota bacterium; assembly: GCA_016718135.1. Taxonomy (GTDB): domain Bacteria; phylum Acidobacteriota; class Blastocatellia; order Pyrinomonadales; family Pyrinomonadaceae; genus OLB17. The sequence goes on along the minus strand of JADKEF010000008.1, from coordinate 168,506 downwards.
CGCTGCGAAGATAACAATTTGTCGGAATAAATTTGTCTCTAAATTTCATATCCAAATCCCATCTCCGCGGACTCGGTGGTCTCTGCGTTGAAATTCTCTTTACCGCAGAGACCGCTGAGGACGCAGAGAAGTCTTTAGCAACATGCCGTCGCTGCTTCTTGCTTTTTGCCCTCGATGCTCGTAAATGTCGGCACGCAGCAGGTGGCGTCTTCGCTCTTTGCCTCGGCAAGATTGTCTTCTAAGACAACGAAGACTTCCCATTCATTACCGTCCGGATCATTCACCCAGGCCTTGTCCTGAAGAGCGTAGCAGCAAGTCGTCTGCATCTCTTCACGCGGTTTCAGGCCGCGTTCTGCCCACTGCTCGCGGAGAGCTATTACATCCTCGGTCGCCGCGACCTGGATCCCCATGTGCGACAACGCCCCCTTGCCTGCAAATGCATTCTGGTTAAGCGTCAGATTGAGGGGGGGATTTTGCACGTCAAACTTCGCATAACCTGTCCGGACTTTGCTCGGCTCGATGCCAAACATTTTTTTGTAGAACTCGATACTGGTCTCGACATTCGTCACGTTCATCGCCAAATGTGCTTTTAGTGTATTGATTGCGGTCATAATATTACTCCTTTCGCAAATATCAATTACGCTTATCCGTAATTGTAAGTCTGAGAATACACCGGGCCTACATTTATGTCAAGCCATAAATATACTGTGCTATGATATTTTTTGTATAGAGATATGTCGACCAACGGTCACGTAAAACTTGAAGATCTGTTCGCCGCCCTCGCGGACCGGACGCGACTCCGTTTGCTTAACCTGATGCGGGACGGTGAGGTTTGTGTGTGCTTTTTTGCTGAGGCTCTCGGCACCAATAATCCCAAGATCTCGCGTCACCTCGCATACCTCAAACGCACAGGCCTTGTATCGGCTCGCCGCGACGGCAAATGGATGCACTACAGCCTGAAAAAGCCCACCGATCCGAACGCCCGCGAGATCGTTGATTCTGTGATGAAGACTCTCGAGTCGGACGTCGATATGAAGCAGGATGTCGAAACGCTCGTTAACGTTTGTTGTTCGCCGCGACTTATTGAGATCGGCAGAAATGGGTAGTTAAATTTGAGTCCGAGGGTTCCCTGCTCTAGTTCTGGCGTGGCGTCAAGGCGATGTCCGCAGGCCGGCTCGTTTTATAGAAACGCAATAAGGTCTGAGGAGCCAAGCGAGTCAAGAGACCGATGGCGGTGAGTTTGAGTGACTTACGGTGGGCATTTGCGGTACCAAATGATCTTGCGGCTTCGGCATACTCGCCGTGGATCAGAAAGGCCTTTCCTTGTTCGACCGCGAGATCCGCTTTTAGGCCAGCGATCGTTTGCTCAAGGTCCGCGTGTTGTTGCTCCGAAAGCTCGATCGTACGCTCGACCCGTTCGAAAACGTCGATCGCACGCTCTATGCGATCGATCGCGTCTCCCGAAAGACTGTTGAGATGAACCCGGTACTTAAGCAAGATCCTCCGCTGATAGCCGATCTTCGAGCCTGTCTTTGCCATTCGCAGCCATAGGTGAAAATCCTCAGCTTTTACGCGGTCATTCTCAAACATCCCTGCTCGCACTATCGCAGCTTTCCTGGCCATTGTGCCCGAAGTGATCACATTGCAGCGAAGGCTGAGGATCGCGTCAAAATCTGCCTCGCCCTCGGACGGAGCAGTTTCCATAAACGTCTTGCGATACGCTGACCGATGGCCGAAGAGTGCCGCGTCACAATAGACCATGTCGTAACTGTGACGCTGCAAGAAAACGAACTGTGATGTCAAGTAGTCGGGCTGCCAAATGTCGTCGGCATCGAGAAAAGCGATTATTTCGCCGCGAGCGTGCTCGATACCTGTGTTACGTGCGACAGCGGCTCCGGCGTTGCGCTGCTTGATATAGATGATATCCTCGAGCCGCATTTTGATCGCACGTTCGAGCTTATCTGTGTCAGGCGACCCGTCGTTCACCACGATGATCTCGTACTCGCGAAACTTCTGAGCCTTTACAGAGTCCAGCGTCTCGCAGATATGATCGGCCGCATTGTAGGCCGGAATAACGATAGAGATCCTCGGTGGAGAATCAAAAACGTTGCGGCCGACGCGCTTTGAGGAGAATTTTTTTGTGGGTTCTGTCTCAGCCATTGTGATCAACGAGCCCCTCGGATCGGTTCCCAACGGGCGTATTTCTCACCGCGAAGGAATTTGTAGAAAGCAACAACCGAAGCAAGGTTGGCGAGCATGAAGTACAGCGGCATCGCAAGCAGACTCAGCGGCTTGCCCATCCGCTCAAGGATCCAGCCTCCGAGTGCGAGTGCGTAAAACGTCACCTGTCCGGTAAGTGCCAGCACATAGAAAGGGTGTTCGCCTGCTAAGAAAATACTCGAAACCAGAACCAGCAATAAGAGCAGCGGCACCGCGTAACGGAGCAACTTGTGCGAGATCAATTGGACCGCGAAAAAGCCGCTCTTGAACGGATTGAGCATATCGCGGTTTCGCCACAGATCGGTGAACGTTTGCGAGATCACGCGGACACGCATTCGCAATTCGTCGTCGCTGCGGTGGTTCGTATCCTCAAAGCAAACCGCTTCCGGAGCAAACACGCTCCGCATTCCTTGCCGGTAAATACTGGTGCAGATAAGGAAATCGGAGCACGCTTCGGCATACATCGGCTCGTACGCGGCCTTGCGGACGGCATAAAGGCAGCCCGAGGCTCCGATCAGCGAACACGCTCGGCTCTCGGCCATTTTGATAAACGTCTCGTAGCCCCAATAGCTCTGCACGCCCTTTCCGACGTTTGTTCGTTTGTCATCGACGTAAACGAGCCGCCCTGCGACACAGCCCACCTTTTCGTCGGCGAACGCGGGCAGCATCAGGCGAAAGACATCGGTGTTGTACATCGTGGTCGCATCTGAGAACAGAACGATCTCGCCAGAAGCGCGTTCGACAGCGTTATTTTGGGTCGTCGTCTTACCGACACGGCCTTCCTGACGAAACAGCTTTACCCCACGGGATTCAAATTCTCTTACGATCTCATCCGTCCGGTCCGTCGAACCATCCGACGCAACCAGTATCTCGAGCTTGTCGGCCGGGTAATCGAGCTGCAGCGTGTTCTCGAGCTTCTCGCGGATCGCAAACTCTTCATTGAAGGCGGTGATGAGCACCGTCACCTGAGGTTCGATATCGGCTCGATGGATATTCTCCGGCCTCCAACGACTGTACAGATAAACGAGCAAAGGGTATCCCGCGTACACGTAACCGAGCGCACCGATCGACACCCAAAATACTATCTGTTCAATGCCATCTATCATGCTGGTTGCATCGCTAACTGCGTTGCCTCGTTCTCCAATTTTTCGGCCTCTAGGCTATACGTCCTTCTAAATGCCACTGCATACGCGATCAGGTAATAGATGAACCACTGGTACGCCACTGAGGCGAAGAAGCTCGATACCATGTAGCCGATGATGCTCGCCTGCAGGCCGATCGCGAGATAGTAGTACCAATTTGCATCTTCCGAGTCGAAGAGCTTTCGCTCGATCGCTCCGAGCTTGCGGAACGGGCTGATCATGAACACGAGATACGCGATCAGGCCCAGGATGCCGAGTTCGGACGAGACCTGGGTGAATGCGTTGTGCGATTGCAAATTGCGCACACCGACGATCGGGAAATTCCCAAGACCGATCCCCCACGGGTTTCTGATCGATGTCCAAATCGACCGGATCAATAGTTCCTTACGCTGATCGCTCGATCCGACGGCGTCGAGCCCCGGAATAAATATCGACAACATACGCAGGCCGTAATTGCCCGGCGCCGCAGCCAAAGCAACAACACCGACCACCAGCGATACTAAAGTCACATTAAGGCGATATTTCCTGCCTAATTTCCATGCAAGGACGCCGGAACACGCGATCAGCCCAATAAAGCCGCCCCGAGAGAACGTGACCATGTTCGCGGCGATGAAAAGTCCCGCTACTGCGAAATAGAGAATCCGCCAGATCTTAGACCTTGCGGCGATGCCTAAAGTGATCGCGAGCGGCGTCATCATCACGAAATGCAGCGCCATTTCGTTCGGATTGCCAAACAGGCCACCGATGTCCACAGCGATGCGATATTCCTCGACCGCAAATTTCCCTTTTGAATAAAGATCGAGTGCGGCGATCGCAAGATAGATACCGATGCCCAACGACAACCACATCATCGCCATCAAACGCTTCCGTGTGCGAACGACGTTGATCATCACGATGAACATGATGACGGCCTTGCTGAAAGGCTCGTTGAATGTTTCCCACGCCAATGCCGGATCCTTTGCGATCGGCATCGTTATCATCGAGATCGCGAGCATCGCGAGGATCGCCTTGACCTCGGTCGGAAAGATCGTCAGATTACCCTCGACCGCGAGTTGGCTCGGAAAGTAGAGTGCGAGCGTGATCAGCCCAAAATAGATCGCTGTTCCCGATAGAAAACCTAATCCCGGAACAGTCTCGTACGGCCGATACAGGACCATTATCGAGAAAAGATAGAGGGCGACGAACGTGAATAGATGTCCATTGCGCACCAGCCAGCGATCGCTGCTCAGCAATCGCTTGTCCCGCTCCTCGCGTTTTATTTGCTTTACAGCCTTGGGAGATGACGCTTCCTCAAACCGAATGGCGACAGCATCGGCCGCGATTGGCTGTGGTTCTTGGACAACTGATTCGGACTCTGCGTTTGACTGGGCGGCGGGCGGCTTCTCACCGAAACTGTAGTTTAGATTTACAAGATTCGTGGACTCGGTTGCGGTAGCCTCTGCTCCGCTGGGGCGAAGAGACGGTTGATCGCGGCTTGGATCGGCTCCGGTTACCGGACGCACCGACAGCGGCTTATAGTCTTTGTCTTTTGAGGTTCCGATGGGCATTTTTGGCGTCTGTTGGCATAACCTTCTGTTGCGGGATGCGGCTATACGGCAACGCCTTCTCTTTCCACCGTGATCATGTCGCGGACCTTCATCTTGAGGGCTTTCTCGAACTGCCTCGCCTCATTAACTCCGCTGAACGAGAGTTCCTGGAGATTAGCCTCAATACGCTTGCGATAGTCTGAGACGAGCGAATCCGACACGCCCAGCATCTCGGCAACCTCGAGCTGCGTGCCTGAGTCCGAGATCAGATAACAATGCCAGAGAACGTTTATCATCCGATCGTATTGCTTGGCTTTGCCACGAACAGATTTGTTCAGCGTCTTAAGAAAGCCTTCGACAAACCCTGCAGCGGCCGTCTCGGCTTCATTGCGAAGCAGATCTTCCTCAGGCGTCGCTCCCGTGTCCTTGAATTCGAATGGCATGCGATCATCTTCGTCGCTATCGCCGGCACCGCTGCCGACTGGCACGAGATGAATATCCATGATCGGTAGCCGAGACATTACGAATGAACGCAGCGAGCGAACATCGACCGGCGAATCGATCGCCTTAAAGACTCTGATGATCAACTTTTCCAGTTCTGGATTGCTTATGACGATCTGTGCGTCGCCGGTACAGCCGACCATGCGCGTGTCGCGGTGGTGAAAAGATACGACCTTGACCCGCTCGTCCATCTCCTGCACATCGCGGCGCGACTTCTCATTTCTCCATTCGGAAAGGCCGTAGAGGCGATCGGCAAGACGGCGATGGGCTTCGGGGTTGCCAATGTTGTCGAATCTCTTAAAGGTCTCGCTCGTCTGAATAAGTGTAGAGATGCGCCGTGCAAGGCGGTACGATTCCGGGTAGCGTTTGCGCAGTTCGGCCGTGAGCATATTGGTCAGCTCGATCTGGCTGATCTCGGCTTCGATCTCGGGGTCGGACATCTCCGTATCGATATAGTGCTGAAAACGGTCTTTGCTCAAAAGAGCGACGAAGAGCTCTTGTGTCAGATCTGTGTACGCATTGTACTTGCCTTCCTCGACGAGGAAGCCAGCCCGCTTCGACGCACGGACAAGCGGGTGCGATGAGACGATCCGATGCAGCTCTATCCAGATCTGGTTAACGTCCGATGTCTTGAGACTATCGTTCCATTTACCGACCTTTACCTGCTTGTTCTGGATCGAACGCGGGAGCCGATCCTTTTGTTTAACTTCATTCATAATGAGCCTTCCGATCTTAGTTGTCCGTATCGAATCGTGAGGATAAAGCTGCGTCCAGAGCATCGTGCCACTCACTTAAGCGAGCAAACGATCCGACCTTCGATGCACACAACTTTGTCTTTAGTTGCGATGCAATTTCGTCCTACGCGATTGATTTTTCTTTGGTAGAGATTTGGTTTGATCGCTTGCCGAGCAGCAATGCCGATCTGGTTAAGGCAGGGTGTGAGTTGTGTTCCTCTCACTACCTACAGTTAAGATAGTAACAATTATCCGCACATAGCACAACCATTTTTTGTAATGTTGTATATTGTTTATACACTTCCTGTAACTATATCTATCTATTGCACTTAGAGTCTCCCGGCTCACCGTTCCTGATCTTTTTCTTGGAGTTTTACCCTTTTTCTGAAGATAGAATTGGAAGGTTTCGGCCATTACAGATTTACTTTTGTTGTAGCAAAGAAGAGTTATGAATCCGCGACAAGCTTGTGGTGTGTCTTGTGATACCTATGTTTTCAACTAAAATGTCTGGCTTTTACAAAAACGAGAATTGCCCCACATCTCACGAGTTACTCGATTATCAAAACGGCGAGCTCGAAAAGGCGATCGCCACCGAGGTTCGCAGGCATCTAGCGTCATGCGAATTCTGTTCGGCCGAGGTCGAGTTCTATGTTCACTATCCACAGACCGAAATAAGCTCAGAGCCGATGGAAGTCGCTCAGATCCCAGCACCGCTTTTCGAACTCGCCGAGGCATTGCTCAAAAATCGACACTCGGATTCGTCATCGCTTAATTCCCTTCTGAAAGAACAAAAAGGCCTCGTTTTAGACAAGGCCTAGTAAAGTTCTAATCACTTCTCAGATCAATTTATCGTTTCGCTGATCTCTTCGGCAGGTTGAAGGGCGTTTGCCCCTGCCTGATCGGTGACGATGAGCGGAAATTCGTCGATCATCACAGTGTTGGCGATCGTCTGTATCCAATAAGTTCCGTTGGACGGGAAAACCACATTTACAAAGAAGCTGACGTTATCCGTAAAACCGCCCTCAGCTAGTTCGATCTTGGTCGGCTGCGATGTCACAACGAGCGAGGTCTTGTCCGGCGACAGAATGCGGATCTCGGTCTCATGTTCGCCCGCGCCCTGCCAGTGGTTGATAACAGCGAATTTGATCAGGCTCACGGGCAGTTTCTCGACCATGATGTTCTGAAAAATGCCCATCAGCGAGATCTTATTGCCCATTTCGATGCGAACGTCATCGCACAGGAGCGTGTACATTAATTTAAGTGTTGGTGTTGCCATTGCCTAGATTTTACTTTTCCTGTGGCCAACGTCAAAATATGGTCAGAGAATAACGTTATTTAGGCGAGAATTTTGTTTTATGCTGATGTACGCCCTCATTGGCCTCTCACTGGTGCTAGTCGGCATCGTCGGGCTTCAGTTTACATATCTCTTCTGGATCGACCGTGTATATCGCGAACGCCGGACTTACCTCAAGGACCTCGAGCATCGCTACGCCGATCTTAATGCCCGACTTCGGTCGGCAGAACTACGGATCGCGGATCAAGCAGGATTACTCGAGACGTTAGGTTACAAGGATTCTGAGACCTGGGCCGATGTGATCGAGGAACGCTAATCAAACTCTACTATCGTAGCTCCCCAACTACCTGAAAACTCGGGAGCGGTCTTGAATTTCTTCACGAAAACCGTCTCTTCCAGCACCTTGCGAACGATCTCGCGTTGAACTCCTACGCCTTTGCCGTGGATTATGCGAACTAGCTTAAAGCCCCTGGCGTGGGCCTCGGGCAGATAGGCCTCTACAACAGCACGGATGTCCTTTGGCGAGAAAGAATGTAGGTCGAGTGAATCGGTGATATCGATCTCGACCGGTTCACTGCCAAATGGATTTTCGTTGTCGGTCATTATTTTGATTTGGTCTCGTACTGAGCGATGTCCTCGGGCGGCGTGACCTTCATTCGATTCTTGTCTTTAAATACCACGAAACGCTTCTCATCCATCTGCCCCGATGGGTTTCTCAACGTGACGGTAAAGGTCTTATTGTCGCCTTTACCATCCACCCGCAGCGGCAGACGGCCCCAAACCTCGGTATTCGGGCTCGATTTCCAGACGGTGTAGTAGCTCTGGTCGTATTTGTCGAAAGCGAGCACCATTATGTAATCAAAATCAGGCTCGACACCGTCGATCGGTTTTGAGAGATTGTTACGGGCGAGGATCACCCAACTGCCCGGAGCGAGCGACTTGTCACCGGCACCGACCTTATTTGCCGAGTCCGAATCAAGACGCTGCCATGTTGTGAATTTACGATTATTCTGCTGGAAAAAGACGATGTCACTCGGAACCTGAAGTTCGACTTGACGCCCAAAAAGCCAGCCAGCCGGAGCAGGCGAGACCGACGGGTCGAGCCGCACCTGATACCAAATATCGTATTTCTCATCGATCTTGTCTGGTTCGCCGGCTTCTTTGGCAGCTTCGATCTCGGCATTTTTGGATTTTTTGCCAGGCTTCGGCTGGGCTTTGATATCGTCTTCCGCTGTTTCTTCTTTTTGAACAAATTTCCACGCTACGATCTCAAATGTTGAGCCATTGGCGAGCTTCAATAGAACATTTTCTGGATTCAGATCTGGCGATGAACGCAGATTCGTCCCCGAGCGGATCACACCGGCAGCTTGCGGGGCCTGTTCCTTGAATTCCTCCGCAATCGCTCGAGATTTGGCCAAAGTTCCGCTGGTAATGACATTCTGAGCCTCGATCCAACCTTCGGTGAGGGCATCGTCATAAGCACGAACGCGGTACCAACGCACCTTTTCATACTCAAACTCGTCAAGCACATCGAGCCGCTCGCCGCGTTTGACCTCGAGCAGGTCAGCCGCGACGACAGCGTACGACGTGCGTATCTGCGCCGTCTTTGCGATCACCGTCGCAGTATCCGTCGGCCCCAAAACGCTACCGTCGATCAGGCTGCAAGCAGTCTGTGACAGCAACGCAGCCGTAAATAAAATAAGTGCCAAAAACTTGAGTTTCATCGCTTCTCGTTAGCCAATTTCCGCCAGCTATTATAACCCAGCTTATCCAATAAATCCTTTTGCCGCCCTGACAGCTTGGCCGAAACTGACAATCTGCCTTCTTTTGCATCGGCATCAATGCCTGCAGATTTGATCAATGAGCCCCATTCGAGCTTCTCCGCCCCTGTCACATAACGCTCGGTGATCGTTATCAGTTCCGGGTAGCGTTTCATGAAAGCGAGAATTGCTGCGTTTCCGTCCTCGGATCTGGCTTCCCCGCCGTGCTTTGAATAGATCTCACGAAGCAGATCGGTCGTCGACCGCTTCCCTTTGGAAGCCTCGAGCATAGCGATGTCACAAAGAAAAGCGACGAGCATCCCTCGAGCATACACATCGGTGTTCAAACCGCTCCAGCGATTCCGCGAAGCCTCGACCATCGACTTTCTGTCAGTTTGTCGGGCATCGATCGCATAGGCCCGCGACAGCGTATCGAGATAGTCATCAAATCGGATTCTATTGACCGCAACGCCTATTTTTAATGATTGATACAATGCAAATCCCTCGTAGAACCAATCATAATTTCCAGTAAGATTAACGCCGTTCGGTATCCAGAGGTGAAAGATCTCGTGACGTAATTGCTCGTGTAGCCGTTGAATCGACTGAGTCTTAAATGGCATGTCCGATGACGCGATCGTCACCGTTGTTCCTCGCGAATCGGCTTCCCATTCACCATGAGGGACGTCAAATGGAAGCTTGTACAGGACAATTTGATTGTCTTTGCCGGATGCCGAACCAATTAGATATGAATAGTACTCAACGACTTCGGTTATCGCCGCTCCCGCCTCGGACCCTGTAAATTTCCAGTCGCCTTTTGTTAAAAGGTTGATCGAACTACCGCGACTGTTTATCGTTTGTTCCGACCAGCCCTTCCCAACCACGAATACTGTCCGTTCCACGTTAGGCACCTGAAATGATCCTTGGCCGTCAGACTTTTCCGTCGTCAGGATCTTCCAACCGTCCGGCAATTCAAACTTGATCCGGGCGGATTGCCGCCTCATGTGCGAAGCAAGTACGAAGGGAATAATATCGTCAATGACGAAAATACCGCCGTCAGTTCCGAGCCATGATAGATGGGTTGCGGCGGCAGTATTCTTGATCGGGGAAAGATCGACAGCACAGATCCATGACTTGATACTACTCTTTGCATGATATACCGATTCGCTTCGCACCAACGGTAATTCGCTTCCACCTTTATCAAACGCCTTTAAAGCTGAGATTCGATTGTCGATTCCGCGAACGCCCGCATATGACGACATGAAAGGAAGAAAATAGGGTAGTCTCGCCTCTGCGAATTCATTTCTTGAACCCTTGACTTTGACCAAATTGGGAGAATCACTATCAACGGTTATGGTAAGTTCGACATCCTGCCCCGCCGCAAATGTAAAGAATTGTAAAATCAGCACAAACGCGGCTGGAATTAGCTGAATTGGGCGTAGATTTTTTGACATCGCTCGGCGGGCGGGAATAGAATCTTTGTTTACGTTGTACCTAGCCTCGTACTGAACATTGCGGCTCGCAGTTAGGATAGAGGATTTCATGAGTCTTATCAAAGTCATTATCTACGCGATGATATTCGTGCTGAGCCTTTTATTTCTCGGTCGGTTTTTGTTTTAGCTGGTGAACGAGTTTGTAATTTTTCTGACGGTTTTTAATGGGAACGACATTCGTTTCCCGCTCCAACGCGAAATAGGTTTGATGTAAAAGGCGGTCAAAATGGCCGCCTTTTTCGTTTTTATATATGTCTGACTTAAGAAAGATAAAGCGTGCGCTGATAAGCGTTTCTGACAAATCGGGTTTGGCTGAATTTGCGACTGCCCTGAGCGGTTTGGGCGTCGAGATCATTTCCACTGGCGGCACCGCAAGATCGCTTCGTGAAGCGGGACTGACGGTAACTGATGTTTCCGAGGTCACAGGCTTCCCGGAAATGATGGACGGCCGCGTTAAGACCCTGCATCCGAAAATGCACGGTGCATTCCTCGCACTCCGTGATAACGCCGAACACGTTGCCTCGATGAACGAACACGGCATCGTCCCCATCGATCTCGTCGTCGTAAATCTTTATCCGTTTGAAGAAACCGTTGCCGAAGACGATGTCTCGCTCGAAGACGCAGTCGAAAACATCGACATCGGCGGCCCTGCGATGATCCGCTCGGCGTCGAAGAACTGGCGCGATGTCGCGGTGGTGACCGATACCCGTTTGTACCATGAGATAGTAGAAGAGATGACCGAGAATCAAGCGTCGCTCTCACTTGAGACCCGTGCCCGCCTAGCAGCACTCGCCTACACCCGCACTGCGAGCTACGACCTAGCGATCTCTTCATATCTAGCAAGGCAATTGTCGAATGAAGATCTCGAACGCCTCGAAGTAATAAACCCACTCGGCCACCTCGCTTTTATCGAACTCGAGGACGAGGAACTGTCATTACCGGGAACGGTCATGACCGGGGCGTTAGCTTCCGAATCCGAGCTGCCCGAATATACAACGCTCGATCTCGCCAAAGTCACCGACCTCCGCTACGGCGAAAATCCGCACCAGCGAGCCGCCATCTACTCAACCGGCGAAAGCGACGGCATCGCCAACGCCGAGCAGCTCCACGGCAAAGAGATGTCGTTCAATAACTACGTCGATGCCGAGGCCGCATGGGATCTCGTTCAGGACTTCGACGAACTCGCCGTCGCCATCATCAAACACACAAATCCGTCGGGAATCGGCACAGGCCAGAGCAACGACGAAGCGTATAAACGTGCTCTATCGACCGATCCCGTTTCCGCATTTGGCGGCATCGTAGCGTTCAATCACAAAGTCGACGCCGCGGTCGCGGCAAACGTGATTGAAGTATTTTCAGAGGTTATTGTTGCTCCGGATTTTGATGAAGATGCTCTAGAGATATTCCGTTCAAAAAAGAATCTTCGAGTATTGAAACTTTCCGAAAACCAAAGGCCGAAAACCCAAAACCATTCTTATCAATACAAGCAGATCTCCGGAGGCTTTTTATTACAGGACAGCGATATGCATCGCCTCGTTCCAGCCGAACTCAACTTTGTTTCCGAACGAAAACCGACCGATAACGAGCTTCGTGCGATGCAACTGGCATGGACCGCCTGCAAGCACGTCAAATCAAATGCCATCGTCTTCGCCAACGAGCACCAAACCCTTGGTGTCGGTGCCGGGCAGATGAACCGCGTCGATTCTGTTCGTATAGCTGCGATGCGTGCGGAGCGTTTCGAACTGCCACTCGCCGGTTCCGCACTCGCGTCAGACGCTTTCTTCCCGTTCCGCGACAACGTCGACGAGGCCGCCAAATTCGGCGTCACCGCTATCATCCAGCCCGGCGGCTCGATCAAAGACGAAGAGTCTATCGCCGCCGCAAACGAACACAACATCGCGATGGCATTCACGGGAATTCGCCATTTCAAACATTAATTTTGTTGACAAGATGTTGTATGTGTGTTTAAACTTGTCTCAATAAGTACGACTTTTGGAACGCTCGGAAGATTTTCCCGTGAAATCTCCGGGCATTGGTGTATTTTGACGCCGCTCTATAGCGGCTAGGGAGACATTTATGAAAAAGATCACTTCGATACTAATAGCGGCGCTGGCCGCTATTTCGTTTGCCGCTTGCGGCGGAACATCTGAGAACAAGCCTGCCAACGCTACAAATGCAAACGCAGCAAAGCCAGTCGCTGCGGCTCCGACCAAAGAAGCTTTGCTAGATATGGAGAAGAAAGCGGGCGAGGCATGGACCAAGGGCGACACCACCTATTTTGAAGGCATGCTTTCGGACAAGTTCGTTTCGTTCAATATGGGCCAGCGTACGGACAAGGCTGGCGAGCTCAAGATGATCGGCTCGGTCAAATGCGACGTCAAATCGTCTAGCCTTGACGACGCTCAGATGATCAAAATAAATGACGACGCATATGCTCTTGTGTACAAGAGCACCTATGACGGTTCGTGTACGTGGGAGGGGAAAACCGAAAAGATCCCCAGCCCGTCGCGTGCAGCTAGCGTCTGGGTACGTGACGGCGACAAGTGGAAAGGAGCTTTCCACTCAGAAACTTTGATAATCGACCCGAAGGTGCCACCACCACCGCCTGCGAAAACCGAAGCTAAGAAGGAAGAACCTAAAAAAGACGGCGAGACAAAGAAAGAGTCGCCGGGCAACACGGACACTCTCGTAAAACTCCATCAGGCAGGCTGGGAAGCATTTAAGGCTAGGGACGCGAAGTATTTTAATGACAATCTTGCTTCGAGTTTCTCGTTCGTCGACCCGGCAGGCAACTTCGTCGCGACCAAAGCAGATACGATCAAAGGCTGGACCGAAACGATGAAATGCGAAGGCATCACCACCGTTAAGGTCACCGACGGCATGGCCTCAGCGATCTCACCTACTCTCGAAGTGCTCACAAGCAAAGGCACCGCCGACGGCACCTGCGATGGCCGCAAGAACGGTCCACTCTGGCAATCAGCAGTCTACGCAAAGGAAGGCGAAACGTGGAAACTCGTATTTATGTTCGAATCACCCGCCATGTAAGTGACGTTGCGTCGTAGTTATTCCGGCCGCGGCTTTCCATCGAGGAAGTCGCGGCATTTTTGTTTGTGTCAAATTCACAGCCTTTTTTGGCTAGCCAAAACTGCGAATGGGTGTATAGTGAAGCTGTTTCCCACAAGATTTGTCACTCGGTAACGCGATCGAACGGCTAGTTGTGTAGTTGCCCTCGATCGATAATGTCAGTTATTGGCTTTCTAACACAGGAGAAAAATATGAATCGCACTAGCCTGATCACTCTCGTACTCACCACCGCAGCACTGCTAACCGGCTGTGGAGCACCCGCGGAAAATAAACCCGCGGCAAACAATTCAACCGCAAATGCCGCGAACACAGCCACAAAACCAGTGGCCACCGCTCCGACCAAAGATACCCTGATGACCATGGAAAAGGCCGGTTGGGAAGCGTGGAAAAATCGAGATGCCAAGTGGACCCAAGAGAACGCTTCGGACAAATTCGTTGGACTGGGAACCGCCGGCCGAATGGATAAAGCTGCCTCGATCAAATCGTACACAGATCAAAAATGCGAGATCAAGAGCTATTCGCTCACCGACGACCAGATGCAAATGGTCGGGCCGGATGTTGCGGTGCTGACCTTTAAGGGTGCTCAAGACGCGACATGCGACGGAAAGAAAAGCCCTGCCAATGTGAATGCAGCAAGCATCTATGTTCGCGAAGGTGACAAATGGAAATCGGCATTCTACGCCGAAACACCTGCGGCCGACCCTAAGGCACCGCCCGCAAAACCAGCCGCACCTGCCAAAAAAGATGAGGCAAAGAAGGAAGAAACCAAACCTGACGCAGCGACCGATGCGGTGCTAGCCATCGAGAAGAAGATCTGGGAGGCGTGGAAATCCAAGGACGGAGCCGCCCTGGAAGCAATTCTCGCAAAGGACTTTATGTTCTACGGAGCTGACGGACGCAGTGACCGGGCGACGACCATCAAGAATTGGTCAACAGATAATAAATGCGAGATCAAGAGCGTCACGCTTTCTGACGCTATGTCAGCCTCCATCGCCAAGGACGTTACGTTGCTAACCTACAAAGGCGGAGCAGATGGCAAGTGCGAAGGCCAGCCGGTCCCGACCGAATGGTACGTTTCCATCTATTCAAGAGAAGGCGATGCATGGAAAGCGGCGTTCGGAATGGGCCTCGCCCAGTAAGCAAAGTCCATAGCAACTCAATAAAAGGGCCGGAGCTCAAATGCTTCGGCCTTTTCGCGTCAAGGAACGAACGTGCTCAAGCTCAGATCGCTCCCGTTGGTCGAGACCGAGATCATGCCTTTTTCACCGGTAGTCAACACCTTTGCACCGGCAATTTGCCACCTTTCCACAACGTCCGGATGCGGATGCACGAACGGCGAACTACGGCCAACTGAGATGACTGCATATTCTGCCCCGATCGCCTCAATTAGATTCGACGTTGACGAGGTACGACTGCCGTGATGCGGCACTTTGACGAGGTCCGCGCTCAGTGTCCCACCGAGTGATGTCATCTCCGCTTCGGCAGATCGTTCGATGTCACCCGTGAATAGAAACGAGCGACTACCATAAACTATACGCAACACTATCGAATGGTCGTTGTCAGAAATCGCCTTCGGATCGCCGTCCGCAAGCGGATAAAGCACCTCGACCGTAACGTCTCCAAATCGCAATCGACCGCCCCGCGACACCACCTCCGACCTAACACCCCGTCGTCCCAACACTTCCGCCAGTTCCGCAAAGTCGGGATCTTCCATTGGCGTCCGTCCAAATATCGCCGTGCCGATGGTAAAGTTCCTGGCTACATCGACCAGTCCCTGAATATGATCTGCGTCCGCATGTGTCGCGACGATCACGTCAATTTTGGACAGCCCTTTTGCCCACAACACTTCGGAAACGACCGCCTCGCCGATGCCACGAACATCGTGTTCGACGGACTCAGCTTCATCGTCTTTCGCCTGATAGTCAACCCGACCGCCGCCGTCGATCAGCATCGTTCGCCCGTCTGGAAACGTCACGAGAGCCGCGTCTCCTTGGCCCACATCGAGGAAGTCAATGTACAATCGTCCATCGGCACCCGCTTTGCTGAACGGATGAAAGACCGTAATGCCAGTCAGTAAGATCAAGATCGCGCAAGCCGAGACAAAAAGCCGCCGGTCGAGCAAGCTCGACTGTTTCCCAACCACAAACAGCCGCCAGATGGTCGCAGCTACCGCAAAGAACAACACCGGAAACAGGTAGATAACGTAGATCACAAGGCCCAAGCTTTCATACGCCGGGATCCGAAAGCTCGCCCAACCACCGTCTGAAAAGAGCCGTGGCAAGAGCAGCATAAGCCAGTTCATCGCCTCCGCGATCGCGTAAAAACCGGTAGCCAGTAAGGTGCTCACCTTTCCCGCGAAAACACCCGCGACAGCAGCAAAGCTTTCGATGGCAATAAAGAAACTCACCCAGATATTTAGCAAAACGGACGAGATCGAGACTCGGTGAAAATACACTGCCGAAAACGGCAGCATCCAGATCTGCACGATCGCGGAGACAAGCAGTCCTTCGAAAACGTATCGAAGTCCCTTTTGAAGAAGACCTTTTACACGCCCCGAATATAGCGGGGATTTGAAGATATTCGCCGACCATATCTGCCGCTTCGCCTCGATCGGCCACACCTCCGGCCGCCAATACAAGGTCTCGCAAAAACGCTTCAACCAGGTCGGTACCTTCGGCGGAAACGGCCTCTCCGCTGACGGCGTCCAACTGCCGATTGCCCGCATGCGTTCGATTACTGGAAATGCACATGCGACAATCGCGAGAACGCTGACGAAAGTTAATTGAAACGAAGGATCAAACAGAGCCGACGGCCCCCAGACGAGCAATGCGAGGCCGCAAAGACCGAGCGAATTCAACAGCCCACCGGGTCGATAGAGCACATACCCCAACAGCAAAACCGTAAACATTATCGCCGCCCGAACGACCGGCACATCGGCACCGACCGCAAGCGTGTATGCCCACAGCGTACAAACCGTAACCGCGAACTGTACCCACCGATTCCGCGTGATCTGGCGCATGAGCAGCAACAAAATGCCACCGATAAATGTAATATGCAGCCCTGAGATCACGAGAATATGAAACGTCCCACCGTCACGAAACAGATCCGCCGTGTCTTTGTCGAGAAAATACTTGTTGCCTAGAAGACTCGCGATCATCACGCCCGCCGCCTTCGGGCTGAGGTTGCGGCGGAATTCGTCGATGACATTTGCCCGCTGATCGTAAACCCATGCGAGCGGTAGAAAGACGCTCTCGTCTGCAATATGCTCTATGAGCAACCGACTCTTCACAGACCCCGATGCATCGATTCCCATTCGATCAAGCATCTCCCGCCGCGTGATCACACCGGGATTCAGAAACTCATCTTCCCTTTCGAGAACACACGCGACACGAATCCGCGAGCCATATTTCAAATTTGAGATCTCAGATCTCGGATCCGAAATCTCAGATCTTAAATTTGAAATCTCAGACCTCAGATTTGAAATTTTAAATTCCTGAGAACTTCTGGTGAACAGCCGCACCTTTCCCGATACCCTATGATCCGCCCCGCGATAACTCAGCCTCTCCGCCCGCAGCGTCAATATCTCACCCTCAATCGTCGCCTCTGGACGCCCGATCAACACGCCCTCTATCTCGACCGGCGTTCCCGAGTGAAATGTTCCATTGTCGTAAAGAACGCTGAGTCTATCGGGGCGGACAGATTTCCGTTCGGCTTGGAGCGAGATAAATCCGGTTACTGCAAATGCGATTGCGATGAAAACCGTTGCCAATTCTCTTCCCCGAAAAACGAGCGCGGCAACAGCAGAAACAATGATGACGGTGACGACTACCAGCAAACCAGCAACAGCCGTAAATCTCGCTGTCAATACACCGAACGCAAACCAACCCGCAAGCCACAACAATGGCTGGCGGCTAAAGGTTTTACCGACGTTTTCTGGCATTAGTGAGAGATCATTCGGCGCGGATGTGCGGCCGCAGTTCAATGAAGCGGTCCTCGCTTATTCCACGGATCAGCATTAAATGTTCGACCCGCCGAAACGGACCATTCTCGTTGCGAAAGGAGATGATCGTATCCGCAGTTTTGCGTCCGATGCCTGGTAGTTTTTCGAGTTCGTCGGCAGAGGCGATGTTTATGTTTATTGAGTTCGGAGAAGGATCAATTGCAACCACACGATCGTATTCGAAACGCTCCGAACACGCCGAACACGCCGATGCGGCGGCGATAAGGATCGCAATAAGAATAAAATTGACCCGCATTTGGCGTCAATAATAACGCCAAACCAGATCAATTCCAAACCGTCTTTTTTCGTATTTTTCGCGTATTTCGCGGTTGATGATCTTACTCGTCGCCAAGTGCCCCTTCCTCGACATCCTGCAGGTCCTCATAGGCTTTTGGCAGGACGGGACGTGCTCGCGAACTGCCGTCCATGTCGCCGATGTAGCCTTCGCGGACCATGGCGTCGAGGATGGCGGCGGCGCGGCCGTAGCCTATTCTCAAATGCCTCTGCAACAAAGATGTCGAGCCGCGCTTTACTGACCACGCACTTCAACGCGTCCATGAATAGCGGATCGCGGCGTCCGGGCAGGTCACCGCTGTCGTCGAGTTCTTCTTCCGTTTTGGTGATGGTCGTGTCGTATTCTGGACGGCCCTGAGCTTTGACGAAGTCGACGACCTTGCCGATCTCTTCCTCATTGACATAGGCTCCGTGAACACGCGTCACATTAGAATTCCCGGGCGGCAAAAACAACATGTCGCCTTGACCAAGAAGAGCCTCTGCACCGTTCCCGTCAATGATCGTCCGCGAATCAACCTTCGACGACACACGGAAAGAAATTCGAGAAGGAAAATTCGCCTTGATCAATCCGGTAATAACATCCACCGAAGGCCGCTGGGTCGCGAGCACCAAATGGATGCCGACCGCACGAGCCATCTGTGCGAGACGCGTGATCGATTCCTCGACTTCTTTGCCGCTGACCATCATCAGGTCGGCGAGTTCGTCGATGATAATGACGATGTAGGGCAGCTTGCGGTACGGGTCGCCGTTGTCGTCGAGACGGCCTTCTTTTTTGTAGCCGTCGATCTTTTCGTTGTAGCCGCTAATGTTTCGCACGCCGTAGCCGGCGAGGTCTTTGTAACGGCGTTCCATCTCGGTGACGGCCCATTTGAGCGAAGTCGCCGCACGTTTCGGGTCGGTGATAATTGGAGCAGCGAGGTGCGGAATGTCGGCGTAAAGGCCGAGTTCCAGCCGCTTAGGGTCGACCATGATGAATTTCACTTCATCCGGCTTCGCCTTAAACAGGATCGACATCACGAGCGTGTTCACGCCGACCGATTTACCCGCACCGGTCGCACCGGCGATCAGCAAATGCGGCATTTTGGCGAGATCGGCGACGTATTTCGCACCGTCGATCGTCTTCCCCAGAGCAAGCGTCAAAAGCGAATCAGACTCTGTCGAAAACTTCGGTGACTCGATAACTTCGCGTAGGAAAATGGTCTCGCGTTTCTGATTCGGCACCTCGATACCGACGTACGCCTTGCCCGGAATTCGGTCGATGCGGATCGAAGGAGCTTTGAGCGCAAGACAAAGATCGTCAACCAAACCCGTCACCCGCGAATACTTCACGCCCGCGTCCGGTTTGAATTCAAACGTCGTCACCACCGGCCCCGGCGCTATGTGCATGACCTTGCCTGGAACGCTAAATTCGGTAGTTTTCTGTACGAGCAATGCCGCCACTTCCCGAAGCTCCGCCTCCTGATGTTTAAACGCCGCCGGCGCCTCTGTCAGCAGCGACGAATCGGGTAGCTTGTAATTATCGAAATTCTGCAACGAGGCGAACGGCGCCTCGTCTTCGTCGAAATCCGCTTCTACGACCGGGATTTCCTCGATCGGCTCAACGACCTCTTTTGCGGCTTTTGTTTTCTTCTTGTCCTTCTCAAAAACCTCAGCAAACTCCGCCGGTTCCTCAACTGTAAATGTCTCGTAGGGATCGTCCGGCTTCTCGATCGTTGGTATCGAAGGCTCTTCGAAAACCGGCATCGAGCGGCCGACCGCCGCCGCTGCGGCCATCGCTTCCATCTCGCCGATCGAGATCGTCGGCGGCAGGTCTTCGGACATCGAGATACGCTTTTCGCGGCGTTTGTCGGCCCGCTTTTGGGCGGCGTCGATCGATGGCGACTGCTCTATGCGACGTTTGTCGCGCCATTCGTCGATGCGAATGCGGATGTTCTCCCACGCTACGTCAAAATGGCTGAGGAAACCCGCAAGCGTGGCATTCGTGACCAACACCAGCGAACAAGCAAACACCGCTGTCAGCAAAATTCCCGCCCCGATCGACCCAATAAAATAAGCCGTCCCGCGAGCTACAGCTTCACCAACCACAGCCCCCGCCGAAGCTCCGCCGATGAGCGACATCAGCCCAGCGAGCGAAACGACAAAAAAGATAAATCCAAGGACGCGCAAAGGCCGCGGCAGCATCGTGTCCGACTGAAAAACACGCCAAGCGACCAATGCGATCAGCACTGGTAATAGATACGAAGCCCATCCGAAGAAATTAAAGAGACCCGCCGCAATATTCGCTCCGACAGGCCCGATCCAGTTCCTAGTCGACAACCCGTTTCCCGACTGAAAGCAAAAGTCCACGAAAGGCAGGCACGCTCGGTCCGTCGAAGAGCTTGTCAGCAACGACAGCAAAACCAACAGCCCCAACGCCCCAACAATGATCGCCACCACATCATTCCAATGCGAATGCTTCGTCGCCTTGCTCTTCTTAGCGATCAAAGTGGTCCCATCGGCGAGACAAAAATTAATGTCATCGTCCTTGTAGACCGTCTTACATGTAGGGCAAACTTTCATTGAGATCTAAAATTGTGAATTGTTAATTGGTGATTGTTAATTGGCAGAAAAAGATATCTTCTCCCAATTAACAATTTTGCAATTACCAATTGACAATTACTGAGTGCCGGTCGCACCCTTTTTAAACAGTAATACCTCGTGAATAAACTCATCAATATCGCCGTCTAAAACAGCATCCACATCCGATTTTTCAAACTTTGTCCGCGTGTCTTTCACCAGTTTATACGGATGCAGAACGTAATTCCGTATCTGCGAGCCGAAGGCGATGTCTTGTTTGGTGGCCTCAAGTTCGGCGGCTCCGGAGCGGCGTTTTTCTAGTTCGACCTCGTATAGTTTCGACCGCAAGACCTGCATCGCGACGGCGCGGTTTTGGATCTGCGAACGCTGATTCTGACATGTTACAACAATATTGGTCGGAATATGCGTGATTCTTACGGCCGAGTCGGTCACGTTCACGTGCTGTCCGCCGGCCCCCGACGACCTGTATGTATCTATACGAAGATCCTTGTCCTCGATGTTCACCTCGATGTTCTCATCGATCTCGGGGCTGACAAACATCGACGCGAACGACGTCTCGCGGCTGCCGCCCGAGTTGAACGGCGAGATCCGCACCAGACGATGCACACCGGCCTCGGTCGAGAGCAGGCCGTATGCGTAATCGCCCTCGACGCGAAAGGTCGCCGATTTCATCCCGGCCTCGCTGCCCGATTGTTCATCGAGTATCTCGGCCTTAAATCCCTTCTTCTCGCACCAACGCAGATACATCCGCAGCAGCATCTGTGCAAAATCCTGTGCGTCCGTCCCGCCCGCACCGGCCTGTATCGAGCAGATCGCGTTATTCGCGTCAGTCTCGCCCGACAGCAAACTCTCCGTCTCAGCCTCATTGGCCTCTTTCTCTAAACGGTTTATGAGCGTCTCAAGTTCCCGAGCCGAATCCGCGTCCTCAGCCGCAAACTCAAACAAAACCTCAGCATCCGAAACACCTGTCACAAACGCCGCTTGCCTCGTCAACGCCTTCTCAATACGCGAACGCATCTGCACCACCTTCTGAGCCGATTCCTGATCGTCCCAAAAACCGGGCGTAGAAATGAGTTTTTCCGATTCGTCTAGCTCTCGCTGTTTGGCAGGCGCGTCAAAGAAACCTCCCAAGTTGGGCAACTTTCTCTTTGATCTCGTCGAATTTGGTTTGTAGGTCTGTGAGTTCCATCTTTTCTCTGCGTCCTCGGCGGTCTCTGCGTTAAAAATCTATTCTAACGCAGAGACCGCTGAGAACGCAGGGTTAATTTGAAATTGCTGGATCTCGCCTCTTAAAGCTCAAAAGCAATAGAACTATCGTCACCATCGAACACAACCACGCAAACCAATCTCCATATTTCACATAAAACGTCTGCGAGCCGTCGCTTTTTGATACGGTCCAGACTCGTGTGTCTTCTTGATACGCGGCGGTTGGGTCCAGGACGGCGCCTTTTTCGGTGATGTAGGCGGTTATTCCGACATTTGTGACGCGCAGGATAGGGCGGTTGGTTTCGACGGCGCGGAAGACGGCGTTGGCGAGGTGTTGGCGGAGCACCGGCGTCGGGCCGAGGTAGCCGTCGTTGGTCATTTCGATGATCACGTCGGCTCCGTCCGCCACGAACCGCCGCGAGAGCTGGCCAAAATGCGATTCGAAACAGATCATCACGCCCGCCTTGGCATCGCCGATCGGCAAAAGGTCGTATTCGCGGCCGTACGAAAAATTGCCGACAAACCCCGGCACGATCGCATCGAGCGGCACCGGAACGGCCTCGCCAAAGGGCAGCAGATAGATCTTGTCATACTGGGCTACAACCTTGCCGTCCGCCCCGATCATCATCGCCGAGTTAAAATACTTCCCATTGGTCGCGTCCGGCTCGGCAGAATTGAATATCAGGCTGACATTATTCCGCGTAGTAAATTCCCGCACAAACTGCTGAAACTCCCTGTCGTCGTTGTACATGAAGTTCATCGGGGACTCTGGGAGGATGACGATGGCCGGGGTTTTCCGTTCGATCACCGTTCGGTCGGAGTTGATCCGTTTCACATCAAGTTTGGTGACCTCTCGTTCCGACAACGCAAACTGCCGAGTACGTAAGTCTCCAAGTCTTTGATAATCCACGCCGCTCATCGGAACATTTGGCTGGAGCGCGATAATAGTGGCGATGCCGGGATTCCCGTAAGAAATCATCGCTAGATTCAATAGCTCGTGACCGATGTACACGCACAGCAATCCGACAATAATGCTCAAATGAGCGAGCACCTGTCGTTTTGTTTTTTTCGACAAAAGGAGAGTCGCGAATCCGCTTAGCTCGAGGATTGCGAAAGAAACGAGATACACACCACCCGTTGCGGCAATTGATATCAAGTCCGTTGTAAACGCCTGCGAATACCCGATCGCGTTCCAATTATTCCCCGTCAGCCAATACCGCATAAACTCACTAAAAACCCAAATAAACGGCGCGGCGAGGACGGCCCATGAGCCGAATCTTTTGAGCAATGCCGACAGCACCGCAGCAAAGATCGCGGGAAAGATCCCGGCTCCGATGCAGACGATCAGTATTAGGAAATACGCGAGCGGCCACGGAAACGCGGCATAGTGGATCGGTGCGTAGGTCAGCCACCAACACGTCCCAAAAAAGAACGCGGTGCCAAAGAGCCAACCCAGCACGAACGACCGTCGGATGGACGCCTCCCGCTCGACCGCCCACATCAGCGGCACAAGCGCGAACCACGCGAGAAACCAATATTCAAAATCCGGAAACGCCAGGATCAACAACCCCGCCGCAAGCAAAGCAAGAGCCGCATTCTTCCACGAGGGCAAGATCCGTTTGACGAAGTCGAGAGCCATCAACACATATTACCAACTCTCCCTCTTCTTTGCGTATTTCTTCTTTGCGTCCTTTGCGAGCTTTGCGTGAGAAATCGGATTTCACGCAAAGCCGCAAAGAACACAAAGGAAGAAAAAGACCGCTATCTGCCATTCTGAACGATATTCGGTCAACATGCGCCAAATTCTGTCACTCGGAAATGGCGCATTCTGTCATTTGTCGAGCCCAGCTATGACCGATGCCGTCACAATGACATGTCCGATCCCAGCACACTTCCGCCCATTGGCCGAAAACTCATCAAACTGACCGCTGATCCGTTAATATACTGAAATAGTTGTATATAGGGCGTTTAAAGGAGATAAGCCCGGCCTTTTCGGCCGGGCTTGTAATTGGTAGGACAACTGAAGGAACGCTCGGAAGGTGTAAGAGCCCAGTGGCAAACCGCGCTCGGAGTAAGGGTGGCGGCGGGGTCTTGATCGTATGACCAAGCTGGCCACTGATGTATATAGCACTTGCCGTGCCACGAGGCAGTGAATAGTGAATAGTGAACAGTGAACAGTTGAAAAAAAAACGGAAAAAGCCCGTGAATACGGGCCTTTCAAGAATGTAAAGAAATGTAGAATCAGCAACTATTCACTGTTCATTATTCCCTGTTCACTGTTCACTGCCCTATTTCGAGCATCTTTCTGACAGTCTTTGTAACGCGAGCACGTCCTGATTCTCCGCATCGATCTCGGCGGCGGAGACGGCGTAGGTTTTGGCTTGGAGGCAATCGCTTTTTTCTACGTAGATCTTGCCTAAGCTAACGTGGGCATCGATCAGGCGGTTATCCCAGAATATCGAGGTCTTGAACGAGCTTATCGCTTGGTCGATGTCGCCTCGACGCAGGTGGATCTTGCCGAGCAGCAGATAGGCGTCGGCGCTCATCGGTTCGCTCGCTAGCACGCGTCGCAGCGTCGCCATCGCGTCGTCGTCCTGGCCGTTTTTGATCTGCGTCCGTGCCTGTGCGAGCAGCGTGTCGGTCTCGCTGACCGGAGCGGCATTGGTAACGGGGCGACGGCTGAGAACGACCGACACGAAATCCTTTCTCGCAGGCTGGATGACACGCAGACTGACATCGGGCAGCGATTTCGATTTCTGCCATTCGGTCTCGAGCTTTGCGTATTTGTTGTTATCGGTCATTAGCCGCTGGGCCTCATTTGCCATTTCGACAGCCTTGGCGTCTTTGAGCGTTTCGAGGGCTTTGGCGAGAATGAAATACGCTTCGCCGTCACGGGGATTTTTGACTATGGCATTACGCATCTGAGCGGCAGATTCGGTCAGGTTGCCGTTTAGGAAAAGGGCGGTCGCGTAATTAAATAGAACGCTCGCATCATCCGGCGAAGAGTCCGCCGCCTTCTTCAGCAGCTCAACGCCTTCATTCAACATCGCAGCGGCCTTAGACGGGTTCTTCTTCTCCGCCCGCGAGCCTTGAACGGCGATCGCACCGAGAGCGTTGTAAACAGTCGTTAGTCGCAGATCGTCGGTCAATGGCCGCAATGTCGCGATAGCCGATTCAAAATTGCCCTGTTGCAAGTACAATAGACCGATGTAAAACGATGCCTCGGCAAACGATTCGTCGCTGCATTGAGCAGGCTTTTTGTCAGCCTTCGCCTTTTCGCGGCATTTCAGATTCTGGCTTATGACACGCTCAAAAGCATTGATCGCCTCATTTCCCTTTCTCGTCGAGAGATAAAGATGGCCGAGTTCAAGCTCTGCCTCGGTGTAGACCGCACCGGAGAGAGCTTCACTATACAGCCGCGAGGCGTTCTTGAAATAGCCTTCGCGAGCCTCGACCGATGGCGTCAGCAGACCTTTGATATACGCCTCGAAATGCTCGGGCCGGAACTTTATTCGCCGCCTCGATCATCTGATTCTGCGAATACGGCAACGCCTTGTCCCGCTGATACAGGATCTGATACGCGATCTGGCCCTGGATCGTCTGGAGGTTACCGAGAGCGTCATTGAGCGTGATATCGCGGGTCACTTGTTTGCCATCGATGAGCTCGCTCATAAAGCGGCCTTCGTTCACGCGGATCATCTTTGCGGTAACGTTAATGGTCGCCGCAGTTTCGGCACCGGCAGGGACGATGTTGTAGCGGCCCGAAATTAGGAGCGTTGCGTTGCCTTCGCGGGCGAGCTTAAGCGAGGCCGCACGGCTCGGGAGCGTCGTGAGCGGAATTCTGAGGCGCTGCTGCAATATCTTCCGCTCTTCGTTCGACAAAACGGTCAGCGTCGGCATCCGCAGTAGGTCAGACAGCGAATCGGCAAAGCTCTCGCCGACCCAGTTAAACTCGCCCTTGCCCGACGTATTCTCAAACGGCAAAACCATCACGACATCGGTCGCGGGCGCCGTTTGCGCCGATGCAATGACCGCACCGAGAAGTAAGATAATCGCGAACAACGAGCTTTTCTTGATCATCAACTTCCCCAAAAACAAAAATTCGCCCGATACGAGCGAATTTGATCTAACTATGTATGATGCAAAACTACCAGTAAAAGATGGTATCCGGTACGGGATTTGAACCCGTGTTGCCGCCGTGAAAGGGCGGTGTCCTAACCCCTAGACGAACCGGACACAAAGGGCTCGCCTGCTCGTGAGGCGAACAGTAAGAATATCGGACGCCCATTTTGTTGTCAAACCTGGTTTTGCGGCCACGCACGGCTTGTCTCGATTCGCGGCATTCTCTATCATTCAAACAAGGCAAAAAAGCGATGAAACGAGTATTTCTGATCGATGCGATGTCGCACATCTATCGTGCATTCTTTGCACCGATGGGCATGAAGCAAGAGCCGCTGCGCAACAGTAAGGGCCAGGTTACGCAGGCAGTTTTTGTGTTTACCAATATGCTCCGCAAGCTGCTCAATGACGAGCGGCCCGAGTATATCGCTGCGGTTTTTGATACGGATGTGCCAACGTTCCGGCACGATTCGTACGATCAGTACAAGGCAAATCGACAGGCGATGCCCGAGGATCTCTCGTCGCAGATACCGTTGATTATTCGCGTTTGCGAGGCTTTTAAGATACCGATCGTCAAGATGGATGGCTTCGAGGCGGACGACATCATCGGTACGCTCGCGCACGAATGCCTAAAGCAGAAAATGCAGGCCGTCATCGTCTCGAACGACAAGGATCTGTGCCAACTCGTCAGCGATCCGTACATAATCGCGATGCGGCAGAATTCGAATAATTTCAAGCGAAAAGTGCCCGTACCGCCGATAGAGTGGTGCGATGAGGCTTGGGTCAAGAACAAATTTGGCGTCCCGCCCGACAAGATCATCGACCTGCTCGGCCTAATGGGCGACTCGGTCGATAACATTCCCGGAGCCCCGGGAATCGGCACAAAAGGAGCTCTAAAACTCGTCCTCGAATACGGCTCCGCCCTCGGAGCGATGGAACGTGCCGCCGAGATCACCCACAAAACCTATCGCGAGAGCCTGCAAAATAATCAGGACATCATCAAACAGTCGCTCGAACTCGCGACCATACACACGTCCGTTCCTGTCAGTCTCGATCTCGAAGCTTTGAAAGCTCACGAGCCTGACCGACAGTTGGCATATGCACTGTTTCGCGAGATGGAGTTCAAGTCGCTGATGAAGGAGTTTGGCGATCTCGGCTCGACGTTTGAGACGCCGCAAGCGGCTCCAAGCGGCGGAGGCGGAGGTTTGTTCGACAATCTGCCAACGCACACCGGCGGCCCGGTTGAGACAAAATACGGGATCATAAAATCCCGCGAGGAACTCGACAAACTCATTCGGCGTCTCTTCGAGACCGAGCAATGGAGTTTTCACGTAAACGACGCCAACTCGAACGAAAAATCCAGCTGTTACGAGAAACTCCCGCCGCAGGGTATCGCGATCGGCCTCGGCAACGGTGAGGCGTTTTACATTGACCTCGACAATTTCGAGGGCGGCAGCGAAGCGGCCGTAAAGCCGCTGCACGACATCCTGACCAATGGCTTCCTCGACAAATCGGCTCACGACGCCAAGCGAAACACCGGTGCTCTGCTAAAACTCGGCATTCGCCCGGCCGCCGTCAAAGACGACGTCATGATCGCCGCATACCTGCTTGATCCGGGCCGTGCAAGCTATCCGCTAGATTTTCTCGCTCAGGCGTATCTTGATGTCGATGTCGGGCGGGCAATTCCGGACGGTTTTGATGAGACGCCTTTTCGAACTACCGAGAACGCTGACCTCGCCGCGCGTCTCGCACCTGTAATGCGTGGGAAGATCCGCGAGACTCAGCTTGAGACGATGTACGCCGACATCGAGCTGCCCACCATTGATGTGCTCATCGATATCGAGCTTGTCGGAATGAAGGTCGATGGTGAAAACCTCACGACGTTCTCGAAAACCATCACAGAAGATCTCGTCGAATTGAGCAAAAAGATCTTTGCGATCGCCGGGCGTGAATTCAATATAGGTTCGCCAAAACAGGTCGGCGAGATATTTGGCGAGCTAAATATCGAGACCGGCAAAAAGACCGCGACCGGACAGGTCTCGACCAGCCACGACGTGCTCGTCGAGCTTGCCCTGACCTACGAGATCGCCCAGTTCATCATCGATTACCGCGAGATGGACAAGCTTAAGGCGACGTACGCCGATGCCTTGCCGCGTATGATCCGCGACGACGGGCGTATTCATGGCTGTCTCAATCAAACTGTTGCTGCAACCGGACGTTTGAGCTCGACCGAGCCAAATTTGCAGAATATCCCCGTCCGCACCGAGCTTGGACAGCAGATAAGAAAGGCTTTCATCCCGGAGAAAGGCAAAAAGCTGATCTCCGCCGATTATTCGCAGCTCGAACTCCGCATTCTCGCCCACATCACGCAAGACCCTCGGATGCTCGAGGCGTACAAGAATAACGAGGACATCCACGCACAAACCGCGAGGCTCGTATTCGGAGCGACCGACGAAAAAGACCTCAAGGAAAAACGCCGTCTCGCCAAGATCGTGAACTTCGGCATCGCCTATGCGGTCGAGGCGTTCGGCCTGTCGCAGCGTGTCGGCATCTCGCGTGCCGAGGCTCGCAAGGTGATCGACGACTACTTCGCCACCTACAAAGGCATTCGCGAGTACATGGACCGTACACCCGAGCAAGCACGCCAGCAAGGTTACATCACCTCGCTCTTCGGCCGCCGCCGCTACTTCCCGTCGATCAACGACCGCAATTTCACCGTCCGCTCCCGACAGGAACGCGAGGCCATCAACATGCCCATCCAGGGCACCGCCAGCGATATCGTAAAAATCGCTATGATCCGCGTTGCCAACGCGTTGAAAAAGGAAAAGCTCGAGACCAAAATGATCATGCAGGTCCACGATGAATTACTTTTTGAGTCACCCGTCTCCGAGATCGAGGCCGCAACTGCCCTGATCAAACGAGAAATGGAAGCGTCCGCAACGCTCGACGTGCCTCTCGTGGTTGAGATCGGTGTAGGGGATAATTGGATGGGGGCGAAATAAGAGATTTTTAGCCACGAATTACACAAATAACACGAATTTGCTGTTCTTCTATTCGTGTCATTCGTGTAATTCGTGGCTAAAATTCTTAATGCTTATGAGTCAGCAACAATCGGAAAGAACGCGAGTCAAACGCATCCCCAAACGCGGTCATTACGACCGCGAGATGATCGACGCCATTCTTGATGAAGGCTTTATCTGCCACGTCGGTTTCGTCGCTGACGGCCACCCGTTCGTGATACCGACCGGCTACGCTCGCGTTGGCGACGAACTCTATATCCACGGTTCGGCGGCGAGTCGGATGTTGCGGGAATTGTCGAAGGGGGTCGAGGTTTGTGTGACGGTGACTCTGATCGACGGGCTTGTGCTAGCGAGGTCTGCGTTTCATCATTCGATGAATTACCGCTCGGTCGTGATTCTCGGAACAGCCGAATTAGTGACTGAGGCCGATGAGAAATACAAAGCCCTCGAAGCCCTGACCGAGCATTTCGTGCCCGGCAGGTGGAACGACGTGCGTTGGCCGACCGAACTCGAGCTAAAAGCGACCAGCGTCCTAAAACTCCCGATCACCGAGGCATCAGCCAAGATCCGCACCGGCGATCCGGTCGATGACGACGACGACTACTCAATGAATGTCTGGGCCGGCGTAATTCCACTAAAACTTACACCCGGCGAACCGATCCCTGACGCAAAGCTCGCCGAGGGCATTTCACCGCCGGAACACGTTTCGAAATATTCGCGTTAAAATTTAACGGAAATATCGGCGGAATGTGACATTATCGGCGGATCGTTATAGTCGGACGCCAGCACCATATGCTACGGTCGAGGCAAGCGGTTCCGTCCGTGATCGGGCAGAACCGAAGCCACGCAAACCTCCTATTTACGGGCGTGGGAAATGTATGGAACGGTGGGACGATGCCGTCACAGCGATGAATAGCTCGAACAAGGAACCAACTGTCCGCAATGCCACCGTCGAGGACATTAACATCCTCGCGGCTCTCGGCACGACGACCTGCTACGAGGCATATTTCGAACTCGACCCGTCGAGCGATCTGGCAGATTATTGCGCTCGGATCTACAGCCCCGAGAACGTTCGGATCGAATTTGAAGACGTGAATTCGACATATTTCATAGCCGAGATCAGTGACCGTGCCGTCGGGTTTGCGAAATTGCGTGAGAATAATCACGTCGATTGCCTCGGCGATCGACACGCGATCGAGCTTCAGCGGATATACGTACTTGAGCGGGTTAAAGGCCAGAATGTTGGTAAGGCGATGATAGCCAGATGCTTAGACGCTGCACGTGAGAAAGGCTACGACACTCTTTGGCTTGGCGTTTGGGAGAAGAATCTGCGGGCCCAGGGATTTTACGAAAAGATCGGTATGAAGAATATCGGCACGACTGGCTTTAATGACGGTAAGAACGACTTTGTAAATTTTGTCTATGCGATCAACATTTAGTTTATGAGCGACAAACCTCTCAAAGGCCTTCAGGTGGTCGAAATGGGCCAGCTCCTCGCCGGTCCATTTTGCGGCTCGGTACTCGCCGGTTTCGGGGCCGATGTCATCAAGATCGAAAAGCCAAAGACTGGCGATCCGCTCCGCGTCTGGCGCAAAATACACAACGGCACCTCGCTCTGGTGGGCGTCGATGAGCCGTAACAAGCGCTCGATCACACTCGATATGACCCGGACCGAGGGCCAGGCGATCGCCCGTCGACTAGCCGAGAAGGTCGATATTCTGCTCGAAAATTTCAAGCCCGGCACGATGGAAAAATGGGGCATGGGCTTTGAGGAGCTACGTGCAACTAATCCCGGGTTGATCATGGTCCGCGTGTCCGGCTGGGGACAAACCGGGCCGTACGCCTCACGGCCGGGCTTTGCAAATGTGGCCGAGGGCTTTGGCGGGTTGCGTTACATCACGGGCGAACCCGGGCGTCCGCCGGTTCGCACGGGCACGTCGATGGGCGACACGCTGGCCGGGATGCACGCGGCACTCGGGACGCTGATCGCCGTCTATCATCGCGATGTGAATGGCGGGAATGGGCAGGTCGTCGACGTTGCTCTTTACGAATCGGTTTTTAACATGATGGAGTCGTCGCTGTCCGAATACGACAAGCTCGGCGTGATCCGCGAACGCCTCGGAGCCAAGATCGAGGGCATTGTTCCGACATCGACCTATCCGACCAAGGACGGCAAATTCATCATCATCGGCGGCAACGGCGATTCGATCTATCGCCGCCTTATGACCGCGATGGGCCGCCCGGATCTCGCCGCACACCCAGAGATGCAGGACAACGCCGGACGTGTCGCTCACGAGAGCGAGATCGACCAAGCCATCGCCGATTGGACGCTGACAAAGACCTACGACGAAGCCCACGCCGCGTTGCTAGCCGCCGAAGTCCCGACCGGCCCGGTTTACTCGATCGCGGATATCATCGAAGACGAACAGTACAATGCCCGCGGAATGTTCGAGACCGTCGAATTAGCTCCCGGAGACACAGTCAAGATCCCGACAATGCTGCCAAAGTTGACCGAAACACCCGGCGGCACCGATTGGCCCGGACCTAAGCTGGGTGAACATAATGAGGAGATATATCGGGAATTTCTGGGCATGAGCGAGGCCGAATACGAAGATCTAATTGCGAAAGAGATCATCTAAATCGAAAATGAGCGGACCTGAACAAAAAACACCTTACGGCTGGATGATCGTTGCGGTCTCGACGCTCGCTCTCGTCGTGAGTAACGGTCTCGCGATCGGCGGATTGCCGCCATTTTATAAGCCGATAAGAGAAGAGTTTGTGGCGATCGGTGCGATCGATCCGGGCCGGGCTGAGTCGTTCATTGCAAATGCAGCGAATATCACGTTTCTGATGTCCGGGGTCTTTTCGCTCCTCGGTGGCTGGCTGATCACACGTTTTCGCCTGAAGCCGCTGATGCTGGTCGGCTGTGGACTGCTGGCGCCGGCCTGATCCTCCATTCGCAGGCCGTGACCGCTGAGATGGTCTATCTCGCCCGATTTCTGATGGGAGCATCTCTCGGCTTTGTTGGTGTTGCACCGTGTGTTGTGCTCGTGTCGAGTTGGTTCGACAAGTCGCGCGGCACTGCCCTCGGAATCACATTGACCGGCACAAGCCTCGGCGGAGCAATAATTCCCCTCATCGCGGCTCCGATGATCGCACGATACGGTTGGCGAACGTCGATGCTCGTCGTGAGTTCGCTTGTCTGGTTTGTGTTGCTTCCGCTGGTGCTGTTTTTTGTAGAAGAGCGACCAACAGACATTCATATCGATGCGACATCGAACAGTGTCGAAGACGGAATGACCTGGGCGGCGGCTTTGAAGACACCCGTATTCTGGGCTCTCGCCGCGTGTTCTGCCCTCG
Organism: Acidobacteriota bacterium; assembly: GCA_016718135.1. Classification (GTDB taxonomy): domain Bacteria; phylum Acidobacteriota; class Blastocatellia; order Pyrinomonadales; family Pyrinomonadaceae; genus OLB17. Next base: position 136,179 of record JADKEF010000008.1, on the reverse strand, counting down.
TTTTCTATCCGATTTTTGCGACCAGTCAGCAGTTCGTTCTCTATCTACAAACGCCTCGAATTGGTGTATCAGCCGAGACTGCGGCGTTTGCTCAATCGGCTCTTTTTGCGATCAGCCTCGGCGGCAAGTTTGTTGCGGGATTTCTGAGCGACCGACTCGGGGCGATCCGCGTTATGGTCTTTTGTGCTTTGTTGATGTTTTTGGCTTCACTTGTGCTGTTTGGGCTAACTGCGTCGACCGCACTGCTGTTTCTTCTGCCATTCGCCCTCGGCTACGGCGGTACGTTCGTCCTCATCCAAAGGTCGACCGCCGACCTTTTCGGCCGTCGTGAGAACGGCAAGATCCTCGGCACGATCACCCTCATCGAGGTGATCGGAGCAGCGATCGGCGGACGGGTGACCGGCTATCTGGCTGATCAGGCCGGAGGTGATTATGCCTACGCATTTTACGGAGTCGCTATCGCGGCCGGGTTGGCGTTCCTTGCAACGCTCTTCATATTTGCTCTTGCCAGAGATCGAGATGATAATCGAAAACATGCTTAATCGAATCGCGTCCTTACTACTTCTACTGCTCATTGTGTCCTCAGTCGGCCTATCACAAAGTGAATCCGCAAACGTCCCGCCCGAATGGCAGACTGCGGCCGAGAAGACCAACTACGCCAAAACGTCGCGGTACGACGAAGCGATCAAGTATGCCAAGGAACTTGACAAAGCCTCTGACCTGATCTCGTACCAATCGATCGGCAAGAGCGGCGAGGGACGCGATATTCCGATGTTGATTGCGGCCCGTGATGGGGCATTTTCGCCAAAATGGGCGAAGAAGACAGGTAGGGCGATCGTGTTTATTCAGGCGGGAATTCACGCGGGCGAGATCGATGGTAAAGACGCGGGTTTTGCACTGCTACGCGACATTGCCATTACAAAAACTCGACTTGATCTGCTAAAAGAAGCGATCATCATCTTCATCCCGATCTACAGCGTCGACGGCCACGAGAACTGGTCGGCCTACAATCGCATCAACCAAAACGGCCCCGACGAAATGGGCTATCGGGCGAACTCGAACAATCTCAATCTCAATCGCGATTACATGAAAGCCGACGCTCCGGAAACGCGGGCGTGGCTAAAGCTTTGGAACGATTGGAAGCCGGATCTTTTCATCGATTGCCACGTTACCAACGGCGCTGATTTTCAGTACAACGTCACATACGAGTACGCCCATTTTCAGGAAGTTCATCCGGCGATCAAGCTTTTGATGGATGAGCATTTTGACGGGATCGTCGTTCCGAAGGTCGAGAAGGAGGGCAACTTGCTCACGCACTACGTCGAATTCGCGGGACGCGAAGTGACCGGCGGTGTCGCCACCTTTATCGCGACGCCGCGGTTTGCGACGGGTTATACGCCGATCCGTAACAGGCCGGGACTGTTGATCGAAACGAATGTCTATAAATCGTATAAGTCACGTGTTCGTGGAACTTATGACGTTCTGTGGAAGCTCGTCGAAGAAGCAGGAGCCGCAAAGGCGAGCCTTTTTGTCGCAAACATCACAGCCGATACGCAGACCGTCGAACGCGGAAAAACGTACGACGAAAAACGTCAGTTTCCGCTCTCGCTAACTATCGACCGTGAAAAATCGACGCCCTTGGCGTTTAAAGGCGTCGAGTACAAGACCGAAGCCAGCACCATTTCCGGCGGCAATCGCCTCATCTACACCGACGTGCCGATGAATATCACGATCCCGCGTTTCGACGAATCAAAGGTATCGACGTCCGTAGCACCGCCGCTCTATTACATCATTCCGCCGGAGTACGCCGGCGCGATCGATCTGCTCACGCTACACGGCATCAAGTTCACACGCCTCGCCAAACCACTGACAACCGAGGTCGAAAGTTACAAGCTGACCGAGCCAAAATGGGCGACAAGCTCATTTGAAAATCGCATCACGCTCACCGCAAAACAGACGCCGGTAAAGGAAACGCGCAGCTTCATTGCCGGCTCTGCCCTCGTCGCTTTAGATCAAGAAGCGGCAAACGTCGCGATCCATTTGCTCGAACCAAACGGCCCGGATTCGCTATTTTATTGGGGTTACTTCAACTCGATCTTCGAACAAAAAGAAGGCGGCTCAGGCTACGTCCTCGAAAAGCTCGCCCGCGAAATGCTCGCAAAAGATCCGAAATTGCAAGAAGAATTCGACAAACGGCTCCTCGACCCCGCGTTCGCCCGCAGCCCGCAGGCGAGGCTTAGGTTCTTCTACGAACGCTCGCCGTATTATTTGAATCAGAAGATCGGGGTTTATCCAGTGGGGCGGGTATTGAAAGCGATTGAGATAAAATAGCGAAACCCATTGATGAAGGAACTTGCCGACAGGCCCAAAGACCGGGAAGACCTACGATTCCTCAGAGGCGAAGATGACGAGAGTTGATATGTCACCGGAAGCGGTAACGAGTAGGATGTTGATGCTCGATCAACTGTGGGAGCTTGCCGTGTCCCTTAAGAATTCCAAGGTAGGCCCCCGGGTCGAGAATGCCGAATCGTCCTATGACTCAGAACAGAAAAAAGCGGACCGCACGGATCCGCTTCCTCGATAAAATGGTGGAGATGAGGAGAGTCGAACTCCTGACCTCTTCATTGCGAACGAAGCGCTCTGCCAACTGAGCTACACCCCCATTTGCTGAGATTATCGAACAAAAAGTGGTTCTCAATCAAGCGCCCATAAACCAAAAATCCCCTCAAATCAACCCTGCACGCTCTGCTCGTCTGACGGCCTCGAGTCGTGTGTGGGCCGATAGCTTTTTCAGGATCTTTTGAATGTGATTGCGAGCGGTTGTCGGGCTAATGAATAGATCTTCAGCAATACCATTCGTCGTCATACCACGCGACAACAGGCGAAGTATCTCGGTCTCACGCTTTGTTAGGTCGACATTTGCGGTGGGCGATGATCCAGCCGCGAGTACTCGACTCGCATCCGAAATGGAAGCCCCCGCGGATGAGGCCACAAAATCCCGCATCGTCAGTTCCAGCCTTTTTTGCACGTCCGATTGCCGCAATACGTGAAGAGTGTACGGGCCGTCCGATGCATCACTTTTCAGGATGATGACGGATGCGTTGCACCAGATCTGGCGGCCCGCGGCCGTGACTTGAATATCATAGCTTCGCACGGGTTCGTGATTTCGAGCACAATGCAGGATCGAGCAGTTCTCATTACATGACATCCCGCACTCATCAACGCCACGCACGACATCGCTGCACGAACGTCCGAGCGTATCGGACGAATCCATTGCGAAGAGCTCTGCAGCAGCCAAATTCCAAGCGCAGATCATTCCCTGCGGATCCAGCACATAGGCCGGATCGGCAGTTCCGTCGACGATCTTCTTGATCTCCGAAATCCGCATTAGCGATCTGCATCAGAAAAATGATGCAAAAAGATTATTGTCCGCAAACGGTGAAAAAGCCAAATATATATTTACGGACGAGGAGGATCTCGGTCGCAGAAGCAAACTGTCTGGAGATTAAAATATGAGCGTAAAAGCGTACTTTGAAATGTGGGCTCTTGGAATAATTGCCGTAGGCGCCCTTTATCTTGCCGGCCTCTTTACACCGGTTGTCGCTGTTGTCTTTGGGTTCATGTCCTTCGGTGCGATCTTTATGGGAATGATGAATGTCCTTCCGATGGAACTGCACGCAGAGCACGAAAAACACTAGACAACGGTTGCAGGCAAGAGTGACCCTTTAGGGTCGGAGGCAAACGCATAGCCGTCCTCGATCTTGCCGATCAGGCCGTGAAACGAGATGTCGCCCTCGGTGTTTACAACCACCACCACGTCACCGGGGCTACTAAGTTTTTCGTCAACCTTGAATTTGATGATCGTCGCGTTACCATTCTCGGCACTGACGGCATCGTATTCGAAGGTGTCTGTATTGAAACTATGTGTCTGACAAAAAGCTACTTCCATAGAAGAATTAGACCATAAAAACCGGACCTGCCGCAAAAAGGCTCAAGAGCCACAAGATCAACCCCCCGATCTTGTTTCTCTTGGGCCTCTTTGCTCCAAGCCACTAAGAGCGAGTTCCACGCCGATCGCGTCATGATCAGAGAGCGGGAGACCTTCAGCGTCAACAAGGTTTCCGATCGTCCTGGGCGTAGTATCTGCCGCGACCTCCATTCCTTTCGCCGTAAACCAATCAAGCCTCGTATGGACGATCCCGCCAACCCGCCCGGCGGCCCAGAAAATGAATGGAAAACACCATTCCGGCACCCAATCTCGGAGGTTCGTATTTTTCTCGATACTACCGACGTCGTAATGCAGCGTGCCAACGCCGATGTTGTTGAGGTCGCGAAATCGATAGCCGCGAGACTCAAGCTGAGCAAACAATCTGTTTTCGAAAAACCGTTCGGGATGCGGCAGATGATTGAGAGCCACATTCTTCGGCCCCATCATTACGCGTCGCCAGTATCCCAAGATCGCCCGCGTCGAGCTTTGCGAGTTGAACCCGGTCGTGTTCCAATCGCCGCCGATCAGCGTCGGTAGCGGCGAAAGCGTATCCAGATGATCGAGGATGATCTTCATCTGCAGCACGCGATGTGCCCGCGAACAATGTGCGTCAAGGTGCACCGTCACCGCTCGAAATGTCCCTGCAGGATGTTCAATATCGGCGATCACCGCTCGCAGCCAACCAAGCCGTTTTTCCTTGCCCCACATCTTATCCTTACCATTCGGCAGCGGAATTGCGTGAACATTCGACATCGGATATCGCGACAACATGCCCAAACCATGGATCGAGGTCGTATTCTCGCCCTCCATATCCGACTCGACACCGCTTCCCTTCTGCAGCGGAATATAGACAGGAGCGAATGCGTAGTTCAGCCCGAGTTCGTTCGCTAATTCCTGAGCGACAAAACGGTTGCCACTCCGGGCCATGCCGTGGTCGAGTTCGGTGAGGAGATAGAGGTCTTTGTCTTTGAGATCGTCGTGATTTCTGAGTGCGTCGAGGATTCCGTCGAAGCGGATGCCGCGTTCGAGGTTCCATGCGACGGTCGAAATATCAGAACCGCCTGCGTGAGCGGGCGGCGAAACGTTCATTAACGCAGCATCCGAGAGTTGTTCGTTCGTGCCACCCGCTGACGCAGGCGGTTCTGACACAACGACCGCATTCAATATCCGCTCAGCTTCGCCACCGACCCGCGACCACAGTTCCGATGCCTCCATTTCAGCGGTCGATTCGAACCTCAAAAGTTCAGGAAAATACTGGTTAAGGTCGTGTTCGAGAATCGATGGCGGACCTGTGTAGCTGGCTTCTTGCGGCGTCATAGAAAGACTAAGGATACGCGAGGCGGTAGGGAATAAAAAATGGGGATCAATCATCGTACCGTTCCTTAACCGGTGCCACCGCCAGGAAATCACTTGTTATCCGCTCGGTGTAGACGTCTAAAAGCTCGTCGATACGTTTCTGTTTTGATGACTGAAAGATGATACCGACGTGCTTCGCCTTTTTGATCTTGTACACGATCTCGTCGTCGGTATAGTGCGAAGTGTCAGGCTCATCGACGTTGGCGAGGGCGAGGGTGATACCGGCGAACTCTTTCCGCAGCTTGGGCAATTGGTACGGATGTTCGTCGCTGGCAGTCTCGAGCTTTGCCCATTCGCGCCATAGATTGAAGTTGCAGGCGTGTTCGAGGACATTGGCAATGTAGGCTCCGCCGACGCGGCAAGCGACTTCGAGTAGGTATAATTCGCCGGTCGCGGCGCTTTGGAGAAACTCCGCGTGCGAAACGCCGCGTTCGTATTCGAAGGCCATCAGCAACGCTCGATTCAGCGTCTCAAGCTGCTTCCTTTCATTCGAACGATACGACATCGTCGACGAAGTAAACACGCCGCCATAGTGCGACACATTGAAAGGCGTCGTCCCATACTGCGAAACGCCGCACGCCAAAACCTTGCCTTTCTCAACGACCGAATCGACGTGGAAAACTCTGCCCTCAATAAAGCGTTCGATTAGAAACTGCGACGGATGATCGCGCCAGTTGTGGCGGTTATCGAGGTCGTTGAGCACATTCCAAACTTCGTCCACCGTCTCGCATTTGCGGATGCCAAATGCGGAAACCTCGTGCCGTGGCTTGACCACCCAAGGAGCCGGAACGTTGTTAAGAAACCGTGTGATCTGCTCCGCATTAAATGCACCGGTGAATTCCGGGCAAGGAATACCCGCTTTAGCGGCAAGATTTCGCATCGTCAACTTGTCGCGAAAACGCCGTAAATATGAGCTCGTCATTCCCGGCAATTGCAGATGTTCACGGGTTAACGCAGCAGTTATCACGTCAAATTCGTCCAGCCCGACCACGCGGTCGATCGGCTTCGATCCGGCGATATTTGTCACCGCTCGAACGTAGTCAACCGGTTGCGCGTCGTCCTCAACGGTCTTCGCATCATTGATCGCAGTCCACGCCCACGGGCTGTCGAGTAGCCTTTTTCTGGTTACCAACGTCACTTCCCAACCTGCATTTTGAGCTTCCTCCAGAAACTCATTCCCCTTGAATTCGCTTGCGATGCACACGAGATGCTTTGCCATAAAGTTCTATTCTGTCATCGGTTTATCACCGATGATTTCTGAGCAACTGATTTTCTTTTGAAATAAAAGAATGTCACAATTTACCGATAGAGACAACAAAAATCCTCGCTTTTTCGTAGGAATTTGTAACGCTAGCGGCTGTTTTATGGAAAGTTTTGATCTTGTAAATCTACTCAGCAATCTAATTCCGTATATTGTGGTCCTGCTGCTCGCCATCTCGTGCCACGAGGCCGGACACGCCTGGATGTCGATGAAGTACGGCGACGACACCGCGTATATGCTCGGCCGTGTCACAATTAATCCGGTCGCTCATACCGACCCGATCGGAACTTTGTTGATACCGATAGCAAGTTTTGTACTGACATTTGCCACCGGGGCACGCGTTCCATTGATCGGCTGGGGAAGACCGACCCCCGTCAATCCGCGAAACTGGACAAAGTATAAACAGGCTAATGTTATGGTCTCGATCGCCGGTATCGGGGCAAATCTCATTCTTGCCACGATGGGTTTTGTGATATTCAAGTCCCTGATCGAGACCGAAGTGATAAATGCCGCCAACGCTCGCGAAGGTATTGTCAAAGTTGTGGTCATCTTCCTTAACTACCTGATCTTTCTGAACGTTTCGCTCGCGGTCTTCAATCTGCTTCCCTTCCCGCCACTTGACGGTAGCAAGGTGTTGCAGACATTTCTGCCCGCGAGCTTTCAGCCTCTGTTCGACTTGCTCGAACAATACGGATTCCTCATCCTAATGCTGCTCGTCTATATGGGTGTGATCGGGATCGTGATGTATCCGTTCTATATCGTTGTTGATTATCTGCTCTATACTCGCTGGTTCTAGTTTATGAAGAAACGCATTTTTAGCGGCGCTCAGCCGACGGGACAACTTCATATCGGCAACTACCTCGGGGCACTCAAAAATTGGGTTGCGCTACAGGATGAGTACGAGTCGTTTTACTGCATCGTAAATCTCCACGCGATCACGCTGCCGCAAGACCCGGCCACGCTCCGCAAGGCAACGCTCGACCTCGCCCGCATCTACCTAGCCGCCGGAGTCGATCCTGAAAAGGCGACGATCTTTATTCAATCCGACGTGCCTGCACACTCAGAATTGACTTGGGTTTTACTTTGCCAGGCAAGAATGGGCGAGTTGGAGCGGATGACGCAATTTAAGGATAAAACACAAAAGGGAACGCAGAACGCCGATCTGCCTCAGCTCGCGGAACTTCTCAACGAATATGATAGAGGCCGAACGGATGCATTCGCCTCGAATGATGCAGACTATAGAATTACTGAACGGCTGTTCGGATCACTTCGTGAAACTGAGGGACAAAAGTCCGCTGCTCGCGCAGGCGTCGGCCTATTCACATATCCAGTATTGATGGCGGCGGACATCTTGCTTTATCAAGCCGATCTCGTACCCGTTGGCCAAGATCAGAAGCAGCATCTCGAACTCAGCCGCGACCTCGCCGAGCGTTTTAACCGCGATTACGGCGTCGCATTCAAAATCCCCGAGCCATACATTCCAAAAGCCGGAGCCAGCATCAAATCGCTGCAAGACCCGGCCAAAAAGATGTCGAAATCGGACGAGAATCTGAACGGCTCGATCTTTCTGCTCGACGACGCGGACACGATCACGAAGAAATTCAAACGAGCCGTCACCGACAGCGGCATAGACATCACATTCGACGAAAGCCGGCCCGCGATCACAAATTTGCTGACGATCTACCAACTCCTGACCGGCAAAACAGCAGAAGAATGCGTCGCAAATTTCGAAGGCAAAGGCTACGGCCAATTCAAGGGCGAACTCGCGGAAGCGACCATCGAATTCCTCCGGCCATTTCAGGAACGCATCAGAGAATTTGACGATGAGACTCTCACGGCTCTACTGAAGAACGGTGCCGAAAAGGCACGGGCGATTGCAGCGAATACTCTCAAAGATGTATACCAAAAGATGGGAATCAAATAGGTATGATTGAGAAAATAACCATTTACGAAAAACCGACCTGAGGAACTTGCCGCAATATTGCGACGCTGTTTCGTGAAAACGGCATAGAACACGGCAAGGTCAACTACTTCAAAGAACCGTTTACCGAAGAGAGCCTGACGGCTTTGATCGCAAAAACGGGCTTGCGGCCCATCAAGGCTACTCGAGGTGCCGCGGGGGCGGGACTGAGCGAAGAGACTTCTGACGCAGAAGTGATCAAGGCAATGGTGACCGATCCGAACCTGATCCAGCGGCCGATCGTCGAGGTCGGCGAGAAAGCGGTAGTCGCGAGGCCGATCAAAAAGGCATTGGAACTGGTCATCCCAAAATAGAGATGAAGAATTTACTCATTATTTCATGCCTATTGTTAGTCGCAGCCGGCGCGTCGTGCGACCTTCGTAGTGGTATAGCCAAGCAGGAGATGGAGAAATTTAGCGGAACGCCTACCCCATCGATCTCGCCGACGCCGACGCCGGAGCCGATCAGTCCCGCTGACATTATCACCGTTGATACTTCGCTTGAGGGGCCGCCTGTCAATGTTGACGGGTTCGAACAAAAGAAGACTGTCGCCTGCGCAAAATACAACCGCGTGATGATAAATGGCGATGACAACACGGTCACAGTCAAAGGTGCCTGCAGTCAGATCATGATCAATGGCGACAACAATCAGGTAGTTGTGGATGCGGCGATGTCGTATACCCTGAACGGCAGCGGGAATACCGTGAAATATATGAAATTCGCGAACGGTAAGTACCCGGTAGTTACTCAGAATAAGCCGGGAAACGTGGTTGAAAAGGCGAGTATTGCGACACCACCTAAGAAATGAGCTTCACGAAAACAAACGGAAACGGAAATGGGCACGCGCCCAAACCTAAAAATGTCCTCGGCGGCCCGCTGGAAAGTTGCTGCACCGACCCGATGACGGGTTTTTATCGCGACGGCTATTGCCGCACCGGTGTCGACGATACCGGGCGGCACACTGTCTGTATCGAGGCGACTGATGAGTTCCTTGCATTTTCAAAAGCGGTCGGGAATGACCTTTCGACGCCGATGCCCCAGTACCAGTTTCCCGGACTAGTTGCCGGCGACAAATGGTGTCTGTGCATGCTCCGCTGGCGTGAGGCACTGCATGCCGATATGGCCCCACGTGTTTATCTCAGAGCAACCCACGAGGCTGCTCTTACGGTAGTCACCCTAGAGGATCTGAAGCGCCACGCCACAGACGACGAATAATAAATTGAGCGAAGAACTGGAACAATACAACTTTGACTTTCACCGCGAGACGGCTGAGATCGTGCGCGATGGGTCGGAGGAATTGAAGATCAAGATCGGCGAGTTTGCCGGGCCGCTCGATCTGCTTTTGTTTCTGATCAAGCAGGAACAGGCAAACATTTTCGACATCCCGATCGCCAAGATCACCCAGAAATATCTCGAATACATCCAAATAATGAAACAGCTGGATATCGCCGTCGCAGCTGATTTTTTAGTGATGGCGGCGACGCTGATCGAGATCAAGTCAAAGATGTTGCTTCCGCGCGATCCGAAAGCGATCGGCGAGGAAGAGGAATTTGAAGATCCGCGTCAGGAACTCGTCGACCGCCTAATGGAGTACGAGAAATTCAAGTCCGCCGCCGGTATGCTCTACGAACGCTCGACCATCGAACAGGCGATCTTCACCCGAGGCCCGATCGAATCGGACGACAACAACGCAGAGGTCGATGCCTCCGTTTTCGATCTTCTGACCGTTTTCCAAAAGATCGCCGCTCGCCACGTTGACGAGATCAAAATGGAGATCGAGCGCGAAGAGATCTCGCTCGCCGACATGATCAAGAGTCTCAAGGCTCGTATTTTTGAGCTGGGCGAGGTAAATCTGCTCGAGTTTTTCGAAGAGATGCGTTCGAAACGCGAACTAGTTACTGCCTTCGTCGCAGTTCTCGAGATCGTCCGAACCGAGACTGTGAAATTGCTGCAAAAAACGACGTTCGGCGATATTATTCTTAGGAAGGCTGCCTAACAGGATGTACATGATAAACAGGATCGGTCAATTGAATTATCCTGCCTATCCTGTCTATCCTGTTAAAATCCAATTATGAGTGAGGAAGTTGAAGTTCAGGAAATTGAAAGCACACCGCGTTCGCCGGCGGAGCTGATGACGATTGTCGAGGCTCTTGTTTTTGTCGCCGACGAACCGGTGAATTCCCGCGTTCTCGCCGATGTTCTCGATGAAGATCGCGGAGCCATCGAGGCCGCGATGGAAGAACTCGCAAAAGAGTACGAAGCTCGCGAAGGCGGCCTGCAGATCCGTTCGATAGCAGGCGGCTGGCAGATCGCCACTCGAACTGAGTTGCACGAGGAGGTTCGCAAGTTCTTAAAAACACGTCCGTCAGCCAAACTCTCGCTCGCCTCACTCGAAACGCTCGCCGTCATCGCATACAAACAACCCGTAACCGTCCCCGAGATCCTCGAGATCCGCGGCGTGCAATCCGCGACCTCAATAAAAACGCTCCTCGACAAACGCCTCATCGTCGCCAAAGGTCGCAAAGAGGCCGTCGGACGCCCGATGATGTACGGCACGTCGAAAGATTTTCTGATACAGTTTGGTTTGCGAGATCTTTCCGAACTCCCGTCGATCGAGGATTTCGAGGATCTAGTTCAATAGCCACGGAGAACACAGAGACCACTGAGCGACTCTGAAGATCCTCAGTGCTCTCTGTGTTCTCGGTGGCTAAATTCTTATGCTGGAAAGATTACAAAAACTAATTGCTCAGGCCGGTATCGCCTCGCGGCGGGCTGCGGAGCAGATCATTTTGGCGGGTGACGTAACCGTCAATGGCGAGATCGTAACTGAGTTGGGAACGAAGGCGGATCCGGAAAAGGATCATATCAAGGTTCGCGGCAAGCTTATCAACAAAAAGCTGAGCGGACGCCCGAACTACTACGTTCTGGTCAATAAACCCAAAGGCTATCTCTCAAGTTCCGCCGATCCCGAAGGCCGCAAACTTGTGACTGAGCTGGTGATCGGCAAAGGCCGTGTCTTTCCTGTGGGAAGGCTTGATTTCAATACCGAAGGCCTGATCATCCTGACGAACGACGGTCAATTCTCTAATCACGTCGCGTCATCTCGCTCTATCCCAAAGGTTTACGAGGTCAAGGTCAAGGGTTTGCCAAATCCGAACGCTATCAACAAGCTCCGCCGCGGCATCGTTCTCGAAGACGGTTTCAAAACCGCTCCGGCAGAGATCAAGGATCTTAAACCGACTGACAAAAACGGCTGGTACGAGGTCATCCTGCACGAAGGCCACAACCAGCAGATCCGCAAAATGTTCGACGCCGTCGGCCACTCCGTCGTCAAGCTCCGCCGCACAAAGATCGGCACGGTCTATGATCCGTACCTAAAGGCAGGCGAGAGCCGAGATCTCACACCGGAAGAGGTCGCCTCGTTAGTATTCGGAAATACGAAAGCAAAACCTACCCGATCAAAGCCCGATGCTCGACCATCAGGCAAAGGTCCTGGACGACCTTAATGCCCGCCTCGGCGAGCCGTTCGGCAACCTCGTCATTCCTGATCCCAAGCTGAAACCAAACGGCTTTTGGATTCTTTTCTAGAATTTCCAACGTGTGCTTCCGTATGTCCTCACTGCGGCGAAAAACGTTGAGCAGATCGATCTCGCCCGGAATTTTATTCAAATCGCGATAGACCGCCTTGCCCAATATCTCCGTCACATCAGGATAATAGACCGGCACCGGAATGATCTCATACCCCGCGTCGGCCATGTATTTCGGCACATAAAACGCAGGCTGCGAAGCGTGAGTCTCAGGCTTGATGCCGAGAACGGCGATCGTCTTGGTCTGCTGAAGCATCTCGCGAATTTCATCGTCGGTTGTCAAAATATTCGAATTCATAACTCAATTTTAGCGGAAAACTTGCCCGAGCGTATTCATTATGTCAACATAATCGTTCGTTATACACGCATTTATGAACTTTGAATTATCCGAAGAGCAGATACAAATAAAATTTAGCGTCCGCGAATTTGCTGAGAGCGAGATACGCCCGCATGTGATGGAATGGGACGAGACGCAGCATTTTCCAGAGGAATTGCGGCCGAAATTGGCTGAATTGGGGTTGCTTGGTGTGACCTTTCCCGAGGCGTACGGCGGCGCAGGGATGGGATATGTCGAGTACGCGACGATCATCGAGGAACTTGGGCGTGTCTGTGGCAGTGTTGGTTTGTCGGTCGCGGCTCATAATTCGCTTTGCTCGAATCACATCTACATGTTCGGCAGCGAGGAGCAGAAGCAGAAGTATCTTGTTCCACTTGCTTCAGGTGAATCGTTCGGAGCATGGGGCCTGACCGAATCGCAGGCCGGTTCGGATGCGAGCGGTACTCGGACAAATGCGGTTCGTTCTGACAACGGCTGGAAGGTGAACGGCTCGAAGAATTTCATCACGCACGCATTGGCCTGTCAGACGCTTGTTGCTGTTGCTGTCACCGATAAAGAAAAGGGCAATCGCGGCATCTCGGCGTTTATCTTTGACAAGACGATGGAAGGCTTTCGTGGCGATAAGAAAGAGAACAAGCTTGGCATGCGTGCGAGCGAGACCGCGTCGGTCGTTTTCGAAGATTGCTACGTACCGCAGGAAAACCTGCTCGGCACCGAAGGCGAAGGATTCCTTCAATGTATGCAGGTCCTCGACGGCGGCCGCATCTCGATCGCTGCTCTTTCCGTGGGCATCGCCCAGGGAGCCTACGAAGCCGCGGTGAAATACGCCAAGGAACGGCAGCAATTCAATAAACCGATCGCGGATTTTCAGGCAATCCAGTTCAAACTCGCCGACATGGCCACGCAGATCGAATGCTCGCGTCTGCTAACTCTACAAGCCGCGGCGACCAACGATGCCGGAAAGCCTGTCACGCAAAAGAGCGCGATGGCAAAACTATACGCGTCCGAAACCGCCGTCCGCGTCTCCGAAGAATCGATCCAGATCCACGGCGGCTACGGCTACACAAAGGATTACCCGGCGGAAAAATACTGGCGAGACAGCAAACTCTGCACCATCGGCGAAGGCACGAGCGAAATACAACGCGTGGTGATCGCGAAGAATTTGTTGAAGTCGATGTAAGTCAGAACCACCTGCGGTAGCGGGTGGTTCCGACTTTAGCGTTTCACTGTTGCATTGCTGCAACATCCGCGCTATTATCATCTTCCAAATTCAACACAGGAGAGATTTTTATGAGTTCAACAGCAACAAGTGCAGGCCGTCTCGGATCGGCTTTTTTGGCAGAATTGGAAAATGAGGCAAAGGTGACGCGGCAGTGTCTGGAGCGGGTTCCGGCGGAGAAATTTGATTGGAAACCGCATGAAAAATCGATGACCTTTGGGCGACTGGCGGTGCATTGTGCGGAGATGTTCGGGTGGACGAAGGAAACGTTGAAACAGGACGTTCTGGATTTCGCAACGATGGATTTCACACCGTTCGAACCCAAGACGAACGAAGAATTACTGGCATTCTTCGACGACCACATCGCAAAGGCCAAGGCGATCCTAGCCGAGACATCTGACGAAACATTCTTTACCGACTGGACAATGCGAAACGGCGAACAGGTCTATATGACAATGCCAAAGGTCGCCGTCATGCGTTCCTTTGTAATGAATCACATCATCCACCACCGCGGCCAGCTTTCGGTCTATCTGCGTCTCAATGACATTCCGGTACCGTCGATATATGGGCCATCGGCTGACGAAGGGCAGATGTAGTCAGACGCAGCTTGCGTTTTAGTTCGGCGCTGCTTGCCGCTCTATTTGCGGAGAAGTTTACTTCTCCGGGTAAGTTGATTATCAATTTCGCGGCTTGCCGCCGCCCAACCTCGGGTGGCGGCAAGCCGCGAAGACTTTTGTGGATGCACATCGGAGGAGCAAGCTCCTCCGCAAATAGAGCGGCAAGCCGCGAACCTGTATAATAGAGTCTTACATGATCGACTTGAAAAAATTATCAGCCGGCGACCCGCGAACCGTCGCCCGAGCCATCACGCTTGTCGAAAACGGCGGCGATGGGGCGGCGGCATTGATGAAAGCGGTGTTTCCGCAAACCGGCAAGGCAACTGTGATCGGCATTACCGGCTCGCCCGGAGCCGGAAAATCTTCGCTGGTCGACAAGCTCGCGTTTTATTATAGAGATCAGGGCGAAAAGGTCGGGATCGTTTGTATCGATCCGTCTAGTCCGTTTTCGGGCGGTGCGATCCTGGGCGATCGCATTCGGATGGCGACGTTGGGCTTGGACAAGAACGTATTTATCCGCTCGATGGCGACGCGTGGCAATCTCGGCGGCCTGTCGCGTGCGACGGTCGATGCCGTGGCGATTCTTGATGCGGCCGGCTTTCAAAAGATCATCGTCGAGACCGTAGGCGTAGGCCAGGATGAGGTCGAGATAGTTAAAACTGCTGATGTATCGGTTGTCGTGCTTGTACCCGGAATGGGCGACGACATTCAGGCGATCAAGGCCGGCATAATGGAGATCGGCGACGTTTTTGTCATCAACAAAGCGGACCGCGAAGGCGTCCTGCGTACCCAGAAAGAACTCGATGCTCTGCTATCGCTAGCCCATCGCCCCGACATGTGGAACCCACCGATCGTGCAGACGGTGGCCACCGAGAGCAAAGGGGTCACGGATCTCGCAGCGGCGATCACCGCGTATTACGACTATCAGCGATCTAGTGAAGGCAGCAGTGTTCGGCGCAAAGCGATAGCGAGATGGCGTTTGACTGAATTATTACAGGAACGATTGTTGTCGGATCTCTTAAACCGCAATGGTTCGACTGAAAAACTGGATGACCTTGCTCTAAAGATTGCCGAAAAACTATAGACCCGTACTCGGCAGTTGAGGCTTTAATAGCTAAGGCCGTAGATTAAACGATGGCCTTAATGCCGGGAACGCAGCCGCCCTCGGCTGCAAACGCCGGTTCCTCCGGCGTGAGGACCTGGGCAGTTTGTATTACGTTTTTGCAACGCCTTTCTGGCTGCGGAAGCAGTAGCCATTGCAGCTGAGGGCGGCTGCGTTCCCGGCGAAAGAGTTCTTATGAAGATTAATCATTTAGGCATCGCAACAAAAGGAATCGATGAGGCCCTCAAATTCTGGTCCGACGCTCTCGGGCTAGAGAATGTTCACACTGAGGTCGTCGAAGATCAGAAAGTTCGCGTGGCTATGTTACCGATCGGTGAGAGCCGCGTCGAGTTGCTCGAACCGACCTCCGACGACTCGCCGATATCGAAATTCCTTGAGAAACGCGGCGGCGGCATTCATCATATCGCCGTCGAGGTCGATGACATCGAGGCTTCCCTCGCACAGCTTAAAGCAAAAGGAATGCGTTTGATCGACGAGAGCCCGCGTATCGGAGCTGAAGGCTGTCTCGTCGCGTTTGTCCATCCGGCGGCAACGAACGGCGTTTTGCTCGAATTAGTGCAAACCATCAAGTAACCTAACTTCAGCTTTGGCCGCGTCTTTGATTAGGGAAATGGCACGTTTTGCGATATGATGGCGGTTTGAATTTTATCTAGTTTTAGTAAGAGAGGACCTAGAAATTGAGTAATTTAACAAAAGGACTGATCCTGGTCGCAGCGATCGTATTGGTCGGTGGCGGCCTCGTTGTTTGGAAAAACAAGGTCGGTGGACACACGACTGAATCGTACAATTCGATCAGCAAAGCCGAACTGGAAATGTTGCTGGCTGACGTTGCCAAATCGAATCCTGCCATCCTCAAGCGTTTGAAAGAGGATCCGGAGATGAAGAAGCAGCAGATCGATAATCTCAAGCAGCTTCTCGCTTTTGCGACACAGGCACAGAAAGACGGCCTTGCTTCGGATGCTTCGAACAAGCAGGAACTCGACAATATACGTGCCGAGATCCTCGCCGTCAGCTACGACAAAGAGATCAACAAGGACAAAGGCCCAATGCCGCCGTTCGGGTTTATCTCTGAGGATCAGGTCAAGGCTTTCTGGGAAGGCGGCACGGCCGCACCCGAAAAAGGTTTCTTCGATAAGATCGGACTTGGAGCTGCGGCGGACACCCGTAGCCCTGAAGATCAGTTCAATGATTTTCTCAACGCCAAGCTCGAGATCATGAAGAAGTCGAGCCCTGAGAATGCCAACCGCGAGATCAGCGAAGAAGAAAGGACCCAGGCTCGCGATGTATTCGCCAAGATCCGTATCTACAAGGCTGAGTACGACCAGAAAGCAAAATCCGGCGAGCTTCCGAAAGAATTTGTAGACAAGGCAAATCTTCAGGTCAAACTCCAGCAGGCACAGTTTCTCGCCCGTCTCTATGCTGAAAAGGCCACCGAGCAGACCAAGGTGACCGACGAAGAGATCACTCAGTACATCGCCGAGCATCCAGAACTCGACCCGGCTCAGAAGCGCACCAAAGCTCAGGGCATACTCGATCGTGCGAAGGCGGGTGAGGATTTTGCTGCTCTTGCGAATGAATTCTCCGAAGATCCGGGCAACAAATCACCGGACGGCTCAATGCAGGGTGGCATCTACAAGGATGTGCCCAAAGGCCGCATGGTCGCCCCGTTTGAGGCAGCCGCATTGGCACTCGAACCCGGGCAGGTCGCCCCGGACCTAGTCGAAACAGATTTTGGCTTTCACATAGTGAAGCTCGAACGCAAGCTTGGCCCAAGTGCGAACAAAGACGCCAAGACAGCACCGCCTTCAGGCCCCGCGGGCGATACTTACGATGTTCGCCACATCCTCATCTCGACCGGTGTCAAGGACCCTGAAAATCCGGCCGCTCGTGATGCTCCTGTTAAGGAATTTGTCCGCAACAAACTGGAGACCGAGAAGGAGAAGAAACTTCTTGAAAGCATCGTTGCTGCCAACAACGTTTCGGTTCCTGCCGATTTCGACGTGCCTGAGGTAACTGAGGAGCAGATCCAGCAGATGCGTCAGAAGCAGCAGCCTCCAGGCCCGCAGATGGCTCCACCGGATCAGGAAGACGCTCCACCAGCCCCAAAACCGGGCAAACCTGAGCCGAAGAAGCCGGAAGCAAAGAAGTAGTAGGCTATACTAATGAAAAAATGGAGGATTGAAAATGGAAGATTTCTTTCCGATTTTCAATTCTCCATTTTCAATTCTCAATTATGTTCCTAGGTGATTACCGCGTCGAGATCATTCCCGATTGCGAATTTAGTTTAGACGGAGGGGCGATGTTCGGAGTCGTCCCTCGCGTCGTTTGGGAACGCGTCTGCCCACCCGACGAACTCAATCGCGTCAAGCTCACCTGCAACTGCCTCTTCATCGACACCGGCAAAGAAAAGATCCTGATCGAAACCGGCATGGGCGAAAAATGGAGGCCGAAACAAATCTCAATGTACGGCATCAAACGCGAAAAGTCGTTGGCAGAATCACTCCAAGACATCGCCGGCTGCGGCCCTGAGGATATAGACATCGTCATCAACACACATCTGCATTTCGACCATGCTGGCGGCAATACAATTGCAGGGCCCGCGCGGGGAGCTCAGATCTCGTCGCTGGGAGCGCAGACCTCTTCGCCCGAAACGTTCGCGTCACTGCCGGGAACGCAGGCGACCCGCCTGCCCCGCCGAGTCTTCGAAGGCGGCTCCGCTAATGACATTCAACACGAAGATGCACGCGAAACGCGTGCGATCCCGGCGGTAGCTCAATTCCCCAATGCCCACTACCTCGTCTCAAAAAGCGAATTCAACGCAGCCGAAAACCCACACGAGCGCGACCGAGCCAGCTACCTATCCGAGAACTGGCATCCGCTTATCGAGTCGCAACAACTCGACCTAATGCCCGACGCCTACGAACCGGTCGAAGGCCTGATCATCGAACAAGTCCGCGGCCACAGCGAAACGATGCAGACCATCAAACTAACTCGCGGCGGCGAGACGCTCTTCGGCTTCTTCGACATGATCCCAACCCGTCATCACCTCCCGCTGCCGTGGATAATGAGCTACGACTTGTTTCCGACTAAGACGCTAGAATTCAAGAAAAGGATTCTGCCTCAGGCTCTCGACGAGAACTGGATCTGTCATTTTTATCACGATGTCGAAATGCCGCTTTGCAGACTAGCCGAGGTGAACGGTAAAATCGTGGCTGTCGGTATAGAAAATTAATGGAAAAAGTAACTATCGGAATAATCGGTGGCTCTGGCCTTTACCAGATGCCTGAACTTGAAAATGTGCGGGAAATTCCAGTCGAGACGCCGTTTGGGCCGCCTTCGGATGCGTTTATCGTGGGCGAATTGGACGGTGTGACGGTGGCGTTTTTGCCGCGTCATGCTCGCGGGCATAAATTTACGCCGAGCGAACTTCCCTTTCGGGCGAACATCTACGCGATGAAGATGCTCGGGGTCGAGTATATTTTGTCGGTCTCGGCGGTTGGTTCGCTTCAGGAGAAATACGCTCCGACAGATTTTGTCATTCCCGATCAATTCTTCGACCGAACTCGTGCCCGTGCTCACGAATCGACATTCTTTGGCAACGGCATCGTCGGACATGTGACGTTTGCACATCCGGTTTGTAATGAGCTTGGCGACATTCTCGAGGCTTCGTGCAATACCGTCGGCGTCAAAACGCATCGCGGCGGTTCGTACATCTGTATGGAGGGGCCCGCGTTCTCGACCAAGGCCGAGTCCAACGTCTATCGCCAATGGGGCATGGACATCATCGGCATGACCAACCTGCAGGAAGCCAAGCTCGCCCGCGAAGCCGAGATCGCCTACGCCACGCTCGCCCTCGTCACCGACTACGATTGCTGGTACGAAGGCCACGACGACGTCACCGCCGAAATGGTCATCGAAACCCTCGGCAAAAACGTCCGCAACGCCCAACTGGTAATGAAAGACGCCGTAAAACGAGTCGCCGCCAAAGAAACCCCAAACCAATACGCCGACGCGATCAAGAATGCGATCTTTACATCGCCCGATAGCTGGCCGGTTGAGACGGCGAAGAGTTTGGAGGCAATCATCGGGAAGTATAGGTAAGCCTTGCCGGTAAACGAATGGTCGACTTGGCTCATCTGATTTACTTATGAAACTGTTCTTATACACATTGCTTGTATTGGTTCTCGTCGGAGTTCCCGCCTCCGCCCAACGAAACGTCACGCCTGCGATCGACCGTGATCCGATCATGGAGGCTGATGCTAAGCACAATCTTGATGTTGCTCGTCAGGCGTTTACGCCGCTCAAGAAGGCTTATAAACAGGTGCTGATGCGCTTCGAGGAGACCTACGCGGCGTATCCTGAGTTTTCTAACATCGACGAATTTCTCTACCTCGCCGGTATGAGCAGCTATTATCTATCCGAAAACAAAGGCAAGCAGAAGGTCGATCTTAAGTCGGCAAAGGAAAAAGAAAAATACGCCCCCGAAAAGCTCCGTGCAGACGCAATCGCGTTTCTTTCGACGGTGGTGGAGAAGCACCCTGAGAGTAAATTCGTCGCCGATGCAAGCAAGGCTCTTGCGGAGCTTAAGGCATTGAAATAAGAATTCAAACACGATGTACAGGATAGACCGGATGTTTCTTAAATCCTGTTCATCCCGACTATCCTGTTTGAATAAAGCCTAAGAAATGAACCTCAACCAGGTAACCATCTACTCCGAAAAGACGGTCGAAACGGTCGAATTCTTCGAAAAGTTGGGCTTGAAACGTATCGTCGATTCCCTCCCGCGCTACGCTCGCCTCGAATGTCCCGATGGCGACGCGACGTTATCAGTATGCGAATTCGGTGAGCTGACATCGGTCGAGACTTTGAACAACGTCGTCCTATATTTCGAATGCGCCGATCTCGACGTCGAATATGAACGCCTAATCGATCTCGGTCTCGAATTCACAGAACCACCCACCGATCGCCCATGGCTCTGGCGTGAAGCCTACCTAAAAGACCCAAACGGCAACAAGATCTGCCTTTTTAATGCCGGCGATAATCGCAAAAACCCGCCGTGGCGTGTAAAATAGAGGTTTTCGTAATTCTATTTTCGGAGACCTTTTAACACATGTCTTTAACAGTAGTAGGTTCAGTCGCGTTCGATGCCTTGGAGACGCCGTTTGGCAAGCGGGACAAGATCCTTGGTGGTGCGGCGACGCATTTTGGCCTCTCGGCGAGCTTTTTCACGAAGGTAAACGCGGTCGGTGTGGTTGGCGGTGATTTTGGTGATGAGGAATGGGCGGTTTTCAAACGCCACTTTATAAACACCGACGACGTCGAGATCGTGCCCGAGGGCAAAACGTTCTTCTGGAGCGGGCGTTACGATTATGACATGAACACCGCACACACTCTCGATACGCAGCTTAATGTGTTCGAGACATTTGAGCCGAAGTTGAGCGATAGTTCGAAATCCGCCAAGCTGCTCTTCCTCGCAAACATCCTGCCGATGCTGCAGAAACAGGTCCGCGAACAGATGCCGAATGCTGAATTCGTGGCGATGGACACGATGAATTTCTGGATCACCTCGATGAAAGACGCTCTCATCGAAACGATCAAGGTCGTCGATTGCATTATCATCAATGACGCCGAGGCGAGGCAGTTGACTGAGGAAACTAGTATTCACGTAGCGGCACGGAAGATCATGGAGCTCGGCCCGAAAGTCGTCGTTATCAAACGCGGCGAATACGGTGCGACGCTGTTCACAAAGGACGGCTACTTTGCCGCTCCGGCTTATCCGCTCGAAAGCGTTTTTGACCCGACTGGTGCTGGCGATACGTTTGCCGGTGGATTCATGGGCTATCTCGCAGCTCAAAACGAGATCAACGATCAGACGCTACGTCGGGCGATGATATATGGCTCGGTAATGGCGTCCTTCAACGTTGAGAAGTTTGGCACGGAACGGGTCGATGCTCTCGATTATCCGGAGATCAACGAGCGGTTCAAGGCGTTCAAGACGATGACGCATTTTGACGAGATCCCGTTTGAAAGAGCTTCGTCCGCTGCCTAGATGCCTGAGAAGAACGCCAATCCGCTCGCTCGACTCGAGCAACGCAAGCCCAGCTATCCGCTGATCGCGGCGGGCGTGGCATTGTTTGTTGTACTGATCGCGGGTGTAGCGGTTTCGGCGACGAATGAGAATACGGTGATACCGGCATTGTTTGTCGCGGCGGTTTTGATCTTTGGGATCGCGGTTCTGATCGACGTAGCACGTACGCGGCGGATCGAGGCTTTGGATGATCGCAAGTTCATCAATTGGGACGCGGCGATGCCCGAAGTGCAGCGGCAGAATGTGAACGTCGAGGTTCGCGAACTCGCGCGTCTGCTCGGCGTCGGCGGCGACAGCCTGACCGACCTGCTGTCGGCATACATCGTTGCCGAGGATCTCGCCCTCAGACAGATCCAGCAGGAAGAGAACAAGCCGCTGATGCGTCACGTAAGCATCGGCCGCATGCCGTTTGACGGCATCTTGGTCGATCAGGATATGATCACCTGCATCGAGACCGCCTTCCTCGTCGTGCCCGACGTGCGTCAGGAAAAGATCGAGTCGGTGATAAAAAAGATCACGCAGGCCAAGAAAAACCTGGCCGAAATGAAAAGCCGCCTACGTCTGCGGCTGATGCTCGTCCTCGTCACACAGCTCAACGAAGACGAGGTCGAACAACTCCGCGGCATGCTCATCACCCGCAGATTTACCGACACGCCGGTGGATATCGACATCAGGCTGCTGGATTTTGAGATGTTGCAGAAGGTTTATGTTTCAGAGTAGAAAAGTGGAAATGTGAAAAAGTTGGAATGCTCCTAACTTTTGACCATTTTGACTTTTAACCTTTTTCACCTTCATTAGTTATGCTTGAAAACAAAGTAGGAATCATATTCGGCGTCGCGAATAAGCGTTCGATCGCTTGGGCGTGTGCTCAGGCGGCAGCGGCGAATGGGGCGAAGATGGCGTTTACCTATCAGGGCGAACGGCTCAAGGAGAATGTTGAGGAACTTGCGGGAACACTCGAGGACTCGCTCGTGATACCGTGTGACGTGACCGATCAGGCTACGGTCGATGCAGCGTTTGATGCGGTTGCCGCGAAGTATGGACGGCTCGATTTTGTGATCCATTCGATCGCATTCGCACCGAAAGAAGCTCTCGAAGGGGAATTCGTTACGACGACACGCGAAGCCTTTCGAACTGCCCTAGAGATCAGCGCCTTCTCGCTGACCCAAGTCGCCCTAGCCGCATCACCATTGATGACCGAGGGCGGCAGCATTGTGACGATGACGTATTACGGTGCTGAAAAAGTGGTCCCGAGCTACAACGTCATGGGTGTCGCAAAGGCAGCGCTCGAAGCTTCGACCCGCTATCTGGCCGCCGATCTTGGCAAAAACAACATCCGCGTCAACGCCATCTCCGCCGGCCCGATCAACACCTTATCCGCCCGAGGCGTGAAGAACATGGGCTCGCTCCTCGGCCACGTTGGCGAAAAAGCTCCGCTCAAACGCAACGTCACCCAGGCCGAAGTCGGCAACACGGCCCTCTTCCTGGTCAGCGATCTTTCAAGCGGCATCACCGGCGAAACGATCTACGTGGATTGTGGCTACAATATCATGGGCATCTGACGTAACGCGGATACTCTTGTCCGCGCTGAATGCCGCCTCGGCACGAAAACCTCTCGCCGGAGGAACCGGCGATTGCGGACGAGAGTGTCCGCGTTCCGACTATGGCGAGTACACGATCGAACAAACCAAAGCCAACCGTGGCAAAGAAAAAGGCCGCCGTGCCGAAGACGGTGGCTGAAGCTAAGGAACTCGAAAGCACGCCGGGATATTGGCATCTGACCGACGACGAAGTGCTGCTCCGCTCACCCGAGCCTGAAGACGCCTATCGCACGTCGGACTCGTGGCGTACGTTTCGTATCATGGGCGAATTCGTCAACGGCTTTGACGAATTGGCGACCATCACTCGCGGTGTTTCGATCTTCGGATCGGCTCGCACACCCGAGGGGGATCCGATGTACGAGGCTGCTCGTGAAACGGGCTATCTGCTTGGAGCGGCGGGATTTGAGATCATCACCGGCGGCGGCCCCGGCATTATGGAGGCGGGAAATCGCGGTGCTCACGAAGCCGGTGCGAAATCGGTCGGCTGCAATATCCAACTCCCATTTGAGCAGATGCACAACCCGTATCTGACTAAGTCGCTGACCTTCAAATACTTCATGGTCCGCAAGACCATGTTCATCAAATACAGCAACGCCTACGTCATCTTTCCCGGCGGCTTTGGCACGATGGATGAGCTATTCGAAGCTCTCACACTCATCCAGACCAAGAAGATCCGCAATTTCCCTGTCGTCATGTTTGGCTCGCAATACTGGCAGGGCCTGCTGCAATGGGTGACAACGACGATGCTCCACGAGAAATACATCAACCCGGAAGACCTGGGGTTGATCCATCTCACCGATTCGCCGCGTGACGCAGTCGATTTTATTGTGAAGACTTGCTACGCGGGGATTGATAACGAGAAGTAATCGGCAGTTGTCAGTTGTCAGTTGTCAGTTGTCAGTTGTCAGTTGTCAGTTGTCAGTTGTCAGAAGAGGATCTTGTATAACCATCTAGCTCGTCAACTCAGCATTAAGCCAACAAAGGTACGGTTCGGCGGCTTTCGCATCTAGAGCGATGATCTCGGGAACTTCGTAGCTATGGTTTGCCGCTATGAACTCTTTCAGTTCATCCCATTTTCCTGCTGAGGTCTTTATTAGCAACAGGCACTCGCTCTCGCTGCGTTTTCCCTTCCCAGACATAAACAGACGTCATCTGCGGCAAGATCTGAACGCACGCGGCTAGGCGTGCCTCGACTAACTTGCCGGCGAGAGCGTCGGCTTCTTCAAAAGTGGATGTGGTTGTGAGAACGACCAACATGGCCGGGTAAATTAGAAATTCTGGCTTGGTTCGAAGCTATACAGTACCTGTGCAAGTTGCCCCTTTACGCCAACGTCATCAACGCTGCGGATCTCTTCGCCTAGTGAGGTTGCGAGCATTGTGATCTCGAAACCGTTGCGTACCGCAGGACGGGCCGCTGGGATAAAGAGGCGTCGGCCCCAGACGATAAGCTTTTCACCGCTGGCCGACGTTCCACCCGCCTGGAATTTGATCTCGTAGGCACGCCACTCGCCGTTTAACTTGATCTCTCCCGATGAGACCATTTGATATCCGGGCAATATCTTCTTGAGCGTTTCGTTTGTCTCGTTGACAAGCTGCGGGAACGTATCGGCATCCATCATGAAGGTGCCTTTGCTCGGATAATATCCGACCAGCATCTGCTCTTGCATCCGGCCATCGGGTGCAAGGCGGGCAATGTCGATGAACTTACCACGAGCCGTCGGCACATTAGACGGCTGAGGTCCGTTCATCTTCCAATCCTTGGGGTAGAACATCGTGAAGCCGACAAAATTTCTAAGCAGATCGCCCCGCAAGTTGGATTTGCTGTTCTGATAAAAGTTCGTGTTTGGCGGCTGTTGAATGGTACGAGCCAGCGGCGGCATCTCAGTATTTGAGACGATGGTCGCGTTGTTGGCATCGGTCACGTGCTCCGCCTGTTGCGGCACGTCGATACGCTCAGGAATATTGACTAAGTAGTACCAACCGAGGCCTAGCAAGACCAACAATGTCAAAATACCTGCCACGGCGAAGATCTTTGCACGCGAAGTTTCTTCAGCGGGAGGCTCGGGCGAACGGTTCTTCCAAGCCGGTTCGGCCGTGACCTTTGCGGGAGCAGGTTTTGGCGGCTCAGCGGCAGTTGCGGCGGCGATAGTCGCTGCAACGGGTACAGCCGCTCTAGTTTTTGCCGCAACCCTTATCGGTTGAACGGCAGGAAACTCGGCAACGGCAGTAGCACGGACTTCTGTCAGTGCTGCAAACAATGCGTCGCCAAAATCCCTCGCCTTCGTGTATCTGTCAGCCGAACTGTACGACATTGCCTTCTTCAGAACGTCATCGACAGTTGGCGCCAGTTCGTGCCGGATCTCGCTCGGCAAGACCGCGTAGCCGGAGTTCTGCGAACGCAACAACACCTTAGCAGTCGAACCGGAAAAAGGCAGACGCCCGGTTAGCATTTCGTAAGCCACCACTGCCAAAGAAAACACGTCACTGGCAATCGTTGCGGTTCGTCCCTCGAGGATCTCAGGCGATTTATAAGGGAGATTTTGCGGCGTTGGTTGGCCATTTGAGGCACCGAAATTTACGAGTATCGTCTGCTCGTTCTCACCATCAGCAGTGTCAAGAATCATGTTCTCGGGCCGTAGGTCGCGGTGGAGAATGCCCTCCTGATGCGCTTCACTCAGAGCACCGGCGATCTGCTTGATCACACGTGCCGTACGCTGCTCGCTGAACTGCCCGTGGATATTGAGAATATCAGCGATCGACAGAGCATCGAAAAATTCGCTTACCAGAAACTCTTTGCCGTTTGTAAACGTTCCCGAATCAATGAGCCGGGCAATATTCGGATGGCTAAAGTGCGACAACGAAACTCGCTCCTCGGCAAGAATGCTGCCGATGATCTCATCGGCCGGATCTTCAAGCAGAATACGCACGAGAACCTTGCGATCCTCGACGATCTTGTCCTCCGCCAGAAATGCGATGCTCGATTCGTCACCGCCGAGAAACTCAGTAACCTTGTATCGCCCCTTTACGATTCGGCCAACAAAGCCCTCCGGTTCCTCTTCGTTGAAATCTATCGAAAATGGCACAGCCCGCTCGATATCGAGATTCACATGCCCAGCAGGGATCTCATACGGGTTGATCTTTCTGGCCACTGGCCGTGGAGCAAGGTCGAGCGGCTCCAGTATTTCGAATGGCTTAGCGGGAGCAGGCTCGATATCACGCAGCGTATCCAGATCTATTTCGTCCACCGCATCTGCCGCCATTAAGTCATCGATGTCGTCGAGCTCAAAGAAAAAGTCGTCGTCTGCCGGCAAGGGAGTCTGGCCGATCTCCGATTCGGGCTCGTTGATGATAAAGTGCGGCACCTCGGGCAGCACCTCGTCGAATCTGCTGTCAGTCTCGATCTTAGGCAGTAGGCTAGCGAACACGCCCGCCGCCGCCTGGCCACCGATCGAATCTGAGATAAGACGAGCTCCATCTGTCGGACAGAATCGTCGCGAGCCTTCCTCGAAAGTTTGTTTACACTTCGGACAGTACATTTGGAAAATGGAACGGGGAGCCCGTATAAATTTAGCCGCCGGGGATCGACCTGCGGTTCCTACACGAAAAACACGCAATAGGAGTGGAATTTCACGAAAACAACGACGAACAATGTTTAACTGACGGCACTATCGGATGGACGCGACCAATTTGCCTTCATTCTCGAGAGCTTTCGCCTGCCGGTAGGCACGAGCAGCATTCTCGCTTCGTCCTGCTTTTTTGAAGCCATCACCAATCTGCTGAAATTGGGATGCTAGCTGTCGCCTCTCAAGTGGCGTGACGAATTTCACCGCCCGCATCAGAGCGGATTCGGCCTGATCGAGCTTGCCCTGTCGCCAGTAAAGCGAACCGAGCAAGCTATTGGGCATAAAGGTGTCAAGGCTGGACCGTCGGAGAACTTGTTCAGCATCAGCATACTTGCCCTGAGCGGTCAATGCCCGCCCAAGCAGGAGCAAAGCCGTCGGATTCTTAGGATCACCTCCAATCGCCGAACGCAGGAGCGGTTCGGAATCGGCAAAACGCTGTTCGGACTGCATCACCTCAGCGACGAGGATCATTGTCGGTACGTCGGTCGCCAGCGAAACCGCCTTCTTGTAGGCTGCGGCCGATTCCGCCGTTAAACCCCGACGGCGAAGCAAGCGTCCAAGATGTGAATAAGCGGGCGCAAATGAGCTATCGAGATCGATCGCCTTGCGATAGGCTGCTTCCGTCTCAGCACCGATCAGTCCGCGAAGTTCCATCGCCACACCGAGTTGATCATAAGCGAGAGCATTTTTCGGATCGAGCTGTATCGCCCGTCGCCCCAATCGTTCCGCCTCAGCATAACGCTCGCCAAGATCAGCGACCGCGATAGGCTGGGTCAGAACGTAACTCAAAGCAATATGAGCGAAGGCATTGGTAGATTCGATCTTCAGAGCCGCACGGTATGCCGTTTCCGCCTCTTCCCAACGCTGTTGGTCGCTATAAAGATTACCGAGGCCGTAGATCGCTCGCGAATCGCGTGGCTTTAGGCTTTTAGCAGTGCTATAAACTTTTTCTGCCGCCGCGTAGTCGCGGTCATCCCTTGCCGCATTTCCCTGCTCTATCAGGTCTTCGTATCGAGATTCCGTCGTTGCCGAAGTTTTCGGCGGGATCGAGATCGCCGTTGTCACCGGTTTTGCAGTTTCAAAAGTCTTGAATTTGTTTCCAACCACGGACGTCTCCGCCGGAGCTGTTTTTGGTGTCGTTGGTTTGACCACCGGCTTTTTCGCAACCGCGTCGGTTTTCGAATTTGCTTTGGCGTTCGCAGGAGCAGTTTTGGGCTTTGCTTTGGCTACCGGCTTTGTCGATT
This sequence comes from Acidobacteriota bacterium, assembly GCA_016718135.1. Taxonomy (GTDB): domain Bacteria; phylum Acidobacteriota; class Blastocatellia; order Pyrinomonadales; family Pyrinomonadaceae; genus OLB17. The sequence continues at coordinate 108,175 of JADKEF010000008.1, read as the reverse complement.
TCGCAGCTGGCTTCTTGGTCGTTTTTGCCTTTGGTGTCGCGGCCGGTTTTTTCTCTTCTGCTCCAAAGAGCGTATTGGCTGTCCCAAGATCTTGTCCCCAACCTGTGGTAACAAGAGCGATAAAGGTTAAAAGTAAAGCAGCGATCTTCATTCTCTTGTCATTTCTCATCTCAGCCCGCCTCGCTAATTCTCCTTGACTACGCGAAAGCCAAGGGTCTTGTCCTTTGTGTCCTTATCGACCCATGTTCGAAACGTCGAACTTATTCGCTCGGCTGGTTTCGATTGATCCTCATTGGCGGAACCGCCTCTTACAGCGAATTTGCCCTTAAAATTCTTCAACTCCTCGGCCGGAACCTGCACTTTAGATTCGTTGCCCGGATATCTATAAAATTCGGTGCTCGTCCACTCAAAAACGTTGCCGATCAAATCGAGCACGCCCCAATTGTTCGCTCCCTGAGGCTTTGTCCCGACATCCTGCGGCTCGGAGTCGCCACGGCTCATTACAGCGTTGCCATCTACGAACTCATTCCCCCACGGATAAACGTTCCCTTTCGCACCGTTCCTTGCCGCAAACTCCCATTCCTGCTCCGTCGGCAAACGATAAGTGCCGCCATCGATTGTGGACCGCCATTTTGCAAAAGCTTTGGCGTCATCGAGCGATACAAATGTTACGGGACGATTCTCCGTTCCCGGCAAAGGCAGGCCGTTCGACCAATTTGACGGCGGAACGTACTTTGTATCCCTAACGAACTCGAGATACTGAGCATTAGTGATCTCAGTCTTACTCATCAGGAAATTGCCAACCGTAACCTCGTGGCCCGGGAACGCCGTCGGTTCGCCATTGTCACGTCCCAACAGAAACTTACCGCCCTGTATCTCGACCATGTCGAGTTTACCAGCCGTCGATGCGGGCGATCCGGTCGTTGCGGGCGTCGGCCTCACCGAGTTATTCCCGTTCGACGGCGAGCCGATGAAACCGGCCATGTACGCCCCGCCGATACCTAACATTCCGAGAATTAAGAGAGCGAATACACCGCCGATTCCCAAAATTAGCGCCTTGCTGCTGGATTTGGCCTTTGGCGGAATACTTGAGACCTGGACGCCAGTCTCTGCCGGACGCCAGTTCTGAGCCACAGTTGCGTCCAAGTCACCCTGCACGTCGACCATCGTATTCGGCGGTTTGGCCATTGTTCGCTGAGCGGAATCGTTCGGCGAATGTGATAAGGTTCGGGGATCAGCACCGCCCTGGGCTAATTCCGCCACAACCTCGACCGGCTTGCCATCACAAACAACATCGCCCAGCCAGTCCTGAAAACCATTATGGCTTATTCGGAGATGGTGGCTGCCGCTCTGAAGCCCTTCGAGTAGCAATTCGCCATTCTCCCGGGTCTGGCCGACACCGACGTTATCAACAAAAACTGCAGATTTCGGGGGATTGGTCCGAATCTTCAAAGTCGAAACCGTCATCGTAGCACTCAGGGTGCTGTGGACCGACACCCCGCCCGGATGTATTGCGGACGCTAGTTCGGCCGAGAACGCTTCGACGGTTGGCGTTCGTTTATCAGGATTTTTTTGCAGTGCGTGGGCGATGGCCAGCTCAAGCGCAGGTGGAACCTTGATACCGACATCTGCCAAGGTCGGAGCCTGATCCGAGATGTGTTTTTTCATGATCGCCGGGATTGACGAGCCCTTGAAAGGCACATCACCAGCCAGCATTTGAAACAGCATTACCGCGAGGCTATAGATATCCGCACGCGAATCAGGCTCTTCGTCTGCCCATTGCTCGGGAGCCATATAATACGGCGAGCCCATGAGCCCTGTCGTCTGCGCCTGGACGAACGATCCGAGCAATTCACCGGATTTGATCTTAGCGAGGCCAAAATCGAGGATCTTCACCGATTGCGACAACGTTGGTTTGTCGCTACAGATCATGATATTGAGGGGCTTAAGGTCGCGGTGAACGATGCCCTGATGATGTGCAGCACCGACGCCTGCACAGACGGCAGCCATCAGTTCGTAAGCTCGCTCCGGCGACAATACCTTTTCGCGGGCGAGCAGATCGTGGAGCGATTCGCCCTCGACATACTCCATGACGAGAAACGGCACTGTTCCATCGATCACGCCGTAGTCAGTTACACTCACCACATTCTGATGACGAATCGCGGCAGCCGCTAGAGCCTCCTGACGGAAACGCGTCACGAGCTGCGGATCATTTCCGACGAGATCCGGCAGAATGACTTTGATCGCTAATTGTGTTTTGAGATAAGCGTGGCGAGCCTTGTAAACGACGCCCATTCCGCCCTGGCCAAGGCGGCATTCGATCTGATATTTGCCTTCGAGAACAGGTTCGCCCGCGATCGTGTGAACGGTCGGCATCCCGTCGTTTGGACAGGTAACCACACTATCGGAGAAACAATTCTTACAAAGCTGGCATTCCTTCATTGAGGTTCATTCCGCGCCAAATTTACAAACGGTCAATCGGCCGCGATGGTTTCACTTTTCGCAGCCATGAACGCACACGTTAGCGCCCCTTGATTTTAGTTTTTTTGCGGTATTCGAGCAAGGTTAAGCCGAAATATCCGTGCGGTCGACATGTCGCAATTTTATTTGACGACAATGTTCACAAGCCGCTTGGGTACGACGATCACCTTAACGACGTCTTTACCATCAGTAAACTCCCGCACTTTCTCATCCGCAAATGCCAATTTTTCGAGATCTTCATTCGAAGTCTCCGGCGGCGCCATGACACGTGAGCGAAGTTTACCGTTGATCTGAACCGGTATCTCGATCTCGTCCGCTTTGGCCATTTCCTCGATAAACTCAGGAAATCGCGCCGAATTTGCGAGCATTCCGTCGTCATTTCCGACAAGCACCGAGTAAAGTTCTTCAGAAGTATGCGGCGTAAAAGGTGTCAGCATCAGGACCAAACTGGTCAACGCCTCACGTACCGCAAACACGGTATCAACGTCCGCATTCTCAAACTCAACATCGCTGATCGCGTTCGACAATTCCATCAACGCCGCTACAGGCGTGTTGAATTGCAGACTCTCGAAGCTGTCCGAAACGCGTTTGATCGTCTGATGAGTTTTTTGACGGAGTTTCCGCGACTCAGAACCACCTGCGGTAGCGGGCGGTTGTAGATCGCCACCGAACGCAGACTGCCAACGGTACACCAGCCGCCAAACCCGCTGCAAAAATCTCACCGCGCCCTCGATCCCAGCCTCGTGCCAGACCAGCTCATTCTCGATCGGAGCCGCGAACATCACAAACAAACGAGCAGCATCCGCGCCGTAAGCGTCAACCATGTCGTTCGGGTCAACGCCGTTGCCCTTTGATTTTGACATTCGCTCGATCGCGTGCCTAAGTCGTTTACCTTCCGCGTTTACCGCAGAAGTAAGGCGGCCCTTCGGATCGCGCTCGACGGTGACATCATCGGCAGGATAGTAAATTCGCTTGCCGGTCTCATCGTCAAAAAACGTCTCGCCGACGACCATGCCCTGAGTCAGCAGCCGCTTTACCGGTTCGTCAAAGGTAACGAGGCCCATGTCACGCATCACCTTCGACCAGAACCGAGCGTAGATCAAGTGCATCACCGCGTGATCGTCCCCCCCGATGTACTGATCGACCGGCGTCCAATACGCAGCCTTTTCGGTGTCAAACGGCATGTCCTCATTCGTCGGATCGAGGTAACGGAAAAAGTACCAAGACGAATCGACAAACGTATCCATCGTATCGGTCTCACGCTTCGCCGGGCCATCGCATTTCGGGCACGTCGTCTCGTAAAATTCCGGCACCTTCGCCAGCGGCGATTCGCCGGTTCCCGTTATCGGAGCATTCTCCGGCAAACGCACCGGTAGATTCTCAAATTTTTCAGGCACAGTGCCGCACCTGTCGCAATAAATTATCGGTATCGGCGACCCCCAAAACCTTTGTCGCGAAATGCCCCAGTCGCGAAGGCGATAGGTCGTTGCCGCCTCACCAAAGCCATGTTTGACCGCAAACTCTGCCATTTCCTTCTTGGCATCTTCGCTCCTTTTGCCGTTCCAAAAATCGGAATGGACGAGCACGCCATAGATCGTCAGCGGCACTTCAAGAGCCATCGCCTGCATGGTGTGGTGGGCGTGTTCCATGTGGGGCTCGGAAATGACCTGACGGATCGGAAGGCCGAACTTCTTTGCGAACTCAAAATCGCGATCGTCGTGTGCTGGCACGCTCATCACGGCCCCGGTGCCGTATTCCATCATCACGTAATTACCGACCCAAACCGGTATTTCCTCATGACTAAATGGGTTAACGGCACGCAAACCGGTGTCGATGCCATCTTTTTCGATCTCGACTTCGTGATCCGCAGGCTTTGCATTCTCGGCACGAATAAATGCGATCTTGGTCGCGACTTCCTCGGAGAAATTGTCGATATTCGCCTGGATCACCGGATGTTCGGCCGCGAGAACTATCGCGTTCGCACCGTAGATCGTGTCGATCCGTGTCGTAAATACGCGAACACGCCCTTTCCCGTGATCGCTCATGCTCGTCAGACCATCGACGATCGGACACGCAAACAGCGATTCGCCATGAGCCATCACTTCAAACTCAACAAACGCACCCTCGCTGCGGCCCATCCAGTCGCTCTGGCGCTTCAAGACACTCGCCGGCCAACCGGCCTCGATCTCGGCCATGTCGTCAAGCAATTGGTCGGTGTACGCGGTCGTCTTTAAGAACCATTGTTCGAGATCCTTCTTCGTCACCGGATTGCCGCAACGCCAACAAAGTCCGCCGCTCGCCTGTTCGTTCGACAGCGTGGCCTGGTCATGCGAACACCAGTTGACCTGCGTCAAACGCTTATACGCAAGGCCCATCTCGTACATTTTCAGAAAGAACCACTGGTCAAATTTGTAATATTCAGGCCGGTGAGCCGCCATCTGACGCCGCCAGTCATAACTAAAACCCATCCGCTCAAGCTGGCCGCGCATGACCTGGATATTGTCCTCGGTCCAATCACGCGGATTTACGCCACGCTTGACCGCCGCGTCCTCCGCCGGCTGCCCAAACGAATCCCAGCCGATCGGATGCAGTACATTAAAGCCTTTCAAACGCTTGTACCAGGCCAACGCATCGCCCGCCGAGTAATTCCTGACGTGCCCCATGTGCAGATTTCCCGACGGATAAGGCAGCATCTCGAGCGCATAAAACTTCGGCCGCGTCGCGTCCGGCTCCGCATGAAAAGCCCCGCTCTCAGCCCACTTCTGCTGCCACTTCTGCTCTATCTTCTTTGCGAAATATTTCTCGTCCATTGCTATTTTTTGTGCGAATAAAAAACTTAAGTTTAGCGAATAAACACGGGTCTATCCACTTATTGAACTTCTAATTTGTGATCGTGAATTTTGCGAGTCCGCCGCGTCGCCGGAATTTCCAACGAGCGGCTATCTAAGGGCGAGGTCATGCGTACCGAAAAGCATGCTTTAATTGTAGTAAACTTCTTCGATATTGTCCATTTTTTCTTGGCGAACAGCCATTTTGGTGATATTCTTGTACTACCTTTGAGATCAGTAGATCGCTAGGACGAAGCTTAATGGTAATTACAAAAGTTTTGCAGACGCCCTTGAACCTCACGCCTTGAGCCGCTGTTCGGCCGTCTGCCACCAACCAACGGAGGCACTACGATGGCTGAACATATCGACCGCAATAATCCACGCGACCACGCTCGCGAAAGCAATTCCCAAATACACGCTTCCCGATCCAACAAAACGAACTTGCGCCCCTTTGACGATGTAATAGCCTCGCTCGCCAACGCCACCGAAAACCGTCGGGCCCGGCAGGTCAGCGAGTGGGAAGGCATGAGGCGACAGGTCTTTCCGTCTGTAGGTTGATCAACCGAACAAGAACGGTGACTTGGTTCGTGTAAGATCTTTTTGAAAGCAACGTTGCATGGATAATACCGTTGCCATCAGACGCAACATTTTGATACAATTCCCTGAGCCGAACGCGGCTCGGCACAACGTATCTACGTCCAAAAAGATCTTGCATCAAATCGAAGCATTTTCTGGGAAAAGCCGCTAGGGAAAAATAATGCGCGCGCTGAGACACCCGAAAATGGGACAAGAATATATGTGGCGAGAAATGTAGTAAACACAACACTATCAATTAGTTACAGCTATTGGATGGCTGAACATCTTCTTAGGATCATCAAGGAATACGACAAAAGGGACGAACTTTTGGAAAACGGGGGAACACGGACGGACACGAAACTTCTTTCAACTTTCACGATGGATTTGGTCTAATTAGGGAAATGCAGCCAAGCACAGCAACAAAAACTATCGGTCTCGACCTCGCAAAATCTTTCCGCTACGTTCGCCAATACACCGCGTATCTCTGCGAGCCGCTGAAGACCGAAGACTACATCCCGCAGCCGATAGTTGACGTTTCGCCTGCGCGCTGGAACATTGCCCACACGACGTGGTTTTTTGAGGAGATGATCCTCAAGAAATTTGTACCGAACTACAAGGTCTTCGACGAGAGTTTCGGCTTTCTCTTCAACAGCTACTACAACACCATCGGCGAACGTACGCCACGCGACAATCGCGGAGCCCTGAGCCGCCCAACGGTCGCCGAAGTTTTTACATATAGGAAGCACGTTGACGAAAAGGTGCTGGAACTCTTATCAGAACCGGGAGTGATAGCGACTGGGTTGCCCGAACTGGTGGTGCTCGGCCTAAACCACGAGCAACAACACCAGGAACTCCTTCTGACGGACCTAAAATATACGTTCAGCGTAAATCCGCTCTTCCCCGCATACCGCGAAGGATTTGCCCCCGAGGAAATGTCAGGACCGGGAGCGACAGCGGTTGGGTCCTCAGATTGCGAAGGCGGCATCTACGCGATCGGTCACATCGGCGACGGATTTTGCTTCGACAACGAACTCACTCGCCACAAGGTCTATCTAAACGATTTCGCCATCTCAAACCGGCTCGTCACGAACGTCGAATTCATCGAATTCATCGACGCAGGCGGCTACCGCGACCATCGTTTCTGGCACGCCGAGGGCTGGGATTGGGTCAATCAAAACGGAATAGATTCGCCGCTCTACTGGCATAAGTTTGACGGCGAGTGGTCGCATTTCACACTCGGCGGCCTGCGGAAATTGCCGCTCGACGCCCCGGTTTGTCACGTATCTTTTTACGAAGCGGCTGCATTCGCCGAGTGGAAAGGAATGAGGCTGCCGACCGAATTCGAATGGGAAGCCGGGAACGAGCAATTCGCTTGGGGCAAACGCTGGGAGTGGACAAACTCGGCATATCTGCCCTATCCCGGCTTCGCGAAAGCCGCGGGAGCGGTCGGCGAATACAACGGCAAATTCATGATCAATCAAATGGTCCTCCGAGGAGCATCCGTCGTCACACCTGAGGGTCATAGTCGTCCATCGTACAGAAATTTCTTCCATCCGCATTTAAGATGGCAATTTACGGGAATAAGATTAGCCCAGTCAGAACCACCTGCGTAAGCGGGTGGCACGAACACAAGGATGGAACAACGTCGCCGATGAATAACGCAACTGGCCGTCCGCTGATGCAGGCGGTTCCGACAACAGAACTCACCCAATTCGCCGAAGACGTCCTCGCGGGCCTCTCGACGACGCCGAAATCTTTGTCGTCCAAATACTTCTACGACGACGAAGGCTCGCGACTTTTTCAGGAGATAATGAAGCTGCCGGAATACTATCTGACCGGCTGCGAATTCGATATTTTTTCGACACAGACCGAGGCGATCTATCGTGCGTTCGCCAACGGTGACGGAAAGTTTGATCTTATCGAGCTCGGTGCGGGTGACGGAACCAAGACGGCGGTGCTCGTCGACCACTTTCTAAAAGCTGGTGCGGATATCTCGTATTCGCCGATCGATATCTCGCAAGAAGCTCTCGACGCCCTGACCGAGAAATTCAACGCCGAATTCCCTACCCTAAAAATGTCTGCCCGCAACGGCGACTATTTTCAGATACTCGATTCTCTCAGGATTGGCGATGGTCGCCGTAAAGTCTTGCTTTTTCTCGGCTCGAATATTGGAAATTTCAGCCGCGAGCAATCGGTCGCGTTTTTCCGTTCGCTGCGAGAGGTGATGAGCGACGACGATCTTCTCTTCATCGGCTTTGACCTGCAAAAAGACCCGCACGTCATCGCGAACGCCTACGACGACGCGGCTGATGTTACGGCAAAATTCAACCTAAATTTGCTAACACGCATCAACCGCGAACTCGGCGGCAACTTCAACCTCGGCAAGTTCACGCACTACGCCAACTATCGCCCCGTCGAAGGCTCGGCCCGGTCGTTCTTGGTAAGTCGGGAAAAACAAACCGTCCGCATCGACGCCCTCGATCGCGAATTTGAGTTCGACCAGTGGGAAGCGGTATTTATGGAGATATCGCAGAAATATAGTTTGCGAATGATCGAAGAACTGGCTAGCGAGAGTGGGTTTCAGATCAAACAGAACTTTTTTGATAGCAGGAATTATTATTGTGACTCGCTGTGGCGAGCAATCCGATGAACATCACCATCCTGCGCTTCGACAACATCGATTCGACCAACACCGAGGCCGCCAATCAGGCCCGGCAAGGGGCTGACGAAGGTTTGTGCGTTATCGCCAGCCAGCAAACTGCCGGACGGGGGCGACACGGGCGGACTTGGGTTTCGGAGAAAGGTTCGGGACTGTATTTCAGCATCGTCCTCCGGCCGAAAATTGAGACACAATTCCTGCCTTTGATAACGCTGATGACCGGCATCGCAGTCTATGACACGCTCAAAGAATTTGGCGTCGAGCCGGATATCAAATGGGTCAATGACATTCTCGTCCGCGAACGCAAGATCAGCGGCATCCTCGCCGAGACCGTCGAAACAGCAACCGGCCTCGCCGTCGTTGTCGGCATCGGCATCAATCTCACATCGCGAAATTTCCCCGACGAGATCGCCGATATCGCAACGTCGATCGAATCAGAATCCATGATGATGGGCCCGCGTGCTCTCGATCCACTCGCCGTCGAGACAAAGCTCGTCGCCTTCATCGGGTATTGGTACGAGATATTGCTCGGCGAAAACGGTCGGAGTGAGATCATACAAAATTGGCGCCAGCGGTCATCGTATTTCTCCGGTAAATCGGTTCGCGTGACGCTCCCTACCGGCACCATCGAAGGTACGACCGACGGCCTTGAAAAAAACGGAGCACTCAGAGTGAAGACGCCCAACGGTTCGGTTACAATCGTTCAGGCCGGAGACGTCGAGAAGCTCCGGAGTCAGTAAAAATGCGACTTTCCGAAATTCATCCCGTCTTTTATCACAGCCGTATCTGGCAAAAGCGATTCTTTCGCACACTGTCCGATCTGCCGCTCGCCGGGAAATTTGCGTCGGAGATAAGCAAAGACGGTCTGAAATTCACGAGTAAGAAACACCAATCGCTGCTGCGCCGACGGCTTGGAAATTCCGACCCGGAACTTCAAGAAAACAAGGTCAAGAATCTTAAGATCTCGTGTCCGACGATCGACGGAATTTTGATCAAACCCGGCCAGACCTTCTCATTTTGGCGGCAGATCGGTGAAGCGACTGCGGCGAAAGGTTATCACGAAGGGATGCAGCTATCGCAGGGCGAGGTCGTTCGCGGAGTCGGCGGCGGGCTGTGTCAGCTTGCGAATTTGCTCTATTGGATGGCCCTGCACACGCCGCTTGAGGTGGTCGAGCGGCACCATCATAGCTTCGATCCGTTCCCTGACGAAAATCGAGTATTGCCATTCGGCTCTGGTGCGGGCGTCTTTTACAACTACGTCGACCTGCGTTTTCACAACCCGACCGATCTCACTTTTCAGATCCGAGTTTGGCTGACAGACGACCATTTGAAAGGTGCGATCTACACCGACCGCGAGACGCTTTATTCGTATCATGTCGTGGAGCGAGAACATCGTTTCTATTCAAAAGACGGCAAGAATTTTCGTGAGAACGAGATATGGCGAGAGGTCATCGACCGCCGCACTGGCAACCGTATCGCCGAGGAAATGCTCGTCAAAAACCACGCCGAGGTGAAGTACGAATTGAGTTTTGCCGCGGCGCCGTGTAACGTTTAGGTAAGCTTTATGAGTGACCCTTACAAATCCGAGTCCGAATGGGACATCGACGAAGAATTTGACGAAGACCTGATCGAATTTGACGAATTCGAGATCGACCACGACGACGTTTCGATGCGAACAGCCGTGATGCAGAAGAACGACATGATCGCTCTCCTCTGCATCAAAACGGCCTCCGTCGGCGCCGCCATCTGCCGGGTCGATCCCCGCGAAGACCGCCCCGCAGTCCAGATCTACGACGACCCGACCGCCGCTGTTGAGTGGTTCACGAAGAGCCTACGCACCAGCCGCGTAAATGGTTGGAACGTGATCTACGACGGGCTGCCGCTGCAAGGCTAAACTCAATTACAAATTAACAATTACGAATTACGATCCGAAATCTAAAATTCGTAATTCGTAATTGAACTACTACATGCTCCTCGCTGTTGACATCGGAAATTCCCGCATCAAGTTCGGCCTCTTCGACGGCGAACAGCTCGTTTCCAAACTCTCGATCCCGACGATCCGCGACATCACCGCAGAAGGCCTCACAAAGGCCTTAGCCGACAAACTCTTCCAAGGCATAAACGCCGCGATAGTGAGCTCAGTTGTCCACGAGATCAACTCGGCGATGCTGTCGTTTATCTCCTCACAATTTGGTGTCGACGCAATGCTTGTCACGAACGATCTCGACTTCGGCATGCAGATCGACTACTTCCCGCTCGAGGACGCGGGCTCGGATCGTCTCGTAAACACATTTTCGGCGGTCGAGAAGTATGGTGCACCTTGCATCGTCTGCAGCTTTGGGACCGCCCTCACGATCGACGTAGTTGACGAAAACCGCGTTTTGAAAGGCGGCCTAATTGCTCCCGGAATGAACACGCTGGCGACTGCCCTCAAATTGACGACGTCGCGCCTTCCCGAGGTTGAGATCGATAAACCTCCGACCGTGATCCAAAACACAACGGTTGGATCGCTCCAGTCTGGAATTGTTCGCGGATATTTTGGACTGGTCGACGGTTTGCTCTCGGCGGTCAAAGAAGAGATCGGCGATAGACTGAAGGTTATTGCGACTGGTGGTTTCGCTTCGCTGATCGCGGAAAACACTTCGCAAATTGACGTCGTCGATCCCGACCTGATGCTTGACGGGCTTTACAGGTTATATCGCCGATTACACTAGTATGGCCATGGACCAACAACGCCCTGACATCTCACCGCCAAAGCTGATCATAGCTCTTCGCGGCTTCAATCTGCTGCCCGCGATCGTGTTTCTCCCAACACGGCGACGTTGCGACGAAGCGGCGTCTGAAGTCGCGATGGACAAATCGCAGCGAAACGAACCGGAGCGGCAGAAAATGCGGCAGGAGATCTTTGATGGGTTTGCGGCGAATTTTCCAGAAGTTCTAGATCACAAACACGCCAAGGTGATCGTTCATGCCGGTGTTGCTGCCCATCATGCGGGTCACATTCCGTCTTGGAAGTTGCTGATCGAACGGATGATGTCGGGGGGGCTGCTAAATGCACTGTTTGCCACATCTACGGTTGCTGCTGGTGTCGACTTTCCGGCTCGAACAGTTGTCATAAGCAATGCCGACACACGCGGCAACGACGGTTGGAGGGCTCTGACCGCGAGTGAATTGCAGCAGATGACCGGGCGTGCCGGCCGACGTGGGCGTGACAATGTTGGGTTTGTTGTCCTTGCCCCAGGTCAGTTTCAGAATCCAAGGAAGATCGCCGAACTGCTTAAGGCTCCGCCCGATGCCCTCGAAAGCCGCTTCCGTGCAACCTATACGAGCCTTCTAAATCTCCTCGACGCATTCAGTAACTTCGAGCAGGTTCGCGAGATCGCCGAACGAAGTTTTGCCTTTCGGGAGAAGCGTAACGCCGCCAAGGTCGAGCGGATAGGTGATCTCATTTGGCAGCCTTTCGAAGACCGTGCCCGCGTCCTCGACCATTTTGGTTATATCGACCGCGAAGCAGAAGTCGTTACGGAATCCGGAAAATGGCTCGCCGATCTGCGAATCGATCGGCCTCTATTGGTGGGCGAAGCTCTTAAACAAGGTACGTTTGACGAGCTTACTATCTCAGAAGCCGCAGGCCTGATGGCATCTGTCGCCGCTGATGCCGAGCGGAGCTACGGTGAAATGCGGGGTACCCGACGGATGGGTGGGATCCTTACGGATTTCGAAGACATCGTAGTTGCGGTTTCAAATGTTGAATGGAAAAACGGCGTCGAGCCTGCCGAAGAAATAAATTACTCCGCCGCAGCCGCCGCCGAGCGCTGGACCGCCGGAATGACATGGGACGAACTGGTCGACCGCACAAAGGCCGAAGAAGGCGACCTCGTCCGCCTGCTTTCACGTACCGGCGAGGCTCTTCGCCAACTTGCTCATCTTAAAGTGTCGAACTCTGCCGCCGCCGCCATCGCGTCTGCTGCTGCAGAAGTGATTCTACGTGAGCCTGTGCGTTGATCATGTCAACTAGATCAGTCTCACATCCGGGCTCCGCTTGCATCTGTTTGAAGGCGAGCGACGTATTCAAAGTCCAGAGAGATTCCCCTCAGCGGGGAATGAGTGCTGTCCGAGATTCGGTTTCGTTTCGACTGTCCATTTGCTAGAATCAGGGGTAGAAGAAGTTAGAATTTATTGGTAGATAGAGTTAAGGTTTTACAAAATGCAAGTACTGCTAGCCGATGAATACGGATTTTGTTTTGGAGTCGAACGCGCCGTCGATATGGTCGAAGAAGCTGTTGCGGCGGGCGAAACCGTTCGCAGCCTCGGGCCCCTCATCCACAATAAGCAGGAAATGCAGCGGCTGGCACACGACGGTGTTACTACGATTGACTCGCCGGTGCAGATCACTCGAGGCGAAACCGCCGTCATTCGTGCCCACGGAGTGACACCGGAAGTTCAAAAAGAACTTGAGGAAAAAGCCTCTAAGGTGGTCGATGCGACCTGTCCTTTCGTAACACGAGTTCAAAAACTTGCCGCACGGGCCGCCGCCGAAGATCGCCATGTAGTTATCGTCGGAGCACCGGATCATCCTGAAATGATCGGAGTCAAAGGCTATGCGCCGGACCACGCTTTCATTATCCGCGACGAATCCGAGCTCGACCTGCTGCCTCGTCTCCGTAGGCCACTCGTCGTTTCGCAAACGACTATCAAGTCAAAGACTTTCTTCGACACCGCCGAGGCGATCAAATCAAAAACTGACGATCAGGTCGAGATCGTTAACACCATCTGCTCTGCCACCCGCGACCGCCAGGAAGCGGCCCGTGCGCTCGCCGGAATGGTCGATGCCTTTTACATCATCGGCGGCCGCCACTCGTCAAACAGCGTCAAGCTGCTCGCTGTATGCAAAGAACAGTGCGAGCGGAGCTTCCTCATCGAAACCGAGGACGAGATCAACCCAACCGATCTCATCGGAGCCCAAAAAGTAGGCGTCACCGCCGGAGCCTCAACCCCGGAATGGCTAATCCAGAAGATCGTCAAGCATCTGAAAGGAATTGGCAACGAACAATCGATCGGCCTAATGCCATAAGATCTATTGCCCGCGAGATACGCAAAAAGACGCTAAAAGGACTATCTCCTTTTAGCGTCTTTTCGCGTATTCCGCGGGCAAAACTTCTTACTTCTTCAACCACCCAAATAACGCATCAACAGTTATATCGCGATTCGTCTCGTAGATCGCTTTGGTGAGCGGGACGGACATTGGGCAAACCTGGATGCAGTTTTGGGCGTTGCCGCAGTTGCCGATGCCATCATCGCCGAGGAGGCCATTCAGTCGTTCTTCTTTAGTGTTCTGGCCGGTGGGATGCATGTTGAACAGGCGAGCCTGTGCGATGGCCTGGGGGCCGATGTAATTATCGTCACCGTATTGCGGGCAGGCCTCGAGGCAGCAGCCGCAGGTCATGCAGCGGGAAAGGTCATAGCGTTCCTGTGCGGTCGCGTTTGAAATGTGGGGCCCCGGGCCGAGGTCGTAGCTGCCGTCAAGTTCGATCCAGGCGTTGACCTGTTTGAGGTGGTCGAACATCTTTGAGCGATCTACCTTGAGATCGCGGACATTTGGAAACTTAGACATCGGAGCGAGACTCACTGTATCCGAATTCGAAGCGAGCAACAGATCGTCGATCAACGCGGAACAGGACTGACGCACCTTGCCGTCGATCACCATCGTGCAGATACCGCACACCTGTTCGAGACACGACATATCCCACACCGGTGGGGTTGTCTGCTTGCCATCAACCGTAACCGGATTCTTACGGATCTCCATCAACGCCGAGATCACATTCAGATTACGCCGATATTGCAGCTCAAACGTTTCCCAATGCGCCGATGCGCCTTCCCGCTCGCGCCGCTGGATCTTGAATTTGATCGTCGCCGGCGGATTATCAAGCCGCTTTTTCTCTATGTGTGCGTTGGTGGTCATTAGCCTTTCTTCTTCGCTGAATAATCTCTCTTTCTCGGTTCTACAAGCGAAACATCAACCGCCTCGTAGCTCAGCACCGGAGCCTCGGCGGAGTATTCCGCGACGGTCGTCTTCATAAACTTCTCGTCATCACGATCCGGAAAGTCGGGTTTGTAATGAGCACCGCGCGACTCGTCGCGGTTCAGTGCCCCGAGCGTGATGACGCGAGCAAGATCGAGCATGTTCCTTAGTTGACGTGCGTGCGGGACGGCCTGAGTCGCCCAGAGATTTGAATCGTTGATCGAAATTTTCTTGAAGCGGTCCTGCAATTCAACCAGCTTATCATCGGTAGCCTGAAGCCGGTCGTTGTAGCGGACAACGGTAACGTTATCGGTCATCACCTTGCCCATTTCTTCGTGCAGTTTGTATTGATTTTCGCCGCCCTCGCTGCCGATTATCTCATCGTTCAGGGCCTGCTGCTTCTTAAGCTCGGCGTCGTAGATGCCATTCGTTTCTGTCGAACCGCGCTCGACGTTCTTTGCGTACTCGATCGCCGACGGTGCGGCAACAAATCCACCGTAAACACAGGACAGCAATGAATTCGCCCCGAGCCGGTTCGCGCCGTGGATCGAATAATCGCATTCACCCGCCGCGAAGAGCCCTGGGACATTGGTTCTTTGTTCGAAATCAACCCAGAGGCCGCCCATCGAATAGTGAACGCCGGGGAAAATTCGCATCGGCACATATCGCGGGTCGTCGCCGACGAACATTTCGTAGATCTCAAGGATCGCCCCCAGTTTGCGTGTCAGCGTCTCGGCCGGAATGTGCGTTAGATCAAGATAGACCTGATTTTCGCCGCCAACGCCGTGACCTTCGAGACAAACTTGAAAGATCTCACGCGTTGCGATATCACGCGGGACGAGATTGCCGTATGCCGGATATTTTTCTTCGAGGAAGTACCAACGCTCGCCATCCGGAATGTCTTTCGGCTTTCTCGCGTCCTGCGGGTCGCGCGGCACCCAAACGCGGCCGCCTTCGCCGCGGGCCGATTCGGACATGAGTCTTAACTTATCCTCACCTGGGATCGACGTCGGATGTACCTGAATAAATTCGCCATTAGCATATCGAGCACCCTGTTGATAGCAGGCGGCGACCGCACTTCCCGTGCACGTTTGCGAATTTGTCGATTTGCCAAAGACCATGCCCGGTCCGCCGGTCGCCATGATGACGGCATCTGCTGCAAACGACTTAAGCTCAAGCGTTTGCAGATTCATCGCAATAAGGCCGCGGCAAACCTGATGATCGTCCATCACGAGCGAAAGCATTTCCCAGCCTTCGTATTTAGTAACTTTTTTCTCAACTTCCCAACGCCGTACCTGCTCGTCAAGAGCGTAAAGAAGCTGCTGCCCTGTCGAGGCTCCGGCAAATGCCGTGCGGTGATGGAGCGTACCGCCAAACCGACGGAAATCCATCAAGCCTTCTTTCGTTCGAGAAAATGGCACGCCCATTCGATCGAAAAGGTAAATGATCTCCGGGGCCATGTCAGTCATCCGTTTTACCGGTGGCTGATTGGCAAGAAAATCACCGCCATAAACAGTGTCATCAAGATGCTTCGCGGGCGAGTCGCCTTCGCCCTTGGTATTTACGGCTCCGTTGATACCGCCCTGAGCACACACTGAGTGCGAACGTTTGACCGGCACGACCGAGATCAGATCGACCTCGTGCCCAGCCTCAGCTATCTTCATCGCCGCTGCCAGGCCAGCCAGTCCACCACCCACGATCGCTATTTTTAGAGAGGTTGCCATATAAAACTAGAATTTAGTCCCGCTGGTAATTGGCTTTTTTGGAGCCTCACAAAGAGCCTGGGGCAAAAGACCGCAAGGACGAACAAATGCGAAGGCGGCGTTGATTCCTACGCCCGCAAGCATAAGCGCAAGACCAAGGCTCGCGGCGAGCGTGACCTTCTGGGCCTTCTCACCGATCACAATTCCCCAATCGACTGCGAACAAGAAGAACCCGTAGGCGAGATGCCAGGCCGTTGCAAGTACGCCAAGAATATAAACAATCAGGACCCACGTTATCTGGAATTCGGCAGCGACTATTGAAAACGCCTTATCCGCATTTCCGGCAACAGGGGTCATATTAAGCCCCGGAATCACGCCAAACCTCAGATTCAAGATATGAAACAGGAGAAAAAAGAACAAGAAAATTCCCGTGGCTCGTTGGAAGACATAGAACCAGTTTCTTCCGTAAGAGTAGTTGAGAACGTTTGGCTTGGCCTCGGCCGAAATAAGTACTCCGTACACGGAATGAAAGAGGAGCGGCACAAATATGCCGAAAATCTCGATAAGGAGAAGATAAGGGATATCGTGTATCTCCTTAACGGCCTTATCAAAGCTCGCCGCACCGTTCATCGCCTTTGAGTTCGTGAACATGTGGACAAAAAAGAACATCCCCAGAGGCACGATGCCCGTGATCTGGTGCAGCTTACGCAGCAGGAAAGTTTTGGAGAATTTTATCGCCATCCTATCGATCTACCCGAAAATTACCAAATATTACTGTTTCCAGCATTCTACTAGTCAACAGTGCTCATCGGCAACACGTGTCTAAAGGTTTTATGATACGGCCAATCTTAGATAAGATAAAATGAAAAATGTAGCAAAGATTAAATAGCTACACTTATTAAACTAAATGCACATTGAAACGCTAAAAGTCTTTTGTGATCTTGTTGACCTCGAGAGCTTTTCGCTTGCGGCCGAGCGCAACTTCATAACGCAATCTGCCGTCAGCCAGCAGATCCGAACGCTTGAGGAGAAATTCAAGCGGCGGCTACTTGAACGCATACGCGGCCGACGCGACGTAAAACTGACTCCCGCGGGCGAGGTCTTTTATCGCGAATCAAAACAGGTTCTCGATGCCTACGAGCATTTGAATGAAAGCCTCCGTGGCGTCGTGGGCAAGATCGGAGGGACGGTCAAAGTTGCGACCGTTTATAGTGTCGGGCTGCATGAATTGCCAGCCAAGGTTCGCGAATTCATGACCAAGTTCCCTGCTGCAAAGATCGACCTTGAATATTCACGTACGACTCGCGTCGTCCGCGATGTTCTCAATGGGACAGTGGAACTAGGCGTTCTCGCCTTTCCGGAACCTCGCCGCGGCCTAACGATCACGCCGATGCCCGACAATCTGCTCGTGCTTATCGCGCCGCCGGGACACAAGTTTGCTAGCAGAAAAAAGGTCAAGGTCACTGAGCTCGACGGCGAAGAATTTGTTCATTTCGAACGCGACGTGCCGACGCGAAAGGCCATGGACAAGATATTCAAGGCCAATAATGTTGAGGTGAAAAAAGTCGCAGAATTCGACAATATCGAAACGATAAAGCGAGCGGTCGAGGTTGGCTTCGGCCTCGCGATCGTTCCAGAACCTGCCGTAATCGAAGCCCGAAATGCCGGAACTGTCTCCGTGATCGAACTAGCCGAAAAATACTGGATAAGATCGGTCGGCGTTATCTACCGTAGCGACAGAGCCTTATCGCTGGCCGCAAAAAAGTTCGTCGAACTTCTGAGCCAGGGAAACCCATGAGAGTCTCTCTAATTGGTCTGGGAACCAACCGATCCCGCCGCAGCGATGTATGTCATCGGCGTAGTCGGGGCGAGTTCGTTCAGTGCATACTTCACCTTGGTCGCGAGTCCTTCGGCTTCCATATAGTCGCGGCCAAGAAGACGGCGAAATCGCTTAGTGCGATCTTCGCCTTTTAGCTCTTTTAGCATTCCACTCAGAAAAGCAGTGACAATCTCGGGGGAGAACTGCTTTCCGGCATTTCGCGTCAGATCCTCGACGACATCATTCGCCGGTCGACGTGCTTTGTAGGGCCGATCCGTCGTCATAGCATCGAACGAATCTGCAAGGTTGACGATCTTCGCGATGTACGGGATCTCCCGATCGTATAACCCATCCGGATACCCACGGCCATCTAGGCGTTCGTGATGGTACTTCGCAGCAAGCGGCACATCCGTGTATGGATGATGGATAGGCTGGAGTATTTCGTAACCTACGGCCGGATGCTTGTTGAGCTCGGCTGATTCCTTTGCGTTGATCCGATAAGGAGCGTTGATGATCTTTCGCTCGACCGTGAGTTTACCAACATCATGAAGATAACCGGCAACTGCGGCTCCCTCGACCTCTTCTGTTCCCCAACCTAGTTCGGCCGCGATTATCTCGGAGAATTTGCCGACCCGAACGGAGTGGCCCTCGGTATACTTGTCCTTGCAGTCGATCGCCGCGGCAAAAGCCTTCACTGTATCGTGATAAGTCGACCGCATCTCATCGAATAGCCGTCGATTCTCCTCAGAATGCCGCTCTATCTCTGCCATCAAATTACGCTGAGCGATTGCGACGCCAATATGCTGGCCCATCGCACAGATGATCTCTTTGTCGTAGGAAGTGTAAATTTCCCCCGTCGCTTTTTCACCGAGGAATATCGCACCAACGATCTCATCACGCACGACAAGCGGCACAAACAGCTCAAGCCGACGCTGGTCAAAGCTAACATTGTGAACCTGAAAGAACGGCAAAACCTGGGCCTCGCCGATGTCGATCGGAGCCATTCCATTCGAAAGAAACTGGCGCTCATCCTCACCCGTGAGGAGCAGGCTAAGCGGAAAATCCTCGCCAAGTCCACGCACTGCCAACATATTCAGCTCATGCCCAAACCGTGAATACCTCGCCACAGCACCACGCCTGATGCCAAGAGCACCGGAAAGCAAATGCAGTGATGTGCGGATCGTTTCCTGAAAATTATTGCGGTTCGTTATCTCCTGGCCAAGCTCCGCGAGGGCCCCAAAAGCATGAATGAGTTTGTGCTCGTGTAGCATATTCTTTAGACGATATTAACGTGTTTGGTGAGGCCCAGCATGTCAAAAAGCTCGACGGTCGTTTCGTTGACGTCGGAAAAAGCGACCTTCGCTCCGTTTTTCTCGGCGATGTCGATGACCCCAAGGAGAATGGAAATGCCAATGCTATTGACCAATTCTGTCTTTGAAAAATTGACGATCAGATCCGTGCAACCGGCATCGATTCGGCGGCGGCATTCGTACTCGATCTGTTCGCCTGTCAATTTGTTCAGATAATCGCCAGCGTAGATGACCGATGTTTCGGTGCTTAACTGCGCCGAGACTGCAGTTGCCGTGTCAGTGATCACTTAAATATCCGTCCTTGTTTAGTTTAGCTTGTGCGCTCGAAGAAACTACTTGAATAGTATGTTTAACACAAACGAAGACGAAAACAAAGTCTTTTTTTGTCGCCCAAGCCTCAATATGCGTGTGGTACCCGCCCAAATTCGGCAAGCAGCGGCTTCATGCGTTCGACTACGGCATCATGCGAAACACCGTTTGTAGCGATGATGCCGTTGTGATTCTGCACGTCGGCTCGATCATAAGTAAATTCTTGTCCGAAAAGATCGGTGAAACGACCGCCGGCCTCCTCTAGAATCACCTGCGGACCACAAGTATCCCATAGCTTTGTCCGCGGACTGGGGTGGATGTAAATATCAGATTCCCGCTGAGCGATGAGCCCGACCTTTAGGCCGACAGAGCCTCTGCGAATGATCTCAGGAAAACCAAATTCGGTAATGATTCGAGCCATTCGAGGGCTGGCATGATTGCGGGACATCGCAAGTCTAAGTCTATTGAGATCAGCCGTATTTGAAACCCGCAAAGCCGACGGACTACCGTGTCTGCCAGTCTGAACGAACGCTCCGCCGCCGCGAACCGCGTAGGTTAAGACATGATGAAATGGAAGCAAAACTACCCCAAGCATCGCCACGCCCCCCACCGCGAGCCCTATCTGCACTGCAAAATCGCCGTCGTGGTTTACAAATCCCGAGGTGCCATCGATGGGATCGATTATCCAAGTACGCTCTTGCTCTAACCGATGTGGAAGATCGTCGATCTCCTCTTCTGATAAGACCCCGTCGTCGGGAAAAGCACTCGATAGTGCATCGACGATAATGCGACTGGATTCGCGGTCAGCGATGGTGACAGGTTCGCTGAAACTGTCTGCTCCGATCTTGTGCTCGGTTTCAAAGCCGGAGGCGTAGTGTTTTAGTATCGTTTCCGCGGCAAGGCGAGCGGCGAAGATCGCAGTTTCAAGCTCGTGTTGAAGCATTACTTCCAATTTAGCACGCTACTTCACACGTTGCTAACTTCAAGAGTTCTCGACTGGCTCCGTTAGCCCGCATCGGGGACAAGTAAGGAACCGTCGCGTTTTGTCAGTCCATTTTGCGAGCGCTTGGTTTGCTAGTTCCGGAGATCTGCTCTCAGCCTCGCCCTCGCGGAAAACACGCGAGTGTTTTCCCGCGGACAAATGTTCAGGTTGCAGATCTCGTTCACACGCCCGACAGATCCATCCAAATCCAGCATTGTAAAAATCGTTCAGTTCCGTCATAAAAAAGCGGTGGACATAATTGCCCACCGCCATTATCACCTATTTTTTTGATCCTAGTTGAGTCTTCGTGAGGCTCCGCCCGCCGAGGTTGGTAATAGCTTGACCGGCACATTTAACGTCCGGCCGTCACGATACACCTCAAGGTTTACCGTGTCGCCGATCTGCTTCTTGTCGAGCAAACGGTAAAGATCGTCGAGGTCGGACATCTTCTGGCCATCAACCGCGAGGATGATGTCACCAATGTTGCCATTTGTAGAAATACCTCGGAGTCCGGCTCGGTCGGCTGAACCATTTGGTTGGGTCTGATATATCAGCAATCCCTGCTCAACCGGGAGCCGATATCCGCGAGCAGCAAGATCCGCGACGGACGGTAACGTTGCTCCTAGCTTCGGACGCCGGACCTCGCCAAACTGTAACAACTGAGGAACGATCCGCTTCGCCGTATTCACGGGCACCGCAAAGCCAACGCCAACTGACCCTCCGGCGGGCGACAGTATCTGCGAATTAATACCGATCATCCTGCCATATTTGTCGAGCAGAGGGCCACCCGAATTACCGGGATTGATCGAGGCATCGGTCTGAATAGCGGCATCGATAGGACGATTGTTTCTAGCTCTGATCGGCCTTTGAAGCCCCGAGATGACGCCAGTTGTTAGCGTACGGTCGAGGCCGAACGGATTACCAATAGCCAACACTTTCTGCCCGACTACAAGTTTATCCGAGTCGCCCAGCGGTACGATCGTCATACCTGCCGGCGGTTCTATCTTGATCACCGCAAGGTCAGTATCTGGATCGCCACCGATAACGCGAGCTGGATACAGCTTATCCCCGCCAAAGCTAACCGTCAGTTTCTGTGCCCCTTCGATAACATGAAAGTTGGTGAGAATGTGGCCATTACTATCGATAACCGAACCGGAACCATTACCCTTACCTTCCTGTTCATTCCCCCACCAGTCCTGAGAAACGGACGTCGTATTGATAAACGCCACGCCCGGACTGATCGTCCTGTAAACATCTATACTATTTTGCTCATCCGAAACTGTGGACGGATCCGCGACGGCCGCCGGCGCCTGTTCAGCGAGGATGGTTGAGTCACCCTTCTCCTCCCAAAATCGCGTTAGATTATAAACGAGTGCGGTGGCTCCAACCGCGATGAGAGCTGATGCAAAGGCAAGCAGAAGTATCTGCCGTGCGGATATTTGATAAATCTTCTTCCTGGACATAAAAGCTAGTTTTCTCCACTCAAAATTACAATTCTCGTCCTTTGATGATACGAAAATATCCTCGCGTTGTTAATAACTTACGAAAAAAAGAGCCCGCATGTTTCGATTAGAAACACGCGGGCGTCCTTTGAGACCATAGCGAATGTTACTGAACAAATGCAAAAAATTGTTGAGGGAACTCAACGATCTCGTAGACTGATGTGTTTGATACGACCCCAAACGCCGCGAGACCTGTGAACAGGTGAATTCCCATCAATCCAATATAAAGAGCCAGGGCGACTGCCAACCCATAACGTGCAACCGGTCTGCTGCCCCATCGCATCAGCACGACGGCAGCAACTACACCGATCGCGATCTTGACACCGAGAAACGGGCCGTTGCCTATGTCCAAGAGACTTGCCATCAATTGGTTGCCCTCAGTCGCCACACCGCTGCGGACCCAAACGATAGTAAGCAGTGCGTCAAGAAGGTTTAGGCCGAAGAGAAGGATGGTTGGGGCTGCCAAGTGCATAGTTGGACTCCTGTCAAAACTTGTTAAACCTCTCCCTTAAAGAACTTAACCCCCGGTTTTTACACCGGGGGTCAAGAGATTGGAGATTGTGAACTATCTGTACGTCTGACATATACATTCAATCGAGCTCGATTTCAATAAAATTCGACACTTTTTATCTCACCCCTGAGAGGTGTTATTCTTTAGATTGAAAATAGAGCTTCGGGCACGCTTTTTTGTTGCAACGAAAGTGATGTTTACGGAGTCGAAATGCTGCCGAAAAGGCGGCAGCTGTTCAATTTCGCCTTTTGCACGGGAAGAGGAGACAAGATCATGAAACTAATTGTAAATTCGAAGAATATGGTGGGAATTCTGGGTGTGCTATTGATCCTAGGAGTTGGGGCCGCATCGGCGCAGAAGCCGGTTATCAAGAAGAAACCGGTCGCAAAAAAGCCCGCAGCCGTTGCAAAACCGGCAATTCCGGTTTACACGGTCGACTCTGGCACCATCCTACGTGTGCGGATGAATCAGACGATTAGCTCCAAGACAGCAAAGGTCGGCAACACGTTTACCGTTACCGTCACTGAACCGGTTTACTCCAATAACGGAGTTGTCGTTATTCCAACCGGCAGCTCGCTTACGGGGCGTGTCAACGCAGTGAAGGTTGCGGCGAAAGGTGGTAAGCCAGGAGAGATCGACGCGAGCTTTATCTCCGTTAAGTTGCCAAACGGCAAGACGCGAACAATTAATGGTTCCCTTACAGATCTCGACGCCGGCAAGAGTACCAGTGACAATGAGGGTGGTGTCAGCGGCGATAAGATGAAGAACCGCAAGATCATCTTCATCGGAGGCGGTGCGGCCGGCGGTGCGATTCTTGGAGCAATTGTCGGTGGAGGCAAAGCGACCGCGATCGGAGCTATCGCCGGTGCCGGTGCAGGCCTGCTCGGCGAAATGTTTATGAAAGGACCGGAGGCAGAGGTCAAATCGGGCACAGAGTTTGGCGTGTATCTGAATCAGGCTGTTGCTTTGCCAAAATTTGTCGAATCCGTGGGCGTCAATCAGTAACAGCATTCGAAGCTGACAAAAAGGACCTCGCATTTAGGTGCGGTGTCCTTTTTTATTTTGGCCCGATCAAGGTTTTTCTTTAGAACTTTCTATGTCGAATGCACCAGAAACTCCGGAGTTATTATCGATGGTGAGAAGAAACCTGCGGTCGTATTAAAAAGTCGCAAACGAGCCTGCTTGCGCACGTTGGCAAGATGGCCAAAGTTCCATGTAACAAGATAATCGATCTTATGAAACGAGGCGGTAGCGAAATGTATCGCATCCGCAATGTACTTGCGATGAAAAATGCCCCGCTCTATATAGCCCTCTGCGAGTATCGATATCTCATCCGTTATCTCAAGCTGTTCGAGAGGTCGGATCAGATTCAGGTAGCCGCTCCGATGCGGCTCCTGCATTCGCTCGATCTCCCTGTTAACAAGTACTGAACTGACAGCTCGATACTCACTCAATTCATGCTCCCACCAACGGATGGTCAGGTCACGGCGAAACGGCTCATCATTATCGAGATAGGCTCCGATCACGGAAGTTTCGATGTAAAGGGACAGCTTCATTCCGGCTTTACCGACACAAACGTGACGCGGGAATTCTTAAAATCGAAAGTCATCCGATAGTTTTTGAGGAAGTTGCCTCCAAGGATCCCGGACTGTTCAAAACCCGACGCTTCATTGATCAGGTCGAGATCCAGGGCGACTGCCATGATATCTTTGCGGGTGTGCTGGCCAAAGGTCACCTTTGGAAGCTTGTAAGTTTGAACACCGTCGGTGACGCCAGCTGAACCGATCACGCGCAGCTTCTCCTTTCCAATAAATGAACTCATTGATTCGACTTGAGCAACGTCCGAGGAGATCACGGAGATACTTGCTCCGGTATCAACAATAAAATTGAGCGGAGCCACAACCCCCTCGAGTGTCACCTCGCCGCTCAAAAAGCCACTCGAAGTGAGCCGTAGGGGCAAGGACACTCCCTCAGAATTCTCAGCAAACTCTTTCCTGTCGTCCGACTTTCGGGTAAGCGAAAAAGTCTGGCTTCCGTAATCGATGGTCGTAAGAAATTTCGAGATCAGAGCAAGTCCTATGTATCCGTCCACCTGATGGCTTTCGTTGTGAAATTTGCGCAGATAGACCGGTACCTGCCGGAGAGCAACGTCACCTATCTTAACCTCATTAAGCAACCCGTAGATGATCTCAAACTTTCCGTCACCACCGATACCACGAGCAAATCCCCCTTTTGTGATAGAGCGGACACCCAACTTTTTCGCGGTCTGGTCCGAAATGACCGAGATTCCCGATCCAGTGTCCAGAACGAATCTCAGCGGCTCATCACGCCCATTAACGTACATCTTGATGATTGGTCGGTTACCAATCAGTTCGAACGGAACTGATGCCTGGTCCTTTCCGGTTAGGGTATAGAGTTTCCCCGCCTGTCCTAAAAAACGCAGAAAGGCGATGAGCCCCTGATCCGAGCCCGCCGATCGGCATCAGCGCTACTCGCAACTGAAAGGAAATCTTTGTAAGCTTCCGCCGCCTCAGTATATCTTTCTGCCCGAGCTGAGACCTGAGCAAGAGCAAACAAGTAGTCGGGTTCCGAGGGCTCATGAATGACCGCTTCCCTCAAATTCTGCAAACTATCAGCTATCTTGTTCTCATAAAAATCGAGCATTCCGTAACCGGCCCAAGCCAGATGTTGCTTACGGTCGAGCTTAATAGCATTAAAGAACAAGACACGGGCATCGCCGAATCTCCCGGCTGTCAGCATGGTTGCTCCCAAAACGGAAAACGCCCTGGCATTTTTGGGCTCATCTTTTGCAATTGGAAAAACTAGATCGTAGGCCTCCGCGAGCCTGCGCTGCTTCATAAGAACATACCCGAGTTCAACCTTTGCTTCGGTCCTAAACTCTTCTAGTGCTATCGCTTGTTTTAGCAGATCCTCAGATTCTGTGAGTTTTCCGGCACGGGTAAGTTTGACCGAATCTTTGAGAATTTTTCTTATAGCGGACGGCACCTCACGAGATTGGGCTCCTGCGGCAACCGGAAGGGCGGAAAACACGACGCAACCAAAGAAAGCCACAAGAATTGCTCTCCGTAGGAAAGTACTGCTTAGTAAAATTGCGAAACCGCTACACCGCATCCAGCAAACTCCTCGTGACTCATATTATATTGGAGTCATTTTAGTATGATACCCGTTTTCATTGACCAGAGGACAAGATCTAGCTCGTCAAAATCTATGCCGGTCAATTCAGTTAGCTTTCTTAGCTTGTCTTCGGTATTTAGATACCGTAGACGTGTATTTGGTGGCTTAGGGTCGTCAATTATTTTTAGCTCAGTCAGACAATTCAAAACGTGTTTGTCGAGGATCGCATACCCCTTGTAACCAATGTTTCGAAGGTAGTGGCTTGCCTCCTTGTATCCCAGCCCTTTTATGCCCTTTTCACGCACAAGCCAGTCGCGTCGCTCTAAGCGGCAGTCGAAGCTCTGTAGCTTCTTACGCAGCTTGAGGCCATATTGTTCGCGCAGGAAATCGCGTGACGTCGCTACATAATTTGCACGTGCATTTGGGTATCTGTGGTGCCCGACGAGCGCGTTGGCAAGTTCCGGCTGGTCAGCGGTCAAGAGTATCGGCTTGATAGCTTCAAGTGAATTAAGACCCATTCGGGCTGAACATCCGCCGGTGAAAAAGCAAAAGACCATCTCTTCAAGAAAATTGACATCAGTTCCACTTTTTCCGATCGCCGAAAATTCGCGCAAGCGCTGTCTGATCTCGCCACGTCGTTTCTTGTGAGTATCGACAATGTTCTCTATCGTGATGGGTGTATTTTCTCGTTTCACTAGTGAGATTTTAGGTATGCGGCTCGAATGGTGTCAATCCGAGCCGATTACCATTGCTATCATAAAAAAAGGCGGCCTTTGTGGGGCCGCCTTTGAGTGGCTAGTTGCCAGATGACCATTACCTTTGGAAGCGTCCTCGGGTGATGGTGCGTGGTTGTTGGGTTTCGCCTCTCTCGCGTGGGCGGAGGGTGACTATGTTGTTGTCGAGCCACTCTTCGATCAGGTCCACGGTTGGGCGGCGGACTCGGGTCCTGTCCGTCTCTGTGTCAGCAGGGATCGATCCGGCGATCGAGATCGTGCCGTTTGTCGCTCTCGAACGCGTTTGGTTTGCCGTTGCGTCTGAGAAGACAAGGTCTTCGATCTCTATCCCGGTCTCACCCGACGCTGCTCTCTCGAGTACGTCGAAGGTGATGTCGACAAGCCTTGCATCCTTCGTCTGGCCGAAGGCTGTTGTCGAATCGATCAGGATGCGGAGGTAACCAGGCTCGGCCTTGCCGAAGGTCAGTACCGCACCTTCAGGTGCTCCGTCTGCGAGTGTTACGTTCGGGTTTGTGAGACGTGTCTCGTCGTAGCGGATGGTAAAGCTTGCTGCTACTTCGTTACCATTTGCTCTCATGCTCACCGGAACGCTGATGCGTGTACCGTTAGTGGCCTGGGCATCACCGATGGTGATCTCGGACCCTGCTTCAGCACTGTCAGGTGCAGGCGGTGCTGCCGGTGCAGGCGATGCTGCTCCTGCTCCGCCGGCTGACTGCCCTGCGTCGAGTCCTGCCACATAGCGTCTCGCCTGTACGAGATCCGTCGCGTTGAGCGTACCGTCACCCTTGCTTGCCGCAGGTGCCGTATCCGCTCTCTGGAACTCGTTATGGGTCGTCACAGGTGTGTCGAGCCCTGAGATAAAGCGTCGCATCTGAACAAGGTCAGCCGCTTCGTAGGCTCCGTTGCCTGCATTCCTGCCAGCAACATCACCCTCGCGTCCCTGTGCAAAGACCACTCTCGCCGCTGTCAGGAATACCGCTGTCAGCGAATTAGGTGTTCCGACCTCGGTTATCGAGAATGCGGTCGGTGTGTTCTGTGGTCCAAAGTCCGTACTTGGCAGAGTGGTCGTCACCGCCGTCTGGAAGTTGATCCTTGCGATCTCCTTCGGACCGGAGCCTTCAGGGTTATCGAGCGGTGTGCCGTTAGGACGCGAGAATCCGCCCGGTGCAGCTGTCACCGTAAATCCGACCCTTCCGAATACGCTTGTGTTATTGGTCACCGTACAACCAGGTGCATCCGCACCGCAGACCACGACCGGCGGCTGCGAGAACGGATTGATGTCGTACGTAAAGCTGAACGCCACACTTGCCTCGTTATTAAGGCTGTTCATGATGATCGGCATCGATCCGGCGGCTCCCGGTGCGACATACTGCGTCGGGAAGCGGATCGTTCTCGGGAAGCCACCGGCTGTAGCCCAGACCAGGAAGTCGGCTCCGGTGATATTGCCCGTCGGGGTAAAGAACCTCGAGAACGGCTCGCTGAAGTTGGTGTTCGGGTACAACTCGCACGGGCCGGTGAACTGGCCTGTGAAAGTGAATACGCCCGACGCGTTTGCCGCCGCGGATGAGGCCGCCGGTGAAGCACACAGCAGGGTCATCTGTTGGCCGGCCGCAAGTGCCAGTGTAATGCCGTCGCGTACCGTGCCCGAGATCGACATATTGACCACGTGCGGCACTCCCGGAGGCAGCGTGCTTACCGCAAAGAAGTTGGCATCTCCCGAATAGAAGCCCGTCAGGGCCTTAGTTCCTGGGGTTGTCGATACCATGTTGCAAACGCCTGCTCCGACCGGTGCCGTACAGGTGTCGATGCCGTCCGCGATCGTCACGGTGCCAGTCGGCGTTCCCGCTCCGGGAGCAGTCACACCAACCGTCCACGTTACAGCGTAGGGCTGCCCGATGATCGATGGATCAGGCGTGTCCCCCGTGATCGTTAGCGTAGGAAGTGCCTTATTAACAGTGTAGTTCAACGTCCCCGCACTGCCGTTGAAGTTCGCATCGCCACCATACAAAGCAACCACGTTCCTCAAACCAGCCGGAAGTGCCGGAAGTCCAGCCTGCGTACAAGTAGCAACTCCCGAACCATTGATTGGGGTGTTAGCACAGTAGATGTTGCCATCGATGTTAAAGCTGACCGTGCCGGTCGGATTCGGCGGCCCGGCTCCCGGTGCCTGTATAGCCACCGTCGCCGTAAACGTCACGCTCTGGCCGAATATCGATGGGCTAGCAGGTGATGCCGTAACAGTTGTAGTTGTATTGGCCTTTCCGACCACGTGAGCCTCGGTATCGTTGCTTCCATTGAAGAATGAATCGCCCGGATACGTTGCTGTAAGGGTCTTTGGCCCGACCGACGTGCTCGGCAGAGTGCATTGGCCAACGGCAACAGTCGCAGAACAGTTGTTTGTTCCATCTGTAACTGCCACCGTACCTGACGGCGTGCCTGCTCCGGGGCTGACCGGCAAGACCGAGAATACAACGGTGTAGTTCTGACCGAGAACGCTCGGGTCAGGGTTGTCCGATGTGATCGTGGTTGTCGTGTCTGCCTTGTTGACCGTTATCGTAGCCGTTAGGTGAGGCGCTGCCGTTGAAGTTGCCGTCACCTGAGTACACCCCGTTCAAGAATCTCGCCGCGCCCACTGGAAGGGCACTCGTCGTGCAGCTTGCCTGATACAGCGAACTTACCAACGACACCGGCCTGTTCTGGCAGGTTGGGATCGGGAATCCTCCGTCAAGGAAGTTGACCGTGCCCGTCGGAGCTCCCGCTCCCGGCGATGTGACACTGATCGTCGCAGTCATTGTGACACTCTGCCCCCAAACACTCGGGTTCGGCGTCGATGTCACCGCTGTTGTCGTGCTTGCCATATTGACCGTTTGTACCGGCGTCAGCGTTCCGCTCGATGGGTCAAAGCCAGAGCCTCCGAGGAAGTTAGCGACTACTGTGTGTGTACCAACCGACAACGCGCTAGTCGCAGTCGTCGCCACGCCGCTGGCGTTCGTCGTTGTCGCGACAGGTGCTCCGCCATCGATCACAAAATTCACCGTCGCTCCGGCTCCCGGATTCGGCGAAACAGTCGCTGTAAACGTAACCGGCTGTCCGAAGACAGACGGATTAGCATTAGAGGTAACGGTCGTTGCGGTCGCCGCTGAGCAGGATCCAGATGCCGTAATGACAATGACTCCGTTACCTGTCTGAACACCAGATGAGGTACTCGCGGCCGTAAGTCCTGTAATGTAGGATGACCCAGCACCGCCACCGCCGCCGGCCCAAGCGCCACCGCCACCGCCGGCACCGCCGCCACCGCCGCCGCCGCCGTAATAGCCACCGCCACCGCCGCCACCGCCGGAACCCGTATATCCACTACAGCCGATAACCCCATTGCCGCCGCTTCCGCCGCTGCCGAGGACACCCAATGAACCAGTCACCCCGCTCGCGGAACAGTTGCTGTTACCTAGACCGCCGTTGCCGCCGGTCAACTGATCGGCCCCGACGCCGCCGGTGCCGCCCGACCCGCACCCTGCGCCCGTCGAACCACCAGTTCCGGAAAGACCTCCACCAGTCCCTCCATCACCACCCGGCCCCTGAAGGCACGAACCCTGAGGAGCCGCCGAGCCGCCTCCGCCGCCTCCGGCAACGATCACTCGTTCGCCCAAAGTTCCCGCTCCCGTGCGAACATCGGAGGCACCGCCACCGCTACCACTGGGGTATGTAGGCGATCCGCCTGTACCGATGCCCGGAGCTCCCGGAGCCCCACCGCCATTAAATCCAGCTTGCCCGCCAACGTTGATCTGAAGCAATTGCCCAGGCGTCACCGCGAGGGTACCGGCCGCCTGACCGCCCAAACCACCGGCCCCACCATTCTGAGGAGCATTTAATGCTCCAGCCGTACCTTGAGCTCCGCGAGCGTCAATAGTGATGGAGGTAACACCGGCCGGAACTATATAAGCTTGGACGCCCCCCGTGAAGCTAAATGTTGTCGTCGCGGTACAGAGGACGCTATACACCTCACCCGCGAAGGGGGCGTTTGAAATATTTGTGTTCAGCCCGGCTGTGTTGGCCAAGTTCAGGCCAAGTGTTCCAGCTCCCGCTCCGAGATTTGCGGTCACTGTCCACGTCGTGGCGTTAACGGGTGTCACCGACGCGATCGAGGCTCCAGTGTGTGTACCTACAAGTCCAAAATTAGTCGTCGAAAGCCCCGTTACAGGGCCGCCTGTCAGAGTGACCGTCCACTGGGCTGTGCCACCAGCGGGTCTCGGATCGGCATTCGCACGCACGATCGATGCTGCCAGCCCATTAAGCCGAAGGTCCCAGCCAAAATTATCGAGTGGAGCTCCGGGGAGGGTCTGTACGGCACCCGGCCCAGGATTGTTGACAAGATATGAGCCTCCCGGGGGCGGAGCACTAGTTGTCAGATAAAAACTATCCGCACTACTCCCAATATCGGGAACAGGATAATAGCCCATTCCGAAAAGATTCGTTTGCGCGGCGGTTGCAGTTGCCCCAGAGTTGTCAAAGACCATTCCTGCCCAAATCTGGTTCGAGGTGACCGAAAATGGGGGCACATTTCCAAAAACCACTGAGCAAGACGACGCGGCTATCGTTACCGGGTTAAAGCTGAACCCCACAATTAAAGTTCCCGGAGTTCCGGCGTTGTCAAGATAGAACCTGACTCGAGGGCGCACCGAAACAGCCGCTACATTGAAGTTGCACATCGAAAAGTGGAATTGTCCGATGCTGTATGGAGCGCTACCGCCCAATGTCAGGTCATCGACCATCATTCGAGTGATCGCCGGCGTATTTGCCTGACCACCCGGTGCAAACGCCTGCCCGGAAAAGGCCGCTGAACTGCTCGCATACACCGAGGCGACATCCGCCACCGTCGGAGCATCGCTCTGGGTTGCTTCACCGATCGGATATGTCGCGACCACACCCACCGCACTCTCGGGCACCAGGATGTCCTCGTCCCCGTCACGGAGCCAAAGCGACTCCGCATCATACGCGGACGCATCAACGGCAGGGGTGATCCCGGCGCTGGTTGCCGAGGCCCGATATGCAAAACCGCCAAATGCGGCAACGCCGATCAGCAGACCAAGTAAAAGAAGATTCTTACGGGTTACCGACACGATCGATCTGACGGTTTCTCTCATAGCGACTAACTCTCCAGTTGTTTTTTTCTCAAGTGAACCTGCCGGTCAATCATCCGTTACTTCGATAGAGATCGAACGCGCGTGAACAGGCACAGCTCTATAAAATTTAGTATGTAGGTATTACGAACCCTTGAAGTTTAGGCGCAAAGCGCTGTAATGTCAATGGTTTGCAGGAACGTCGTCGGATCGCAGTTGCCTCCCTTCAAATTCAGGTGGCCCGCGAGATGTTTGATCTCACCGTATCAAGTTTATTCTTGATTTTGACCAACTAAACACCGACAATCGGTATCTAACGTAACAGGTCATCGGTATAAGGATATTTAGCTATGAAGTTTTTCCTCTCTTCGCGTCTTTTCATCGCGTTTTTCGCGGTGATGTTTGTACTTGTAAATTCCAGCGGGGCGGCCTTGATGGCACAGTCAAAGCCGCAAAAGACGGAGAAACCTACCGGTGACGGTAAGAAGAACGAGCGGCCAAAGCCTTTGACCGAAGAAGAGAAGAAAAAACTCGAAGAAGAGAAACGCCTTCTCGAGGAAGAAAAAAATGCGATCTTCATCGATGACATTGAGAAGGTCGAGTCCAAGATCGTCAATGTCGATGCGGTCGTTTACAACAAAAAGAGCGGCCAGATCATGGTCGGGCTTAAGAAGGGCAACTTTGCCATCTTTGAGAATGGTGTAAAGCAGGAGATAACGAGCTTTGCCGAGCCTGAATCGCCGATCACCGTCAGCTTGGTCGTTGAGTACAGCAAATGGAGCGAGCTTTTTGGTTCCGCAGCCGGCGGCTATTTCGAGCCCGGAGCAAACGAGGTGATCAAGCCCGTCGCCTACTTCCTCTCGCGATTTATCAAGCCGCCTAACGATTATGCTTCGGTCATAGCCTTTGACCTCAGGCCGACGCCGATCACGGATTTTACCAACGACCCCAAGCGTCTCAACGACACCGTCAACCTGTTATTCCGAAATCGTCCCGCATTTCGCGAGAATAACCTTTTTGACGCTATAAAATTTGCTCTGATAGGCGGCCGAGGCGATTCGGTTGTTTTGGAGAATTCCCAAAATGAAAAATCCGATTATCTGGGCATGGTCGCCGTTAAATCGAAGCGACGGGCCATCATCCTGGTCGCGTCCGGCATAGATACTTTCAGCAAGATCAATTACGATCAGGCGCGTCGCATCATCCAGGAAGCAGGCGTTCCGATCTACATTATCAGCACGGGGAATCTCTTCTACAAGAAGTATGAGCACTTGATGCCCGCCACCGACGGCCTGACCGGTATGCCCGGGTATTCACTCTCCTACGACCTTGGCGAGACCAAACGCGAACCCGGGAAGAAGAACAAACTTGAGGTTCGTGTCGATCTCGACGGCGATGGCCAGTTCGACGACAAGACCCTGATCGTTCAGCACCGGCCTTTTTACACCACACCAAAACCGCTGGAGGTTAAGAAAAAGTAAGAGGGCTGCGGCTAAAACCAAGGCAGGCCGAAAAGACTTTTTTGCCCACGAATAACGCGAATTTACACGAATCTTAGAATGGCAACCTGGACTATTATTCGTTGAATTCGCGTTATTCGCGGGCAAACTACCTACGGTATCTGCTAAACTAGCCGTTTGTTTGAATGAGTAGATTAATAACAGAGAGCTATAAGAAGAAACTCGACGCCGAGGATGGTTATGTCATCGCTCGTGGGGGCGGGCTTCGTATTGCGTTGTGTTATCCGAATACGCACAGCATTGGCATGGCGAATCTGGGTTTGCACACGATGTACGAGTTGTTCAACTCGATCCCAGACGTTGTTTGCGAACGTGTGTTCCTGCCCGACCCGGATGAGCTCAAGGAATACGAACGCACGAACACACCTTGCTCTCTCTCGAAACTCAGAGCCGCGTTATGATTTTGACATCGTCGCGTTCTCGATCTCGTTCGAGACGGACTATCTGAACATGGCTCGGATGCTACAACTTTCCGGTATTCCCGTCTGGTCCGCGAAACGCACGCATTTTGACCCGCTCGTGATCATGGGCGGTGCGGCATCATTCCTAAATCCCGAGCCGATCGCTGATTTCACGGATGTCATCGCCGTCGGCGAAGGCGAGGTCCTCGCATTCCAACTCATCGATGCCGTTCTCGAAAACGAGACAAAAGACGAGATATTACTTGCTCTAGCGAAGATCGGCCGCGGCTTTTACGTGCCTTCGCTGTATGACGTGATCTACAACGATGACGGCACGGTTTTCGACTATCTGCCAAAAGAAAAAGGCGTGCCGAAACGCGTTGGCCGTGCTCCGCGTCGGTTAACCCGAAGGAAGGCACGCTCCGTCGTGCGATGAAGCGTGGCGAGACCGAACTGGCTGAATTTCTGCTGAGTCAGGATACGTTCTGCCCCTCGACCGCGATCTGGTCGCCGGGTGCGGAGATGGGCGATCGGCTTTTGGTCGAGATATCGCGGGATGTTCGCAGGGCTGCCGCTTTGTTGGGCCGGTTATAATTACTATCCGCCCCGTGTCGCCCGCAAAGGACATTTTCTCGCCAAGGCTGCCGAATGGCGTGGCCGCACAAACAAGATCGGCCTCGTCTCAACCGCCGTTTGCGATCATCCAGAAATTTCGACGATCTTGAGAGAACTGAGAGCGATGGACTACAGGATATCAGTATCAAGTCTTAGGCTCGATCAGATATCCGACGAATTGCTCGATGCTCTCGTCGAATCTCGCGACCAACAGATCGCCGTCGCACCGGAAACAGGCTCAGATCGCCTGCGTCGCGTAATAAACAAGAATCTTACCAACGACGAGATCGTCGATATTTGCGGTGCGGTCTTCGACCGCGGAATGCTCACCATCAAGCTCTACATGATGGTCGGCCTGCCGACTGAAACGCAGGAAGATCTGGACGAGATGTTCGTGCTGGTCGAGCGGATCAAGGATCGAATGCTCGAGGCAGGAAAGAAGATCGGCCGTGCGGGCAAGATAATCCCGTCGCTCAATGGATTTGTTCCGAAGCCAAATACACCACTTCAGTGGGATGCGATCTGCGACGAAAAGGAACTAAAGAAGCGTATCAAATACGTCTCGAAGGGCCTGAGTAAGATTCCGAACGTCGAAGTCAGGTTTATGTCTTCGCGTATCGCCCACGAACAGGCCCTTTTCTCATCCGGCGATCGAACCGTTGCCGCTGCGATCGATGCGGCTGCCCGAAACGGCGGTGATCTAGACCGGGCGATGCGAGAAACCGGGATCGATCCTGCGTTCCATACTTCGCGTGATCGTTCTTACGATGAATTCCTACCGTGGTCGATCGTCGACAGCGGCCTTTCTTTCGAATTCCTCAAAGAAGAACATGAAAAGGCCCGAGAGTCGCTCTCGAGCCTTCCGTGTCCTGCTGTCGAAAAATGTACCACCTGCGGCGTCTGCCCGAGCACATGGCTCGCCGACGCTCCTGAAGGGCTCATCCAAATTCAACCTCTCAAAGTTCGCGAGGCTCTTGCCGCTGCTGTCTAAGCGGGTTTCTTGACCGGCTGGTTCGACGCCTTGGGCTGTTGATCGATAAGGAAGCCAGCCGGGGTCGCCGTGTGGTCGAAATGGTATTTATACGTGTAAATGCCAAACGGCAGGATATTCACCTGTTTGTCATAGACCACGCGAGCCGTCAGCGATGATCCCTTTTGCTGAACGTCGATAAATACGTCAGGCGGCAGATCGTTTCGCAACGCCGACTGCTCGATGCGTGTTTTAACGTTGTCGGTCGGACTCAATCTTCCAGGTAATGCGAGGCCCTGAAGGACCGCCGTCGCCATATCGGATTTGACGCTCTCAGCCGAGTAGGCGACCGGTATGTAATTCAGAGCTGCATGTGCTACCAAGGCAATGACGACGATGCAGGCGAAGAGTTTGACTCCTGCACTGCCGCGTTCGCCGTTGCGATCTTTTATTTCTATGTTCATTTAATGACCTCCGAAGGGCGGCCATCGAGTGCGTGAGTTACGCACCTGGCCTTTTTTGCAGGAAGTTTTCGAGGTTTGTGTGAAAGGCTTTCGTCGGGATATCGCGTTGGCTGACTATCACCGGACGGCCGAGGCCTTTTAGAAGCACCATCTGTAGTGAGCCCGAGATATTTTTCTTGTCAAACCTGAAAGCCTCGATGACCTCGGTTGCATCGATGCCAGCAAGCGACGGCAGTGTACCGATGCGATGCACAACATCGTATAACAAGTTTACAACCTTCGTGTCACATAGCGCAAGGCTTTTCGAAAGCTCAGCGGCAAAGAGGATGCCGTACCCGACGGCCTCGCCGTGCTTGAAATGGCGGTAGTTCGTCACCTTTTCGAGAGCGTGAGCAAGTGTGTGGCCAAAATTGAGGATCTTGCGCGACCGCGCATCGATCTTCTCAGCGGATTCAAACTCATCACCGGCAACGACCTCCGCTTTGAATTCGACGTTCGAAGCAATTAAATTTGAAATTTCGGATCTGAAATTTCGGTTTTCCAGATGTTCGGCGAATTCGGCGATCGGATATTTTTCGAGTAATTCGTCGGTACGCTTTAGAAGCGGCTTTCCGGCGATCACACCGTGCTTGATCATTTCACAAAACCCGGCTGTGACCTCACGCGACGGCAATGTAGCTAGAGTGGAAACATCGATCAAGACACCACTCGGCTGATGAAACGCACCGATAAGATTCTTTCCAAATGCCGAATTAACGCCGGTCTTGCCGCCGACCGAAGAATCGATCATCGCTAGTAACGTCGTCGGTATCTGCAAAAATGCTACCCCCCGAAGGTACATCGCCGCCGCAAATCCCACGAGGTCACCAACGACACCGCCGCCGAGTGCGACGACAGCGTCGGTTCGTGTGAGACCGGCTTCGGAGAACGCTTTGAGTGCGGATTCGGCGGTACGCAAGCTCTTGTGAACCTCGCCGTCTTTCATCAAAAACGTGGTGACAGTGAACCCCGCCTGGAGCAACGACGACTCGCATTGTTCGCCGTAAAGCTTGAAAACGGTCGGGTTAGAGACGACGACGATCTTTCCACCGCCTTTTTTGAGCGCATTCTGGGCCCATGTCCCGGCTGACGCAAGCGTACCGCTGCCCACCGAGATGCGATAGCTCGATGCCGGACGATTGATCTTGATCTTAACGATTTTGCTCACTTATTTAGCTAAGTGCAGACCCGATCACGGCGGCAAGCCGATTGGCCTGACCCTCGATCTCAGCCTGATCCTTTCCCTCGATCATTACACGGGCGAGATTTTCCGTGCCCGAATACCGCAGTAACAAACGGCCTTCGCCGTGAAGCTCTTTCTCAATTTCCGCCGACGCCGCAACGATCTCCGGAACACTTTCGAAAGGTCGTTTCTCGCCTACCCTTACATTCACCAAAACCTGCGGAAATCGCGCAAATCCCTCGATGGCCTTAGACAAAGTCACACCTTTTTCCGAGATCGCACGCAGCACCAACAGAGCCGTCATCATACCATCGCCAACAAGACTGATCTCGGGGAAAATGATGTGCCCGGACTGTTCGCCGCCGATCTCTGAGTTGGTTTCGATGAGCTGTTCGAGAACGTATTTGTCACCGACGTTCGCTCGTAAGAGACTGATATCTTTAGATTTGAGAGCTAATTCGAGGCCGATATTGCTCATGACGGTGGCAACAACGGTTGAATTTGCAAGCTTACCGTGGCTCTTCAAATAGTCGGCCATTATCCATAAGGTTGCATCGCCGTCAACGATCTCGCCGATCTCATCGACAAATAGCGCTCGGTCCGCGTCGCCATCAAATGCAACGCCGAGATCGGCACTTTCTTCGACTACCTTCGCCTGCAAATGTTCGAGATGTAGCGAACCGCAATTCTCATTTATATTCCGTCCGTCGGGTTGATCGTGAATGGCGATGACATCCGCTCCGATCCTCGCGAACAACTCCGGAGCAAGCCTGGACGCGGCGCCATTCGCACAATCAAGGACGACCCGCTTCCCTGCTGCCGAAAATCCATCGATCTTCTCGCGAAGATGTTCCAAATACGCCGCGGAGAATTCGCCGGCGCGAGAATCGTGCAGATCCGTACCGCTCGCAGCTTCGCCGCCTGCGTAGATCTCAGCCTCGATCAAACGCTCGGTCGCCTCCGACATCTTCTTTCCGGTTGGTGAAAATATCTTTAACCCATTGTCATGAAATGGGTTATGCGAAGCACTAATGACGATCCCGGCATCGAATTCGAACTCGTTGGCGATGTAGGCAACGCCCGGCGTTGTGATCACACCGGCCGATTCACATACCGCGCCGTTTGCCATTGCACCGGCGTGAAACTCTGCTTCGATCGCGGCTCCGGATTCTCGCGTGTCGCGGCCGGAGACAAAGCGCGGCACGCGGCCAAGCCTTTCGGTAAGAAGCTTTGCCAGCGATGCCCCGATCGTCGATACCGTCGTATCGTCAAGAGGAAATTCACCTGCGAGGCCGCGAATCCCATCCGTTCCAAAAAGTTGCTTCATATAGAAACGCGGCCCAAATGACCGCAGATAGTAAGTTTATACTCTTTGACTAAGTTGCAGAAGCCCGCACGGAGTAAGGGCATCGCACTAATATCACTCATGTTGCGAAAAACCTTGGCGCAAATTCGCCTACTTCATGCGTGCTACCGAAACAAAGTGCCATAAGCATTCATTGTACATACAATAAATTTTTCGAAAAGCCTTGACAACCGAAGGTACAATGAGCGAATCTTATATCACTGACTGACCGCTCGCCCCGAAGTCGAGTATTTCCAACAGCTTTCCGCAAGCGAAACCCCTATGAGAATCAGCATTTCGATCGCTCTAGCCGTCACCGCAACCGCAATTTCAGCATCCGCACAAGCTCCGATGGCAACGCCGCCGCAGACGCGTATTATCGTCACGAGTGCTCTACCTTCGTCACCGAACCAGATCAAGTCGACTCCGTTGCCGACGCCGGTGCCGACACAGAAATTGCCGGTGACCGCGCCGATGATCGATCAAGCTTCCCAAGCGAGCAATCTAAATTATAAGGGGCTGAGCTTTTCGCAGATCAAGCAGCGGGTGGCTGAGGCCAAGCGGCATTTGAATGGACGGCCGTTAACGATCGCTTCTGTCGAACCGGTCTTATTTACCAGTCTGATCCGTGTCGCGTTTCTCGATTCAAATACAAAACAGATCGATTCCTACGTACTCACGAAAGAGCAGTTTCTCGCTCACGGGCTCGCGAGCTCGGCGATCACAACTTCCGGCAAGCAGATCATCTCGCGTACCGTCCGTGGCAACGGCGTCAACACGCCCGTCGTGGTGACCGATATGAACGGCCAAACGCATCTGCCGCTCGTCGTACAATATCCGCGTGAAAATCGCGGCGTGATGACCGAAATGGCGTATTACATTTCGACGCATCCCGGACTCGTCACCCCCGAGGTCGTCGGTGCCGGTAAAATGTACGTCCGCAATACGATCGACATCGCCCGCGAACAGTTGCGACAAAAAGGTTATCCGATCCAGCCGAAGATCGCCGACATGGCCGAGCGTCTCGCAACAGTCGAACACGTAGATCACCTGCGGTTTCGTACCGAGTTTCACCCGAATATATACAACGATATTTTCACTTTGTATGCATTGAATGAAGGCGACACTTATCGATTTTCGGTGAGTTCGGCAGGTGCCGGGGGAATGGTACAGATGATCCCGTCGACTTATCGCATGGTGCGTTCGCTCTATCCCAACGCAGGTCTCCATCCTGATTTTGTTCAGGGAATGCGCAACCACGTAAACGCTTCACAGGCGATGCTACTCTATATGCAGATGACGTGGAACGACCTCATCGCCAGCCCTACTGTTTCAAATGCACTGGCAACCGGCATTGCCCGGCCCGAACACCTAATGGCCGCTGGCTACAACTCAAACCCAGCCAAGCTCCCCGGCTACATTAACCGCGGCGGAGCCGAGTGGACTACGCTCATACCACGCGAGACAAAAATTTACTTGCAAATATGGGATTCGCTCGAAAGAGCGGTGCAGCAACCGGCGAGAAAGCAGTAGCAACCTAGGTGCGGTGTCTTGCAACCTCCGCCTGGACATCCACAAAGAGTTTCTCGACAAGATTTACACCTGAAAAGAACTCGTTGTTCGTCACCTCGTACACGGCGAATGGCGGCGCGATGAACCCGGCCATTTGTTCGCGGTTTTCAAAATCAATCCGAGCAGTATTTAAACCCCACAGCGGACCGAGATACACATCGAACGCAACAATTACACGATCGAATTCGTGAAAATAACGATTCTTCCTGATCTCACGGCCTTCAAATCTTTCAAACGCTGCATATTCCGCGTCGTTAAGATACATCTCGGCAAGCTTGGTCTCGGAGCTGTCGCTATCGTGCGCCGGGAATCGCTGCTGGAGAATTCGCGTCCAAGCTTTTGAATATGGGTCACGTACTTGGCGCAGACGAATGCGAGTATTTTCGATGTAATTGTCGAAAAGCTGAAGATGACTGCTCGCTGGTGTGAGCGGCTCGGGCAGGTGCTCGATGAGGAAAAGACGGTGAAACTCGCTTTGGGCCGTTTTGTTCATTTTACAGAATTTATTATACTCTGGAATTTATTTTTGGAGGAGAAAAGATACATGAGTTTACGATCAATAGCACTAATTACCGCTCTCTCAGTTGCTACACTTCTGTCAGCATGCGGCGGCGGAGCACCGACCACACCAAACACAACTGCCAATGCAACAAATACCAACACCTGCAGTTGAAACGACCAAAAGGCTCCCGAGGCGACGACAAATAACGCCCCGACGCTCGCTCCGGTTCTAAAAGCATACTGCGACGCTTGGGTAAAGAACGACGAGGCCGCCCTTCGCAAGGTCTATTCAACCGCGACGATCAAGGAATTTGAGGAAGAGATGAA
This sequence comes from Acidobacteriota bacterium, assembly GCA_016718135.1. Taxonomy (GTDB): domain Bacteria; phylum Acidobacteriota; class Blastocatellia; order Pyrinomonadales; family Pyrinomonadaceae; genus OLB17. The sequence continues at coordinate 67,550 of JADKEF010000008.1, read as the reverse complement.
AGAAGAAAAGGCCAAGAGCCTGATCAAATTCCTCGAATCCACCGACAAGGTCTCCGGCGAGCCCTGCGAACTGACCAACGAGACCATCACCGGCGACAAGGCTGTCGCACGTATGAAGACCAACAAAGCCCCGAATGGCATGGCGATCGAATTCGTCAAAGAAGGCGGTGAATGGAAAATGACAAACCGTTCACCCGAGGTGACCGGCGTCAAACCATCCGCCCCTGCGGCGAATGCACCTAAATAGTCCTTTCAATTGCCTCTAGCTTTGGCTGAAGGATAACGATCGAAAAATAAAAGGCTTTAGCCGAATTCTTTTCGGCTAAAGCCCTATTTTTGTCCTGCAACTATTTATTACGCCGACGCGCCAGCTGCCTTATACGGCGGCAATACTACGCGAGCCGCTTTCTCTTTCTTTAACCCAAGGGCCCAATCGGCCTGCATCAGCGTGTGAATATCACGCGTTCCTTCATAGATAACGGCGGCTTTGCAGTTACGAAGGTAACGCTCGACGGGATAGTCGTTGGTGTAGCCATTTGCACCGTGGATCTCGATCGCCATCGACGCGGCGGTCTCGCTGCGGGTCGTGGCTTGCCATTTCGCCATCGAAGCAGCCTTTGCTGACGGCTTGCCTTCGTTCTTGAGATAGCCGCATTTTAGCCATAGCAGGTGCGACATTTCGTAGTCGGCTTCCATGTTGGCGATCTTTTGCTTGACGAGCTGGAAGTTACCGATCTTTTGGCCCTGCACCTCACGCGTGTTGGCATACGCTACCGAAGCGTCACGCGAAGCGCGGATCACGCCGGTCGCACCACTAGCGACGGTATAGCGTCCGTTCTCGAGCGAGAACATCGCGATCTTAAATCCTTCGCCTTCTTGGCCCAGCATATTTGCGGCCGGAACTCTGACATCTTGCAGCGAGAAATAACCTGTGTTGCCCGCCTTAATGCCAAGCTTGCCGTGCAGCGTACCGCTCGAAAATCCCGGCATTGTACGTTCGACAATAAAACAGCTCATCCCGCTATGATCACGGGGTTTCTGTTTTTCCTGATCGGTCCAACAAAAGAACAGAAAGTGATCAGCAACATCGGCCAGCGAGATCCACATCTTTTCGCCGTTAAGGATCCAGTCGTCGCCATCGCGCCGGGCCCACGATTTCATTCCGATAACGTCGCTACCGGCGTTCGGCTCAGTCAGACCAAATGTTGCAAGCTTTTCGCCCTTTGCCTGCGGAACGAGATACTTCTGCTTCTGCTCTTCGGTGCCCCACGAGTAAACGCTCAACGAATTAAGCCCGACGTGCACACTCATCGCCACGCGAAGAAAAGTGTCACAGGCTTCCAATTCCTCGCAGACGAGTCCAAGCGAAATATAGTCAAACCCAGCACCACCGTATTCCTCAGGAATACAGACGCCCATCAGCCCGAGATCGGCCATCTTCGTGAAAACGCTACGGTCAAAATGCGCCTTTTCGTCCCATTCTTTGATAAACGGTGCAACTTCGCCCGCACAGAATTCGCGAACGGTATTCTGCAGAGCCTTATGTTCTTCGGTCAGTTCTAATTCGATCATATGTTAATATTCGATTCGTAATTTCAAAACGGAAGTCTATCATTTTGAAAGGGTCTTTTGCGAGAAGTGATGGATTCTTTTACCTCATCTATGTTGATACGAAAGCTAATATTGACCGTCACAATAGCGATGATCGCGGCCCTGTCAGTGCTCTCGCAAAATCGCTCAAACGAGCCTATACCGGCGATGCCAAAACTGCTCTCGCAGCGTCAGCAGATGGACGTTCGCGAAAAGTGGCAGATGAAACGCCTCGGCAGCTTGCTGCTCCCGATGATGAAACGCCACGGCATCGAGATGTGGATCGTCGTCAACGAAGAGTTTCACACCGACCCCGTCACGCCATACATCACGCCGCCGATCCCGATCGTCGGCCGTCGCGATTTTTTTATCTTCATAGATCAGGGCAATCGTATCGAGCGGATCGCGGTCGTCCGTTATAACGAAGAGCGGCTCGGCAATCACTACAAACTTGTAATGCCGCCGCGCGACAAAATCGGTGAAGAGATACGCAAGATCGTCGATGCCCGCAAGCCAAAGACCATCGCACTGAATTTCGGTGCAAGCCGCGGCCAACAAGTCGGGCTGACCTACGACGCACATCGTTTTCTTACTGAGTCGCTCGGCGACGAAAATGCCAAGAAGTTTGTACCCGCCGCCGACCTCTTGACAGAATTTCTAGACACAAGAATTCCGGAGGAATTTGAACATTACCGAACCGCCGTTCTCGCAACCGATGTGATCACTCGCCGTGCGTTCTCAAACGAAGTCATCAAGCCGGGAGTTACCACCGTCGGCGACGTTCGCTGGTGGATGATGCAGCAACTTAATAATATTGGTGTTGACACGTGGTTTCAGGCTGACCTACGGCTGCAAAGAAAGGCAACCGCAACCGGCACGACCGGCCAATTCCTGAGTACCGGAAAAGAATCTGACATCATCCAGCGTGGTGATCTGATCCATGTCGATTTTGGCCTAAATTACATGGGCCTCAGTACCGATTGGCAAAAACACGGCTACATTCTAAAAGCTGGTGAACGAGATGCACCGGCAGGTTTAAAGGCCGCTCTCAAGAATACCAACCGGCTTCAAGACATCATATTCAGCATCGCAAGGCCCGGAATGACCGGAACCGAGGTCTACGATCTGGCGATGGCAGAATGTAAAAAACAGTCGATAACTTGCTCGATCTATTCGCATCCGCTCGGCCCGCACGGCCACGGGCTTGGACCGGCGTTCGATTTTCGAGGAGCTATCGGCGGCGGTTCGAACAAGATCTTACCAGGCTCGTACATGTCCATCGAACTAAACACCGAGACCGAAGTCGCCGAATGGGGCGGCCAGAAAGTTACGGTCATGGCCGAGGACGATGCCTATATGACGGATAGCGGGTACAAATGGTTCCGCCCGAGGCAGACTGCATTCTACTTGATCCGCTAGACTGGCAGCTCAAAACTCAAAACCAGTAACTGTAGATCGACCGAATCGGGTTTGCTCATCAGTTATCAGTTTTCAGCTTCCAGTTTTTTCCAAACTAATGATCGCTATATCCAAAGCCATAAAGATCGTCGAACGCGAGACCAGATCTCTTGGCGCCGAGAAAATACTACTCTCTGATGGCGTCGGCTGCGTTCTTGCACAGGACGTCATCGCGGATACCGACCTACCGCCATTTGATCGTTCCCAAATGGATGGGTATGCCGTGATCGCGGATGATACGGTCGATACTCCGGTGTCGTTGGCGATCATCGGCGAGTCAGCGGCCGGGGTTGGTTGGAACGGCAAGGTGCGTCCCGGTCAAGCTGTGAGGATAATGACCGGAGCCCGCGTCCCCGAAGGAGCCGATTCCGTGCAGCGGGTTGAATTAACGGGCGAGGCCAACGGGAATGTCGAGATACTCGAACCGGTAAAACTCAGAACGGCTATCGTCCGCCGTGGTGCGGAGATAAAAAAAGGCGAAACGATATTCAAAACTGGCGACATCGTAACCGAAAACATGATTGCCGCACTCGCTGCGTTTGGCTATGCAAAGGTTAAGGTCGGCAAACGGCCGCGAGTCGTGATCCTGGGCACTGGCAGCGAGATCGTCGAGATCGACAAACGCCCTGGCCGCGATAAGATTCGTAATTCAAATTCGGTGATGCTCGACGTGATGTGCCGACGCTTCGGCTCCGAGGCAACGATCTTGCCGATCGTTCGCGACGATATCTCAGATCTCAAGTATCAGATCTTAAAGGCCGCAAAACAAAATGATATCTTGATCATCACCGGTGGCGTCTCGGTCGGGAAATATGACCACACAAAAACGGCTCTGGCCGAACTCGGTGCCGAGATATTCTTCGACAAAGTCCGTCTGAAACCCGGCAAGCCAGCCGTTTTTGCTCGACTCGGCAAGACTCTGATCTTTGGCCTTCCGGGTAATCCAGTATCAGCAGCAGTAACATTCCATCTCTTCGCACGTAAAGCAATGCTGCAAATGCAGGGTGCTTCGAAACCCGAATTACACACAGGCTTTGCCACCCTTGCGTCCGATGCCAAGGCCGCCCGCGAACGCGATACGTACCTTCCATCGCGGCTCGAAACGAATAAATTGGGCCAACTGGTCGCCTATCCGCTAAAATGGCTAGGCTCGTCCGATTTTATAGGCTTTGCACGAGCGGACTCTATGATATTCATACCAAAAGGTGTCCACCTAACGAAAGGCGAGGTCGCCACGATCGTATTCCTATGAAAAAACTTTCACACTTCGACGAAACCGGAAAGATAAAGATGGTCGATGTCTCTGCCAAGGACGTGACGACCAGAAGGGCCGTCGCTCAGGCCGCGTCCTCTTAGACTCCCAAACCCTCCAAACTCTTCAAACTCAGGGAACTCCAAAGGGTGATCCACTCGAAATAGCCCGTATTGCCGGCATCATGGCGGCGAAGAAAACCTCTGATCTGATCCCGCTCTGCCATCAGATCAACCTGAGCAAAGTAAACGTTACCGCCGAATTCACCACCGACGGCATTTCCTTAACCGCCGAGGCCATCACAAACGCGCAAACCGGCGTCGAAATGGAAGCTCTCACCGCCGTCTCCGTCGCGGCATTGACGATTTACGACATGTGCAAAGCTGTCCAAAAAGACATCGTCATCTCCGATATTCAGCTTGAATCCAAGATTGGCGGCAAGACTGACATATAACAATTTTATCGGCGGATCGTGACATTAGCGGCGGATCGTAGTATCCATCCGGAGTAGTATTTGCTAGGATGCGCCGAGGCACCGGTGTTTCGGCCGTGTTTCAGATCGCTAAGCTGTAATACAAAGACGACGTTTGTCGGACAAAAGCAGGCATCTGTCACACCGTTAGTCTCGCTGATCGAGGCAAAGAATAGTGGTGCTTCTGATAACTCACGTGTTTGCCCCGTTTACACTACCCATGACCAAACGCGTTCGTGTGGGAAATATATGGAACGCGGAACGATGTGGAACGATTACTCGAGCAGTTGCCAGTCTCTGGATTTCGGCGAATTACAATGACCGTTGGCCGAACTTTGAGCTAGAATAAACGTATTCGCTTGTAGCCCTTGAAAGGAGTACTTATGCCTGTGAATTATCAGATCGCCGAGAATGCCAAGCCGCAGATATCGTTGTTGCTGATCGCGACAGCGGTTAGCGTCGGGATATGGGTCGTTTCGTGGTTTGTGCCGGTGGCGGCGTATGTGGTTTATCAGCTGCAGCTGTTTGCGACGTTTATCCATGAAAGCAGTCATGCTCTGGCAGCATTGATCACGGGAAATGCGGTGATGAGCCTGACGGTCTCACCGGATGCGAGTGGTGCGGTTTGGTCGCAGGTTTCGGGCATATCAGCGTTGTTTATTTCGAGCGCCGGTTATCTCGGGACGACGGCGTTTGGAACTGCGTTACTCGCGTGGATGAGATATGGATGGTCTTCGCGGATCGCTTTGTACGCATCGGCAGGCTTGATCGCGGTGATGACGATCGCATTCGGATTTTTGGCTCCGTTTTGGAATTTGCTGGCAAACGTCACGTTCCTGAGTGTTGTGTTTACAGTATTCTCCGGTGCAGTTCTTGCGGTCGGTTTGGCAGCGATCGCAAAGCTGGCTCCACTGAAATGGGTCAACTTCGCACTCGCATTTCTTGCCGTCCAGTGCCTGCTCAACGCATTCTTCAGCCTCAAAGATCTCTTCTTCATCTCGGCCGCAGGCACGCAGCCGACCGACGCCGCCAACATGGCAATGGCCACAGGCATTCCGTCGCTCGTCTGGGTCGGCCTTTGGATCATAATCTCGCTGATCATGATCTCGGTCGGTGTGAGGCTATATGCCAGCAAAGGCAAGAAGGCGGATGATTCGCTGTTTGTCGATTAAGAGATTCCAACGCAAAGACGCGAAGAGGCAAAGATGCAAAGCCGGGACAAGGATAGTATCCCGATTTCCTTAATTCTTCCCTTTGCGTCTTTGCACCTTTCCGACTTTGCGTTAAAAATCTAGTATGCGCATAATTTCCACGATATTGTTTCTCGCGGTTTGTTGTTTCGCTCAGGTCAAGACCCCGGAAGCTCCGAAAGCAAAAGTTCCATTCGAAAAATCGCTCCAAGCCGTCGTCGTGACGACGAAAGACTGGGACAGCGTCACCGGAACAGCAGCGATCTTTGCTCGAAAAGACGCAAAGAGCGATTGGAAACAGGACGGCGAGTCGTTTCCCGTCGTCGTGGGTGCAAACGGCTTGGCGTGGGGCGAGATGCTGTCGGCGGACATCGATATGGCAAAGATAAAGCAGGAAGGCGATGGCAATGCTCCGGCAGGGCTGTTCCCGCTAACTGCGGCCTTCGGAATCGGCACAAAACCGAATGCAGTGGAACTGCCATACACCAAGCTCGACCAGTACACCGAATGCGTCGATGATACGAGATCAAGTTTCTACAACCGCATCGTCAACCGAATGCAGGTAGGCAATTTCGACTGGAAATCATCCGAAACGATGCTAGCCATCGGCGACCAATATGCGCTTGGCATGTTCGTAGCGTACAATTCATTTCCGGTCGAAATGAGCCGAGGCTCGTGCATTTTTCTTCACATCTGGAAGGACGCAAATTCCGGCACCGCAGGCTGCACCGCGATGGAGCGCCGTAATCTCGAACGCATAGTCGCTTGGGCACAGCCCGCAAAAAATCCGTATCTCGTACAGATGCCAAAGGAGATCTACAACAAACGCCAAAAGTCGCTAAAACTGCCAAAATTGAAATAACTCTCGCGGACCTTCCGATTGGCAGCCGCCTGATCGTGCGCTCGAAGAAGGATTGGCGCTCCGCCGCCGTCTCCAAGATCGTCGATCAGCGTATCGTCCTAACCGTCTGCTCGCCGAGTGGCTACACATATCGGCTGCGACGCGAATTCGACACGGTCATTGCAGTCCATAAGAATGTACCTGTCTTGGTCGGTGACGAGACCGAAAATTGGCGAGACAATTTTTGCCGCTACGATGTCAGATGGTAGCGTTCAGAGTGCAAGCTTCAGCTTGTTCTCTACCGTGGCTAAGAACAGGCTAAAGCCTGCACTCTGAACTTCACATGAAAAAGAAAGAACGTGACGAAAAATTTGCCGCGCACATGCCCGGCGTCCTGCAATATCACCGGCTGATGCTCGGTGACGCCGTGCGCAACAGGCTTTTGGCCAAGGCGATCAAGCAGGTCGTCAATGAGGAGACGAGTTTCCTAGACATCGGAGCCGGTAGCGGGATCTGGGCCATCCTTGCTGCAAAATTGGGAGCCAAACGCGTCGTCGCGGTCGAGATCGAGGAAGCTCTCATTCCCTTCATCTACAAACACGCTCAGGAGAACGGCGTTGCGAATAAGATCGAGATCATCCACGGCAGATCGGATGATGTGAAGATCAAAGGTAAGTTTGACGTGATCGTCAGCGAACTCTTCGGCGGCGACGCGATGGGAGCAGAGACGATAAAGTCGTTCATCGATCTGAGAACAAGATTTTTGGCCGCAGACGGCGTCCTTATGCCGCATCGGTTGATCAGCTTTGCCGCGCCGGTGCATCTCCGCTCGGACGATGTTCCGGCCACGCTCGATTTTGGCACTGATTTTTTGAGGTCAGTACAGCTCAACTATCCGATCAATCTCACGGCAGTCGAAAAAAATCGGGCCCAGTATCTCGGCGAGCCCGTGCCGCTAGTCGACATCGATTTTCGCAATATCGACACCCCTCCGCCGCTGGCAAACCTGACCGCATCGTGGAAACTCGAGGACCTATCAAAGGTCAATGCGATCGCCACATTCAACCGTCATTACTTCACCGAAAAGATCCAGATGGATTCGCGAAAGTCGCAGAGTTGGGGCGTCGGCATCTATCCGTTTGAGCCGTTTGCCGTCAAGAAAGGGGAATTAAGCCTCTCACTCACCATCGACGCCAAACAAGGCAATTGGACAGTTGCCGTGCCTTCAAACCCCGAGATCCGCCCGCAAAGCTATTCGCCGGTTTTTGCCTTCACCCGCGTTCGGATGAGCCAGCAGATGACCCCGCATCGCAAATTCAAATCACCCACGACCAAAAAATAGACAGTAAGGTGATGGCACAGTTTAGCGACTGCGTTTCATCTGTTAAACTAATCTCTTGCGCGTATAGCGCAATTCCATCCTATGCAGGCTGCAAGATCAAAAGAAGAACAGATCGAAGTACGCGGTGCCCGCACACATAATCTCAAGAACATCTCCGTCTCGCTCCCCATCAACAAGCTAACGGTCATTACGGGCGTTTCTGGTTCCGGCAAATCTTCGCTCGCATTCGACACACTGTATGCCGAAGGCCAACGCCGCTACGTCGAATCGCTCTCAGCCTACGCCCGACAGTTCCTCGAACGCATGGACAAACCCGATGTCGATGAGATCGTCGGCATTGCCCCGGCGATCGCGATCAGGCAGAAAAACTCGACCAAGAATCCACGCTCGACCGTCGCCACGCAGACCGAGATCTACGACTATCTGCGGTTGCTGTTTGCCCGTGCCGGGACGACGATATGTCACGTCTGCGGCCGCGAGGTGAAAAAGGATTCGCCCGAGTCGGCGGCCGATGAGATTCTGGCAGAGTTGGCAGAAGGCACCAGATTCTACGTTCTGTTTCCGATACAGGAAGAGGTTTCGCGTGCTTTGGTTCGTACGGCAAGGAAAGGTAAACCAAAAGCTTCGGTCAAAGATCTCAGCACAACTGCTTTCCTGATCTCGCTGCTTCAGCAAGGGTTTTCACGGCTGTTCCGCGACGGCGAGATGATCGAGCTTTCGCGGCCAGAAGATTATCCTTTCGATGATTTTGATAACACTTTCGTCCTGATCGACCGCTTGAAGGCTGAGCCCGATATCCGGCAGCGATTGGTTGATTCGCTTGAGATCTGTTTTCGCGAGGGACACGCGGCTGTGATCGAACCGACGGACCGTCAGCACCTCAAATTTTCCGACCGATTCGTCTGCAAATACGACGGCACTCGTTACGAAGAGCCCGAGCCGCATCTTTTCAGCTTCAATTCGCCTTTCGGTGCGTGCCCGACATGTCAGGGTTTTGGCAATACGATCGGCATTGATTACGGCCTAGTTATTCCGAATCCGCTACTGTCTCTAAAGCAAGGAGCGATCGAGCCTTTTACCAAGCCAACTCACGCCTGGGCGCAGAAAGAGTTGGTGAAGTATGCCGCGGCGGCGAATATCGACATGACCGAGCCTTTCGCCGACCTGCCCGATTTTCAGCAGAACTGCATCATCTACGGAGATGAAGGATGGCGTGGACTCAAAGGATTTTTCGAGTTTCTCGAAACCAAAAAATACAAGCTCCATGTCCGTGTCTTCCTTGCCAAATACCGTGGCTACACAAAATGTCCGGCATGCGATGGACAGCGTTTACGTCAAGAAGCACGAGACGTAAAGATCGGAATGCGTTCGTTACCTGAGATCGTCGAGATGTCGATCAGCGTGGCTCACGAATTCTTTGAGAAGCTTGAACTCGACGTTGAGCGTGCTCAGATCGCTGACAAACTCCTGCTCGAGATTCGCCGTCGCCTAAAATTCCTCGTCGAGGTCGGCCTCGATTATCTAACGCTCGGCCGCCTCGCAGCAACGCTCTCGGGCGGCGAGGCTCAACGCATTCAGCTCGCGACCAATCTCGGTTCCCTGCTCGTCGGTACTCTGTACGTTCTCGACGAACCCAGCATCGGCCTGCATCCGCGGGACAATTCCCGGCTTATCAAGATCCTCGAAAACCTCCGCGACATCGGCAATACCGTGATCGTAGTCGAGCATGACGAAGAATCAATGCGTGCCGCCGACCACATCATCGACATCGGTGTAAACGCGGGCGAATTCGGTGGCGAACTCGTCTTCGAAGGTAATTTCAAACAGCTGCTAAAAAGCGATAAGTCTCTCACCGCCAAATACTTACGCGGCGACGCCGAGATCAAGGTTCCGCAGAAACGTCGCAAAGCAGGCAAAGACAAGATCGAGATCATCGGAGCACGCGAACATAATCTGAAATATGTTTCGGTCAAGATCCCGCTCGATATGCTCGTCTGCGTTACCGGCGTTTCGGGCTCCGGCAAATCGACACTTGTACACGATATTCTGTACGCGGGTTTGAAAAAGAAACGCGGCGAGTGGAACTCGCACGTTGGCTTTTTCAAAGACATCAAAGGCGGCGAGAATATCGATGACATCATCCTCGTCGATCAATCACCGATCGGCCGAACGCCGCGTTCGAATCCTGTTACGTACATCAAAGCCTACGACGCGATCCGCGAGGTCTTTGCGGGAACAAACGGTGCAAAGACGAAAGGCTTTAATGCGTCGCACTTTTCGTTCAACGTTCCGGGTGGGCGTTGTGAGATTTGCCAAGGTTCCGGAACAGTGACTATTGAGATGCAGTTTCTGGCGGATGTGGAACTGACGTGTGAGGATTGTCGCGGGATGCGGTTCAAGCAAGATATCCTCGACGTGAAATATAAAGGCAAGAATATTCACGAAGCTCTGCAGATGACGATCCGCGAGGCGATATTATTCTTCAAAGATGTTGCGAAGATAGTCTCACGCCTAAAGGTCCTCGACGCAGTCGGCCTCGGCTATCTTCGTCTCGGCCAGTCGGCGACCACTCTCAGCGGCGGCGAAGCTCAACGCGTAAAGCTCGCCTCGCACCTCGTTCAGAAGACAACGTCGAAAACGCTCTTCATCTTCGACGAGCCCACGACCGGGCTTCACTTCGAGGACATCAACAAACTCCTGCTAGCCTTCCGTGCCCTGATCGACAACGGCGGCAGCATCCTCGTCATCGAGCACAACATGGACGTCATCAAAACCGCCGACTGGGTCATCGACCTCGGCCCCGAAGGCGGCATCGGCGGCGGCGAGATCGTCGCGATGGGTACGCCCGAGGCCGTTGCAAAGATCGACGGCTCGTTTACCGGAAAGTACTTGAAAACTTATTTGAAATAGATCATCTACTTGAAATTGCTCTTAGCGCAGTGCTTTTTGTACGGACATTCGCCGACTTGAACCCATTCGTAAAATTCGTTGGTATCGCCCTCGACCGCGTAATAGACCTTTTTGATCGTCGGAAACTGAGTCAGGGTTTTTTCGATCATGCCGAAGTATTGACCGCCGCCGCAACTGGTTGTAGCGTTGCCCATTTGTTCGAGAATGAGCTTTGTGAAGTTCACATACGCCGCACCATTCTTGACGTTGATGCTCTTGAGGATGCCGTTTGATTCAGCCGCCGGAATGCTGCCGTAGCCTTTGGCTTCTTCTTCCTTGGTAACGCCCTTGAACATTTCTTCTAGGGCTGCTTTTGCGATCGCGGTGGTTTTCGGTATCTTCCGGGTCACCGGATAGACCTTGTTACAGTCCTCGATGTTCGGATTTAGCTTCTCGTTAGAGAAATATACTTTGATTGTGGTGGTCTTCGTATTCTGGCCGTAAGCTGAACATGCAAACATCAGCATCACCAGGGTCAATACAAAATATTTCATATTCATACTAGTCATCTCCAAATTTATTACGCCAAATAGGTGCGATCTCATCCATTACCTTGCAGTCGCAATAACCGCCATTCTCGTTTAACCAGGAGGTGAGCCGCGGAAAGTCGAGCCGGTTGTCCATCATGAATTTCATCGCATACATCAAATGATGGTCGCACGTTTTCTCATAGAGTTCGTCCTCGATAAAATCGAGCATTCGGCTTATCGTCATCTGTCCGGCAGGTAGGCTGTCAAGAAAAGTCTGCAATTCTTCACCACTAAGCTGTTCGAGATTCTCGATCTCGCGTTTTCGTACAATTGGCATAGGAAGATTTTGCCACAGAGAACACAGGCGGCACAGAGGAAAGTTGAATTAAAAACTACTTAGTGATCTCTGTGTACCCTGTAGCTAAAAATCTGCCTCCGAGACTCGCGCCATTTCTGCCCGCTCGGCTTCTTCGATCTCACGTTGTTTGATGCCCTCGCGGCCGTCGTAGGCGGCAAATTTGGGCAGGAACAGTGCGGCTCCGATAACTGCGATGATACACAATGCACCGCCTGAGATGAGAGCCGAATTCACTCCAAATTTTTCCGCGACGATGCCCATTTTCGCACTCCCGAGCATTGGACCGGTCAAGTAGCTCATCATTTCGATACTGGCGAGGCGTCCGCGAAGGAAATTTGGGATCGTCTGATTCCAGATCGCACCGCGAAAAATGCCCGATATCATATCAAAGAAACCCGCCGCAACGAGGAAGATCAACGCGGGAACCAAACTATCGACAAAACCAAAAAACAAGATCGCGACTCCCCACAGCACGGCTGCAATAGTGACCATCAGCCCGTGCCTATGCACGTTCTTAGTCCACCCGGATGTCAGGCTCGCCGACAATGCACCCACGGCAATGGCCGCCGGAAAGAAGCCAACATACTTTTCGCCATACACGACGGCAAGAGCTGGATACAACGCCTGCGGAAATGCGAAAAACATTGCTGCGATATCAATAAAATATGTTCCGACAAGCTCTTGCCGTGAGAATGCATATTTCCAGGCCTTCTTGATCGACTGAAAGCTCGGCTTTTCCGCATTTTCCGGCGGCGGCACGAATCGCAGCATAAATACTGCAATGAGCGATGCAGTAAATGTTGCGAGGTCAATCGCGTATGCAACTGACGCACTCAATTGGGTAGCGATCACACCTGCAACAGCCGGGCCGACGATCATGCCAATACTAAATCGAACCGAATTCAACGCCATTACGGCCGACATCATTTCGGTTGGGATGACCTTTTGAATAAATGATTCGAAAGCAGGCCGCTGCAGAGCGGCAAGTCCCGCGTGAGCGGCCACCACCACGAAAAGCACCCAGATCTGCGGCGTCGGTAGCAGCGAATTGAGCAGCAGTACGGCCGTCAGCAGTGTCTGCCCGATCTCGGTCATCCTAAGCATCTTTCTCTTGTCGAGAAAGTCGGCCAGAGCCCCGCCGACAAAGGCCAGACAGACCATTGGCACAAATTCAGCAAGATAAATATACCCAACCATCGCCGACGACTGAGTCAATTGATACATCTGCCACGGCACGACGATGAAAGTCATCATCGAGCCGAAGAACGACACGAGCTGACCAAAGAAAAGCAGTCTGTAGTCTCTCGATGCACGAAGCGGTGACAGGTCGATCAGCATTTGGAATCTGTCCTAGAAGTAAAAATTCTCGATCTCGCTCAAACTTCTTTACAAGTTAGCATACCAACTCGAGGGTTTAGAGCACCGCGCGCATTGGCAACGATTTTCGTCTTAAAGTAGAATCTTATCGTGCTTGCAATAGTCTATCTGCTCCTCATGGTTGCGCTCGGCGATGCGATCGGCCGGCGGTTTTTGCCGTTTCTCTCGATCCCGCACCGCTTGGCATCGGCGTTTCTTTGCGGCCTGCTGTTTAGCAGTTGGTTCACATATCTCGTCGGCTACGTATTCGCCGAATCGGCGAGTCCGATGTTTTGGGCCAATGCTGTGTTTTTTGCGGTCTCGATAGCTCTCATCTATTTCTTGAACCGCGGAACAGAGAGAGCCTGCCCTAGCACGACGATCGATTCGTCAGAGACAGAATTCACTCACTGGGACTGGACGGTGGTCGGTATTTTCTTTGTCGTTGGCCTTTGGATGATGTTCCGCACCTTCACGATCGAGGACGGAAATATTGCATTCGGCCATCACCAATATCCTGATTTTGGTTCGACAGTGTCGATCATGCAGTCCTTTGCATACGGCAGTAACTTCCCGACTGAGTATCCGCATTTCTCCGGCGACCGCATTCGCTATCATTTTCTTTTCTATTTTCAGGCAGGCAATCTCGAGTACCTTGGCTTGAATCCAGCGGCGGCAAACAATGTCCTAAGTGTCTTTTCTCTGACATCTCTCCTGATGTTGGTCATGACCATGGGCACGCTGCTATTCCGTTCGCGAGTGGCCGGACGGATCGGTGCGGCTCTATTCTTTTTTCACGGTTCGCTCGCGTTCATCCCGTTCTTGATCGCAAATCCGTCGACCGCAGCGGTGATGGACAAGCTTTCGAAAATGACGATGTATCTCAACTCAGGCTTCCCATATCGCGGCGAGGACTGGGGTGTGTGGTCGCAAAACGTCTTTCTAAATCAACGTCACTTCACAAGCTCTATCGCGATCTTTCTGCTCGTCTTGATCTTTCTCTACATCAGAAACCGAGAGAAGGCCGAAGCAACCGTCGCGTCACAAACCGAGTTTGCTCCATTGCAAGAGGCTTCGGTAACAGAACAAGAACCGGTTGCGGAGTTAAAGGCAAAGAAGCCAAAGAAGGACAAAAACTCTCAGATGGCTGGGGAAGAACGGGTTGAAGAGGAGCCACCTATCGCGGAAGAGACTGCTGTTGACGTGGAGGACGAATCCGAGTCAGAAGCTGAGCCCATAGCGAATAAAAAGGCAGAGTCCGTGACTGCTCCTTCGACATCTTCATTTGATCAGTACCTACCATATATCTTCGCAGGCATTCTACTTGGCCTTCTACCGATGTGGAATGGCCCGGTCTATCTCACGGCGGCAGTTATTTTGGCACCATTTCTGCTACTTTTTCCGCTTCGAAAAGAACTGATCATAACCGGCATCACCGCCGCAATTCTAGGACTGCCTCAGGTGATATACCTTACGTCGGGACTCAGGCCGGCAGGTTACTCGATGTTCCGCTGGGGATTTGTGATCGATCATGCAGGGTTTTTCGACGTTCTTTACTACACATTCTTCACCTTCGGATTCAAATGGGTTTTGATCGCCATCGCATTGTATTTCGCATCGGGTTTGCAGCGACGATTCTTAGCGGCAGCGTTCATGGTTTTCCCGCTGACGTACTGCTTTAGATTTAGCGAAGAAGTGCTTGCAAACCACAAATTCCTGAACATTTGGCTAATAATCGCTAACGTCTTTGTGGCATTTGCTTTGGTCAAATTGTGGAATCTAAAGTCAGGTTCTTCAACGATCCCAGCCCGCCTCGCGGCGCTCGTACTCGGCTTGCTTATCACCATTGGGGGGGCGATCGACCTCGTACCCGTCTGGAATTCATACTTTGTAAAAATGAAGTACGTCGACGACCCGCTAGTCGAATGGGCAAGAGCCAACACTGCCCCGCGCTCGCTCTTCCTCTCGCAAAAGTACATCAATCACCAGCTACTTCTAGCTGGTCGCCGCCTGTTTTATGGCGACCCGTATTATGCCTGGAGCACGGGTTACGATACGTCCGTCCGCGAGGCCCTGGTAAAGCGAATGTTTGAGACCCGTGATGCGAATGAGCTCTTCTCGCTGCTAAAGGAGAATAAGATCGATTACGTCGCCATCGACGATATGATTCGAAACAATCCGGCTTTTATCACAAGGGTAAATGAGGATATCGTCGCGAAGCACTTCCCGCTCGTTTTCAACGATGATAAGAAAGAGTACGCGAATATAAAGATCTACAAGGTACCGGACCAACTAGGAGCGGTCGATCCGACGACCGTAGTTTTGCCCGAGGCTAAGGCAGCACCCGCAGAAGGAACGGTCTTTCAGGCCACCGAAGGCAGCCAGCCCGGCCAACTTTGGCGTCCTCGCGGAATTGCCGTCGATGCAGCAGGCAACCTTTTTGTTGCCGACACGGCAAATTCGCGTATCCAAAAATTTGACGCCTCCGGCAAGTTTCTCGCAACGTATGGTGAACGAGGTGACATGGCCGGACAAATGCAGGAACCGAATGGCGTTGTTATCGACACATCCGGAAACATATACGTGTCCGACGCGAAACTTCACAAATTACTGAGATTTAAGTCCGAGGGCCAGTTCGAAAAAGAATGGACCGGACCAACCAGTGGAAGATTCTACGGTCCCCGCGACCTCGCCATAGGCCCAAACAAGCTGGTCTACGTCATTGATCAAGGCGGCACGCGAATATGTAAATTGGATCCCGCCACAGACTCGTGGACGACTTGGGGTTCAGGCGGCTCAGCGGAGGGCGAGTTCAATGAACCTACAGGTATAGCGATCGGGAGCAATAGTGTTTTTGTTGCAGACGCGAACAACGACAGGGTTCAGGTATTCGACCTTGAAGGCAAATTCTTACGGCAATTCCCAGTGGCTGCATGGGAAAGAACATCCGGAAATTTCCCGGATGTTGAATTCGATGAGACGAGCAAGACGATCTACGTTTCGAGCGGTCGAACAAATGAGATCCTGGTTTTCGATCTAAACGGGGCTCTTGTCGATAGTTTGAGGCCAAGTGAGTCATTTTCCCTTGCAAATCCTTCGGCTATGGCGATCCAGCGAACCAAATCGGAGAGAAAACTCCTGGTATTGAATACAGGAAGCTCTAACGTCGCCTCCTACCCGCTTTCAACACCCCTCGAAGCCAAGAACACCAAATGACCTCGTTCAAATTCCGAGAGATCTCAGGTCGGCACTCGATCATTAAGGTCGTTGCTCTTGTCGCCATCGTATTTGCTTATTTCGGGTACGTAAACGATATCGATACGAACCCTCCTGGCTTCTATCTCGATGAGGCGGCGGTCTCGTATAACGCATGGCACATATACACCGAGGGATCCGGAGACGCCGGGGTTTATCTGCCGCTCTATTTTCCGATGTTTCCGCTCGGGCCGCCCTTCGATTATCTCGGCTATGTTGACCCGGTTCAGATTTACTTGTTAGCCTTCCTCAATTTTTTCTTCGATCCGAGTGTCGCAGTCTCGCGGGGGTTGAGTGCGACAATGATGTTCCTCGCCTCGATACTGCTCGGTTCTCTGGCCAGGAATATCTCAGGAAGGTCATCTATCGGCCTGCTCGTAGCACTGATCGCCTTGATGACGCCATGGCTTTTTGAGATCGGAAGATTGGCTTTCGGGGCGCCGCTATATCCATTTATGCTTGCCCTGCTCTTGATCGCGGTCTTCCGGGTAGCAGAGAAAGAGCGGTGGTCACTCCTTGACAGCGGCCTTATAGGCTCAGCTCTTGCGTTGTGTACCTACACATACGCGATAGGACGTTTGTTCGGGCCCATCTTGGCTCTTGGGCTCCTTATGTTTGCGTTCACCCTGAGACGGTTCAAAGGCGTCGCGGTGACCTGGGTGTTTTACGGAATCTCGTTGATTCCATTACTCGTCTTTCATATTAATACCCCAGGAGCTCTCGCCGGACGCTTGAACATAACGGTTGGCTATATGTCACCTGACAAAGGCTACGGGCAGATATTCTCAGAATTTATCGGTCACTATATTGCCAACGTCAATGTTTACCAGATGCTGTTCACCGGTGATCTGAACTATCGCCACCACGTTCCAGGCACCGCCGCGATCCTTGTTGTGCCGCTACTCCTTTCCTTGGTCGGGATTGTTGTAGTACTGGTTCGGCATCTCAAGTCTGGATGGTGGCGTTACATGATCTTTGGGCTGATCGCGTCGCCCATTCCGGCCTCGATGACGCGTGACGATTTTCATGCCCTTAGGCTGTGTCCGCTGCCTGTTTTCCTGATCATGTTCATGGTACCGACATTGATGCTCCTACTTGGCAGTAAACGCGAAGATCAGGACTCCGAGCAGGAACCCCAGCACAAAGGCCGGCGTTGGCGTTCGGCTCTCGCCGGTTTGCTGCTTACGTTTACAGTGGCACAAGCAGTTTCGTTCTATCTTAGCTTCCAATCCTTTGGAAATGGCCGTGACGGCTACTTCGACCACAATTTCGGAAAGGTCTTCGCGGCGGCCATCGCTCAGCCAGAGCGTCCGATCTATCTTACGGACCAGTACTACTATCAGGCTCTTTGGCAGGCTGCTGTACAAGGGATCGACGAATCAAACTTTTTCCAGCTCCCGCCCCGCTCCCGCCCTCCGGCCGACGCAATAGTGCTGAGTGGCGAAGAAAAATGCTCGGAATGCACGATGCTGGTCAAGGACATTCCTTTCGTCCTTTACAAGACACACCCCGCTCCCCAATCTTCGCGATCGGAGAGCCCGCCTGGGCCAAACATGTCCGTCCCAGGGGCGTTGCCCCTTGCGACACCCCGCGGGTTGGCTCCGGACGGCAAGGGCGGCTACGTGGTCGCCGACACCGGTAATTCGTTGATCCAAAGATTTGACGCGACGGGAAAATTCGTCGTAGCCTTCGGCACGGCGGGCGATGGTAATGGAGAATTTCGTGAACCTCAGGGTATAGCAGTCGATGCAAAGGGTGATATTTGGGTAACCGATGCATTTCTTCATAAGCTGATGAAGTTCAAGCCGGACGGGACATTCGTCAAGGAATGGGCGGGTCCGGACACCGGATTTTATGGGCCACGAGACTGCGAATTTGGCCCCGGCGGCGAGCTCTACATTGTCGATCAGGGCCGTAATCGGATCTCCGTGTTCAACCCCGCTACTGAGAACTATCGCACTTTTGGCTCGACGGGTTCGGGCGAGGGACAATTGAATGATCCGATCGGCATTTCGATCGGTGGAGGCAACGTATTCGTGGCTGACGCCGGTAATCGACGCGTGCAGGTCTTCGACCCTAGTGGCAGGTTTATTAGGCAATGGATGATTCCTGGCTGGGCGAGCGAAGTTCAATACGTCCGGGACATCGTCTTCGACTCGGCGGTAAACAAGGTCTATGTCACTTCAACCAAATCGGACCAGATAGTCGCATTCGACCTGAATGGAAACCCAGTCGACGGACCGATCTTGCCGATCACCGAAGGCATTGCAACACCGGGAGTGCTTACCTTCATTGAGTCAGGCACAAGACGCGAACTACTCATCCTTTACACCGTCAAATCGAGGGTTATCAAAATAGAAATGGAGCAGTCACGGGATTCAAAACCGATAAGGAAGGGTTAATTATGCCGGGTTATCTACGAGCCGAAACACCTAATTTCTCGTCGCTATTCAGCACGCGAAAGTGTGCCCTGTTTTTTTCTCGACTGAATTGACTCTGAAACCACAAATCGCGGCCGTCCTTTGACCTCTTCGTATATTCGAGCTACGTACTCGCCGATTATGCCGAGGCTAATCATCAGAGCACTTCCAATGATGAGTAACAAAAAGATGATTGTCGCAAATCCACTAACTGCGTGTCCCTCGATCAGTACGTAAAGAGTCTGGGCTCCAAAAAGCAACGCAAATAACAAAAATAGGAACCCGGCTAGCGTAACCAGCTGAAGTGGCAGTGCCGAGAAGGCGGTTATTCCGGTAAGGGCAAGCCGAAAAAGTCGGAAAATCGACCAAGTGGATTTGCCGCCCGCCCGCCCGGCCACCTCGAAGGGTATCTGTTTTCGCTCGAATCCCAGCCACGCGGTCATGCCGCGAAAGAAAACACTCCGCTCATCCATCTGGAGGTAGGCTTCAACCGCTCTTCGATCCAGCAATTTGAAATCGGACGCTGCTGTCAGGTCGAACCCCGAGAGACGGGTCCAGGTTGAATAGAACAAGCGGGCTCCCACTCGATTGAGGGTTGTCTCCTTGCCGCGACTCGCCTTTACCCCTTCAACGATCGCGGCACCGGAATCGACCCACTGCCGGATCATTTCGGGGATCAGTGAGATAGGATGCTGGCCATCTGCGTCCATTACGATAACGGCATCACCGCGCGCCATTTCGATACCGGCACAAAGCGCTGCTTCTTTGCCAAAATTCCTGCTCAACCGGACCGCCGCTAAGTTAGGAAAATTGGAGGAGATCTCGGATAGGATCCGCCAAGTATCGTCGGGCGAACCATCGTCCACGAGTACAAACTCATGCGCCATCCCGCTGCTCTCAACGGCATCCCGAGCCTGCTCGAGAATGGAAACAATATGAGCTCCCTCCCGATAAACCGGCATTACTATTGAGACCAAGTTACGATTGTCCTTCATCTTTGACGCTACCCGCGATCGCGACCGTTGTCGCCGGAACCCAAATATTGGTTTTGCCGAGTACACCTGGAACTCTAGCTCCAAATTTTGACGCTATTAAGGCCAGTGGAAACGCATGGGGATGAGGGATGTTGGTGAGTCCTACCAATCCTGCATCACGCATGACTCCCGAAAGAGTCCGAAAGTCAAAATAATTGACATGCTCGGGCCGTTTAAAAGAAGGCCAACGCGAACCCATTACCTTTCGCAGCATCCCGCCCATATCGGGCGTAGAAAGGACAACCGTCGCTCCGGGCTTGGCGTGCGCCCGGATCTGCAAAATGAAGTCGAGCGGTCTATAAACATGTTCGATGACCTGCGTCGCAATGATGCAATCGAATTTCATCTCCTGAGGTACGGCCTCGATTCCCCCAGCGAAGACCGCGTCTGCCTTCGGCTCCGACAACCGTACGCCCTCTCCCGAAAACTCAGTACCGACTCGGCGATCAAAGTAGGGCCTTGCTTCCTCGAGCAGATATCCGTAACCACAGCCGATCTCGAGGAGATCTCCCCCCGTGTACTTGCGTTCGGCGAGCCGCTTCATCAACCGCCGAAAGGTGCTTCTCAGTGCATTCTCCTGATCGCTGTAACCCGTGTCTGAGTATCCCGATTGACCACCCTGAAAATATGAATCTTGTTCGTAAAACCGAAGCATCGCCAGTTCGGTCAACCGGGGATAAAGATAGTACATCCGACACTGACCGCACACTACGACCGTGTAAGGCTTCTCAAAAGTAAACTCGGTCGAACGATCGTCGCTCGAGCATACCGGACACAAGGGATATTCAAATTCACTGTCTGAGGTCAAAGCCATGTTTTAGCAACAAAATGTTGTGAGACTAAACTCCAAATATCTTAACCTTAAATTCATCATTCGCAATATATATCTCCGGTTTTCGGCCCGAGAAGCGGTTCGACTGACGCAATACCATCGGCAGACCGCCGTGCGGGACGTTGATGCCGTATTCTCGGCGGGTGAATATGGCGGCGATCTGTGGATTCAGCCGCTGAGTGATGCCGTAGCGGATCGCCCGCGAGGCGGGGGGCGAGAATCCGTTCGTACGGCGCGGATTGATGATCTCAATGGCGTTGTCGTAGATATTTATCCGCGTTCTGATCTCTCGAAGCGCGAGGTCACGGTGTATTAGAGCGTTGATCAGAGCCTCAGAGATCGAGTAAAAATGATATGTGCTTCGGGCCTGAGCGACTGGATCTGTAACAAGCTGCAAACGTTTCTTGGGCCTTTCTTTCGCGAGATCTACGTATCTCTCGATGAAACTTAAGATCGTTTCATATTGAGTCAATAGATTCCCTTTGACCCCGATCGCCTCGATCAGTTGCGCGGTTCCGTTGTCGCCGGAATATCTCGCGACAGTCACATTAGAACGCGGCAAAAGCTCCGGGACACGTTCGCTCTTGGCAAAAAGCAATACTGCCGCTACTGTCGGGAAGAAGTCGTCAGTGTTACCAACCGCAAGCAACAGATCTTTACGCAGAAAATCACTTGTTTGATAAAGACTCCGATTCGGAGCGTCGTCGTCAAAACCACTCGCAAAGCTCCACAAAAGAGCGTCGTCGAAATCGTCCTCCGTCACGGTCTGTAGTGGAATGTTCTCAAACCCGAGTGGCCGCAATTCGTCCAGCCAGACGGAGAGCTCATCACGCGAGACTTCCCTCTTCTCTGCCCCGAAACGAAGATAAAATCTGCCATCCTTTGTCCGATACGGCCGCTTTCTGCCGTCAACATCGAGAGCAACAACGCGTTTTCCGCTGTCGAACGCGATCGTGTCGATGATCGGAACTAGCGGTGGCACGATCTCTTCGCGGCATATGCGTACAAGTTCCTGCTGGACCCATTCCGGATTTGAAACGCCTTCGATGCGGAGCTGATCGTTCACGCCAAAGATGATCGTACCGCCATCGGTATTGGCGAGAGCGACGATCCCCTGCGCGATCTTCTCGCTATTAGAGAGCTTAACCTTTAGCTCAAGGTAAGTGTCCTCCCCGCCGCGTATCAGACGAAGCAGTTCGCTCCGTGTCGTCGATTGAGTTGGTTGATTGAAGAGATATTCCTGAAGTGCAGGACTATCGGGGGATTCAAAACGCGGACTATGTCGAAATTTTCTTCGCGGCATCCACTTTTGGCGTCAGTCTTATGTCAGGACGGAGACGCATTATCCGCCCGAATGTCGTGTGGAGACATTACTGGTGTCAAAAATCGTAACAAGGATATTGAATCATTCAACGCACCGTTTGTAAAACAAGCCGGGGTTCCTCCGAAACTGGAAACTCGACACTGAAAACTGGCTACCTGTTTGATATTCACCAGTTCTCAGTTTCGTGTTTTCAGTTTCCAGTTTTTCCACGATCGAGTTTTGAGGTTAAGATATCTTTTCCGAAACAATTGTCATGGAAACTACGGCGACGACCGCATACATCGGCCTCGGCTCAAATCTCGGTGACCGGGCAGGCAATCTTTTGCTGGCTGTCAGGTGCATGCTCGAGGCGAGCTTTGATGTCGTACGGTTGTCCTCGATCTATGAGACCGAGCCGGTAGGGCTCGATACGGATCTGATGTTTTTGAATATGGTTGCCGAGGTTAGGGTCTCGAACATCAGCCATACCCAGATGATGGCAAGGCTTTTACGGATCGAGTATCTACTCGGCCGCGGCGACAAGACCATCAAAAAGCCTCGCACCGTCGATCTCGATATTCTCCTTTTTGGAGAGATCGTTGTCGAAAGCGAGTTCCTCATCCTGCCGCATCCGCGACTCCATCTTCGCAAATTCGTCCTGGTGCCGCTCAACGAGATCGCGCCGACCTTGTACCATCCCGTTCTTGATATGGCGATCGCCGACATCCTCGCCCATGTCGATGACATTTCAGAAGTAATACGGTGGGATCCGAACTCAAATGCGTCCTCGGAGCCCTTGGACGGAAATTGCTAGACTTGCCACTGACAAAAAGCTAAACTTGACCTCAAATTTATGGCATATCTGCAACCTGACAAAGAGGGCAAGGTTTACCTTCCGGCGATCCGTGCTGCGAAGGAAAAGGGCGAAAAACTCGTATGCCTGACGGCGTACGATTATCCGACCGCCCGCATCGTGGACGAGGCAGGCGTCGACATGATCCTCGTCGGTGACAGCATCGGTAACGTCATTCACGGCTATGGCAACACGATACCCGTATCGATCGAGGAGATCTTATCGGCGTGCATCGCCGTCAAACGTGGTACCGAGCGGGCAATGGTCGTCGCAGACATGCCATTTGGCACCTACCACATTAGCGAGAATGAAAGCGTAAAGAACGCACTGCGATTGATGAAATACGGCGGAGCAGAAGCCGTGAAGCTCGAAGGCGGCAGCAATCGTGTTCCGTTGGTCAAGAGGCTCGTGAGCGAAGAGATCCCGGTCGTCGCCCACATCGGCCTGACGCCGCAGTCGGTCTATAAAATGGGCGGCTACCGCGTTCAGGGTCGCACTGCGGAGCAGGCGAAGATCTTGATCGAGGACGCAAAAATGCTTGAGGACGCCGGAGCATTTGCCATCGTCCTCGAACTCGTTCCCCGCGAATTGGCGGCAATGATTACCGAAGAACTTTCGATCTCAACCATCGGCATCGGTGCTGGTCTGGAATGCGATATTCAGGTGCTTGTACTCCACGATCTGCTCGGCATGACCTTCGGCCGACAACCGCGATTTGTCCGCCAATACGCAAACCTCCGACAGGTCATGACCGAGGCGATCCAAACGTGGACTCAGGATGTAAAAACAGGTGCGTATCCCAACGATCAGGAATCGTACGGCTTGACCGAGGAAACAAAGAAGGAAATGGGCGCGATAGGCTAACTTCCCTTCAAATGGAGATCATCAACCGCCGCCAACGAATGTTTTCGATCTCGCGTAAGTTACGACGCGAGGCGAAGACCGTTGCGTTTGTGCCGACGATGGGAGCCCTGCACGCTGGGCATCTCAAACTTGTCGAAGAAGCTCGGCAGCGATGCGATATCTTGATCGTGTCGATCTTTGTAAATCCCACACAGTTCAACGACAAAGGCGACCTCGAAAAGTATCCACGCGATCTGACAGCCGATGCGGCAATGTTAGCCGAGTACGATGTCGACTACATTTTCGCCCCTGACGCGGACGAGATATATCCCGCGGGATTTTCAACCTACGTGGATGTCGAAGGCGTCACAACAACGCTCGAGGGCGGATCGCGTCCGGGGCATTTTCGCGGGGTTGCTACGGTAGTAACTATACTTTTCAACACCGTGCGGCCCGATCTTGCGTTTTTTGGCCAGAAGGACGCACAGCAGGTCGCGGTGATAAAACGGTTAACCTACGACCTTGGCTTTGAGACTGAGATCGTCGTAGTCCCGACTGTCCGTGAAGAATCAGGACTGGCAATGTCCTCTAGAAACGAGCGCCTCTCGCCGGAGGAACGCGAAAAGGCGGCCGTGATCATCGATGCCCTCCGCGAAGCCAAGACCGCATTCAAGAAAGGCGAACGAAATGCCGCAGATCTCGCTCAAATCGTCAAAGATCGCATCGCGACCGAGGTGATGGCAAACCTTGACTATGTTGCAATCGTCGACCGGGATTCGTTGCAAACCATTGAAAAGATTGGAGATGAGGAAGCATTGATTCTGATCGCCGTCAAATTCGGCCCTGTCCGGCTGATCGATAACGTCATTCTCAATCGAAAGCAGTAATGTGGTCTCAAACTTGCATCTAATCCACAGTGGGAGACTGGCCTGAGCCGAATCTCACAAAACTATGAACACGCTAAAGGGTTTCATTACAATTTTTGCTCTAACGTTAACCTTCGCCGTCGCTGCGTTTTCGCAGACGCCGTTGACCTCGCTCGACGGTGCCCGCATAGATGTCGAAGGACAAACGGGTAAGGTGGTTGTGCTAGCGATAGGTGCAAGCTGGTTGCCGCTGAGCAACAAGCAAGCGGAATATACCAACGCGATCGCCAAGAAATACGCGGGTAAGAATGTCGTGGTCTATTTCGTCGCGACCGACTCGGCCAATCCAAAGTCGAAGAACTACGCGAGTGCGGATACTCTGAGAAAGTTTGCAATAACGAATAAGCTCACTGTTCCCGTTCTTCTCGATCCGGATGGCGGATCGACGCTGAAGAAATTCAAGATCGACCAGGTCCCTTCATTCCTGATTCTCGATAAATCCGGCAACGTCGCCGGCGAGCAATTCGGTGGCATCAGCACGGATCCAAAATACGATGTTACCGTCCCGATAGGCAAGGTAATCGATAGATTGCTATAAAAAAGTTGCGTGGTCTGTCGCTTCAAATACCGTAGAAAGGGGCGTCTTTTCCTTCAGAAAAGATGCCCTTACTGCGTGAGGCCTTCTGCAACCTTTCCGGTAACCAATCGGTAAACCAAACTCACCGGCAGTCCCACCACATTCCAATAATCGCCCTCGATTCCCTCTATAAATAGGGCTGCCTGGGCCTGAACGGCGTACGCTCCGGCCTTATCTAAAGGGTCGCCCCGCTCGGCGAGGAAGTTGATCTCTGCCTCGCTCATGGGTGCAAACTTCACCCGTGTCGATTGAATTCCGCTTCGAATTTCACTATCTCGCACAACAGCGACGCCTGTCAGAACCTCGTGCCAATTTCCCGACAGCAAGGATAACATTCGCCTCGCATCGTCGAGGTCAATAGGCTTGGCGATTATTTGCTCTTCGATCACAACGGTTGTATCGGCCTCCAATACGAATTCGCCTGGATACTGACCCGCAACGGCCAGCGGCTTTTTCTTGAGCTAGGCGAACAACGTAGTCTTCTGGCAACTCGCCTTCATGCTCGGTTTCGTCGATATCAGCGACGTGTTTTGTAAAGTCCCAACCGACAGATGTCAGTATCTCAGCCCGTCGCGGGCTGCCTGAGGCTAGTATTAATTTTGGCAGTTCGATCATAAATCTGACGCGTTTTCCCATTTGCGTGTTTGTCGTCTAAAATAATAGTTTATTGGCGACGGATGGCAAATGGAGCGAGTTTTCGGCACGATCCCGGTGGTTTTGAGTGGCTTAGGCCTGAATGATAGTGCGACCGAGGCAGTAGTTTTTGTCGCGTGGCGGCAAACCGCAGGTGAGATGCTCAGCGAACGTACTTCGCCCGTCGAGTTCTTCGAAAGCCGCCTAGTCATCGCGGTCGAAGACCGAACGTGGCAGCGGCACCTCGAAGACCTCGCCCCGCAAATGCTTGCCCAGCTTAACGGCAAGCTCGGTCAGGGCACGGTCAAATTCATCGAATTTCGCATCGCACCAGCTTCATTGGCAGAAGCTAAAAGAAAACGGGCGAGAAATACGAAAGCAGCGAAGACGAGAGCCCCGATCGCTCCGTCGCTGGTCAATGCGGCGAACGATATCGCCGATGAATCGCTTCGCAAGAGCTTCCTGAACGCAGCCGCTGCGTATTTGGACAAAGGGGACTGAAGTCACAATTTTGATCTGTTGATTTCGAACATATGGACGTTAGACAAGTAGCAAAACTCGCACACCTAGAGATCACCGACGACGAAGTCGCGCTATACACGCCGCAGATGGCAAATATCGTCAAGTACGTCGAGCAGCTGAATGAACTCGACATCGGTGAAATCGAACCAATGCTCGGCGGCCTGACAACTGAAGGGAAAGCGACAAACTCGATCCGCGAAGACATAGCCGGCGAGTCGTTTGCCCAAAAAGACGCACTCAGAGAAGCTCCCTCCGGCGTCGCTGGACATTTTCAGGTGCCGAAAGT
Organism: Acidobacteriota bacterium; assembly: GCA_016718135.1. GTDB lineage: Bacteria > Acidobacteriota > Blastocatellia > Pyrinomonadales > Pyrinomonadaceae > OLB17. Next base: position 40,788 of record JADKEF010000008.1, on the reverse strand, counting down.
TTTGTAGTAATGCAAAATTCAAAATTCAAAATTAAGAAATGGATCGGATTTATTTTCATTTTGAATTTTTCTTTTTTGATTTACAGTTGCCGGTTGTATAGTCTCGAACCGCTTGAATGCACAGAGGCACGAGTGGTGGCAAAGCAGTTTTACTCGTTTCACTTTGGCAATGAAATGCGGCCGTCCCTTGAGAATCTCAGATCGCGTGAACGTTTTCTAACGCCCCGATTTTTCTCAGCATTGACCGCCTCAGGAGAAGGTTCTTTGGATCAGTTCACCCTGACCGAGAATTATCCAAAGAGCTTTAAGATCGGCGAATGTAGAGCTGACACTGCGACAAACGTTGATCTGCAGATCCAGCTGTACTGGAAAGACGACTACACAACCGTGCAACAAGAGGTCGTCGCCAATATGGTAAAAGAAGGCGGCAAATGGCTGCTCGACGGTGTCGGCTCAAAAAAACGCTGACTTTCGTTGCCGCAAGCCCACACGAAGTAAGGGCCCGAACTCAAGATAATTTTCTATGTCCATAGTCTCCGAAATCGAAAAGACGCTAGATCACGCCGAAACGCTAAACGGCGAACTCAACTCGTTCCTGTCGATCGAGAGCGAAAGTTCGCTCTCGCGAGCCCAGTTGCTCGACACGACAGAGACTGTTGGCCCTCTGAAGGGCGTGGCGATCGCCGTCAAAGACAACATCTGCACCAAGGACATGCGAACGTCCTGCGGCTCGCGCATCCTTGGCAATTACAAGGCTCAATATGACGCGACCGCGATCTCGCGACTGAACGATGCCGGGGCGATCGTTGTTGGAAAGACGAACATGGACGAATTCGCGATGGGTTCGTCTAATGAATCTTCAGCATTCGGCCCGGCGAAAAATCCTTGGGATGTGGCACGCGTTCCGGGCGGCAGTTCGGGCGGCTCGGCAGTTGCGGTCGCTTCGGGCGTGGTGCGAGCTGCGTTAGGAAGCGAAACCGGCGGCTCGGTTCGTCAGCCTGCGTCTTTGTGCGGGATTGTCGGATTCAAGCCAACTTACGGGCGCATCTCGCGTTACGGCCTCGTGGCGTTTGCTTCGTCTCTCGATAATATCGGAATTTTTGGGCAGACATCTAAGGATGTCGCTGATGTACTCGGCGTGATCGCAGGACGTGATGAGAAGGATTCAACGTCCGCGGATGTTCCTGTTCCTGATTACGCGGCCACACTGAACGACGATATCGCGGGCAAAACGATTGGCATTCCGCGGGCATTGCTCGGCGAAGGGCTCGACGACGAAGTTCGGGAGAGCGTCCTCGCCTCGATCGACAATTTCAAGGCTCTCGGGGCAAACACCGTCGATATAGAGCTTCCCTACGCCAAATACGGTATTGCGGTTTACTACATCATCGCGACGGCCGAGGCTTCATCAAATCTCGCCCGTTACGACGGTGTCCGTTACGGATTCCGTGCTGAGGACTCACCTGAATTGCGACAGATGTACTTCAAGACCCGCGAAGAAGGCTTCGGCCCTGAGGTCAAACGTCGCATTATGCTCGGCACCTACGTGCTTTCGAGCGGTTACTACGACGCCTATTATTCGAAAGCACAGAAAGTACGTGCTCTCGTGAAACGCGATTACGAGACAGCATTTACGAAATGTGACGCGATCCTCACGCCAACTTCGCCGACGACCGCATTCAAGATCGGCGAAAAAAGCGACGACCCGATCGCTATGTATCTGAGCGACATTTATACGGTCTCAGCCAATCTAGCAGGCGTTCCCGCGATCAGCGTTCCTTCCGGCTTGTCGTCCGAAGGCCTGCCGATCGGCGTCCAACTCATCGGAAATTTTTGGTCAGAGGCAACTCTCCTCAATCTCACCCACAAATACGAAACCGCGCATCCATTGAATGCGCGGCCGTCGGTTTTTGCGGGTTAGCTCGATCTACTGAGCTAGTCTTAGCTGCGAAATTTCTCGATTCTGAGGAATCACTGGCATCCCTGTATTTGGCAGGATATTCTGCCAGCGAGTGTTGTCTGTGAGCAAGCGTTCGATGTCGGCGACCGGTAGCGGCTTGGAGAAAAGATAGCCCTGGCCATATTCGCAGCCAAGAATTCTCAGTTGGTGAAACTGATGAATACTCTCAATTCCTTCTGCTACGACCTTTAGATTCAACGCCTTAGCAAGAGCGATAACGGTGCGAACGATCTCGCCGTTTTCCGTATTCTCTTCCATCGCACTCACGAATGAACGGTCAACCTTGAGCAGATCGATCGGGAAACGATGCAAATAGCTCAGGCTGGAGTAACCGGTTCCGAAATCATCGATCGAAATCCGCACGCCGGTTTCCTTGATCTGCTTGAGCATCAGGATGGCCGTTTCAGCATTGTCCATCACGGCGCTTTCGGTGAGTTCGAGTTTTAGGCTCGCAGCGTCGATGCCCGTCTCTGCGATCACAGTCTTGATCTGTTCGACCAGCGCCGGATGGCCAAAGTGTTTGCCCGAAAGATTTACTGCAACGCTCAGCGGCCGAGCACTACCGTACTTGTTCTGCCACTTTACGACCTGCGAACAAGCTGAGTGCAGGATCTGAACCGTCATCGGAATTATCAGTCCCGTGCTCTCACTGATAGGGATGAACTCATTTGGTGGCACGAGTCCACGCTGCGGATGATTCCAACGTACTAACGCCTCAAAACCTTCGAGCGTAGCCGTCTCAAGCGAGATGATCGGCTGATAGTAAAGTTCAAATTCGTTCCGTTCGATCGCAAATCGGAGATCAGTTTCAAGCTGCAAACGCGTCACCGCTCGAATATGCATCTTCTGGTCAAAGATGACGTAATTCTCTTCGTTGTCCTTGGCGTAATACATCGCGATGTCCGCGTCTCGAAGAATGTCTTCAGCTTCAGGATATTTCGAATTGCCATAGGCAATGCCGATCTTTGCGCTTGTAAACACCTGACGACCGTCGAGCGTGTACGGCTCGGCAAGGCGTTTGGCAAGGCGGTCTGCAAATGCGGTTGCCTCTTCACGGCTTAGCAGATCGGAAAGTATGATGCCAAATTTGTCGCCGCTAAAGCGGCCAACCATATCGTCTTCGCGTACTAGTCCTTCAAGCCGTTTAGCCACATTCTTGATAAGACGATCGCCCAGGCTGTGCCCGAGACTATCGTTGATCGTCTTAAAGCTCTTGAGGTCGAGGAAAAGTACAGCGAAGTTACTCTCGGTATTCTCACGGCTGGCATGAAGTAGTTCCTTCAGCGTGTCGATAAAATAGTTGCGATTTGGCAGGCCGGTCAGAGCATCGTGATATGCGGCGTGGCGGAAATTCTCATGACTCTCCTGTAAAGCCTCGCTGCTGCGTTCGAGCTCGGCGACGTAATGCTGGAGCTCATTCACGTGCTCCTCAGCCTGCTCGGCACGTTCTCGCTCAGCCGCCTTGGCCTTTTCGACCGTCTTTTTTACATCATCAACGAACCGCCGGAATGTCAAGTAGACAATGCCAAAGAAGACGATGACCGCAGCAAGCAGATAGAAGTCCACTTTCTCCAGAGCCTTGATCATGATGCCGCCGACGACGCCACCGGTTAGGTAAAGAACGATCGCACTGGCCAGATTGTTCGACCACACTGACCAGAACGACATTTCCTTTTTGAGAGCCGTATAAATTGCGACCAGAACAGAGTTGACCAGAAAGAGGGCCATTGCCATTGAGGCAATTATCCACACGAAGCTGGCCATCTCGTTACGCGCTAATATGCGGTCGATCGGGCCAAAGATCATGGAAACGGCATAATACGCGGCAAAGACCGTCAATGCCTGCATCCAGATATTGATAAAGATCGTCTTGACCTTGATCGGCATACTGCCGCGAAGCATATTCAATGACGCCGCAGCTATCTCGACAGCAGCGAGCAGCACAGCGATCTCTCCGCCATACTGCAGCATTGCAAAATTATTAACCCATCGGTGATCGTCAGGTGGATATTGACCCTCGGAAGTTGTATCCGCAGGTAGCAACTGCAGAAGACGGTTAACGCCGCTAGAGTGACCACTCCCGAATCGATCCTCGCCGGGGTCATCGCCATCAATGCCCACACGACCACTGCGAGAGCAAACGGCGTCAGTGCGAGCAGATAGAGGTTGATATTTCTTTCTTTCGAATCCATGCAGCGGGAATCAACAGGTAAAAAATGGAAAACACTCGGACGATCTAAGGGTGAGGTTACTTCGAGGGATAAAGCCCGCAGATGTGCGGACTCAAGTATTATGAATAAAGCAGAGCATTTTTACAAGATATTTTTTTCGGTCCTGACCGAGGTTGGTTTCAATCACGCTTGATCAGGCGCTTTGAACTCAAAGACCGTGGAGCCTTCGCTCGTCAGGCATCGTGGATCGAACAAGAATTTCTCCGTCCGCTTGACGTTATGCCGGCAATCGAATGGTGGTCAGTTTTGATGCTCTCATCGCGGATCTGCAAAACTGAAAAGGGAATGCCAAAGACTTCGGCATCCCCTTCTTTCCAAATACAGATAGATTACTTCGTTATCCCAACCTGCGTCAGAGCATACGCATAGTCAAATGCGACTTCCTTCAGCCGGTCATAGCGGCCTGACGATCCGCCGTGGCCTGCTCCCATGTTGGTTTTGAGAAGCATCACGTTGTTGTCGGTTTTCATCTCACGGAGTTTCGCAGCCCATTTGGCACCTTCCCAATACGGCACCTGGCTGTCGTTGAGGTGAAACCTCGATCAGCATATTCGGATACTTCTGCTTTTTGACATTGTCGTAAGGCGAATACGTGATCATGTAATCCCACGCCTTCTTCTCGTTGGGATTGCCCCACTCGATCCATTCCCCGGTAGTGAGCGGCAGCGAATCGTCGAGCATCGTGTTCATTACATCTACGAACGGAACCTGAGCAATAGCAGCCTTGAACGTCTCAGGCGATTGATTGACCACTACGCCCATCAAAAGCCCGCCGGCGCTGCCGCCCTGGATCACGAGACGGTCGCTCGACGTATATTTATTAGCAACCAACCACTTTGCAGAGTCGATGAAGTCGTGAAACGTATTCATCTTCTTGAACATACGCCCGTCCTGTCGCCATTTTTCACCGAGTTCGCTGCCACCACGAATATGAGCAATGGCGTAGATCATTCCTCGATCTACGAGGCTTAATCTCGCAGTAGAGAAATTCGGCGTCATCGAATAACCATAAGAACCGTAAGCGTAAAGCAACATCGGAGCCCTGCCGTCCAGCTTCGTGCCCTTTTTCATCACGATCGAAACCGGAACCTTCACGCCGTCGCGGGCGGTCGCCCATACGCGGGTTGTTTCGTAGTTGCTCTTTGTTGTGGCCGCTCGGAATTTCCTGCTGTTTGACCAGATTGCTCTGGCGCGTCTTGAGATCGAATTCAAAAGTCGAATTCGGCGTGATCATCGACGAATAAGTGTAGCGAATGTACGGCGTGTCATATTCCGGATTGCCGCTCAGACCCATCGTATAAACGCTCTCTTCGGTCGGGATACGAATATCGGCCCGACGCGTCTTGCGGTCCATCACGCGAATGTACTCGAGGCCGTTCTCAAGTTCCGAGACCGCCGCATAATCCTTGAAGAAGCTCACGTTCTCGACCTTCACGGCAGGATTGTGGGGAATAAAATCTTTCCAGTTCGCCTCTGTTGGGTCATTGGCCGGTGCACGTACGACCTTGAAATTCTCGGCGTCCCTATTCGTCAGAATATAGAACTCGCCCATGTCAAAGGTCACGTTGTATTCGTGGTTCTCCCTTCGAGGAGCGATCATTTTCCATTCGCCAAGCGGCGTGCCCGCCGGTAGGTATCGATACTCGCTCATCGTCGCCGCACCCGAGCCGATGAACATCATCTTCTTGTCAGCAGATCGGCCAATGCCTGTATTAAAGAGAACGTCTTTCTCCTCAAAGATCAGCGTATCCGGCCCGGTTGTCCCAACCACGTGGCGAAAGACCTTGTCCGAGCGTTTCGAGACATCATCTTCCTGCCCGTAAAAGAAATACTTGCCATCAGCTGACCACTCGGTCGAAGTCACGCGTTCAAGTTTGTCTGCGAGGATCTTGCCGGTCTTTAGGTCTTTGAATTGAAGCGTGTACTGTCGATAGCCGGTCGTATCTGTCGAGAAAGCAAGCCAGTTGCCATCGTCGCTGATCTCAAAGGTACCGACCGCAAAGTACTTGAGGCCCTTTGCCATTTCATTCTGATCAAGCAGAACTTCGGCATTAGCTCCGTCACGCGTCTTGCTGCGAAGATTTGTGACGTATTGTTTGCCTTCTTCACTCCGCGTGAAGTACCACCAATCGCCGATCTTGGTCGGGACGCTGAGGTCGGTCTGCTTGATGCGGCCGAGCATTTCCTTGTATAACGTGTCTACGAGCGGCTGATGCTGGCCCATAAATGACTCGGTGTATTTGTTCTCAGCCGTCAGGTAATCGATGACCGCCGGATCCTTGTCCTTATTGCGGTCACGCATCCACGCGTAGTTATCCGTGATCTCATAACCATGGATCTTCAATACCTTTGGCTCTTTCTTTGCGACAGGTGGTTTCATATCTTGTGCAACGATCACGAACTTGCCGATCACGATGATGATGAATAAAAAGGCGATCGATATCAATCTTCTCATACTGGCGAACTCCTTATTTTACCGATAAATATTCTTTATCCTAGTACGCAATATTCTAACGGCTTGTTTCGCCGCAAACAAAAAAGGCCCTGTCGAAACAGAGCCTTTCTGTACCATCGAATAACGGTCTACTGGTCTTCAAATATCTCTTCGTCACCTGCGGGCCGGGCCGCCCCGGGCGTCGCTCGGCCGACACTGAGATTGTCGTAGTGCAGGATCGCGTTAAAGAGCAGCGAGAAACTGCCGTGCGTCTGATGCCGCCACATCGGGTTGTTGGCGAACATCACAACGTGCCCCTTGCCGACCGGGACATCAACCACTGCCGCTTTGCCCGCAAGCTCGGCACCGCCCGCCATCATTCCGCTCACGAGCAGATCGCGTTCTGGTGCGAATCGGAGTACGACACGTGGCTGCGAAGAGATCGGTGGCTGCGGCTGTTGTCCGCCGCCAAATCCACCGCCACCGCCGCCTCCGGGTGCAACCGGTTCCATCGGCTTGCGGCCTTGCACGACGTCAGGATCGGTCAACGTACCACGCCCTGTCGGTCGCGTCGCACCTCCGGCTCCAGCCCCCGGAATACCGCCACCGCCGCCTCCACCACCGCCAAATCCACCGCCACCAACTTGCAGCAGGGGCGCTTGATTGAAGTAAACAGCGAGCCCTTCGTCATAGCCATATGCTATAGGGCTGCGGCGGTCGGAAAAGGTCGTATTAACGACCGAACCGCGGGCGTTTAGAGCGGTCGATTCCTGGATCGAAACTCCCGAAGTAATGCCAAAATCGATGGGGATCGAAGCATTTCCTGTAACGGTGACAAACAAGCCGCCGCCCTCGACAAACTTATTCAAATTCGCGATCCCCTGGATTCCCATTCCGCCACGAATGTCATCCGTTTGGTCGGGCGACATTCCCATATTCGGGGTCAAGGAACTTGCCTTCCAGGGAATTGGAGCTTCAGACTCGCCAAACTTTGGATTGCCTCGGACGATCGCCTGAGCGCTGCCACCGACCGGACCGAAAATTATCACGTCCCATTTCTCTCGCAAATTCGGCGTACGGCCGAGCACCTGATCGGAAATGTAGTCGTATGGAATACCAAGCCGGTCGAGCTCGATACGATACCAACCTTCATTTTGAGTATTGATCCAGGTGTGCACAAGAGCGATGCGTGGCGTTGAAACCGCGTGGTTCGCTACTTCCGGAATCTTATCAACTGCCGTCGCGGTCAGTCCGAGTTCGGCCGCCTCCTTGGCAACACGGGCAGCAGTATCGGCGGGATTCCCTTCTGCCTTGATGATGTACGAACCGGCGTTGAAATTCTTATCGCCGACTTTGAATGCCGCTTCGGCGGCGGCGAATTTTACGTCCTTAAGACGATACCTGAGCTGTGCATTCGCACTCTCGGCATTGTGATTGACTAACCAACCCGCGGCTCCGGCTCCATCGACCTTGCCCGTCACTTTCGCTGGACCATTTGTCATCGTCATTGCCGCACCGAGTATCTTTTCGTCTTTTACACGGATCGTCTTGACGTTGCGCAGCGGCCCAAGTGTCCAGCCTGTATCGTCGTACGGACGCGGATCGTTAACGTTGTAATACTGGGTGTCGAGCAGCATATCGGCCATACGCGAGTACGGCTGATCCATGCGAACTACGTAGCTGCCCGCACCAAATTTGCCTTCTTTTGTCTCAGCCTCAGCACTCAGCTTGTGAACCTCAACGCCCTGCATCTTGAGCAGATTTACGAGATCAGCGGCCTCATTCGGACGCGTATCGTTCGCCGGCAGAACATAGGCCGCCGGCCCTTCGGTTCTCGCCTTGGCGACGCTGCGTTTGCTCTTCAGATAGAAATTGTTGAGGAATTTATCCTTGTTATTCGCAACGTGATTCATCGCCAGCAAGATCGCACTCTGCTGGAGATTAACGTTATTGCGAAGCGACCATTTCACCCGCGACGTTGGCGGATTCGGGCGAAACCAATCGCGGTTCGCTTGAGCACCGACCACGCGATCCTGAGTGTCAGCACCGCCATTTCCGAACGTCTCATAAAAACGCCCGATCGAATTGTGGCCGTTCGCCACATAGAACATGTAGTTCGGAGCCCAGCCGTCGTAGAATCCGTGGGTCCAAACTCCCGGCACACCACGCTTCGTCATTTCCTCGACCTCGTGATAGGCCAGATCCTGCCATTCGCTAACGACGATCGGATCGAGCCAAGCGTTATACGGGCCGGTTCCGGTCGAAACATATAGGAACGGTACTGACTCATGAAGGTCATGAAGAACGGTTGGACGAAAATCAAGGAATATCGACATCTGATTCCGCGTTAACGCCAGCGCCATTCCCATCGAATCACGGTTGTTGTCGTGAGCAACGTATTTGCCCCAATAGATCAGCCCCGGGACGCGTTTACCTTCGTTGGCTTTGCGGTAGTTATAGAGATCGACCATCGTATCGCGGCCATCGACCTCAAGCGTCGGCGTGATCATCACGATGACGTTCTTGCGGATCTGCTGGATGAATGGCGTTTCCTCGACAGCGATCCGATACGCAAGCTCCATCAGCATCTCGGGTGAACCGGTCTCAGTCGAATGGATCGAACCCGATGCCCAATAGACAGCCTTGCCCTCGGCAATGAGCTGCTTTGCGATCTCATCGTTGATCGTTCGCGGATCGGCAAGCTTGGCAAGGATCTCTTTGTAGCGGCCGAGCTTTGCCAGTGTCGCCTCGTCACCGACGACGACCGTTAGCTGCTCCCTTCCCTGTTCGCTTTTCTCAGGAGCTACAAACGTCTTCACCCGCTGCGTCGCCTTTTCAAGCTCACGGTAATAGCGGTGTTGATCCTTTGTATACGTGAGTTTGTTCGGCGTACCGACCGGATAACCAATGATCTTGTCCGGCGAGGGCACGGTTGCCGACAGCGGCAAATGATCGACCAATTCGGTCAAAAACTGCTTGTCGGTCGTATTATCGATGATCGATTTTGTGTACTCGGCATTTATCGGCTGAGATGTCGCCGGTGTTTTCGGCGTGTCTTTACCGACGGCTGTCTGCTTTGCCTGCGGCCCTTGGGCGATGATGACCGAGCAAAGAATAGGAACCAAAAGATAAGAAACAAGACGCTTCATGGTCGATTCTCCTTAAGAAAGCCTGAAAAGGCGTTTTACGTGGTCGAAATTTTTACTTGAACGAGACGAATTGTAACAGAGAGCGCTTTTGCACGCCAACTTGAATTTCCCGACACCAAACCTTATCATCTTAAGTTCGCTCGTGCGGAGAGGTGCGAGAGTGGTTGAATCGGGCAGTCTCGAAAATTGCTGTACCTTTGCGGGTACCGTGGGTTCGAATCCCACCCTCTCCGCCATTATTATTTGTTCTTTGACAAGTATTCGGTTATCATCACGCCGTAATTCACTATTTTCGTAACTCTGGGAGGAATTCCGTTATGCCTTTAACAAAAAGGTTGTCGGCTGAGTTTTTGGGCACACTTTGGTTAGTGCTCGGTGGTTGCGGTAGTGCGGTTTTAGCTGCTGCGTTTCCAAATTTAGGCATCGGTTTTGCCGGCGTCTCGCTCGCATTCGGCCTCACTGTCCTGACAGGTGCGTACGCTCTGGGCCATATCTCGGGCGGGCATTTCAATCCGGCTGTAACGCTGGGCTTGTGGGCCGGTAAGCGATTTGACGGAAAGGATATCTTGCCTTACATAGTCGCCCAAGTTCTCGGTGCGATCGCCGGCGCAGGCATCCTGTATGTGATCGCGAGCGACAAGGTCGGCTTTGCAATTGGCGGATTTGCCTCGAATGGTTTCGGCGATAATTCGCCCGGGAAATATGGAGCACTAGGCGGTTTCGTCGCCGAAGTCGTGCTGACGTTCTTCTTCCTGATCATCATTCTCGGAGCGACACACAAGCTGGCTCCGAAAGGATTCGCCCCGATCGCCATAGGTCTCGGCCTGACCCTGATTCACCTGATCTCGATCCCGGTGACAAACACGTCGGTCAATCCTGCCCGAAGTACCGGCCCGGCCCTGTTCGCACAGGGCGCGTATCTGACGCAGCTATGGATGTTCTGGGTCGCCCCGATCCTCGGTGCTCTTCTCGCTGGGTTTGTTTACGAATGGCTATCTAGCGACGACGCCCCTGTTAAGGCAGCTGAAACAGAGCAAGATGCCGATGATGGTGACGATATACTTGATGAGCTCGGCGATGACGACTAACAGTCGTCGATTTTGACAATTTATTTTCGCGGAAGGGTGCAAGAGTGGTTGAATTGGCTACATTGGAAATGTAGTGAACCTCAAAAGGGTTCCGTGGGTTCGAATCCCACCTCTTCCGCCATAACTAAAGGAAGAAGGATGAGGGATGAAGGATAAAACTTTCAGAACTCGTCCTTTTCTCGTTGGGAGGAGTAGAAATGGAGAACGAAGATCTGAAGGTCAGAACTCGGCGGTTCGCTTTACGAGTCATCAAACTATATGCCGCACTTCCAAGAACGGTCGAAGCTCAAATCATCGGTAAGCAGATGGTACGTTCAGGCACTTCGGTCGGGGCTTATTATCGAGAAGCTCAGTATGCCAAGTCTGACCCTGACTTCATAAGCAAAATACAGGGTGCCCTACAGGAACTCGAAGAAACGATCTACTGGCTGGAACTCGTCGAGGACATACAAGTATTCACCGACGGGCGACTCGCCCCGATCCGTCAGGAAGCCGAAGAACTCAGAGCGATATTTATCACAATAGTGAAAAAGGTAAAGGCCCGGTAGAGATTCGCACTTTCCGACTTTATCCTTCATCCCTCATCCTTTATCCTTTATCTTGGCTTCAGGCCCCGCACAAGGCTTGTGTTGTGAACCCGGCTAGGCGAGGAATCGAGCAACCGTAGCGATTACAACCTGTGTTGCGATCAGGTCTGAAGCCACCAATCAAAAAGCAAAGGAGCAAATAGTTCCTTTGCTTTTTTATTCTCCGAGTTTCCCCCAACCGCCGATAAAGTTCTCCTTCGCCATTCGCTCGTACTGTTTCCGTGCGGCGGATTCGGTTGCGGCGATGCGGATCTCGCGTTGGAGCGGGTCGACGCGGTTGGGCGAAAAGTCGGTTAGATAGACGACGTAGGCCGGAAACTCGGGCTTTTCTTCCTTGTTGGTCTTCCAAAGCAGGAGCTTTCGCACCATGAGTTTGTCTTTCATCGTCTTGGTGTAAACCTCGCGTTGCAGGATCTGGCTCGGTGCTGAGGTCGTGTCTTCAGCGCTCTTTTCTGCGGAAGCGACCGGTGCAATATCGGTTAACTGATGAATGTTAACGTCCTCAATCGTCGCTTCTTTGTCGTCACGGATGCGGACGAATTGGGGCGAGATCACGCTCACGAGCGGCATTCGCGAGAGAGCGTTATATCGCTTGCCATCCCATTTGAGCACCATGCGATTGACCGGGCCGCCGCGTGAGCTTTCGGTAATGAGGTCAAGGCACGACAGCTCGATCACCGGGCCGGGCTTGATCATCTCATAGGCGACGTAGTCGTTATTGACGGCGACGTAATCGGACGGCACGATGCGTTTTTTGAGATCGGCGGCGATCGTTTTTCGCTCTTCGTCGCTAAATCCACCGCCAACACGCGTCAACTCATGAAACGTCCCGTCGTTTCTTAGAACCGCAACCAGCAGATCGTGCAGCAAACCTTTCCGCTCATCGCTGCCCTCGCTGTAGCCAATGATCGCCGCATCCAGATTGTGCCGCAGCTTTATCTTGTACCAATTCGCCGTATCATGCTGTAAAACAAGCCCTTCCGAGCCCTTCTCGATCACCCAATCAGCGAGCAAAGCGAGTATTTCGTCAGTCTTTTTCGTCTGAACATGCTCGACGACCTGCACGAGTTTGCCCTTGGCGAACCATTTATCGAGTAGCCCAAAAGACTTCTTCAGTGTGTCGGTCTTCTCGCCGTCGTGTTCGACGACATCAAAAACAGCGAGGCCGAGGCGTTCCATGTCGGCTTCGGATCTCGGATTGCGAAGAACGCTAACGACCTGATGAATACGCAACCCTTTGCTATTCTCAGCCTGAATGTAGAGTTCGCCGCCGAGCACGCACGACTTGACCTTCGCCGCCTTGAGCAGCTTTTCGGCCTCCTCAAAACACGGCAGCCCGATCCGCACCGTACCGCCCGGATTGACCGAGATCAGCTTCTCGCCATCGAAGAAAACAAGCGCAAATTCGCCATCATATTTCCGCGTCGCAATATACCCACGCGACGCCTGTATCCGCGCTATATCCTGAGCCGCCACGGCACGCATCTTCCCGCCCAGCTCACGCTTGTAATCCTGCGCCTTGGCATGCAACGACGGATCGGTAAGATGGATCGAATCGCCGGTAAAATAATTGCCCTTCTTCTTGGTCAGGCGTGTTTTGTCGAAATCGAGGTTCATTTCTTCTTCGCGGTTTTCGCGGGTGATTTCTTGGTTGTGCTCGACCCAGTCGCTACCGCTCCCGGTTCTGACATCGGCGGACGCTTCAGTTCCATATTCGACAACTGCAGCACCAGCAAATAGCTGTCGCCGTCGATCCGGCCTTCGAGAAACGCGTTGTACGGTTTGGCTCCCCGGGTCATGATTATCGGCTGATCGCCCTTTTCGCCGCCGCGAAGCAGCATCAAAGAATTCCGCTCGTGTAGTTCCTTCGCCATCTCGTACAAAAAGTCGTACGTCAGCCCATTAACGTGTATCAACTGCCGCTTGTGCGTAAAAATAAATTTATGCGCCGCATCTTCCTTCTTGATAAATTTGCCGCTCCACCTAAGTGGAATATCCGAATTGATATTCTGCGACTGCTTCTGCCGCTGCCGCCGCTCGCGGGTTTCCCCGTCCGGATTCTTCAAAACTTCCCATTCGTCGACAAGATGAATAATGCCCTTCTTCGAAACATACACCCGAGAAGTGTCCGTCAGCGTCATCCCAAAATGCTCAAGATCGATCTCCGGATCGTCCTTCACGAGCGCCTTTCCGACCGCGTTCAGATCCTTTTTCTTCTTTAGCAAAGCCGTAAGATCATGCTCGATATCGGTCTTCAAGAGCTTTTGGGTGCGCACCGGCTTGCCCTTCGGGTCAACAAACGCCACCTCACGCTTAGGCACAACCGCCTCAAAAGCCACGACCGCGTCGCGGTTTTTTGTATTACTAATATTGATCGCCATAGCTAAGAATTATTTAACGCAAAGTCGCAAAGGGGCAAAGTCGCAAAGTAAGACAAATGTAGATGCACAATTCGCAACCGAACCTCTCTTCCCTTTGCGTCTTTGCGTTAAAAACCAACCTAAAACAAGTCAAAATCCAGATCATCACCCGAGATTTCCTCTTCCTCGATCGAATCCAGCCTCGCCGCCTGATTCAACATCGAGTACTGAAACTTCGCCTGTTTCCCGATTATCATAAACGCCTCGCTGCCGTTGCCGATGACGAATGCGTTGTCGTATTCCGTGCCCCCGCGATAGCTGAACGGGAAGCGATAGATCAAGCCGGACGCGAGGTGGTCGAGCAGATAGTCGATATCGCCGCCTTCGAACGGGTCGAGCACGTAAACTGATTTCACGAGCTGAGCAAGATAATCGTCGACGTGAGCCACCTCAAGATCGTTTCGGACCGAGAAGGAAGATTCCACAACCGGCAATTCCTCGCCCTCAAGATTGACGGCTTTCAGTGTGTTCCTCTCTACCGAATTCCCTTTCTCATCGAGCGTCGCAAGCGCCGTCCCGCCCTTATCAAGCAACGTTTTACCATCCGCCGCCAGCACCAAAAGCTGCCGGATTGCCCTTTCATCAAACGCCTCGATCTCGATCGAGCCATAGATCTGCTCGCGGTCGATCTTTCGAAAGCTGACCGAAAATCGCTGCCCGTCGAGTGAAAGCACCAGCTCCTTCGCCATATCCGTATGAGTTTATTGTATTTGACTAAATTGAGGCAACGAAAATCTAACTAGATCACCCAAAAAGAGTCGGCTCATCCGACCGGCGCATTAGTTCGACGAGGCCGAAATGTTCGTAGGCTCGGCGGGTGGCGATGCGGCCGCGAGGGGTCCGATTGAGGAATCCGATCTGGAGCAGGTACGGTTCGATTATCTCTTCGATGGAATCTTTTTCTTCGTGGATCGCGGCTGAGATCGTTCCGAGACCGACAGGGCCGCCGTCGAATTTTTCGATGATGGTCTTGAGCAATTTCGCGTCCATCTCGTCGAGCCCAAAGCTGTCGACTTCCATCCGGTCAAGCGCGTCGCAGGCGACATGTTCGGTAATGTGTCCCTCGTGATCGACCTCGGCAAAGTCGCGAACACGACGCAAAAGTCGGTTTACGATACGCGGAGTCCCGCGGCCACGTTTGGCGATCTCATGCGAACCGTTCTCGTCGATAGCGACATCCAGAATGCCGGCCGACCGTTTGCAGATCGTTTGGAGCTCATCGACGCCGTAGAAATCGAGATGGAAAATAATGCCAAACCGCCCACGCAGCGGCGCCGTGATCAGCCCCGGACGCGTCGTCGCACCGACCAGCGTAAACTTTGGCAGCTCAAGCTTTATCGACCTCGCCGCCGTGCCCTGGCCGATCATGATGTCGAGATTGTAGTCCTCCATCGCGGGATAGAGAATTTCCTCGATGGCCGGATTGAGCCGGTGGATCTCGTCGATAAAAAGCACATCGCCTTCTTCGAGTCCGGTCAAAATAGCCGCCAGATCACCGGCCTTTTCGATCACCGGCCCAGACGTCGATTTGAGATTGGCCCCCATCTCGTTAGCGACAATATTCGAAAGCGTCGTCTTCCCGACACCCGGCGGCCCGGTCAGCAAAATGTGATCAAGAGCCTCCCGACGCTTCAAAGCGGCCTTCATAAAGACCCGCAGATTCTCCTTCACCTTCGGCTGGCCGATGTACTCAGCCAACTGCGCCGGACGCAAAGTCGCCTCGAACCGACTCTCGTCAGGCGACAGGTCTTCGTCACGAATATTTATTGCGGCATTCACTGTCATGATTCTAACCGAAATCGAAACCGGATTGACAGCCGACCCGGGCACAAGGGGTGCGAAAGGAAATATAGAAAATTAAAAGGAAACGTTCGGATTCGATGGGAAAAGCCGGACGTAGCTCGATGAGACGGAAACGTTGCGAAATGTGGCCCCGTTCTGCACATATTTTCCCATTTCCGCGGTTCGGAAAAACGCAATTTCGGTTCGGAGAAATGGGTCCGTGACGGACCATTCTGACACATTTCGTCATAGCAGCCCCTTGTTCCATAACGCCAAAATATCCATCGAGAATGCCACCGCACAATGCAGCACCAGCCCGAGCCAGATGGTGCCGTTTTTGTAGCTGATCCAGCCGAGGAAAATGCCGGCGACGATGGCGGCGAAGGTTTCGGGCATCGGCTTTTGAAAATGGATCATCGTGTACGGCACCGTCATCGCGAAGATCGAATAAAATCCCAGGGACGGTTTCAGGCTATGAACGAGAAAACCGCGAAAAAAGAATTCGAGCCCGAAAAACTGTGCAAAATACACGAGTTCCCAGATCAAGAGCGTCCAAGTCAAATACGGCGAGCCGTCGTAAACTTTCAAAAACGGATACTTCGACGAAAAGCCATCCGTCAGCGACATCAGATAAACCAACGGCAACATGAACGCGACACAGACCACCAACAGCTTCAAAAACCCCGGCTCAACCTTATTCGCGAGCCCGATCTCGCTCAGCTTTCGCTTCTGCACGAACTTAACGAACAACGCCGGTATCACAAAATAAAAGGCAAGCGAAACACACACCCACCAGACCAATGCGTAAAGATTATTCGTCGACGACATCGCCGCCTCATCACCGACATGCGCCCAAGGCGTTCCCGCGAGGATCGCCTGGAGATATTTCGGATCTTTGAGATAGGTAATGCACGTAAGACCGACCGCAGCATAGACAAACGCAAAAACGGCCCGGCGGTCGAGGGTGGAGAAGTCAGTTTTGATTTGGGTGAGGATCTGAAGCATTCTTGCGGCCTGCCGCATCGCAGTGCGGAGAGGCTGTGCCTCTCCGATTCTGCTCATAAATTATTTTCGAGGCTATGCCTCCATTGGCGGCGTAGCCGCCGGGATCAGGTAGTGGTGGCGACCGGCGAGGCACAGCCACGCCGCACTGCAGTACGGCAAAGCCGAATTTGGACGAACACTATTTCGCCAACAACTGAAGACTTCGCCGCAAAAGCTTCTGCACAGAGATCTCGATCCCCTCTTGCGCGGCCTGCTTCAACGCCTTTTCCGCCAGTGGACGCTGGTAGCCGAGATTCACAAGTGCCGACAGGGCATCCTCGAAAATGGCATCGGACGGGAGCGACGAAGATTCGAGGGCATCGTGTTTTGCAGTTCCGCCGCTCGAGAGTTCGCCGATCTTGTCACGAAGCTCGATCACGAGACGTTCGGCGGTCTTGCGGCCGACGCCGGGGATCGATGTGAGGCGGGCGAGATCGTCGGTACGGATGGCGAGGATGATCTCGTCGGCGTTCATACCCGACAGCATCGCGATGCCCATCTTCGGCCCGATGCCCTGAACAGAGATCAGGCGGAGATAGAGATCGCGTTCGCGCAGGGTTTTGAAGCCAAAAAGCTGTATCGCGTCTTCCCGAACATGCGTGTAGATCCGCATGCTGACATCCGAGCCGACATCGCCGAGCTCGTAATAGGTCGAGAGCGGTATCGACACCTCATAGCCGACGCCGCCGACATCGACGATTGCCAAATTTGTATGCTTTTCCAACAGTTTGCCTGACAGGTATGCGATCATTGTTTCACACTTGAAACGCCAATTGTATGTCAATTTTCTTCTCAGGGCAACGAACGAGCGAAGTGCGCCGTCTTATTTTTGATCTTTTCACGCCCCGCGTCAGAATTTGCTTTGTGAGTTTTGATGGAAGGTATAATATGTAAGTTGCGGTTTCCCAAATTTTGTTGAAACCGATTTCGAATAGCCGCCGTAAGTAGTAATACAGGAGTAGTTCTAAGCCATGACATCGCCAGGAATATTTGGACTTGTTAAGAGGATCTTACCGTTCGCAGCAGCACTGCTGGTGGGCGTTTTTATCACGAGCCTGTTTGTGGACCTCAAGCGTCCGCAATTCGGCCGCGGCTGGAAAGCGAAGAAGCATCACGAAATGCAGCGACTTCGCCGTGAGAACGAGGAACTGAAGAACGAGAATCTTCGCCTACGCAACGAGGTGGAAGGCCAGCGTTGGGACGAGCTGAAGATGAAACATCCTGGCCACGAGGAATGGCGAAATGAGCTTCGCGAGTTGGAACTCAGCGTTCCGCCTCCACCGATTGCCCCTGTTGCCCCGGCAGCTCCGAAGACAGCGAGATAATTTTTCACTCAAGATCAAGCCACAGGTTAACGCGCCGCGAGCGATGTGTTAATCTGTGGTTTCCTTATTTTTGTATGGACGAATCCGCCGCAAGAAAACTCATCTGCGAGGTTGGCAAGCTGCTCTACGAACGCAGCCACGTTGTTGCGTTTGACGGCAACGTCAGCATTCGACTCGATGAGAATACGGTTCTCGCGACGCCGACAATGACCTCGAAAGGGCGAATGACCGAGGATTGCCTCGCTCTTACGGATCTAGACGGCAAGCCGCTTTCGGACAAACGGGCTTCGTCCGAGCTGGCAATGCATCTACTGATCTACAAGATGCGGCCCGATATTCACGCGGTGTGTCACGCGCATTCGCCGCACGCGACAGCGTTTTCCGCCGCGGGGCTTGCGATAGACCAGCCAATATTATCCGAAGTGATCCTGACGCTCGGATGCGTTCCGCTAACTAAATACGGCACTCCGTCGACCGACGAACTGACCGAGGCGATGAAGCCTTTCGTCCCGCATCACAACGCCCTTTTAATGGCCAATCACGGTGCGGTTGCCTACGGCGAACATCTCTGGCAAGCCTTCGACCGCCTCGAAACGCTCGAACACACCGCCAAGATCGCGATCCTCGCCAAAGCCCTCGGCGGAGCCAACGACCTGCCGGCTGACGCGATCGAAAAGCTTATTCATATCAGGGAAAAGGCGGGCTTTCTCGGTGCAAACGCCCGCTGCCAGGCCTGCGGCTATCTCCACGAAGCCAACATCGCCTGCGACCTCGACGTGAGTTACCCAACGTCAAACGGTTCGAACGGGCAGAAAATATCATTCACCCGCGAAGAATTGATCGAGCTTTTGAGCCAAGCGGCCAAGTTGGGGTAAACTTAAGAATCCTTAGAAACTTTCAGGAGAAACTAAATGCAAGAAGCATTAGGAATGGTTGAAACAAAGGGCCTCGTGGCCACGATCGAGGCGGCCGATGCCATGGTCAAGGCCGCGAATGTACAGCTCGTCGGCTACGAAAAGATCGGAGCCGGTTTTGTCACAGCGGTTGTTCGCGGTGACGTTGCCGCGGTAAAAGCAGCCACCGACGCCGGTGCCGCCGCCGCCCGCCGCGTTGGCGAACTAGTCAGCGTCCACGTCATCCCGCGTCCACACTCGAGCGTGGATGAGACATTGCCTGTCGTCAGGAAAGGATAGTTGTCAGTAGCCGGTTGTCAGTTGTCAGATATTTCTGTTCTAACTGACAACTGACAACTGACCACCGACAACTGAACAATGATAATCGCACGCATCCTGGGCACCGTCGTGTCCACGCAAAAAGACGAACGGCTACACGGAAAGAAGCTGCTCATCGTCAAGCCGATCAATCTCGACGGCACTGACCAGAGCGGCTATGTTGTTTCCGTCGATACCGTCGGAGCAGGCTTTCACGAAAAGGTCATCGTCGTCAGCGGCTCATCCGCCCGCCTCGCCGAGGGTAACAAAGACTGCCCCGTCGACAGCGCGATCATCGGCGTGATCGACGAAATAGATATAACTAGTTGAAAGAGTTTTTTGAGTCTCTTGAGTTCATTGAGAGAGAAATTGCTTTCCCTCAACAAACTCAAAAAACTCTATACACTCAATAAACTCATACAATGCAGATAGCCCGCGTCATCGGAAATGTAGTTGCAACGGTGAAGAACGAAGCCCTGCACGGGCGTAAATTCCTACTCGTGCAAACTTTGGACGCTGATCTCAAACCAAAAGGAACGCCGACGATCGCGCTTGACGCGGTTGGTGCGGGAGTTGGCGAATTAGTTTTCTGGTGCCGAGGCAAGGAAGCCTCGTTCCCATTCAAACGCGACGAAACGCCTACCGACTGCACGATAGTAGGAATAATCGATTCGGACGCGCACGTTTTTAATCCATAGATGCTCTTAGCCCGTGTCATCGGAAATGTAGTAGCAACGCAAAAAAATCAGCGTTACGAAGGCACGCGCTCGATGCTCTGCCGCCAGATCACCCCCGAGGGCACCGACATGGACTACACCTGCATCGCCCTCGATTCAGTTAATTCCGGCGAAGGCGACATCGTCCTCATCGTCCAGGAAGGCTGGGGAGCCTCAACCGCCTCCACCGGCAAACCCGGAGCGGCGATCGACTCGGCGATCGTTGGGGTGGTGGATTATGTTGATCTGTTGACAGGAGATGAAGGCTAGACGCAATGGCTTCCACGGAAACGCAAAAGCTGGCTGACAAGATAGCCAAGATACTCTCATCCGAGCCCCAGACCTCAGAGCTGGCAGCTCTGTTTGCAAGTGTGGAAAAGATCAATCACCGCCTAGATAAACTCGAGCAGGCAGAGACGACTAATCACTCATCACTCACCACTCATCACTCTCCCCATCCGAGCCTCGACAAACTCAACATCGCCGAGGCGATCGCCGATTCGATATTTGGCAGCCAGTTCAAGGAAAAGGCTTGCCAGTTCGAGCCTGA
This sequence comes from Acidobacteriota bacterium, assembly GCA_016718135.1. Lineage (GTDB taxonomy): Bacteria > Acidobacteriota > Blastocatellia > Pyrinomonadales > Pyrinomonadaceae > OLB17. The sequence goes on along the minus strand of JADKEF010000008.1, from coordinate 20,291 downwards.
CAAGCCTTGCGATCATTGTTCGATGTGCAATAGCCGCGGGTTTTAGTTACGGTTTGTTTGCCGGAGCAGCAGGGGCTACGGGAGCAGCCGGTGCACTTGGTTGCTGACCGTCGGATTGAATTGGGGTCGCCGACGTCCGGAGCCGTTTTTGCGCCCTCGTCAGCTTTGAAAAATGGCTCTTCTTTAAATCCAAGTAAACTAGCAGTCAGTACCGCCGGAAAAGAATTCCGCGTTGTATTGTAATCCGTCACAGATGAGTTGTAGTCGAGACGTGCAACATTAATGCGATTCTCAGTACTCGATAGATCATCTTGAAGTTTAAGGAACGCCTCTACCGATCTCAATACTGGATACTGTTCCTGCAAACTCAAAAGACGGCCAATCGTCCCTCCGAAGGTGTTGTTCGCTTCGATAACGGCCTGCTTCTGCTCTGGCGTTTTGTCGCCGCCTTCACCCGCCGGTGCAGCCTGCTGGGCACCTAGAAGGCGTGAACGTGCGTCCGCGATCTGACCAAATACCTCTTGCTCTTGGATACCCGCCATCTGTGCTGCTTTTACCAAATTGGGTATTAAATCTGCCCGTCGCTGCATTGCACTTTCAACATTTGCCCACTGACCCTTTACTTTCTGCTGCTTCGCGGTCAGATCGTTGTAGCTGCAGCCGCTAAGGCCGAACGCGGCAAATAATACTATTGATAACAAAATTGCTCTTTTCATCTCTATTCTCCTAAAAGTCAAAACTGACTACCCCTTGTCGATCGCATCGACTGCGTGAATAACGTGTTCGATCTGCTCCATATACTCGCCAAATAGGCGGTTCGCACTAACCTCGTCAAGCTTTTCGGTGAGTCTATTCTCACGAATATCAAATATTTTTTCAAACGGCGTTCCGTCGATGCCTAGCTGTTTTGCAGTGAGGGCAACGATCTCGTGCTTCGTCGCGGGCGGCGTCAGGCCCTTCAAGATCAACACCGCACGAAACAATGCTGAGAAGCTAGATAAGCTATCGCCCATCAAACGCTTCAATCCATCGACAGATGCCGACGCGGAAATGTACTGCCGCCGAAGCTGTATCAGCTTACTCCGCAATTCAAACTCAGCCTGAAGACGCAGGAATTTATCTGAGATCACAAGATCGGCAAGTACGTCCGGGCCGAACAAGACCTTGCGTGCGATACTCATCTGATGAAACTCGATCGGAAACACATCGCCGGCGTTCTGCAGTTCAGAGACGGTGAAATAGACCGGAACAGGATTGCCCATCCGCGCCCATTCGCGAATGCAAGCGTGGGCTTTTCTGAGATCCTCAGGACCGATCTTTTCGAGTGCGATCAGAATGTTGTAATCCGACTGCTTCGGCACAAAATCACCTGCCGCAGCCGAGCCGTAGAGGATCACAGAGACGAGATTCCTGCCGTGGGTCTGCCTAAGATCGTCGATAAATGCTTCAAAATGATGCTTCATACCTACCAGTCGCCTCCTCCGCCACCACCGCCGAAATCGCCGCCGCCTCCAAATCCGCCCCAGTCGCTGCCGCCGCCCGACGAACCACCCCAATCGCTTGATGAGGATGACGAACCGCCGCCAGAGAGGGCTGATCCGATAATTCCGCCGATGACAGCAGGCAGAATATCACCGCTGCCACCGCCGCCGCCAAATCCGCCCCCACCCCAGCGGTCACGGTCGCCGCTCGACGGCCCGCCACCTTTTCCACGACTGAAAATGATGATAAGGATGACGATGATGATCACAGCACAACAGAATACGCCCATCAAGCCGGCGCTGAAGCCGGAGTCTCGGCTTGCCGTAGGCTTCGCTGAATTCGTGTTGCCCGCCGTGTTGCCCTTGTTTCGGATCGCGGCGATGTAGGCGTCGACGGTGTCGGCGATGCCTTTGGCGTAGTTGCCTTTGCGGAACTCGGGGACGAGAAGCTGACGTTGCAAACTGCCAACGGTGCCGTCCGGCAATTCATCCTCGAGGTCCTTGCTGACCTGAGTGAAATATTTGCGGTCATCGATCGCGACAAACAGCAACGCGCTCGGATTATCATCAGCCTTTGAACCAATTCCCCAGCCGCGGGCGACGGCGAGTGAGTAATCGAATATCGGCCGTTCACCCGTTGTTTTAACCACGGCGACGGCGATCTCGACCTGGGGATTTGTGGTTTCCTTTAGGTTTTTGAGCTTGGCTTCGAGTTGTTGTTTGGTAGCAGGGTCGATGACATCGGCGTAGTCGTTTACAAAACCGGTCGGCGGCCCGAGCGGCGAGGTGTTTTGCGACCAAGGCTCGCCTTCCTGCCCAAACGCACCAGACGCGACCAGCAAAAGCATGGCCGCGACGAAAATGGTCTTAAGTTTTACCGGCAAATAGTTATTCATCAAAAGATGTTGCCAATCAGATAATACGAATTTCGAGGTGCGATGTTTGCAAAATCGCGTAGCCGCTCAAGCCTTCTTGACCTCAACGATCTTCGCCCTAAAAACACGAGTCGCAGCCCTGACGGCCGGATGAGCCTCGGCGTATGCCATTAATTCGGCATCGCTCGGATCGTCGCTCAAAACGGGCAGTTCGACGTCCTCGATAGGCTCGAATCTCGGTGCGATCGACGCGACATCGACTATTCGGGCGGGTGCTGTTGCCGCACCACCGTTCGGAGCCGCAGTTGCAGACGGCGAAAACTGCCCGTTCCCAAAATACCTCTCAACCAGCTCCGAAGCCCCATTTATCGGCATTAAACGGTCGCCCGACCACGTCAATTTCTCCTCATAACCCGCATCGAGCCGCGTATCGTCCGTGTGTTCGAGCATATCAGCCGACAGCGGCGGCAGGCGAACGGGAAACGAGGTTGCGGCATTCTGCGAGAGTTCGCGGATCATCTCCGTAGCCGAAACAACGCCATTCGTAGGCGGCAACGGCTCGGAAACAGGTTCCGGAAGATCGCTAATATAGTCCGGCGGCTCGTCGAGAAGCTCGGAATCGTTGAATTCCGGTTCCGGATCGGGCTCGGGTTCAGAAATTAGAGTTTTTTTTTCCGCGCTCGACTCAGTAGCAGTTGCAGTAGCAGCGACAGGCGGAAGAGGCTCAGCGGCAGTGGCAGTGGCAGGAGCAGTCGAAGAAACAGGAGTCGGAGCAGTTGCGATCTTACTGCTGCTGCCACTGCTACTGCCGCTTGTAAAAGCGTTCAGCCGCTCCAGAATACTCTCGATCGTCGCGACCTTTCGCATTTCGATGAGCTTTACGAGGCCCATTTCGAGGGCGTAACGAGGGTGGGCGGCTTCGCGTAAACTCGCTTCAGTTTCAGCGAGCGAATTAAAGAATCGCAGCAGGTCTGCCTCGGAAAACCCTTCGGACATGCCGCGCATCTGCTCGCCGTTGAAAACTGCCGAGTCAAACAACTCGGTCGAGCCGCCCGCGACCTTGAAGACCAGCAGATCGCGAAACAGCCCGAGCACATCGCGGCAAAAGTTTCTCAGGTCGTGCCCGCGTGCGATCAGGTCATCGACCACGGCCAGAGCGGCTTTCGGATCGCGTTCCGTGATGGCGTTTATTGTCTTCGAGAGGATCTCGGTCCCGGCGAATCCTAGTGCACCGTTGACAGCCGCGGCCGTTATTTTATCGGACGAAAAGCTAATTACCTGATCAAAATTAGACTGCGCATCACGCATCGAGCCTTCGCCCGAGCGTGCGAGTTCACGCAGAGCGTCGTCGTCGATGTCGATCTTCTCGGCGTCCGCGATCAGCTTCAAACGGTCAAATATCTTCTGCAGCGGTATCGTACGGAACTGAAACTCCTGACAACGCGAAAGAATGGTGTCCGGAACCTTGTGTAGCTCGGTGGTCGCCATCACAAAAACGACGTTGTCCGGCGGCTCTTCGAGGGTTTTCAGCAGCGCGTTAAATGCGGGCTTCGAGAGCTGATGCACCTCATCGATGATAAAGACCTTGTAACGGTCGCGTGCGGGGTTAAAATCGATGCTGTTCAGGATCGTCTCGCGTACGTCATCTATACCTGTATGCGATGCCGCGTCGATCTCAAGTACGTCGATCGAACGGCTCTCCGCGATCTCCTGACACGAAGGGCAAATGTCCGGAGCGTCCCATTTACACGGCGTAACGGTCGCCGTCTCCGACTTGTGGCAGTTCAAAGCCTTAGCCAAAATACGCGCCGTTGTCGTCTTACCCACGCCCCGCGCACCCGAAAAAAGATACGCGTGATGCAGACGGTCATGCTCGATCGCATTACGCAGCGTCTGCGTAATCACCTCCTGGCCCGTAACTTCCTCAAAAGTCTGCGGCCTCCATTTTCGAGCTATCACCTGATAAGACATTTCTCTAAGGATAAAGGATAAAGCCAAAAGGATAAAGTCGGAACGCCGAAGCGTTCGTTTCGTATTCGTGTTTCCTTTCGTGCAGAATCGGGGCTAACCTCCTCTTTAGCCACGAATTAACACGAATTGGGCACGAATCAGGAGACGTCCCCAAGATTAAGGTGTATCAAACCAACAAAACCACCCCTTATCCGACGCAGAGCGTGTCAAAATGTCCCCATGGCACAGATCTCACCCGCCGCCGCCACTACCAATTATTCACTACTGCCACAGCAACCGCTTCTGCCTCCACGCTCCGTGGCTCTCACCTCCAGGGCTTCCTCACTATGTAAGGGCTAAAGTGCAAATATGGGTTAGAATACCGCTATGGCTCGACAACCTTTTGTTGAATTTGCCGGTAACAAGCGGCTGCTCTGGATCGCGGAGGAGTGGATACGTTATGCTCCGCGCCTTGCGGAGTGGGCGATGGAGCGGATCGTGAATCGGCGGGACGTTTGGAGTCAGTACACGATCAAGAACGACCGGATCTCGGTGGTCATGCTGCCGATCAAGGAGCGGCGGAAATTGGGCACTGACATGGTGACGATCACCAAGCTCGAACGCCATTTTTCGGGCCGAAGCCCAGCGCATCTGATCGGGCTGCATTCGATTTCGGATCATGCGACATGTAAATGGTTCGCGATCGACATCGACCTGCACGATGAAAGTGTGCCGAACGCCGACGAGATCATCGAGGCGAATAAGGCCGCGACCTTTGAGTGGGCCGGGCGGCTGCGGGATATGGGAATGGATCCGCTCGTGCTCGACAGCAACGGCGAGGGCGGTTTTCACATTTGGGTCTTGCTTGACGACGAATATCCGCTCGCGGATGTTTATGATTTTGCGGATCAGATCCGCAGCGATTGGGCCGATTTTGGCTTGCCGCGAAAGCCCGAGATATTCCCTCCAAAACGTGCCGTCGGCCCCGACGACCTGCCCTACACGCTGCGGCTCGCCGGGCGTCATCACACGCGGCCGCATTATACGCGGGTCTATAATTTCGATTTTGCCGATGAGAACGAATGGCTCGACGGCGGCGATGCGATCGAGGCGATGATGGCGACGCGGCCGGCGAAATTGCCAAAGGTGAAGGGTGCGAAAAAGCGTTCGCCAAACCTGCGTGAGATGCCGGTAAAGGCGAAAAAGACGGCTCCGGTCCAGCGGCCGCGAGTTTGCCTCGACCTCGACGGCGTGATCGCTACCTATGGGAAATGGCGAGGATTCGACCACATCGGCCCGCCGGTGCCCGGAGCGGTCGATTTTGCACGCCAGCTTTCTGAGGTTGCGGACATTATCGTTTTCACAGCGAGATGCTCCGGCGACCCCGGCCCCGAAGGCGACTTGCCGCTGCTCACCACCGGCCAGATGCGTATCAAGGTCATCGAATGGCTCGAAAAACACCATTTCCCATACAAAGACGTCTACGTCGGCCAAGGCAAACCGCGAGTAGCCGCCTTCATCGACGACCGCGCGGTCTCGTGCAGCCCGCAGACGGATGCAGACGCGTTCGATACGGCGTTAGATTCTGTTTATAAGATCCTTGGGAGAAAGGCGAGGAAGCGTTAGTTTGGCATCTCTTTTCCTTTGAAGACACGACAGTTATTTCCGCAAATTTTTGGAAGTTTTGCTTCAGGCGGAACCGAATAGATTATCGTAGCAATGTTTTCCGATCTCACTATTCCGAAGACTAGACGATTAAGGTCAAACTTTTTGTCACGAAAAAGAAAGTGTTTCCTTATCTTACTGATGCGTTTACCAGCATCTTCTTTTTCGGTCAATCGCAACCAAATGAACGCCGAGAATTCAGGTGACCCCTTCAAATGAATGATCAGATTATCTAGTCGAGCCGCTTCAGATTGCCAGTCAATCACACCATAGTCGTCCAACGGACATTCCGGTAATGGAGCGACAACCTCTTGGCCAATCGTCGCTCCAAATAAACCTAGCAATACTGCAATGCCGAAGATTACCCGTTTCATTCCATTAATCGTCTTCCTCATCAACCGCCAGCAGCGAGGCACTGGTTACGAGGTCGTCGTCGCCGCATTTTATTAGGGTGACGCCTTGGGCGCTGCGGCCGGTTTCGCGGATCTTGTCGACGCCGAGGCGGATGAGTTTCGCCTGTTGCGTAATGATCATGATCTCGCTGTCGTCCTCGACCGGGAACGCCGCGACGACCTTGCCGGTTTTCTCGGTCGTCTTCATGTTAATGACACCGATGCCGCCGCGTTTGGCTAGGCGATAGCTCGAGACGATAGTCTGTTTGCCAAAGCCCTTCTCCGAGACCGAAAGTATCTTCTCAGTTCCCTCTTGCGAGACCGAGCAGACGGAGACTACGTAGTCGCCCTTTCGCAAATTGACGCCGCGGACCCCGCGAGCCACACGGCCCATCGGACGCACGTCGCTCTCGTTAAATCTCACCGCCATACCATCGTGAGTCGCGATCAGGATCTGCCGCTTGCCATCCGTGCGGATGATGTCGAGCAGCTCGTCGCCTTCGTCGATGTTGATGGCGTTGATGCCGGAGGCACGGATGTTCTGGTAATCAGCGAGCGACGACTTCTTGATGACGCCGTGCTTGGTGACCATCGTGAGATAAACTTCCTCACCAAAATCCCGCACAGGCATCACCGCGACAAGCTTTCGCTCCTGCGATAGCTGAACGAGATTGACCACTGCCTTGCCGCGTGCCGACGTATCGCCCTCGGGGATCTCATGCACCTTCATCTTAAAGACCTGGCCGTCGTCGGTGAAGATCATCAGATAAGCGTGCGTCGAAGCGATAAACAGATGCTCGACAAAATCTTCGTTCTTCGCCTTGGCACCGAGACGCCCTTTGCCGCCGCGTCCCTGACGCGTGTAGGCGGTGACCGGCGTGCGTTTGATGTAGCCGGCGTTGGTCACGGTGATGGCGACGTCTTCGTCGGGGATGAGGTCCTCGATGCTTAGTTCGACACCGGCATCGATGATGACGGTGCGACGGGCATCGGCATATACGCGGCGGATCTCGGTCAGTTCATCGACGATCACCTGACGCAGAACGCTTTCGTTCTGCAGAATATTCTCAAGCTCGGCGATGTATTTGATGATCTCGGCGTATTCGTCGAGGATCTTCTGCCGTTCGAGAGCCGACAGACGACGCAGTTGCAGATCGAGGATCGCCTGGGCCTGTATCTCGCTAAACTCAAGGCCCGCCATGACCTTGTTCAGTTCCTTGAGAAACTGGTCTTTCGTTTTTTCGCCCGTTACGCCGCGCCATGCTGATATCTCGGTCGCGGTCGAAAGATTGGCGATGAGCCATTGACGAGCTTCGTCGACGCTGCGTGAATTTCGGATCAGCGGAACAATGTAATCGAGCGCGTCGATCGCCTTGTTCAAGCCTTCCAAAATGTGAGCACGAGCCTGAGCCTTGCGAAGGTCAAACTCGGTACGACGCCTGACGACCTCGCGGCGAAACTCAACAAATGCCTCGATTATCTGCTTGAGGTTCAACACCTTTGGCTGGCCGTCGAGAATGGCGATGTTGATGATGCCGAACGACGACTGCATCGGTGTCAGCTTGAACAGCTTGTTCAAGACGACCTGCGGAACGGCGTCGCGTTTTAGTTCGACGACGAGCCGCATGCCTTCGCGGTTCGATTCGTCGCGGATGTCCGAGATGCCGTCGAGCTTCTTTTCCTGGACGAGCTCGGCGATACGTTCGTGAAGCCTGGCCTTATTTACCTGATACGGCAGCTCAGTGATGACGACGGCATTTCGTGTACGTTCGCCACGTCCGATCTCGTCAACCGCAGCACGGGCACGCATCTGAATGATGCCGCGGCCCGTGCGGTAAGCGCTTTCGATACCCTCGCGGCCGTAGATAAATCCGGCAGTCGGAAAATCGGGGCCGGGAACGAACTTGATGAGATCATCTATCGAGATCTCGGGATTCTGGATCAGAGCAATGGTCGCGTCGAGCACTTCGCCGAGATTGTGCGGCGGAATCTTCGTCGCCATTCCGACGGCGATGCCCTCGGAACCATTTACGAGCAACAACGGAACGCGGGTCGGCAGCACACTCGGCTCTGACAGCGAATCATCGTAGTTCGGTATAAAATTGACCGTCTCTTTCTCAATGTCGGCGAGAACTTCGTTTGCGATCTTGGCGAGGCGAACCTCGGTGTAACGCATCGCCGCCGGATTGTCGCCGTCGATCGAACCAAAATTCCCTTGCCCGTCGACCAGCGGATAACGCAGCGAAAAGTCCTGCGCCATTCGCACGATCGAATCGTAGATCGCCGAATCGCCGTGCGGGTGATATTTACCCATCACGTCGCCGACCGCACGAGCGGATTTGCGGTACGCCTTGCCGGCAGTATTTCCCTGCTCGAACATTCCGTACAGCACGCGTCGGTGCACAGGCTTGAGCCCGTCGCGTACATCGGGCAGCGCGCGGCCGATAATTACCGACATCGCGTAGTCGAGATACGACCGGCGCATCTCATCTTCGATATTGATCTGATTACGTTCTATTAATGAATCCATTGTGAAAAACTAACCTGAAATGGCTCCGAGATCGGCGTGAAGGGCCAAACAAAAATTGGAATTAAGTTCGCCTTAACTATTTCTATATTTTACAGGTCAAAAGCCTGTTTCGCAAACTCCCGCTTGCGTCCGAAACGACCCATTTTTACGGGTTCCCAAGAACAACATGCTGCCCTCCAATACTGAACAATCAAGCTCGCCGGTGCGTGCGATGCCGCCATCGACGGCGACCAAAGAAAACCGTCGTATTCAGCGGATCTCGCTTCCGTTACCCGTGCGCGTCGAGGTCAGGATCGACAGCAATGTAAATTGGAACGAGGTCACGCGACTAAGCGATGTTTCAGCTTTTGGCTGCGGATTCTCGCTAAAACGCCCCGTAAAACGTGGCCGTCTGATCCAGTTGACCATCCCGATGCCACGACAGTTACGTTCTTTTGACTATAGTGAACCGCAATACCGTATTTGGGGTATCGTGCGTCGCTGTATCTCTGTCGAACGGACAACGGCTCCGGAATACTCCGTAGGCGTTGCATTTACGGGGAAAGCTCCGCCGGCTGGTTTTCTCGACCATCCGTCTATGCTCTTTGACATCTCACGGCGCGACGAGTCAGAAGGCTTCTGGCACATCGCTCCGGCAGATCTCACCGCTGACGAAAGCGATTTGCCAAAGGAACTCCGTAAGCAGACCCGCTATTTTATTCCTGAGCAACTGTTGATCGAGCAGGTGGATTCTGCGGGTAATGTAATTTCCTCTGGAGACGACCGTCACCGAGAATATTAGCCTGGGCGGAGCGTCCGTATTCACCACGCTCTAAGGCCGAAGCTGGACATTTTGTTAGGGTCACAAGCGACCGTTTTAATGTTACAATACTATCAGTCGTCCGCGGCAAGCGTGTCGGCGAAGACGGTATAACCCGTTTGCATATAGAATTCATCGACAGGCTCTTCCCTCTCGAGGGTATCGAATAACTGCCCCCTTTCGACCGCCATCGACGCCTGAACCCCAATCATCACTATGACTTACAATAACGGCCTTCGGGCATCTGCGATCGCAGATGGACGGACGGCGGAAAGAGTGCCAACCGAATTACAGACGATCGTCCAGGTCAGGGAGGGCGATGGCGAAACTTGGAAAGAGGTCGTTAAGGTAACGACCGTTTCCAGAAATGGAGCGGGTTTCAGCCTTGCACGGCCCGTCATCGTCGGCCGCCTCGTAACGCTCGTTTTACCGCTCGATCCCGAACTTCGCGCCTATGACAAGGACCGCGAGGTGTATCCCGTGATGGGGATCGTGCAGCATTGCAACAAGGCGACAGTTGATGGCGTGACAGTGTTTCACACCGGCGTCGGCTTTATCGGCAAAGCAGGTACCGGAGAGCTTTAAGAACGATCCAACGCAGAATTTTCGCATTACCGGAATGACCACCGAAGGCCTCTGGAAAGTAGCTGAGGCCGACGTTCAGTTCAAGAAACGCCGTCATCCACGATATTGGATCGGCCTGGGCGTAACCGTCTCGCTCCTGCGAAAGGCAGATAACTCAGGTGCAAAGGAAGAAACGCATACAGTAAACATCGCCGGTGGTGGCGTGTCGGTCGTTTGCACGCTCGAAGCCGCGGTCGGTGATAAAGTTAAGTTTGCTTGCAAAGCAGTCGATTTCTATGCCATTGCGGTCGTCCGCAACCGTAAGGAGCGCAAGGGCGAATTGCCGACGCTTCATCTCGAGTTTGTTGATGCAGTGTTTCCGGTGGAGAAGGTCGTCGCCAACCCCGGAGCCGCATATGCCGAATAGGCCTGATTGCAAAACCCCTGCAAACTGACTTATCTTTGACCGGAGCACCCTGAGTGCTCCATTTTTTGTGGCAAACAACCCACCCGACAAAATTGCACCGCAGCTAGTCATGGACCTGTTGCGCCTGATCGGTTACGTGATCAGTAAGAGTGTATGGTTTATCCGATATACGGATCGCAAAAATATTCCGGGCAAGAAGTAAAGTCCTTCCTGATCTGTGCCAACCATCAAACCTATGTCGACCCGTTTGGGTTTGCCTGCCGATGCGGCGAAAGCTGCGATTCATGGCCTTCGATAAGGCATTCGAATGGCGTTTTATCGGGCCGTTGATACGCTATCTTGGGGCTTTTCCCGTTTCGCAGGAGACGAGCGGCACGCTAAACGCGATCAGAATAGCTCTTCGCGAACTGAAAAAAGGCTCGGTGCTAACGGTCTTTCCCGAAGGTGCTCGCGAATTTGCCGACGGCAAGTTCTTTCCTTTCAAAACGGGAGCAGTCCGCATCGCCATGCAAGCCGGCGTTCCGATCCTTCCTGTGACCATCAATGGAGGCAACCACATCTGGCCTCAGACGCAGAGATATCCGCACCTGTTCCGACGCGTCGAGATCATCTACCATCCGCTGATGGAGATCGTCGAGGACAAGTCTCTCGACAAGGACGCCAACCTGCATATATGGACTGAAAAACTTAGGGAAACGATCGCATCGGCCTACCGGCCGTGATCATCGCGGCGGGGTCGGCTGGCCCTGCGGCCGCATGGTTGGCGGCAGCTTCTGCATTTGCTGCTGTTGCTGTATCTGACGATTGCGCATCATCTGCTGGAACTTGCGCCGCTGGGCCGGAGTCAGACTGCCGGGGTCAAAATCGCGTGGAAACGGATCAAAACCACCCGGCGGAGGGACGCGCCCCGGTGGTGGCACGGGCGGCGTAACCCTGAGGGTTTTGACGCTGCCGTCCGGATTCTTTGTTGTGATCACAACATTCTTCGGGTCGTCAAGGTTGTCCATCTCAACCACCATATCGTCGCCGAGATCGACCCTGGTTGTCTGGTTGGTTTCGTCAGGTTTTGACGTTTTCGCAGTCTCCTTTTGCCGATCATTGTTCGACGGAGCGACGTCAACGGTCGCGATATTCGGCGAACTGGTGCTCGCACTCGCTTGTGCCTCGGCTTTCTGCACCTCGCCGTTTGCATTCGATTCGGATGTCACAGCTACCGGTGCATTCGCGGCCGGCTCCAACTTCTTCGGAACAGACGAGCTAAACATCGACGGATCGACCAAATAGACCCCACCGGCTATCGCCACTCCTATAAGGAGAACGGACAACGCACCCGCCGCCATGGCAAAACCGCTGCCGCGCGTCTTCGCCGGAGGTATCGTATCAGGCGAGCGCACCGATGTCGGCTGCGAGATCTGAGCCGGCATCACCTCGGTCATCACATTACCCTGATGGGTAGCGTCGGCGCGCGTGGCGTCCGACATCAGCCGTGTCGGCTGAGCAAACACCTGTGCCTGCGTCGGTAATTGTGCCGCCGCAACGCTGTCAGCCAAATATCCGTATTCCTCGCTATGGCGAAACATCTGACGCATCTCTTCCGCCGACGACGGGCGTTCGCTTGCGTTGAGATCGAGTGCCTTTTGCAACACGCCTGCGACACCGATCGGCACGAGCGGGTTTATCTGACTTGCCGGAACAAGCGGATCGCCCTTCTGGCTCAGCACGCTCATCGCACGCGTCAAGGCATCCTCAGGAGCGACATTCGTTATCAAGTGGTAAAGCGTGGCCGCAAGCGAATACAGATCACTGCGCGGATCCGTTCCGGTTCCCTGTATCTGTTCCAAAGATGCGTAATTTCGCGAGTATCCAAAAATACTTTTGGCCGCCGTCTGATGGCTAACATCGCTCGGATTCCCTTTTGCAAGCCCGAAATCGAGCAAGATCATCTCGCCGCGGGAGTTCAATTTCAAATTTTGCGGCTTGATGTCGCGGTGGATCACAGGCATTTCCTGCGTGTGCAGATAGTCGAGCGCGTCGAGCAATTGATCGGCCCATTTTAGCACCTGATCGACCGCAAAAGGCTCGCTGCGTCCCTCGAGCATCGCTGCAATATCGTCGCCTGGAATGTACTCCATCACAAGAAACATCCCGTCGCTTTCCTCAAAATGATCGCTCACACGCGGCAGAGCGGTGTGCTTCAGGCTATTGAGCAGGCGAGCTTCACGTTCGATCGCTTTGCGGAAATTATCATCCATGCAAAGCGTCTCTTTGATCGCCACCGTGCTCCCAAAGCGCACATCCGTAGCAACATAGACCGCACCCATACCGCCCTGGCCGATCTGTTTGTCGATCTTATATCGCTGCTGTAATGTGGTGCCTGCCTGGATCATTTTCGTACCAATATACTACAAAACGGACAAAACCTTAATAAAGTAAAGGCAGCCCCGTCAACCGAAGTCTGCCTATGTTTACGTTTGACGCGCGGCGAATGTTCTTAGTTGTAACAATCGTGAGTTTACAGCGTGGTCTTCCCTATCCAACGCTCCGTCATATCGCACCAGATAACAAGCCCACGCCACTGGCCGTACTTTTTATAATGCCGCTCGATCTTTTTGTCCGGGCAGACTTTCTCTTTGTTATGAGTCTTATAAAACTGCCCTCTGAGAAACGAATCGAGAGCCAAACCATCATACCGCCCAACTAATTTAAGGAGATTCTCAGCCGCATAATCGCCCACGCCCTTCACTTTCTTCATCTCTTTCTTCAGGTCCAAAGTCGGCAGATCGGTCGCAAGCCACGACTGCGGATCGAGCTCGCCCGAAGCCACTTTCTGTGCCAATTCAACGAAATAAGGCGAGCGATAACCCGCCCTGATCTCCTCGCGATAAAACGCCTCGTCCATACTCGCCATCGCCTCGGCAGTCGGAAAGGCCTGCTTGGTGCCCACTTTGTCGACCAGATTCCGCACCATACTCTTCGTCAGTCCCCACGAACAGTTCGTAGTACACATCGTCTTCACGAGGTCTTCCCAAACCGTAGGCGAACGCACCAAACGCCCGGCGCGATAATGAGCCATCCACGCCATCTGCTCATCCGCCGCAATCGATGCGTAAAATTCATCCAGATCATCGTCCAATCGCAGCGAATGCCGTACATCCGCGAGAATCTTCTCATCCTTGATCGAGCCATTTGCCAATTCGACCCGCAAACGACCGCTTTCCTCAAAGACGACTCCCGGCACCGACCGTTTCCCGTCCGAAAACACATAGCTCAAACGCCAGTTCTCTTCGTCAAGTGCAAACGGCGCAAGCTCCGACCAGCCGTGACTATAAACCGTCGCCCGAAAGCTAAAATTCTCTGGGATCTCGATCTCAAGCGACTTTCTCATCGGTTTGGAAATGTGCGGACGGAACGATAATAACCCGACTTGCACCTGCGGTCAATCGTGCAACAGATGCAACTACTTCTATCAATCATTCCATTGTATGCAGTGCGACATAACCGAGTTCACAACATCGCTATCATCTTAGACAGGAGGATTTAAATATCTATGGATAAAATTGTGGTCGAAAAAGAAGTTGTGGTTGGTGACGGTGGCGGCGGCACGGGCTCGAACGCCATCTGGGCACTTGCCTTTATAATTATCGTTGGAATGATCGTCGGTGCGTTGTATTACAGTGGTGCGCTGAAAAAGCTTACGGCACCCGCCGCGCAAAAGATCAATGTCGAAGTCTCCGCCCCGGCCGCCGCTCCGGCAGCACCCGCGGCTCCGGCGAGATAGTCATCCAATAAGCATTAAATCGAGACGGCGTTGTATTGCTCAACGCCGTCTTTTCGCATTTTTACGTTTCACACATAAAACACTTGACAATCGTCGCAACAGTCGTTATGCTTCATACAACGTATGGAAGACCTCGGCAGATATGCGTCGTCGGTTGGGTGGGAGCCGAAAGATGCTTGGGAAAAGGTCCGCGAAAAGGCTCGCGAGCAGTACGCAAAGGATCTCGCGATCAGCCTTTCGTATAACGAATCAATGCTCGAGGTTCGCCCGGCGAGCCATTGGATCACACGGCCCAGCCAACAACGCCCCGCCGCGAGCTCTTCGGCCCGCTCTGGCGCGAAGGCGAAGTCGCCATCCTGTTCGGCCCCAAATCGAGCGGCAAAAGCCTCCTCGCCGTCCAACTCGCCGAAGACCTAGCCCGCGGAACGCGGACACTCTTAACCGCCTCTTCACCTCCTGATGACTCATCACTCACCACTCACCACTCATCACTAGCCCCTCCGGTGCTTCTCATCGATTTCGAGCTCTCCGAACAACAATTCACCGAACGCTACACCCAACCGCCCGCTTTCCCGGGCCAGCGTGCGCGTCGAACGCGGTTCAAATTCAAACGAGCCGCGCTCCAGTGGGACGGCCGCGTCCCCGTTGCCTTTCGCGGCAACGTCAACAAATTCCTCGAACACTCGATCCAAACCGCCATCGAACAGTCCGAAGCCAAGATCGTCATCATCGACAGCCTCAACCACCTCCCACGCAACATGGCCAGCTCCGCCGGCGCCACCAGCATGCTAAAAAACCTAAAACACCAAGCCGCCCGCCAAGGCCTCTCCATCCTAGTCCTAGCCAACTCCAACGAAACCCGCCGCCGCAAGCGTCCGAGTCTTCACTCTCCACTCTCCACTCTCAACTCTCCACTGTCGCTCCGCGACCTCTCCGCCCACCGCTCCATCATCGAGATCGCCGACACCGTCTTCGCCTTGGGCACCAGCACCTTCGGCCCCGAATACCGCTACATCAAACACCTAGCCTCCCGCTCCACCCCGATCGCCCCGGACGCGGACGTCCTGACGTACAGCCTCGCGGCAATTGAAAATGGAAAATTGAGAATAGAAAATAGTTCTGAAAATTCACCATTTACCATTCACAATTCACCATTCTCTTTCACCTTCCTCGGCCCTTCGTCCGAATCCGACCACCTCCGCGACTACCAACGCGAAGCCTACGAACAAGACCGCGCCCACCACCGCGAAATAAAAAAGATCGCCCGCCTCAGCGCAAAAGAAGCGATCGTCGAAGGTTTTATGGACGGAAGTTACGGAAGGTATCTCAACAGCGAATAATCTCCGGCACTGTTCACTATTCGCTATTCACTAATAACTGATCTGAGCCAGCTCGCCAACTCTTCTTCCGAGAGCGAGCCTTCGGCTAGTTGGAGAAAGGTGGTGTATTTATCGGCGGGCGTTGCGTTAAGAGTGTATCCGTTTTTGATGAGGAATGTCTCCATCACAACATAGCCGGTGCGCTTGTTTCCGTCGATGAAGGGATGATTCTTTACAATGCCAAAGGCGTAGGCTGCGGCGAGGCTGGCGATATCCGCTGCGGGTTCGTAATCGGCGACATTCTCAGGCCGTGCCAAAGCCGATTCGAGCAAACCAACATCGCGCACGCCGTCCCCGCCGCCATGTTCGGCGATCTGGCGGCTGTGTATCGCCAACACACGGTCAATGAGCAGCCAGCGGATCATTCGGCCAACTTCCGCAGCAGATCGCGATTCTCGCGCATAACACGCTCCGCGATCGCCATGTCCTCGGCGAATTCGTCGTCAAATGCCCGCAGCTCCACACCGTCCGGCGTCTCCGTCACAAACAGCGAATCCCCTTTCCCAACCCGAAGCCGTTCAAGGATCTCACGCGGCAAAACAACCCCCACCGAATTCCCCACCGTCGTGATCTTTAGCTTATTCACCATACTTGGAGATTATAACGGGAGTTATAACGAAGGGTCAAGAAAAATGGCCCGCGAACGCTCGCGCGGCTTTCCTACTGACTACCGGCTCTCCCGCGGCAAAACAACCCCCACCGAATTCCCCACCGTCGTGATCTTTAGCTTGGTCACCATACTTGGTGATTATAACGAGAGTTATAATAGAGGGGCAATAACAAATCTCAGATTTAATCCTTCAAACTAAGATCAAAAAGGGACGAGTCAATCGAGGTTAAGTCGTTATGAATGTCGGTCAAATCGTAGGCCGTCGGACCAACCACTTTATCCACAGCCTCGTCGATTCTGTTCGCTATTTCGTCTAGGCCATACACCCCGTCGACATTGTCCAACTTGCCAGATATATCACGCAAAACATCCGAGATTTCATCGAGTTTCAGCAAGATCTGCTCTGTTACCCTTTCGTCCATCAAAAATTCTCCTTCTAGCCAATATTACGTGATTAATCCCGCAGGCCAATACCCACACTTCCTTCGCCGATTTTCTCTGCCTGTAGCAGTAGTTCAATGCTCCTTTTTCTGACTGGCTTTCCAACCTTGTAGTTCCTGTTCGATCAAAGCCGAAAACCGAACGAACGTTATTAACGAGGACCGAGCGGTTAAAGCAATGTCCGCTTGCCAGTACTAGTAAAACAGCCTCGCTAATCTCCTCAGGCGCAACCCTATCTACCGGAATTCCAGTTCCAGGATGACTCGGACTTTATTACCGCACTGGTTTGATAGACAAAATCCGAGCGCTGCTCAACCACCCCTTTAAGAGTTAACGAATGCACTACTGCATGAATGCGACGTGAAATGCGGCTTCCAGCCCGCTGATCGAAGGCCGCAGCGATACGTGAGCATACATCGTTTATGTGCAGCGGTGCCTCGCATTCGAGCAGTTGGATCAGCATTTGTTCCAATTCTTCATGATCGGCTCCATGAAAGCCGTGGTAATGATACGGAGCTGTTAAGGATGCAACTTGATAGCCAACGATGACCGAGTTTGAAACGCCTTGGTCCTTGAAACTGAGCTTGGACGATACTCTCGTTATCCGGTAATCCGTCGCCTCCGTTTGAATCATCAGTATCACCATCACGCCCCGTGTCCAATGAAGGCCCTCGCTCGAAACTGGTCCGTGCCCTCATGCGTGACTTTTCCACTAATTCAATTAAGCGCTCGATTTGGCCGTTGCGATCCTTAAACCAATCGGTGGACCAAAGCCGGTGAATTTCCCACCCCCGATCCTCTAAAACCTGCTGGCGTAAGCGATCCCTGTCCCTAGCAGTTTCGGAAGAATGGTAAGCTACCCCGTCACATTCGATCCCACAAACAAATCGATCTGACGCTAAATTATCGTAAACCCCAAAGTCAATCCTATAACCGGAAACACCAACCTGGGGTTCTAGATTTAGACCTTCGGCGCGTGAGTTCCTGGTAGACTTCTTTACTCAAAAGGTGAGTCAGTCTCCGAAGTCGCTTGAAACTGTAGGACTGTCGAGAAGCCGGTGCTCAGCGTACCGAAGAAAATCACGCAACAATTTGGCTCATTTAGATGTGGTACCCTCCAATCGGATATCTTCGGCGCGAATGGAAGAGAAGACGCGCATGGATTTTCTGGCACGGGTTGTTAATACATTCATTCGGCGCCAACCGTTCTCACTGTTGAGCGGGCCAAAATTATATCGAAGCCGGCCATCATGAGCTTTTGCATATGTAACGCTTAGGAATATCACATCCCGCTCATCTCCCTGAATGTTTTCCAAGTTTTTGACGAAAAAGGGTCTGGACGAGTCCGATCAAAAATGGCTAAAGCAAGGCTTTGTCATTTCGGTGCCGCACCTCAAGCTCGTCCTGGATAGCAATCTGTTGGAGCAAGTTAAAGCCCACTTTGAGAGAATCGTTCGATTCATTTTGAAGGCCTACAACTGAATCCGCAACTGCCTAACCTCAATCGCATTCAAACCTTTACCCTCATAAACGCCATCGATACAAATTCAATTACGATGGGCTAGACCGATCGCGTCCGTTTTCTGTTACTGGGAAATGTAAGGTCTGCATCGTAAAACTAACGTTTGAAAAGGTTATAAGTGACTCGTTAGCACTACGATAATGCCATTTAAGACGCGAACTTGGAACGCCGCTGTTCTGAACTTCTTCCAAAATACTTTCCGATTCTTGATATATAGGTTCTCCATCTTCGTCCCGATCAAAATTCACCTGGCCGTTTGCAACAGCGAAGAAATTTGCAGGCGGAAGTTGCTTCGGGTCACCAATAACCACAAGTTGCTTTCCGCGTATCACCGCTCCAACCAAGTCCTTCTGTGGGGAACTTGCGAAGTCTCGTCGAACAATATCAAGTCGAATTGAGAGCGATCGGCATCAGGAGTTGAGCGACAGTTTGAGGGCTCATCATAAGCACGGTTTTGCCGCCCTGATGACATCAAAGCACTTTCGCATCAAAAGGCGCAAAGGCCAGATTCCGCGCTGTCGATTTAACTGTGACCTGAGTTCCAACATCTGAGTTTGAATCTCATTAGTTCTCAGAGACGTCTGTAATTTCGCCCGCAAGAAGCCGCTAAGGTTTGACTGGTTTTGTCGCAAAATTTTCGCATCCAAATCCTGGAATTCTTTGACCCGCTGTTCATGGCCAACTGAATGGAATTCTTTGAGAACAATTCTGTCTTCTAAGACAAGAGAAAGCCACTTTTGGTAGAAAGCTCGCTGAAAGGTCGACGACAACTCCCTTAAACTGGTTTGCCCGCTCCAGATCCAATTTAGGATTTCCTTTCCAAACCCTCCCGCGACCTTTTGCCTTGTTGACTCAAATGCAGCCCATCGCTGTGCCAAGGAAAGATTTTGAATAATTTGACCTACACGCTGCTGAATCAGCGGCAAGTCCCAATCAACGATGTACTCTTCACTCCAGCCCACCAAATATGCGAGCCTTTGCAAGGCTTCGCGGATTTGGATCGAATCCTGCCTAATTGTCTGGACAAAACCAACATCTGGATTTGCATTGATAGCCGTGGTAATCGCCCGCTCGCTAAGCCCTTTTTGAACATAAATTTCTCTGAACTCCAGCACCCAAGCAACATAGAGTTCAAGCTGGTCCCACTGCGAAGTTTCGCCATTCCAGAGAGGGCCGAAAAGCTGCGAGGCTAAGAGATTTTGTGATTCAAGCGAGTTTCGCTTTCCCAGATACTCAGAGACGAGACGCATTTCAGATGCTTGTTCAAGCAGAGATCCCGAAAAAGAATCTAACCGCAAAGACAACCAGCGTTTCTTAATTGCAGTCTATATCTACTATCAAAAATAGCGATGTATTTCTTGTAACCTGGGTCTAATTTCGCCTCTATGTACTCAATTTGCTCTACTGGATCACTTTCAAAAACTTTACCCTCAAAATGTTCTTCAACTCGTCTTCGCAATCTCGCTGTATCCCGGCCGAGTTCGATTAAATACGTGGCCTCCGGCGGAGCCGAGTTCCAGGCCGCCTGTGGAAAACTCTGGAGGCCTCAAAGTGAGCGGGCTAAAGGTAGTCGCAAAGCTGGAAGCCACCTCGATGTCCGAGAATGACCTCATTTTTTTCCTCAAGCCCAATATTTCCTCTAGTTTTTTGCATCAAGAAGAAGGTCTTCAATTCCGGATAATTTGCTTTTCCGACCCAGTTCAATCTCATCAAGGGAGTGTCCGGATAAAAGGTTTTGGTAGTGTCTCTCTGTCGGGTGATCTAGCGGTGAACCAATCGATTCTCCGGCGATTGCAAGGTCATCGATATTCCTAAGTTCGTTCTCGAGTGCCACTCCAGAGACATTGGAAACATCAAACCGCTAACAGCAACATTTTC
>JADKEF010000007.1 GCA_016718135.1 Acidobacteriota bacterium | reverse complement strand
GCAAACGTGATCGACGCCGGGCGGCTCTCGCCGTACTGGGGCGAACACGCGTCTCGCTATGTCTTTTCGCTCGCATTTGTCGAGAATACAGCGGTTCTCGATATCGCCTGCGGCACTGGTTACGGCATCGCGATCCTGAAAAAAAGGGCAGGTCACGTTATTGGCGTCGATGTCGATCCGATCGCCGCTGCGGAAGCATTGGCAGAGTGTGATGACAAAGCTGACGTTTTGCTTGGTAACGGGCTCGGGTTGCCGTTTGCGGACGCGAGCTTTGATGTGATCACTTCGTTCGAAACGCTCGAGCATCTCCACGAACGCTCGGCGTTTCTTGCTGAGCTTGCTCGCGTTCTCACGCCGGACGGAGTGTTACTCCTTTCGACGCCGAACGCGAACTATTCAAAGCCCGTCAACGGAAAGCCGACGAATCCCTTTCACATTCACGAATACACGCCTCAGGAACTCCGCGACGAGATCGAGGCATATTTCACGATCGATAGATTCCTCGGCCAGACCCTCGATCCATCGACCGGAGTACCGCCATTCTATGAGGCACAAAAGAATCTGCCGAAAGACCTAGCGACGCAGATGCGGCTCGTCGGTTGGAAGATCTTCAACAAGATTCCCTTCACCCTCCGCGAGCGTCTGAGTGAAATGATCTGGGGCAAGCCTTTCTATCCGGTCGAAATGGATTACAATTTTGATGAAGATTCGGTAGAAACCGCGACAACATTGCTCGCCGTTTGCCGCAAACGATAACCCATTTAGGCATGGCCAATCTGAAGACCGAACTACTAAAACTCCGTAAGATATTCACTTTTCTGCCCTTGGAAAAGGCTCTCTTGTTGTTCGTCAAAGGAACAGAGTTTCAGGGAACGGCGTCGAAAATAATTCCTCCGCCGGACCTTTACGCGAGCGGTGCGGTGCGGCGGGCGACGAGAGACGGCATTAATTTTGAGCTGGACAATTGCTGTCTGATGCAGTGGTTCGTGTATTGGGGTTTGAAAGATAAGACCCGCGATTCGCTCTATTCGCTCGTGAAACCGGGCGATATCGTCCTCGATGTCGGTACGAATATCGGCGAAACACTTCTAAATTTTGCACGGCTGACCGGATCGAACGGTTTTGCTTACGGCTTTGAGCCTGATGAGAAGAACTACAAAAACGTCCTGCGAAACATAGAGCTAAATAATTTCGAAAACCTTCATGTTTTCAATCTCGGCGTCTCCGACAGCAAGCAAACACTGAAACTTTTCCGCGTCGATCCAAACAACCGTGGTATGAATCGCATTCTCAGCGATACCGAGGCGGCACAGTTCGACGATTTTACGACGATCGAGGTGGACACGATCGATAACGTAATTGCCGACAATGGCATCGCGAAAGTTGATGTCGTCAAGATCGATATCGAGGGCTACGAGATGCATGCTCTTCGCGGGGCGAAGGATCTGCTGACGACGCACAAACCCAAGCGTTTTATTGAGGTCGGCTACACTCGGCTGCTCAAAAATGGCACGAGTCCGAACGATATGGTTGCGTATCTGCATGGTTTTGGATATGTGGTTCGACATTCTGAAACGGATGAACTGATCGGCGAGACTTACGATTTTTCGCCGCTCGGCGACGGCGGTATCGACGTTTATGCGATCGCGGAGTAGGGTTGTGGTCGATGGCAATACTTTGTAGGCTTTAACTTATGGTTTCGATGGAACGCACCGCCAGCGAGGTTCGCGACGGCTATATTTGGAAAGAGCAGGATTGTCCGATATGCAATGCTGCGCCGACCAGATTTGTCGGTTCGCGAGGCGGAGCTTCGCATCGCGAAGGCCTCGGCGTCGAAGCCGAGATCTGGGAATGCGGCGGCTGCGGACTGATCTTTCCAAACCCGATGCCGATCCCGGCAGGCGGCCTCGGGCAGCATTACGGCATGGAGGCGGACGATTATTTCGCCCATCACGACGTCGATAACCGCACAGACGGTGCGAACGAAATGCTCGCGACCGCCGAGAAATTGCTCGGCCGCAAAGGCAAGTTGCTCGACATCGGCGTCGGACGCGGTGAAAATCTGATGGCAGCGATTGCCGCGGGCTGGGACTGCGAAGGCGTCGAGCCGTCCGAAACATTTGCCGATCACGTCGAAAGGATCTCGGGCACAAAGATCTGGCGAAGTGCTATCGAGGATTGCGACATCGAGCCCTCATCATTTGATATCGTTATCCTTTCCGCTGTCCTCGAACATCTCTACGATCCCGATCTTGTCATCAAAAAGATCGCCGAGGTATTGCGGCCGGGCGGCTTTGTGATGCTCGATGTTCCGAATGAAAAGGGACTCTTCTTCAAGGCCGGTAATCTTTATCAGAAAGCCCGCGGCCGCCGCTGGTGCGTAAATCTGGCTCCGACATTCTCACCGTTTCATGTCTTCGGATTTAGCCCGCGTTCGCTCAGAAAGCTGCTCGCAAAACACGGTCTCGAGCCGAAGGTGTGGGAGGTTTTCGGTGGCACGAGCCTCGTCCCGTCGAGCGGCGGCCTGATGGGCAAGGTCGAAAGCCTTGGCTCAAAAGCGATCACCCGCCTCAGCGATCTAGGCGAAATGGGCACGTACATTCAAACGTGGGCGCAAAAGAAATGAGCACAACTCCACCGCTCGTCAGCGTCATCATCCCAAACTACAACTACGCGTCGTACGTCCGTGAGGCGATCGATAGCGTGCTCGCCCAGGACTATCCGAGCGTCGAGGTTATTGTCGTTGACGATGGTTCGTCGGATGATTCGAGAGCTGTGATCGAAAGCTATGGCGATAAGGTAAGAGCCATTTTTCAGCAGAATCAAGGCGTATGCGCGACGCGAAACAACGGCGTTAAGGTTAGCAGCGGCGAATTCGTTGCCTTTCTCGATGCCGACGACGCCTGGATGGCGAGCAAAATTTCGAGGCAGATGGAGAGATTTGCCAATCCCGACGTCGGACTTGTTCATGTGGGCGTTTCGCACATTGACGGAGCGGGGAAGGTAATTCGCGAAGATGTTGAGGGCAAGGAAGGTCGGGTTGCTAGCGACCTGCTTCTCTTGAAACCTGTGATCCTCGGCGGTGGTAGCGGTGTCGTTATACGTCGAAGGATCCTTGACGAGGTTGGCGGTTTCGACACGCGTCTCTCGACCTCGGCGGACTGGGAATTGTATTATCGTATCGCCACTCGATGTGAGGTCGCCTTCGTCCCGGAGGCTCTCGTGCGGTATCGCGTACACGGCTCGAACATGCACAACAACATCGCGGCGATGGAGCACGACGTTAGGATCGGGTTCGAAAAGCCTTTGCCGACGGCTCGGCGAACGTGCAATCGATCAAAGGCGAGGCGGTCGGGAGTTTTCATACAATGCTGGCTGGATCTTATTTTCATCATGGGGATTACGCAAAGTTCTTGAGCCATGCGATCGCAAGCGTCTGGAACAAGCCGTCAAATATCGGCAACTTTTTTGCCCGTAAAACGAAGCTCGCTAAGCAATAATGAAAGAGGCTTTACTCAACATATTGGTCTGCCCGAAGTGCAAAGGCCCGCTGGACTCGAAACCGACGGAAACGGCGGACGGTGACGTTTTGACGGGCGTACTCGCGTGCAATTCGTGCGTCGTCGAGTACGGCGTTTCAAATGGCATCCCAAGATTCGTCGAGCCTGATAACTACGCGACATCATTCGGTTATCAATGGAATCTGTTCAGAAAAGAGCAGATCGATAGCTTCAATGGGACGACATTGTCAGCGGACAGATTCTGGTCCGAAACCGGTTGGGGTCGCGAACAGATGCAGGGCAAACTCGTCCTCGATGTCGGATGCGGGGCCGGACGTTTTCTCGACATCTCGTCAACCGCTGATGCTGACGTGGTTGGTGTCGATATCAGCGGAGCGGTAGACGCTGCAAAGGCAAATCTCGCTGATCGCAAAAATGTTCATCTCGTTCAGGCAAGCATTTATGATCTGCCGTTTCGCGACGGCACGTTCGACCTGGCGTATTGCATCGGCGTTGTTCAGCATACGCCGGACACGCGGCAGACTCTTGCGTCGATCGCCGAGATGGTAAAACCTGGTGGCAACGTCGCCGTGACCATCTATCCGCGAAAGCCTTGGACCAAGCTTTACTCAAAATACTGGCTGCGTCCGGTGACGAAACGGATGCAGAAGGAAACGCTGCTCAAGCTCATCCAGGCGGTGATGCCGGTGGCGTTCCCGATCACGAACGTACTTTTTCGCGTACCGAAACTCAGCCGCCTTTTTCAATTCATGATCCCGGTCGCTAATTATGTTCACGAAAAACAGCTCAGCCGTGATCAGCGATATTCGTGGGCGATACTCGACACTTTTGACATGCTGTCGCCCGCATTTGACCAGCCGATGACTGAAAGCGAGGCCCGCGAACCTCTCGCCGCCGGCGGCATCGAGATCGACCGCGTCACCGACGCAGGCATCAATCTGGCGGGGCGAAAACTCGCATAACTCGTGAAGCGTTCCCTCTACATCTGCTATTTCGGCCTCCGGCAACCGCTCGTACGGACGCAGGTGATCCCGTACTTGCAAGAGCTTGCGAGAGGCGGGATCGACGTTTCGCTCCTCACATTCGAACCGGAAATGTCGTCCGAGTGGACGCCGGAAGCAATCGAAACCGAACGAATTAACCTCGCGGAGAAAGGCATCAAATGGGATCTCCGTGCGTATCACAAACGTCCGTCCGCACTCGCGACAGCTTGGGATATTCTCGTCGGATCTCTAACCGTTCGAAAAAAGATCGCCGCCGATAAGATCGACATTCTCCACGGCCGCGTCCACGTCGCGACGTTGATGGGAGCACTCGCACGGAAATTCTCGAGCCGCAAACCAAAGCTCATCTTCGATATCCGCGGCTTTTTCCCCGAGGAATACACCGACGCGGGCGTTTGGCCCGAGAACGGCATGCTCTACCGCTCAGCAAAACGCGTCGAGCGTTGGTTGATGAAGGAGTCAGATGGATTTGTAGTGTTGACCGAAAAAGCACGAGAAATGATACTCGTCGATGAGACCCGTCCGGTCGAAGTGATTCCGTGCTGCGTCGATTTCGCCGAACGATTTCCTGCCGACATCGGCTCGCGTCGGGATGAGATGCGTGAAAAGCTCGGTGTCGCAGGGCGCACGGTTTATACGCACGTTGGAGCCTTGGGCGGATTGTATTTAACAAAAGAGCTCGCCGATCTGATGGCCGAGGCTCGCGGTCTTGACCAGCGTGCCTTCGCGATGTTCCTCACGCAGTCCGATCCGACCGAGATAGTTGAACTTCTCAAGCAGCGCGGTTTCACTGACAAAGACATGTTCGTCGGACGTGTCGATCCCACAGAAATTCCGACGTACTTGAGTGCTTCGGACGTCGGCCTTTCGTTTGTTAAGGCAACATACGCTACTCAATCACGCTCTCCGACCAAAATTCCCGAATATCTCGCCGCCGGTTTGCCGATCATCGCGAATGCCGGCGTGGGCGACGTCGATGAACTGATCAACACGGAGAAAGTCGGGCTGCTCATCGACAAATTCGAGCCGGAAGCTTACCAAAACGTCCTTTTTCGCCTCCGACGGCTCGGAAATGTGTCCGAGCGATGTAAAGAAGTTGCGCGTCGTCGCTTTGACCTCGAAACGGTTGGCGGTGTTTCATACCGCCGTCTTTACGACAACATATTGCAAAGCTGACGGCCAGTTGCTACCATTTCACGTTTTGGTATGCGAGTTTTGGCCGTAGTTCCATCGATCTATGACACCTCGCCCGGGCAGCGTTTTCGCATTGAACAATGGGAACCGATACTCGCGGCGGGCGGTGTGGAATTAACGTACGCACCGTTCGAGACGGATGAACTAAAGGCGGTTCTCCACACTGGCGGTAATGTCCTCGCAAAGGTCGGAGCGGTAACAAAAAACATGCGTTTCCGCAGCCGCGAACTCGACAACATCGCGAACTACGACCTCGTTTATCTCTTCCGCGAAGCAGCAATCTTGGGCCCGCCGTGGTTTGAGCGAAAGATCGCGAAAGCCGGTGTTCCTATAGTTTTTGATCTGGATGACGCGATCTTTGTCTCGTACAAAAGCCCGTCGAACGGCTATCTGAGCTATCTCAAATTCCCGACGAAAACAGCTGAGATCTGCTCTCTTTCAGCGCACATCATGCCCGGCAACGAGTATTTGCGGGACTATTGCAGCAAATACAATCAGAATCTGACGATCATCCCGACGACGATCGACACCGATAAATACACGGTCGTCGAGCGGCCCGAGCCGGAAACAGTGACTATTGGATGGAGCGGAAGCTTTAGCACGGTTCAGCATCTGGATACGATCCGTGATGTGCTGCAGAAGCTAGCAATGACCGAGAATTTCAGGCTTCGAGTCATCGGCACTCCGAATTATAAGATCCCGGACGTCGACACCGAGGCGATGCAGTGGCGTTCGGCTACGGAACTCGACGACCTTCGCGAGATGGATATCGGCCTGATGCCGCTGCCGGATGAGGACTGGAGTCGCGGAAAATGCGGCCTTAAGGCACTGCAATACATGGCTCTCGGAATACCAACCATTTGCTCGCCGGTCGGTGTAAATTCTACAATCATTAAAGATGGCGAAAACGGCTACCTTGCCGACGGCACCGATGACTGGGTCGAGAAGCTGAAATTGATGCTTCATTCGCCCGAACTCCGGCGGAGAATCGGCATGGCCGGACGAAAAACTGTCGAGGAGGAATACTCGGCAAAGGTGATCGCTCCAAAGGTACTGGAAATTTTCCGCTCGGTGGCCAAGGCCGCAAAGAGCGCATAGCAATGGATAAATTGAACATTCTCGTGACCGGCGGAGCCGGTTTTATTGCGTCACACCTCGTCGACGCCCTCGTCGAGCGCGGCCACAACGTCCGCATTCTCGATTCGCTGGTCGAACAAGTACACGGCGGCAAGGTGCCTGAGTTTTTGAACGCGAAGGCCGAATTTATCCACGCCGATGTCTGCGATGCCGATGCCGTTTCGAAAGCTCTAGACGGAATCGAGGTCGTTTACCATCAGGCAGCCGAGGTCGGCGTCGGGCAATCGATGTACGAGATCGTCAAGTATGTAAAGACGAACGATCTCGGAACGGCCGTTCTGCTCGAGGAAATGGTCAAGCGGCCGAAGCAGTTCAAGAAGCTCGTAGTTGCATCGTCGATGTCCATCTACGGAGAAGGTGCGTACCGTTGCGAACCTTGTAATGAGAACGTCAATCCGTTCCTGCGGCCAAGCGAACAGCTCGAGGCTCACGAGTGGGAATTTAGCTGCGAGACTTGCGGCTCGCAACTTAAGACGATCGGAACATCAGAGACCAAGCCGCTTTTTCCAACTTCGGTTTACGCGGTGAGCAAGCAGGATCAGGAGCAATACTGCCTCGCCGTCGGACGTGCCTACAAGATCCCGACCGTTGCGTTTCGTTACTTCAACGTCTACGGCCCGCGTCAGGCGTTGTCCAACCCGTACACCGGCATCTGCGCGATCTTCTCGTCACGGCTGATGAACGATCAGGCACCGACGATCTTTGAGGACGGCGAACAAACGCGTGATTTTGTAAACGTCAAGGACATCGTACGGGCAAATCTGCTCGCGATCGATACGGACGGCGGCGATTATAATTCGTTCAACATCGGCACCGGCCGTGCGACCAGCGTTCGCGAGATCGCCGAGTTACTCGCCAGCGGCCTCGGCAAAGACATCCAGAGCGAAATCGTCGGCAAATACCGCGAAGGTGACATACGCCATTGTGTCGCAGACATCTCAAAAGCCAGAAAAATGCTTGGCTACGAACCCTCAGTGACGCTCGAGGACGGCCTGGCGGAGTTGCTAGCTTGGCTGGCGACGCAGGAAGCTGAAGATAAGGTTGAAGGCGCGACCGCCGAGCTGACAAGCCGAGCGTTGGTGAAATAGGAATCTGAAACAACGGATTTACGCGGATCAACACGGATTTTTTTTGTTTTTTTCCGGCGACAGTAGTTTTTGATACGAATGATTGTCTTTGATAATAGTCTAAGAAATCCGTGGAAATCTGCGTAAATCCGTTGTTAAAACTCTTATGAGCGACTTACTTTACGGTGATCTCACTTACAAGGTAATTGGCCTCGGAATGCAGGTACACACCACGTTCGGACACGGATATTTAGAGAAGGTTTACGAGAATTCATTGATGGTATTATTCCGCAAGGCAGGAATTCACGCGGAGCAACAAGTACCGATAAAGGTCATTTTCGAAGGAGAAATCGTCGGCGACTATTGTGCTGATATTTTAGTTGAGGGAAAGTTAATACTAGAGCTAAAGGTTGCGAGCAAGATCACGGATATTCATAAAGCTCAAACCCTCAATTACTTGAAAGCCACAGGTCTTGAGCTTGCTTTGATCATGAATTTTGGAGCGGTTAGCTTTGAACATCATCGACTGATAAATCGACTGAGCAGAAGTTAAACAACGGATTTACGCAGATTTTCGCGGATTAAGGAATACTTAACTTGAACCTCGCTAACATAAAGACAGAAAAATAATCCGGGTAAATCCGCGTTAATCCGTTGTTGCTCCCTTTCTTATGTACATCCTCGGCCTTACAACTCTTGGCGACTCCGCGGCCTCGCTCATAAAGGATGGCGAGTTGGTGGCGGCTGTCGAAGAGGAGCGGTTTTCGCGGGTCAAGCATCACAGCGGTTTTCCGTACAAAGCGATACAGTTTTGCCTCGAACAAGCCGGCATCACGCTCAAAGATGTGGCGCATGTCGGCCATTATTGGAAGCCGTGGATCTTGCGCCACAAGGCAATGCAGGCGGCTAGATCGGCGTTGATCTCGCGCGAGATGTTCAAGGCGAGGGCGGATCGCGGGATCGCCCAGGTAAGCGACAGCTATCTAGGGATGTTCAAGCACCCCAAGCGTTTACGCGAACATTTCGGCGCGAGCGATTTTAAGTTTCATTATCTCGAACACCATCAGACGCACGCCGCGTCGGCATTTTTTGTCTCTCCCTTCGACTCCGCCGCGATCCTGACCTGGGACGGCACGGGCGAAGATACGACCACGCTTTTTTCGCGCGGCAAGGCCAATAAGATCGACATCTTGAAACGCATCAAGCTGCCGCACAGTCTGGGCCAGTTTTACTCTGCTGTGACCAACTACATCGGCTTTGATATGTTCAAGGGCGACGAGTGGAAGGTGATGGGCCTCGCCGCCTATGGCACGCCGAAGTATTATGATTTCTTTCGCGAGAAAGTGCTGACGACCAATGGCAGCGGCGATTTTCGTTTTGAGATAAAAGTACTCGATCATCATTTGGCAAAGCATTATCAGTTCCCCGACGCGATCGTCAACGAACTTGGCCCGGGCCGCAAACCGGGCGAAGAGCTAACCCAACACCACTGGGACATCGCCTGCAGCGCGCAAAAAGCCCTCGAAGATACCGCCATCTATCTCGTCAAAACGATTCACGAGATGACCGGCGAGGAAAATCTCTGTATGGCCGGCGGCGTTGCTTTCAATTCGGTAATGAATGGCCGAATATTTCACGAGACGCCCTTCAAGAGGTTCTACGTCCAGCCCGCTGCGGGCGACGCGGGATGTTCGCTGGGAGCCGCGATGATGGTCTGGCATCAGAAGCTCGGCAAACCGCGTGGCTTCGAGATGAAGCACGCGTATTACGGCCCGGGCTTTTCCAATGCCGAGTGTCAGAAAGTACTCGACGAATCCGGACTAAAATACGAAACGCTCGACGACGATGTCTTACTGCCGCGTGTCGCAAAACTCATCTCAGAAGGGGCGATCGTCGGTTGGTTCAACGGGCGAATGGAACTGGGGCCGCGGGCTCTCGGTGCTCGTAGCTTTCTCGCCGATCCGCGTCGGGCAGACATGCGTGAGATCTTGAATCACAAAGTTAAGCTACGCGAATGGTTTCGCCCGCTTGCCCCGTCGATGCAGGAAGAGCACGGCACCGAGGTCTTTGGTGTCGAGCATCACGACCCCTTCATGATCACGGTGATCGAGGTTGCGGAGGAATATAAGGCCAAAATTCCCGCTGTCGTGCACGTCGATGGCACGGCTCGGCCGCAGATGGTCAATAAACTGACCAATCCGCGCTATTGGCGTCTGATCGACGAATTCAAAAAGATCACCGGGATCCCAATGCTTCTAAACACCTCCTTCAACGTTCAAGAGCCGATCGTTTGTACCCCGCAGAATGCGGTAAATACATTTAACAACTCTAATTTCGACGCTCTCGTGCTCGAGAATAATCTTGTGCTGAGGGAGGCGAACGATTAGTGCTCAATCGCTTTCTACTTCTGGGTTGTTTGCTGCTTGTCGCTCTGGGCATCTTTGCCATACCGACTGCCGAGGGTGTACCTGCGCTTCTTTTTACGGGAGTCTTGTCGCTCGTCGCCGTGCTAATCTTTCGCAAATTCACTCCGGAGAAAGAGTTCATTACAACCGTCTTTCTCACGGGCCTCATTCTGAGAATGGGCTTCGGGATGATGATCCATATCTTTGAGCTGCGGCCTTTTTTTGGAGGCGATTCACTAGCATACGACGCTCGCGGTTGGGCGCTCGTTGAGTCATGGCTGGGTATCAGTTCCGATCCGTATTTGATGATGACCATGGCGAATCCCGAGGGTGGTGCGGGTTATGGCATGTACTACCTCACCGCCGTCCTGTATGTCGTCTTCGGCCGCAACATCCTCTTGGCCCAGTCCTTTTGCGCGGTTATCGGAGCAGCGACAGCTCCGATGATCTATTTTTGCGCAAAGCGGATCTTTGGGAATTTCAAAGTTGCAAGGTTCTCGGCCCTTTCGATCGCCATCTTTCCTTCATTCATCATTTGGTCGGGGCAGCTACTCAAAGACGGACTGATAATCTTTTTGCTGGTGGCTGCAATGACGATGGTGCTGCAGCTACAGCAGCGGTTTAGCTACGCGGCGGTGGCCTTTCTTATTTTTTCGCTGATCGGCATTTTATCGCTGCGATTCTATGTTTTCTACATGGTATTTGTCGCGGTGGTCGGTAGCTTCGTGATCGGCACCTCGGCATCGAACAAATCTATCGGACGCCGGGCAGCAATTCTATGTGTGGTCGGTTTTGCACTAATGTATCTCGGTGTAGGCCGAACTGCCGATGTAGAACTGCGCGTATTTGGCAACCTCGATCGTATCCAATCGAGCCGTTCTGACCTTTCTCGCGTCGCCGAAACCGGCTTTAACGAAGAAACGGACGTTTCTACGACCGAAGGCGCATTGACCGCGATACCTACCGGATTTATGTATCTGATGCTCGCCCCATTTCCATGGGCGGCATCAAATCTCCGTCAGGCGATCACGATCCCGGAGGTTCTGGCGTGGTGGGCTATGCTTCCTTTCGCGGTAATGGGACTGATATATACGGTGAAGAACAAGCTGCGCAGCGCATTTCCCGTACTTATCTTTAGTTTGCTATTGACTGTTGCGTACTCGCTGCTTCAGGGAAACGTAGGTACCGCATATCGTCAGCGCACGCAGATACAGGTGTTTCTGTTCATGATGATCGGTGTCGGATGGACCGTTTATCGGGAAAAGAAAGAGAATATGCGTTTAAGAAGAAGTGCTGCTCAGCGTCATATTGACGAGCAATTGCGAGGCTATCGAAGTCCGAAGCAGGTTGCCGACAACACGCCCGGGATTCCGGAACCTAAGATGCCGGAGATGATCGAAAGACAAAGTTAATTTCAACCAATGTGCGGAATCACAGGATTTGTAAATGCAAACGGCGATGCAGCTAACCAAGCTCTGCTTGCCTCGATGAACCACGCCATCATTCACCGCGGACCAGACGAGGATGGCTTTTATGTCCATCAAAACGTCGGCCTCGCGATGCGTCGCCTATCGATCATCGACCTCGCGAGCGGCCAGCAGCCGATCTACAACGCCGATAAAACAAAGGCTATCGTCTTTAACGGCGAGATATATAATTACCAGACGCTACGGGCCGAACTCGAAGAGCAAGGCCACACCTTCTACACCAAGTCAGACACCGAGGTCGTGCTTCATTTGTACGACAAGTACGGTGCTGACGGACTCGAACACCTTCGCGGAATGTTCGCGATCGCGATCTGGGACACGCAAGACAGATCGCTTTTCCTCGCTCGCGACCGCGTCGGCAAAAAGCCGATACTCTTTTCGCATCAGCCGAATGGCGACCTAATCTTCGGTTCAGAGTTCTCGGCCGTTCTTAAGCATCCCTCAGTCTCACGCGAGGTCGACAATACGGCGATCGACAGCTACATGTCGTTCCTCTGCGTACCCGCACCGCAGACGGCGTTCAAAGCGATCCGCAAACTCGAACCCGGCCATTGGCTGAAATGGAAGGACGGAAAGATCGAGACGAAGCGATATTGGCTGCCTGATTTCTCAAAGAAGATAAAGATCAGCGAGGCTGAGGCGATCGAGGAAACGACCCGCATCCTGCGCGAATCGACAAAGCTCCGCATGATCTCCGAAGTGCCGCTCGGTGCGTTCCTATCGGGCGGTGTCGATTCGTCAGCGGTTGTTGCCCTAATGGCTCAGGAAAGCTCTACGCCGGTGAAAACATTTTCCATCGGCTTTGAAGAGCAGGATTTTAGCGAGCTCAAATACGCCAAACGCGTCGCCGAACACGTCGGTGCCGAATACAACGAATTCGTCGTCCGTCCGAACGCCCTCGAGGTGCTGCCGACCATCGTCGAACACTACGGCGAACCCTACGCCGATCCGAGCGCCATCCCGACCTATTACGTTTCAAAAGAGACACGCAAACACGTCACCGTCGCCCTTAACGGCGATGGCGGAGACGAAAGTTTCGCGGGATACGAACGCTATATGGCAATGGAGGTTGCTGACCTTTACCGCAGTCTGCCTAAGCCTTTGCGGAAACTCTTTATCGAAGGGCCGATCAATCTGCTGCCGACATCAGAGCTCAAAAAGACGCGTGTTCGTGATGTGCAGCGTTTCTTTACTTCGGCCAACGAAGAGGTCAAGGCCCGGTATTTCCGCTGGATGTCCAACTTCAAACCGGCCCTAAAACCCGGTCTTTATACGGCTGAATTCGCACAGTCAATCAATGGAGCAAGTGCCTCTCACGTCCTCGATCAATGGTTCGATCGAGCAAAAGGCCTTGGCGTTCTCGATGCGACGCTCTTGACCGACCAGATGACCTATTTGCCAAACGATCTGCTCGTCAAGGTCGATATCGCGTCGATGGCAAATTCGCTCGAGGCACGCTCGCCGTTTCTCGATCACAAGCTGATCGAGTTCGCCGCCAGCCTGCCCGAGAGTCTAAAGATGAACAAGTTTCGCAACAAGTATTTATTAAAGAAAGTTGCGGCGAAGCTTGTTCCAAGCGAGGTCATCTACCGCCGTAAAATGGGCTTCGGCGTGCCTGTCGGCAATTGGTTTCGCGGAGAGATGAAAGATTTTGTTCGCGGCGTTTTGCTCTCCGAGAAGTCCCTAAAACGCGGCATCGTCAAACCGGAAATGATGCAGAAATACGTCGACGAACACACAAGCGGCAAATTTGACCACGCATTCCAGATCTGGTCGCTGCTAATGCTTGAGCTTTGGTTCCAGCGATTTATCGACCCACAATGACCGCAAATATCGACAACGAAGTTGTTGCCGGATTTGGCGACGAGTGGTCGCGATTCGATCAGACGGCTCTGACCGAGGAAGAACTCGGCCGGATGTTCGACAATTATTTCAGTATCTTCCCGTGGGAAAAGTTGCCGGGAAATGCTGTCGGATTCGATCTCGGTTGCGGCAGCGGACGCTGGGCAAGGCTCGTCGCACCGCGTGTCGGGAAGCTCCATCTATTTGATCCAAGCGAAGACGCACTCGCAGTCGCAAAACGAAATCTTGCGAGTGCCGAAAATGTCGAGTTCGCCCAAGCGGGTGCTGACAACATTCCGCTCGATGACGCGAGTTGCGACTTTGGCTACAGCCTAGGCGTCCTGCATCACATCCCCGACACCGAGGCCGGAATGCGTGCCTGCATTGCAAAGCTCAAACCCGGCGCGCCGTTCCTCGTCTATCTCTACTACAGCTTCGACAACCGCCCGGCGTGGTTCCGTCTGATCTGGCGGATGAGCAACGCCATCCGCGCCGCCGTCTGCCGAATGCCGCACGGCCCGCGATACGTGATCAGTCAGATCTTTGCGATCCTGCTCTATTGGCCGCTCGCCCGCACCGCCTTCCTGCTCGAAAAGCTAGGCATGAACGTTGAAAGCTTTCCACTCTCGCAATACCGCCACAACAGCTTTTACGTAATGAGAAACGACGCCCTCGACCGCTTCGGCACGCGTCTCGAACAGCGGTTTTCCAAGTCCGAGATCACAGCAATGATGGAGCGTTGCGGACTGAAGAATATCACTTTCAGCACCACCTCATTTTGGACGGCAGTTGGGTTTAAGGCAGAACCACATGCGTAAGCGGGTGGTCTCTTCGCTCGCCACAGTGATAAACTGCTGTTTTGACTTTGGTAACCGGCAGCGATCATCCCGCACGATCGCATGCTGTGCAGCCGACCGATGAAAGACTCGGTTCGCCGTGCTTCCGTCGGTTACCATCCCAAATGTATGGGCAATTCGCCGATCACAAATGCACTGACGATCGACTTTGAGGACTGGTATCAAGGCATCGAGATCCCGTATTCGGATTGGGACAAGTACGAGGATCGCATTGAGATGGTCGGTGATAAACTCTTGAAGATCCTCGACGATGGAGGTGCAAAGGCGACGTTCTTCATGCTCGGTTACGTCGCCGAAAAGCATCCCGAGATCGTCAAACGCATCGAGGCCGAGGGGCATGAGATCGGGACACACGGGTTTTCGCATACGTTGATCTATAAGCAGGAGCCGTCCCTATTTCAGGAAGAATTGACGCGGGCGATCGGGTTTCTTGAGGATCTGACTGGCAAAAAGGTTCTCGGACATCGTGCTCCGTTCTTTTCGATCACGAAGGACTCGCTCTGGGCTCTCGATATTCTCGGAGAGCTCGGCATCAAATACGATTCAAGTATCTTCCCCGTGCTGAATTACCGCTACGGCATCGCTGACGCACCGCGTTTTCCGTATACGATCAAGCGTGAGAAATTTGAGTTCGTCGAATTCCCTATCTCGACGTTGAAATTGCCGGGCTTTACGATGCCGATCTCGGGCGGGGCTTATTTTCGAATTTATCCCTATCAGGTAACCAAACAGGCGATCAAGGCCGTCAACCGTGAGGGCCAGCCGGTCACATTTTACCTGCACCCGTGGGAACTCGACCCGGACCACCCGCGGATCGACGTGCCGCGTCGGATCGCCCTGACGCATTATTTCAACCTCGGTGCGACCGAGCGGCGGCTGAAAAAGCTGCTGAAAGATTTTAAGATGGCCCCCATGGGCGAGGTTTTGGGGATAAGTTAGTTTCGATCTAACGCAGAGACCGCTGAGGACGCAGAGGGTTATTTGCCTGCTTTCTCTGCGATCTTTGCGTTCTCTGCGTTAGAATATAGAGTTTATGGCTACTCCAACTGTTGAAGACAAGGTACGCGATCATTTTCACGATGACGCAGAGCGTTTTGACGCGATATACGAGACGAAGAAAGGCCCGTTTGCGGCGTTTGTCGATAACTATTGGCGCGGCGTCGTGCAAAAACGCCTAGAGCTTAATGTCGAGAAACTACGCCCATTCGAGGGCAAAAAGATCCTCGATGTCGGCTGCGGTTCGGGTAGGTTTTGTATTGCGTACGCACTCGAAGGCGCCGAAAAGGTCGTCGGGATCGATTTTGCAAAGGGCATGATCGACATTGCGGAAAAGCTCGCCGTCGAGGCCAATGTAGGTGAGAAATGTGAGTTCGTAGTCGGCCTGTTTCCAAATGACATCGACCCTGCCGAAGGTCCTTTTGACGCTTGCACCGGCAACGGCTTCTTCGATTACGTCGAGCATCCGGTCCCGATCATTACCGCCATGCGCGAACTGACCAAAGGAAAACTCATCATGAGTTTCCCAAAGGCAGTCGAATGGCGAATACCGCTCCGTCGCTTCCGCTTCTGGATGAAAGGAACACCGCTCTTCCTCTACACCGAAGCCCAGGTCCGCGACATCCTCGGTAAGTCAGGCGTTACTGATTTTGAGTTCATCCACCTCGACCGCGATTATCTTGTCGTAGCAAATGTCTAAACCAACCCGCGTCCTCCACATCATCACCCGCATGATCGTCGGCGGGGCGCAGGAGAATACGTTGCTGTCCGTCGTCGGGCTCGATGCGATGCCTGAGTATGAGGTTGATTTCATATCCGGCATCGACAAAGGCAAAGAAGGCGAGCTGCTTACTCAGGCTCGTGCGACGACCAATCTGATTGTCCTGCCCGAGATGGGCCGTTCGATCAATCCGTTTTCGGACCTCATCGCCTTTTGGAAGCTCTATAAGCTGATCAAAAAAGGCCGTTACCACATCGTCCACACACACTCGTCAAAGGCTGGTGTGCTCGGCCGTCTCGCGGCTTGGCTCGCCGGGACGCCGATCATTGTCCACACGCTGCACAGCCTCGTCTTTCACGATTACCAGCCGTGGCTCGTCAATCGTGCCTGGTGGCTCGCAAAAAAGATCTGCGCTCCCGTCACTGATTTTTACATCAGCGTTTCCGAGATCATCGTCAAAAAAGCCCTCGCAGCTGGCATCGCTGAACCCGAGCGATATCGAACCATCTACAGCGGAATGGAACTGGATTGGTTCCTCAACGCAAAGTTTGATGCCGATAAGGTCAAAGAGGAGTTCGGCATCCCGCGCGACGCCCCGGTCGTTGGCAAGATCGCCCGGCTATTTCCACTTAAGGGCCACGACGAACTGATGGACGCCGCACCCGAGATCGTCAAACGCGTGCCAAACGTCCGCTTTTTTCTCATCGGCGATGGCGTTCTGCTCGAACGTCTGCAGGAACGTGCTCGCGGCTATGGCATTCTCGACAATTTCGTCTTCGCCGGCCTCATACCCCGCGAACGCATCCCCGAGATGATCTCCGCGATGGACGTCGTCGTCCACACCAGCCTTCGCGAAGGCCTCGCCCGCGTCCTGCCCCAGTCGCTCGCGATGGGCAAACCCTGCGTCTCCTTCGACATCGACGGAGCCCCGAGGTCGTCATCAACGACTACACCGGCTACCTCGTCAAAGCCTTCGACAACGTCGGCCTCGCCGACCGCATCGCTCATCTCCTGGAAGACGAAGACCTCCGCCACAAACTAGGCCAAAACGGCCGCAAACACGTCGACCCCAATTTCCGCACCGAAAAAATGGTCGCGGATATTTCGGAGATTTATCAGATGTTGTTGGAAAGGAAAGCCGCCCAGATTAACGCATTCAACGCTAAGGGGAAATAGGTTTCCCATCGGGGTTCAGAAACTAGTTGACACGGTTTTCGGTTGAGTATACTGTGCGAGTAGCCGATGAAAAGGACAATTGTTACAAAAGGGGCGACTCTCGTGTTCGTATTTATTTGCGCATGCGTCACAGGTGTTGCACAGGATAAACTCCGAAGCGTAGAGCAACCAGCAAAGTTTGTTTACCCAAACACACCTGTTGAGGTAGTGGTTAACCTCGATGGCAAGCCGATGGTGAACAGACAGGCACAAGCAGGGCCGGATTGGCTGCGCAGAATTAGTTTGGAGATCACCAATACCTCGGGTAAGGATATCAACCTGTTGTGGATCAACCTGATGCTCAGGGAGCCGGTCTACGGAGCTAAAGTGGCCTCCGCGGAAACAGCCGGTATCGTGGTAACTGTCGAACTCCGACATTCGGCCATCAAGGTAGTCCAAGCGGGAGACCGTATTACGCTTGCTCCGCCACCACCAATGATTGATCTTTCGACGAAAATTGCTCGGGAGCAGGGCTTAGACGACATTGAAAAGGTGATTCTCGACATACGCCAAGTCGGATTCACGGACAACACCGTCTGGACTCGAGGCCGGGTGAGTCGCAAAGACCCCGAAACGGGCCGCATGGTTTTCGTTACCGAAGATCCGTTGCCTCCGATTCTTTACTTACCTTAGCCCATTTATCAGCCTCCTTCACGGGGCTTCCCCGAAGGGCACATAGCCACGTCGTTTACGGCGTGGTCAGGTTGCGGCGGACACTGCGAGGGCGTTTTAACGTCCTTTTTTGCGCTCTTTAGCACCCGATGGCTAAAGCCGTGCGTGGTAAGCTCGTTGAAACGGGCTAAAAAATTTGGGCCGATGCGAACCACGCCCTAAGGACGTGGCCATGTGCCGCGAAACGCGGACAGGCGGCTGACGCCGCCTGAGTTTGAGCCACCGTTCATTCGCGGCTATGCTGCCGCTTCCGCAATAAATTACTACCATCCGAGAAAATTGGCTGAATTTTTGCGATAATCGAGCGATTAGGGTATGAACGCATGAGCTTTGTAGCCGATCGCCTTTGATCGGCGGCTCTCACGCGACAGGTGATGAACAGACCGGGCGGTCTGTTCTACTTTGATGGAAGGACTAACAACCAATCCAATATTTGTCGGGGCGGCCGCGATGGTTTTCGCGGTGGTTAGTACGCTTGGCGTGCGTGCTTTTGCACATCGATTTGGGTATGTGGCAAAGCCGAAGACCGATCGCTGGCACAAGCGGCCGACGGCGATGCTTGGCGGGGTTGGGATATTTATTGCGACGGCGATCGCGTATTTTGCGTTTGTGCCGCCGACTCGCGAATCGCTCATCGTATTCGGGGCGAGCTCGTTTCTTTTCTCGTCGGCCTCGTCGACGATCTGATCAACGTCCGGCCCTATCAGAAGCTGATCGGACAGCTCATCGGGGCGGGAATTCTCATCATTTCGGGGCTCAAACTGCCGCTGACGGGCTATGAGATCGTCGATATCTGGATCACGGTCTTTTGGGTGATCGGCATTACGAACGCGATCAATCTGCTCGACAACATGGACGGCCTCGCGGCCGGGATATCAGCGATCGCGGGGCTCTCGCTCGCACTCAATTTCGCTACGAACGGCCTTACCAACGAGCTTCTTCTCGCCTCTGCACTGATCGGTGCGTTGATCGGATTCCTGGTCTTTAACTTCAATCCCGCGTCGATCTTCATGGGCGATTGCGGGTCGATGTTTATCGGCTTTCTGCTGTCAGGCTCAGTCTTGCTCAATCAGGTCGGTGGGCGTTCTCGTGGCGTGGTAGCGGTGCTGGCGGTGCCCGTGCTGATCCTGTTTGTGCCGATCTTTGACACGACATTTGTAACGGTCCTGCGGAAAATGTGGGGCCGCAAGGCGTCGCAGGGCGGGCGTGACCACACCTCGCATCGGCTCGTTGCACTCGGTTTGTCGGAGCGGACGGCCGTTTTGATGCTGTATCTTTTCGCCATCGTCGCCGGAGCCTTGGCCTTATTCGTTGGTCGCATCGAGGCGTCGAAGAGCTTTGCCCTGATCGGTTTTTTCACGCTCGTGCTTGTCATCGTCGGCGTCTATCTGTCCAAGGTTAAGGTCTACGAGGGCGAGGAAGAAGAGCAAGCCGTAAAGGAAAACGCGGCATTCGCATTCCTGCTCAATGTCTCGTACAAACGCCGTATCTTTGAGGTATTTCTCGACGCGTTCCTGATCACGCTGGCATATTACTCGGCATTTGCGATGTACCGGATGTTCGAGTACGAGAAAAACTACGAGCTGTTTCTCAAGACCGTTCCGATCCTTGTTCTGATCAAGCTCGCGGCATTCCTCGCTGTCGGCGTATATCGCGGACTGTGGCGGTACACGAGCATCGGCGACGTCATCACGTATATCAAAGGCGTCGCACTCGGCTCGATACTGAGCGTACTCGCGATACTTGTGCTCTATCGATTCGAAGGGTTTTCGCGAACGGTGTTGCTGCTCGATGGCATTTTATTGCTGCTCGCGGTTGTGGGTAGCCGGATCGCGTTTCGAGTGATTCGCCAGATGCTGCCGCTTCCCGCCGGTGCTGATGGCAACAAGGTTTTGATCTACGGTGCCGGCGACGGTGGCGAGATGGTTCTGCGTGAGCTGAACAACAACCCCGAGTGGAACCTGCAGCCGATCGGCTTTATCGATGACGATCCGGTCAAGAAAGACAAGCAGATCCACGGCCTCACCGTTTATGACGGTAACGGTTCGATCGCGGATATCTGCATCGAAAAAGACGTCGTCGAGATCGTCATTTCGATCCGCGACTTGCCGCCCGAGCGGCTCAAGCACATCCGCGAGGTCAGCCATGAGGCGAATGTCACGCTTAAACGCGCTCAGCTAAAGATCGAGCCCATCGAGCTCATGTAAAATGGAGAATTCGCTGAAAATTATCAAGCTGGACAGCACACCGTCACGCGTCATCATCGTCGTGATAGCGGTGGCGTGTCTCACGTTGACTTACTTCTCAGCGAAATGGCATTTCGCCAACGGCGTCGCTCCGACATTTGACCGCACACAGCCCGAGTCGCCGATGGTGGCAAATTGGCTGACCGAGGTCGCTCCGGGCGATCCTTCGGTGAGGCTGGCGGCGGCGGTGACATTCGAGCGGACGTTCGACATGAACGACCTCGACCGCTCGATGCGGGAGTATGCCGAGGCAACAACCGCATCGCCAAATAACTACCTACTCTGGCTCGGCCTCGCCCGTTCGCGGAACCTGAATGGCGACACTGCCGGAGCCGAGGCCGCATTCAAACGCTCGCTCGAACTCGCCCCGAACTACGCCGCTGTCCAATGGGCGTACGGCAATTTTCTCGTCCGCCAGGGCTCGACCGGCGAGGGATTTACATTGATGGCAAAGGCGGCGGCGGCCAATCCCGAATACGCCGCATCTGCCGCCGTGACGGCATTGCAGATCTTCGACGGCGATGTGCGAAAGGCTCTTGTTGAGCTCGGCGAGAGCGACGCGACAAACGCGGCCCTACAGGTCGCCCTCATCAAAGCCGAGCGTTTCGACGACGCGGTGGAGGCATGGTCCCGGATCTCTGCCGAGGGTAAACAAGGAAAGTATAAGCAAACGACCGAGAAGCTCGCCGCCGATCTGACAGCGGCGAAAAGATTTGCACTCGCTTCCCACGTGTATGCCGCGATCAGCGGTGGCGAGGCTCCGGCATCAGGCAAGATTGCGAACGGAGGATTTGAGAGCGAGGTCAAGATGCGTGAGGCACCTCTGTTCACATGGCAGATCGCCGACGGCGGTTCGCCGCAGGTAGGGTTGAACGAAAATCAGGTGCATGGTGGAAAGTACGCACTGGTCGTTGTCTTTAATAGCTTCGAGACCGCTGCGTTTCGCACGGTTTCGCAAATGGTTTTGACCGAACCGGGAGCGACATATGAACTCTCCGGGTTTTATCGCAGCGATGTAAAGACTGCTTCATCGCTCCGTTGGGAGGTCGCGGACGCGGCGACGACCAGTTCGATCGCCCGAACGGACGGACTCCCCATAGCACCAGCGTGGGCACCATTTTCAGTCAAATTTACCGCACCGGCCGCCAGCGAAGCCGTGATCGTCCGCTTCACCCGCGATGGCTGTGCGGGTGCATCGTGCCCGACAAATGGCACGATCACATTCGACGATCTGGCGATAAGGAAACTATAGATGTCCGAAACTGAGACACAGATATCCAACCCGCTTGAGGCTTTCCAGCCCGGCAACCCGACGCGCACTAGCTCGGCGATATTCGTATTGCTGTGCATAATTCCAGCGTTTGCGACCGTTCTGTTCGGTGCGGTCGATAGTGCGACTTGGGTGATCATCTCAATATTCTGGGCGGTGCTCGTGTGCCTCTGGCTCGCCGATGGCTGGAGTAATGGCGGACTTTTATTTAATAAGAGCAGCTTGCAGATACCGCTCGTTACCCTGTTGCTGCTTGGCATTGTTCAGTTGTTGCCGCTAGGTTCGGGTTCTAGTTCATTATCGCTAGATCAATACTCGACGCGGTTCTTTGTTATTCGGCTGATCATTTTTTCAACGTTTTTCGCGGCGGCACTCGCATACATCAACAGCGAAAAGCGTCTCAAACGGATCGTCGTGCTCATCGTCATCTTTGGTGCGACGATGGCGTTTTTTGGCATTCTCCAGCGGCTCGCAAACCCCGACGGCATTTACGGAATGCGACTTACCCCACAGGCGATCCCGTTCGGGCCATTCGTCAATCAACACCACTTTGCCGCCCTGATGCAGATGACCGGCGGACTAACGCTGGCTCTCCTGCTCGGCCGCGACACGCCGCGTGAGAAGAAATACTTGCTCGCGATCGCCCTCGTGATCTCGGGTATCGCCGTCGCACTGACCGGTTCGCGTGGCGGGCTCTTAGGATTTCTCGCGATGGCTTCATTTGGAGCATTGCTTACCTTTATGTCGGGGCGAAAGTCACGATCGGAGGAAAAGGCTGGCGTTCAGCGAGAGGTTATCTTCGCTGCCGGCTCTCTTGGATTTGGCTTGGTGATAATCGGCACGGCATTGCTTATCGGCGGGAACGATCAGGTCCTTCGCGGTATCGGTGCGGTAAGTGCGGATGCGGACGTTTCGACCGGACGGCTGCATTTTTGGCCGATCGCTCTGAAGATCTTTTTAGCCAATCCGCTCATTGGAGCAGGATTCGATGCATTCGCCGTCGCATTCACACGCTACGACACTTGGAGCGGCCTGATGCGGGTCGAGCAGGCTCATAACGAATACCTGCAAATGCTGGCCGAGGGCGGACTCGTCGCCATCGGCTGTGTCGCGATGTTCATATTCCTGCTCTTTAAGAAAGGGCTGAAGGTCGTCTCTTCGACCAAGGGCTTTCGACAAAGTGCGGCCATCGGATCACTTGCCGGTTGTCTGGGGATCATGGTTCACAGTTTTTTCGATTTCCCGCTGAGAACCAATTCGAATATGTTCGTCCTTCTACTAATGGCGGCCATTGCGACAGTAACGGTAGCCGTCGGCGAGCACCATCATCACCGTCATCGCCGCCACTAACGCACCCGTACGACGATCTCTTTCTTGCCGCACGGCATCTGGAACTTGACCTGAAAAACGCCTGTTCTCGTTCCCGGCCGCAGAACAAACAACGCTCGAGCTTTAACACCGGCGATCATTTCCCGGCGAACCGAAACTTGATCCGGATCGGTCGAGATCGCGGTTAAACCATCGAGATCCTGGTCATCGTCCGATGTGCCAACGATCACGGCAAGATCGCCTCCGCCGCTTTGCAAGGTCACGGTTTCCTCGCTGACAGTCAGTGAACACGGCTTCGCGAGGACCGGGTTCTCGGTAGTCACTACGCGTGGACGGCGACCTTCCGCAACAGTATTCTCCGAAGGTACCTTTGGAGGTTCGTCAGGCGGCCGTGCTTCACCAACGGGCGAGTCGGACGTTGGAGTTGGGGTCACAGTCGGCACGGGTGGTTTTGCCGCTTGCGTCGCCGACGGTCGAGGAATTGAGATGATGACCGGAGGAAAGAGTTCTTTGCTGACCGTTTCTTTCTTCTGTTCGATCGGATCTGCTGGCTTGTCTTCCGGCGTGGGTGATGGAGTTGTCTTAGGTTCTTCAGGCGTTGCGACCGGAGTCGGACTCTGCGACTCGGTCGCGGTCGGAGTAGGCTCGGCAGTTGGCGTGGCGGTCGGCGTGGGAGCCTCGGCAACCGGAGTCGGCGTAGGCTCCGCCTTGACCTCTTCGACAACAGCCTGAGCTGGCGATGCCGTAGCAACGGGCACGACCGAAGGGACCGGTGAAGGCTCAAGAGTTCCCGTTGTCTTCAGATCCTCCGGCGTCGTGGTAGGTTTCGGCTCCTCGACAACTACTGCCGCCGTAGGCGATGGAACCGGGGTTTCCGGTACGATCGGCGACTCCGCTGGAGACGGTGATGCCTCGGGTTTGATTTCCAGGGTCGGTGTCGGCTCGACTTTCTGTGCGACAGCATCGG
Source organism: Acidobacteriota bacterium (assembly GCA_016718135.1). Taxonomy (GTDB): domain Bacteria; phylum Acidobacteriota; class Blastocatellia; order Pyrinomonadales; family Pyrinomonadaceae; genus OLB17. The sequence continues at coordinate 146,211 of JADKEF010000007.1, read as the reverse complement.
GCGTCGCGGCCGATACAGGTTTCGCTCCGATCTTTAGTTCAAGCCCGTCCGTGCTCCCGTTGACCTTCTTGTATAGGCCTTCGATCACAGCATAGCTAAATGCATTTGGCGTCGCACTCTTGTAACTCTTGATATACCATTCGAGTGCCTCGCTGTCCTTTCCCGCCTTAGCCAAAGCTGAGGCGAGCCGCCATGTGCTGGAACGCCACCAAGCACTATCGCCAGGCAACACACCGACCGCCCGTTTTAGCCGAACGATGGCATCTTCGGTTGCATCCGTTTGAAAGAGCGTCCAGCCGGCGATCTCTTCGATCCTGCCGCGCATGATAGCTGACAATGTCTGTCGCGGCACCTCAGGCAAATTGACGTATTCACCTTTTGTGATCGCCAATGAACGCGGTTCGTAAAGCTCGCTCGCCATGACGGCAGCAGACGGAGCTACGATCTCAAGGCCTGAGTCAACGCCGGTGACTGCAGCTTTGGTCAGTTCGAGAACTTTCGGCAGCAGAATGCGCTTGTCCAGCAACTGCGTCGCCGCAAAGAGTTGTCGATGGACACGCATCTTGTCATCGCCGCGAACAAAATCATCGACAGCCTTTGCGATGGTTTCCTCTTTCGGTTCCGTGGCGTCCAGCTGCTGCTTTATCTCAAGAAGTGCAGTTAACTTAGCGGCGTTATCAGGGCTGTCAGCAGCGGTCGGTGCGAAAATGCTGGCACGCCGCTCGTAGCCGATCAGTTCGGTAAAGTCTTTTGACTCACGAGAAACGCGGCCGCCGAGATTTGTCTTGATCACACCGTCTTTGACGGAGAAGCTTTTGCCCAGCTCTTCCGCGGCTTCGCGATAGAACCCAGCGGCGATCCGCGCCGATGCGATCTCGTATTCTAGGGTTGGAAAGTTGCCGTAACGGCGAGCGGCGAGCAACGTCTTCTCGGCCGCAGCGGCATTGTTCTGACTCAAATATCCTCGAGCCAGAGCAATGTGTGACCAGATAAATCGCGGGTCGCTCGCGATCGCTTGCTGGGCAGATGAAACTGCCTTGTCGCCATTTTTGTTGACCGCGTACCAATACGCTGCTCCTGCGAGCAGGATGACATTGCCGGGATTTGCATCGAGCGACTTGGCCATCTCAACTTCGGCGTCAGTCACTTTTCCGCTGTCAAAAAGAGCGAGAACAAGGCCGGTTTGAGATGGGACATTTGCCGCATCCTTGGCAAGGATCTCGCGATACAGGGTTACGGCTTCGTCGGCCTTACCTATCGAACGCTTCATTTCGGCTAGGCCGCGACGAGCGGACAACGATTCGGGATCGAGTTCGAGTGCTTTGGAATAAGCAGCAGCCGATTCTTCAAGACGAAAATCAATGCGGCTCGCGAGCCCGAGGGTTTGATAGGCGCCCGACGATGTCGGGGCGATCTTGATCGCTGCCTCCGCGACGCGCCGAGCCTCGGCTCCGTTCTCAACGCTCATGTAGAACGTCGCGATACTTAGTAGCTGATCCGCATTCGCCACCGCCTTTTGCTCTAGGATCGTGGCGATCTCAAATGCCTCGACGCGTGCTCCGCGAAAGTACAGATTCACCGGCACTTTCACTAACATGTCGTTGAAAAGCTGATCTGGAACCGGAACCGGGGCATCATTCGCGGCCACTTTGAAATACTCGGCTGCCTTAACAGGGTCGCCTGCCGCAAGGGATGCGTTTCCGATCTCGGTCGCAGCGGTAACGATCAAAGCAAGGCCTTCGTTCTTTCGTTCGCTGGCTGGAAAAGTGGCGAGGAACTTTCGCACTGCCGAGATCCGTTCACCTGCGTCGGTGATAGCTTTCGTCTTGTCCCACTCCGCCGTCTCGTCGGGCTTCGGCTCTTCAACGGGTTTCGGTTTTGCCGCCTTCGGCTTTACAGCGGTCGTCTTTGGTTTCACCGCTGTCGGTTTGGGTTTTGTGGTCGAAGTTTTCGGTTTCGTACTTACCGGCTGAGCGTTCGCAGTCGTCTTTTTGGCAGGCGTCGGTTTTGGCTTCGGCGTTGTCGACTGAGCCGACGCGGCGTGGCCGAAACAACAAACTAGGGCGCAAACCGGTGCAAACCTTATAAAATAAGCGAAAAACTTCATATTCTGCCCAAAATCATAACACGAAATTGCCTTTTGCCCGTGTGTCCCATATTCTCGCCTTATGACCGAACTCGACCGTGTCTGGTCGAAAATGCTTGAAGATGCCGGGACGCGCTCAAGCGGCGATGTCGCCGAATACTTGCGTCTAAAGGCCACAAATGATGCGATTCGCACCGCGGGAGTCGGCTGGCTCTTTGACACGATGATCGAGATCGCCGGCCGCGAGATGCGGGCGCGGCCGCACCTTAACGTGGAGATCGTCGAGCCGCATAGTTTCAAACACGGCAATTCAAATATGGTCGGCCGTCTCGTATCATTTCGTCTGGGAGTGAGATGTCTAACGGTCGAAGCAGGTTGGGCGCGAACTCCGTCGGACGGAATTATGCGGAATGGATCGCTCGCCGTAGCAAGACTTTCGCATTTCGGTAAGCCTAAACACGGGTCCGAGCTTCGATTTGTTCACGGCGAAGATCTTCCGAATTGGCTCGACAGCAGTGGAAACGTAGCCGATCCTACACTTTTTGAGGAGCACTTTACGATTTTGCTAAGCGATTGAGCGAGGCTCAGGCGCGGTTTTGTATGCCAGCGTACGATGCGGTATTATTGAAAGTTAGCGTTTCGTTAAGGGAGATTTAACCTAAGTGATTGCCGAACTCGATAAATTAATAGACTTACAGAAGACCGATACAAACCTTCGCCGGTTGAAACGGTTACTTGATACAGCAGAAGAGAGGCGTGCCGAGATCGAACAGGAATTCGAACAGCACGCCTCTTCTATTCGTGAGATACAGGGCCGCCGTGACACGTTGAATGCCAAGCGTGCCGATCTGGAACGCCAGATCGCCGAGAGCAAGGTCTATCTCGAACGTGCCGACCGCAATCTAAAACACTCGCAGAATCAAAAAGAGTACGAGACCGCCATGCGCGACCTCGATACCGGGCAAAAGCAGATCGCGGGCTTTGAAACTCAGGTCGTCGAGATCATGGAAGAACTCGAAGGCGTCGAAAAAGAACTCGGCGAACGCTCGGACGAGATCGCCACGCTCGATGCCAAACGCGATGCGGCGATGAAAGAATTTGAGGCCGCGATCAAAGTTGACAAGACCGAGTTTGACAAGCTGAGCAAGCACCGTGCAGGTGCATTTGCCACGCTGCCCGCGAGACTCGCGTCGATCTACGACCGCATGGCTCAGCGAAGCCGCGACGGCATTGCAGTTGCCGAGGTGATCAATGGCTCGTGTACCGCATGCTACGTTTTGCTTCGCCCTCAGGTGCAGCTCAACGTCAAGAAAGGCGACGAGATCATTACATGTGAGAATTGCACACGCATTCTCTATATGCCAAAACGCGACGAGGCGTCAGCGTAAGGTATGGCTGAGCTAGAAACAGCAACACTTGCCGCCGGATGTTTTTGGTGTGTTGAAGCCGTTTTTGACGATCTACAGGGCGTCGAAGACGTGGTCTCAGGCTACTCGGGCGGCCACACAGAGAATCCAACTTACAAAGAGGTTTGCTCTGAGACGACAGGCCATGCCGAGGTTGTGCAGATCAGATTCGCCCCCGAGGTACTGTCGTTCGCCGATCTGCTCCGCGTCTATTTCACTGTCCACGACCCCACCACGCTAAATCGCCAGGGCGGCGATATCGGAACGTCGTACCGTTCAGCGATCTTTTACCATTCCGAAGCTCAACGGGAAACTGCGAACGAAGTGATCGCCGAGATCACCGCCGAAGCTATCTACGACAACCCGATCGTCACTGAGGTCACCGCCTTCGACAAATTCTGGCCGGCCGAGGATTATCATCAGGAATACTTCGCAAACAATCCCAATCAGCCTTACTGTGCCGCAGTTGTCGCTCCAAAGGTCGCGAAGTTTCGGCAGAAGTTTGTCGCGAGATTAAAGCGTTAAAGCTTCCCGGCCAGCATCAAAACCCCGATCACAATAAACGCGACCGCGACTATCCGTTGAAGCCATTCGGTAGGAATGTACTGACTCAGCACGCCGCCGAGCAGCACGCCGAGCAGCGTGACCGCGACCAATGCCGTTGCCGCACCGAGAAACACCGAGACCTTCGACTCCGTACTCGAAGTCATCGTGATCACCGCAAGCTGCGTCTTGTCGCCAAGCTCTGCCAAAAAAAGTGTTATGAATGCCGTACCAAAGATTTTCCAGTCCATGACGATAGTTTAGCCGTCACTAAGCTGGTTTGTCACAAAGTTAAATACTCAACGACGAGATGCCGGGATCTTCTCCTTAAGCCGAGTCGTCGTCTCTTCGGTCACGGACGAAAACAGGCTTGTGGCCTCGGGCAGTTTTAGATCGTTTGTAGTTCCGCCGAGGCTGTCGAGGATTCGTTGGCCTTCGGCATCGGATGCGCGGTTTTGGACGTCGGTTTTGGGGACGGTAAGCAGAAACCCATTTAGCAGGAATCCGAGGCCAATAAATAGTGTGACGATGCCGCCGACAGAGAGAATAAAGAGGAAGTCTTCGTCGCGCTTCACCATGAACGACGCAGCCAACAATATCGCGACCGTTACGCCAAGCCCGATCGACGCGATCGTTACACCGGTACGCATGCGGCGAAGCCGTTTTTCAGCTGGCGATTCGAGAAATTTCTCGATCTCGGGCAGTACCTCCTCGGCAACCACCGCAAGTTCATCCGAACCTCTGGCCTCACGGATCTTCGACGCGATCGCTCGTCCGATCTCTTCGCGAGCCGTTGCCGCGGACGCGGTAATGCTGTCGGGCATCTCAATGGTCGAACGCACTCGTCGCAGATCAACGCCGCACGCTCGGCAGAATTGATTGGCGTTATGATCTTCGATTCCGCATTCAGGACAGAACATTCTTTTTCCTCGCTTCAAGCTTTACGAAACTCGTTGCCCTCGAGTTCCGAACAGTTGACGGTCGTGCCACTCGGCTTACTCAGCCGGTTCGGCCTCGAGCATCTTCTTCGCCTCTAAAAGCTCGGCCTTGTGCTCATCGGTGAGTACGGGATATTGCAAATTGAGCGATTCGAGTCTTTTGACGATGATCTCTGCTATCGCGAGCCGCGTGAACCACTTTTTATCCGCCGGGATGATGTACCAAGGAGCCTTGTCGGTCGAAGTTGCCTCCATCGCTTCCTTGTAGCACTTCATGTATTCATTCCACATGCCGCGCTCTTTGACGTCGCCGATCGAGAATTTCCAGTTCTTATCCGCTTCCGCAATTCGCGAAAGGAATCTCGCCTTTTGCTCGGCCCGCGAAACGTTAAGAAATATCTTTATGATCTGAGTGCCATTTTCAACCAAGTGGTTTTCCCAGTCGCGGATATGCTTGAAACGCTTGTTCCAGATGTCCTTGTCGTTCAGGGTGTCGTCCGGCAGTTGCTGAAACTGCAGGATCTGAGGGTGGACACGGACAACCAAAACCTCTTCGTAATGCGAGCGGTTAAAGATGCCGATCATTCCTCTCGCTGGTAGGTTTTTCTGACAACGCCAGAGGAAGTCGTGATCGAGTTCCTCGCTCGACGGTTGTTTGAATGAAACCACGTGACAGCCTTGCGGATTAACGCCCGTCATGACGTGCTCGATCGCTCCATCCTTGCCAGCCGCGTCCATCGCCTGAATAATAATGAGTAGCGAATATTTGTCCTGTGCATACAAAACGTCCTGCAATTCACGCATCCGGGCGACATTTTTCTCGAGGTCTTTTACCGCTTGTTTTTTATCGGTATAATCGCCCGTGAAGTCGGTCAAGTGGTTTTTGAGGTTAACTTTGGAGCCTTCTTTGACAAGGAATTTTTCGGTTTTCATATTGTTCGCTAGTCTATCAGAGCTGAGTACCATCGTGAAAAAAATATCATCAATTCTTGCCGTCGCAATTCTGGTATTTATCGCCTTCGGATGTCGTTCCTGCGAGACTATTGATTCGTCAAAACTCGACCCGTCAGAGATCTATCAGGAGTATTCCGTCACGGTTTCGGACAGAACAGCCGTCAGCGCGGAATTCCGAGTGTCAGGTTCGACCGGTACAACGATCGCCCTTGTCGCGCCTTCGAAGGTCGAACACAATGGCAGAGCGATGAACGAGCACCTGCGTACCGTGTTCGCCGGCACGTATTACTCTGCGGAGAACGATGGTTTTGTTGGCTCGCACACATTTGTTTTCACTGATAACTCCGGCAAGCAATACCGAAACAGCATCGAATTTGAACCGATCAAGATAGCCACTGACAGCATCAACCTCAGCAAAGGAGCTAGGACGATAGTCATTCCGCTTTCCCGCGGCCTTGTGGACGGCGAGTCGCTCTCGGCTCAGCTTGTCTCTGATCTCGAGCAACCAAAGTCGACGCCCAATTCCCTAAACTCCAATACTGATGTACCCGCCGGGCCGGACTATTCTAATGACTTTGCGGGAGCGGTTGATAATAATGCGAAGTCCCTGACCATCGACACAGAACGCCTCCGAAATTTCGTCGTTGGCAAGGCGAAGATCCATCTCTCGTTGACCGCCACTCGTAGACCAGCCAACGTCGGCCTGCGAGGCGGCAGCATTTCTTATTCGTTACGATCACCCGCCGTGGCCGCAAACGTTACGAACTGATCTCAACCTATGAAACGTCTTTTTCTCGTCCTGACCGCAACGGTTCTACTCGCAGGCCTTTCCTTCGGCCAGACTCGATTGGTAGATCAACGAATCTCCTTAAAGAACGGCAAGTCGTTCACGCTTAATCTGGCCGAAGGATTTGAGATCATCCCTGCGATGGAGGGCTTGAAGCGAGTCCGCTTTTTCGCCAAATCGCCAGACGACCGCATCTTCGTTACCGATATGTACAACCTCGCCGACGGCAAACGCGGGACAGTTTACATTCTTGACGGCTGGGATGCTGAGCGTGGCAAGTTTGGCAAGCTCATTCCGTACATGACCAATCTGCGTAATCCGAATAGCTGCCAATTCTACCGCGACGCCGAGGGGCAGGATTGGTTCTATCTCGCCGAGACGCATCAGTTGACCCGTCGTAAATTTACCGCTGGCGAGACCAAGCCGACCGATACCAAACCGCAGGTGCTCGCCACCTTTCCCGACTACGGCCTTAGCTACAAATACGGCGGCTGGCATCTGACGCGGACGATCTCGTTCTCGCCCGGCGGCAAACTCTACGTCTCGGTCGGCTCGAGTTGCAACGCCTGCGTCGAAAAAGAAAAGATCCGGGCAAGCATAATCGAAATGAATCCCGACGGCACCGGCCAACGGGAACTCGCCCGTGGATTACGGAACGCTGTCGGTCTCCGTGCGATCGGTAATTTTGTCTTTGCGACCAACCAAGGCAGCGATCATCTCGGGCTGCAGAAGCCCGACGAGACCTTCTACGCCCTGAAGCAGGGTACCGATTACGGCTGGCCTTATTGCCACTCGTCAAACGGTAAGATCTTTGCGGACCCGAAATGCAAACGGCCTGGACAATGTTCCAACGTTCCGGCTCCGTATGCCTATTTCCCGTCGCGTTCGTCAGCACTCGGCTTTGATTACTTCGACGATGCCGACGCCGTCGATACGATCAAGAATGCGTTCCTCGTCTCGCTCCACGGCTCGACCGACAAAAAAATGGGTCACGGTTACAAGGTCGTCATCATGCGAAAAGGCGAGAAGCTACAGGATTTCATCACCGGTTTCCTACAAAAAGGCACCGTGTTCGGCCGTCCCTGCGACATCATGAAGCTCGATGCCAATTCGTTCCTGTTGACCGACGATCACTCAGGCATTGTTTATCTGGTTCGGCGACGCAGATAACCTCGAATGAAGAACGCTAGAGTTTTGTAACAAACTCTGTTACGATTTAATCTGCGAGCAAAAGGGCTATGAACATCGGCATAACGGTCTATCCAACTTACGGCGGCAGCGGGATCGTCGGCTCCGAACTCGGCCGCGATCTGGCCGAGCGTGGGCATAATGTGCATTTTATATCGTCTGTACTGCCGACGAGACTGACTGAGCTAAATGAGCGGATCCATTTTCACGAGGTGGAAATGATGAGCTACCCACTATTCGAACATCAGCCTTACGATCTTGCTCTAGCCACAAAAATGGCAACCGTCGCCCGTGCCGAAAAGCTCGATCTGCTCCATGTTCATTACGCGATCCCGCATTCCATCTCGGCGATCCTCGCACGCGAATCTATCAAGCAAAAACGCTACGTGCCCGTAATCACTACACTTCACGGCACCGATATAACGCTCGTCGGAGCTGACCGCTCGTATCTGCCCATCACGCGTTACGGCTTGCAGCAGTCGGATGGTGTGACGGCGGTTTCAAAATTTCTAAAGCAGGCGACGATCGAAACATTTGATTTTGACGAGATCGAGGTCATTCCTAATTTCATTTGCGAAAAACACTACATGCGGCTTCCAGATTCGCCGCTGCGTGGAGAACTTGGCCCCAACGGCGAGCGGCTTCTGGTTCACGTATCTAATTTTCGACACGTCAAACGCCCGAACGACTGCGTTGAGATACTTGCAAAAGTGCGGGCTGCCGGCTCAGATGCAAAGCTCATAATGGTCGGCGACGGACCTGAGCGTTCCGCGGTTTACTATCGCGCCGAGCAGCTCGGCATGAAAGAGCACACGACCTTTGTCGGCAAGCAGGCCAATATTCCGGACTATCTCGGCGTCGCTGATCTTTTCTTGCTGCCGTCGGAACTGGAATCTTTCGGCCTCGCGGCTCTCGAGGCTCAGGCATGCGAAGTTCCTGTGATCGCGACCCGCATCGGTGGAATTCCCGAGGTCGTTAACGACGGCGAAAGCGGATTTCTAAGCGACGTCGGTGATATCGAAAAGATGAGTGCCGATGTAATTAGATTGCTCAGCGATGAGAACATGCGCCGCTCCTTCGGTGAAAAAGGCCGCGAGCTTGCCGTTCAGCGGTATTCGACCTCTAAGATCATTCCGCAGTACATCGCGTTTTACGAGAAGATCGTTAAGAAGGCGAAATCGACCGCCGCTGGAAAGAGTTGAAAACAGCGGATTAACACAGATTTTCGCGAATTAGACAACAGAAATTAATCCGCGTAAATCCGTTGTTGAATTGTCTTTGATCTATGCTCAAGAGCTTCATGCACAAACGGGAAAGGCACCTTGCGTTGCTCGATGACAACCGCAAGGTGCAGCCGTTTGATTGGGGAACGGAATTTATCACCGATCGCGCCAACGGCGCCGATCCGCGGAAGTTGTTTAGCGAATATTCTAAGCATTCGGTCGAACACAGCGACGAGTTTTTCTTCTTGCCAGAAATTTCAGATTTCAAATTTCAAATTTCAGATGGCGAAGAAAAGCTGACCTGGACGAGTGGTCTCGCAACCCCGAGTGAAGAGAACAATACCGTTTACGCAAAGTACTTTCCCAACGGCAAGATCAAGAAGTCCGCCGTCCTGATCCTCCCGCATTGGAACGCAAAGGCCGGGACGTATTTTGATCTTTGCAAAGTTCTCAACAAGGTCGGCATTTCGGCTCTCCGGATGACGATGCCGTATCACGAAGAGCGAAAGCCGCCCGAGACCGAGCGTGCCGATTATCTCGTACCAGCAAACGTCGGGCGAACGCTGCAGAGTTTGCGGCAGTCAGTGGTCGATGCACGTGCGGCGATCACTTGGCTAAAAGAGCAAGGCTACGAAAAGATAGGCATCATGGGAACGAGCATCGGCTCGTGCGTTGGCTTTTTTGCGTTCGTCCACGATCTGCGGATCGACTCGGCTGTCTTCAACCATGTTTCCGGCTATCCGGCCGACGTCGTCTGGCACGGCATCACGACCTATCACGTTAAAGAAGGCTTCGGCGACAATATCAACCTCGACGAGCTCCGCGAATACTGGCTGCCGATCTCACCGATGTCCTACATCGAAAAACTCTCAAACCTCCCGCCGCGTCCGCAGCGTTACATCTACGGCCTCTACGACCTCAGCTTTCCCGTCGACCTCTCGCGCGACACCATCGACGCCCTCAACCGCTACAAGGTAAAACACAGCGAGGTAAAGATCCCATGCGGCCACTACACACTGGGCGAAAAACCGTGGGTGTATTACGACGGGTTTAAGATCGTGTCGTTCTTGCGGAAGCACCTGAAATAGCCCCTTTTGCATTCGTGGAAACAACGTTGCGATGTGAAACAAACATCAAAAGAGTGCTAAAATTTGGTCACCTTTTTGAATGAGCCCGATCGCTGAGAAGCAAAAAAACACGGTTGATGAGGCGATAGAGCATTTGATCTCTCGCGCTGAGGATCGGCGTGGGTTATCGGGTGCGGATATTGCTCCGCGGATCGGTGGGGCTTTGGAGAAGTATCTGCTGAGGGACATGCCTGATGCTTCGAATGCTGACATAAAGGGGTTTATTGACGAGATCAGGGCCGATGACCTTTGTTTGATCATTTCGTGTGAACGCGGCGACGAAAAGGCCTGGGAAGATCTGGTCGCGAATTTTGATTCGACCGTTAAATCCGCCGCACGTAAGATCTCGTCGAATAACGAAGATGCCGAGGATCTTGCATCGTCTATCTGGGCCGAGCTTTACGGGCTGCGGGTCGATGCTGACGGTAACAAAAAGAGCAAGCTGGCGTATTATTCCGGGCGAGGCTCGCTTGCCGGTTGGCTGCGGGCGGTTGTTTCGCAGCTAGCGGTAGATCAGTTTCGAAAGGTCTCGAAATTTGTACAGATCGAGGAAGACCGCGAATTTGAGAATCTCGCTAATGAGGCCGCAAACAGCGATAACAACCATTTTCAGTCGCATACGGAGAATCCTGAGGAGCTTTTTAGCGAGGCGAGCACACGCTCTGATGTGACCGAGGCCATGGCCGCGGCGGTCGCCGGGCTCGATGCAGAAGATCGTTTGATAATGAAGCTCTATTATTTCGACGATCTGAAGCTCAAAGATATCGCCGCCACATTCGGCTATCACGAGGCGACGGCTAGTAGAAAATTGACGCGGGTACAGAGTGAGATACGCAAAGGCGTCGAAAAAGAGTTGAAAAACAAGCACGGCTGGACCGATGGCGAGGTAAAAAAATACCTCAGCGAAACCGCCGCCGGGCTGGGCATCAATCTCGAAACGATGTTCGCTGCGTTACTGACGCTCGTGCTGGTGCAAGATATCATCATCGGAGGCGTTCTATAGACGGGTTACGAAAACCGTAGCCACGGAGGATACAGAGATCACTGAGATAGTGATATTGGTTGAAAGTCATCGTTACCTGATGGAATATTGCTTTTCTCTGTGCTTTCTGTGAACTCTGTGGCTAATTAAAAAGATGGAACTGGAATTCGACAAAGAAATGGATGCGATCCTGCGGCGGAGCGGCCGAGGTGTGCTTGTGGGCGATAAGCCCCTCGACAAGCCAAAGCACCTCGATGCTGACGCTATCGCTGCGTTTGTCGAAAATGCTGTTCCAGCACCCACGCGGCGGCTCTATATAGAGCATTTCGCCGATTGCGATCGGTGCAGAAAGCTACTTTCCAGCACGATCTTGATGAACAATTCAGCGGCAAAGGCGGCCGCACCAGCCGCCGTAGTTGTTGCAGCAGCCGAATCGATCCCTTGGTATCAACGCCTCTTCCGCACGCCAAATCTCGCGATCGCAATGGGAGCCCTGATCCTTACCTTCAGCGGAGTGCTTGGCTACATGGTGCTGCAAAATCGTGAGGACACGAACGTGGCGATGGCTCCTGCGGCTGACAAGGAAGTCCAACGCGGCCCATACGCTAATGAAACGTCTGCGGCCACGGCAAACGCTGCCAACACCGTATCGAATACTGCCGCGAACATCGCACCTACTCCAGCCGCAAACGGTATCGCCCCAACAACTGGCGAGACCGAGAACAAACCGCTTGGACGGACGACCGGCCCTGCTGACAGCGGTCGTCTCACCGATGCTGCAGTGGACAAGCCGGAATTTGAACGAGGGATCACGCTCGACGGCGTCGATACCGTTCGCGAACAGCCAAAACTTTCCAAACCCGCTCCGGCTCCGGAGCCTGTCGTGACGCAATCCGCTCCTGGGATGGTCGGCGGAGTTCGGGCCGAAGTCGAACGGAAGGAAAAGGATGACGCAATCGCGTTGAAAAAGTCTGCCGAAGACCCTCGGAATCGACGAGATCTGCCCGCTGCCCCGGCCAAATCGGGCCCGACCCGCAGCGTCGGCCCGATCCAGAGCCAGACCAACAACCAGATCATGAACCAAGCCGGCGAAATGGCGGTAACCCGAGCCGTCGGCGGCAAAACATTCGATAACCGCAACGGTGCCTGGTACGACCGTGCCTATCGAAATCAAACCACCACCAACTACCGCCGCGGCACCGCCGAGTATAAGAAACTCGACGGCGGCCTCCGCTCGATCGCAGATAATCTGGGCGGCACAGTGGTCTTGGTTTGGAAGGATAAGGCATATCGCATTAACTAAAATCTTCCGTTCATACCAATTAAAAGTTAGAATGAACGCATGAAAGTAGCTGTTTTGCTTTTGTGCGTTTTGTGCTTTTTCGGAGCCGATTCCCACGCTCAGTCGGCTTGGCAGACGAATCTCGATTCCACAATTCGCTTCTATCAAACCACCGATTTCGGCATTGTTCTGGCCGGAACGGAGCGGAGTTTGTACGCCGTTGACGGCAAGACAGGGCAGCAGATATGGCGTCGGGCGACGGGCAGGATCGAGCAAACCGCGGTCACGCCCATACCTGATACCGATGTCATTCTCTTCACACGTGACGAGGGCAGCAAGTCGCGGCTCGAGGCGGTCGATGTGCTGACCGGGTCTCGGCTTTGGCAGAGCGAGAAGGTCAAGGGCGACGTGATGCAGCTCGCGGTCGACCCGGAGAATGACCTGATCGCAGTCGTGATGGTCAAAGATCCGCGGGGCAAGGCCGATGATAGTTTTAAGAAGAAACCAACTGTTCATGTCCTGCAACTCTCGACCGGCAACGAACTCTGGAAACGCGATCTCGATAACTCCATAGAAATGATGCCGACCCGCTTTGGCGAGGATCTTGGTGATATCGACTACACGCTTGATAACTACCGTGCACCGCTCCTGCTCGACGGCCGCTTATTCTTGTTCTACGAAGGCTCGACGTCATACGAAGCCCGCACCGGAAAGGAAAAGGAACGCGAGAAATTTAAGATCAACGAAGACGGCCTCGCGCTGACCGAGGCAGATCCGGTTTTCGATGAGAGCCACGTTTATGTCTCTGGCAAGGGAAAGATCCGGGCGGTCGATCGCCGCACTGGAAAGCAGGACTGGGAGGCTGATGATCTTGGGATATGTGCCGAGATGGCACTTGTAGGCAATACGCTTTTTGTTCGCACCGGCGGCCGGTTCACACAGCTCAAGGACGGCGAGTTGAAAGAGAAAGGCCCGTTCGGGGTCTCCGCGATAAATACCACCAACGGCAAAACGCTCTGGCGTTACAAAGGTGCCGATAAAGGCTTGACCAACTTCGTCTTTGCCGATGCAAACACCATCCTGATCGCCGACAAGGACGATCTGATCACGCTCGACGCGACGAACGGCAAACGCATCGCAAAACGTAACCACAAGATCGACAAAGCCCAGTTCGTGCTCATAAACGAAAGCGGCCACGCCGTCGTCGGTGGGCGGAATGAGATCGCGGCATTTGATGTCAAAGATCAGAAAGTACGCGAATACTGGCGTTCCCGCCACACCGCTCCGGCTCGCGGTGTCTTGCGTGTAGTATCGGGCATCGCACTTCGAGCAGCGGCTTTGTACTTCCGTTATGGAGGCATCGCAACCTCGGCACTCGGCCTGGCTCGCACAGGAATCAGCATCGCATCGGCCGCAAACTCATTTCGCTGGTCCGGCCTGCAAACCCGTTTCGGCTCGGTCAGCTTGTCCACGCTGGCCGGCAATTCCGCGAGAAACTACGCCCTGCGGCGGATCTATGCATACGGTTCGCTGGGCCGCACGCCGAATCTGATCAACCGTTTCAGCGGCCTCTCTGTCGCCATACCGAATGCCACCGATCTCCGCGGTCAGATCATCGGCCGTGCCATCGACCGCGTCACGCCCACGCGGGCCGATGTGCAGGAGAGCATCTTCGATAGGCTCGATCCGGTGCGCCAGGTCGAGCGTTTCTCCGATTTCATCCTCCGCCGCAAACGCCTCGCCGAGCTCCGCCTGAACCACATGTTCTTCTACACCGACTTGCCAAAGCCGTTTGATAAGAAAGGGCTGGTCGGCGTGAACATACATAGCGGAAAAGATGCGAGGTTGATTCTCGCGTCTGATCCCGATGTGCAGTTTGTTACCGACGAAACCCTTAATCTGCTTTATACGGCCAGCGGCAGTCGTCTGCAGGCGTTCGATATCTTGGGCCGCTAGCGAGGCGATTTGCCGCTAAACACTTCGACAGAAAGTTTCTGATCAGAATCTTTCCACGCAGCCTCAAACTCCTTTCGCACAAGCTCAGCCGAAGTATTCTTGCCCTGTTTCGCAAGTGATTCGGCAAGCCCGAAGAGTGCCCAGCCATTTCGCGGATGCTTGGCGATCTCAGATCGGAAAACGCTTTCCGCCTCGGCGTATTGAGCATTTCGCATCAATGCCCGCCCGAGCCACTCGCGAACCGGGATATCCCAGTCGGGCGGCTCGTTGTAGTTGACCAGATCCTCGGCGGCAACCGCTCGTTTCAGAGCGTCGATCCCGGCTTTTTTGTCGCCGCGAGCCAGGGCGATCTCGCCGGATAGCAGTTCATCCGCAACTTTTAAAACACCGTGGGCCGAACTGTTTCCCAGGCCGGCATCTGCCGGAATTGACTTGATCGTGCCACGTAGCAAAGCGAGTTCTGCCTCTGCATCGCCGATCTTCCCGGTTTCTTTCAGTGCCAAGCCGCGAGCTAACCGCCAGAACGCGTTCGTTATCTTCATGTCGGCGTCCGGCTGAGGGAATTTCAGAACCTCGTCCCATTTGTGAAAGCGGACCAGTACCTCGAGGTGATACGGCATGAACATCTCAAGCATCGGCATCATCTTTACATTCGGCCGTACATTCAACGCCAATTCGCTCGCGGCCCTTGCGGCACCGGCGTAATTGCCGGCGTTCGCATGCGAGGCGGCGAGCATATGGATGTTGTGGTTGAAGTACATCAGCGGATAGACGCCCGTGGCACCGCTACGCTGTATGTACTTTCGGTCGGCTACGATCGCAAGCTCATTGCTGTTCTTAGCGTCGTTGTGATCGCCGGTTCGCAGGTATATGTGGGATGGCATGTGGACCAGATGCCCAGCGTTGGGAGCGAGTCCGAGAAGCCGATTTGCCGCCGCAAGGCCGCGTTCCGGATATGGTGATGCCTCGATAGCGTGGATGTAATAGTGATTGGCTCCTGTGTGGTTCGGATTACGTTTCAGCACGCCTTCCAGCACCGCCAGGATATCCAGCGTCCCTTCCGCGGGTTTTCCGTCGAGCGACCACAATTGCCATGGCCGCAGATTCATCATGCTTTCCGCGTACAGCGTCGCCGCGTCGAGGTCGTCGGGATACTGCCGGACAAGTTCGCTCATCGCGGTTTTGTATTCGACCGCCAGCTTCTGCCGATCCGTCGATGTATCGCGGGCGTATCTTTTCGACAAAGCGTCGATGTACGCACGTTCTGCCGGTGTTACTTTCGGTGCGAGAGCGATCGCTTTTTGCAGATTTGCGTACGCCTCGGTCAACTGGCTCGCGTCGGCCGTGACGTTGTAGTTTGAGCCCAAACCGAGCGATATTCCCCAGTACGCCATCGCGAGCTCTGGGTCGAGTTCGGCGGCATGTTTGAAGGAATTTATCCCTTCTGCATGGTTAAATGCGTATAGATACGCGAGTCCTTGATTGAAGTATTTCTGAGCCTCCGTATTCTTAGTCGAAACGGGATGATCGATATTCCCAAGGCCGTTATCCAGCCAAACCGCCGGCTTTTCGTGGTTCCCATTAGAACCATGACCGTGCTGCGAGTACACGAATGAACTCATTGCAAGAATTACTATTGTTATAAAAACTTTCATATTGTCTCCGTTGGTATCTGGAACTTTTGTTCCATCTTTTTATCAGAAAATGAATTATATTTCCGCTCTCTGCGTGGATTCTTTAGAATTTTCTGAATTTTTTTTGAAAGAAATTTGAAACTAAGAGGCGACTCGTTGTTCGTATTTAGACACCTGCACTCCGTATCTGTTACGCTTTACCAACTTCTTGTATAAAGGCACCTCCCAACTCCGGCGGCAATCATGTCGTCTTCGGGGCCTCGGTTTCCTCCAAAATCGGCCAAGTTTAGGGTTTGCCCGCGGGGAAGTCTTTTTGTCGCAAGAAAATAAAACATATGAAAATCAAATCACTCATCCTCATTGCCCTCGTTCTCTCAACCGCGTCGATCGCCCTCGGTCAGGGAGGCCGTGCTGCTCCGCGTACGGCAGAATCGAACCGGCCTGTCGGCACTTTCGTCGCATCACGATTCGTTCACAGCGTGAAGGTTGACGGACGTAACGGCGTGATGATCTACGTCAATTTCAAGATCAAGAACGCTCTTGATTACCCATACAAAATGATCGCTTATTTTTACAACGACACCGACGGCAAAGCCCTTGTCAGCGGCGATGAAGTGAAATACCGCACCGTCACCAAGAATGTCTCCTCGTCCACCATTTTCACCCCGGGCCATGCCGATGCGGTCTACAAGGATCTCAAGATCTTCATCCCCTACGACGCCCTGAATCTCGGTGCCCAACGCGGCGACATTTTCGATCTGAAATATTATCTGTCGATGTACAATGACTACGACAAAGAGGTGACAGCGAAGTCGGGTTGGTATAAATTTAGTGTTCAGTTCTAAACACATAAGCTAATTTTGGGAGGCAATGATGGGAATGAGATTTCTCTTGCTAGGTCTGGTGTTGGTTTTGGTCGGCAGCTCGTATGGTCAAGCGGTAACGCAGAAGCCTGACGCTGAGGTCGCTAGGATGGTGCGTGAAATTTCGGCCAAGCGGATCGAGGCTGACATCCGAAAGCTCGTCTCTTTTGGCACCCGCAATACGCTGTCCGAACAGGACAGTCCAACGCGTGGCATCGGGGCGGCCAGGGACTGGATCTTTGCAGAGTTTCAAAAGATCAGTGCCGAATGTGGTGGCTGTCTCGATGTGCAGAAGCAGTCGTTTGTGCAGCCGAAGGCCAATCGAATTCCCGAGCCTACAACATTGACCAACGTCTTTGCCGTGCTCAAGGGAACGAGCGATGCGTCGCGGGTTTATGTTGTTTCGGGGCATTACGATTCGATGTGTAGCAGCCCAACGGATGCGAAATGCGATGCTCCAGGGGCGAATGATGATGCGTCGGGAACGGCTGTCTCCATCGAGCTCGCTCGCGTGATGTCGAAGCGAAAATTCGACGCGACCATCGTCTTCATGGCCGTCCCTGGCGAAGAGCAAGGATTGCTCGGTGCCGCCTACTACGCTGAGGAAGCCAAGAAAGCCAAGACCAACATCGAGGGAATGTTCACCAACGATATCGTCGGTGGCGTGAACACGCACAAGAAATCTCAGTTCCGGCACAAGGTCCGTGTCTTTAGCGAAGGTGTGCCGTCGAACGAGACCGAGCAGGAGGCAAACACTCGTCGTAGCGTCGGCGGTGAGAATGACAGCTCGTCGCGGCAACTTGCCCGGTATGTCAAAGAACAGTCCGATCGATACCTGAAAGGTTTCGGTGCCTGGATGATCTATAGACGCGACCGCTATGGCCGCGGCGGTGACCACATTCCCTTTGTCGAACGCGGCTTTGCCGGTATTCGCTTTACCGAGTCCGACGAGGATTATGCTCATCAGCATCAGAATGTTCGCACCGTCGACGGTAAATTCTTTGGCGATACGATCGATTACATCGATTTCGAATACACCGCAAATGTCGCCCGCGTAAATCTCGTCGCCCTCGCCGGCCTTGCTTCTGCTCCGGGCAAACCAAAAGGCGTCGGCCTCGTCACCGGTGGTTTGAACAACGACAGTGTGCTGCGTTGGGAAGCAAATACCGATGCCGATCTCGCCGGCTACGAGGTCGTCTGGCGTGACACGACCGCGGCTGAATGGACGAATTCGCAGTTTGTCGGAAACGTCGCAACCTTCACGATGAAGGCGATGTCCAAAGACAATTTCTTCTTCGGCGTCCGTGCGGTCGACAAGTCGGGAAATAAAAGCCCGGTTGTCTATCCACGTCCCTACACGCCGCCACGACCTTCAGCAACGCCTCGTCCGGCTTCGTAAGACAGAAAACTTATCCACAGATGAACACGGATGAACACAGATAAGAATTCCTAAATATCTGTGTTTATCTGTGGATGATATTCTTCCGCAAGGTCGTCGGTCGAATTTTTGTTGTGAGGGATGTCCATTTTCATCGGGCTTGTTCGTCTAGGTTGTGAGGAAAGAAAATGAAGATATTTAAGATCGCAATTTTGATCGCCGCTCTGGCCGTTGCCGCGAACGCACAGGTCAAGCATACCGAGAACACCGTCAAACTCGGCGAGGGGCAGGTTAGTGAGAAAGCGTCGCTTGCAGATATGGCGTGGTTGGCCGGAAGCTGGTCGGGCACGGGATTTGGCGGGGTGAACGAGGAGCAGTGGAGCAAACCGAATGGCGGGGCGATGGTCGGGACATATCGTTTGATCAAGGATGGAAAGGCTGTCTTTTACGAGATGATGATGCTCGTCGAACGCGAGGATTCTATCGTGCTTCGGCTCAAGCATTTCAACCCGGATTTCACCGGCTGGGAAGAAAAAGACAAGAGCGTCGATTTCAAATTTGTTAATAAATCCGGCAGTCGTATGAATTTTTCTGGCCTCACGTTTGAAAAAGTGTCGGGCGATAAATTGAATATTTATCTAGCCCTGAAGCAAAAAGACGGGTCGGTGAAAGAGGAAGTTTTCTCCATGACGCGGATGAAATGAACGGAATATAACTGCACCGGATTTGAGGGCTCTGCCCTTACCGCGAAGCGGCACATAGCCCCGTCCTTCAGGGCGGGGTGAAAATGCAACACTGATTCCCAGCCCGTTTTAACGGGCTTACCCGCTCGCGGCTTAAGCCGTTTGAATCGAAGGACGTTAAAACGCCCTCGTGTTCTGCGGCCGGATCTGACCCCGCCCTGAAGGACGGGGCTATATGCCGCCTTCGGCGGAATGGGAACAAACCAAACATGGATCGGAACATCATTTATCATTTAAAGGAGTCATTTATGCCAAACTTTATGTTGTTACTGCATGAGCAGCCGATGGATCATTCGCAGTTTTCGGCCGAGGAGATGCAGGCTGTGATCGCGGAGTATGTCGCCTGGCGGCAAAAGGTTGAGGCCGACGGGAAGTTTGTCAGTGCCGAGAAACTAAAAGACGAAGGCGGGCGGCATCTTGTCCACACTGATGACGGATTACGTGTTACCGATGGGCCGTATGCCGAGGCGGCGGAGGTGATCGGTGGATATTTTACGATATCGGCTGATTCGTATGACGATGCCGTTGCCACGGCTAGTGAGTGTCCGCACCTGAAATTTGGCGGCCGCATCGAGCTTCGCGAGGTCGAGCCAACGGGTTAATGAACGACGTCCCAGAATTAAATTCTCTGATCGGCCATCTTTTCCGCCATCATTCGGGAAAGATGGCCGCCGTTTTGAGCCGGACGTTTGGCGTGCGGCACATTGACCTGATCGAGGACGGAATTCAGGACGCGATGATCGCGGCGATGAAGCGTTGGCCGTTTACCGGGGTCCCAGAAAATCCGTCGGCGTGGCTTACACAGGTCGCTAAGAATCGAACGATCGACAGGTTGCGTCGGGAAACCACGTCCCAGGAATTGGGTGATACTTTCGATGTCGCCATCGACGCTTCCCAGGATGCTCAATTCGAAGGCGAGGTCGTCGACGATCAGCTTCGGATGATCTTCGCCTGCTGCCACCCGTCGATACCGCCCGACAGCCAGGTCGCCCTGACGCTGAAGATCGTCGGCGGATTTAGCGTCCCGGAAATTTCCCGCAGCTTTCTCGCGTCCCAGGAATCTGTCGCCAAACTTCTCACCCGTGCCAAATCAAAACTTC
Organism: Acidobacteriota bacterium; assembly: GCA_016718135.1. Taxonomy (GTDB): domain Bacteria; phylum Acidobacteriota; class Blastocatellia; order Pyrinomonadales; family Pyrinomonadaceae; genus OLB17. Next base: position 126,021 of record JADKEF010000007.1, on the reverse strand, counting down.
GCGATGGAGATGTGTCGCTCGAGATTCCTGTCGGCGACGAACTAACGACACGTCTGTCGCCCGTTCTTAAAGTTCTGTACCTGATGTTCAACGAGGGTTACGCGCCAACCGCCGGTGACGAGGTTGTTCGCCGTGATCTGTGTTTCGAGGCGATCCGTCTGGTCGGTTTGCTCACGTCCCAGAAATCGGCTCACGTTCCAAAAGTAGATGCGCTCGCCGCACTCTTCTACTTTCACGCCGCGCGATTCCCTGCCCGCGTCGGCGGCGATGGCGAGATGCTCGTGCTCGGTGACCAAGACCGCAGTAGTTGGGATCGCGAAATGATCGGCCGCGGATTCCAGCACCTGCTCGCGTCGGCGTCGGGAGACGAAGTCACTGATTATCATCTTGAAGCCGAGATCGCGTCGCTCCACGCCACGTCCCAGGATCTGGCATCGACCGATTGGCGGCGGATCATCGAATGCTACGACATTCTCCAGAGCCGCAATTATTCGCCCGTCGTCGAACTAAACCGCATCGTTGCCATCAGCCGAATGAGCGGCACGTCCCAGGCTTTTCCCGCACTCGAAAAGCTCGAGGAAAGCGGCCTCCTGAGAGGCTACTTTCTCTTTTACGCTACAAAGGCCCGTTTCCTCACCGATCTCGCACGTCCCAGAGAGGCCGCGATCTCGTTTGAAAAAGCCCTATCGCTCGCACATAATGAATCCGCCCGGAATTTGCTTACGAAAAACATGGCAGAACTCACGGAGCGAAAAATATGAGCACGCTTTTTGACCGTACGACCGCCGAGACCATCAAAACAAGGATCGCGTCCCTGTCGCCAACGTCTCAGGCGAAGTGGGGCAAGATGAACGTCGACCAGATGATGTGCCACGTCACCGATGGTTTTTTGATGTCGATGGGCGACCGTCCGCTGCCCGACCAGAGCAGCTTTCTCGATCGCACGCTGATCAAATTTCTCGTCCTCAAGGTCATCAAAATGCCAAAGGAAGTGCCGACCGCAGCCGGACTCGACCAGATGCGTGAGGGCACAAAACCCGGCGAATTCGAAGACAATCTCCGCAACATGACCGATGCCCTCGACCGAATGATGCATCTCCCCGAGGATCATCCCTGGGCCGCTCACCCAAAATTTGGCCCGATGAAAAGAAACGAATGGGGCATCCTCGGCTTCAAACACATCGACCACCATTTGAAGCAGTTCGGCGTTTAGCTTAGGCCAGTTTCTTCAGAATTGCCGTTGCCTTTAGGCAACGGTCAGTAGCTCCATTGTCTCTTCCGGGCTAAAGCCCGGAGATCTTGTTTTGGCCCTCAACCGTCGGCTGAAGCCGACGGCAATTCAAAGACACTTTGTAGATTTTCAAATATCCAGATCTTCGCCCACGCAGGCGATCCGTATGTACCGAACTTTCCCCCGGCACGGCGGACCAGGCCTTGCCAATTCTCACGCTAGCATGGACTTGTTGCTGTGTATATAACGATCCGCCGATAACGTCGCATAATGCCGATAATGTAGCTATCCGCCGATATCGCCGATAAAAGCGTTTGTTCGCCATTCGCGCGGTTTGTTAACGCTTTTTTCAGGCGCATAACGGTGTGAATGGGCATCAAAGTGTGTTAGAAATATAGTTTACGCTTTGTTTCGCCGTGCGATTCTAGGATGTAGTTTTAATGAAGAAATACCTGTTTTTGATCTCTCTTTCGATCGCTGCGGCGTTCTATATTTTTGATCCGATCGCTTTGGCTCAGGTGGGGACAAGCGACATTCCTCAGCCCTCGCCAAATTTGGTGATAAGTCAATTTCAGCCCGGAACAACAGCGGTGCCCAACGACGAGTTTATTGAGATACACAATAACGGTGGTTCGCCCGTAGATCTTAATGGCTACCGGGTCGTTTATCGATCGCAGAACGGGACGAATGATGTTGGGCCCTTTGCGGTCTGGACGACGCCTACCGTTCTGCAGCCCGGACAGTATTATCTTATCGCTTCGACTTCCTACACCGGCTCCGCCACACCGAACGTAACGTATAACAACACCGCCTGTGCCTGCTCACTTTCCGCCACTCAAGGCGGGCTAGCGATCCGTCTGGGTGATCAGAATACCGGAGCGGTCATTGACGCAGTCGGGTGGGGAACGACCACCAATATTTTCTTTGAGGGTACAAAGACGACCGCACCGGGAAGCGGTAACAGCCAGGGCAGAAAAGACAACGGATGCCAGGATACCGACGACAATCTAAATGATTTCGCAGTCCTCAATCCTTTCGCTCCTCGTAACCAATCAACCACACCATTCCCTTGCAGTGGTAGCGGCACCACGCTCTTTGCGGCGATGAATGCAAATCCGACGACGGTAGCTCCGTCCGGAAATGTACTCTTGACGGTGACCGTCATTCCCGCGACCACGCCGCCGAGTACCGGCATTTCGGTCGTCGGCAATCTGGTGAATATCGGCGGCTCGGCAAATCAGACCTTCTTTGACAATGGAACGAATGGTGATGTAACCGCTGGTGATAATATTTTTTCGTTCTCGGCGACGATACCGGCCGGGACGACCGGCGGCGTCAAGAACGTGACCGCTGTCGCCACCGATGCGCAGGCTCGAACGGCAAACGTGAGCACGAACATCACGGTCAACGCACCGCTGCCGGACGAAGACCCGCTGCTTTTCGGCAACCCGAGCAACGCGACTTCAGACATCGCGAACGAGAACAACTATTTGATGATCAAGCCGCAGTACAATCTGTCGTACAGCCGTGCTAATGCCACGCCGAATTGGGTCGCTTGGCGGCTGGATAGTACGTGGGTCGGCACCGCTCCGCGACAAGACGATTACCGCGAGGACCCGGCGTTGCCCGCAGGTTGGTACCGTGTGCAGGACAATGATTATTCAGGCTCGGGTTATGATCGCGGACATATGTGTCCATCGGGGGATCGGACGCGTTCGATACCGGATAATTCTGCTACATTTCTAATGACCAATTTTGTTCCGCAATATGGCCCGAATAATCAGGGGCCGTGGAACGATTTCGAGGTCTATCTGCGCACGATCGTCTCGCAAGGCAATGAGATCTATATCTTTACCGGCGGCAACGGGAACATTGGAACGATAGCCCAGGGCCGCGTGGTAATACCACAGGTCACATGGAAGGTTGTTTTGATACTCCCGAACGGCTCCAACGACCTGCAACGCGTGACGCGACAGACGCGAGCATTCGGCATTATCGTGCCGAATGGACCGCCGGTGACGAGCGGCAACCCGTGGCGAAATTTCCGCGTCACAGTCGATGCCGTCGAGGCTCTGACTAAATATAACTTCTTTTCAAATATTCCGAAGAATACGCAGGAACTGATCGAAAGAAAGGTAGATACGCAGTAATGAAAAATACCACAGCTCTTTTTCGTATCGCGGGCACCGCGGCCATTGTTTTGGCCGGTGCCCTTTCGTTGTTTGCACAGAAAGAGTATCCGATCAATGCGATCCAGGGTGATAAAGGTTCGTCACCGCTCGACGGGCAAGTGGTCCGCGTCAACGGAGTCGTCACGGCGATCCTGAAGAACGGCTTCTATATTCAGACGCCCGATGCACAGGTCGACAAAGACCCGAAAACGTCCGAGGGCCTATACATATATGGTGCGAATAGCGTCGAGATGGTTGCGCTCGGCAATCTTGTGCAGGTTGAGGGTACGGTCACTGAGTTTCGCCCGCGTAACGAGCGGATCTTTCTCAGCATCACGGAGATCACAAAACCGACCGTCAAAGTAATATCGAAAGACAATCCGCTTCCGGCTCCGATCGTTCTGACCGCCGCCGATCTTGACCCGAAAGGTAAGCTCGATCAGATGGAACGTTTCGAAGGAATGCGGGTCAAGGGTGATTTTTCTGCCGTCGCTCCGACCGGTGGTTTTACGAATGAAAAGACCGGCATTTCGACCTCGAACGGTGTATTCTTCGCAGTTTTACAGGGAACGCCGCGTCCATTCAGAGAGCCGGGACTGAGCGTTTTGCAGATCATCGTTGATAAACTGCCGAGCACGATCCCGGCGTTTGATATGAACCCCGAGATCTTGCGGATCGACAGCACGCAGCAGACAGGATCGAAAGCGATCGACGTTACCGCGGGAGCAACGCTGAAAGACATGATCGGCGTGATCGATTATTCGCGTAAGTTCTACACGCTCTATGTCGATGCCGCGAACCCGCCGAAGGTCGATAATATCAAAGCTTTTGTGCCGACGAGCCCGGCCGGAGAGCGTGAAACGACAGTTGGCAGCTTTAACATCGAGAACTTTTTTGACGACGAGACCAATTCGCCTAACGTCGAAAAAGAAGTGGTGACGCCGAAAGATGTCTTTCAAAAACGTCTGACCAAGACGTCGCTTGCGATCAGAAATGTACTCTCGATGCCCGACGTTCTGGGCATTGTCGAAGTCGAGAATCTGAAGTCTCTCCAGAAGCTCGCCGACAAAATAAATGCTGATGCGGTGGCCGCAAATCAGCCCGACCCGAAATACGTTGCATATCTCGAAGAAGGTAACGATGTTAGAGGTATCGACGTCGGCTTCCTGGTAAAGTCGAACAAGATCAAGGTAATTGAAGTAAAGCAGCTCGGAAAGGCTGAGAAACTTACGTCCGTGCCCGGAGCAGAAGGGCAAAATCTCTATGACCGTCCGCCGCTCATGCTGAAGGCCGAGGTCATTGACGCAAAGTCGGCTAAGCCGCTAGCGTTTACGGTGATCGTAAATCATTTCAAATCGTACAACGGCATCGACGACGAAAAGGACGGCGACCGCGTTCGTCAAAAACGTCGGCTCGAAGCCGAGTGGCTCGCAAAATTTGTTGAGGACCGTCAGAAGGCGGACCCGACAGAGCGCATTATCTTGTGCGGCGACTTTAATGCCTTTCAGTTTAACGACGGTTATAACGACCTGATCGGTATTTTGAAAGGAAAGTCAGATCCGAATGTACTCGCTCCATCGAAGACCGCCTACGCGACCGGACTCGTCAACATGATCGATTATATTGACGCAAAGAACCGCTACTCGTACAGCTTCGACGGTTCGGCCCAGTCACTCGATCACATTCTCATCAACAAACCAGCTCGCTCCAGAGCATTGAAATTTGGCTATGCCCGCTCAAATGCGGACTTTCCAAAGGTGTATGCAAACGACATCACACGACCGGAACGAACCTCAGATCATGACGCCGCCGTGCTCTTCCTGAATCTCGATGAGCCGCCGCCTCCGACACCAACACCGACGCCAGCCAACTAGGAGTCTTGGACGGATGGAATAGCTCGGGGCGAATTTCCGTTCGTGCAACTTAACCTCAGATACACGCTGCGGCTTTGCCGTCTTGCAATGCGGCGTGGCTCTGCCTCGCCGGGCGATGGCTCACAATGATCTCCCCCGCAATTTCGCACTTCGTGCGAAATTGCGGGGAGGAGAGTAACGGCAATCGGCGAGGCGAAGCCATCGCCGCACTGCAAACAGGCAGAGCCTCGCCCCTCAGGGACGTTTCTCAAGAATTATTTGTGCGACCGCATGCTCAGTCGTGTGCGAGATCGAGAGGTGCACGCTTGTCGCACCGCGTTCGTCGGCGATGCGTTTGGCTTCGCCGGTGATGTTTAGGGTTGGGACGCCTTCGGCGTCGGAGATGATCTCGATGTCGTGCCAGGTGATCTTGCCACGCCAGCCGGTTTGGATCGCTTTTAGGAACGCCTCTTTTGCCGCAAAACGCCCTGCATAAGACTGTGCTGCCGCGACGCCTTTGCTCTCGCAATACTCACGTTCGCCCGCTGTAAACACACGCTCGGCGAACCGCGGCGTTCTCGCGATGGTCTCGCGGATGCGATAAACTTCAACAATGTCGACCCCGATGGATAAGATCATGAGTGAGCAGTCAGCAGTGAGCGGTCAGCAGTCAGCCGACGATGCAAGAACTTTAGCAGAATCGGGCTTCTATTGGCGAGAACGCGATGGCGTAAAGGTGCTTGTCTGTCGTCCGCTCGAGGATGCCGGATTCGCCAACGGCTTCTCGACACGGCTCGGCGGTGTGTCGGCTTTTAGTCTTGGCCATGATCTCAATCTCGCGGGTTTTGACGAGGACGAAGCTGAGAATATTTACGAAAATAGGCGACGGTTTCTCGCAACATTTGACGGAGAATATCGCCTCGCGACCGTATGGCAAGTTCACGGTGACACGATCAAGACCGTGCGAACCCTTGAGGATATCGGCAATTCTGAAGATCGAGCAGATGCTTTGGTAAGCGATCTTAGTGGTATTTTGGTCGGTGCAAAAACGGCCGATTGCGTGCCGGTTTTGCTCGGCGATTCGAAAACAGGAGCTTTTGCGGCTGTCCACGCGGGTTGGCGTGGAACAGTTCGGTCGATCGTGCGAAAAGCGGTTGAGCAAATGACCGCAACTTACGGAACGAATGCGAGCGACATCATCGCAGCCATTGGCCCGGCAGCCTGCGGGCGAAATTATGAGGTCGGCGAGGATGTGATCGGTGAATTTGGCGAGAACTTTGCCGAGAGTGAAAAGTATTTCACCGCGACCCGCGACAGTCATGCACTCGTCGATCTGCATCTCGCCAACCGCGACCAACTGACCGCGATCGGTGTCAACGACGCGAATATTTTCACCGCTCCGTTTTGCACGATGGAGCGGTCGGATCTTTTCTTTTCCTATCGTTTAGAGAAAAAGACTTTTGGCAAGACGGGCCGTTTGCTGTCCGTCATCGGACGAACCTAACGGACGTTGGCTACCAGCGTTGCCTTCTTCGAGGTCGGCGGATAGCACACCTCATTGGTACACGCCTGATATCTGACCGAGACCTCGATCTCGATCTTTGGCTTGCGATAGCTCGTCGGTACGGTCACGTCGAAGGTGAACTCAACCTTTCCCTCGTAGATATTCAGTGCCTTTTCCGCGAACTCGAATTTCTTATTCATCCCGCGTGGATAGACGACTGCACCGATCTTGACGCCGCTTACGGGCGTGATCTTGACGGTCGTCGGGATAGCGTATTCGCTGCCCGGATTGTTGGAATTCGTATGCAGATCGTGCGGGATATCAAGCACAACGGTTGCCTTGGCCTTGCGGCCTTTGGTGACTTCACCTTTCGCTATTGTGCCTGTGACGGTCTGAGCATTTGTTGCCAGGAAACTGCCGCCGAGCAACATCACTGCACCGATGGTCGTGTAAACAAACTTTCTCATCCTGAACTTTATCATCTCGCAGCTCTACTTTATTTCAAAACTATCGAGCATACCTTCGATGTCGCGCATGGCTTCGTCGGTTGTTTCCGCAATTGCAGTGATGGTCATTACGTATGTTTTGTCTCCGCGTTGGGCTATTTTGAAGAGGTTGCGGTATTCGATATCGTTTGCGACGGCTCTTGTCTCGATAAGACGGTATTTAGTTTCGCCGATCACCTCGCTACGGTCGTCGATCTTTTCATTGCCGGCATTCAGACGCCGCATCGCTTCTTCTCTAGCGGTCGTTGACGTGACCTTTACAGTTGCCGTCGCACGACGCACATCCTCAGCACCTTCGCCACCATACTCCTTTGAATACGATTCAAACGCATACTGCGGATCGCCATTGAGCACATGCAGAAATCCGTCGGGTTTATTAATGACAAACTCGTCCGTCTCCACCGTCTCCGCCTCAAACGCGGCGGCGGTCGTCTTTTTGATCTTCGTTGAGGCCCATACCATCAGAGCGACAAGGATCAGGCCTGGGATCAGTAGTTCCATATGAAATATTTACGCAGCCTTTGCCGCTAACTGTCCGCACGCTGCATAAATATCTCTACCACGCGGTTGGCGAACATACGCATCAACGCCCCGCGATTCCAGTAGCTTTTTGAATCGCTCGACGCGTTCCTCGGTCGAGGTGCTGTAGTCGAGCTGCTCGGCGCCGTTGTGTGGGATGAGATTGATCTTGACGCGTTTTAGCTGGTAGCGTTCGATGAGGCGGGCGAGTTCGAGGGCGTCTTCGTCGCGGTCGTTGACGCCGCCGAGCATTACGTATTCGAACGTGAAACGCTCACCGCGTCTCAGACTCGCCTCAAACTCCTTCGCCGCGGTCATCACTTCTTTAATGTCCCATTTCTTGTTGATCGGCATCAGCTTGTCGCGCATCTCGTCGTTCGGTGCCGAGAGTGAGATAGCGAGGTGCGGGCGTTCGACGAGATTTGCGAGATCATAAATGCGCGGCACGATACCCGCGGTCGAGACGGTAACGCGGTTTGGGACGATGAATAAGCCGTCTTCGTCGGACATTATCTTTAAGGCGTTGATCAGATTTTCGAAATTCAGGAACGGCTCACCTGCTCCCATGCCGACCAGATTTGTCCCGTGCGGCGTCTCTTCGCCGACGCCATAGACGTCGTTTAGGACGATGATAACCTGCTCGACGATCTCGCCGGCGGTGAGGTTTCGCAGCAAACCGAGCTTTGCGGTGAGGCAAAAGTCACATTTGAGCGGACAGCCCGATTGTGACGAAAAACAGATCGTGTCGCGATTCTCGCTCGGTATATAAACGGTCTCGACTGGATAATTGTCCGCCGTCTTCATCAGATACCGCCGCGTGCCGTCGGTCGAGACGTACTTTGATTCGACTGTGAGGCGAGATATGTCAGCCGCCTCTTCGAGCTTCGCACGAAATTTCTTCGGCAGATCGGTGATCTCGTCGAATGAACGCAAGCGCCGCTCGTGTACCGCTTTGAAAACCTGCGTCGCACGATAACGCGGCTCGCCGAAAGATTCGGCAAGCTCGGCAAGTTCATCACGGCTCAATCCCGTTATGTGGACCTTTTCTGTCACTAAATAGATTCTAACGCAATCGGCGGCATATCGCTTCTTCGCGTCCCTTTGCGTATTTTGCGACTTTGCGTGAGAGATCCGTTCTCACGCAAAGCCCGTCAAGGACGCAAAGGAAGACGCAAAGTGTGGAGTGGCGAATTGGTTTGGTAAACTCAAACCGACACATGCCGCCATCGATCAGATCAGGATTTATCGGGCTGATTTTCATAGTCGCCGTTTCGCTCGGCTGCGGCTTTGTCGCGCAGCCGGCGAAGGTACCGGAAAAGCTGCCTGATGCCGCTCCCGAACAGCCGATACCGAACGCGGTGTTGCCGTTCGGCAATCCGTCGAACGCGGGTACAGCGGACAATGATAATTGGCTTGTCACGCATTCTAGCCACGTGTTGTCCTACAACGACAGCCGGGGCACCGCGAATTGGGTAGCGTGGCGCACAACGCAAGCCGATCTCGGCGATCGCGTCGAACGTCCGCGTTTTGAGGCCGATGAATCGTTGCCAAAGGGTTTTCGACGTATCCAATATTACGACTATTCCGGCAGCGGATACGACCGTGGCCACATGGTCCCGGCGGCGGATCGCTTCGGTGATGAACGGCGTATGGAAGAGACATTCCTGATGACAAACATCGTCCCGCAGACCGGCGATCTCAATCAGTTCCCCTGGAATAAACTCGAGATGTATGCTCGCGGCATTGCTCGAAGCGGAAACGACACGTACACCATCGCCGGAGTTTACGGCGAAAAAGGCCGTCTTCGCGGCAAGGTCACGATCCCGACGAATTGCTGGAAAGTGATCGTCGTCCTGCCACGTGGCTCGTCGACCATCAATGGACGAACACGCATCATCGCCGCGGATATGCCAAACATTGACGGCATCGAAAATGTGCGTTGGGAAAGTTACAAGACGACGGTTCGAGAGATAGAGCAAAAGACCGGGCTCGACCTATTTAGCCAACTTCCTAAGGAGATCCAGGAAACGCTTGAGAATCGAAAGGACGCAAATACGATGCGTTCCCCTTAGACTTCTCTGCGGCCTCAGCGATCTCTGCGTTAGAATACAGTTTTAACGCAGAGATCGCTGAGGACGCGGAGGAAAACTTTCCGAGCATTTTCGCGTAGAATATCGATATGAAAATACTTACCTTGACGTTTATCGTGCTGGCCGCATCGGTCGTGACATTTGCTCAGCCGCCCGTTCCGGCTTCGACGCCGCGTGAGGCTGATCCGAAGGATGTTGCCTCGCTCGACTCGATCATGAAAGCAGTTTATGAAGTGATCTCGGGGGACGCCGGGCAGAAGCGTGATTGGGATCGTTTTCGTTCGTTGTTTCACAAAGACGCGAAGCTGATCCCGACGGGCAAGAATGCACAGACCGGCGTAACGATGGCGAGATTTATGACGCCAGACGATTACGTCACACGCAGCGGCCCGGTGCTTGAGAAGGACGGCTTTCACGAACGCGAATTGGCACGCCACGTGGATATTTACGGCAATATCGCACAGGTTTTCTCGACGTATCACGCCTTCCGAAAAGCCGACGACAAAACGCCATTCCTGCGCGGCATCAACAGCTTTCAGCTAATGAACGACGGCAAACGTTGGTGGGTGATCAGTATCTATTGGCAGGCCGAAACGCCGGACAATAAGATCCCCGAAAAATACCTCAAAAACCGAAACTAAAAGTAATTTAACCGCGAAATACGCTAAAGACGCGAAAAAAGAGGATCAAGAATCCTTTCGTGTTTTTAGCGTATTTCGCGGTTACTAATTCCTATGGCCGAACATATTCTTATCCGTTCCCTGACCATCGACCTGCCTCGCGAAGAGGTTTTCGAGTTCTTTGCCGATGCCGGTAATCTCGAACGCATTACGCCGCCGGAGCTGAATTTTCACATCATCACGCCGCAGCCGATCGATATCAGGCAGGGCACGCTGATCGACTATGAACTAAAAATGCGCGGCTTCCCCGTCAAATGGCGCACCGAGATCAGCGTCTGGAACCGTCCGCACCGGTTTGTCGACCGCCAGCTCCGCGGCCCGTATTCGCAGTGGATACACACGCATACTTTTACCGAGATAGACGACAACAGAACGCTCGTCGAAGACGAGGTCCGGTACCGCCTCCCGTTCGAACCGCTCGGCGATGTCGCACATTTTCTGGTTCGGCGGGAACTGGACTACATTTTTGATTATCGGCAGAAAGCCGTTGCGGAAATTCTTTCTAACCACAGAGACACAGAGAAAACTAAGGAAGAAGAGCCGGGGCAACTCGACTTTTCTCCTGCTCAGTAAGTGTTCTTGGCAAAGAAAGTCATAAAACCTCTGTGCTCTCCGTGCCTCTCTCTTCAATCCCCGTCGCCGAGGAGTTTGCCTTGCCAAAGTTTCTGCCCGGCGGTCGAGGTGTAGAAGCCGAAAACGGCGAGGGCGAGCAGCGTCAGGGCCCATGCTGCGTAGCCGCCGGTGTACCATGTTCCGAACGGGACCGCGCCATCAATCACGAACAGCCAGAAAGTGATCATAGCGAGCACGCCGAATCGAGCCGGCAACAGGATCACGACAGCCGCAAAAAGCAGATCCGAAACAATTCGCGGTGTGCCACCGCCATAGGTTATTGAATCTACCAGCATAACGCCCGAGAATATCAACAGTACCACCGCCGTTCCGAGCCACTTTCGCCTCATCAGCAGGCCGGAGAACAATATCAGAAATGAAACAATAAAGGCCGCGAATAGGCCAACGCTAAGCTGACCCAGGAGATCTCCGGCAAACCCGCTTACGCCTGCGAGGGCAGATATCCGAATGGACGGAGGCTTGGTCGGTTCGCCTATCCAAATAGGAACGAGATAGGTCAACAGCTTATCTGCCAAAATAAGGACCGAACCTGCAACAGCCCCGATCAGCACATCACGCCCGACCAGCGGATCGCGCCAATCGCCGGCAAGCAACCGGTTCCACGAGATGACGCGTTCGGGCACGCTCTTACGCATGTACGGTTCAAAGGCGAGGTACATCAGGCCCGGGAAGACCGACCAATAGAGAGCGCTTTGGAGCCCGATGATGATCAACTGGCCCTCTTCGAAACCTGCGACGTGGTGGGTAGTAAATGCCCAGAAGAGCATACGCACAACGAACAAGAATAGCATTATGCGAAATGCGCCCCTGACATCGCTGCGGCCCGCGCGGATATTCTTGACAGCCAGCCATCCGCTGATGAAAAGAACTCCGAAATAGAGCGAAAGCAGTACGACAATTACGCCCATTTCTGCGGCACTTTGAGGGCCGCTGGGCGACTGCCCTGTTGGCTTGGTCCACGGCTCAACTATCTCAAAGCTGACGAGTTTGCCGCGATAGGCCGCGGCTTCGACCCGGATCGCGACCCCGCTGTTATCGGGATACGTGCCGGAGAAGGCACGCCGATCGTCGAATGCATCCGGCGGCGTCCACTGCGGCTCGAACGGTTCGAAAGCCGCCAGGTCAAACCCCGCGTCCTTGAAAACGCCGGCCCAGTCAAACTCTCCTTTCTGTGCCGCCGGCTCATCAACTCTCGGCGGAACGCCGCTAAAATACATCAGCCGCCCTTTTGTATCCAGGCGGAGCACCGCCATACCCGGCTCGGTTTGCGGTGGATCCTGCTCGGACACCTTCCAGTCTCCGGTGGGAACTAGTGACGAGGGACTGGTCCGATACCAAAAGTACACGCCCGCAGGCTGCCCCGTCGCAAGTTGCTCCCATCGGTTAGGCGACTGGTCGTTTTTCTCGGTATGGTTTAGAAACTCGTAGTTTCCGTTAAAGCTGGAATAAGAATCGCTCTGGCGATAACCGTATTTCTCGACCAGTTCGCGGCCGCGTTCCTGCAGAACCTCGCCGGATTTATCGAGCGGAACAGAGCGGTACATCTGTGTGTACTTCGCCGTCAACGTGCCAAAGCCAATGCAAAAAATGACTACGGCGAGCATCGCAAAAGCAACCGCCGGGCGAAGCGAGCCTTTTTTCGGCGAGGCCGCGACCATCTCAGGCGACGGCGTTTGTCCGGCGTCGAGGGCGATCTGCATCGGGTTGCCGCCCGGCAGGGCCATAGCTACCTGGAGTGCGCTTTGCGGACGGTTTTTCGGATCTTTTTCAAGGCACTGGGCGATGACGCTTTCGACCAGCGGGTCGATGCCTTTGACGTGGGTCGAAGGGCTGGTTGGCGTCGCCGTCTGGTGCATCTTGATCAGCTCGGGGACAGTCGCCGCCATGAACGCCTGTTTGCCGGTAAATATCTCGTAGATCACGAGCCCAAGTGCATAGATATCGCTGCGGGCCGTCACCTCTTTGCCGGTTATCTGCTCGGGCGACATGTAGGCGGGCGTGCCGGAGCGGATCTCGTCTTTGGAAATGTCGGCCTCGATTCCCGCGATCCCAAAATCGGTGATCCGAGCAACGCCCTTTTTATCGATGATGATATTTGCGGGCTTGAAGTCGCGATGCAGTATCCCTGCCTTATGGATCGCCTCGAGTCCAACACACAGCTGCCGCGATATCTCGACCGCCCTTTCGTGCGTAAACCGTCCAACCCGCGTCAACAGCTCCGACAGGTCATCGCCATCGACAAACTCCATCGACAAAAAATGCCGCCCGTCGATCTCGCCGATATCGAAGACGCGGCAGACATTTACGTGCGACACCTGACGGGCATTTCGCACCTCGCCATGAAAGCGTTCGAGAGCGGCACTGTCGTTTTGGTAGCTGTCGGGTAGAAACTTAAGCGCGACCGTCTGCGAAAGCTTGATGTCCTCAGCCTTATAGACCTCGCCCATCCCGCCTTTACCGACGAGGCCAATGATGCGATATCGGCTTGCGAGAACAGTCCCGGCGACAAAGTCACCACTACGAGCATCGCCGGTAGTATTGGCCTTGATCTCCGTCTTGTTCTCGTTGCCGGAGCTTTCGAGTTTAGTCGGATCTTCCATAAGAAATATTCACCACAGAGTCACAGAGAATACAGAGAAAAACAAGTCAAAATTCACAAAAATCCTTTTTACGACTTCGCCGAAAGCTGGGCGTGTCAAATCTCCTGACTCTCTATGTATCTGGTGATCTTAGGGGCCATTCGCCGTAGTATGAGAGGTCGGCTCGGCCATTGATGACGATCTCGTCGTCGTCGCGCCAGAGGACGTCGGTGGTGCCACCCTCGGAGTGGACCATTACTTTGCGTTCGGTCTTGAGCATGAAGGCACTGAGGATCGCGGCAGCGCTCGAGCAGGTGCCCGAGGCGGTCGTCTCGCCGGCCCCGCGTTCCCAGATGCGGATGTCGATATTTTCGCGGTCGTCGATCTTTACGAATACGATGTTGGCTCGCTCGGGAAACATCGCATGGGTCTCGAGCGTGCGGCCGATGGCTCGCCAGTCGAAATCGAAATTGTCAACGAAGATACACGCTACGGGATTGCCAACATTCACGGCTGAGAATGCGTAGTGACGGCCGTCGGCCTCGATCGGCTCATTGACGACTGCCTGGCGTCTAGCATCGGTCAGAACCGGTACTTCGTCGGACGAGAATCGCGGCTTACCGATCTCCGCCCGGAACCAAAATTCGCCGACACCTTTTCGCTCGATCAGATCGTATTTCTTGATACCGCTGCGAGTTTCAAGCTTTAATTGCGGCTCGGTCCACAGGCCTTTGTAGTGGAGATATGCGACGGCGCACCGCGTGCCGTTTCCTGAGAAACCGGCCGTCGAGCCGTCGGGATTGATGATCTCGCAAAAGTAATCAGCTACAGAGCCGTCGAGGCGTTCGACGATCGCTATGCCATCACCTCCGGCCCCTGTGTTTCGGGTACAGATCGCCTTAGCTAACTCAGAAAGCGATGCATCGGGCGGAATGTCGTCACGTTCGATGACGATGTAATCGTTGCCGAAACCATGGAATTTCGTGAATGGAATGGACATTGTCTATTTGCCGATAGCAATGATGCGCTCAGTGCCTTGTTTGTATTCGATCGTGAAGGTGACGGTGTCGCCGACAGCGATGGGTTTGAGCATTGCTTTGTCCTTGACGGAAAATTCCATCTTCATCGCAGGCATGAGATCAGGAATATTCTCATGATCGATCTCGATAGATCCAAGTTCGTTATTGATCTTGGTAACAACGCCTTTGCTCGGATACATACCGTCAGCCGGCGTTTTTGCGGCTGTGCCTTCGGTGTTTGCGGTATTGCTGGAATTAGCCGCGGTGTTGCTACTGTTCAACGAGCTTGATCCACATCCAAACGAAAACAGCAGTACAGACGCGATAACGATAAATAGATTTAATTTCATAGGTAATCGGAGTAAATAGGCAATGGGACTACAATCGTAACGTTCTTAAGAAGGTGTCGCCGATCTTGAGACTCGCCGCATCTATTGCTTTTACGGTCGCACCGTCTTTTGCAGTCAGCCGATCACGCGACTTTGTGTCCTCGACAATGCGGACCGCCTTCCGTCCCGAAAAGTAAACGCGACGATCGGCCGGAGCGTCGCCATCATTCTCCGCTTTCTGGGAATAGAAGATCAGCACACCGGCGTCCGAGTACAAATATTCTTCAGCGTATTTGCGATTCGACTGGGTGCGTTCGACCCTAACGAAAACTAGTTGATCCGGATAAAGCCGCTTTTCGTCATTCCCAACCGCCCTGTAAAAGAACTTGAACGTCTGCCCGTAGATACCGACGGCACGCCACTGGTGGTTGCGGCTGTTTACCGTGAGCGTGTTCATGAATAACTCGCCATACTCGCCCTGATCATCGTCCGTCTCACACGCCTTCACCTTTGCGGAGATCTCGGCGTAGCGTTTGTTGATCGACTCGACGGTTTTGTCGATCGATTGGGCGGAGATACCGGTTGCAAGCAGCAAAAAAAGGATGACGTTGGTTATCAATTGTTTTTTCATAAACAAAGAACGAGAACATCAACCGGATCTTGTCTTGTCTTTGCGATCCTTGCGGTCTCCGCGTTCAAGATCAATTAAACGCAGAGATCGCTGAGGACGCAGGGAAGAGCTAATTCACCCAATCCGCAATAAACACATTCGTCTCGCCTTCTTTCGCTGCGTTACGATTCGACGCAAAGACAAGTTTCTTGCCGTTCGGCGAGAACATCGGGAAGCCGTCAAAAGTCTCGTTAAATGTGACGCGTTCGAGGCCTGTGCCGTCGAGGTTGATCAGGGCAAGGTCGAAGTTGCGCTTTCTCGGATCGGTGGCGAAGTAATTCGTACAGAAGATTATTCGCTTTCCGTCAGGCGTGAAATACGGTGCGAAGCTGCCGCCTGCGAGATTTGTGATCTGACGCTTGTTGCTGCCGTCCGCGTTCATCACCCATATCTCAAAAGTCGTCGGCACGATCAGATGCCGGGCGAGCAGGCTCTTGTATCTAGCGACCTCGGCGGGTGTCGTCGGTGTCGAACGTCGGTAAACGATCATCTTGCTGTCCGGCGAGTAGAATGCACCGCCATCGTAGCCGACGACGTCAGTAAGCTGCTTAAGGTTCTTTCCATCAATATCCATCGAGTACAACTCAAGGTCGCCGCTACGTTCGCTGGTGAAGATGATCTTCTTGCCATCCGGCGAAATTGTCGCCTCAGCGTCGTAGCCAGGCGTATCGGTCAATTTCTTGATGTCCTTACCATCCGGTGTGGAAGTGTACAGATCAAAATCCGGATAGACCGCCCAGACGTAGCCCTGCGACATATCTGGGTTTGGGGGACATTCCTTCTTACCGCCGTGAGTGGAAGCGTATATCACCCTCTTGTTGCCTTTGAAAAAGTACGAACAAGTTGTCCGTCCTTCACCATTTGAGACCATCTTGACCTTTGATCCATCAATGTTCATTCGATAGATCTGGTCACAGTTGCGGCCGTCGCGTTTGGACTGAAAGATCAACTGCTTTGAATCAGATGAGAAATATGCCTCGGCATTTTCGCCTCCATTGGTGAGCTGTTTGATGTTCTTCAGATGGCGTTCGCCATCGAAGGAAAGCTTGCCGCCCTGAGCTGCGGCCATTGACACAGCGAATACAATTAGAAAACAAACGGAATACAACTTTTTCATATTTTCGATTATATTATTACCGCCGCGATTTTTCGCAGTCGCAATTAGCAGAAAGTTGAATCGAACCCGAAAATCGTTATGCTGATGCGATCCCCGATCGGTTAAGATGAGCTTTGAGACGAACAAGGATGTCCTGGATTGGTACGAGCGGCAAGAACGCGCGTTGACGCCGGAATTTATGTCGTCGATACCATGGAACAAGGTCAAGGACACGCGGTTTGACGAAAAATTCGTACCTGTACTGTTCTATATGCGCGACGTCGAGACGCTCACGGACATGTACCACCGCGAACTACAACGTACGCCGACGGGGAAAGACCCGCACATCAGCAAATTCATGGAACGCTGGGGCGTCGAGGAGATCACTCACGGCGAGATGATGAATCGCTTTCTCAACGAGCTCGGTTATGAGACGGATGAGAAGTGGCAGACGCAGGTTCGTAATGCTGTAACCAAGGCGTATCAGGCAAACGCTTACATGCTCACTACTCTCACGAATCTTATCGGAAAGAAGTTTACTGCGACGCACATGACCTTCGGAGCGATCCACGAGATGGAGGCCGCTCAGGGATACCGCCGCTTGAAATCCCTGACGGATCACCCCGTACTCAACCCGATCCTCGATGCCATCATCAAAGAAGAGTCGGCCCACAATCAATTCTACTGGAGCGTCGCCAAGCTCGAATTGAATAAAAACAAGACTGCCCGACGCATCGCACGTTTTGTCACCGAGCACTTCTGGGCACCGGTCGGGCAAGGCTCGCTAGCCAAACGCCGCACGGAATACCTTTGTGCCACGCTCTTTTCCGGCGGTGAAGGCATCGAGACTATCGACACCAAAGTCACCCAACGGGTCCGCCAGCTTCCCGGCTTTGACGACATTACAAAAATAACCGAAGTCATCGGTAGCATGGCCGAGACCTCGAACGTCTCGTTTGAGGCGGCATTGCCTTAATTAATTCGGCCGATAATTCTCGACTCCACCGCACATCTCCACGCCGATCTTACCTTCCGACTCCGCATAGTCAAGATGTGCGATAGCTTCGGAAACGGCGAGGAAACGATGTACGCCGTGGTCGAAGGAATCGGCGAATAGGCTCTTTGCGAGTTCATAAGCGGTGATCCCATTTTTGCCGACGAGGGCGATGACTCGTTTTTGGCGCTCGTCGATGGCACGGACGTAGCGGTGAAAGATCTCTTCAAAATCGGTTACGGCTTCACCGTGGCCGCCGTAGGCTAGTGTCGGAGCATAGCTGCGCAGGCGGGCGAGGCTAACGAGATACTCGGCAAGCGATCGAAATCGTTGCGTCGGATCGACAGGGTCTGGCGCGAGGATCGGGTTTGGAGTGATCCGTTTTAGCACGCAATCGCCGCAGATAAGTGTTCGGTTTGCTTCGCGTACAAAGGAACAAGAACCCGGTGTGTGTCCGGGTGTGTGTAAGACCTTTAACGAACCGCCATCAAACTCCAACTCCATCTCATCCGTCAGAGGTTTGAACTCTCCGTCCGCGAGCGAATCCGTAAGTAAGCTCACCTCCTCGTAGAGGCCACGCATCTCGTCGAATACCAGATCGGGCACGCCCGAGCGAAGTAAGAGTTGCTTGTGGTCATCATGCGCCAGCCGGCCGAATAAATAGCCTGTTTCCCATTCGTGTATCAGGACCGCGGCGTCCTTCGATTCGTCGCGAACCCGCTTTGCCAGGCCGCAATGATCTTCGTGGGCATGGGTCAGCACGATCCGGCGAACGTCAGAGAACTTTACGCCATGCTCGGCCAGCTTCTCACGGAGAGCCTTCGCTGCCGCATCGGTTTTTGGCCCAACGTCGATCAACGTCAACGGATCTTCCTTGATCAGGTAAACGTTAACGTCGCCGACATAAAAGGGGGTCGGGATAGATAGCTGGATGATATTCATCGTCGTTGGGAAAAGTTTAGCAGAATCGGCGCCCGCAAGGCAGTTCGAAAGCAACGCAAACTTAGGGGTCTAATTGGTAAGACCAATATCGCCTACAAGCTCTGCCATTACAAAAAAATTACATTTTTGCTTGCCTTAAATCCGTTTTTGGGGTACAAATTTGACAGTAAACTATTCCGTTTAAATATCTGTCGGATAAAGACCTAAGCTTTTTTAGAGCGTTCGAATGACTTTCTCGTAGTTTGAGTCGGTAATTATTGTTCAGCCAAAAGCTTACCTCCGTTGTCTTTCCGGCCGGTATCGAAATTTTCAAGCACGTATCGAGGAGAACAAAAATGAGAGTATTTATGTCCAAATTGTCGGCACATACCGCAAAATTCGCGGTTTTGCTGGCGGCCACACTGGTCTTTGCCGCTTCGGCAATTGGCCAGTCGCAGGCGAATGCAGCCGACTTGTCGGGCACGGTCACCGACCCGAGCGGGGCAGTTGTCGCTGGTGCGACCATCACAGCGAAGGGCGTCGGCACAGGAATCACCCGATCTGCAACTTCTAATGCCGAGGGCAATTATCGGTTCGTCGGATTGCCGCCGGGCGACTACGAGATATCGGTCGAGGCCAAGAGCTTCAAGAAAAGTGTGATCTCGGGAGTCAAACTCACAGTCGGCCAGAGTGCGGATCTTACCGTTAAACTCGATGTCGGCGAGGCATCCGCCGTTGTAAATGTATCGGCCGATGATCTTCAATTGGTCGAAACAACACGTAGTACGGTTTCCAACACGATCGATCAGGCCCGTATCGAGGGTCTTCCGATCAATGAAAGAAGTGCGACAGGATTTGCTCTTACTCTCTCAACCGTTGGGCGCGACAATGGCCGACCTGTCGGCCCGGCTCCAACCTCCGGCCTTAACATCGGTGGTCAACGCGGCCGCTCGACACTAGTACAGGTAGACGGCGCTGATTTTACAGACAACTCGGTAAATGCTGCCCGCTCAACGGTTTCTCAGGAGGCGGTTCAGGAGTATCAGGTCACCACAAACTCGTACATGCCCGAATTTGGCCGTGCGACTGGCGGAATCGTTAACGTCGTTACAAAGCGAGGTACCGACGACATCCGCGGTAATGTGTTTGGCTTTATCCGGCACAAATCGATCCAAGCCCGAAATGCTTTCGCTCCTGTGATCGACGGCGACCCGGACAAAAAGCCTGGTTACACACGTGCTCAGTACGGTTTCACAGTAGGCGGGCCTATTAAGAAGGACCGGACATATTACTTTGGCTCATTCGAACAGCGTAGGCGTCAGGAATCTGGTTTTTTCACCGGTGATATCGTTGGTGGAGCCACCGCGAGCATTACGATCGGAGCCCCGTTCCTGCCATTCTCCAACACCTACACGGGCCTAACGCCCGCTCAGGTCACTTATGTTCAGGGTCTGCTGGCAACCGGACAACCAACAAGTATCGGCACTGCGATTCAGTATGCGACGATGGCTTCCGCCGGAACGCAGACAGCTCTAAATGGCACAAGCACTCTTATCAGCCCCGGCGGAGCTATAACCGCGGGCACCGTGATTGGCCCTCGTTTCTTCCTTTCTGGTGCACCGGTTCCGTTGACCCGAGACAGTAATGGACAGTACATTGCGTTCCGTCCGTTAAGTCAGTTGGCAAAGGTATTCCCAATCGCGGATGCCACAACATTTAGTTCGTTCCGTCTGGATCACGCTGTGAACGCGAACAACCAGCTCAGTTTCCGTTTCGGTTACAATCCTAGCCGAATTAGCGGCATTCAGGACGAATCGCAGAATCAAACGCTCGGCCAGAACGACTATTCGCGTACAGGCATTCAGGATATCAAGGACACATCTTTTGGTGCATCCTGGACGAGTATCTGGCCGCGAAATATGGTCAATGAGCTTTACTTCAATTATGGCCGCCGTAATGCGACGTTCGACTCGCAGGTTCCTAGTGTGGCTCATCAGATCGCCGGAACCGGCTTCATCGGATCGAATCCGTTTTCGCCGGTTGACCGTGTCGAGAACCGCACTCAGATCCGTGACAATCTGACCTGGGTCAAGGGCAACCACCAGATGAAGTTTGGAGCGGATTTTAACTGGATCAGCGGCGAAGCGAGCTTTGAACTCAACTTTCCGGCTTTGTTCAATTTCGGTCAGCAGTCCTGCAACAGCTTGATCCCGGGCGGCGCCACAACCGTACCGTGCACCGGCCCGGCGTTCACGGCGATCCAGGCATACGGCCTTGGTTTCCCGAGCGTGTTTATCCAGGGATTTGGTGATCCGAACAGTACTCTCAAGAATAAGCCGATCGCGTTCTTTGGGCAGGACACCTGGAAAGCCAGCAAGCGACTCACCGTAAATTTCGGTGTTCGTTATGACTATGAATTTACGGAGCAATTCGCACCATCTCCGTTCACAGACCCGCTGACGGGCATCTCTCTTACTGAGAGCGATATTCAGATCGCCCAAGACGCACTTAACGTAACGCAGGGCTTCCCTCGAGATAAGAATAATTTCGCTCCCCGCCTCGGGGTCGCTCTGGATCTCATGGGAGACGGCAAGACCGTCATCCGCGGTGCGGGCGGTATCTTCTATGATCACCCGCTGCTTGTCGTTTCGTTCAACTCGAATATCGCAGACGGTTCACAGCAGCAACAGGCTACTCTCCTGCCGATCGGCGGCCCTTCACCGACAGGCCTTTTGAATGCTTTTCAGGTCTTTCACGGAACCGTTTGCGGCGTGTCGGGTTCAAGCTCGGCGATCTGCGGAACCTCGGTGACGCAGGCAATTGCAACAAGTTCGGTATACCAGTTTGGACGCCAAAGGTTTGATCCCAGCAAGTTCACCGGTTTTGGACCGATCTTGCCATTCACGCTTCACGTGTCGAAGGATTTTGAATATCCGATGGCATTTCAGGGAAATCTCTCGATCGAGCGGATGATCGGTCGTGACATGTCCATCTCGGCAAGCTACATCACGGTGAATGCACGTCACCTGGCCCACCCGCAGGACGTCAATACCGTTAACACACAGTCCTTGATCGATAATTTCCGTCGCTATACAGCAAACAACCCGCTGGCATGCGGAGGTCCGTGCGGACCAACCGGTCGTGCCCCGACAAGCCTCAGCGAAGCAGCATTTTTCTCGCTGCCGACTACCAGCAATGCTCTTTACACTGTTGTTGTTCCCGGATTTATAGCGGTCAACAATACAACCGGCCTGAGGATCGTAAGCCCGATCGCAGCCGACTACTTCCGCAAACTAGGCCCGAACTACTTCTTCGTTAAAGCCCTAACAGGCTTGAACAAGGCGACCTTTGACACGTTGCTTACGGGAACTCTTCGTGCACCGGGTCCGATCAACCCTTATTCGGATGTGAACGCTCAGGTCTCGGACGGTAATTCTTCGTACAATGCGTTGAACATCGAGGTCAAGAAACGGTTCTCGACGAATATGCAATTCCTGGCAACCTATACGTGGTCACACTCGATCGATGATTCGTCAGACCTGCAGACACTGCTCAAACCGCAAGACAATACCAATTTCCGTGCGGAAAAGTCGGATTCGCTCTTCGACCAGCGACATCGCTTTGTTATCAGCGGCATCATGAGCTCGCCTGACGCATGGCGCTCGTCGGACAGTGGCTTCAAGCGTTTCATGCACGGTTTCTCGTTTGCTCCGATAGTCGAGATCAGCTCAGGACGTCCATTCAATATTCTCGCCGTAGGCGACAATAATGGCGACTTCCAGAGTACTAACGAACGGCCTTCGGTTCGGACAGACGGCAGCTTGTGTGCTACCGGGGTCGATACAAACTGCAATCAGGGAGTATTTGGCCTGAGCGGAAATCTTGGCCGTAATATGGGATTGACGCAAGGCTACTTTACGCTCGATGCAAGACTAACCCGTAAGGTCCGAATGGGCGAGCGTGTCAGTCTCGACATCATCGCCGAGGGCTTCAACCTCTTCAATCGGTTCAACGAAGCAGCGGGCAACCCGTTCTATCAGACTGTGAATGCCTTCGGCAAACGTTCGGGTAGCGGTAAGTATTACAGTAGCCCAACCTCCGCGTTTGACCCGAGGCAGTTCCAGTTTGGTTTGAAGCTCAACTTCTAGACCCAACACGTTGAAAAGGACTGGCCGGACGATCTCGTATCGTCCGGCCTTTTTTGTGCGTCCATTTGGATTTCGTGGATAATGGCTCTATGCCCTCGTTCTCGGACAGGATCAAACAGCAGGCCGCTAGTCTCGGTATCGATAAGATACGTTTCGTCGCAGCGACGGCGCTTATTGCCGAACGAGACCATTTGAACGAATGGCTGATGCGCGGGTTTAACGGCAACATGGCGTGGATGACGAGAGAGCCCGAAAAGCGTACTGACCCGCAAGTTCTGTTTCCCGGGGCCAGATCGGTCGTTGTCATTGCAGTAAATTACTACACACCGCACGAGCACGGTGAAACTGGCAAGATCTCGCGTTACGCATGGGGCGACGACTATCACGACGTCGTTGGCGAAAAACTCCGGGAACTGTTGGATTGGATCATCGCCGAGGATCCGTCCGTAAAAGGCAAGATCTGCGTCGACACGTCACCATTCATGGACAAGGCCTGGGCAGTTCGCGGCGGTCTCGGCTGGCTCGGGAAGCATTCTAATGTCATTACAAAGGAGCTTGGTTCCTGGGTATTTCTTGGCTCGCTATTGCTCGACATCGAACTCGATTATGACCAAGAGACGGTCGATGATCATTGCGGCACGTGCACGGCGTGTCTCGACGCCTGTCCGACTGGAGCGATAGTTGAGCCCTACGTGGTCGACTCGCAAAAGTGCATCTCGTACGCCACGATCGAGCTTCGCGACGAAACGCTTCCCGTGAATATTGCTGAAAACCTTGACGGCTGGCTGTACGGCTGTGACATCTGCCAGGACGTTTGTCCGTGGAATCGGTTTGAACAACCAACTGGTGAAACTCGATTCGAACCACGAAATGGTGAAACCTCGCTCGATATTGACGCGGTCATCTCGATGACCCACGACGAATACGTCGAGAGATTTCGCAGCTCGGCCGTAAAACGGGCGAAGCTCAGCGGCCTAAAACGTAATGCAAGAGCTCTAAAATAGTACGTTCTACTTATAGAAAACGATGAGATCAACTAAGTCATATCTGGTCACAATAATATTGAGTGTTGCGTCGATTCTCTTGCTCACTGGGCTCAGTACCGCTCAGAGTTCGCCATCCGCCGCGGCAGCGAAGGAATTCAAACGTCTTGTAAACCTGCAGACAGCCTTGGGCAAGATCCCGATGACGAAGCAGGACAAAGAGCCGCACCGGTCTTTTCTCAAGCGGAACGACAACGATATTGTTTACAGCGATCCTGCCGGCGAATGGTATGTCCGCTCAAAACGCTTCTGGGATCTCGCCGCCAAGTATCGCAACCTCCCGATAGCCGACAAGATCGCGTGGGCCGCTGCTGAAAATCAACTCCCGGGCGAATGCGAGGGCTATGTCCCGTGTTACCTGTCCGTAATGCGCATGACCTATGGCGAGTATCTGACACGCTTTCCTAAAGGAGCGTATAGAAAACGCGCGATCCAGGAGATGACGCATTCCTTTACACGCATTGCGGATGATGCGGCCTCTACAAAAAGAAACTACGACGCACCAACCGAAAGCGGCGACCAGGCGGAATTTCTAAAAGCCGTTCGTGAGCTTCGCGACATCCTCCTGAAAGTCCCCAAACCTGAAGCAGCAAAAGCTCTCTCGAGCCTAAAGCGAGTCGAAGACTCATACAAATAACTCGAAAACATCGAGTTTCTTGTATCATTAGATAATGCTACGCGATGCTCACAACCGGACGATCCGCGATTTGCGAATATCGCTCACCGACCGGTGTAATTTTCGCTGCTTCTACTGCCTGCCCAACGGCGAGCCTCCATTGGCGCGCAAAGAGACGATATTGACGTTCGAAGAGATCGCGTATTTGTCAGAAATATTCGTCTCACTTGGCATCGAGAAGATTCGTCTTACGGGTGGCGAACCGCTAATTCGAAAAGACGTTCCGAGCCTCGTTCGCGAACTCGCGAAGCTAAAACCGAGCCTGCACGACCTCGCTTTGACGACAAACGGGTTTGATTTTCCACGTCACGCAGCCGCGCTAAAAGAAGCCGGGCTCGACCGCGTTACCCTCAGCCTCGACAGCCTTGATCGCGACAAGTTTCTCGATATTACGGGCGTGGATGCTCTGGATAAAGTTTACAAGTCGATCGAAGCGGCGAAAGAATTGGGGTTTGACCCAGTCAAGATAAATGCCTGTGTCGTACGCGGAAGAAATGATGATGAGCTGGTAGATTTTGCCCGTTTCGCTCGCGAATACGCTATTTCGATGCGGTTCATCGAGTTCATGCCGCTCGACAGCGGCCACGAATGGAGCCGTGACTTGGTCGTCTCCGGCAAGGAAATTTATGCCGCCATCAACGCCGTCTTTCCGCTCAGACTAAAAGAAACCTCACGCGGCAGCGAGACCTCCTGGAAATACGAATTCGCCGACGGCTCGCCCGGCGAGATCGGCATCATCGCCCCCGTCACCGAAATGTTCTGCGGCGCCTGCTCCCGCATCCGCCTAACTGCCGACGGCCAGATCCGCACCTGCCTCTTCTCGACGACCGAACACAACCTGCGTGATGTCCTCCGCAGCGGAGCCAGCCGCGAAGAGATCATCCAGTTCATCGAAGACGTCGTCATGAAAAAAGAACCGCGTCACTACATAAATGACGCGGAATTCACACCTGCCAGCAGGACGATGAGTTTTATTGGTGGATGATTAATCGAAATCATCATCAAACTTCATTTTCCAACAAACTAGAGTTTGTTGGAAAGCGTGTAAACAACGTTCATCCAATCCTAAGTCGCTTCAAACATTCCCGACGCAAAATCTCTTCGAAATTAGCTATCGGACAATGCCTTTTCAATTCCTCTCCTTCAAATCGCCTTGTTATTCCCTTGTTGGCATTAAATTGACGCGAATATTATCTTACAGCATCGCAATCGAATGGAAGGTCTTTCATACCAACTCCATAAACTATAGTTGCACCATAGTTACTGCCGCCCTGATAAGGTCTCTCAAAAGAGATATCTGTCAGCCGGCAAGTTCCGTCCGTTTTCTTAAGAATCACATTGGTGTTGATCTCCTTCCTCAGAATCACGCCAAACGAATTCCGGACAATTCGCCAGTCCGGTTCAACAATTACCACCTTGATTGGAGCTTCATTCTGCCAGCCGCGGGCTTTGATTGCCTTGATCATCTCTGCTTCAAGCGCTGCATCTTTTTTCTTGGCAACCGGTAATGTTTTTAATTTACCTGAAGTCATTTCACCCGATTTATTTAACGTAAACGAACCTTCGGCTAATTTCTTCTGACACTTCGCGTAGCCGCTGCCCTCACTGCCATAAGTTCCCTTACCGCCATAAAACTCAATCTTGATATTATGATTTCCGTTCCGTAATCCCTTAACAAAGGCAGCCCATTTTTCAGGAACTTCAACATTAACCCAATCAACCTCATCACCCGGCGTTAGGTTAAGACTGATTTGCCCTGTTGTCCATCTACGGTCAGTCCAGGTGCCGTCGTGAAATCTTCCTTTATCCTCCCCGTTTATGAACAGTCTAAGGTGAAATTCAATATTGTCTTGACACTCGATCGGTTGGGATTCGGAAATACGTGTCAAACTTTTTTCAAGAAAAACTCTTCCATAGAGAGGATCTGAAGCATCGAAAACTGTTTCGTAGTTGATTCGATCCTGCATATCTTTCTTAATTCTCTCTTTTGCCCAAAGGATCTTCCCAACATTTTTTTTATGTGTTTCTGAGGTGATCCCATCATCTTGGCTAAAAGACAAAGTTGTAAATAAAACAACAATTGTAATCGAAACAATAATTATTTTATGCATTACCCTACCTCCTGAATATTTGATTTACATTCGTTGGATTCTCAGAAGAATCTCCTAGTCGGCCTGCAAAGCCGCGTGAATTGCTGCAGAATTTGAACGAAGCCTCCTTTTGCGAGGTCAAGGATTCGACCCCTATGTAAAGATAGTGTCGCAACTTCGGTGCCGCCGGAGAATGAGATGGCAACCCTGATAAATGTTGGGTATGTAAAACTAAATGTTCGGAGTATTTGCGGCTTCTGCGGGAAAATACGCGCTTATCGCTGCCTTGCCCCTAACCTTGCCTGCGACCCATCATATCCAACCCAACAGCAGCGACGAGGATCGAGCCTTTGATGATGTCTTGCATGAAATCGCGGACATTGAGCAGAGACATTCCGTTGTCGAGGCTGGCCATGATGAGGGCTCCGAGACAGGCTCCGAAGATGGTACCGCGGCCGCCCATCAGGCTGGCTCCGCCGATGACACAGGCGGCGATGGCGTCGAGTTCTTTGAGAACACCGGCGTCCGGGGCTGCGCTGCCGACGCGGGCGGTGAAGATGAGTGAGGCGACTCCCGTCAATGCACCGAGTAATGCGTAAACTTTTAGGATGTTGCGTTTGTTGTCGATACCCGATAGTCGTGCGGCATCGGCGTTGCCACCAATAGCGTAGAGATAGCGGCCGAAAACGGTTGAGTTGGTGAGAAAAGCTCCGAGCAGTGCGACTGCGAGCAAGATGAGAACGGGAAATGGGACACCATTGTACGCGTTCATCACGCCAATAAAGGCGACGATGCCGCCGATCGGGATGATAGCTTTGAGCAATTCGCCGGTGTAATTTGCTTCGCCGAGGCCGTAGTCCTTGACCGAGCGAGCCTTTCGATATGCCATGAAAAGGACGAACGCGATCGCTACAACAGCAAGCCCCCAACCTATCGCCGGAGGCAGATTCGCATTGCCGATCGAGATGAATGTTGGATCAGAGACGGGGATCGTATTACCGCCGAGCAGCCATTTGACCGCACCTCGCCAGGCGAGCAGACCGCCGAGAGTTACGATGAATGCGGGAATGTTCAGATAGGCTGTCAGTGTGCCATGAAAGACTCCGATCACAACGCCAATAGCGAGAGCAGCAAGGATCGATACCGGCAGACCATACTCCAGGGTCGTCATGGAAAAGGCCGCGATACCGCCCGCGAAACCGAGCACCGAGCCGACCGACAGATCGATGTTGCCCGAGACGATGAGCATCAGCATTCCGACGGCGATGATGCCGGTCACGGACATTTGCGTCATCAGATTGGACAGGTTACGCGGCGTCATAAAGACGTAATCGGTCGCCCAGTGAAAGTAGCCCCAGATAAGGCCGAGCACGGCGATCATGATGTAGGCACGCAGTGCGGTCGCGTTTATCTTTGTTCCTGTTGTTTCGTCCATGTCGTTAAATATTGCCTGTCGCGGCGGCCATTACTTTTTCCGGAGTCGCTTCCCTTCGCGTAAATTCGCCAGTAACTTTGCCGTCGTGCAGCACGATCACGCGGTCGGAAAGTCCGAGAACCTCGGGCAGTTCGCTCGACACAAGTACGATCGCGAGGCCTTGTTCGGCGAGCTTATTGATCTCAGCGTAGATCTCCTGCTTCGCTCCGACATCGATGCCGCGTGTCGGTTCGTCCAAGAAAAGAACCTTTGGATTGGTGAGCAGCCATTTGCCCAGCACAACTTTTTGCTGATTTCCGCCCGATAGAGTTCCGGCAACGGTCAGCGTCGAATTTGCCTTGATACGCAGGCTTTTCATCGGGCCATTGGCGGCGATACTCTCGCGGGTTCGGTTGGTGATGATCTGGCCCGAGATGCTTCTGAGACCGGCGATGGTCATATTGTCGAGGATCGTCTGTTCGAGGATCAGTCCGAAGCGTTTCCTGTCTTCCGTCACAAAACCGACCCCCGATCTGATAGCATCCGCCGGCGAGGAGATCTCAACGCGACGGCCCTCGACCTCGATCTCGCGTGAGAACTTACCGCTCCACGCTCCGAATATAGACATCAAAAGCTCACTGCGTCCAGCTCCCATCAGGCCAGCGATGCCAAGTACTTCACCTTTTCTAACTTCGAACGAGACGTTGTCGACCAGCTTCTTATCCGGAACATCCGGCGAATACGCCGTCAGGTTGCGGATGCTTAGGGCAACGTCGCCATGCTCGTGCGTAACATTGGGAAAGATGTCGCCGACCTCGCGGCCCACCATCGCTGCGATCACGCCGTTCCTGTCGATATCAGCGGCGTCATGAGTCGACACGGTCTTTCCATCACGCAAAACCGTTATGCGGTCGCTCATCGCGAAGACTTCGTCGAGCTTATGAGAGATGTAGATCATCCCGACGCCTTTGGCGAGAAGGTCTTTGAGTATGCCGAATAAAGTCTCGACCTCGGACTCTGTTAAAGCCGCGGTCGGTTCGTCAAGAACGAGAATTTTCGCGTCCTGCGACAATGCCTTCGCGATCTCGACTAGCTGCTGTTGGCCAATGCCAAGCGAGCCAACCTTCACACGCGGATCGATCTGTAAATGTAAGTCTTGTAACAGTTTAGAAGCACGGTGATATAGCTCTGACCAATTGATAACACCAAATTTTGACGGCTCTTTGCCAAGAAAGATGTTCTCGCCGACGGTCAATTCTTTGACCAGCGAAAGCTCCTGAAAGATGATCGCAATGCCGGCGTTCTCGCTGTCGCGAATGTTCCGAAAGTGTCTAGCCGAGTCATCGACTAATATCTCGCCCTCAAAAGTTCCCTCAGGATACACGCCCGAGAGCACCTTCATCAGCGTCGATTTCCCTGCGCCGTTCTCGCCGACGAGCGAGTGAAATTCGCCCGCCTCGAGCGTAAAGCTCACGCCGTCAAGCGCTCGTACGCCGGGAAACTCCTTGACGATATTTCTCATTTCGAGAAGAGACATACTTATTTGGGGGTCGTTTACATCGCCGATTTTACACGCTGTGACTCATTTCTCACAATCCGCCAAAGTACGCAATTTACTCGTAAACCGTCGATAATCTATACTTACCTCATGTCCGAACCAACCTCCATCGAATCTGTACTGACCGAGGACCGCGTTTTTCCACCGCCGGCGGACTTTGCCGCGAACGCTCATATCAAGAGTTTTGAAGAATACGAAAAGCTGTATGCCGAAGCTGCGGCCGATGTGCCCGCGTTTTGGGCAAAGCAGGCTGAAAGCTTAGATTGGTTCAAAAAATGGGACACCGTCCTCGAATGGGACGAGCCGTTTGCTAAGTGGTTTGTCGGTGGCAAGATCAATATTTCGCACAACTGCCTCGACCGTCATCTGACAACGTGGCGTAAGAATAAGGCTGCATTTATCTGGGAAGGCGAGCCCGGCGAGCAGCGAACGTTGACGTATTTGCAGCTACACCGCGAGGTTTGCCGCTTTGCAAACGTGATGAAAAAGCTTGGCGTCGCGAGCGGCGACCGCGTGGCGTTGTATATGCCGCTCGTTCCCGAACTCGCGATCGCAATGCTCGCCTGCGCACGCATCGGGGCGACTCACACCGTTATTTTTGGCGGATTCTCAGCCGAAGCGATCCGCGATCGCGCGATCGATGGCGGCTGCAAACTGATCGTCACGGCCGACGGAGCGTATCGACGCGGAGGCGAGATCAAGCTCAAACCCGCGGTCGATGAGGCCGCTGTTCAATGCCCAACAGTTGAAAATGTCGTGGTTTATCGCCGCACTGGTTCCGAGGTCCAGATGAAGCCGGGCCGCGATCACTGGTGGCACGAGATCATCGAAACCGTCGATGGCGTCTGCCCTGCGGAGGAACTCGATAGCGAGCATCCGCTCTACATCCTTTACACCTCGGGCACGACCGGCAAGCCAAAAGGGATTCTCCATACGACCGGCGGTTACATTACACAGGCTGCATACACTGCCAAAATGGTCTTTGATCTAAAGGACGAAGACGTCTATTGGTGCACCGCCGACATCGGCTGGGTCACCGGCCACAGCTACGTCGTCTACGGCCCGCTCGCAAACGGGGCGACCGTGATGATGTACGAGGGAGCTCCAAATTTCCCTGACTTCGACCGCTTTTGGGACATTGTCGATCGGCACAAAGTTACGATCTTTTACACCGCTCCGACAGCTATCCGTGCGTTCCTCAAATGGGGCGAGCAATATCCGCTCAAGCACGATCTATCTTCGCTAAGACTACTTGGAACGGTCGGTGAGCCTATTAATCCCGAAGCCTGGATGTGGTATCACGAGGTCATTGGCAAAGGAAAGTGCCCCATTGTTGATACGTGGTGGCAGACCGAGACCGGCACGATAATGATCTCGCCGCTTCCCGGCGCAACGCCGACCGTTCCGGGAACCGCAACGCGGCCAATACCGGGAATAATGCTCGACGTGGTGACAAAGGCCGGAAAACCAGTTGGCCCAAACGAAGGCGGTTACCTCGTCGCTACCCATCCGTGGCCGTCGATGCTCCGCACCCTTTGGGGCGATGACGAACGTTACAAACAGGCGTATTGGTCGGAGATCCCGGGGTTCTATTTCGCTGGCGATGGAGCTCGCCGCGACAGTCGCGGCTATTACTGGATCATGGGCCGCGTCGATGATGTGATAAATGTCAGCGGCCACCGCCTCGGCACCGCCGAGATCGAATCGGCACTCGTCTCGCACGAAGCCGTCGCCGAAGCCGCCGTCGTCGGCCGCCCCGACGACATCAAAGGCCAGGCGATCTCGGCCTTTGTTACACTCGAAGGCGGTCGAACGGGAAATGACGATCTAAAAAACGAACTCCGTGCCCACGTCGCCAAGGAGATCGGCTCGCTCGCAAAACCCGACGATATTCGCTTCACCGATACGTTGCCAAAAACACGCTCCGGCAAGATCATGCGACGTCTCTTACGAGAGTTAGCGGCTGGCGGCAGCGTCGTGGGCGACGTGACCACGCTCGAAGATCTTTCGGTGCTCGAAAAGCTACGCGAAGACGAGGAATAGACCATGGCAAACGACTCCCAACCACTGAGCCCAACGCAGGAATTGACCGAGGCCGGACGCGAATTTTACCGTCGCGGCTGGGCACGCGGTGCTAGCGGAAATTTTAGTATCTTGTTGGCACGCAAGCCTTTACGGCTGTGCATCACGGCCGCCGGCAATGAGAAAGGAACGCTCGACGAGACCAACTTTCTCGAACTCGATGATGATGCCGAGATCTTGCAGGGCTTTGGGCGGCCTTCGGATGAGACGATGCTGCATCTTTCGATCTATCGTCTGAGGCCGCGGGCGAGGTGTATTTTATATTCGCAGACGGTCTGGGGATCGATCCTCTCCGACAAGCATTACGTGGACGGCTCGATCATGATGCAGGGCCACGAAGTGCTGAAAGGCCTCGTCGGCGTCGACACGCACGAGCATACGGAGCGAATCCCGATCGTCGAGAATTCCAGCGAACAGATCGCTCTCTCGCATGTGATCGAAAATGTGCTACTCGAAAATGCTCTGATCCACGGCATCTACATTCGCCGCCACGGCCTGTACGCGTGGGGCGAGACGGTCGAGGAGGCAAGGCGAAATATCGAGATATTCGAGTTCCTCTTTGAAGTGCTGGCACACAGCAACCGCTAAAATCCACTTTCTGCTAAAATGTAGCCACACGAAATGTCAGAAAGGATCTACCGCGACTCGGTTCACAACATCATCCGCGTAAACACCGACTCGGCCGAGGGCAAGCTGATTGTTGCTCTCGTCGATACGCCCGAATTTCAGCGGCTGCGGCGAATTCGACAGCTCGGCCTCGCGTATTTTGCGTATCAGGGAGCCGAACATTCCCGGTTCACGCACAGCTTGGGAGCATTTCATCTTGCGGCCCGGATGGTCGCAAAACTCCGGCTCAGCTACACCATCTCCGACGAACAGCAAACCGCCGTCCGCATCGCCGCCCTGCTCCACGACATCGGCCACGGGCCGTTCTCACACGTGATCGAATCGATCCTCGGTTTTCACCACGAAGAATTTACGATCGCGGCAGTTCTCAGCGAAGAAACATCGGTCGGCCGTCTGCTGAATGAATATTCGCCGAACCTCGCAGAAAATGTTGCGGCGATGGTGCGCGGTGATTTCAAACCGCTCGCCCTCGCCCAACTTGTTTCGTCACAGCTCGATGTTGACCGGATGGATTACCTTCTTCGCGACAGCCTGATGACGGGAGCAAAATATGGCGTTTACGATCTCGAATGGATCATAAAATCGATCGAGATCGATGAGGCAGCTGATCGTCTGTACGTCTCGGCACGTGGTATCTACGCCGTTGAGGACTATCTGCAAGCTCGGTATTATATGTACCGCCAGGTATATTTTCATCGCACGCTGCGTTCGGCCGAGGCAGTTTTGCGAGTGTTGCTGCGACGTGCTCTCGATCTGTACAGCAAAGGCGGGCCGGTTTGGTTCGCCCCAGATACGCCGATGCAGAAAGTGCTCGCCGGCGAAAAACTGAACCTCAGCGAACACCTGTCGCTCGACGATACGGATGTAACGTTCAGTATTAAACAATGGCAGAGCAGCGAAGATGCAGTCCTCGCCGACCTTTCAAAGCGATTCTTAGATCGACGTTTGTTCAAAGCATTTGACCTGGACATGCCCGGGGATGAGCGTCAGCTATTTATCGAACGCTCGCGTGTGATCGTCGAGAATGCAGGATTTGACCCCGAATATTATTTTGTCGAGGACGAGGCGGGCAATGCGTCGTACTCGTTCTATTCCAAGAAAACGCCCGATGCCAAGAATCTGATCTTTGTCGAGGAAGGCTTTTCGCGGCCGCAGATCCGCGAGATCTCCGAGGTCAGCCCGGCGGTTCGCGGCCTGCAGGAAGGCTACCGCATCCATCGAATCTGCTTCCCGGCCGAACTGAAAAATGAGATCGCGGAACTGTATCACAAGTAAGCTTGTTTCAACGCAAAGACGCAAAGACGCAAAGACGCAAAGGATTTCGTTTTGTCTTCTCTTTGCTACTTTGCTACTTTGCGTCTTTGCGTTAAATCTCCCAGTGTCGGGTCAACGCGTCGCGATAATAACGCCCGACAAAGCCGAAAGCAGTAAGGCTTTGCCGGTTCTTTGGTGGAAAGATCATCGCTCCGTGTACTCGACCCAGATCTAAGTGAATCCGCTTTTCGCTCCGTTTCTATCTCAAATCCATTCAATCTAACCCGTGACGAGGCGAAGTTGATCGGGGCGGCGATCGGCTGTGACTACTTTCTTGTCACCAGATCGGCGACGCAGCGGCGGAGTTCCTTTCAGCGGAAGGAGTATTACGAGTCTTTTGCCGCGATACACGTTTTCAGCTCGCGTTCGGGGCGAATGGTGTTGTGGCGTCTGCCGAGATTTGAGGCGGCAAAGCCTGAGGCCGCCGCAAAGGCTCTCGACATTGCGATCCAGTCGATAGCGACAGAGGTCGACGCAGCTATTCTAAAGGCAAACAAAACCGAGATCGACGAACCGCCGTTGCCCGCGTTGGAAGAGCCGCCTGATCCCGCTTCTCCACTCGCAAAAGGCTTTCGTGCCCCGATCCCGTTTCGACGGATCAAGCCTGAATATACGGAGATCGCCGCCCTTTTTGATGTCACTGCGACGGTCGAGATCACGGTAGATCTTGATGCGGCGGGAACGATACTTCGGACCGAGATCACGCGTTCGGCAGGTTATGGGCTCGACGAAGCGGTCGAAAAGGCCGTTCGCACGATGAACTGGCTCTCTGCATCACGCGACGGCAAGCCATTGGCGATGCGTTTTTTGCTGCGATACAATTTCAAAAAGGCCGATAAGAACTAACGCGACATGAGAAATTTGCGGGCAGCGATCAGGATGGTTTTGTTTGTGACGTCGACGCTCGGCATTTATGGCGTGTGGTTCGTGCTCCGCATCTTCATCCCGAATAAGATCTACTGGCGGCAGGTGATCTTCGCCGCGTGGACATCGGCCTTTACCCGCATATCAAAGATGACGATCGAGGTCGTCGGCTCGCCGCCGAACCCCCCGTTCTTTCTGGTTACAAATCACCTCAGCTACACCGACATGGCTGCGATCAGAGCGGTTGTAAAAGGTGTCTTTGTCGCTAAGGCTGAAGTAGAAACGTGGCCGCTCGCCGGGCGAATCTGCCGCGACATGGGCACGGTCTTCATCGACCGCAAAAACCGCCGCGACATTCCGCGTGCCGGTGAACTCATCATCGAACGCCTCGACGCCGGCGAAGGCGTGGTCGTCTTCCCCGAGGGTACCAGCACCAAAGGCGAGGAAGTTTTGCCGTTCAATTCGTCGTTCCTCGAATTCGCCGCCCGCAAGGACATCGCAGTTCATTATGCCGCTATCACCTACAGCACGCCGCCCGGCGAGATGCCCGCGCACATCGCGGCGTGCTGGTGGGAAGACATCTCCTTCTTCGCCCACCTCTGGCGGCTGTTCAAAGTCACAGGCTACACCGCGACAATTACCTTCGGCGAAACGCCGATCAAAAACGCCGATCGGAAATTACTTGCAGGCGAATTGCGGGATCATGTCGCGGAGAAATTCGTCCCGGTCGATTAGCTCTTGTTCCATTTTCGCCCCGGTCTTAAACCTTTTCGCCGCATTTCGAGTATTATTTATAGAAATCTAGGAGTATCTAAAACATGCGCAAATTATCTTTTCGGTGGGCGGCTACGGCAGCTATATTGCTTTCGCTTTGGACGGGTGTTCTGGCACAGAGTTCGGGGTTTGATACGGGGCGGATGGACCGTTCGACTGAGGCTTGTGAAGACTTTTTTCAGTATGCCAATGGCACCTGGTTGAAGAACACGCAGATACCGGCTTCGGAAGCGCGTTGGGGAACATTTAATATGCTCGCCGATAGGAACAACACGCTGCTCAAAGACGTGCTCGAAAAGGCAGCCGCGACCAAGGCGGCAAAGGGCAGCGATACGCAGATGATCGGTGATTTTTACGCGACCTGTATGGACGAGGCAGCGATCGAAAAGGCGGGAACCAAGCCGATCGACACTTATTTAAAAGATATTGAGAAGATCAACACGGCCGCTGATCTACAGAAACAGATCGCAAAGATGCACGATCTTGGGCTTCCGGCAGTTTTCGGATTCGGTGCGGGAGCTGATCTTAAGGCGACCAATTCTGTGATCCTCAACGCCGGTCAGGGCGGGATTTCGCTGCCGAATCGCGACTATTACACCAAGACCGACGCCAAATCGGTCGAGACGCGGGCAAAATTTGTCGAGTACATGACAAATATGTTCAAGCTGCTCGGCAACGCTCCCGACGCCGCTGCGGCGAAGGCTGCGAAGGTGCTCGAGATGCAGACGCGTCTTGCTAACGCATCGCTCACGCCGGTCGAGCGACGTAATCCGGAACTGAGCTACAACAAGGTCACGTTCGCGGGTGTGCAGGAACTGACACCGAATTTCGCGTGGACGACGTACTACGCCGAACGCGGTGTTGCCACTTCATCCGAGATCAACGTCGCTCCGGCGAAGTTTTTCAAAGAGATGAACGCGATGATGTCGGACGTATCGATCCAGGACTGGAAAACATACCTGTCGTGGATGCTCATTAATTCGGCGGCTCCTTCGCTCCCAAAGGCGTTTGCGGATGAGAATTTTGCGTTCTTCAACACATACCTCAGCGGGCAGAAGGAACGTCAACCGCGTTGGAAAACGTGTACGCAGAATGTCGATGGTGCTCTCGGCGAGGCTCTCGGAATGGAATACGCCAAGATGGCATTCAAGCCGGCTGCCAAGGCTCGTATGAACGTCCTGATCGACAACCTGATGGCGTCGATGAAGACACGCATCGACGGGCTTTCGTGGATGAGCCCTGAGACCAAAACGCAGGCGAACGCCAAACTTGCGACCTTCAAACGTAAGATCGGTTATCCGGACAAACTTCGCGGATACGCGGGGTTGACGGTCAGCCGCGACTCTTACGTTGGCAACATGTTGCGGTCAAATCAGTTTCAGATCGCACGCAATTTCAAGGATATCGGCAAACCGCGTGACAAGACGCGCATGGGCATGACGCCTCCGACGGTCAATGCTTCGTACAGCCCGCAGAACAACGACATCACGTTCCCGGCCGGTATCTTACAGCCGCCGTTCTTTAATTTCGAAGCTGACGACGCCATTAATTACGGCGGCATCGGCGGTGTGATCGGTCATGAGATCACGCACGGATTTGACGATCAGGGCAGTCAGTTCGATGCAGACGGTAACCTAAAAATGTGGTGGACGCCGGAAGATCGCAAGGCGTTTGACGAGCGTGCTGCCTGTGTTGCAAAGCAGTTCGACGGCTACGAAGTGCAGCCCGGGCTGTTCATGAATGGCAAGCTTACACTTGGCGAGAACATCGGTGATTTCGCCGGTCTGACGGTTTCGTACTACGCATTCCAGAAATCGCTCGAGGGCAAGGCCCGTCCGGCCAATATCGACGGCTTTACACCCGAACAGCGTTTCTTCCTCGGCTGGGCACAGGTCTGGGCGGGCAAATACACGCCCGAGGCCGAACGCCAACAGGTCGCCGGCAACCCCCACGCCCTACCCCGCTGGCGCGTCAACGGCCCACTCTCAAACATGCCCGAATTCGCCTCCGCCTTCGGCTGCAAACAGGGAGCTAAGATGATCCGCGAGAAGGTTTGTGAGATCTGGTAAATGTCGGACCGCAGGCTGCTAGCTTGCGTGAGCAAAAAAAGAAGCTCGGAGTAGTTGCTCTGGGCTCTTTTATAAGACTTCACTGTCTGAAAGTAGCTATCCGCGCGAGTAGAGTCAGGCTTACGATTTACGCACTTTCATCATTTGCCGGATTTCCTAAAGACCACCTCATTCCGCGACCGGACGGCGACGTTCGGGATGTCGACCTTGACCGTGATCTTCCGCCGCTCGCCGCCCTTACCCGATTTCTCAGGGTAGTATCCGAGCGTGTATTGCTGTCCAAGCTCTTGGGCGACTTGTCTGAAGGTTTCCGAGAGATTTTCGATCTTGTCGATATGAAACGGTTTGCCTCCAGTCTTTAAAGCTAGATCGCGCATGTAGCTATTGATCTCATCTATTCGTTGCTTATAAACTTTTTGGCTGACCCCACCGGATGGTTTCTCTGGAAAGCTGCCAAACTGAATTGTATAGAATCAGAGCTTCTTGTTCCTCGGCATCTCGCAATGTTCCTTTCGCGCTTGCTATCCCAACACCAACACCGTCCGAAAATAATATGATCGCTTTTCGTCCCTTAATGGATCGCATTTTCTTAAGAGCATGATCCACCGCATCATAAATTATAGTTTCGCCCTCACGCGACTTTGGTATCAATTTGAAGGATGGCTTCAGATCAGCGACACGGGTGACCGGAAAAATGGATTCGATCTGGTCGCTGAACTTAACAGCAAAAACCTTATCATTGGGCCGAAGCTGGCGGACAAACTCACTCGCAGCATCCGCCAGCAGCGGCATGAACGATTTCATCGATCCACTCGTGTCCAGTACCATCATTACAGTGAATGGCTCGTCCACAGCATTGAACAAAACGATCTCTTGCTGAATTCCGTTCTCAAAGATCGAGAAGTTCGACCGCTCAAGACCACCGACAAATTTGCCATTTCGATCTAAAACAGTCGCGGGAACACTGACCAATTCGGTATCGATCTTAACGACATCATCCTGTGCCTGTAAATGAATAGTGAGGCACACGAGCAGGCCGATGAGGAGTTGGGATACCTTGACCATCGTGAGAAATCTACTTACCCTTTCGCTTAAAAACAACCTCATTCCG
Organism: Acidobacteriota bacterium; assembly: GCA_016718135.1. Classification (GTDB taxonomy): domain Bacteria; phylum Acidobacteriota; class Blastocatellia; order Pyrinomonadales; family Pyrinomonadaceae; genus OLB17. The sequence continues at coordinate 87,456 of JADKEF010000007.1, read as the reverse complement.
CGACCGGACGGCGACGTTTGGGATGTTGACCTTGACCGTGATCTTCCGCCGCTCGCCGTTAGCACCGACTAAATTCGGGGAATAACCGAGCACATAAGTTCTCCCAAGTTCCTCTGCGACATGGCGGAAAGTGGGGCCAAGTTCAGAGATATTCTCGACCCTAAAGGAGCTGCCGCCTGTGACATCGGCCAATTTCGACATGTAGCTAGTAGCCTTTTTCTCCGACTCTAACCAGTTTTTTCTAGGAACCCCCACCGCCGGAATTGATCCAAAGGTATCAAATCTTACCGTGTAAATTATCGCACCGCCTTCTTCAGCGTCACGCAGATTGGACTTTACAGAAGCCGCCAATTCAGTCCCGGCCCCATCCGAAAACAAAACCAGAGCCTTACGTCCGCGAATCTTCGCTAACTTCATCAGAGCAACATCCACCGCGTCAAAGAGATAGGTGTTCGACTCATTACGGCGTTGTATGATACGAATTCCAGGTTTGACGTCTGAGACCTTCGTTATCGGAAGGATCTCAGTATAGCTATCTGCAAACGATGCCGCGAAGATTGAATCAGTCGGACGAAGATAGGTTGTGAACAGGCTGGCCGCAGCTGCAACCTCTTCGGAGCGATAGTTCAGCGAACCGCTTCGATCCAAGAGAAGTAGCACAGTGAATGGCTCGTCAACCTCAGTAAAAAAAGTTATCTTCTGCTCAATGCCATTTTCGAGAATAACGAAATCGGTGGACTTGAGCCTACCCACATACCTTCCATTTCGATCAACAACCCTCGCCGGCGTCGTTACAAGCGGAGTTTCAACCCGAATCACATCTTCCTGCCCGAAACAAAGTGTGGCAAGCATAACGATCCCCAGAACGGGGAAAATTTTCGTCCTTAAATGGAGCTGAGACATTCAGATATTACCTATCCAACTAGTTCATTAGGGGATGCAGGCACCCACACCACCAGATCCACTACAGTATCGATATCCAGGACACGAGACACACGTGTTGCCGCCTTGGGTACAAACCATGAAGTACGCGTTAAAGGCGGAAGAATGTGAGCAGTCTGGAGAACCGGCAACTATCGGACAATGAAGCCCGTAACTAACGGTGCAATTGGGCGAGTATGAATTCCCAACATCGCACCAAACCGCGTTCCCCATGCAACTGTTATATGTCGGTGTGCACGCGATCAAACAGCTATTGCAAGCCGTCGAGTTTGACGATTGATCGCATGAATTGAGGCACTCGTCTCGACATGAAGCAAAATTATCTTCACACTCCTCGATACACGGAGCAGCCAAGCCAACGACCGCATTATCCGAGTACGCAAAGAAGTAGACACCAACAAGCAATAGGGCAATTATTGCCCATTTTCGATAGATCGACAAGAAATTTTTACTTAACATTTTTCCTCCTCGACAGACTTAGATCCGTCAGTTCATTTCCATTACAACATTACTGAACACACGCTCAGCTACTTCGTTCTCTTTGTCGGGTGGCAGTTTGCCCGCCCACGACTCGAGAACCGTTCCGTTTTTGTCCGTTAATATCAGAGTGGGAGTTCCGCGAACTTTTATCTCGGACCCATCCGTTCTTATGATCTGATCGACTGACAAATTCTTCTCGATCAGATACTTGGCGGCCTCTGAAGGTTCCTGAGCAAATGCCGCCACCATGTTCACTTTTTTCTCGACGGCGTTGCGTTCCACGAGACGTTGATAAAATGGGATACTTTCGGTGCAGTACTTACAAGAGGTCGAAAGCACAAGCAGCAGGTTCTTTTCGCTCTTACCGAAATCGACATTTTGTACAGAAAGTTTCGTACCGGGTTTGACATACGCTTCTGCCGCTTCCGCTCCGGGTTTTGCTGACGGATCGATGAACCTCTCAAACATGAAATATCCGAGGATCACAGCCACAAGAATTATTGCGACATTCGACCCTAACTCAACAATCTTTCTAAGTTTTTCCATAAGAATCCCGTTTGCTGCCAACCTATCCGACAACCGGTGCAATAATTTTTCTTTTCGAACTTACCTGTGAATGGTGGGCTTTTTGTGAGGAAGAATCAACGACTATTCCTTGGCGAAAACAACTGATAGATAGCGGATACTACGATTCTTCGCCATTCTCGCGGTTGGCTTGCAAATCATCGTTGAATTGTCGGCGGTATTCGGTCGGCGTTACGTTGTAGGCAATCTTAAAGTCACGTGCAAAATGGCTCTCATCCGGCATTCCAACTTTAGTCGCGATCTGGTCAACATGGTCGTGTGTAGTTTCGAGAAGATGTTTTGCTGAATCGAGCCGGATCTTTTTCAGGTAGGCACCGGGTGAGAAATGGGTATGAGTTTTGAAAACGGTCGGAAAATGGGAAACGGACAGTCCTGCACGCTCCGCCATTTCGTCCACGGTCCAATCGTGCTTCAAGTCCTTGAGCAAATCGTCCCGCAGGTCAAAAATCCGTCCGTCCATAGTGGGAGTTCTCCAAGTGAGGAAAATTAGAGTACGCGCGAGAACAGTAGCACCTATTAATGGTGATAACAACGAGAGAGAGAGTGGGCAAAAAACGGAGAAAAACGCAAAAAAGCCCGGAGGTTTGGGCCTCCGAGCTTTATTATATACTCGCAGGCTGGCAGCCTGCGGTCCGACAATTACAACTCATCATCCTCGACTTCGATCTTCATTGCCTCGTCGATGTCGAAGGCTTCTTCGTCGGCGTCGGGGGCTTCTAGGTCGATATCGATGTCAACGTCTTCGTCGATGAAGGCGCCGTCGTCGATGTCGGCTGGCTCGATCAACGGCATTGGGAGGCCGCCGCGGATCATGTCGCCCATTTCGTCGAACTCATCTTCCTGTTTGCGGTTCTGCGTCGGGTCGTAGGCGATCTCGACGTTGCGGTAGTGTTTCATACCGGTACCGGCAGGGATGAGGCGTCCCATGATGACGTTTTCCTTGAGGCCGCGAAGGTAATCGATACGGCCGGAGATGGCCGCCTCGGTAAGGACGCGGGTCGTCTCCTGGAAGCTGGCCGCCGAGATGAACGAGTCGGTCGAGAGCGAGGCTTTCGTGATACCGAGCAAGAGCGGTTCGCCGACCGATGTCTGGCCGCCTTCGTCAGAGACACGTCGATTCTCATCCTCATAGCGGAAGCGATCGACCTGCTCTTCCATAAGGAATTCGGTATCGCCGACGTCCTTGATCTTGACCCAACGCAGCATCTGGCGAACGATCACCTCGATGTGTTTGTCGTTGATGTTCACACCCTGCAGACGATAGACCTCTTGAATTTCGTTCACGAGGTAATTCTGCAAGGCCTCCATACCCAAGACACGCAGGATGTCGTGCGGATTGAGCGGGCCGTCCATGAGCGGTTCGCCTGAGCGGACGCGATCTTCTTCCTGCACGTTAATGTGCGTACCACGCGGGATGTCGTATTCGCGTTCGCTGCCGTCATCGCCGATGATGATCAGCTTACGTTTACCCTTTGAAATAGGGCCGAATTTGACCACACCGTTGATCTCCGACATGATGGCCGTTTCGCCCGGACGACGAGCCTCGAAAAGCTCGACGACACGCGGCAGACCGCCCACGATGTCTTTGGTCTTGGTGGTCTCACGCGGAATTTTTGCGATGACGTCGCCCGGCTCGATCTCCTGGCCGTCCTCGACCATGAGCTGTGCCCGGATCGGCATCTGATAGGTCTTCTGAACCTTGCTGCCCGCACGGATCTCGAGACGCGGCTGATTTTTCTCATCCGAGTCTTTTACCACGAGACGTTTCTGACCCGTGACCTTATCGATCTCTTCCTCGACCGTCTTGCCTTCCTTGAGATCCTGATACTTAACAGTACCCTTGACCTCGGTGAGGATGGCGAATGTGAACGGATCCCACGTGACGAGAATGTCGTCTTCTTTGACCTTCTGGCCATCTTTGACGTGAACCTCGGCACCGTAAACGACCTTGTAGTGAGCGACCTCGCGTCCGCGGTCATCGACGAGTGCGATCTCCGACTGACGACGCATCGAGACCATTTCACCGGCACGATTCTTAATGACTTTGAGATCACCGAGGAATTTGACGGTTCCGTCCATCGCGGCGGCGTGCTTGGTCTCCTGTTCGAGACGAGCGGTACCACCGACGTGGAATGTTCTCATCGTAAGCTGCGTTCCCGGCTCGCCGATCGACTGTGCGGCGATGACGCCGACAGCCTCGCCGATCTCGACCGTGTTGCCGGTCGCGAGGTTGCGGCCATAACATTTGACGCAGATACCGCGACGCGATTCGCAGGTCAAGGCCGAGCGGATCTTGACCTTTTGCAGGCCTGAGAGCTGAACGCTGTTGCCCAGTTCCTCGTCGATCTCGGTGCTCGCCTCGACGATCACGCTACCATCGACCGGATCGATGATGTCGTCGAGCGATGTGCAGCCGACGATGCGGTCACGAAGCGATTCGACCTCTTCACCATTACGAATAATGGCCTCGGCCCAGACGCCGCGGAGCGTGCCGCAATCCTGTTCGGATACGATAACGTCCTGTGCGACGTCAACCAGACGGCGTGTCAGGTAACCCGAGTCAGCCGTTTTCAAAGCCGTATCGGCGAGACCCTTACGGGCACCGTGCGTCGAGATGAAGTACTGGAGAACGTCCAATCCCTCGCGGAAGTTAGCGAGAATCGGATTCTCGATGATCTCGCCCGACGGCTTGGCCATCAGGCCTCGCATACCGGCGAGCTGACGGATCTGAGCTTCCGAACCACGAGCACCGGAATCGGCCATCACCAGGATCGGGTTGAGCTCGTTGCGTTCCTTCTCACGCTTGTTCATCGCGATGAACATTTCCTTTGCGACGTGATCGGTCACGTCGGACCAGATGGCCGTTACCTTATTGGTACGTTCCATGTCGGTCATGGTCGCATCTTCGTACTGCTTGCGAAGCTTTTCGACCTCGACCAATGCCTTCTCGATGATGCCCTTCTTCGACGCAGGCGTAACCATGTCGTCGATACCGATCGAAACGCCGGCCTTCGTCGCGTAGAGGAAGCCCATTGCTTTCAGATCGTCGAGCAACGCGACCGTGTGGTCGTGTCCGAGACGCAGATGGCAAAATGTTACTAAGCTTTGCAGGCCTTTCTTCTTAAGAACGCCATTGACGAACGGCAAGCCGTCACGCGTCAGACGCTCATTAAAGATAACGCGGCCGACCGTCGTCTCGATCACCTGATCGATCCCGGTTCGAACCGTCGCACGGATAACATCTTGGTTATGATGCTCGTTGTTCAGGTCGATGAGATCGCCTCTCCACTGGAGTCGGATCTTGGTCTGAGTTTCGACAACCTCTGCATCAAGTGCGAGCAGAACATCGTCGATGGACGAGAATGCACGATTTTCGCCCTTCATACCTTCACGAGCGAGCGTGAGGTAGTAGCAGCCGAGAACGATGTCCTGCGAAGGAACTGCGATCGGCTGGCCTGAGGCAGGCGAGAGCAGGTTGTTCGACGCAAGCATCAAAACCGTCGCCTCGATCTGAGCCTCAGCCGACAGCGGAATGTGAACAGCCATCTGGTCACCGTCGAAGTCGGCGTTGAAAGCCGTACAGACGAGCGGGTGAATCTTGATCGCCTTACCCTCGACCAGCACAGGCTCAAAAGCCTGAATACCAAGTCGGTGAAGCGTCGGAGCACGGTTCAAGAGAACCGGATGCTCGCGAATGACTTCCTCAAGGATGTCCCAGACGATCGGCTCCTGACGCTCGACCATTTCGCGTGCCTGCTTGATGGTCGCCGCATGCTGATCTTTTTCGAGCTTGTTGTAGATGAACGGCTTGAACAGCTCCAATGCCATCTTCTTCGGCAAACCGCACTGGTGCAATTTCAGCTCCGGGCCGACGACGATAACCGAACGTCCCGAGTAATCTACACGCTTACCGAGCAGATTCTGACGGAAACGTCCTTGTTTACCTTTCAATGTTCCGGAAAGCGATTTGAGCGGGCGATTGTTCGCACCACGCAGCACGCGGCCGCGACGGCCGTTGTCGAAGAGCGCATCGACAGCTTCCTGCAGCATTCGCTTTTCGTTACGAACGATGACCTCAGGTGCGCGCAGCTCGATGAGCTTCTTGAGACGGTTGTTACGGTTGATGACGCGGCGATACAGATCGTTGAGATCCGATGTCGCAAAACGTCCGCCATCTAGGGGCACCAAAGGACGAAGTTCGGGCGGAATGACCGGAATTACGTCGAGGATCATCCATTGAGCATTATTGCCCGAGCGAAGGAACGAGTTCGACACCTTGAGACGCTTGGAATACTTGAGCTTTTTCTGCTGCGAAGTCTCTTCCTTCATCTTCGCACGAAGCTCTTCGACGAGCTCGGCGATATCGATCATTCCGAGCAGATCCTTGATCGCTTCGGCACCCATTTTAGCGACGAACTGATTTGGATAATCACGCGTCAATTCGCGAAAACGCTCGTCCGTGAGCAGATCTTTTTGCTTGAGGTCTGGCACATCGCCTTCGTCGATGACGATGTAGGTCTCAAAATATAGGATCTTTTCGAGATCACGCAGGGTGATGTCGAGCAGATGGCCGATACGCGAAGGTAGTCCTTTGAAGAACCACACGTGCGAGCAGGGCGATGCGAGCTCGATGTGGCCGAGGCGTTCGCGTCGAACCTTTGACTGTGTGACCTCGACGCCGCACTTGTCGCAGATGACGCCGCGATGCTTCATTCGCTTATACTTTCCGCACAGACACTCCCAGTCCGAGACCGGACCAAAGATGCGGGCACAGAACAAGCCGTCGCGTTCCGGTTTGAACGTTCTGTAGTTGATCGTCTCCGGCTTGGTCACCTCGCCGTGCGACCACGAACGGATCTTGTCCGGCGAAGCGAGACTGATACGGATCGCTTCGTAATTTGTGGTCAATTGTGTCTTGTTATCTTGATTGAATCGAAACATTGTTTCTCCAATATTACTGTTTCGCCCTCTGCGGGGCGGCCAAACCGGTGGCATAGCCACGAAATCTCAGGAAGTGCATTTACGGTGAGGCAAAAAGCCTCACCGCACTGCGATACGGCAAAGCCGTCTTTAATCGACGCCTACGAGAGCATCTACGCCGGCGACAACCTCGTCCGGATCGATCTGATCCGCCTGGATCAGTTCGACATCGAGACACAGCGATTGCAGCTCGCGTACGAGCACGTTGAACGACTCGGGGATGCCCGGTTCGAAGTTCGAAACGCCCTTGACGATCGTTTCGTAAATCTTCGAGCGGCCCGCCACATCGTCGGATTTGCATGTGAGCAATTCCTGCAGAATGTGTGCCGCACCGTACGCCTCGAGTGCCCAGACCTCCATCTCTCCGAAACGCTGGCCGCCGAACTGAGCTTTACCGCCCAGAGGCTGCTGCGTGATCAGCGAGTACGGGCCGATCGAGCGGGCGTGGATCTTATCATCCACAAGGTGTGAGAGTTTCAACATATAGATGTAACCTACACAGACCTTCTGCTCGAACTGCTCACCCGTCATGCCGTCATAGAGACGCGTCTTGCCCGACGGGCCGACCGATGCCGGAATGCCGAGTTCGTCGTATTTCTCGTTCGCCTTGGTGATGTAGCCCTTGATCTCTTCTTCGCTCGCACCGTCGAAAACCGGCGTTGCAAAGTGAAGTCCGAGGATCTTACCGGCCCAGCCGAGGTGCGTCTCGAGGATCTGTCCGACGTTCATACGCGATGGCACGCCGAGCGGATTGAGCACGATCTCGACCGGAGTTCCATCCGGAAGGTACGGCATATCTTCCTCAGGCAAGATGCGGGCGATCACGCCCTTGTTACCGTGGCGTCCGGCCATCTTGTCGCCGACCGAAAGCTTACGCTTCATCGCGACAAAGACCTTGACCATCTTGATCACGCCCGGAGGCAGTTCGTCGCCCTGCTTGAGCTTGGTGATCTTTTCGTCGTAGATGTCACGAAGAATGTTGATCTGACGCTCGGTACGCTGTTCGTATTCCTTGACCTCGTTCGCGATATCGATCGATCCGGCGGCGACCTCAGCCTTGCGAAGCAATTTGGTATCGACACCGGTGAGCTTCTCGCGGTTGAGCGTGTCGCCCTTCTTGAGAATTACGTCCTTGCCATCGACGAGGTCTTTGGTCAGCTTGCGGCCGTCAAAGAGTTCGTAGATACGCTCGTCACGCTGTTCCTGGAGGATACGAATTTCATCATCGAGATCACGGTGGAAATCTTCTTCCTCCATGCCCTCGATATCGAGTGAACGCTCGTCCTTATCCTGTCCCTTACGAGTAAAGATCTGAACGTCGACGACCGTACCGTCGATTCCCGGAGGGCAGGTGAGCGAAGCGTCTTTAACGTCGCCGGCCTTTTCACCGAAGATGGCACGGAGAAGTTTCTCTTCCGCCGTCAACTGCGTCTCACCCTTCGGCGTAACCTTACCGACCAGAACGCTGCCCGGTTTTACCTGAGCACCGATGCGGATGATTCCGCTCTCGTCGAGATCGCGGAGCATGTTCTCGCCGATATTCGGAATATCGCGTGTGATCTCTTCGGGTCCGAGCTTGGTATCGCGGGCCTCGATCTCGAGTTCCTCGATGTGGATCGAAGTGTAGTAATCGTCCTTGACCATCTTCTCGGACACCAAAATGGCATCCTCAAAGTTGTAACCACGCCAAGGCATAAATGCCACGAGCACGTTACGGCCAAGAGCGAGTTCGCCGCGATCGGTACACGGGCCATCGGCGATGACCATACCTTTTGTAACGCGTTCGCCGACCGAGACGATCGGACGCTGGTTGATACAGGTGTTCTGGTTAGAACGCTTGAACTTAACGAGCGAATAAATATCCGCCGTCACCTCACGCGAGATCGTGCCGTCGACCTGATGGTCGGCTTTGACGATGATGCGTTCCGAGTCGACAAAGTCGACCGTTCCGTCACGTTTAGCGATAACCACAGCACCCGAATCGCGAGCTGCGATCTTCTCCATACCGGTGCCAACGAAAGGCGACTCAGCACGAAGAAGCGGGACCGACTGACGTTGCATGTTCGATCCCATCAGGGCTCGGTTAGCGTCATCGTTTTCGAGGAACGGGATAAGCGACGCGGCGACCGAAACGAGCTGCTTCGGCGAAACGTCCATATACTGCGTTTCCATCTTGTCGGCGGTGATAAATTCACCCTTCTGCCGTGCAGCGTTACGCTCGTTTACAAAATTGCCCTTCTCATCGAGCTCAATATTTGCCTGGCCGATGATGTAGCGATCTTCTTCCCAAGCGGTCAGATAGAACGGCCACGGCTCGTAAACCGCCTGCTGCTGTTCTTTCTTAAGCTTCTTATTGGCTGCCTCGACATCCTCAAGCGGCACGTGCTGTCCCGGCTTGAAGGTGGTGTCGCCGCCATTCTTGAGGCGAACGTATTCGATCACGCGGCCATCGGTCACACGACGATATGGCGATTCGATAAAGCCGTATTCATTGATACGTGCAAAGCACGACAGCGACGAGATCAGGCCGATGTTCGGGCCTTCAGGCGTCTCGATCGGGCAGATGCGGCCGTAGTGAGTCGGGTGAACGTCACGAACCTCAAATCCGGCACGTTCACGCGAAAGACCACCTGGCCCCAACGCCGACAAGCGGCGTTTGTGCGTAATTTCGGACAGCGGATTCGTTTGATCCATGAACTGCGAAAGCTGCGACGAACCAAAGAACTCACGAACCGCAGCCGTTACCGGCTTGGCGTTCACGAGGTCGCGAGGCATCGTGGTGAACATATCCTGTTGAATGGACATCTTCTCCTTGATCGCTCGCTCCATACGTTCGAGGCCGATACGGAACTGATTTTCGAGCAACTCGCCCACCGCACGAACACGGCGGTTACCGAGGTGATCGATGTCATCCTGATAGAAATGTTCGCTGTCCTTCTTCATACGGAGAAGGTAATTGACGACCTCGACAAAATCGGTCGGTGCGAGCAGCGGATCGGTAATACGATCTTTATCAGGGCGGCCCATCTTGATATTAAATTTCAAGCGGCCAACCCGCGACAGATCAAATCGACGCGTGTCGAAAAACATTCCCTCGAGCAGACGATAAGCCGTCGGAACCGTCGGCGGATCGCCCGGACGCATCTTACGATAAATTTCGAGCAAAGCGTCGACCGGCTTGCCGATCGGATCCTTGCGAAGCGTCGCCGCGATAACATCGCCGATCGTGTCGCGAGCTGGGAAGAATACGGAAAATTCCGCGACGCCTTCCTCGATGATCTGCTGGAGCTTGCCGGCAACGATCTCGGTATTTGCCTCGACGATGACCTCACCGGTCTCCGTATTTACAACGTCATCGAGAGCGTATGCACCTTCGAAATCAGCCGACGCCGTTTCGACCTTGTCGCGGCCCATGCGGCGAAGATCGGCAATGGCCGACTTGGTAACCTTCTTGCCTTTGCGAACAACGTCTTCTTTCTTGTCCTTGATATCCTCTTCGCTACGCATGCCGACGAGGTGCGTCTCGCCCTCTTCTTTGACCTTGACGTAGAGCTTGCCTTTTTCGACAGTCACATCGTCGGTGACATAGAAGAGTTTGAGAATGCTCGAATTCGAGTATTCCGCGTTTTTGACGACCTCTTCGAGGATGTTATCCGAGACGGTCTTCATGTCGATCTGCGGATTCAACCACAGGCCGAGGGCACGCAGGAATACGGTCGCGATGATCTTTCGCTTACCGAGACGTGCGTGCAAAATTCCTTTCTGGTCGTATTCAAATTCGACCCACGAACCGCGGTACGGGATGATCTTGGCAAGATATTCATCGCGATCGCCCTTGAAAAATACGCCAGGCGAACGGTGAAGCTGCGATACGATCACGCGCTCGGTTCCGTTAATGATGAACGTGCCGTTCTCGGTCATCAGCGGGATCTCGCCGAAGAAAACGTCCTCCTCTTTAATATCGCGGATCGTCGAAACGTTGGTCTCAGGGTCTTTGTCATAAACCGTCAGGCGAATTTTTACCTTGAGCGGGACGCTGTACGACATTCCGCGTTCCTGACATTCCTGCTGATCGTGCTTGTGCTTGAGGCCGACCGGCTCACCGCAGTTGTTGCAGAGATTTGGGCGGACGGCGTTGAACGTGCCGCAATTGTTACAAAGCACTTCGGCCGGGTTGAACGGATCGACCTTGATCTTGGCCGAGCAGTTCTTACAGTTCGCACGCAGATGCTCAAGACCCTCGAGATTACCGCACTTACACTGCCAGTTGCCGATCTGATACTCGACATACTCGAGCATCGCCGTCTCACGAAAATCTGACACCGGAAAGATCGACGCAAACACCGACTGCAAGCCAATGTAATCGCGTTCCTCCGGGATGAGATCCATTTGCAGGAACCGATTGTACGATTCACGCTGGACCTCGATCAGGTTTGGGATCTGCGCCGATGTATAGATCTTTGAAAAATCCACACGCTCCGGCGACTTGCTTGTTCTAACACCAAGTCCGTTCGGGCTGTTTTGAAGAGGATTATTGATCATATGATTGATAGCGGACTATTAAAAAAAACCTATTGATTTTGGCGCGCGTTGCTGATACGATTCACAAAACGCGAGTTCCCAACAAAATCAATCGCGAAAAAGACGCCAATGGCGGTCTTGGGTATAGCTTACCCAGACCGCTTACTAAGCAGTTTCTGCCTTCAGATCGAGTTTTCCGAGCATGCCAATGGCGTGCACTCACTCTCCACTTGTTTGCGTCAATAACGCGTTAAAAACAACGGAAACTATTGAAAACAATACGCTTCCGATTCTGGCCATACTAGCCTATCGCACCCGGGAATAATTAGACGGACTGCGAACCTAGTAGTTTAACAAGAAATGCTCAAGAAAACAACCACGAAAAGTCTTGAGTCGAGAGTCCTAAGTCTTGGGTCAGAATTTCTTCCGACCCAAGACCACAGACTCAAGACTCAAGACTAATTCAGTTATTTGAGCTCAACGGTAGCGCCAGCTTCGGTCAACTTGGCTTTGATCTCTTCGCCTTCTGCCTTCGAAACGCCTTCTTTGAGCGCCTTCGGAGCGGCATCGACGAGATCCTTAGCTTCCTTGAGACCGAGGCCTGCAACGACTTCGCGGACGACCTTGATCACCGCGATCTTGTTGCCGCCGGCCGAGGTGAGGACAACGTCAAACGAATCCTTCTCTTCTGCTGCCGGAGCGTCGCCGCCAGCCGGAGCTGCCATCATCATCGGTGCCGCTGCGGCCGCTGCCGAAACGCCGAACACTTCTTCGAGTTCCTTGACCAATTCCGACGCTTCGAGAAGCGACATACCTTTCAAATACTCAACAACATCTGCTTTTGTAACTGCCATGATTTTTATATATCTCCTATTTAGGGTTCTTTTAATTAGTAAATGGTAAATAGTGAATGGTGAATAGTTCTTTCTATTCACTCTTTTCGATTCACTATTCACTAGTTCTTGCCGCTTAGAACCCAGGGACACGCATCGAACGGGTTGCATCACCTTTCGGTTTGTATCCGAAGCCGGTGTGACCTGACAATCACTTGGCTCGTTTTACCTTGAGTACGGCTTTTTAAATTTCAAATTTGAAATTTCAAATTTGAGATCTAAATCTTGCTACTTACGCCTTTTCCTCAGCCTCTGCTTCGGGGGCGATCTCTAAAACTTCTTCAGCTTCCGCCTCGGCCGGAGCTTCTTCAGCCGAAGCTGCTTCCACTTCCAGAACCGGGGCTTCCTCAGCTGCCGCCTCGACAGGAGCCTCGGCTTCTGCAGCCGGTGCTTCTTCGACTGCCTCTGCTGCTGCCGGTGCTGCTTCGACTGCGGCCGGTGTTCCGGCATCGCGTCCTTCCTGTTCACCGATCTGTTTGATCACAACGGCCAGGTCACGCGGCACGGCATTAATGACCGTGACGATTCCCTGTGCACTGCTGTTGAGCACCCACATCAGCTTCGAAATAAGCTCTTCCTTCGAAGGCAGGTTGGCGATCGTGGTCAACTGTGTAAGATCGACCAATTTACCGTCAACGACACCTGCTTTGAACGTGTAGATGTCCGCGTTTTCCTTCATGAACTTCGAAATTGCTTTCGAGAGGATAACGGGATCATTCTTGGTCCACGCGATAGCTGTCACGCCTTTGAAGTGCTCAGTTGCATCTTCGAACTGCGTTCCCTTTACCGCGATGCGGGCCAGAGTATTTTTTACTACTGAATATTCGGCACCTGCCTCACGCAGACGGCTACGAAACTCCTGATCCTTGGTCACCGTCAGCTTAGAAAAGCTAACGACCATTGCGGATGTAGAATTTGCAAGCGAATCGGTAAGGACGGCCAGATCTTTTGCTTTTGTATCTCTTGATTTCATGTCTCTAAACGCTCCTTACTTAAACGTACGCTAGCTCGTCGAGCAGTACGCCCGGGCTCATGGTCGCGGCCAAGTTAATTTTCTTCAGGTAACGGCCTTTTGCGGTCGTCGGCTTTGCCTTTATAACGGCTCCAATAAGAACGCGTGCATTCTCCTGCAGCTTCGCGTTATCGAACGACACTTTGCCGACAGGCGAGTGAATAACGCCCGTTTTGTCAACGCGATACTCGACCTTACCAGCCTTGGTCTCTTCGATAGCCGTTTTCACGTCCATCGTGACTGTTCCTGTTTTTGGATTTGGCATCAGGCCTCGAGGACCGAGGACCTTACCTAGCTGACCGACCTTGCCCATCATATCGGGCGTCGCGATCAATGCGTCAAAGTCGAGCCAGCCGCCTTTGATCTTTTCGACGATATCGTCGCCACCGGCCTCATCGGCTCCGGCTTCCTGAGCTTCGCGGATCTTATCGCCCTGCGCGATAACAACGACCTTTTTCGCCGCTCCGCCGAGTCCGTGCGGCAGCACGATCGTGCCACGTACGAGCTGATCGGCCTTTCGCGGGTCGACACCTAACCACATCGTCAGCTCGACGGTCTCGTCAAACTTTGCAAATGCGATCTCTTTCAATTTAGCGACCGCTTCTTCAAGCGTGTGCTTCTTATGCAGCTCAACTTTCTCGAGAGCCGCAAGATACTTCTTGCCTCTTTTCATTTTACCTCCAGGTAGTAACGAACGCGTTAGCGTTCTCCCTAATGAGACCCATAGGACTGACGCCCTATATGACCTAATTTTTACTAATCGATCGTCAAGCCCATCGACTTCGCCGTTCCCTCGATCGTCCGCATTGCTGCGGCGAGGTCTGACGTGTTGAGATCGACCATTTTTAGTTTGGCGATCTCTTCGATCTTGGCCTTCGATATCGAACCAACTTTTTCACGGTTCGCTTTGCCCGAACCCTTTGCGATTCCCGATGCCTTTCTCAGAAGGTCGGCCGCAGGCGGCGTTTTCGTTTCAAAGGTGAACGAGCGATCCGCGTAAACTGTGATCACGACCGGAATTTTCATATCCGGATCGTCGTTTTGCGTCTTGGCGTTGAACGCCTTGCAAAACTCCATGATGTTAACGCCGTGCTGACCCAAAGCCGGGCCGATCGGCGGAGCAGGATTGGCCTTACCGGCCGGGATCTGCAACTTGATGTAACCTTCTATCTTCTTTGCCATAACTCTTTTCGATTAACGATCGCCGGGCGAGCCCAACGAATGTCCTCTTTTATTCTTCTTCTGCAAACGTTACCTTTTCGACCTCTAAGAACGTCAGTTCGTACGGTGTCGAACGGCCAAAAATTGTGATCGAGACCTTGAGGGTCGATTTGTCCTCGTTGACCTCTTCGACCTTGCCGGTAAAACTGGCGAACGGGCCCGATTTGATCCTGACGACCTCGCCGACCGTGTATGTAAACTTCGGTTTCGGCTTTTCGGTCGCTACCTCGATGTTGTGAACGATCTGGTCGACCTCGGCCTGCGAAAGCGGCGTTGGCTGCTTTCCGCCGAGAAAACCTGTCACCTTCGGCGTAGCCTTGATCGCGTGAAAGACGTTATCAGGGATCTTACCCTTTTCGTCACAGTCTATCTCAACGAGCACGTATCCGGGATAGAACATCCGCTCGGAGACGTACTCTTTATTACCACGCATCTCGACGACCTTTTCTTTCGGCAACAGAACGCCCGTGATCTGTTCGCTGAGCTCCATGTCGCGAATACGCGCGTTCAGACTCTCAACGACCTTATTTTCGTGTCCCGAATACGTGTGGATAAAGAACCACTGTTTCATTATCAAAGTGTCCTTTTATGCCCCGGCGATCTTATTGACCACCCATGTCAGGCCCTGCAAAATGTAAACCCAAGCCTGATCGACAAGGAACAAATAAGCCGCAAAGAAGAAAACGCTGACGATCACGATGATCGTCGTATTCTTTACATCATTCGAGGATGGAAAAGAGGTCTTATCCATCTCGGCCCGAGTGTGTTGAATAAACTCGCCAATGCCTTCCTTCTGTTTTCCCTCAACAACTGCTTCTGACACTGTCTTTCTCCTTGGTACAGCAGGCTTTCTAGTCTGCTGATAACCGATTCAGCTTGTGGAATTAACCACACGATAAACAAACCAGAAAGTCTGTTCTACAAAATAGTGGCAGGGGTACCAGGACTCGAACCCGGACCTTAGGTTTTGGAGACCCGCATGCTAACCATTGACACCATACCCCTGTGAATAGTGAACAGTTAACAGTGATCAGTGAATAGTTCGAAAACTGTTCACTGTTCACTATCCGTTATTCACTTATTTGTTCTCTCTGTGCAACCGATGGCAGCGGCAGCGACGGCAGAATTTGTTGAGCTCAAGCCTGTTCGGCGTGTTCTTTTTATTCTTGGTCGTCACGTAATTACGCTCTTTGCACTCGGTGCACTGCAAAATAATGTTATCTCTTGGCATAAATCCTCAGTTATTAGTTGTCGGTGGTCAGTTGTCGTTTTCAGATCTTGTCTGACAACTGACAACCGCCTACTGACAACTATTCCTTACAAAACTACTTCCGAAACCGTACCGGCTCCAACCGTTCTGCCGCCTTCTCTAATAGCGAAGCGGAGTCCTTTTTCCATGGCGATCGGGGCGATGAGCTCGATCTCCATCTGGATGTTGTCGCCCGGCATCACCATCTCGACTCCTGCCGGAAGGTGTGCAACGCCCGTCACGTCCGTTGTTCTGAAGTAGAACTGCGGGCGATAGCCCGTAAAGAACGGAGTGTGGCGTCCGCCTTCTTCTTTGGTGAGGACGTATGCCTCAGCCTTGAACTTGGTGTGCGGTGTGATCGTGCCCGGCTTGACGATGACCTGTCCGCGTTCGATCTCTTTTCTGTCCACGCCTCTCAGGAGAAGACCAACGTTGTCGCCTGCCATACCCGAGTCGAGAAGCTTCTTGAACATTTCGACGCCCGTTACGACCGAGTTGCGGGTCTCTTTGATACCAACGATCTCAACTGGTTCGTTGACGTTGATCTGTCCACGCTCGATACGTCCGGTAGCAACTGTTCCGCGGCCCTGGATGGTGAAGATATCTTCTACAGGCATCAGGAACGGCTTGTCCGTCTCACGTGCAGGGGTCGGGATGAAATCATCGACCGTCTGCATCAGCTCGTCGATCTTTGCTTCCCATGTAGGGTCGCCTTCGAGAGCTTTCAGAGCCGAACCCTGGGTGATCGGTGTATCGTCACCAGGGAAATCGTATGAGCTAAGCAATTCGCGGATCTCCATGTCGACCAGCTCGAGCAATTCGGCATCATCGACCATGTCGCATTTGTTCATGAAGACGACCATCGAAGGTACGCCAACCTGACGTGCGAGCAGGATATGCTCACGGGTCTGCGGCATTGGTCCGTCCGTCGCTGCTACTACAAGAATAGCTCCGTCCATCTGGGCGGCTCCGGTGATCATGTTCTTGACATAGTCAGCGTGGCCAGGGCAATCAACGTGTGCGTAGTGACGATTGACCGTCTCATACTCAACGTGCGACGTCGCGATTGTAATACCACGTGCCTTTTCTTCAGGAGCGTTATCGATCGAATCAAACGATCTAAACGTCATCTTCGCATTATGCTTCGACATCACCTTCGTGATAGCCGCCCTCAATGTCGTCTTGCCATGATCCACGTGCCCAATTGTCCCAATATTCACGTGCGGCTTACTTCGGTCGAATTTCTCTTTGCTCATCTCTCTTTAGTCCTCTCAAAAAAGTCAAAAAATAACGTATAAAACTGGAGCCCAAGCCGGGATTTGAACCCGGGACCTCATCCTTACCAAGGATGCGCTCTACCCCTGAGCTACTTGGGCAACTAGGGCAAAAATGGAGCGGAAGACGAGACTCGAACTCGCAACATTCAGCTTGGAAGGCTGACGCTCTACCATTGAGCTACTTCCGCAATCTGGTGCATGGGGTAGGATTTGAACCTACGTAGGAAATTAATCCGACGGGTTTACAGCCCGTTGCCTTTGACCGCTCGACCACCCATGCGAGCTTTTCTTTAATGCCTTGGCGCAAAAGTAGAGCCAAATAGCAAATTTCCAATAATAGCTAAGACTTTTGACAAGCGCAAGCGCGTAAGTACTCATTTTTGGCGCATTTACAAGATTATCTTGTCCGGTGTGATCGGAAGCTCTCGAAAGCGTTTGCCCGTTGCATGGTAAACAGCGTTGGCGATAACTGCGGGAATTCCGACCAGCCCAAGCTCGCCGAGCCCCTTGGCTCCTAGCGGATTTACGATCTTATCATCCTCGTCAACAAAGATCGTTTCGATCTGACCGACGTCGGCATTTACAGGAACGTGATAGCCCGCAAGATTGGGGTTCATTATGCGGCCAAAGCGATGATCAACGTCGGTTTTCTCCGTCAAAGCCATCCCGATACCCCAAACAACACCGCCCATTTCCTGCCCGTGAGCACCTTTTGGATTGATAATTTTACCGGCCGCAGTTCCCTGTACAACACGTGTCACGCGGATCGTGCCAATCTCTTCATCGACCTTGACCTCGGCAAATTGAGCCCCGTGCGATGCGATCGTGTATTTGCTCCGCTCACCCGCGTTCGGGGTTGAACGGTGAAGCACGCTGACATTTTCTTTGTTGATTCGTTTCAAAGCGTCTGCGAACGAGATCCGAGTATCAGATCTACCTTTTACCGTGATTCCGCCGTTCTCAACCAGTACATCATTAACTGCGACACCAGCGAATGGTGAATTCTGCTCTTTACCCAAAGTCTCGACGATCTCTTTGACCACCAACCCACAAGCCTCCTGCACAGCCGTGCCAACGCTCGAGGTCGTGGTGGAACCGCCCTGTCCCGGGCTCGGCGGCAGATCGTTATCACCGAGCGCAAATCTAACCTTCTCGATCGGCAACCCAAGCGAGCGGGCCGCGATGATGGTCATTGTCGTGTATGTTCCCGGCCCAATATCTGTCGTACCGCTCTCGACGAGAGCCGTGCCGTCGGCTCTTAGCGTAACTCTCGCCGACGCGGGCGATTGTCCCGCCGGCCACGTTCCGGTTGCCATTCCCCAACCGACGAGCAGGCGGCCGTCACGCATCGAACGCGGTTCGGGATTGCGTTTGCTCCATCCGAAACGCTCTGATGCCTGCTTATAACATTCTCGCAACGCCTTACTGGAAAATGGTTTACCGTTGTCGGGATCGGTCTCGGCGTAGTTCATCAACCGCAGTTGCATCGGATCGATCTTGAGTTTGTAGGACAGCTCGTCGAGTGCCGATTCGAGCGCGAATGCTCCCGATACCATGCCAGGAGCACGCATCCAGAGAGGTGTCTGTAGATCGAGTCGAGTGATCTTCGCAACGGTCTTCACGTTCGGACACGCGTAGAGCGAACGTGAAACACCAACCAGCCCCTCGGAAAAATTTTCGTGTGCCGACGTGTTATGAGTCGCTTCATGGATGATGGCCGTGAGTTTTCCGGTCTTATCCGCACCGAGCTTGATGTTTTGGACCGATTCGGGCCGATAGCCGTGAGCGGTCGCTAACTGGCGGCGTGAATAGACGACCTTGACCGGCCGCTTTGTCTCGCGAGCCGCCATCGTCGCAATGAGCAACTGCGGCCCCGAGCGCAACGCGGCTCCGAATGCTCCGCCGGAAAACGGGGATAGGACACGAATATCGGCGGCCGGAATCCCAAATGCATTCGCAAGATAGTTGACACTGCCCGAGATTCCCTGCGATTTTTCGTAGACGGTCAGCTTCGAGCCTTCCCAATTTGCTACAGTCGCATGCGGCTCCATCGCATTGTGGTGCTCGATCGGCAAGTGATATTCCGCCTCCACCTTGAACTCGGCATCGGCAAAGGCTTGAACCGGATTGCCCCGATCGGCTTGATCGCGTCCAGCGGTAAAACCCTGAGCCATCGCATTACGAATATTCGTCTCACTCTTCTGCTGATCGTACGTCACTTTCACCAGGCCCGCCGCAAAACGTGCTTGCTCGAAAGTCTCAGCCACGACGACCGCGATCGGCTGGCCGTTGAACCAAATCTCCGGGGAGGTTAACGCGTAGAACGGCCTCGGGATCGGACGCTCGGTGATCGAAAGTTTCGGAGCGTTCTTGTGCGAGATGACCTTGATCACGCCGGGCTTCTTTTCAGCCTCGGTCGAATCGATGTCAAGGATTTTACCGCGAGCGATCGTCGATTGGACGAGATAGCCGTAGGTTAGGCCTGGGAATTTGTGTTCCGCGATGTACTTTGCCGCTCCGGTCACTTTCGCACGCCCGTCGACGCGGCTTGGTTGATTTTTCAGATCGTCGTCAATCATTTACGCCGCACCTCCGTTCATTGCATTTGTCAGTGCCCGAAAGATCGAGCGTTCGGCCATTTTGACCTTATATCCGTTGTCGCTAAGCGGCTTTGCCTGGCTGACGGCGATCTTTGCCGCCTCGCGAAAGGCGGCCTCGCCGGGCTTTTTCCCGACCAGGTATTTTTCCGCTTCCTCGGCCCGCCACGGCTTTGCGGCGACACCGCCGAGAGCGATCCTTGCGGTTTTGATCGTTCCGCTTGCTGCCAGATCAAGTGCTGCCGCGACCGAGACGAGGGCGAATGCATAGCTCGAACGCTCGCGTACCTTTAAGTAATACGAATTCTTCGCGCACGCCGATGTTGGCAAATCGATCGAAGTGATGAGTTCGCCGTGAGCGAGCGAATTGTCCTTTTGCGGAGAAGCGGCTGGCAAAACGTGAAAGTCGGCGAATTTGATTGACCGCTCCTTGCCATTCGCTCCGCGCACCTTAACGATCGCATCCAGAGCGGCCAATGCCACACACATATCGGACGGATGCACCGCCACGCACGAATCACTCCAGCCGAAGATCGCCGAGTACCGATTCAAACCGTCTTTAGCTGAACAGCCTGTTCCGGGTTGACGCTTGTTGCACGGCGTTGCGAGATCATAAAAGTACGGGCAACGCGTTCGCTGCATCAGGTTGCCGCCGTTAGTCGCCATATTGCGGATCTGCGGCGACGCTCCGGCGAGGATCGCCTGCGTTAACATCGGATAATTTTGGCGGATCAGCGGGTGATTTGCCGTATCGGTATTTCGTGCCAATGCCCCGATCGAAACGCCGCCGGCAGGATTCGCTTTGACCACCGACAGAGCGAGCCGCGAAATATCGATCAAACCCGTGGGCTGCTCGATGCCTTCCTTCATCAGGTCGAGAATGTTCGTACCGCCAGCGATGAACTTCGAATCTTTGTCTGCTCCGAGCATTTGGACCGCATTTGTCGG
The DNA here is from genome assembly GCA_016718135.1 of Acidobacteriota bacterium. Lineage (GTDB taxonomy): Bacteria > Acidobacteriota > Blastocatellia > Pyrinomonadales > Pyrinomonadaceae > OLB17. The sequence continues at coordinate 66,751 of JADKEF010000007.1, read as the reverse complement.
ATCGGCGGCACGTTTGAATGAGAATGACTTCATCGCTTGCCTCCTTTCCCCGCCTGCACATTTTCGATCGCGTCGACGATGTTATTGTATGCTCCGCAACGGCAAATGTTGCCACTCATGCGTTCGCGGATCTCATCTCGCGTCAACTTTTGATCGCGGGCGACGGATTGGACGTTCGCCGTAACGTGGCTCGCATCACCATTCTTCGCTTCCTGCAGCATGGCGATCGCCGAGCAGATCTGCCCGGGCGTGCAATAGCCGCACTGCATTCCGTCGTATTCGATAAATGCCGCCTGCATAGGATGCAGCGTCTCGCCCGTCGCTATTCCCTCGATGGTCGTGACCTTTCTGCCATCGCACATCGCCGCCAAGGTCAGACACGAAAGCGTCCGACGGCCATCGATCATTACGGTGCAAGCTCCACACTGCCCGTGATCACAACCCTTTTTCGAGCCGGTCATATCGAGCTGTTCGCGGAGAGCGTCGAGCAAAGACGTTCGGGTATCTACCGACAGCGCATGGTCTTTGCCGTTGATGTTCAGCTTGAGATCATTAAGCCGCTCGATCGTGACGCCATCAACGAGCGCCGGTTCGCTCGCGAGCATCGACAACGGTAAATTCGCCGCCGCCGCACCGACGCCGACCATCGCTGATTTCTTTATAAAATCTCGTCGCGAAGCGTCAATAGACACTTCTCCGACGGCGTTTTGTTTTACCGGATCACTCATATTATTTGGTAAATATAAAGATATCACAGCCCGTAGAAGTGAGGCTATGTTTGTCGTGATCGCGGGTGAAAACGGTCGTAATTTCGCTTGAGCTGTGTACTCGTGATGTGCGTGTAGATCTGCGTCGTCGAGATGTCGGTGTGGCCGAGCATTTGTTGGACACTGCGGATGTCGGCGTTGTTTTGGACGAGATGGGTCGCGAATGAATGCCGTAGCGTATGTGGCGAAACGCCTTCGAGGCCGCATTTGGCGGCGTATTCGGCGATCGAGGCGTGGATCGACTGGCGGTTTATAGGCGAGCCCGCGGGCGTGACGAAAAGGTTGTCTATGTCGATATTCTCTTTTTTGCGGCGGACCGCGAGATAGCTCTTCACCCATTCGACCGCACTCGCACCGATCGGCACACGCCGTGTTTTATTGCCTTTTCCGGTCGTCGTCAGAATTCCCGCGTCGAGATCGATGTCGTTGCTCCGGACATTCGCCGCCTCCGAAACCCGCAGGCCGCAGGCGTACATTACCTCAAGGATCGCCCGGTCGCGAAGCCCGATCTCAGTCGAGGTATCCGGCGTTGCAAGTAAGGCTTCGATCTCGGTTCGATTGAGAAACCGCGGCAGATAAAGGCCTTTCTGCGGCGAAACCAGATCTTCCGCAGGATTTTTGGTCACATGTCCATCGAACATCAAAAACTTATAAAACCCGCGAACCGCACTTATCAAACGCCGCTTCGAATTCTCCGACAATTTCCCGCCGCCGAGATCGATCAGCCATTCGCGCAGATCAGTGCGCGACAACGTCAGCAATTCAAGCTCATTCTTCCCGGCCCATGCCCTGAGCTTGCCAAGATCCGTCGCATAACTATCGATCGAATTCGCCGCCAAGCCTTTTTCGACGCGACAGTACGACAGGTATTCGCGGATCATGTCGCGTTTTGGCGGTGCGTCGAGTGGCATAGTTTGGCAGTCCTCGACTCAATACTACGCAACGCAACCGCCAAATGACAAGAAAATTCGTCAATCCATGTCGCGATGATTGCTACGATAGTAATAGAGATTGCTCTCTTCGCAACCGCCTAGTGTGTCGATGAAGGCTCGATTTGATTCGAGCATTGAGAACGCGGTTGAGCGTGCCGGGCTCCAGCTTCGGAGGTCGTGGCCTTCTTCGCGGATCGTGCAATAGCGGTTCGCGAGACTATAGATCACTGTCTCGCGGTCGCGGTCATTCATGTCCGGGATCGCCTCGAATAGGGCCGGCAGAGCGGCGTCGCTGAGGCGGCTGTTATAAACCGGGTCGAACTCGCGGCCGTGTTGCATCAGGGCGATGTTCGTTTTTACGATGAACGCATCAGGATTAAGAACGTGTGTCGCTCCAAGAATAAGGAAGGCCGACCACAACGCTCCCCACGCAAAATGCTGTCTAGCACCGCGAAGTACCGTAAGCCCAAACCACACGAATACGATCGCCAGCCAGGTCATAAAGATCAGCGGATAGAGCCTGATCGTCGTCATCCCGTAGCCTAGATCGCCGGTCAGTAAAACGAGCCGCTGAACCGCCGAGGCCATAATGACAAAGAGAAGCATGATCTGGATGCCTGCGAAAACTCGAAACAGCTTACCGGCAAGCGGATTTTCCTTGCGGATCAGCCAGTGCGACGCGAGCAGGATCGGCAGGACAAGCCCGGCGACCGTTACAAGTTCGCCAAAACCACGACGGGCGTACTCGGCGAGTTTGAAATCAGGCGTGCTCTGAACTAGCTCCATTCCGCCAAACAAATACGGGACCTGCACGATAACAAAGCTCAGGAAAAGCAGATTCATCAGCCCAAGGATGACACCGATCTCGACCGTACCCAGCGTAAATGCCTGTGGCATGAGCGAGTTATCGAGGTCTGCCCAGCTCCAAGGACGCGGTCCGTCTGATTTCTTTTCTTCAGTTTGAGGTTCGTCGCTCGTAGCGTTTGGTGCGTCCGAGACATTGATGTGTTCAACCACATTGCGATCATCAGGCAACGTGACCGGATACTCGCCCGATTCTGCTTTGACGCGGTCGAACCGGCTTTCGTCGGGTTTGGCGGTATCACTAGCTTTAGTTGCTTCGAAGGTGCTTTCCGGAGCTTCGCTAGAGCTGATCAAGACTCCCCGTAAATATCCTGCCGACAGCCAACTAAACACTCCGAAAAGCAGAACGTGTGTAAACACGATCTCGGGACGCACGTTAAATATTCGCTGCACCCAACCCGCGTAGACTGCATCGGCGGCGACAAATAGGCCGCCGAATATGAGGATCAACGGCGTCGCGATCGCCACGCCGCGAAAGGTCGAGAACGCGTGTTTTCGCCAGCCGCTGCGTGGGATGTCGCCCCACCTCACGTCGTCAAAGAGCAGCACGAACGGAGCTCCGATAGCATTCAACGCCGAGCCGACGAACCCTGCACCGTAATGAAAAACGCCCGCGGTCGAGGTCGAGACCTTGAGTTTTGGCAGGAATAGCACTGAGAGTATCGTCAGGATCGCGAGTCCATCGGCTATTCGCAGTTCGATCGAATCACGCCATGCGAACATCGACGCAAAGAACACCTGCGCCGCAAACAATCCCAGCGTCTGCCACGTCAATTGCTCCGGCGCTCGTCTGTAAAGCACCGTCAACATCCCGGCGACAAACACCACGTTAAACAACGTGACGCCCAGGCCCCACGGAGCAACCCGCAAAAAAATGTCGCCCGCGACCCCGATGATCAAAGCGACCTGTAATATCTGTAAACCTGTCTTAGTGCGTGCGTTCATTTCCCTGTAAAACCTCTCAGAGCTTTCTTGATAAAGAACCAACTGGCAAAGCCAAGCAACATCGTCGCAAGGGCAAAAGCTAAGGCCCAAGCGAGAAGTATGCTAAATGGATGAGTCGTCGCTAGTTCGAAATAAAGCGACACAACTCGTGTTGTATAGAAGGCGAAGACCAAACACGGCACACCAAACATAAAGCCGCATACGGCAAATAAGACGCTGTTTACTGTCGGAGTTGACGTGTCCATCTTTAGTGCAGATCCGATGACTATTTGACGCCCGACGCGTCGTATTGTTCCCGAAGTTGTAAGAGTTACGCGTTCTTCATCGCCTTAATCAGCGCTTCCATGTGATCCAAATACCGCGTCAAAGCCTTACGCCCATCCCTAGTGATCTTGTATTCCGTCAACGGCATCCGGCCTTTGAACGACTTTTCGAGCGTCACGTAGCCAGCATCCTCGAGTTTGCGAGCGTGGACGCTGATGTTGCCGTCGGTGGTGTCGAGCAGCTTTTTTAGCTCGGTGAAGCTAAGCTTCTCGTTTGCCGCGAGTGCTGAAATTATGCCGAGGCGCATTCGTTCGTGGATGACCTTGTCGAGGTCGTTCGAGACGTTCTCGGCCGCGCGGGCGATCTGCAGAGCTTGCGGTCTTGAGCCGTTACTTTCTTCGTTTTGTTTTAATGCTAGATTTTTTGCCATTTTGTTTTACCTCGCAAATCAGCTTCCAGCCAGCGGCGTACCGATGATGCCGACGGCGAGTTCTGCCCAGACCACTGCCAACGCAAAAAGTATCGCCACGCATGCCGCGATGCGGTATTCAAACCTCTTGACCACTCGCAAAGCGATCTCGATGCCGATGCCCGCTCCTAGGAGCATTATCGCGGCCGCGATGAAGTCGATCGCCGTCCATTTAACACCATCTACGCCGAACTGCATTGCTGCGAATGGAACAAGCAGCAAAACCATTACTGCGAGAAGAATTCCTATCAATCGTTTGTTTTGAATGTTCATAAGATTACGAGCGGGCAAGGGTGCTCGCGTTCCGACACTATCCGCCGTACCTTCGGGCGATGATAAAGCCAAAAACAACGTGCAAAATGCCAAAGCTCGCTGCCATCAGGTAATTGCCAAACGAGCTCGGCAGTGCGAATGCCACCGCTCCGAGTGTCAGAAAAAACCAACCCATCACCGGAATGATCCGAACTGAAAACGCCCCGCCGCAGATGACGGCGGCACCGTAGCAGAGCATCCAGACCGGAGCCATCATCTCGTAATGTTCGTAACGCCAAAGCCCGAGGGTGATCGCGATACCGGCGATGAGCGGCGGGGCAAAGCTGAGCGCGAATTTTTTTGAAGGTGTGGAAAGAAGCGAAGATTCGACGATCCGCGATTTTTGCCACATTGCGAGCAATCCGATTGCGAATGCCAAACCCGCTTCGACGAGCCAAGTGACCAGCCAATCGCGAAGATATATCTGCTGCGCCGCAATGTATGCGGCAACAAGAGCCGTCACGCCCATCAGCATCCCGCCGTATCCGGGTACGGCCGTAAAGCTCGTCGACCGCTCCATCGTCTCGCGGATAAAAGCCAGATTGTCGATCGCCCGGTCGCCGAGACTAACGGGCTCATCGCCTTCGTCAACTTTTCGCACTGCACTCCTGTTTGCCATAGTAAGGATAAGTTACATCAAGTAATATCATCTGTCAAGTACTTTATAATACAAAGTAGATAAAACTCAGTCTTCCAAGATACTGTCCAAGATCACGATTATCCTGTAATCTAGGATTTTCATTATGAGTAGAACTCTTGTCGCGATCCTCGTAGTTATATTGTCAGCGATCACTGTCTCGGCACAGTTCCAGCTAACGGTTAGTGGCGGGTATGGTAGCGGCAAATACAGAGGATCTGCGCGTTATGTTTACGCCTGGGCGGCGGCCAATCCGCCCAATATGGTCTTTGACAAATGGACCGGCGATACTCACTTGCTGCTTGATGTAAATTCCTGGCGCACTCGGGTTTCGCTAAAGCAAAAAAATATCAGCCTGACAGCTACATACAAGAGTGCACCGGCATGGACTACTTCGTCGGGCACAATAAATGGGGCTGGCTATATTTTTCACTTCCCGTCCAATCTTCGGGGCCTCGTGTTTCGATTTCACGGCACCGGCGGGAGCGGATCAACTTTTTTCACAAAATCTGAGGACCGCATAATGGCGGCCGATCTGGTTGCCGCAGGTTTTGCCGTCGTGTCCCTCGACAGTGCAAATCGCGTCGACAGACAGTGGTCGACCGATCAAACCGCCAGCAACCCCGACGTGATAAATTTGCAGGACCTTATCAACAGGTTCATCTCACAAGGCAGGATAACGTCGACGACGCCGATATTTGTGCTTGGCCAGTCGAACGGCGGCGCTTTTACACCAAGGGCCGCTCATCTTCTGAAGTTAGCCGGTAACAACATCAAAGGAGCAGCGGTCTTTTGCTCGCAGGGCCTTGCCTTTGCAGACCAAACGACCGTCCCAACGACCTGGAATATCGTTCAGAACGACGAGGTGCTGGGCGCGAGCGGAACCCAAGGAGCATTTAACTCATATCAGACAGTTATAGGCCGCGGCATTGCGGCCCAGATCAATGTGAATATCCCGTCCCCGGTTTATCCCCAGCGATTTGCTCGGATCCCCGGCGTATCTCTTAGTGATTCGCAGTTGATTTACGACAGTCTAAAGAACAACTCTTTTCTCGACCAGAACGACTATTTGCTTGTGAACCCGCAAAGCTCAAACTGGGCAAGCGTCATTCCCTCCGCGTACAACGCATTCCGGAACGACATTAACGATCAACTGAACGCCTGCTTTACTGCCCATGAATTCTTTAGTGATCATAACGATCGCGTTATTGCATTTTTCAATGCACAGTTGCCATGACTTCACGCATTTGGCAATAAGGATGCCGCAGCCAGACCTTTCGACTTTTTTCGTTTTGCGAACGTCTAACATCAGATACTGTTTATGTTCCGTAGAGGCCTAATACTCTTTTTCCTTTGTTCGCTCTCCGCTATCGGACGCGCGCAGGGCACGCCGGACGACACGATCAAGATCGACACTCGGCTGGTCAGCGTGCCGGTGGTCGTCAGTGATCGCAATGGGCGGTACATCCCGAATTTGACCCGCGACGACTTCACCATACTTCAGGACGGAGTGCCGCAGCGAATAGACTTCTTTGCGACGAATGAAGAGCCGCTGACGGTCGCATTGCTGATCGATACGAGCCAAAGCACGCGGCCGGTGCTCGACGACATTAAGGACTCCGCTAGATCGCTCGTCAAGCTACTTCGGCCGAGCGACCGGGCAATGATAGTGGCTTTTGATTACACTACACACGTTCTTTGCCCCCTGACCAGCGATACCCGCGAGCTGCGAAAAGCGATCGATCACGCCGAGATACCGCGGGGCATCGTTGGCACAACGCTTCGCGAGGCAGCCTATCAGACAGTCGAAAACACCTTTCGCCCGATCAAGGGCCGAAAGGCGGTCATTATTCTCACTGACGGCAAAGACTTCGGCAGCCGCATCGCTGCTGATGATCTGCTGCACTCGCTCGAGGAGAGCGACACGATGGTCTATTCGGTGATGTTTCAAACGGATGAGCGGAACTCATTCCGTCGGACAACTTTTTCCGAACGCGGTATTTACGGCCGGCGATTTCCGCCCCGCAATCCTGCGACGCTTCGACGAATCGAGCGTATGGCACAGATGAATCGTAAGGCTGAAGAATATTTAAGGCAGATGGCTGATCTGACGGCGGGAAGATTCTATGCAAGCACGGACGGTAGGCTGAAAGAGGTCTTCGAGTCGATCATTAAGGAGCTCAGGCTCCAGTACCGACTCGGTTTTTACCCGCCGGAAGATAAGGCTCAAGGGGCGTTTCATGAGATCAAAGTCAAGGTCACTCGTCCCGAAATGGTCGTCCGGGCTCGAAACGGGTATCGTGCAGAAAATTGAAGGCGACGTCCCCGTCGCCTTCAACATATAGATAGATTCAGTGGTCTTCTCCGACAACGACCTTCCCCTTGAAAGTACGAAAAAGAAACGTGAAATAGCCGATGGCGATCACTATCCCGATCGACCACCATATCACGCCAACGCTTAGGCCGTAGGCTCCAGCCTTTGCATTCTGTACGGTGAGGCTGTACTGCGGGTCGAGCGCCGGAAGCACGTTTGGATAGAGGCCATAAACCGCCCCGCCGAGCATCATTGCAAGATACACAGATGAGGCGAGGAATGCCTTTTTATCGTCACCTTTAATATTAAAATACTTGATCGCTGCCAGCGAAGCGATGACCCCGACAGGTATCAGCCAGCCGATCGGCAGGAAGTAATAGTTGTCTAGTATCGTCGGCCGGACATTAAGTACAGCCGCAAGGCTCGCGAGAGTCACGAGCACTAGGGCGAACCATGCAACACTCACGATCTTCCGTGCCCGAGCGTTCATCTCTCCTTCGGTCTTGTGCGCGAGATAATTCGCACCGTGGATCGCGAGAGCCACAAAAGCCACTACGCCCGACAGAACCGTAAACCAGTCAAGAATTCCGGTTGCACCGGTCGTCCCCCAATCTGTAAAGAGAGGCTCGAAAAAGTAGCCTGTGCTGTCGAGCGGTACCCCGCGAACGACATTGCCGAGCGCCGCTCCAAAAAAGATGGCGAGTAGAATACTTGATAGGGAGAAGACAAAGTCCCAGAATTTCGTCCACATTGGGTTATCGAGCTGATGCCGAAGCTCGATGCCGGCAGCACGCATTATCAACAGCCAAAGGACCATGATCAGCGGCAGATAAAATCCGCTGAATGCCGCCGAATATAGCGCCGGAAAAGCGAAATACAGAGTTCCGCCCGTTGCCAACAGCCAAACCTCGTTGCCGTCCCAAACCGGGCCGATCGCACGAATGACCACCTCTCGTTCCTTATCGCTTCGCCCGACGAAGTGCTGGACAATGCCCGCTCCGATGTCGAACCCGTCGAGGACGACATAACAAACCAACATAAATGCGATGATCGCAAACCAAACTGTTTCCATTTCGTCCTCCTTTATTTGATCATTCCAAGTTCATCCGCTCCGTGCTCTATGCGGCGGAGCATCAGGAATATGTAGAGCAGCGAAAGTATCGTGTACATTCCTGCAAATCCGAGCAGCGTGAACAGTACATTGCCGCCCGAGACCATCGGCGAGTGGCCGTGCTCAGTGCGGAAAAGGCCGTAAACAAGCCACGGCTGCCGCCCAAGTTCGGCGACCATCCAACCGACCGTATTCGCGATGAACGGAAACGGAAACGCGAGCATTATTATCCAGAGCAGCCAATTTGCATTGAAAAGCCAACCGCGCCATAGCCAGATCGCTGCGATTACCATTATCCCGATAAAGATCGTGCCTAAGCCAACCATAATGTGAAAGCTGTAGTAGAGCAGCGGAACGTTAGTGGGATGTTGATCTTCGGGAAATTCGTTTAGGCCTTTAACTTTCGCGTCCCAGCGTTGATAGGTGATAAAGCTGAGCATGTTCGGAATATGTACGGCATTGTCGAGCCGCTTCTTTTCCATATCCGGCTGGCCGATCAGCACGAGCGGTGCTCCTTCGGTCGTATCAAAAAGGCCTTCCATCGCGGCGAGCGTGACGGGTTGATGCTTCGCGATCATCCTTCCCTGCAGATCGCCGGACGGGAACAGCATCCAAATACTCGCAAAGCAACCTGCAGTAACACCGACCTTAAGAAAAAGCTTGCCGTACTCGACCTGCTTTTTGCTCAACACATAGAATGCTCCAAGAGCTGCGACCGCAAAGGTGCCGGTCACGAGAGCTCCGCCCATGTTGTGCATGTATTGGTAAACTGCCCACTGGTTGAGGACGAGCGACCAAAAGCTCGTGAGTTGAACCGATCCGTCTGCCATCGTTTCGTAGCCAACCGGATGCTGCATCCAGGCGTTTGTCGCAATGATGAACCAACCCGACAGCCATGTGCCGACGCACAGCAAGAGTGCCGAGAGCCAGTGCAATTTTTGGCCGAGACGTTTTTCGCCAAACAGGAATAGTCCGATAAATGACGACTCAAGAAAGAAGGCGAACATTCCTTCCATAGCAAGGGTTTGGCCGATGACACCGCCGGCGTATTTTGAAAACGCCGCCCAGTTCGTCCCGAACTGGAATTCCATCGGAATGCCCGTTACGACACCAAACAAGAATGTAATGCCAAAAATTTTGCCCCAGAAACGTGCCGTCTCGTTCCACCGCTCGTCTTTCTTCCAGATCGCGAGCGACTTGAAGATGACGATCAACGGCGCGAGGCCCATCGTTAGCTGCGGAAATAGATAGTGATATGTGATCGTAAATGCGAATTGTATTCGATCAAGCGTATTAGCTTCCATTTGTCCTCCTCGGGTGATGTTGGCAAACGGTGTGCCGTATCAAAGACAACCTGGTAACGGATAGTTGGCAAGCATTATACGAGCTTTCGTTCGATCATATCAGGATCGAGATGGCGAGGAACACGAAGAAGCGCGAACTTTTTAGCAGTTTAGTGAGAGAATTCGGCTATTTTTTGGATTTGGCGGGATTGTTCACAATGTCACCGAGATTCTCAATGGGTGGAGCGCCGGGGTCAGAGATAGAGAATGTAACCCGCTTGCCCTGCATGAGGAAATTTTTGCCGTTCCATTTATAGACAGAACGGGAAAAGTAGGTCGGGCAGCAAAGCTGTTCGATGTCGTTCGTGATCTTACCAGTCTCAGTCTGGCCCAGGATGAATCTGTCCTGGCCATACAGCTCGATCACAAGATTTCCGTTCTCGAGTCTGAGGTCTTTGAGTCCGCCGTCGGCGCGATCGCCGGTACGGAAGGGCCAGATCAATTCGGGAGCGTCGTCCTTCCAGGAAAAGACATACACCAACTGCGGTATAGCCGAACCGCCCGTTTCAACCTTGAGAACTACAATAGCCTCATCCTCACCGTCACCGGTGGCGTCAAAATACTTAGCCGTTACAAACGACATTCCGATCCGACGTTGCTGTTTTGCCTCTGCCTTTTCGTCGTCGGCCATCTTTTCGTTGACATCACGCGAAACCGGAGCGATCTTGCCGTTCGTCAACTTTATCTCGGCCGTCCCGTCAGGGTTTTGCCACCCGCGGGGCAGTTCGTAGGTAAAATTCTTAAAATCGAAAGTTCCGATCGGTGACGCGGTAGTTTTATTGCGTTCGTCGAGAAGTTCCCGTTGGAGATCAGGGATCACCGGTGTCGGCGGAGGAGCAGGGGTGATCTCGGCGGATCGAGGCACGACCGCCATCTGCGGGGTGACGTTCTCGTTCGTTTCGACCTTATTCTGGCACGCGGAGGCTGCGATGCCTACCAGAAGAGCGAGGGCGGCGATGATAGTACTGCAAGATCTCATCAGACGGCACCCTCAATGCTCAGTTCACATTTTTTTGCGTTAAGGCGAAGCCCTTCGGCCCGGTCCGGCGATCCAAGAAATTCGATTCTTTCGGCTGCCGCCAAATAGAAATGCATGAGGCTCTTTCGAGCATAATTCCTGTGTTCTGCTAAAGCAAACGCATCGCTTGACCCGCCTTGCGTCAGAGAGCCCAGCTCCATTTCATCCATCTCTTTTATCACGGTTTCAACCCGCTCCGGCGTTGGCAATGCCGAAACGACCTCCGAAAGGGCACCGATTATAGTCCGAACGATCACGTGATCACGACGTCCCCATTGATAGATCTGATCAAAAGCATCATCGAGATATTGCTCGAAGTTGGGCTCTTTTAGGAAGATGCCGTTTGTCTTCAAACGTTTCGAAAGCTCTGAATCGTCTTCCCGGATACCGATCTCCTTAAGGATCACTCCCAGTTGGTGAATACAGTTAACGCAGGTTGTGGGGTCATTTATTGCGGGCGAAATAGCCTTGATCCCGATATCGACCAACTGTCGGATGCCATACTCGATGTCTTTGTCATAGCTTCGAAACTTGTGGAGTGAAAAACACGACGCAATCGCTTTCTCTGTACTTTGGTCGATAGCTATAGCGGGTTCGACAACGGCCAGCTTTGATCCGACCTCAACGAAACTCCCGATGTAGTTCGAGATCTTTAGGGTTACTTCCGTGTTGGTGTCTCTCAACGAGATGAAAAGGGACGTTAATTTATCGGTGTCCACGTTCTCCAGAAAGCCACTCTCTCTGGCGGCTATGATCCCTCGCTCTCGCGAATCATCGTAACTACCGGGATGTACGGAATAATCACGAGCGATCTCAGCAACTGTTCGATCGGAAATGTTCTTGGTAATGCTCGCGGCATTAATGTTGTCCGCAAGATAACCAAGAAACACGGGGAAGAGGACGAATATCTGATACGAACCAAGAAACAGCCCAAGCAGATGTAGCCGCGGGATGTCGGCAAATTGAATAACGAAGCAGAACGCAAAAACCGCGATAGACGACCAAAGGAAAATGAACCGAAACCGGTCAGCGTGCCAAAAATGTCTGACAACCCGCGGTGAAAACTGGGCCGAAACCAGCGATAAGGCAACAAAAACAAATGAAAACGTGGTGACGAGGACTGAAACGCCGATCGAGACGAAGGACGTGAGAGCCGCCACGACTTTGTCATCGAGGGTCGCTACAAGCCGGTCGTTGGTCGCAACCAAGGCATAGCCGACAAGAAAAGCTCCCAGCACAGCGAGCAAAGCCAGAGCCCGATCTCGCTCTCGCCGGATCGGCCGCCGTTCCACACGATGTCGACGGGTCTGGGGCATTCCAATTGGCCTTAGGCCCTTGTAAGACTGCGATACTTGATCCGGTGCGGTTGGTCGGCGTCGTGGCCGAGGCGGCGTTTGCGGTCGGCTTCGTATTCGCTGTAGTTGCCGTCGAAATATTCGACATGGCTGTCGCCCTCGAACGCCAAAATGTGCGTCGCGATGCGATCTAAAAACCAACGATCGTGAGATATTACGACCGCGCAGCCGCCAAAGTTTTCGAGCGATTCCTCAAGAGCGCGCATAGTATTGACGTCGATATCGTTGGTCGGCTCATCGAGCAGGATGACGTTCGCACCGGATTTGAGCATCTTGGCAAGGTGAACGCGGTTGCGTTCGCCACCCGAAAGCTGGCCGACGAATTTCTGCTGATCGGGGCCTGAGAAATTGAATTTAGACACGTATGTACGAGCGTTCATCTCGCGTTTGCCGAGCATCACGAAATCGAGATTGTCAGCGATCTCCTCGAACACGGTCTTCTCCGCATTGAGGCTGTCACGCGACTGATCGACGTATCCAAGCTTGACCGTCTCACCAACCTTGAACGAACCGGAATCCGGCGTTTCCTGGCCGGTGATCAATCGGAACAGCGTCGTTTTACCGGCACCATTCGGACCGATCACGCCGACGATACCGCCTTTTGGCAGCGAAAATTCGAGATTCTCAAACAACACCTGATCGCCGTACGATTTTGAAACTCCGTGCGCTTCGATGACGATATCGCCGAGACGCGGGCCGGGCGGAATGTAGATCTCGAGCGTATCGGCACGCGCTTCGGATTTAGTGGCCACGAGTTCTTCGTAGTCTCTGATACGGGCCTTCCCTTTGGCGTGGCGGCCTTTTGTTCCCATGCGGATCCACTCGAGTTCGCGTTCGAGTGTCTTTTGCAGCTTGTCTTCGGTTCGCTGCTCCTGAGCGAGACGCGTGCTCTTTTGTTCGAGCCACGACGTGTAATTCCCTTCGTAAGGAATACCGCGGCCGTAATCGAGCTCGAGGATCCAGCCCGCGATGTTATCGAGAAAATAACGATCGTGCGTCACGGCGATGATCGTACCTTCGTACTTTTGAAGATGCTGTTCGAGCCAGCCGACGGTCTCGGCGTCGAGGTGGTTAGTCGGCTCATCGAGTAGCAGAATATCCGGCTTTTGCAGCAGCAGACGGCACAGAGCAACGCGACGTTTTTCACCACCGCTCAACGTGCCGATGATCGCATCCGGCGGCGGACAACGCAGAGCGTCCATCGCCATCTCAAGCCGCGAATCGAGATCCCACGCATCGGCGTGATCGAGTTTTTCCTGAACCTTGCCCTGCCGCTCGATGAGAGCGTTCATTGCATCATCATCCATCGGCTCGGCAAACGCGGCGTTGATCTCTTCGTATTCCTTGAGAAGATCGACGGTCGCCTGCGCCCCTTCCTCGACGATCTGCTGCACGGTCCTCGTCTCGTCCAGCTTCGGCTCCTGCTCAAGATAGCCAACCGAATAGCCCTTCGAAAACACGACCTCGCCTGTATAATCCGCGTCCGTCCCCGCAATAATGCGTAGCAGCGACGATTTGCCGGCACCGTTCAACCCCAGCACACCGATCTTCGCACCGTAATAGAACGATAGGTAAATGTCCTTCAGGACAGGCTTTTTGTCGTAAAACTTACTAAGTTTGACCATCGAAAAGATGATCTTGTTTGGTTCGTTGCTCATAAGAAAATTGCCACAGAGTCCACGGAGAAAGATGAGTTATTTGCCGTTCTCAGAGAATTCTGTGATCTCTGTGGCCAAAATTATGCCGATATTAATACACGTCGTTGCGATATTTTCTCAATTCTATCTCTTCGCACCGAAAAACCAATCCCGGGCCCTTCAGGGGCTGTTATCGTTCCTTGCGCCGAAACCTCGACCACCGGTTCGATGATGTCTTCGTGCCAATATCGCTTGCTCGCCGAGACGTCGCCGGGCATTGAGTAGCCTGCCAAGGTTGAGATCGCGATGTTGTGGGCTCGGCCAATGCCGGATTCGAGCATGCCGCCGCACCAGACGGGCATTCCGGCTTCGCGGCAGATCTGTTCGACTAGTTTTGATTGCGTGTGGCCGCCGACTCGGCCGTTTTTTAGGTTGATTATTTTGCCGGACTTTAGCTCGATGGCTTTGCGTGCATCCTCGGGTGATTTTATAGGCTCGTCTAAACAAATGGGCGTGGTGATCTGAGCCTGTAGCTTTGCATGGTCGATGATGTCGTCGTACGGCAGCGGCTGTTCGAGCATCATCAGGTTAAATTCGTCGAGGCTCTTGAGCAGATCGATGTCGGCAAGCGTGTATGCCGAATTGGCATCGCCCATCAGCAGAATATCGCCAAACTCCGCACGAACAGCCTTGATGACATCGTAATCCCACGATGGCGATATCTTGATCTTGATGCGTTTGTAACCAGCCTCGACCTCGACGCGGATCTTTTCCAGCAGTTGAGCAACATTGTCCTGAATACCAATCGAAACGCCGCATTCAATAGTTTGATTAACGCCGCCAAGATATTTCCACAACGGAACGCCGAGTTTTTTGGCTTCGAGGTCCCAACAGGCCGTCTCGATCCCGGACTTTGCCATCCGATGACCGCGAGCCCATTTCATCAGGCCCCATACGTCCGCCGCAGACTCGACCTCACGCCCAACAACCATCGGAGCAAGTACCTTCTCCGCCGTAACCCACGCTGAGTCGGTCCACTCGTCCGAATATCCCGGCTCCTCGCCACACGTGACCTCGCCCCAGCCCTCGGAGCCGTCAGCGTCCTCGACGCGTACCAGAATAATTCGGCGTTCGTAGGTCCTGCCAAAGCTCGTCTCGAAAAAATGAACAAGTGGGAGATTGATCTCAGTGAGTTCGATGGATTTGATATTCAGCATGTAAGAACCGCACCCTCAGGCGTTAAAGAAACGTTGATTATAGCCAATGTTCGCTCACGCGTAAACGCGTCACTCTTACTGCACGATCTCGAACTGCACAAATTGTGTCGCGACCTGCTGATTTTTCTTAGCCAGCGGGTCGGTGATGATGACTTGCAGAATGTAGTCGCCAGCCTCCATCTGGGCTCCGATAGCGATCGCCCGGGACGATCTGATGCGCTGAAGATCGGTTTGACCGTCAATACTGACCGGATTAGGCGTGCCGTCGAGTACGAGCTTGCCATCGCGAAACACCCGTACACGCATGGTCAATTGCGGCCGTTTCGAGGTGTCGAGCACGGCATTGTATATCTCAAATCCGTATCGCAACACTGAATTCTGCTTCACCCGTCGGAGTGCCGTGTCCGACATCGGGTTAGATCCAATTGGAAGCGGCGAATTCTGCTCGCCCGCACGACGCCATTGGTCGGGGGACAGATTTTCGAGCACGATGCTCGATGCTGTTAGCCGTTTTTTCTTGAGGTCTGGCACCTCGATAAACTGGCTCGCCGAGCCAACACGTCCACCGACCGAATCGCGGATCGCGACGCGGTATTGATATGCTCCCGGTTTCTTGACCGGAAACAGGAAATGATAAATAAATCCGTCGGCGATTATCTTTTTGTACGCCTCGGGTTTGAGAGTCAGCGTGTAGCCCCTGGCGAGTTGGTCGATCGGCTGGCCATTGTCGCCAAAGCTCATTGCCAGCACTTCGATCGTCGCGGCTTTCGATCCATTCGGTGCGTCGGTGAATTTCAGGTCCTTTGCGTCGACATGGAGCAACGAGCGGACATACGCGGGGTTCTTGGCGTCTGAGCCGAATAGGGCATTGAGCCGCAGGTTTATCCCGCTGACCGCAAAGGGCGAGACGAGAGCAAGTTCCAGCTGGCCGACGGCCGTCGTCGCGCTTATCCCGTTTTGCAGCGGGCGATCTGCGACATTGAAGAATCCACTGCGATAGCGTGCCTTGGCGTCCTTTCGCAATATCTTGATATCGATATCGTTGAACTTTCGTTTAGCCGGGTCAAATGTGTCGCCGTCGGGCTCGTATGCGACGAGATAATAGCTCTGGTCGTCCAGTATTTTACGAACGCCGCCGGTCAGATCATTGCTATTCTTAATGTCGAAACCTCCCGTCTCGCCCGCCAGATAACTGAGCCCGTCCTGCGTATCGGTCAGCTGTGCGCTTCGAGCCGACAATGCCTGATTCATCGCCGTGGGATTTATCGAAGGGCTGTCTGCGGCCGTAAATCCTGTGTAGGCAAGTCCACGCGGATCGACAGTGTAAAAAACAACAGAGGATCGATTGGCAGTATCAACAAGGATCCGAAGAAAATCGAGCACCTGCCCTGATTCCCGAAATCCCGATTCGTCCTCCTCAAAAAGCTTGAAGCCATCAGAAAATAAGATCACGGATTTTCGTCCCGGCAGTTCGCTCATCCCTTGAACGATATACCTTAGTGCTCCAAGTGTTCCGGTTGCGAAAACTGTCGTACGAAAATCGTCGAGGGCTCGTGCGGGGTCTCGCTCGGCCGGTTGGTCGGGGTCGGCTTCTTCGGCATCGGCAGGCAACACAGTCTGTTCGATCGGTGCGAAAGCACTAATACCGCCGCTGCCCTGGGGATTCCACTTAACTTTTTCGATAGCAGCGTAAAGTATTCGCTTGTCGGAGGTAAACTGCTGTAAAGCACCGATTCCCGCTCCTGTACGGATGATCGCAACGAGATCGCCGTCATCCATCTGCTCGTCGACAAACTTCTTCAAAGCACGCCGCGTCTGGTAGGCACTTTCGAATGAAAGCGAAAGATCGTCGACGACAAGCCCGATCGTTCGCCGAATGTTCTCCGGCCGCAAACCGCTTTGCGGAATGGGAACGCCAACTACATCCGGTGTTTTCGTCTTCTCAACGGATCGTTTGGACGAGACAAATGTGAGTCCGGTTATTTTCTGTTTTTCGCCGTTCTCATAGACTTCGATCTCATCGGCCCTGAGGTCGGTGACGACCTTGCCTTTTGAATCTGTGACCGTTACGTCGAGTTGAATCAGATTGGTCGAGATCTTGACGACATCAGTGTCAGGTGGGGTCGGACGCCCAGTCGGTGTGGGCACCTGTGCCAACGCCCCGACGGCAAATAGTCCGTGGATCACTAAGAAAAAATAAATCTTTTTCATCGACAAAGCCTTAATCTACGATCTCAAACTGTATGAATTGTGTCGCGGTTGATGACTTGCCATTGAGGTCGCTGATATCGACCTGCAGAATGTAATCTCCTGAGGGCAGGTTGTCACCCAGGAAAAGAGCTCCATTGCCCGCGAAGGACTTTGGCGACTCGCTCTTGAGTGTTGAAACGGGAACCGCCGGGCCTTGAAAGACGACTTTGCCACCTGTGAACAACGTCAAGCGCTGGGCAAGCCTTATTGCCCCGCTAGCACCGCGAGGATTGTAGACCTGATACGCAAACCGCATCACCGAGTTGCGACGAAATTGCCGGACGGCCGTGTCCCATTGCGGGTCAGCCTCGCCACTCGACTCGGATGCCGGCACTAGGCGCCCTCGATTCCAGATCGAGGTGGAGACGTTCTCAAGCACCATGCCTGAGACGGCAAGCTTATCTTTCTTAAGGTTGGGTATCTCGACGTACTGATTTGCCGAGCCGACACGATCCGAGGCTACATCGCGCAGGGCGAGACGAACCTGATAACCGCCCGGATTTTTGATCGGCAGAGAGAAGGTCGTGACCAGGCCCCGTTCCTGAAACTTCTCGTACTGAGGCTGATCGAGTGTGATCGTAAAGTTCTTTGACCGCTCGTCGAGGATCTTGCCATTGTCGCCAAAAGTGATCGCGACGATATCAAATGACGTCGAATAAAACTTGCCGGTCGTGTCCTTTGTAAACGTCAGCGTCGCGGCATCGACATTGATAAAAGAGCGGACGAAGGCTCCCTGTTTTTCGTCACCGGCGAAGATGGCGTTCATGCGAACAGCGATCTCATTCTTGCCAAACGGCGATGTCAAAGCCTCGATCAGCGTGTCAGTTACGCTTAGCTTTGGCTTGGCGAGCTGTTCCTCGGCGATGCCGAAAAAGCCGCTGCGATAGCGCACCTTTGTTCCTTCACGTTTGACCTTGATCTCGAGTTTGTTAAATTTGCTCTGCTTTGCGCTAAATACCTCATCATCCGGCTCGTAGCCGACAAGGTAATAGCTCTGATCATCCAGTACGCGACGAATACCGCGGCCGATGTCATTTTGATTGAAATATGCAAGGCCGCCGGTCTCATCGGCAATGTAACGCAGCCCCTCCTGATCGTCGTTTATCTTATTGATCCGATCCTGAACTATTCTTAGCGATAATCTCGCCACCGGATCGGGCGACGCCGCTCAGGTCCTCTTCGGCACTGCACATCAGGGACGACCAGCCCAGGGCATGGATCGTGTAAAAGAACGACCGATGAACGATTTGCAAAATCGATCAGGTGTTTGAGGGAGTGGTAGATTCTTGAAAGCTCAGGCCGGCCACTGCCGTCGCGGGTCAGCAAAGGCAATCCATCAGATACGAGCACAACTGATTTTCGCCCGGGCAATTCTTTCATTCCACGGACAACGAAATTCAATGCTCCGAGCGTACCGCTGGCAAAAATATTCTCACGAAACTCGTTGAGATTTTTCTCCAGTGCATCTCGGCTCTGCCTCATCGTCCTGCATGTTAATGTCAAATTCGGACGGCGTCGCACCGGGTCTGCCGTCGGCCGTATTTATCCGCTGCGTAATGCTGGTGTTTAGCGGATTAAATAAGCCAGATTCGCCGATCCCGCCATGTTGAATCGGACCCGCTCGATCGCGGCCAACAGCTGCCGTTTGTCGGAAGTGAACTGCTGCAACGCTCCCACGCCGGCACCGGTGCGAATGATCGCTACCAGATCGCCGTCCTGCATCTGTTCGTTTACAAATTTCTTCAGAGCATCCTGAACCCACGCCGTACTGCCAAATGAGAGATTGAGATCGTCAACAACCAGAGCTATCGTTCGTCGAACCTGCTCAGGGCGGATCGGGCCGGACGGCAGGATGACGTTCGGAGAATTTTTCCTATTTTCTTTTGCGAGTCTTGCGGCCTCTTCGGTCGTAGTGCGATTGCCCGGCACGAACGAAAAATTGTTGACCTTTTGCAGCTTGCCATTCTCATAGATCTCGATCTCGTCGGGCCGCAGATCGCGCACAGCATTGCCGTTCTTATCCGTCACCGTTACGTCAACCTGGATAAGGTTCGTCGAGATCTTAACCACGTCAGATTCAGGCGGCGGAGTCGGTCGCGAGATCGCCCGCCGTTCCTGCGCATGTATCGCAACAAATGAGAGCAAAAAGAGTGTGAAAAACAGCAAACACTTCTTCATAAAAAATACTCCAATGACGTACGGAATTAGTTTGTTATGATATTACGGTTTGATAGTAAATGAAAGCCTTTTGTCAGCCTCTGGTTCTTGGTTTCCCTTTTTGCAGTACCTACATGATGATCATTCGCATAATGAAATTTAGCCTATCCATTCTCCTCTTAACCGTTTCCCTGATCGTCGCGTGCTCTGCGCAGCAGACCGAGGAGCAGGCTCTGCAGTCGCTGCGGACGATGACGAGCAATGGCAAGCTGCCGGCTGAGTCTTTTGTCGCCGATCTTGAGACGCGGTTTGCGAATAAGAGAACGGGTGCTCTGGCAAAGCTCCTGCGGGCACGGATCCGCATGGAAGCGAATGATTTCACGGGTGCGGCGGCGATGCTGAATTCTGATGTATTTCGACAGCGGACGAAGCTTGGCGATTACGCATTGTGGCTGCGTGGGAAGGCTCTGCAGGGCGCCGGCAATCACGCTGAAGCATTGAACGTGCTCGGGCAGTTGGTTCGCGAACACGACGATTCCGTCCGCGTTCGCGACGCAAAATTGCTGTGGGCAACATCCGCGATCGCCGCCGGACGAGCCGTCGAAGTGCCGCCGATGTTGATCGAAATGAGTGAAAAAGGCGATGCGGACGCTCTACTTCTGACTGCAAAGGCTTACGAAGCTCAGGGTTCGCAAGCAGAGGCGACCAGCTATTTTCGCCGCACATTTTTCTATGGTGCGGGCTCGGCCGCGGCAAAGGAGGCGGAAACAAAACTAACATCGCTCGGCCAACCGCTCGCTCCGCAAACCACCGAGGAGCAACTCGCTCGTGCCGATAAACTAGCGGCAGCAAAAAATCCGGAAGCGGTAATGGCGTATTCAAATCTCGCGTCCTCCTTCCCGCAGGCGATGACGACCGCCGTTCAGCTTCGCCGTCTGACCGCAATGGCATCGGCAGGCAGAATGACCGATGCGCCGATCGCATTTAACGCAATACCGGCATCGGCTAAGGAACGCGAGGAGGCTAATCGACAGTTCGTCCTCGGCTACGCCAAAGCCAAAATGTGGCCGCAGGCAAGAGCCGCAGCCGACGCGATGAAAGCCGCTTTTCCAAGTGGAAAGCTTGTGCCGAAAACACTGATCGACGCCGGGCTCGCCGCTCGTGATGCCCGCAACCGCACGGACGAGATCTATTATCTAAATACCGCTGTCGCTGCGTACCCGAATGCTGTCGAAGTTGCGGTGGCACAGTTCGAGTCGGCGTGGTCGCAGCATGATAGCGGCAATTTTGCCCTTTCGTCGCAGATGTTCGTCGAGCACCTCGCCCGTTACGCTGACAAGGACAATACCAATCGCGGCAAGGCCGGTTATTGGGCAGCCCGCGACAGTGAGCGTGCCGGAAAGATGGCCGAGGCGTGTGCGATATATGATGGCGTCATATATCGATATTCGGCTAACTGGTATGGCTATCTCGCGATGGGACGAATGTCCACGCTAAAAAACAATGGCCAGTGCCGCTCGACCTCAGCTCCAAATCAGACTGTCGAGCGTGCTGTCTCAAATCTCAAGACCATTACGGTCGTCCCCGAAACAGCAGGTGAAAAAGCACTCGCCCGAGCCGCCAAGAGTGACGAGCTGTCGATCATCGGCCTTTTCGATTGGTCGATGGACGAGCTTAACGAAGCGAAAAAGACTGCGGGAAACAGTCCGAAGATCAATCTCGCGCTGGCGCGGCATCACCGTTGGAAGGGCGACAACACGAGTGCTCTGGTCGCGATGATGAAGAGCTACCCGGACTACGCGCAGATGTTCCCCGAGGAGATGGACCGCGAAGCCTGGGCTTTCTTTTACCCACTTTCCAACTGGAATGAGATCAAATACTGGGCCGGTGAACGTCGCCTCGATCCGTATCAGGTTGCAGGGCTGATCCGTCAGGAGTCGGTGTTCACGCCAGGAGCGAGATCGCCGGCAAATGCACACGGCCTAATGCAGTTATTGGTCCCAACTGCCCAGTCGATGGCGCGAAAATACGTTTCAAAAACGGCCAGCGTCAATTCGACGGCCCTTTACCAACCGCCGCTGAATATCGAGCTCGGAACGGCATACATGCGCGACCAGCTCGACAAGTTTGGCCGCATCGAATACCTCGCCGTCGCCTACAACGCCGGCCCCGGCCGCGTCCCGCAATGGCGTGCCTCTCTGCCCGCCGAGATCGACGAATTTGTCGAGGCGATCCCGTTCAAGGAGACAAAAGCCTACGTCCAGGGCGTCATCCGCAACTCTGCTCAATACCGCCGCCTGTACGACGAAAATGGCAATTTCAAGCCCAACGTCGGCACGCGGCCGTTAAGAGGTGAACTGGATTCGAAACCTGTCGAGCAGGTTCTGGCGGAAAATCCGGAATTGATTGTTAGCAACAATGGCGAATAGCTAACTAAATTTTTAGAGAATTCTCCAATTATTTTGATATTATTGCTAAAACGTTTTAGTAATTTTTTGTGTTCTTCTGGTTGGAGGATCTCTATATGGCAAAGATCAGTGTAAATCGTAAACAGTACGAGGTTGACGCAGATCCGGGCACGCTGATGCTCTGGGTCCTTCGCGACGAGATCGGACTGACAGGAACTAAGTTTGGCTGCGGGATCGCCCAGTGCGGCTCTTGCACCATTCACGTAGACGGCGAGGCAAAACGGTCGTGTGTGACGCCATTGAGTTCGGTGCTCGGCAAAGAGATCACAACGATAGAAGGGCTCTCGAATGACTTGACCCATCCGCTGCAGAAAGCCTGGATCGATGGGGACGTTGCACAGTGCGGCTATTGTCAGTCCGGCCAGATCATGGCGGCTGCAACCCTGCTGAAAAATAATAAAAAGCCGACCGACGCCGATATCGATCAGGCAATGGCAGGCATCATTTGCCGTTGCGGCACGTACAATCGCATCAAAGACGCCATCAAGCAGGCGGCTATAAATGGAGGTAAATGAGATGACAAGCAAAAATGATCTCGACAGACGCTCATTCCTCAAAGCATCCATCATCGCCGGCGGAGCAGCCGTTTTCGGCTTCAGCCTTCCGGTGGGATTACGGGCAGCGGAACGGCTAGGCGTGACGCTCGAACCGGTCGCCGACTTTCAGCCTAATGCCTTCATCAAGATCGCCAAGGATGGCCGCGTAACGGTCGTCGTCGGCCAGGCAGAAATGGGCCAGGGTGTTTTCACTTCGCTGCCGCAGATCGTTGCCGACGAACTCGAAGTCGACTGGGCAAATGTCTCGTACGAATCAGCTCCTGCGAACAAGGCATTCATTAACCCCGCGATGGGAATGCAGGGCACGGGCGGAAGCTCGAGCGTGAAAGGCCTTTTCGCTCCGCTCAGAAAATCCGCCGCAACGGTCCGCGAAATGCTGGTCGCCGCTGCCGCACAGGGTTGGAATGTCGCTCCCGAAACCTGCAAAGCCGAATCCGGAAAGGTGATCCACGCAGCATCCGGTCGCTCTGCAGCCTACGGAGATCTGCTTGACGCCGCCGCAAAGGTGGCTCCACCAGCGAACCCAAAGCTTAAAGATCCAAAGGACTTTAAGTACATCGGCAAAGCTGTTAAACGCCTCGATTCGCCGGAAAAGGTCAACGGAAAAGCGATCTACGGGATCGATGTGAAGGTTCCGGGAATGCTCACCGCGACCATCCTCCGATCGCCCGTGATCGGCGGCAAAGTCAAAACCGTCGATGATGCCGCAGCGAAGGCTGTCAAAGGCGTTACGAGTGTGATCTCACTTGAGTATGGCGTCGCCGTCGTTGCCGAGAATTTTTCCGCCGCGAGAAAAGGCCGAAGTGCTCTAAAAGTCACCTGGGATGAAGGTGCTATGGCTTCGGTTTCGAGCGAGTCCATTTACACCGCATTCGCCTCAGCAGCAGACAAGGACAAAGGACTCGTCGCCAAGAAAACCGGTGACGTTGCCGATGGAAAAGCCAAAGCAGCCAAGACGGTTGAGGCCATTTACTGGACACCTTTTGTCGCTCACGCGACGATGGAGCCAATGACGTTCACGGCCGATGTTCGCAAGGACGGCGCTGAGGTTTGGGGCGGCGTGCAGGCTCAAATGCTTGTACAGCAAACTGTTGCGGCAACCGCTGGAGTGCCGGTCGATAAGGTCAAGGTCAATACGACGCTGCTCGGTGGCGGATTTGGCCGCCGGTTTGAAATGGACTATGTCATCGACGCCACGCTGCTCTCAAAGGCTGTCGGCAAGCCTGTAAAAGTTATCTGGACCCGCGAAGACGATATGCAGAACGACGTCTATCGACCGGCGACTTATAACAAAATGTCCGCTGGCATCGACGCGAGCGGCAAGCCTATTTTCTGGCATCACCGTGTGGTAAATGATGCGATCATGGCACGTGCGGGTAAGGCATTCGGCTTTATCCTCAAGGATGATCAGCTCGACGATTCCTCGTTTGAGGGAGCACATAATCTGCCTTACGCTTTCCCGAATTTTCAGTGCGATTGGGTTCGCAAAGACACTGGCGTTCCGGTCGGTTTCTGGCGATCGGTCGGTAGTTCGCACACGGCATTCTCGACCGAATGCTTTTTGGATGAGGTCGCGTTTGCGGCCGGCAAAGATCCGGTTGCCTTCCGCCTCGCAATGCTCGACAAACACCCGCGGCACGCAGCCGTGGTAAAACTCGCCGCCGAAAAAGCCGGCTGGGGCAAACCTGCTGAAGCGGGAATTTTCCGCGGCATCGCGGTTCATGAGAGTTTTGGCAGCTACGTCGCACAGGTCGCTGAGGTTTCGGTTGCGAAGGACGGAAAGGTCCGTGTTCATCGCGTGGTCTGTGCTGTCGATTGCGGTCAGGTGGTCAATCCGGACACCGTCGCCGCCCAAATGGAAGGCGGTATCGTCTACGGCCTGACGGCTGCTCTCTACGGCGAGATCACGATCAAGGACGGACGCGTCCAGCAAAGGAACTTCACGGATCAGAAGGTTCTTCGAATGAACGAAATGCCAAAAGTTGAGGTTTACATCGTTCCGAGCACCGAAAACCATGGCGGCGTGGGCGAACCCGGAACACCGCCGATCGCTCCGGCGGTGGTAAACGCGATCTTTGCCGCGACAGGTAAGCGTGTTCGAAGCTTGCCGATCAAAACTGCTGAACTCGCCGCAAAAGCGTAATTATGAATAGAAGTAGTGCGTTAAAGCTTATTTTCATAGCTGCCGCCTTCGCGGGTGCGAGCTTGGCGTTTTATTCAAGCCGGATCGGACGGCTGGAACGGGTCGAGGCTTCCACGATCAACGAGACAACGATCGCCGCTGGCTCCGATCCGGCAAAATCGAGGGCGGCTTTTAGTGAGTCGGTAAAGGTCTTCTTCTCTGCACGCTGTTCCAATTGCCATCCGGGCGGCGATGGGCCAACACAGGGCGACACGATGACGCCGCATTCGATGGAGATCAAGCGAGGGCCTGACGGACGCGGTATCGGCGAACAGAAATGCACGACCTGTCACCAGGATATTAATCTCGACGGAGATGGCTTACCACCCGGAGCTCCAAACTGGCATATGCCCGGCGAGGCTAACAAGATGGCCTTTCAGGGCATCTCGGCCGGCCAGCTTTGCCGTAATCTGAAGGATCCATTAAAAAATGGCGGCCGCAAATCCGCCAAAGACGCCGTGCACCACATCGCGACCGACCCGCTCGTTCTCTGGGCATGGACACCCGGCAACGGCCGCACAACGCCGCCGATGTCGCACGCTGATTTCATCAAAAAGATGAATGAATGGGTAGATAACGGAGCCGCTTGTCCGGAGTAAGTCATAACCGCCTGCGTCGGTTGTGGGCCTACCTCAACACTGGCAGGTTTTCTGTGCCAGAACCGGGCGGCCAGAACCATTTCATTGCCAAACGGACGAATTAGCAAGAGCAGCTGACTGAGCGGTACAATCTATCCTGCCTTGAAGGAAATCAAAGAAATTCTAACCACCGTTTCCGCACTCGCCGACCGAGAGAAAGCTATTCTCGCGACGGTCGTTGATGTCCGCGGCTCGGGTTATCGTCTGCCCGGAGCGAGGATGTTGATACTCGCAAATGGCGATACTTACGGCACCGTCTCAGGCGGCTGTCTCGAGGCTGATGTGCTGGAGCGTGCCAAAAAAGTGCTCGTCTCGGGCGAGGCTGAGACATTCACATACGATACGACCGGTGATGAGAATTCGGTCTTCAGCATGAACATGGGCTGTCGCGGAGTGATCGACATCATGCTCGAACCGATCAGCAAGGACAGCGATCTGATAGCAAAGATGCGTTCCGCATACTTCGATCGCGAGCCATCGGATGAATCTGAAGTTCCGGTGGCAGTGTTGCTTTTCGGAGCTGGAGCGGATGCAGTTCCCTTCGTTCGCATCGCTGCGGAATTGGGCTGGCAAGTGACCGTCCATGATCATCGCCCGGCGTTTCTGACCGAGGAGAGGTTTCCCGATGCTCGCGAGCTAGTTCTCCAAAAAGTCGACGAACCGCCCACAGCGATTGCAGCCGATCAAAGAACGGCGGGCGTGATAATGACTCACAATTACCAACGCGACCGTTTCGTTTTACCTGCGTTGTTAACGTCAAACGTCTTCTACCTCGGAGCCCTCGGCCCCAAGCGGCGCACCGAGCAGCTTCTCGAAGAACTCGCCGCCGACGGACAAGTCTTCACCGACGACCAACTCGCCCGCCTCTTCGCCCCTGCCGGTCTCGACATCGGAGCTGACACACCCGAGGGCATTGCTCTATCGATCATCGGCGAGATCCAGAGCGTCCTAAGATCTAGAAACGGCGGCCATCTACGCAACCGCCAAGGTTCGATCTATGACCGAAAATAGCAACGGCAAGATCGGAGGCCTAATCTTGGCGGCCGGCGGTTCCAGCCGTCTTGGTCGCCCAAAACAGCTCGTCCATTTCCAAGGCAAAACCCTCATCCGCAACGCCGCCGAAACACTAGTTGACTCCAGTTGCGACTCAATAGTCGTCGTTCTCGGAGCCGAGATCGATGGCTCGACATCCGAGATTGCGGACCTCCCAATAAATATTTGCATTAACCACAATTGGCAAACCGGAATGAGCTCTTCTATAAAAGCTGGCCTCAAAGAGCTTGTAAAACTCGAAGGAAACCTGTCAGCCGTGGTAGTCACCCTTTGTGACCAGCCGCATATTACCACTGAGAACATTGACCAGTTGGTTACCGAGTTTCAACAAGCTAATCCACGGATCGTTGCGGCTCAGTACGGCGAAACTGTAGGCGTTCCCGCCTTGTTTTCGAAAGAGTTATTTAACGATCTCTTGAAACTGAAAGGCGACAAAGGTGCTCGCCAACTTATCCGAGATAACCTCCCATTCGTTGAGAGGATCGAGATCGAAAAAGCGGCCATCGACATCGACCATCCCGATGACGCTGACCGCCTACTCCCCGATTAGATCCGTCTACAAATTCCTTAAAATATACTCCGTCATCAGCGTGTACATGTGCTTGACCTGTTGCGGGTTGGTGACGCCGTGGCGTTGGGTAGGATAGAGCATCAGGTCGAACTGCTTGTCATATTTTTGAAGCTCGTTAGCAAACTGGATCGTGTTTTGAGGATGGACGTTGTCGTCCATAAGGCCATGGATAAGCAGAAGCCGGCCCGAGAGATTTTTGGCAGCTTTCACTATCGAAGCTCTTTCATACCCGTCCCGGTTATTCTGCGGCATCATCATATAACGCTCGGTGTAGACCGTGTCGTAAAGCCGCCAGTCTGTGCCGGTGCCGCCCGCGATGCCCATCTTGAACGACTTGCTATGGGTTAACGCATAGCTGGTCATCGAACCGCCATAGCTCCAGCCGTGGATGCCGATCCGGTTGCCGTCAACGAAACTCAGCGATTTGAGATAATTCAGCCCGTCTTCGATGTCGCGGAGCTCGAGTTCGTACATGCGTTTGTAGATCGGCCAGACGGATTCTTCGCCTTTGCCGCTCGCCGAGCGGTTGTCGCAGACCCAGATGATGTAGCCTTTTTGCGCCAGCATTTGGAACCACATCCCGCGGTTGCCGCCCCAGCGGTTGGCGACCGACGGAGCGTGCGGGCCAGCGTAGGTGAATTGGAATACGGGATATTTTCGCGACGGGTCGAAATCAGGCGGCTTGATCATCATCGCCTCCATTTCGAAGCCGTCACGCGTCTTGACCTGCATGAATTCGGGTTTGCTCAGCTTGTATTGGCTGAGTACATCGACGCGGTTGGCGTTGATGACGCGTTCCAGCGAGCCGTCGGCACGGTTGAGGCGGACCTGCGGCGGCGTGTTTACGTCGCTCCAGTTTTCGACGAAGTGCGTGTAGGTCGAATTGAATGCCGCAATGTGCAGGCCGTCGCCGCGGGTTAGGCGTTCAGGCTCGCCGCCGCGAAGCGAGACGCGATATGCGTTCGCCGCGATGTGGCTGTCCTTGGTCGCTGAGAAATAGACCCAACCATTCTTCTCATCGACACCGTACAGTTCGCGGATCTCCCATTTGCCGTTGGTAAGCTGCGTTATCAGCTGACCGTCGTTGTCGTAAAGGTAGAGATGCCGCCAGCCGTTGCGGGCCGATTGCCAGACGAAACCAGCACCGATCTGCGGATTCTGAAAATGGACCGGATTGTCATAGACCTCGACCCACGCGGGCGTTTCCTCGGTCAAAACTTTACGCACCTTGCCATCGAGGCCCGATGCGTTGAGATCGAGCGACGTCTGCTCTCGATTTAATGCCTGAAAAAGAACATTCTTGCTGTCCGGCGCCCACGCGACGCGGGCGATGAGCAGATCATCGGGTTTGTATTTGGCGAGATCGACGAACCTCGCCGCGTCTCCGGCTTGGCGCAAAACGGGCGGCAACTTCTCGCCAACCTTTGGAATGCGACCGACGTTCGGAAGTAACTGCGTCTTATTAACATCCGCAAAGCCGAGGCGAACGATCGGGTTCGGGTCACCCGCCTTTGGATAATGCTCAACTTCGACCTTTTGCTCGTTTGGAATGTCATTGACGATCGTGAATCGCGGAACGTTCGACTCGTCGAGCCTCAGGAAAGCGATGTATCTCGAATCAGGCGACCACCAATAGCCACGCTTATTGCCGCGGCCGTACAGCTCTTCTTCGTAAACCCAATCGAGATAACCGTTGAATATCGGCTTATCACCAAGACGCCCGTCGCGTGTGAGCTGCTTTTCGTTTACCTTGGCAATATCAACGACAAATAGATTGTTGCCGCGAACAAAGCTGACCAGTCTGCCGTCAGGCGAGAAATCCGCCTCAAGCTCAGCGTCGTAGTTGCTCGTCAGCTTCTTGAGATTGCGAGACGCGATGTCATAAAACCACAGATCGCTCGCATGATTAAGCAAAATGCCACTCTCGCTTGCATTGAACTGCAACCCCGGCGAATTCGCCATAGCCGTCGCGTCCTCAGCCTTAACACCATTCCGCTGCAACGCCGCCGAAAGCTGTGCGCTGTCAAAATAAGGCACCGCCTGCCCCGTCACCGCATCAACCCGCATCAGCCGCCCGTTCACCACCTGCTTGAACGACTTCCCATCCCCCGCCCACTGCACCGCCACCGGCGTCCCGCCGAAGCGCACACGCCTAGCAGAGTCAGGGCTGAAAATGTCGTCGATCGTCAGGAGTTTGTCTTGAGCAACGACTACCGATGAGAGAGCAAACAGGGCGATGGCAAGGAACTGGAGCTTTTTCATATTTTTCTATTAAGAATGGAACACAGATGAACACAGATTTCAGGAAGAGTTTATCGGATTTTCTTATCCGTGTTAATCCGCTTAATCTGTGTTCATCTGTGTTCCATTTCTTCTACGCCTTCGGATGAGCCTTGTCGTAAACCTCGATCATCTTCTCCATCGAAACCTGTGTGTAGATCTGCGTGGTCGAGAGGCGTGCGTGGCCCAGTAATTCCTGAATATCACGCAGGTCGGCTCCGCTGTCTAGGAGGTGCGTGGCGAAGGTGTGTCTCAATGAGTGCGGCGAGATGTCGTGGATGTCGGCGCACAATTTAATGTATTTATCGATCATCCGGCCGACGCTACGGGTGGTGAGGCGGCCTCCGCGGCGGTGTAGGAATAGGGCGTTGTCTCGCTCGGCTTCGGGGGCTCCGCCGAGGAAGGCGGCTCGCGTCGATTCGAGATAGAGCACGAGTGCCTGAGCAGCTGGTTCGCCGAAGGGGACGATGCGTTGCTTTTTGCGTTTGCCGGTAACACGCACCATTCGCTCGCGAAGATCGACATCGCCCAGATCGATCCCAACCAATTCCCCAACACGAATGCCCGTCGCGTACAAAAACTCAAGTATCGCCCGGTCACGTCGCCCGAGATCGGTGTTGATATCCGGCGTCTCGACAAAGCGAACGGCGTCCTCCATCGAGAGGTGATTTGGCAGTTTCCGCTCGATCTTTGGCGTGGCGACGAGCTTGGCGGGATTAGATTCGAGTTTGCCCTCGCGGATCAAGAATTGGAAAAACGTACGCAAACTGGCGAGCTTTCTCGCCACCGACGTCTTCTTATGATCCCCATGCAAAGACGCCATCCATTCGCGTATCGTCAGCCGGTCGATCTGCTCCAGCGGAAAATCATCGCGCTTCTCAACACTAAATAAGTGCTGCTGAAACTGCTCGAGGTCGCTAGCATAATTGCGCAACGTATGCGGGCTCAGATTCCGCTCATATTTGAGGTGTTGGAAAAATTGGGCAACGTCGGACCGCAGGCTGCCAGCCTGCGTGTGTGCTTCACTCATGCTCGTTCCTCCGTGTGTCACCTTCAGACTCACTCGCGGGCTGGCAGCCTGCGGTCCGACCGGCACACCCAAATCTCCAATCCGCCGGTTCCGCACATAATCCGGCTTTTACCGGATTTCTATGAATGTATGAAACAGTATTTGCGTAGTGAGCGGCATTCCGAATGTATCGATCGTAATACTCGACGCTCCAGAACTGTCCGGTTCTTCCAAGAATCTTGTTAGCCTCATTGGCGGTGTAGGATTTGATCGAGTGCATTACCGAGGCAAGAGAGTATCCTGCGAGTAGTCGCATCAGAAGATGAATATGATTCGACATGATCACCCAATGCAGAAGGATATATTTTTCTCCGTCAGATCGCATTAAGTTCTCTTCGATCATTTCCGCTACGCTTGAATCCGATAAGTAATTTGGACCTACCGCAAGATCTAAATACCGTTCGATTTCTCGATGATACTCGATGTCAGAAATCTGTCTACTATCGAGCCTGGATTTGAGTTTAGAAAGAAACGTTCGCGGTAGCGAGCCGTGCAATCGGTAGGTGACGAATTGTAGGGTTTCTTCGCCGTCAAAGTGTGGTAGGTAGCCGCGAGAATGCCAGCCGGAATCCGGGTCAACCTTGTTTGCTTTCTTGATCTGCTGGTGGATCATTCGGGAACAAGACACGCAGGCTGGCAGCCTGCGGTCCGACGGCTATTTCTTCCCAACATAATAGCCTTTACGCGTTCGAATGGTAAGGTTGGGTTTTGCTTTGACCGCGATCGAGATCGGGCGAAATTCGCCGCGTTTGTCGGCTTCGTCTTCGGGGTAGTAGCTGAGGATGTATTGCTGCGAAAGCTCGGCTGAGATGCGGTCGAAGGCGTCTTTCATTTCTTCTTCGTCGATGGGCGAATAGACGGCTCCGCCGGTGGCGGCGGCGATGTCGATCATGCGGCGTTCGGCGGTTAGGGCACGGATGTTGGCGTTGCCGCCACGCTGGCCGGTGCGTTTGAAATTCTCGAATTCTTTTGTTTTCACCACATAGACTTGCACGTCGTTGACCTGCAGCGATCTGATGACGCCCTCGAGCGTGGTCTTGAGATCGCTGTAAGTGTCTTCGCCGTCCGAGACGATGACCAGAACGCGGCGGCCTGAGGCCGATTTGAGATATTCGGCAACCTCGATGATGCCGTCGAGTAGCGCGGTCGCACCTTTTGGTTCGGGAAACAACTCGATCGCCTGCGTGAGTTGCGAGATGTCGCGCGTCAACCCTTGTTCGAGTCGAGTATAATCGGCCACAGAGAACAACGCCGCCATATCGCGGTCTGGCCTAATGACACGCCGGAAGAATCTTACCGCCGCATCCTTTTCAAACTCTCTCGCAATGAGCACACTCGAAGAATTATCGAACAGCATCGCCAACCGAATCGGCGAATCACTGCGGCTAAGTTCAGCGATCTCAGCAACCTTGCCATCGACCTTGAGTTCGAAGTCGGTGAGTTTCAGAGTGCCAACAGCACGGCCGCGTTCGTCGGTGACGGAGACTGGAATGGGGACAAGGACGGAGTCAACCTTAATGATATCGTCGTCGATCTTCGTTGTTGGGGTGGTCGTCGCGATCGGCTTTGGGACAGGCGTCGCCGATGTCAGCACGGACGGCCCGCTTATCGAACGCGTTGGCGTCGGTGTTGGGCTCGGCTTGGTCCGGCCGGACTGGGCGATGGCGGACGTTGCTAAGATCAAGATTGTAACGAAAATATACTTCATTAAAGGCGTTAAGAAATAGAACACGGATAAAACGGATTTGGACGGATCAACACAGATCTAAACTAGCTGACAATGTGGTCTTAGATCAGTGCTTATCCGTTTGCTTCCGTTAAATCGGTGTACCATTCTTCAAAACGTTTGATTGCAAAACTGGCCGATAATATGCCTAGACTAAAATTAGCTTCACACCCGCGAATAATAGCACCACCGCCAAAACGCGCCGCAGAGTGATCGAATCGAACTTCTTGCTGCCTAACGTCGAGCCAAGAAATCCGCCAACAACTGCTGCCGCGATCCATAACCAGACCTCGCTTGGCAGGCCGCTCAGACCGCCTTTCGAATATTGCCCTACGAGTCCAGCCGCCGAATTTACCAGAATGAACAGCACCGAGACACCAGCCGCCACTCGCGTTTCGGCCCATCGCATCAGCAGCAATATCGGCGTCAGAAAAATGCCGCCGCCAACGCCAACCATACCCGAGAGTAAACCGATCATCGCTCCGATCAGCAAACATGCAATTATCGGCGGATCGTTCACCTCGTCGTCATTCTTTAGCTTGATCGCGAGCCGCACCGCCGCTAGACACAGCACGGCGCCGAGAACGATCTTATAGACGTTCGTCGGCAGAGTTATCATCCCGCCAACCACCGCCATAGGTATCGACGCCGCCGCGAAGGGCAAAAATATTCGCCACGAAAAGTACCCTGCGCGATAAAACTGAACCGTCCCGATCGTCGCCACAAACAGATTCAGCACCAACGCCGTCGGCCGCGTCACCTCAGGAGCCACCGCCAAAAACGCCATCACCGCCAAATACCCCGACGCCCCGCCGTGGCCGACTGATGAATACATCACGGCGACGAGGAAGATGGCGAGGACGATGAGTATTGCCGTTAGCTCCATATCGAAAGAAATTTCCGCAAGAATCTAGGACTCCACACATTCTTGTGCTAACATCTCGGAATATTTTCGCACCAGATGTACCGGACTGCGAATTTGGCCGGGTGTATTGTTCTCATTTATTTCTTAACAAAAAAGGAGATCGCTACTAAGTTATGAAAAGAACCGCTACTTTAGGATTACTCAGTTTTGCTTTTCTTATCGTATCGACGATCGTCGGTAATGCTCAGCCTTCGGAAGCACAGATCAAAAAAGACATGTCCGGCGAACGGACCATTTCAATTACGTTTGGCAAACCGGGATCAAGAACATGGGACACGTCCTCGCAAAAATGGATATGGACCCGTGACTACACCCAGAAGCTAAAGACTGAAGACCCGTCGGTAACTCAGATCGTTACGGGTTACGCTGCCTATAACGCGAATGGAGCCGCTTACACTTTCTGGCGGACATTTCCGAATTCGAACAGATTCGAGGGCATTCCAAACCCGACGAACCAAGAGATCCAGGCATTGATCGACAAATTCACCGTGCAGGAGATCTTTGGCAGTTTCAATTACGGCAACGTGGTCGGTAAGATCGAATCGTTTGGCCCACCTGCCGATCCGAAATTCGACTGGCACACGATGAATTCCGTCTCATTCGACCTCGTCGGGGTCTACACCCAAAAGACCAACGGCATCGGCGGTACCGAACGCGGTCAGCGAACCTTCCGCATCAGGCTCTATCGCGACGACCGAAAATCTCCTTGGAAGAAATTTCTGACAACAAGTTCTAAAGATTGGAAAGCTCTATAACGCCGCATACCATTCATCCCAATCCTTAAGGGCACGCTCGACTTGGACGACGTGCCTTTCTCTTTTATTTCGGTGCTTCTTACGCAGTTCGACCGGCAGCGGTTCGAGCAATCCGAACGTGATGTTCACCGGCTGAAAGTTCTTCGTCTCGACGTTTGAAACATAACGGCACAGTGCTCCGATCGCAGAGGTAACTGGTGCGGTTAACATCGGCTGATCACGCAATACACGAACGGCGTTTATGCCAGCGAGCCAGCCGGTGGCGACTGATTCGACATAGCCTTCGACGCCGGTGATCTGGCCGGCGAAGAATAGGCGTGGGTTTGTGCGTGTTTCGAGCGATTCGTTTAAGATCTTTGGGCTGTTGATAAATGTATTGCGATGTATCTGGCCGAATTGCAGAAACTCAGCGTTCTCAAGGCCGGGAATGAGTTTTAGCACACGCTCCTGCTCGCCGTAACGTAGATGGTTCTGAAATCCCACCATTCCATACGCGTCGGCCATGAGATTTTCTTGTCTTAACTGCACACACGCATACGGCTCTTCGCCGGTTTTTGGGTGGCGCAACCCTTTTGGTTTCATCGGCCCGAAACGTAAAGTCTCAGGGCCGCGGCGGGCGATCTCTTCGATGGGCAGACAGCTTTCGAACCAATGCGTGTCCTCAAACCGCTTTAGTGGTACCGAATTGGCGTTCAACACCGCGTCGATGAACAGCTCGTACCGCTCGCGATCCATCGGGCAATTGATATAGTCGTCACCGCCCTTGTCATAGCGAGCCGCCTTAAATGCGATCGACATATCTATCGAGTCCGCCGCGATGATCGGTGCGATCGCGTCGTAAAAATAAAGCTGATCGTCGCCCGTGAGCTTCATTATCTCTTTGGTCAAAGCGTCCGAAGTCAGAGGGCCGGTCGCGATGATCGAAACGCCGTCAGCGGGAATCTCAGTCACCTCTTCGCGAACGACATCAATATTCGGATGGCCCTCGATCCGCTCCGTTATCATCTCCGAAAACTTCCCGCGATCCACTGACAAAGCCGCTCCTGCCGGAACACGCGTCGCATGAGCAACCTCCAAGACCATCGAACCGCCCCGCCGCAATTCTTCCTTTAATAAATAAGGAGCACTTCCCGGCTCGTCCGTCTTCAGCGAATTTGAACACACGATCTCAGCCAATTGATCCGTCCGATGCGCCGGCGTCTGCTGCACAGGCCGCATCTCATAAAGCCGCACCTTCGCCCCCATCTCCGCCGCCTGCCAAGCCGCCTCAACCCCGGCGAGCCCGCCGCCGATGACATTTATATATTCGTCCATTGCTATTGATTATAGATGAAAACCTCGGGGTCGCGCCTCGGCTGAAACAAACTCTCTTGCTGTGCGTATCTCAATTCAGTTACACTTCGCAACAATCAATTGAATGAGATCGAACGTCGATCCGAAATTCGGATCGCGTAGCACTTTCTAAGGAGAAACTATGCGTTTTGCTGACCCGTTGAAGAAAATGTTCATAATGCTCGCGATGTTTACGCTAGCGATGCCGCTGCCGCTCTTTGCCCAGGACCCTAAGCCTGACGAGAAAAAGGACGAGAAGAAGGTCGACGAGAAAAAGCCAGAGACTCCGCCGCTGCCGCTGAAAGTAGCAGAAACGCTTAAGTTTACGGTCACGGAAGGCACTTGGATGTCGATCGACGTATCGCCTGATGGGAAATGGATGACGTTCGACATGCTTGGCGATATCTACACGCTGCCGATCGAGGGCGGTGTCGCGAAGCGCATCCACGGCGGTATGTCGTTTGAGAGCCAGCCTAAATTTTCGCCGGACGGGCAATGGATCGCATTTCTCACGGATCGCAGCGGAGCCGAGAATCTCTGGGTGATGAAGGCCGATGGGTCGGACGCCAAGGCGATCACCAAAGACACCAAAGCGATGTTCGTCTCGCCAAACTGGACCGAGGACGGCAACTATCTGATGGTCTCAAAATCGGACCAGTCGATCGGCACATTTCATCCTTTTATGTATCACAAGGATGGTGGTTCGGGCCTGTCGATCGGGCC
Source organism: Acidobacteriota bacterium (assembly GCA_016718135.1). Classification (GTDB taxonomy): domain Bacteria; phylum Acidobacteriota; class Blastocatellia; order Pyrinomonadales; family Pyrinomonadaceae; genus OLB17. The sequence continues at coordinate 30,880 of JADKEF010000007.1, read as the reverse complement.
GCCGCCACCGCCGCTTCCCGGGCCGGGACAGGCTGGGCCGCCGCCTGCTCCGCGGCAGAATATGATGGGCGTTCAGGCCTCGCCGGACGGCAAATTCATCTACTGGGCACAGCGTCAGGGGGCGTTTGATTACAACGCACGCTTTCCGCTGTGGCAGGTTGTCCGTTTTGACCGCGATACGGGCGAGACCTCGCGAATCACAAATACGCAGGGCTCGGCGATGCGGCCTCTGCTCTCACCGGACGGTAAGAACCTTGTTTATGCAACTCGGTACGAGACCAAGACCGCTCTTCGCGTTCGCAATCTTGAGTCGAATACCGAACGCTGGCTGATCAACAATACCACCCGCGATGATCAGGAATCGCGGGCCACGCGGGACACTTTTCCGGGCTACGATTTTATGCCTGACGGGCGTTCGCTGATCGTCCCGCACAATGGCAAGATCGCGAAGGTCGATTTTGCAACCGGAGCCGCGACCAACATTCCTTTTACCGTTAATGTCGAATCCGAGATCGGGCCGCGTGTTCATTTTAATTACCGCGTCGATGACAGCTCGACCGTGAATGCACGCCTCATTCGCTATCCGGTTGTCTCGCCGGACGGCAAACGCGTTGTTTTCACAGCATTTAGCAAGCTATACATAATGGATCTCGCGGGCGGGACGCCACGGCGTTTGACCAACGGCAACGATGGCGAATTCATGCCGACGTGGTCGCCCGATGGACGCAACGTGGCGTTCGTCACTTGGTCGAGCAAGGGCGGGCATATCTTTTCGGTTCCTGCGGAAGGCGGGAATGCGAGGCAGTTGACCACCTCGGCGGCGTTCTATTCGTCACCCGTTTATTCGCCGGATAATACGAAGATCGTGTTTATCACCGGAGCGGTCGATGACCAACTTTTTGCTGACATTCGCGAGGGCCATGAGTATTCGTCGCCTGAGGAAGAGATCCTGCACGGCAAGCACGACGGCGAGCGTGAGGTGACCGGAGTCGGTGGAAATACGGGCACTGACCTTCGATACATATCTGTGAACGGCGGTGCAGCGACTCACATTGCACCAACCCAGGGCGGGCGTTTGCCGCATTTTTCGGATGATCCGAATCGCGTGTTTGTAACTACCGGAGCGGGGCTTGCCTCGATCCGTCTCGACGGTTTTGATCGCCGCGTTCATGTGCGGATCACGGGCAAAGGCACGCCTCCGCAGCAGCCCTCGGCTACCTCGATGCGTATCTCGCCGGATGGCAGCCGCGTGTTTGCCGATGTTCAGGGCAAGCACTACATCGTTACCGTTCCACGAACCGGCCGCGATACGGTCAACGTCAGCGTTGCGGCGCCAACCTCGAATGTTCCCGTCAAGAAGATGTCGGTCTTTGGCGGAGACTATCTCGATTTTAGCCGCGACGGCAAGAGTGTCTCGTGGTCGTGGGGAACCAAGCTCTACCGCCAAAATCTCGATTCCGACAAAACAACCGAAGTTGATATCACCGTCGCGTCAGCACGCCATAAGCCGAAAGGCACCGCCGTTCTGACCGGAGCCCGCATCATCTCGATGAAAGGCGATGAGATCATCGAGAAAGGCGATATCGTCGTGACGGATAATCGGATCACCGCGATCGGTGCAACCGGAAAAGTCGCACGGCCGGCGGGAGCAAAGATCGTTGACGTGACCGGCAAGACGATCGTGCCTGGATTTGTCGATGTCCACGCACACATGTGGCCGCCGCGTGATGTGCACCAGACTCAGGTTTGGCCATATCTCGCCAATCTAGCGTACGGCGTGACCACAACCCGCGATCCGCAATCGGCGACGACGGATATTTACGCCTACGCCGATCTCGTCGAAACGGGCGATATTCTGGGGCCGCGAGTATTTACAACCGGGCCCGGCGTGTTCTCGCAGATGAGTCTCGATGACAAAGACTCGGTCAACAATTACATCAAACGCTACCGCGACGCCTACAAAACGGACACGCTCAAGCAGTACGTCGTCGGCGACCGCAACGTCCGCCAGATGGTCGCGATGGCCTGTACCGATAACAAGATCACGCCCACGACCGAAGGCGCGCTCGATATGAAGCTCGATCTCTCGCAGATGATCGATGGCTACTCGGGCCACGAGCACAGCCTGCCGCTCCAGCCGATCTATGATGACGTGATCCAGTTTGTCGCGAAAACAAAAACGTTCTATACGCCGACGATCCTCGTCGCCTACGGCGGCCCGTGGACGGAGAATTACTTCTTCCAGACGACTGACGTTTTGAACAATCAGCGTCTCGGCAAATTCATCCCGCGTGAGCTCATCAACTCAATGATGCGTCGCCGTCCGCAGTGGTTCCGGGCTGAGGAATACAGCTTCCCGATGATCGCGAAAGGTGCGGCTGAGGTCGTCAAGGCAGGCGGCCGCGTCGGCATCGGCGGCCACGGACAGATGCAGGGGATGGGCGTTCACTGGGAGATCTGGGCGATGCAATCAGGCGGCATGTCCACCCACGACACGCTCCGCACCGCCACCATCTTCGGAGCCGAAGCCATCGGCCTGCAACAGGATGTCGGTTCGCTAGAACCCGGCAAACTCGCCGACCTCATCATTATGGACAAAAACCCGCTGACCGATATCCGCAACACGGATTCGATCAAAATGGTTATGAAAAACGGCGAGCTCTTCGACGCCGACACCCTAAACCAAACCTGGCCAAACCAGAAACCGCTCGCACCGCAGTATTGGTGGAATCTGGATCCAAAGTAGAACGGACCGTCGGGTCTGTTCATCAAGCTGGCGAAACACACATCAGGCGGATCAACTCGGATTTAAGAAATCTTTGTTGGTCCGCCTGATCCGTGTTCATCTGTGCTCCATTTCTTAGATTGGCTGACCGAGGGTCATCTTCCGTTTCCCCGCATAGATCCGTGCCATTGAGCGGCAGTTGTCGAATATTTTTGAGGTGACGGTGCCGGCGGTGGGTTCGTCAACGAGAGCGGCAGCTCGGGCGGCTTTGATTAGCCAGGCTTGGGCGACGGCGGCGTTGAGGTCGTAGGTTGGGGACCATTCTTCGTTTAATGGAGCGAGGCCGGCGGCGTCTTCGAGAGCGGTGGTGGCGAGGATGTCTTCGAGCTCGGGCTCGGTGAGCGTCGGTTCGACGTCCCAGGCGGTAAGTTGTTTTAGTTGTTCAAGATAATCCATAACAAAATTTTGGGAGTCAAGCCGGCGGTCTTTGACCGCCGGGTCTGTGGGTTATGCGAAGGTGCGGTCAAAGACCGCACGCTTAACTACGATTTACTTGCTATCAGCATCGCCAGATTGGTCGGGCGAACTACCTTTGCGCCGTAGACGTGCAAACCTTTTACCGCGTCGCCGAAGCGTTTCTCCGGTTTGTAGGTTTGGACGTCGACGATCTGTTCGACGTAGGCGGTGGCTATGGAATGGCCGGCCATAATTTTGTATTTTGTGCCGGTCGTGTTCGGGACGTTGTTCGATTTTAGGATCGAGAAGCCCGCGGCTTCGCCGACCTCGCCATTTCTAATGGCCGCATCCGAACGCCGCGTCCCAGACTTGATGAACCGCTCATCTTTCAACAGCAGCCCGTGAAACCAAGCCGGTACGACCACAAAACGTCCGTCGATCGGCGTATTGGCTTCGTCCAAAAGCACGCTGAGATCGACGAGGTATTCGTACGCGTCGTCCTTGGTCGGGACCTTTGGCGTGCCGACCGTGCCGATAGTGTTGCCAACAGGCACGACCGCCTCCAGCGTCGATGCGAGAAAAGTGTCGGCTTTGTCACGCAGCTTCCACGCCGATCGCCGCATTGCCTCGTCCAGCACGTTTACGTTCTGCTGCGCCCGGTCGATCGAGTCGACGTAAAAATTGAAGTACTTGGCCTGATCGATGAGCAGGCTCTGGTCTTCGTCGGTCAACGCCTCGGGCTCGGCGATGTCCTCGTCCTTTGTATAATCGTCGATCGTTACGTCGCCGATAGATGCGATCTTTACCGTATTGCCGGATCGTCGTATCTCGCCTTCGTAATCGCGATTACAAACGCCCGCCTGCCCGTAAACAAGCGCGCTGCCAAGGGCCGTGAGCAGTCTCGAGGCCCAAACTGTGGGAATGAATTCTAGTGCCATAATTTTGTTAGTGAATAGTTAATAGTGAAAAGTGAATAGTGGAAGAGTCAACGGATCAGTGAGTTTTTCACTGTTCACTGTTCGTTGTTCGTTGTTCGTTGTTCACTGCTACGAGCCCTAGCTCGCGAGTACTCGCCTTACATCGGCCCAATCCAGCTCGGCGATCTCCGCAGGTTTCATCCTACGAAGTGCTTCCTTGGTCAATCTCGGGGTGGCCGTTTGTCCGGCTCCGCCGTCGATCGACTGTGGGATGTACGTCCCAAACTGTTCGGGGAACTTCGCCTTAAGCTCCGCTACGACCGCCGCGACATTTGCCGGACGGCCTTCGTCGTCAAACTCGACGCGGCCTGCGACCACGTCCCAGAGCAGCTCCGGCGAACGCGCACCGATCCGCTCCAGCTCGCCCGTTATCTCCCGGTGAGCCGCCGCGTTTCCGATCATCGCTTTTAGCTGTTCGTTCTCTGACTTAATGAGATCGAGGGCGTCCTGCCCTTTCTCGCCCGCTGGCGCAGGCGGCTCGGGACCGAACGGTAGCGTTGGTTGTTCAATTGTTTTGTTTTCGTCTGTCATAATTTTTTTGAGATTATCTTTGTGTCACAATTAGGGATCCCTAACTCTTTAGATCAGGAGACGATCAATGCGCCGCTTAACCGTTACACTGTTTTTCATCTTTCTTTCGTCGCTGACCGTGCTTGCCCAGCAGCCGTGCAAGCCATACGGCCCGGCCGGTTCTATCCTTTCGTTTTGCCCGCCAGCCGGAATGACCGTTAAAAAAGAACCAGGCGATCTGCACGCAGGTTTTTTGAAAGTTTCGCCCGATGGTAAGGACGCTGTTGTCCTCGTCATCAACGAATCGCAGGTCGACATATCGCTGGGCGAATTTGGTTACGAAATGATCAGCTCGGCCTACGAGGATGCGTCGTTTGCAGACACCACCCTGATCAACATTGGCGAGTATCCAACAGCAAACGGTTTACGCGGCCTGCGGCTCGTCTTCTTGGCGGAAACCGCACGTAAAGGAAGCACCGTAAAGGACAAAGTCGAGCGGATCTTTTACCTCTACGAAGGCCCAAAGGGAGCAAGGGTCTTTTTCAATGCCCTATTCCCGTCCGCCGATACCACCGCCGAAACCCTGATCGACAATGCGATGAAGACGATCAAGATCAAGAAGTAGCGGTCATCGTCGACGCATCCGCTGCACCATAGCCCGCCTCGATCGACGCCTGTTCTACGGGCAAGCCGAGTTGGCGTTTAAGGAGTAGGTTTTCTAGCCTTTCCCGTTCGGTCATGGGCGATGGGTCTTCCCAGTTGGTTAGGAGTTGCGTCCCAGGATTTCCTTCGATTCTCAGAGCGAATGACATTGCGTCGGCCCAGACTTGGCCGAAGGATTCCTGGCGGTCGCGGACCTTGGCGAGGAAGCGCGTGCCGGATTGTTTTAGAGATTCGCCGCTGGCAAATTCGCCGACTTGTTGCAGGAAATAATGCAGCGGCGTCCCTGTGACCGAGGCGATATCGACTCTAAAACTGTCCTTGACCCGCAGGAATTGATCGAGCTGTGCGGCCTCAAAATCGCCAAATCGCGCGTCTTTTCCTGCGACCCAAAGATTGTCGACGCCGTTCTTGAACGGCGAGATCGCTTTGCCCTCAGCGTCGTAATCGACCTCGATCCCCGCGACCCAACGCTGTCGAAACGCCGAGTACTCCATCGCCACCAGCATATCGAGCACCGATTTGTTCAACCCATCCTGCACCGGTATCGCCGCCTCAAGCTCGCTGCGTCCGTACGTCCCAAGATCGGCGTTGTTAGCGAAATGGAAGACGGGGACGATGCCGTAGGGATTTGGGATGACGGCGTCGGACCGCAGGCTGCCAGCCTGCTTGTGTTCAACCGGCAGGCTGGTAGCCTGCGGTCCGACGCGCTCAAACTCCTTCGGTTCAGGCAACGCACCTTCAGACTTTTCCTTTGAGATATACCGCTCGATACGGTCGGGGTAGAGCAGATTTAGACGAACGCGTTTATCCGCTGTCGGCCATGCTTTGGCGGCGTAGGCGATACGTCCCAGAGAATCTTCGTCGTATGTGACCGAGATATTTGCCGCACGGTTCGGGTAGAGACAGGCACGTCCCAGATCGTCGGGCCATACGATAAGGTATGCGTCGCCGGTCTTGAGGACTTCTTTGTGGATCTCGCCGGCACGAGTGGCCATGCGGTTGCGGTTCCAAATTGAGCGGGCAATTTCTGCGGCTTTGCCGCCCGGTGAGCGGAAAGGCTCTGCCTTTCCGTCGCCATTGCCAAATGGATTTGCGGCTATGCCGCCGCACTTGGAGGCCGAGCCTCCGGGAACATTTTGAGGACTCGCCGGAAAGGCAGAGCCTTTCCGCTCACCATCGCGGCCAGCCGCGAAGATGCTGTCAACGGAAAATCCGGTGATCCGCAACTTGTCCCGCACTGCGTCGCAGACGACCGGACACAGATTCAAAGCAAATTCGCGAAACAGCGTCCCAAAGGTGTTTTCAAATTTCTCGGTTGCAAATTTTAGGTCGTGTTCGCCGTTGTAATAGCGTTCGGGGCGTTCGTATCTGAGAGCTCGGTCGCGGAGGTCGGCGAGGGCTTGTTCGATGTGGTTGTTCATATATATTTATGCGTTCGCGGAAAGGGAAGATCGTACGGATCGGCGCCGTTCATGGTGGGAATGGGAGTTGGGTTGGGAGGGCGACGCCGACCCGTATCGATCTTCGCTTTCCGCGTGTGGGTTTGTTATTTCAATACCGCGATCGCCGCGGCTCCGATGAGAATGTCGCCCAAGCGTCGCCACGGACTTGGCCTCTTGGCTTTGAGAGCGTCGATGAGCTTGTCCTGAGTCGTGATGACCGCATCGCGGGCGGCAAGGCTCTCGTTCTTGGCATCGAGCGCTTTTCGTAGTGCGTCTGATTCACTCTTTCGTGTTTCGTTCAGCTCGGTAAGGACCGCGGTCGTGCGTTTCTCAGTTTCGAGCCGGGACTTGAGTGACGCATTCTCCGCGTCGAGGGCATCGATCAGTACACGGCTCGCCTTGAGTTCGTCGACGGCGGCGGAGCAGCGATCAATCACATCCCCTACCGGATCGGGGGGGGGGGGCCCCCCCCGGCCCCCCCACAACCACGAGGGGCGGAGAAGCAACAAAACAAACCCCCCCCCCCCCCCCCCCCGGGGGGGGGGGCCGGCGGCTCGGCGAGCTTTGCGCAGAGTTCGGCGGCGGTGGTGTCGATTGAGCGTATGCGGCGTGTGCGTTCGAGAGTAGTACGAGCACGGCCGGTATCAGTAGTGAGCTTTTCCAGTTCTTCATCTTGTTTCCTTGCAATAGTTTGGATCTCGGTGAGATTACTTTCGAGATATTCGAGTTTTTGTTTGTATTCGGCGGCCTCGATATCACGCTGGGCGGCGAGTTTGTCGGCGGTTTGCACTGCCTGCTTCGCGTCGTTTAGTTCTCGTTCGAGCTTCGTGAATTTTCGCGTCGTCCAGATCGAACTAAATATGAATGCCGCGATGGTAAGAGTTGCTAGGGCGAGACCGATGTAGATCTTTGTGTGAGTATTCATTCCTTCTTTTCCTTGTTCTTCAAATAAACCTGCACCAGCACATCCACCGTTTTGCCGATCGTGAAGAACAGTACCGGCAACACGATCGCGGAGACGATGGTTATGAGTTCGCGATATTCAATGGCGGCCAGGACCGAGGTCGTCGAGCTGAGCCAGGCGATGAGGATGTTTTTTGTGTCGTTCATATAGCAGTTGTCAGTTGTCGATGGTCAGTCGTCAGTTGTTCGCGGATACGTCCCAGAACGAGCTGGCGATAGAGGAAGAACAGCATGAACGCCGCAGCGATCAGGGCTACGACGATCCAAACCTCGCGTGGCAGGCCCGCGACGAAGCCGAAGATTGCCCACAGTGCCTGTGACAGCGTCCCGATCACCGTCGTCCACAACGATTTCGCACGGTCGGTGCGTGTGACAACGCCCGTGACGACGCCGTCGATGCGGTCGAAGTTGGACGCGGCAGTCGCGAGCAAGTCAGAACCGCCTGCGTGAGCGGGCGGCAAGGGTGCCGGGGATGGGACGTCCGTGGGCTTCGAGACAGTTGATCCGCCCACCGCGGTCGTGCCACCCGCTGACGCAGATGGTTCTGACAGTTTCACGCCGTGCACGATCAGTGGCAGTTTTAAGTACCAATTTCCCGTCGCGATCTGATTCAGGAAGAATCGTGTTCGATACGTGGTCGATCTCAGCCGAACGATCGCCGTCAGCCAGATGTGGCGTTTGCGGACGTATTCAGTGATCCAAGCTTTTTCATCGGCAGATCGTGTACCGACGCGTCCGGCGATCCGTTCCCAGCTGCCGTGCACGACCGAGTCGTAAACTACCGCGAGCGAGAGCGGCAGTGAAAATCCCATCCGAGTACAGATATCGATCGCGGGCCGCAGATAACGTGTCGTCGCGACGAAATGCTGTGCTTCCTTCATCTCGCGGGTCACGGCGGCGGCGATCAGGGCCTTTTTGAAACGTGTGTCCGACGCGAGTCTTTCGATCGCCGAAACGTTATTGCGTTTCAATAGCGGGATCGCAGCGGCCAATACCTCGCGGCCGATCTGCCCGCCGGCGTTTAGATATCTATCGACCACCTCCCACAACGAGCCCGAGCGGTGCGTGAACTGTGCGATTCCGTACGAAACGCCGGCACCGTCATTGAGCACGACGCAGGCGGCGTAGCTGCCAAACGGCTTCGACGTCTCAAAGATGCTGACGATCGCGAGTGCCTTTAATTTATCTTGTTCGGTAAATGTCATTTTGTTTGTCTTTTGCAAAAATATCTCTTGCATGAAACACACCTGTTGCGTATTATCAAATGACCGGACGAAACGGGCGAGCCTTTTATAATGAGATTTCCCTCGCCGCTTACATATCGCCCGGCCATGTTTTTGAGACTAGCTCAAGTTATGAAAAATTGGAATACCAATCCGCCGAAGATGCAGTATTTTGCTCATATTGGTGTATCTTTCCCATTTCGACGCATTCCGCCGCTAAACACGTTTAACGCTGTGAATGCCCCGCTCAAACCGCTAACAGCGGCTAATAATTCAATTAGATCTACACACAACACATATGAATACCACGCAACGTTTATTGGATTTATCGCCGCGCACAAAGCTGCGCCTTTCTGAAGTCGAACGCCTCATCCGCTCTCATCGCATCGTCATTCCGCCACTCTCACGCCGGGCACTACGCGAAATGTGCGAGTCAGGAACACTAGAAACCGCCCCGCGTCGGGGCGCACGAGACTGGCTTGTCTATGAAGATTCGTTTCTCGATTGGGTGAAAAGCCTGGACGCGAAGACCTGACGGAGCAAGCCTGCCATACTACTGAGCGTCGTTCGTCCGATGGGTGACGGCGACGCCAGTTACGGCGCGAAACCGTTGACATTACAGCGCTTTGCGCCTACACTGCAAGGGTTCGTAATACTCGGAAAATTTGAGCCTTTGAGACGTACCAATGTGCGAAGCATCGGTCTTTCGTTTAGAAATAAGCGAGAGCACCGCTTACGCACTTACGCGTGCCGTTTTCCGAACGTAGGAATACTTATTAATTGTCAGGAGCCTTGAAACCGAAAATGAAAAAAGCTATCGGATCGATCGTGAAAATAACCCGTAAAAATATTCTCCTCCTCGGCCTGATTATTGGGATCGCAGCCTTTGGTGCGATCGCCTTTACTGCATCGGCCGGAGCAGGGGAAACAGTCGCCCCATCCTCATCGATAGAGCCCGCGCCCGCGCCGACAGTGGAGAGCGTTTCCTCGGCTTCGGAATGTGAGCAGTATGAGAATTACGCTGGCCGTGAGCCCGAGGGTTGGGCACAGATTTGTGGCTCCGGTCTGAAACCGGCGGAGCGTATAGGGGAAACTGAAGCTCCGACCGATACGGGCTATGCTTTAAATATCAGGGGTGGATTTGAGCACCTGGTTTCATTCACTTTGAACGCGTTTGGTACTCAGACCGTGATCGGGTCGCAACCCGCTGATATTTTTGCAATGGACTTCAATCCGGCTGGAACGATCCTCTACGCATTAAATTCCGCTCCCAGTGAGTTTGGCACGCTCAACACTACGACGGGAGCGTTCACCGCGATCGGCCCTTCAGCGCCGATTGCCGGTCACACCTTCTTTGGGGGAATGGCCATACATCCTGTAACCGGAGTCGTCTATGCGGCGTCTGCTCTGTGTGGCACCAACTCGCAGCTTTATACAATTGATCCCGGCACGGGCGTGGCCACTCCGGTTGGAGCAACTCAGGCGACCACCCCTTGCATTGTAGCGATCGCGATCAATGCTGCGGGCGTGATGTATGCTCACGATGTCGCCACGGATTCGATCTACACGATAAATACGACGACGGGAGCAGCGACGCTGGTTGGACCTACCGGGCTTGCCGCCAACTTTGCTCAGGGGATGGATTTCGACAAAGACGGCGTCCTCTACGTCTATGCCTATACCGGTGGCGGTACTAATGTGTTCGGCACAGTCAATCTAGGAACTGGTGCGGTTACCTCGGTTGGCAGTGCTCCCAACGGCGAATTCGAAGGGGCGATTCCCGGAAACACATGTGTAACCACCACGCGCTTCGCTAACACGGGAGCGATCACTATTCAGGATAATCCAAATCCATCAATACCATACCCGTCTAGCATTGCAGTTTCCGGGTTCACGGGAAATGCGACAAAGGTAACCGTCGAGCTTAATGGTATGAACAGTGCCTGGACCGAAGATATCGATATTCTGCTGGTCGGCCCAGGTGGCAACGCGATCATTATGTCCGACGTTGGCGGTAATGGTGACCTTTCTGGAACCAATCTTGTGCTCGACGACGCGGCAGCATCCGCGCTTCCGATCACGAATACGAATATTGCGAGCGGCACGTACAGGCCGACCAATAATGTAGCTGGCGATACTTTTCAGGCTCCGGCCCCGGCACCATTGGGCGGTTCCGCTCTGTCGGTATTTAATGGTACAAACCCTAACGGGACATGGTCGCTCTATGTCCTGGATGATGACGCCATTTTAAGCCACAGCATTTCCGGCGGATGGGCTCTGAACATAACGGCCGGCGGATCGTGTAGCACGGCACCGGTCGTGACTGCTCCGGCTAATCAGACCGCAAATGAAGGTGCTTCGACGGCGTTTAATCTTGGTTCGTTTGTCGACCCCGACGGCGGCCCGTGGGCGGTGACGGTCAACTGGGGCGATGGATCGCCGAATACCGTATTCAACGTGGCCTCAGCGGGCTCATTGGGAACGCAGAACCATACCTACGCGGATGACAATCCGACAGGTACCGGATCTGACCCATATACAGTGACCGTAACGGTAGCCGACAGTGGTGCACTGTCCGGCAACGCCTCGTTCACCAATACGGTAAGCAACGTCGCTCCGTCGGCGATAACCCTGAGCAGGACTCCGACTAGCTTTAACGAAGGCCAGTCGACGGCACTTTCGGGCAGCTTCACCGATCCGGGAACGCTTGACACACATACGGTCACGATCAACTGGGGTGACGGATCGGCAAACACAGTTCTTAACCTTGCGGCCGGTGTCACCACCATTCCGGCGACCACACACACATATTTGGATGACAATCCGGTGGGAACGCCAAGCGATGTTTATACGATCACCGTCAGCGTGACCGACGACGATGGCGGTTCGGCTCGGCCGGCGGGAGTGGAAAGCATAGCCCCGGAGATGTCTGAGGCGGAACAGATCATTCTTGCCGAGCGTTTGAGGACGTCTTCACCTGGTCCGTCAATTCCGGCAGCTTTTGACAGCAAGGTCCTCTCACGGACAGGGTCCGAAGAGCCATCGGCAAACTGCGTATTCCCAAGTCCCTTTGGCACGGCCACGATCAATACGAGCGGAACCGTAGTGACAATTACGACCTGTTCATTCGCAGGTGAATATTCGACCATAAACGGCGCGGTTGCGGGTCAAACACTTCGTTTCACAAGCTCTGTGGCGGGCGATGAGGTCACCATCCGTAGTGGTACACCTGCCGGACCGGTCATCGCAGACGGCCCGATGCCTTTGACTTTCGTCAACACTTTCGGGGGTACGATATTCGCTCACTGGAGTCTTCCGGGTTGCGGGACACAGAGCAATTGCCGTATAACCACCGTTCAATGCACCGCCAATTGTCTTGGTACAGTACCAGGGACCACCACTGTCACTGTGAACAACGTAGCACCTACGGCAACGTTCTCGAACGGCGGGCCGTATGTGATCGGGCAGGCGGGAACGGTCTCGTTCTCGGGTCAGGCTGATCCTTCGGCGGTAGATCTTGCGGGTCTTCGCTACTCGTATGATCTCGACAATAACGGCACATTTGATGTCGGCGACGGTACCTATGCCGGATCGGTCGCTGCTACATCGGCAGCGTTCCCGGCTCAGATAGCTCCGGGAAGCTACACCGTTCGCGGCCGTGTCATCGATGACGACACAGGCTTCACCGACTACACAACCGTCGTAACTGTCAGCAAAGCAAATACGACGACAACTGTAACAGCCGCCCCGGCGAGCCCGAGTGTCTTCGGACAGTCGGTGACGTTTACGGCGACAGTGGCAGTGGTTGCTCCAGGGGTCGGAACACCGACGGGAACGGTTAGCTTCAACATCGATGGCAACATCTATTGTACTAACACGCCGCTGACGGCTGGTTTGACCGCAACTTGTACGCAGGCTGGTTTGCCTGCTCTGCCTGCTGGATTGAGGAACGTGGTTGCCCTATACAATGGCGACGCTGGCTTTAATGGCAGTGCGGGGACGCTGAACTACACGGTAAATAAGGCACTTCCTACGCTTACGATCACGGGCGATACTCCTGATCCATCGATCATTGGGCAGCCTTATGCGGTTACGTGGACGGTGGGTGTGACTGCTCCGGGAGCGGGAACGCCGACAGGCACCGTGACGATCGCGGACGGCATCGACACCTGTACGGCACCGGTCGGAGCAGGCGTTTGCAACATGGTATCGACAACCGCAGGAAATAAGGCCCTGACCGGGTTCTATTCGGGAGATGCCAACTTCTTCTCGGCAAGCACCCTGCCCCCGGGAGTACCGCATGTGGTCAATATGTCGATCTCGGGCACGGTACGCGACGGCATTACACTGGCACTTGCGGCCGGCCAACCGATGACTCTGCTGTGTGCCTCGCCGGCGGTCTCATCCGCGACGGCAAACGCATCGGGAGTATTCACTTTCACAGGCCAGTTCACAGGCCCGTGCGAGTTGTACCCGAACACGAACTTCAGCGAGCCGTTCTCGAGGTTCTTTACCCCGACGGGCAATATCACCGGAGCGGACTTCCTGGTCTGGGCTACAGCCGGTGGCTTCCCGAGAACGATCCGCTTCCCGACGCAGTATGTGGCACCGGGAGCCGCCGGATCGATGCCGATCATCATGAACAGCCTCAATAACGAGGCAAGTGTGGCGTTCAGCTTTACGTACGACATCAATCCGTTCTCGCAGCCGCCAGTCGTGGTCTGCGGTGCGGATGCACCTGGTTGTACGGTGACCAATAACACAAGCGTATTCGGAAGGGTCGGCTTTACGGTGACAGCTGCACCGGGCGGCTTCTCGCGTCCAGCCGGTACACCGCTCGATGCTCCTGAAGGCTCCGGTCCAAAGGAGATCGCAAGGATCAACTTCCAGACGGCGGTGACGACGACTCTGCCGAGCACTGACTTTGTTCCGCAGAACACTCCGACCGCATTCTCGATAACCGAGGTCGGAACACCCAACTCGCTGACAGCGGTATTCCTGACAGCGGCGAGAGTGGTCTTTGCACAGGGACGCGAAGGTGACGTTGCAGGTAGAAATACCGGTAACGGCGCCTACGAAGCAGCTGACCTTGTCCAGATGCGACGCTTTATCTCAGGGCTCGATATACCTGTGACGACTCACAATGAGTTCCAGAGAGCTGATACGGCACCTGCGGCAAGCAAGGGTGACGGAACGCTCAACGCGACGGATCTCGTACAGGCGAGACGCTATGTGGCAGGACTCGATGCAGGGCAGTCAGCCGGCGGAGCAGGAGCAGCAGCCCCTGCACCGATGGCACCGCCTGCACCTGAGAGAGCAGAAGGAACGACCGAGATCGCTATCGGTGATGCACAGGCCACGAACGGCACACGCATCAGCGTTCCGGTGAGCATGAGAGCAAATGGTAACGAAGTAGCAGCAAGCTTTACCATCCGCTACGACGAGACCCGTCTCACAAACCCTGACGTAACACTCGCAGACGGTGCACCTGAAGGAGCAGTACTGACCTTCGGCAAGGCCGAGCCGGGTTACCTCCGCATCCTGATCGATTCGACCAATGCATTCGGCCAGACGAAGGATGCAAGGCTTGTCGACATCAGCTTCGACGTACTCGAGAGAGCCCCGTCGGGTGAGACCAGCCTAGAGATCGAAGACCTTGTCTTCTCAGACGCAGGTGCAAACCAGACGCGTTCGAGAGCGACAAACGGCACGATCTCGATCGCCGGATCGATCCCTGCTGACACAGAGAAGGATAACTTCCTGACCCGAGTCCGCCGCCCGACCGTGGACCCAACTGTCAACATGATCGAAGAGTGGCTCGACAACACCATAGTCACCCTCCGCCCACGCGAGAGAGGCGAAACCCAACAACCACGCACCATCACCCGAGGACGCTTCCAAAGGTAATGGTCATCTCTCAACTAGCCACTCAAAGGCGGCCCCACAAAGGCCGCCTTTTTTGTTGCGCCGAAGTTACTTATGGAAATCAGCTTAAGACGAGCCGTTTTTATGCCGCCTGCTTTGCCGGTATAGCGGGCAAAAAGCAAGGAACGGAAACTAATGGCACCTACTATGGCTCGAAAGCCGAAAACCTCCCCGTTCGCAGGTACGCCGGTGGCGGTGGCGGAACGAACGAGACGGTCTCATCGCCGTTCAAGATCTCTATGTTGTAGTATTATTCCAAAATGGTCGATGACAAGCAGATTACAATTACGAAACGCCATTCGTTACCGAATAGGTTTTCGCACAGGAAAATTATGAAATTAAGGATCATTCTCGGGCTCGTGTTCTTAAGCTGCAGTAGTTTCGGACAGGTACAGACGACCGAAGCCCCTCTGAATCCTACGATTCTTCAGGATTCGGGGGCATCAGCAAAGCGGGCCATACGACGGAATATTCCGCTGACAAATTCAATTCGGAGGGCGTATCAGGCTGGAACAAGAAATACTTCCGGTCGTCCGGGGGCGAACTATTGGCAATTGGAAACCGATTTTTCGATCAGTGCAAGCCTGAACCCTGCCACGCAGACCATCACCGGAAGCGAGACCATCACCATCCATAACAATAGCCCGGATACACTTGACCGAATCGTTTTGCGGCTTGACCACAATATTTTTCGTCCGCGAGTGCCGCGAGGTTTTTCCGTGCCTGCCGAAACTACTGACGGAATGGTCCTTACCCGGATCAAAGTCAATGGAGTCGAGGTCGATCTGAAATCACCGGTACCACAGCGCCAGTCGGGGCAGTCGAAGATCGAAAGATCCTATGCTGTTGGTTTAGATCAAACTGTAGCAACGCTAATGCTCGCAACACCGATCGAGCCGCGCACTCTAGCGACCCTTGAAATTGACTGGAACACAAAACTGCCAGGCGGAGCAGACGGCCAGGGACATCGGATGACACAGCGCTGGGACGCCAAACTTTTCCAGCCGACTCAATGGTTTCCGCGTCTGGCAAAATACGATGATCAGCGGGGTTGGGACACAAATGTTTACCTCGGACCGTCGGAATTTTACAACAATTACGGAAAGTTCGATGTCAAGATCGAAGTTCCCGCCGGATGGATCGTCAGCGGAACGGGCGTGCTGCAAAACGCCAATGAGGCAGTTGCTCCTTTCGTTCGTGAACGCCTTGCGTCTGCCTTAAAGACCGACGAAGAAGTAATGATCGTCAAGAAAGACGAACGCGGCGTCGGCAAAGCACTATTACCAAGGGAAAAGAATGTCTGGCATTTCGTGGCAGATAAAGTCAACGATTTTGCGTGGGCTACCTCCAATGAATTCGTATGGCGAACGACGAGAGCAAATATCCCGACCAAGGGTTATGTTCCTGTTCACATGTTTTATCTTCCCGAAAGGGCACGTTTCTTTGTAAACGCGGGTAAAAATTCCCGCCATGCTCTGGAGTTTTATTCTAAGCTTTTGATCCCGTACGCCTTTCCGCAATTGACCCTGCAGGATGGCCCAAGTGCCGGAATGGAATATCCGATGGTTATCAACTCCAATCAGGGAGCCGCAGATCACGAGACATTTCATCAATGGCTTCCGATGATGGTGGGAACAAACGAAACCCGTTACGGCTGGATGGACGAAGGGTTTAATCAATATTCAAACATTCTCTCGAATGCCGATACCCGCGGCAGACCTTTTGACCTTGATCGATTAGGTCAGAACTATGGCAGGGTCAGCGGGAACGAGGACGAACCGGCGTTGATGTGGAATGCCAACTATGCAGGAACCTTCTATGGTTATCAAACCTATAATAAGACATCACCGATGTTTTCTATGCTAGGGGGAATAGTCGGCGACGCAGCGATGAATGCTGCCCTGAAGAAATATGTGGAAACATGGGCGTTCAAACATCCGTCACCCTGGGATTTCACTTTCTTCATGAACAAAGAGCTTGGCCGTGACCTGAATTGGTTCTGGTATTACTGGCTATTCACCACAGAGAGAGTTGACGGCTCGGTCAAGGAAGTTGTTTGGAAAGGAGATAAGGCGAGAGTTACGATCCATCAAGCAGGCGAAATGCCTTCGCCTGTGGTGCTCAAGGTCGAATTCTCTGACGGTACTGAAAAGATCAAGGCGATGCCGAATGCGCAAATGACTGATGATAAAACGGCGATCGTAAAATGGAATGAAGATGTCTGGTTCAATGGCGACCGTGCTTTTCAGGCCGTGCTTGATTTTGGAAAACGCAAGATCAGAAAGATAACTCTGGATCCTTACGGGAGATTTCCCGATTCGGACGCAAAGGATAATGTTTGGACAAGCAAATAGGATCCGCCGGACTCAAACCACGGCGAACGATCCGGGCCGCACTATGGAGCGGTGAAGAACAAGGGCCGCACGGCTCAAAAGCTCATGTAAACAAACATTTCGGCACAATGCCCTACCCAACGAAAGACGTACCGAAACCGACCCTGATCAAGGCGGCTGATCATGACAAACTCTCGGTCTATTTCAATCTGTATAACAGCTGGACGTATTCGCGGGCTTTATCTAATGGGCAGCGATTGTGCTAAACCGGTCTTTGAGGAGTGGATGAAACCATTCAATGAGATGGGAGCCAAAACTCTGACGCTCGTCAGCCGCGGATCAACTGATCACGTTTCATTTTATCGGGTCGGATTGCCCGGATTTGGATTTATTCAGGATTCGCGGAACTTCGATCTTTCTTTCGGTCCGCGTTCACACCACACGAACCTTGACAATTACGACCGCATCCCGCCCTGTGATATGAAACAGGCCGCGACTGTGATCGCGGCGATGATTTAGCAATCCGCGATGGCCGAGCAAAAAGTTCCGCGAAAGGGTGAAAACATCGCGGCATTCAATGTTCTCGACCTGTTGGACGATTATCAGCTCATGCCATCCGGTGAACGATATGCTTCTTGTTATCATGGACACTCCGCAGGCTGCCTGTAGAGTCATCCAACTCGCCCAAATTGCCGTCGGCCAGATGATCGCCCATCCGATCGAAAACCTCATCACCTTAGTCGACATCTCGGTCTCAAGCGAATTTCTGATCAAGTCTCGAGGGCCGCAATGTGCCTGGGCTTCATGGTCGTACTCCTTAGGATAAGGCAGGAAAACTTAAGGTTGAAAGACGATTTCTATTGACGGGAGTGCGAAATATGGCTAGTCTTAGAAAATTATTTTGAAACAATGGTTAACCTGCTTTGTGGGTATGTGGACAACTTTATGAAGCCCTCGTCTTCATTGATTGTGGGCAAGAGGAGTGAATGTACTTTCTCTTGCTTTTCTGCAAAGAGTTCATCTGTTTAGACAATTCCCATTTTTATCTTGGTTTCAGATTTAGTTTCTGGTAGGAGCGTCCTTTGATTATGTTTTCCTTGAAGTCAGGTCGAGTACGGTTGTTTGTCCCTATTGCTCTTCTCTTTTTAGCCGTTGGTTCGTTCGCTTGGAAGGGCAATACAGTTTTAGGTAGCCTAAAGGACACGATCTTTCAACAAGGCCAAAATGACGCTGTCTTCATATCAGATTCGGATACGAATGAGAAAACTCCGACCGACGGTTATGAGCCGCCGAGCAACTTTGCCTCTAACCAGCCATATGTTGCGACAACGCTCTTCAATAATATTTTTGTGGGCGACATACCGAGCAACTCTTTCGTTCCAAACGTCGGCCCGGTCACTGGGGGTATCGATCCCGCGTTAAATGGCATGTTTCGTGCGGCGATGCCTTTTGTACCCACTGCGAGTGGAACAGCGAGGATCGTCAGTGTTTGGACCCAATGCGTCAGTAACGGAAACAGTTGCTTGGGGGCTGGAGATGCAACGATCGAGTTTCAGGGCGACAACAATGGCCAGCCAAACGGTGTCACGCTCGGATCTACTAGTTTTTCATCTCCCGTGTCAACGGGCGGTAGTCCGGGGTGTTCCGCTGTAGTCGGTAATCCCGTCTTGACGGCCGGCACGAGGTACTGGGCAGTCATGAGTTCGAATCAGTGGGCTGTATGGTTGAAACAACCGGGAACTCCGGTCGTTACGAACAAATTCAGCAAGAATAATGGGCCCTGGACAAATGATACTGTCGCTAATCTCTCCCTGAGAGTCGAAGACGATCCTACGTGCTCAGCCCGGGCTCAGGCAAATCCGGTACCGCCCAATCCGGTTGGCGATATTATCGTAGCCCCAGGCCAATCGAACGCCGATACGGTCACGATCCAAAGTGTAGGAACCGCTTCGCTAGTCATTACGGGGGCGAGCTTCACGGGTGGAAATCCTGCTCCGTTCACGCTTCTTCAGACCCCTACTTCGCCGCCGGAATTGATACAGCCCTACAGCTTTCCGAAGATCATCGGATTTGGAGCAACTACTTTTCTCTATGTTGCGTGCACAGGGCCATCGACCGAAGGAATATACTCGTCGACTCTGAACGTGACCACGAACGACCCTACTCAGCCGACGATGAGTTGGCCGGTGAGATGCATAGTTGACTCTACGCCTCCGACGATCTCATTTAACGCCACACCAGACGGTACGAATGGATGGTTCAAAACAAAGCCGGCGCTCATAGGAGTTAACACAACCGATCTGCCGGCTGGAGGATTGGTCAAAAACATCACGTGTACGTTGAATGGAAGTCCGCTTCTTAATGTATCCGCAGGGGCGACCACTGCCAATGTCAATGTTGAGGGCACAAACACTCTTAGCTGTACGGCAATTGACCTCGCCAACAATGTCGGCGGCCCCACCACTCTGACAGTTAAGGTCGATTCGGTCGCTCCCTCGATAGCTGGGAGCGTAAGTCCACCCCCAACGGCGCAAGGTTGGAATTCTACCGATGTGAGCGTTGGGTTTTCTTGTTCCGATGCCGCTCCGTCCTCTGGCTTGGCAACGAACTCGATCGTGACGCCCGTACCAGTCGTTGGCGAAACTACGGGTTCCACTGTCTCGAGCAGCGGATCATGCGTTGATAGTGCCGGTAATTCGGCCGCACAAGGCACTGTCCTCGTGAAGATCGACAAAACAGCCCCGGTCATTACATCTGCGATCTCGCCCCTACCGAATGCCGCGGGTTGGAACAATTCTGACGTTACGGTTAACTTTTCATGTGCCGATACCGGTCCCGTCCAATCAGGCGTATTGAGCAACACCCTGACTAACGGGTCAGTGACCGCGAACACGCCGTTCGCAGGCACTTCGGTGTCGAACGGCGGGACGTGTACTGAC
Organism: Acidobacteriota bacterium; assembly: GCA_016718135.1. GTDB lineage: Bacteria > Acidobacteriota > Blastocatellia > Pyrinomonadales > Pyrinomonadaceae > OLB17. The sequence goes on along the minus strand of JADKEF010000007.1, from coordinate 10,724 downwards.
GCGGCGGCGAATAGCGCTCTGCAGTCGAGCGCTCTGGTAAAACTCGACAAAACACTTCCTACGGCATCCATCCTGTCGGGCCCACCGGCTTTTACAGCCGATAGAAATGCTTCGTTTACTTTTAACGGGGCCGACACTCTCAGCGGCCTGTCTAGTTTTGAGTGCAGTTTAGATAATGCGGCCTTTGCACCGTGCTCGAGCCCGGAAGCTTATCTTAATCTGAGTATTGGAAATCATGACTTTAGGGTCAGGTCGATCGACGCCGCTGGGAACACTGGCCCGCCAGCAAATTATGCATGGGCGATCTTCGCCCCGCCGACCGTCAGCAAATTCTTCGTCAATCCGCTTCAGGGAAATTCGAACAACACAACGCTGAATGGTACTGCCAGATTGGCTATTGCTATAACCAATCCGCCCGGCAATCCTGGGAACTTAACGGGATTGGCAATTACGGATACTTTCCCTGCCGGTCTGGAAGTGGATTCGCCTGTGGTCACAAGTAATACCTGCGGAGGCACATTTGCGCCCACCGCAGGTGCGACGAGTTTCACATTTAGCGGCGGCGGGCCGCTTACTGTGGCCAACCAATGCACGATCTTTGTCGTTGTCAAAGCGACTCAAGCCGGTGCGATCGTCAATACCACGGGCAATGTCTCTTCAACTGAGGGCGGCACAGGCTTGACGGCTTCGGGAACGCTTAACGTCTTCGCTCCCCCAGTGATCGCGAAGTCGTTCACACCGCCGTTTACGACGCCGGGCGGCGATTCGACACTGACTTTTACTATCACCAATCCTGCGGGCAATCCCGGTCCGCTTACCGGCGTATCGTTCACCGACAATTTCCCGGCGGGCATTCTGGTCGCCTCGACGCCGGCACTCAGTGTTAACAACTGTGGCGGTACGGTGACAGGAGCGACCAGCGGCTCGAATACAGTTTCCTTGTCGGGAGCCTCTGTTATTGTCGGTACTCCTTGCACGATCTCGGTCGATGTGACCGCGACAACGGGCGGTCTCAACTCCGTCCAGGTCAGCTCTACAAACGGCGGCACCGGCAACACAGCAACGGCTACCTTGTCTACCTGCGTAGCACCGCCGCCGAATATGCGCGGTTGGTACACGGGGGACGGAACATTGCGCGACATTGCAGGCGGGTATGATGCTTCTTCCGGCGGCACTCCGGCGACAACCTATGCAGCCGGCAAGGTCGGTCAGGCGTTCGACTTTAACGGCACGACGCAAAACGTTGGGCGGACGGATACTACGGGGATGGACACGAACGCGTCTGCCTTCTCGTTTGACGCATGGATCAGACGTGAAGGCAATCTCAATGGCACAAGCCATGAAGGCCTGATCACAAAGATGACGACGACGAGCAGCAATCTCGATTCGTTCGCATCCTTTATTTACAATAATGCAACGCCAGCCAACACCGCGGACGATAATTTCTATATCGTCATCAATGGCGCCAGCACCTTTAATACAGCTCCTGGCACCGTTCCGGCTCTGAATACCTGGTTCCACTATGCCCAAACGTACGACGGCACCAACATTCGTGTCTACGTAAACGGCAATCAAATCGGAATCTTCGCTTTCTCTGGAAGGTCTGTCTCGACAGGCCAACTTTTCATCGGCGGTCGAGGCCTAGTCCCCTCCGGCATAGTACAGCATCCATTCAATGGCCAGATCGATGAGGTCGAAGTGTTCAATGCGGTGTTATCACCAGCATCTATCACGTCGATCTTTTCTGCAGACGGCGGCGGCAAGTGTAAGCCGTTCGACCTGCGGATCGATAAGGAAGATGTGAATGCTCCGTTCGATCAGGGTGTGGCTGAGAGCTACACGATCGTTGTGACGAACGACGGGCCGGCGACGACCAGCGGAACGACCACGGTCACCGACACATTCCCGGCCGGCATTACTCCGGGAGCGGCGACCGGCACCAATTGGTCCTGCAACACCATTGCTCAGCTTGTAACGTGCACGAGCACTGACGTTGTCACTGCCGGGAATGTGTTCCCGACGATCACAGTGCCGTTAACAGTAGCTCAAAATGCTCCTGCATCCACTTCGAATACCGCGACGGTGGCGACATCGCCGACAACCGGCGAGCTCGATACCTCCGACAACTCGGACACCGAGGCCACGGCCGTAACAGGCTTTGCCTTGACGCCGAGCGTGACCAACGGCTCGACGCTTGAGGACACGCAGACGGCGAACGGCCAACTTGTCATCACGCCAAACGCCTTGGACGGCAGTGAGGTGACGCATTATAAGATCACCAATATAGCCAACGGAACGCTGTTCCAGAACAACGGAACAACACCGATCGCCGCGGGTTCGTTCATAACTGCTGCACAAGGGGTGGCCGGTCTGCGATTTACTCCGGCATTGAACTTCTTTGGAAATGGCAGCTTTGACGTGACCGCTTCGACAAGTGCGAGTGACGCTGGCCTCGGCGGAGCTCCCGCAACCGCGACCATAGTGGTCACACCGGTCAATGACGCTCCGACGCTCAACGATCCGGCGGATATGAATATCAATGAAGACGCGGGGCTTCAAACCGTCAATCTTCTAGGCATCACGTCAGGCGTGATCAACGAAGCGGGCCAGACGCTTGCGGTCACGGCAACTTCGGATACTCCGGGGTTGATCCCGAATCCGACGATTGTTTACACGAGTCCGAACGCGTCGGCGACCCTGACCTTTACACCGGTAGCTAACGTGAGCGGAGTTGCTATCGTCACGGTTACTGTCACGGACAACGGCGGCACTGCGAATGGCGGTGTGAATACGTTCTCGCAGACCTTTACCGTCACTGTGGCGGCGGTCAACGACGCTCCAACATTGAACGATCCTTCTGACATGACGATCTTGGAAGACGCGGCTCTTCAGACGGTCAATCTATCAGGCATCACAGCCGGGCCGAATGAGACTCAGGTCTTGACGGTGACGGCGACCTCGGATACTCCGGGTCTAATCCCGAACCCGACGGTTACGTATACAAGTGCGAACACCACCGGTAGCCTGACCTTTACGCCGGTGGCAAATCAAAGCGGCTCGGCGATCGTTACGGTCACCGTGACGGACAATGGCGGAACGGCGAACGGCGGGGTCAACACCTTCTCGCAAACCTTTACCGTCAATGTAACTGCGGTCAACGATGCTCCAACCCTTAACGATCCGGCAGATGTGACCATCCTCGAGGATGCTGCGCCGCAGACCGTCAATCTTTCGGGCATCACCGCGGGCCCGCTTGAGTCGCAAACGCTTGTCGTTACAGCGATCTCGAGCAACCCGGGACTCGTCCCGAACCCGACGGTCACCTACACAAGTGCGAACACCACCGGCAGCCTGGCATTCACACCGGTTGCGAACCAGAGCGGCTCCGCCGTCATCACGGTTACCGTGACTGACAATGGCGGTACGGCGAATGGCGGCGTGAACACGTTCTCGCAGACCTTTACTGTGAATGTCACGCCGGTCAACGATGCTCCAACCCTTAACGATCCGGCAGACGCAACGATCCTCGAGGATGCGGCGCTTCAGACCGTCAATCTCTCGGGCATCACAGCCGGGCCGTTCGAGACGCAAGTTTTGACGGTCACCGCATCGTCGAACAATACGGGATTGATCCCGAATCCGACGGTCACGTACACGAGTGCGAATACTACCGGCACGCTGATATTCACGCCTGTCGCGAATGCCAACGGCTCAGCGATCATAACGGTCACAGTCACCGACGACGGCGGCATTGCAAATGGCGGCGTCAATACGTTCTCGCAGACGTTCACGGTCAACGTGACGGCGGTCAACGATCCGCCGACCTTTACGGCCGGGCCAAATGTCACGCGTGTGGTCAATCAAGGGCCGCAGACCGTAAATCCATGGGCGACCGGCATCACCAATGGTCCTCCGGATGAGTCCGGACAGACTCTGACCGGCTTCACGGTAACGGGCAACTCAAATCCGGGCCTGTTCGCCGCAGCTCCGGCTATTTCAACGGCCGGCGTGCTTACGTTTACCTCGACGACCGGTGCGACCGGCACGGCGACGGTCACGCTGACGCTCTCCGATAACGGCGGCACCGCCAATGGCGGCAGCGACACGTCGGCTCCGCAGACGTTCACCATTACGATCGATCCGGGTACGACCACTACGGCTCTGGCGTCATCTCTCAATCCTTCGCCGCTTGGTGCTCCGGTGACCTTTACGGCCACTGTCACGCCAAATGCTCCGTCGGGTGGTGTGCCGCAGGGCACGGTCGAGTTCAGGGATAACAACGTAGCGATCGGCACCGGAACGCTTAACGGAGCAGGTGTCGCGACATTTACTACATCGTCGCTCACGTCTGGTCCGCATCCGATCACTGCCGTCTATCTTGGCTCGTCAGCATTCAACGGAAGCACCAGCCCGGTAGTGATACAGGTCGTCGATCTGCCGCCGACAGCGGCGGGTACGGCTCCGACCGTTGTTACAGGCGGTGGAACGGCGCATACCGTCACGGTGACATACACCGATGACTTTGCGATCAACGTTGCCTCGCTCGACAGCAATGACATCCGTGTCACCGGCCCGAATGCGTTCAACTCGGCCGTGACATTCACCGGTGTCAACATCAATACCAACGGCACACCGCGTGTCGCAACCTACACATTCAACGCACCGGGCGGATCGTGGGATATCGGGGATAACGGTACGTACAGTATCGTCATGCAGGCCAATCAGGTGGTCGACTCGGCCAATCAACCGGTCGCAACCGGTCCGATCGGTACCTTTGTCTTAGACATTCCACCGGTCACGATCTCGGGCAATATCAAGCAGTATGTCGCCGGCGGACCGAACACCAACCTCGCGGGCGTGGTCGTCACACTGACGAGCAACAATGTTCCGGTTCCAGGACCTGCGACGACCAATGCGAATGGCGACTATGTCATCACGAATGTCTCACACGGTGCAAATGTCGTCATCACACCTTCCGGCTTGGGTAAGGTGTACGACCCTCTCACCAGAACGTTTAATAATGTAACGACCAACGCAACGGCTAACTTTATCGCCTACGATCCGAACGCAATACCGAGGACGATCACCGTTGTTGATACTTATGCTGTCCCGGGTGCGGCCAATGCGGTTCCAATCGTTATGAACAGCCAGGGAACGGAGACATTCGTGTCGTTCAGTCTGAACTACAGCATCAATCCCCTCGCGAGCGATCCGACCGCGGCTTGCGGAGCGGCTACGGCTCCGGGCTGCACCGTTACCTTCAACAACGCGACACCGGGACAGATCGGCGTAACGATCACCAATCCGGTGGCGTTTGCCGCGGGAGCAGCTGAGATCGCAGTGATCAACTTCACTACCCTCGCTAATAGCCTGAGCAACACGCCCCTGACTTTTGGTGACGCTCCGGTCGTCAGACTGGTCAGGGACGCCAGCGATAATCATCTTCCTGCGACTTATATCAACGGGTCGATCGTCTTTGCTCAGGGCAGGGAGGGTGATATTGCAAACAGGAACACCGGTAACGGTGCGTTCGAATCAGCCGATGTCGTGCAGATGCGACGTTTCGTTGCGGGACTTGATACGCCGGCTGGAACGCACAACGAGTTCCAGCGGGCAGACACCGCACCGGCTTCCACAAAAGGCGATGGTACTCTCAATTCGACCGATCTCGTGCAAACGAGGCGATATGTCGCCGGGCTCGATACAACCCAGTCGGCTGGCGGAGCGGGTATTGCAAGCAGCGGGCCGATCGCACCGCCCGTTGCGGAACGATCGATCGACACTGCTGCAGCGGAGATGATAGTCGGAAAGGCAAGCGGTTCGACGGAAAGCCGTGTTAGCGTACCGGTCGGAATGCGGTCAAATGGTGACGAGGTAGCAGTCAACTTTGTGATCCGCTACGATGCCACACGGCTCGGCAATGCGGCGGTGCAGCTAGTCAATGCAGCGGATGGCGCAACACTGACAGCGAATACCGACGAACCCGGCGTGATCCGTGTACTTGTCGATTCGTCCGGCTCATTTGCAAGATCGAACGCGATCGAGACGCTCGTCAATATCTCGTTCGATATCGCATCGACCGCACCGACGGGTGACACTCCTATCCTGATCGAAGAAACGACGATCTCGGATGCGCTTGCCACTTCACTCGCTGTCAAAGCAACAAACGGCTTGATCTCGATCGCCGGCCCCAATGCCGTCGTGGTCGAGATCGCGGGCCGCGTCCTAGCTCCAAACGGCTCGGGCTTACGCAACGCGACGGTAATCCTAACGGATCCTAACGGCGTGACTCGAACCGCGACAACAGCGACATTTGGCTACTACCGCTTCGAGGGCCTCGCTCAAGGCAAGAGCTATTCCGTTAAGGTCTCGTCCAGACGTTTCCGCTTCACCGAACAGCGGATCACCCCCTACGACAACCTTTCCGGAGTTGACTTCACCGGACAGGATTAGCAGGAAAATATCAAGTTTTGGTCTTTGAGAAGCGAGATAGGCGTACCGGCTCCGAATTAATTGAATAGGCGATCCAGATCGGTTCCAGGACCCGGTCCAAAGCGCGGTACGGTTAAGGATAGGAAGGATGCCGACCAGGACAGGCGCAAAATAATGCCTTAAAGCAAGGAGAAGAGTTGCGGCGAATTTTTTCCTGCTTTCCAGATGAACTGGCAGACCGTGCATTCCGCAAGATCAAGTATTCGAAAAGTGAACTTCGAAGCGACAATTCGACGCCGACTAAGAACCTTTTGGCTGCCCCTTACAGAGTTCGGTCAGCCCGGACACCTGCCGAATACGGTCAAGTATAGTTATTCCTCCCCGCAGTACTAGACCAAGCCATTGAAATCAAAGCTCAGTAGTTTCTCTCTTGCCGGACAAAACGATGTTGCCGTTGAAGTATCTGGTCGTGAGCGAGTTTCCGGCTGCGTCAGAGATACCTTTGGCAGTGAGTGAATCAGTGAACGAGACTGCTCCCGTTACACTGCCGTCTCTGATCGCCTCGAATGTTACATTCAGCAGTGGTCGCGGCATTGCTGATGCGGTCATCGCGTTGGCCGAGTCGATCAGAATGCCGATGCGGCCGGGTTCTGTTGTGTTAACGGTCAGGGTTGAGCCTGCGGGGGCGAACTTGCCGAGCGTAATGCGAGGGTTTGCGAGGACGCTCGGGTCGTATTCGAGGGTAAAGCTCATCGCGACCTCGTTGCCTTGTGATGTCATCTCGATAGGCACGATGACGGTGGAACGGCGGAATTCCGGTTCGCCGATGCTCAGTTCTCGCTGAAACAGATCGACGCCGCTATCTCTGTTTGGGACAAAGATACTCTCCGGCACCGAGCCGACGCGGTTAGCCGGGCCGCCTGCGGGTGTGATCACATCGAGTCCTGAAACATATCTTCTGCCCTGAACGACATCGCTCGAGTTGACGATGCCGTCACCGAAAGTCGACCTCGGAGCACAATCGATCCGCTGAGCCTCGTTCGTCGCAGGATTCGGCGTATCGAGTCCCGACACAAACCTCCGCATCTGCGTGATGTCCGTCGAGAGCATATTCCCATCCCCATTAGGCCGCGGAGCCACGTCAGCCTCAAACCCCAAACCACCCGGAGCAGTCACCGCAGGAGTAAATTCCGACGAATTTCCCGCGGTATCTGTAGCGGTCGCGGTCATGCGGTCGCCTGGAACGAATCCGAGTGCAGCCGCGTTTCCAAGATTTATCTGCTTGGTTCCAGGTGTTCCGTTGGCATAGTCTTGGGTGGTGTAGGTATCAAACCCAAGGAAATTGCTTCCTTCGCCAACAGCGTTTGCCTCGAAGAATTCTGCACGGATCCCGGTCGTTCCATATACCGAATTAGCGGGAGCCGAATCGACCTGATAGCTCACGATCAGATCGCCCCCAGTTATCGTAACCGTTAGGGTTGGGTAGTTTTGAAGATTGTTTGGCCCGGCATCCGCATCTGTCGGATCATTCGGTGTAAATCCGTCACCACCGAGGTCGATTCCGCCAAGGGTATTGCCGAAGATTATGTTCGGATCAAGGTTGTTTCCCGATCCTGCACCAGGCCCGAGCCTGATACCGTTTCCACCATTGTTTGTGATCGTGTTGCCTTGGTTGGGAGCGCTGCCGCCGATATTGTTTGTATTTGCGCCGTTATCGATATCCACGCCGTGGCTGCCGTTCTCGTTGATGATATTGTTGCGCACATTAATTAGCGTCGTCTGAATCCCGTCCAGGATCACACCGATCCCTGTGTTGTTCTCGACACGGTTTTGGATGACCTCGTTTCGGTTAGAATTGGCCATCTTGATCCCAGCCATAGTGTTACTTCGAACCGTGTTCCCCTCCATGATATGGGGCATATCGTGCTGAACTGTGGTAAGGATACCGTTCATCGCGTTGCCTACGAGGTCGTTGCCGTAGACATAGACCGGCGAGCTGTAGGTTCCAGATGCTGAATCGACGCGGACACCGTTACCGGCATTGAAAGCCACGACGTTGCGATAAGACGTGTCGGCCCGGCCTATCTGGGGTCTCGGGGCGTCTCGCACGACGATCCCATCCTGCCCGTTGCCCGTTGTTGCGGCTCCCAGAGGAAAATCCTCAGGTATCGTTGCTGTCGTGGTACCGATGAGATTGCCGTGCACTTCATTGTCCGTAGCGGACGCACCCGTGACAGTGACGCCGTTTCCGGCATTGTTGACGATCATATTCGCCGCTGCAGCTACGTTTCCGCCGATCTTGTTTCCTGCACCGCCCCCGACACTTATGCCATCGCCGCCATTTCCAAGATTCGGCACGATCGCACCCTGAATGTTCTTAATGGCACCGACGAAGTTGCCCAATATCTCATTCGACTCCGCTGCCGGACCCTCGACCTTGATGCCGGCACCTACGTTTGCACCTATTGAATTCCCGGCTCCGGCTCCGGTTCCACCGATCTTCACCCCAATCGCTTTTGAAACGATGCCCGTCAAGCCGTTCGGGCCCAGTTTGATCCCACCCATCGCAAACGTGTCGAGTTCCACTCCGACCTTATTACCCTCGATCACGGTTGGTGGAATCCCACCTGCACGAAATCGCCGCGTAACGCTCTCGTCACCAGCTTCGACCAGGATGCCGTTACCGGCGTTATTAAGGATAGTGTTGCCCGCTCCGCCGACAATACCTCCGATCTTGGTTCCGACACTGGAGCCGGAAACTTTTATTCCATCGCTGCCATTGCCGCCTGCCAAGATCGCACCTTGTGCATTTCGAATTGCTCCAATGAAGTTGCCCAATATCTCATTCGACTCCGCTGCCGGACCTTCGATCTGAATGCCGGGGCCCACATTTGCACCGATTGAATTACCAGCTCCTGCGCCGGTTCCACCGATCTTCACCCCAATCGCCTTTGAAACGATGCCCGTCAAGCCGTTCGGGCCCAGTTTGATCCGCCACCCATCGCGAACGTGTCAAGGGTCACTCCGATATGATTGCCTCGATCACGGTCGGTGGAATGCCACCTGCGCGATTTCGTAGCGTGGCTCTCTCGCCGCCCGCTTCGAGCAGGATGCCGTTCCCACCATTGTTGAGAATAGTGTTACCCGCACCGCCGACAATACCACCGATCTTGGTCCCCACACTGGCCTGAGACCTTTATACCATCGCCGCCGTTCCCGCCTGCCAAGATCGCACCTTGTGCATTTCGAATCGCGCCAATGAAGTTGCCCAGAACCTCATTCGATCGGCTGCCGGACCTTCGATCTGAATGCCGGGGCCGGCATTTGCGCCTACTGAATTACCAGCTCCTGCGCCGGTTCCACCGATCTTCACCCCAATCGCCTTTGAAACGATGCCCGTCAAGCCGTTCGGGCCCAGTTTGATCCCGCCACCCATCGCGAACGTGTCAAGGGTCACTCCGATATGATTGCCCTCGATCACGGTCGGTGGAATGCCACCTGCGCGATTTCGTAGCGTGGCTCTCTCGCCGCCCGCTTCGAGCAGGATGCCGTTCCCAGCATTGTTGAGAATAGTGTTACCCGCACCGCCGACGATACCACCGATCTTGGTCCCCACACTGGCGCCTGAGACCTTTATACCATCGCCGCCGTTCCCGCCTGCCAAGATCGCACCTTGTGCATTTCGAATCGCGCCAATGAAGTTGCCCAGAACCTCATTCCCTTCGGCTGCCGGGCCTTCGATCTGAATGCCGGGGCCGGCATTTGCGCCTACTGAATTACCAGCTCCTGCGCCGGTTCCACCGATCTTCACCCCAATCGCCTTTGAAACGATGCCCGTCAAGCCGTTGGGACCCGTTATGATCCCGCCCATTGCGAACGTGTCCAAGGTCACACCAATATGATTACCCTGAATGGTCGTTGGCGGGCCTCCAAGTATGCGATTCGCCGGGTTCGCGGCGGTCGTTTCGACGAGGATGCCGTTGCCGCTATTGTTGCAGACGATGTTGCCTTCGTTTGCTAACTCGCCACCGATGAGTGTTCCTGGACTGTCGCGAACGACAATTCCGTGCCCACCATTTCCGAGAGGTGTTAAGGACATCGTTACGCCGATCTTATTGCCTTTGACCGAGTTGCCGGTCGTCTGGATGATCTCGATACCGTTCTCTGCGTTACCAGAGATGAGATTTACTCGCTCAGGCGTGCCGTTGCCGATCTTGTTGTTGTTTGCGCCGTTGATGACAACACCTGTTTGGTTCGGTATTGCAGAAGTCCCTGCGGCGTTCGTTCCGATC
>JADKEF010000006.1 GCA_016718135.1 Acidobacteriota bacterium | reverse complement strand
AAAGGTTTTGATGCCTATGCTCTTAGTTTGCGTGGACACGGAAAGAGCGATGGGTACGAAGCTCTGAAATGGACCTCGATTGCGGATTATGTCTCGGATGTAGTCCGGGTCGCCTCCGACTTGCCCGAAAAGCCTGTGGTCATCGGACACTCGCTCGGCGGCTTGGTCGTGCAAAAATACCTCGAAAAAAACGAGGCCCCGGCGGCGATCTTGATCACACCCTCGCCGTCGGAAGGGATGTTTTGGTCCGCATTTTGGATGCCGTACAAACATCCGATCCTAATGATGAAGATCGGTTTCCACCAGGATTATTCGCTGATGTTTGCGACGCCGGAACTCGCAAAAAAATTCCTATTTTCGAAAGATACTGACATCGAAAAGATCGCTCGTTACGTAAAGAAATTTGGCAAAGAATCGTATTGGGCCAATTTGGAATCGATGTTCAATTTACCAAAGCCGGAGGAGATCAGCACCCAGATGTTAGTTTTAGGAGCAGATGAGGACGCACTCGTCTCGAAGAGGGCGATCGAAAAGACGGCTCGTGTTTACAACGCCGATCTCAAATTTTTCCCGCAAACGGGACACGACCTGCCGTTGGAAGATAATTGGCAAGAGGTCGCAGATCATATGATCGAATGGCTCGGTGTCAAAATAAGGTAAGCCCTAATTATCCAAATTGAGAGCGTCCAATGCACGCCCTCAATTTGGGATCCGATCGCGTGAGGCCTCTTCTTTTAACTGGATTCTAATGACGCTCTTTCGAACCATCGGGCACGTTGCCGTGATATATCTCAGAGCCGGTCGCGACGAATTCAGCAGCTTTTTCGCTCATACCGACAGCTAAGGCCTTTTCCGCCTCAATGTTTTGGGCGTTGGCGTAGTCGCGGACATCCTGTGTGATCTTCATCGAGCAGAAATGCGGGCCGCACATTGAGCAGAAGTGGGCGAGTTTTGCTCCCTCGGCGGGAAGGGTCTCGTCGTGAAACTCCTTTGCCTTTTCGGGATCGAGTCCGAGGTTAAATTGATCTTCCCAGCGGAACTCGAAGCGTGCTTTTGATAATGCGTTATCGCGATACTGTGCTCCCGGATGCCCTTTCGCGAGGTCAGCGGCGTGGGCGGCGAGTTTGTAAGTTATGACGCCTTCTTTGACGTCCTGTTTGTTCGGCAAGCCAAGATGTTCCTTTGGCGTGACGTAGCAGAGCATCGCCGTACCGAACCAGCCGATCATCGCGGCCCCGATACCGCTTGTAATGTGGTCATATCCCGGAGCAATGTCGGTCGTCAGTGGCCCGAGCGTGTAGAACGGAGCCTCGCCGCAGATCTCGAGCTGCTTGTCCATGTTCTCTTTGATCAGGTGCATCGGCACGTGGCCCGGCCCTTCGATCATCGTCTGGCAATCCATTTCCCAAGCGATCTTGGTCAGCTCGCCGAGCGTATCGAGTTCGGCAAACTGCGCCTCGTCATTCGCATCCGCGATCGAACCGGGTCGAAGGCCATCGCCAAGCGAAAATGCCACGTCATACGTCCGCATTATCTCGCAGATCTCTCTAAATCGCGTGTATAAGAAGCTTTCTTCATGATGGGCGAGACACCATTTCGCCATGATCGACCCGCCGCGGCTGACGATACCTGTCGTCCGCTTCGCCGTCATCGGAATGTATGGCAGCCGCACACCTGCGTGAATGGTGAAATAATCAACTCCTTGCTCTGCCTGCTCGATCAGAGTGTCGCGGAAAATTTCCCACGTCAGATCCTCAGCCTTTCCGTTAACTTTCTCAAGCGCCTGGTAGATAGGAACCGTACCGATAGGAACCGGCGAATTTCGTAATATCCACTCACGCGTCGCGTGAATATTCTTTCCGGTCGAAAGATCCATCACCGTATCAGCTCCCCACAGCGTTGACCAACGCATCTTCTCGACCTCTTCCTCAATTGACGAAGCGATCGCGGAATTGCCGATATTCGCGTTGATCTTGACCAGAAAGTTCCGGCCAATGGCCATAGGCTCGGATTCGGGGTGATTGATGTTGTTCGGAATGATCGCCCGCCCACGAGCAACTTCGTCTCGGACAAATTCGGGCGTGACGAACGTCGGGATCGAAGCGCCGAATGACTCGCCTTTGTGCTGATGATTCAATGAACTGCGATCGCTGCGTTCCGCGTTCGTGAGGTGATCGTATTCTGCCTGACGGCCAAGATTCTCGCGTATCGCGACATACTCCATCTCAGGCGTGATGATGCCCTTGCGGGCATAATGCATCTGCGTCACGCACGCACCGTTTTTCGCCCTCAGCGGTGCCCGACGCAATCCTGGAAACTCTTCCAAATTCCCGCGTTCATTCGCCTTCGCGATCTCCTCGGCACCTTTGGTCAGATAGCCATTGTCCTGCGGCAAGATCTCGCGGCCCTCATATTCCTCGACATCGCCACGTCCGACGATCCAGTCACGACGCAATGCCGGCAACCCCTCGCGGACATCACATTTTGTCGCCGGATCGGTCCAAACCCCGCTAGTGTCGTACACCCGAACCGGCGCGTTCTCTACCACGCTCCCATCCATTTCCTTAGACGGCGACAAAGCGATCTCGCGAAACGGAATCCTTAAATTGTGTTTGTTTTGATTAACGGTCGAGCCATTCGTCTCAACATACACCTTACGCGATGCCGGCAATTTTACCTGCTCGCTAGTTTTTTCTTCTGACAACTGACCACTGACAACTGATTTCTGTTCCATGTTTTTCTTCCTCCGGCGGCATTATCCGCGTCAGGTTTTTAGGGTAATGTTCGACAAATCGAACAACTCTCAGCTGGTTTGCTCCCCTGAAAACGTGCTTTTTACAATTCTAGCGAAATACATCGACTTTGCCCAAACGCATTCATGTCGACGAATTCGGGTCTTTTACCAAAACCCAAGTGGTCATACACCTCAGATTCTCGACATTGGTTGTCTTGATCGGTTCGAGAAAACGCCCGCCGACACTTGCGGTCGCGTTTCTAATAATTTGCTCATCAACAACAAAACGCTCCGAGCCATCCGGCAACAGATAGCGGCCGTTCGACGTTGGCACGAGCAGCGTTTCGATCCCGATCGACGATGCAAGCCTCGCAAAAAATACGCCGCCCGGCTTGAGCACGCGCCATTGCTCGGCCAGCATCCGATCGAATTGGCCGCGATCCTCCGCGAAGTGCATTACCGCATTGCAGATGACCCAGTCGAAACTCTCGTCCGAAAACGGTATCGATTCGAGAGATGCACGCTGAAAATTCTGTTGAGAAAGTGCGGGGGCTAGGTTCTCGGCCATTTCGCGAACTGCTTCAACCGCGTTTTCGTCCCGGTCGATCGCATACACGTCAAAGCCGTTTCGCATCAGCCAAACGACATTCCGCCCACCACCGCAACCAGCATCGAGGATCTTCATCTCAGGCAAAAACCTGCCCTTTTGGATCTGATCGAACAGATAAATATCGATGTCGCCAAACTCTTCGCGAAGATTGCTCATTGTGCCTTGCCTATTCCTCAAATACGATCCACCCGATCTTTCCTTCTTTGTTCATCCGAAAATAGTAGTAAACGCTTTTACCCGCGAGCGTCATTCTGTAGCGCACGAATTCATCCGCGGTCGCGTCGAGCATGAAATGATCGGTGGTTATCTTCTCGCTGCCGAGGTAGGAAAAGGATTTCATTTGCTTTAGGTTGTCGCCGAGCTGTTTACGAAATACCTCACTGACCCGCGCGGCAAAGTTGGCCGACATTTCTTGTGGAGATTTGCCGTCGGCAATGTCGCGAAGTATCTGAAGATCTTTCTGTTTTTGATTCGGCCTCGCATCCGGAACGTTTTTCATCCCGTCGGCAAAAGCCCCTGGAATATAGACATCCGCGACCCGCTTAGCAATATACTCAGCGCCAATTCCGCCGTCTTCGAGGTTGCCGATCACTGCTATCGTGATCTTTTCCTTCGGATAGTACCGCACGATACTGCCAAAACCTCCGACGGTCGAGCCAAAGTGCTGGATCAGCTTGTGGTCGTTAAATACATCGGTAAAGAACGCAAAACCGTGAGCGATCGACCGGCCGTCGTTCAATTTTGTCGGGGCGAGCATCTTATCGAGGCTCGTTTGTTTCACTACGCGGCCTTTCATCACAGCTTCCCACCAACCGGCAAGGTCTTGAGCACTTGCAAGAATTCCACCGCTCGCCGCGATCACTTTTGGCCTGAACGGTTCTCCATTTTTCAGAATGCCACTTCGCAAAACGTAGCCCGCGGCCCGATTTGTCACCACATCTTCCTGATGTTTGAAACGGATCGACAGGAATTTCAGCGGCCTTATGATACGCTCGGTCACATATTCTTCGAATGAACGCCCGCTAGCCTTTTCGACGATTATGCCGATCAGCGGCAGGTTAGTATTGAATAAAGCCAATTTTCCCCAGGCTGAAACCCAAGCGGAAAACCCTTTACGAGATCAATAAACTCCTCGGCCGAATACTCACGCCGATACGAGAACTCTTTGACCTCGGTCCAATCTTTAAGGCCCGAAGTGTGATTTAGAAGGTTACGAACAGTTATCTTCTGCCATGACTCAGGAGCATTCTGTGGCAAGTATTTTCTGATCGGGTCATCCAGATTTGCCTTTCCTTCCTCGACAGGCAGCATAACGGCTTCCGACGCAAACTGCTTCGAGATAGAGCCGATCTCATAGACCGTGGCGGCATTAGCTGGGCTGCCGGATTCGAGATCTGCGATACCGTAACCCCTCGATCTGATGACCTTTCCGTCTCGGAGGATCGCGATTGAGAGTCCGGGGATCTTGCGCATCTTCATCTGGGTTTCAATAAATTTATCCAGATGGTCTGCATAGATCGACGAAAACGCTGCTGTAATGAGCAGTATTGAGATGGCGTAAAGGCCTTTCTTGTACATGTATTTGCTCGTCCTTAGGTGGCTAAGTTTATTCCAAGAAGAGTTTTCTGCGAAGTTGCGCCTGCCCGAAATAATCCGGATCTTATTACAACCTTTTGTGACCAATGTTATACTAAGCAAGAGAATGTTTGAACATTCTTAAACACCACGAGGGGTAAGCTAATTGGGATGAGAAAGCCGATCTTGGGAATAATTGGTATCTGTCTGTTGCAGGTCGCCTTCGTCGCCTACAACGCGTACGAGCTGCCGGTCGATCTGTCGGCTGTCATGCCCATTCGTGAGATTGCCCCAGGCCCAGCTGACCTTGATCCAGCCCAAGATGACATCGTCATATTCAGATCAGGCAAACCGGTCAGCGAGGCACCGCGCAAACCAACTAGATCTGCTTCTGCAGTGACAGCCAGCAAACGAGAAAAGGGGCCCTTTGCAAAGTCCGATCCGATACGCCCGAGGGTAATATTCGCGACGCAGAAAATGCCCCTTCGTACAGAATATCCCGTTGCACCGCTCGAGTACCGTGAGCCGCAGAATGCCGTGGCAGCCTCGATCGTGACCCGACAAGCCAAGAAAAAGTCGTTCTTTTCTAAGGCTCTACCTATCATAAAGAAGCCCTACGATTGGGCTAAGGCCTTTGCCGGGAAGCTGAAATAGAGGCAAAAGTTTTTGTTCCAATATTTCGCTCGATAGGTTACAATTACAAACGGTGTTTAACGACGCCTGCTTTCCCGGCTTCTCTCACACACTTTTACAAGCTGCAATTCCGCTTGAGGCGGAAAGTTTTCGTATTCATGCAAATGCGTGTCCTAGATCTATATACGCTTTCGATCATGCTGATCGTCATGTGTGCCGCTCTGAGCGTCGCCATGCTGGTCGCGTGGCGGGCTAATAAGACTTACGATGGGTTCGGCTGGTGGACAGCCGGAAACCTGGTCGGAGCGTCCGGCTTTGTATTCATAGTGTTTCGGGGGCTCGTTCCGGACATAATACCAGTCGTTGCGGGCAACATGATGTCGGTCGTCGGCCTGCTGGTCGCTCTGCATGGTATTCGAATATTCTTAGGCCGAGGCGGGCTAGTGTACTTCAATGTAGCTATCGTAGCCCTACACTTTTTGACCTCGATATATTACGTTGGCGTCGATAATAATACCGTGATGCGAATCGCATGCGGTTCGGTGATTACCGGTGCGATCACAGCCATGTCGGCCAATGAGTTCTTTGTTGTTCCTAAGGACGCAAAACGATTTGTACATAAATTCGCCGGTTGGCTCTTTCTTGGCTTCTCACTCGTTATGTTTTTCCGAGGAATCGTTACGTTTGCTGCCTCGCCGATCGACGACCTGTTTGTCCCGAGTTGGATACAATCGCTTTCGTTTGTTTTCTTCAATCTGTTTGCCGTGTTGTGGACCTTTACCTACATGGTCCTAAACAGCCAGCGTTTGCAGGAAGATCTCGAGACCGCCCAGATCGAACTTGAGCGTCTCGCAACTACCGACTACCTTACAGGGCTGCGGAATAATCGTGCATTCTTCGAACGCGCCGCGACCGAGGTTGTCCGCAGCCAACGGCACGCGTTACCGCTTTCGTTAGTGGTGTTTGACGTTGATCATTTTAAGACCGTCAACGACACGTTTGGCCATCCCGGCGGCGATCGTATGCTTCGCGAACTTGCGGCTGTCTGTGCCAGTATGACGCGGCAGAACGACATGATCGCCCGCCTCGGCGGCGAGGAGTTTGGGTTGTTGCTCACGCACGCTGACATCAAGGCTGCCGGGCATGCAGCCGAGAATTTCCGTGTCGCCATCGAGCAACTCATTGTCGAGTACGAGGCCGAAAATATCTTTGTCACCGCGAGCTTTGGCGTGGCCGAGCTTCGCCAGGACGATACGCTCGAGGGCTTTCTCGCACGTGCTGATAGTTGTCTGTATCAGGCGAAAAATGCGGGCCGGAATTGCGTCGTATCTGAGTCGGGTGACATCCCGCATTCATATCTCGAAAGCACAAATTTCATCCCGCCGCCGCCGACCTTTGAACATCGCGTTTGACCCGCAACAAAATCGCGTTTATCGTCGTCCAATAGGCATGACGATCATCCAAAACTTCGCAATTCTGCTTCTGCTCGTGACCTTTGGCTGCTCTAACGCAATGCCGACCGGCGGTTTCGAGGGGAAAACCCTGATGACCGCCGACGGCGTGAAGTTTCGCGTCGAGACGGTCGCTACGGGCCTCGAAGTGCCGTGGGGTTTTGCCTGGCTGCCGAATAAGGACATGCTCGTGACCGAACGTCCGGGCCGCGTTCGGATCATCGAGGGCGGTAAACTACGCACAGAGCCTGTGTTCGTAGTGCCTGACGTCGAGCCGTCTAGTGAGAGCGGATTGATGGATATTTCGCTCCATCCGCAGTTCGCGACAAACAATTTTGTCTACCTCGCCTACGCCTACAACCGCGACGGCAAACGCGTCAAAGTCGTGCGTTATAAGTACGCAGGCGGGAAGTTCACCGACCCCAAATCCATCATCGAAGACATTCCCGGAGCTCCAAATCACGCCGGAATGCGTGCCCGTTTTGGCCCGGACGGCAAGCTTTATGTGACGACCGGCGATGCGACTGATTGGAATCTGGGGCAGAAGATGGATTCGCTGGCGGGCAAGACGTTGCGTCTGAATGACGACGGCACGGTGCCGCAGGATAACCCGTTCGTGAAAACGGCAGGAGCACGCCCCGAGATCTGGAGCTATGGCCACCGGAATGCACAGGGCCTCGCGTGGCAGCCGGGAAGCGGGCTGATGTTCCAGACCGAGCACGGCCCGAGCAGCTTCGAAGGCAAAGGCTCGGGTGGCGACGAATTTAACCTCGTCGAACGCGGTGCCAATCTCGGCTGGCCCGAGATCCACCACACCGAAAAACGCGAAGGCATGGTCTCGCCGCTTCTCGAATACTCGCCCGCGTGTGCACCCGCGAGCGGCATGTTCTACAACGGCTCACAGTTTCCGATATTCAAAGGCAATTTCTTCTTCGGCTGCCTCCGCAGTGCGAAGATCATCCGCGTCATCATGGACGGCCGCAAGGTAGTAAAGCAGGAAGACATCTTACCGGCATCGTTAGGCCGCATCCGCGAGATCGCCGAGGGCCCGGACGGCAACATCTACTTCTCCACCTCAAACCGCGACGGCCGCGGCACGCCCGCCAAAGAAGACGACCGCATCATGCGTCTCGTGCCCTAACTAAACCCCCACCGGAATCAGCCGTTTCGGTTTCGTCACAGCCCGCACGTCGCGCAGATCGAGGATCAGCTTGCCGTCGTCGTCGATATACGCGGTGTTAAATGCCACGGTCCGCGTGAACGCGATGCCGTAGTGCCGGCAAAACAGATTAGCCCTGATAATGCGGTGCCCGTCATTCCGCTTCGCGATGAGCGGATAACAATTCGTCGCCTTGGCCGTCGTCGGCACCATCGCGATCAAGGCGTTTCGCCGTTCAAACAGCAACAAGACCTGCTCCGGCTCGCCAAACTTCCTAAACGTCCTCGCCCCCAGCAAGATCTCGCCCCGCCGGTTCAACGTAACATGCAGCCCCGAAACCGCCCCGCTCGGCCCCACCGGAAACTCTTCCCATTTTCTAAAGGTGTTCATAGCGTGAAAGAATGTATCATAGATGCAACACTGTGTCAATAGTGTGCCGCATTAGATCGCGGTTCAGTCCGAACAAAAGGTTCTTAAGCGGCAAGCCGCAAGAATGAGATTGCAATATTTGCCTGACAGATGTAATTTGGAAGGCTGCCCTCAGGCAAGCGATAAAAACGTATGCCTAGAAATATCTCGCAGAAATATTCCGCTCTTCTTCCTGAAGGCTTTCCGCACGTAATCCAAACTGAGGAAGAAAATGAGCATGCAATTCAGATCGCTGGCAGCTTGATGCTCAGAGATGAGGATGACCTGAGGCCGGAAGAAAGTCAGTTGCTCGACCATCTTGTCACACTCATCGAAGATTTTGAAGAAAGGGCTTATCCGATAAGTGATAAGTCGAATCCGCCGCTGGCCTTGCGCGAACTGATGCGTGAGCACCAGCTAAAACAAACCGACATTCTCGACATCTTCGGTTCCCAAGGCGTCGTCTCACAAGTCCTCAACGGAAAACGCGAGATCAGCAAAGCCCAAGCCAGACGCCTATCAGAACGCTTCCGGCTGCCGATAGATATCTTTATATAGTTGGAGCTTATCGAACGCTGTTGAAATCTCCTGACCCCTTGTAGGTTCCGGATTGAAATAAAGCTTGGCCAGTTATTTGGAAGCCATCCATAAACCCCTGCGAACTTTAACTTTGCGGAAGAAAAAAACCGATCTTTTCTGACACTTCAAAGTTGAGTCCACCCTTACCCTGCTGACGGATATCAAACATTTTGCTTGACCCGTGATTGGGCGTATTGAGAACCCCTTTTAACTTTGAGCCAACACGAAGGATCGAAAGAGTCATTTGAAGAGTCTCGCCGGATAGCTGTAAAGTCATTTTCCATTCACCTTCTAGAGGTTTGGCAGAAGGCGGCGAGGTCGATGATTGATCAGAAAGAAGGGGAACGGGATCGGAAACCAATCGTTTCAGCGTTAGAGCTTCCGTGTTCTGTTCGTTTATCGCAAGGGCCTTGTCAATGTGGTATTGGGCAGTCCTATGATCGCCTTTGAGCATGTGGGACCGTGCCAAGCCGATTTGTGCGTCTATCAAGGAAGGATCCCAGAGCAACGCGTAATTAAATGATTCAATTGCCAAAGTGAGGTCCGCTGCCGCGATATACTTTTGTCCCAAACGGACAAAGGCCGATGCATTCTGCGGGTCCCTAATTAGTTCGCTTCAAAGCGTCAATTTCCGAGACGGGACGAGTTGTGTTCGTAGGTTCGAACTGAGAAACCTTAGGCGTCGGTTGCGTTTCAATCGTCGCTTTCCAATACTCGCCGGTTGCCGGATTGATCCCAATAATATCCTCTAAACTGAAATGAATTTCTGAACTTGCAGCGTCCCCATCGGGAAGCGGCTCAACAACACGGCCGCCGAAAGCAAGCTCGATCTTTTTATCGTTGGCGGCTGCCTTTGCAGGCGTCATAGAAATCAGTGCCTTTGAACTCGCCAGCTTATCACCTGAAATTATCAAGTAAAATTCCAGACCAGTCCTTGGGCTAAATACAGGGATATATGTTCTTCCTCCCTCCCGCTTTACTTCGAAGCTTAATGTCCACGATTCCCGATCAGCATCGTATTCCCACTCGGTGGGAACGGGAGACCTTAACGAGTAGTCGTAAAAGAAATAAAGCTTCTCTGAGAGATTGCGCGAGTTTCCTAACGGTATCTCCCGCTGAAGGGTGGCACGCCTCTTTTCCCAGTCCGCTGTCTTTTCAAATTTTCCCTTTATCAACTTCGCCCGGTTTTCAAAAATGGCGGTTTGTACGTCAACAATATCTGGGCAGAAAAGGCTTAACTTGCAATAGTTTGTACCGCTGGGCTTTTGCGGGTTCACCGCGATTTGGCGTGTCTTTTCAGCATCCAGGTCAAGAACAGTTATCTTGGCGGGAGCTTTTCCGCTGTCCAATCCACTTAGCCTCAAAGATTTACCATGGATAAATCCAACAACGATCTGCGAAACGGGCAGCTTTACTAAATACCAGCCCGGTGTAAGTGCGGGCGTAACCATTACCTGCGTTCCGATTCGGGGTCGCGCCAGTACCTTTCCTCTGACTGACGGCGCAGTTCGTATCGGATCGTTCTTGATCACCACGGCATTCTGATAGTCCGGGTACTGGGCCCGAATTGCGACACAACAGAATAGGGTAATCCCGATAAACTGACTGAGCAGGAGAAGACTCCCGGAGCCTGAACTGTTGATAATTGCTTTCATGTTGCGCGCAGAATTATGAGCCAGAACCTACGGGCGCGTCAATCTGTCCTTAGGTTTCTGGATAAGCGTTTCTAATGTACCGGGAAGCTGGTCGGACTCCATTTGGCCTTCCTCGCTTACGCTAAAGGCACCGTATCTCCGCTGCCAGCCGAATTTTGGCTCGTGGATACGCCGCGCCCACTTTGACGAATTCGCCTTTATTTCTCGCATCAGGTCCGAGATCGCAATGACTGGCGACGCCCGCAGCAGAACATGCACATGCTCGGGCATACCGTTTATCTCAATAGGCACACACTCTTGCCCACGAATAATGCCGCCCAGATACCGGTACATTTCGTCTTCCCACGAGTGCGCAACAAGCGGCAAACGGTCTTTGGTCGCAAATACGAAATGATAATAAAGTTGTGCGTACGACATATCAAATTGTCGCGTGCTTCACACGCTCGTCCATCTTTTTTCGACTTTACTACAGGTTTCGCTTCGCTACACCTGTAGCTAGCGCTTCTGACGCGTGCTCGGCACGCTGAAGATCAAGATGGGGTGTGAGGCGGCACCGGAGGTGCTTGCGGCGGTCGCGGTGGATAGTTGGCGGCGGCGGGCGTAGGTGGAAACGGTGCCACGGGGACTTTTTGACACGCTTTGCGTCGGATAAACGGTGGTTTTGTCACATCGATACATTTTGTTGTTTCGGCAAATCCGTCCCAGATGCGCCGAAATGCTTGCATCTTTTGGCGTTTTGGGTCAGAATTCGCAGAACTACGTTTAGTGAACAGGGAATAGTGAACAGTGAACAGGGATTGGCCCTACTCGCGTTCAGTCCCACTCTTAATTGTTCACTGTTCACTATTCGTTATTCGTTATCCACTAAACCTATGGCAAGCAATCTTTTTCGGACTAAATCCATTGCTCAGATCCAGGCTGATGCTGCAGCCGGAATGACTGAGCATGTTGGCGACTCGGCTCCTGCGGGCACGCTGCGGCGGACACTTGGCGTGTTTGACCTGACGCTGATGGGCATCGCGGCGATCATCGGGGCGGGCATTTTTGCGATGGTCGGTAAGGCGTCTTTTAACGGCGGCCCGGCGGTCGCTTTGCTGTTTGTCTTTACGGCGACGGCGTGTGCGTTTTCGGCGCTGTGCTATGCGGAGTTTGCCTCGCGAATACCGGTCGCGGGCTCGGCATACACATACGCTTACGCCTCGATGGGCGAATTCATCGCGTGGATCATCGGCTGGGACCTGATCGTCGAATACGCCATCGGCAACATCGCCGTCGCGATCTCGTGGAGCGATTATTTCACCGGCCTTTTGAAAGGCTACGGCATTGATATTCCTCTGCATTTTACGATGGATTTTCTGACCGCGAAACGCGGTTTTGCTGCCGTAAATGAGGCGATCGCGGGCGGCGCAACTGCCGACGCACTGTCCACCGGATGTGCAGCAACCGATGCGGTCGTTAGCTGCGGCCAGTTCGATGGCTATCTCGCCTGGCTCAACGCTCCGAAGCTCGGCTCTTGGTCGATCGTTGCCGATCTGCCGGCACTGCTGATCGTCGTCGTGATCACGAGCCTTGTATATATAGGTATCCGCGAGTCGAAATTTGCCTCGAACATCATGACGATTCTTAAGGTTGCGATCATTTTGCTCGTCATTTTCCTCGGCCTCAACTACGTAAATCCGGCCAACTGGTCGCCATTTGCACCGAACGGCGTCGAAGGCGTTCTGAAAGGTGTTTCGGCCGTATTCTTTGCGTATATTGGCTTTGACGCACTCTCGACGACCGCTGAGGAATGCAAGAATCCGCGACGCGATCTGCCGATAGCGATGATCTTATCGCTCGTGATCTGTACGATCTTGTACATAGCGATCGCACTTGTTCTGACCGGAATGGTCAGCTATACCAAGCTCGACGTTGGCGATCCGCTGGCATTTGTCTTCGGGCCGGAAGGTGCGAATATCCCTTGGGTCGCGGGCATTATCGCGGTCAGTGCGGTCATCGCTCTCGCGACTGTTTTCCTCGTTTTCCAGATCGGCCAACCGCGTCTATGGATGGCTATGAGCCGCGACGGCCTGCTGCCGAAGATCTTTTCGTCAATTCATCCGAAATTTAACACGCCGTGGTTCGCGACCATTATCACAGGTATCGTCGTGGCAATTCCCGCGTTGTTCATGAACCTGACCGAGGTCACAGATCTCGCCAGTATCGGGACGCTGTTCGCGTTTGTGGTCGTGTGTGCGGGTGTTCTGTTCAAGGATAAGGAGTTCAAGGAGAGCGGGACGCGGTTCGTGCCGTATATCAATTCGCAGTTCCTGCTGCCCGCGATACTGATCATCGTCGGCTTCGTGATCTACTACTTCAGCCCGACCTTCTACAGCGATCTGATCACGATCACGCCGAAAGACGGCGAATCGATGCTCAGTGCGTTTTCGCATAAAATACCGATGATATTTTTCGTCATCGTATCCGTGTTGCTGGTCTTTTTCAGCCTTACTAAGAAGCTTTCGCTCATCCCGATCCTCGGCCTGCTTTCGTGTCTGTACCTAATGACCGAGCTAGGAGTGACGAACTGGATACGCTTTGGAGCGTGGCTTATCGTCGGTATGTTCATCTATTTCATCTACGGTTATCGCAACAGCAAACTGGGGCGTGAGGAGGCAACGTAAAAGATTTACAAATCTTTACAACTCTCTCAAAACCAAACGGGTTAGAATTGCGTCTTACAAGGCGGTCCGACAATCTCAATTTCAGAACAGGAGCTATTTTTATGAAGAAGAATTTTGTTTTCGCAGCTGCCATCACAGTGCTTGCAATGGCATTCACCGTATCGGCGCAGAAGGCACCGGCTGATTTCAGCGGTACATGGAATCTCGACACCGCCAAGGGTAGCCTCGGCCCGCAGGGTGCGATGATCAAATCGCAGACGCTGACCATTAAACAGGAAGGCAATAAGCTCACGATCGCGACCAAGACCGAGCGGAATCCTCCCCCGGCTGATGCTGCGGGCGGCGGTCGTCCGGGAGGCGGCATGGGCGGCGGCATGGGTGCACCTGCCGGTGACCAGACCTATATGCTCGATGGAAAAGAAGTCAGTGTCGACCAGCCAGGCCCTGGTGGGATGACAATCCCGGTGAAGACGACCGGAAAATGGGATGGCAGCAAGGCTGTTATCAATACATCGCGTACGATGACCGGCCAGGACGGTGCGGCGATGACCACGACGACCAAGATCACCTATGAGCTTGGAGCTGATGGCAAAACGCTGACAGTTGTCCGTGATTCGGAAAGTCCTCGCGGCAAAAACTCGACGACCAGTGTTTATACAAAGGGCTAGTTTTTTACTATCCTTTGTCAAAAAGGCGGGCTTTGCGGCCCGCCTTTCTTAGTCTGCAAATCGAAGTTCTTCGAGTATTTCTTTCATATACTTCTTGCCCAATTCCAGATCTTCGCGCTTCAGCGAGACCGCTCCAACGACCGCGTGGCCGCCTCCGCCGTAGCGTTCGCAGATCTCGGCTATGTTGTGTGTGCGAGGGCGTGGAGCCCATGGATTTGAGCCGACGGAGATCTTTGTGCGGAAATCGCTCTGGCTGAGGCTTACGACGTAGGTTGTCTCGGGATAGAAATAGTAAGGGATGAACTTGTTATAGCCGTCGATGCCGGTGTCGGTCAGGTCGAATGTGACAACGCCGCGGTCGTAGACGGCACGTTCTTTGATCGTATTGACGGTGCTCCAGTGGCGCTCCAGCATCGGTTCAAGCCGCTCTTGGATCTCATTGCTCTCAAGGATCTGGTCGAGAGTTCTGGCCGTCAGCGAGCGGATGATCTTTGCGACAAACTCGGGATCTTTTTCACCCTCGATCACTTGCATCAACTTTAGAGCGGACGAACGAAGCTCAACGCATTGCGCCGGTGATTCATACAAAGCTCCATCGATGATGTGTGCCCACTCGATCAACTCGGTGAGCGATTCGTCCTCGAAGCCGTATTTTTCCTTTGCGATGCGAGCGATGAACTCTGCACAGGATTTGCTCTCTGTATCGAGGAACTTTGTTCCCGACGTATCGGACAGAAAATGCTGCTCGTCTTCCTTTGTTAGGAACGCCGACTGGTGATGATCGAACCACCAGGTCAGCCGCTCGTCCGGGCAATATTTGAAATCGACGATCGCATTCTCATCGCCATCGAATTGATCGCGGTCAAACGCATTGCCCGCACGATGCATCGTAGGCGTGTACGCGACCTCGGCTCCGGGGTGAATTTTTGCCTGATAAAATTTGGTAAAGATCGCGGCCGACGAGACGCCATCAAAACAGTTGCCGTGATAAAGTATCCGCAGTTTCATATAATCTCAATTTGCCCGCTGGCAAAACATTTTAGGCTAGAGGACGAAGCTTGTTTCGTCAAGGAAACGAATATGGAAATCAGGCTCGCACGGCTCGAAGATGCGAATCATTTTGTCGAGTTTAACAAGGCAATGGCCCTTGAGACGGAGGGCAAGATACTTGACGGACCGCTGCTCGAGGCAGCTGTAAAGGCTGTCTTTGAAGATCCGAATAAGGGATTTTATGTCGCCGCAGAAGACAAAGGCCAAGTGGTCGGCGGCCTTATGGTCACGTACGAATGGAGCGATTGGCGCAATGGGTGGTGGTGGTGGATCCAAAGCGTTTACATCCGGCCCGAGGCGCGCGGGCGTAAGATCTACAGTCTGTTGTACGACTTTGTGAAACGCCGAGCAAGGGAGGCCGGAGACGTCTATGGTATAAGGCTTTACGTCGAGTACGAGAACGAACTTGCGGCCCGTGTTTACGAGAAATTGGGCATGGAGCGTGAACACTACCACATGTACGCCGAGCAGCTATGACTAAGATCTCAGAAGCTGAATTCGCGCGGATCTGTGACGGCATCTACGAAGACCGCGAAAGCATCATCAAACACAATCCGCTCGGCAAACGGGACGAGATACTGCTCTGGATGCTGCTCAGTTGTCTGAATAGCTACCTGAGCCTGACCGAGATCGAGATGCCTTGTTTCAATGGCATGCCGGATGAGAAGACGTATCGCGAGGCGATCTTGTTCGTCCTGCAAGGCCGCCGCGACGTTGATTTTGACGCTGTTCCATACATCGATAAACTTACTGAGAATGATAATTGAGCAATTTGTACAGACGCCTTTTCAGCAGAATACGCGAATCGTCGCGTGCGAGAATACGCGTAAAGCCATCTGCATCGATCCAGGCGAGGCGTCGCCTGAGGTCGTTGAATTTGTGAAGACGAAGGGTCTGGAGCTTTCCGCGATCTGTCTGACTCACGGACATCTCGACCACATCGGCGGGACTCGATTTATTAAAGATAATTTTCCTGATGCTGAGATCTTACTGCATCAGGCCGAAGAGCCGTTGTATTACTCATTGAAGCAGCAGCCGCTTGCGATGGGAATTCCGCCGCATCAGCTCGTGGCGATGGGATTTGATTACGACGATCCGCCGGAGGTTACGCGGCATGTCGAGCACGGTGAGATAGTTGAGATCGGAGATCTGAAATTTGAAATTCGACATTGTCCGGGACACACGCTCGGACATATTGTTTTGGTCGAGGAAAATGAGCGGGCGGTCTTTACTGGAGATTGTCTGTTCAGTGGGAGCGTCGGCCGATCCGATCTGCCCGGCGGCAGTCATGAGCAATTGATATCGTCTATTGTTGAGAACGTGCTTTCGCTCGACGATGATTTTACAGCCTATTGTGGCCACGGCCCTGAAACGACCATCGGCCGCGAGCGGATGACGAATCCGTTCTTGATCTAACGCCGAAGGAAGTTGGTAAGATTGCTTCTAAAGAATATTCAATATAACGGAGACATGAGAATGCAACGAATGATCGCTACGCTTTTGATCACAAATCTTCTTGGTTTCACGGCTTTCGCCCATGGCGATAACAGCCATTTTGCTAATAAACAGGACGTTACCGTCAAGACTCAGAAGGTCAATGGAAATGTATATATGCTCCAAGGCCGCGGTGGCAACATCGGTGCGGTCGTCGGGCCTGAGGGCATTTTGATCGTCGATGACGATTACAAGGCAGTAAGCGAAAAGCTTAGCGAAGCATTGAAAGCACTCGGCTCAGCGACGCCGCGATTTATCCTCAATACTCATTGGCACGGCGACCATACCGAGGGCAATGACTTCTTTGGCAAGCAGCAATCGGTCATCGTCGCTCATGACAACGTCCGAAAACGCTTGCTCGATCCGCCTGTCATCTTTGGCCAGAAGACACCTGCGTACGTCGCGCATGCTCTGCCTATCGTCACTTACAATCAGTCGATGACGATCCATCTAAATGGCGAGGAGATCAAGCTCGTCCATTATCCAAATGGCCATACCGACGGCGATACTGTGGTGTTTTTTACGAAAGCAAACGTGGTCCACTTCGGCGACCATTTCTTTGTTGGCCGGTTTCCGTTCGTCGATGTAGACAGCGGCGGCAACGTCCAAGGGGTGATCAACAATATCGCGTCCTTGATGAAGACGATCCCGGCGGATGCCAAGCTGATCCCAGGCCACGGACCGCTCGCGACGATGGACGACCTTAAGGCGTATCATACGCTACTGGTAGAGTCGACGAAGATCATTGAGGACGGAATGAAGGCGGGCAAATCTCTTGACGAGCTAAAGAAGGCCGGCTTGCCTGAGAAATTTAAGGCTGCCGGCTCAGGTTTTATCAAAACCGATATGTGGATCGAGATAGTGCATCGATCTTATTCGAAAAAGTAGGAAGTTTTGCCCGCGAAACACGCGAAAAGACGCTAAAGAGGAAATCATATTCCTTTTCTAGCGTCTTTTCGCGTATTTCGCGGTCAATCCTTCTTTATGCGACGGTGATCTCGTTCGAGAGATATACGTCTTGAATTGCGTTGAGCAATTCAACGCCTTCGGCCATTGGGCGTTGAAAAGCTTTGCGGCCGGAGATGAGGCCGGTGCCACCGCCGCGTTTGTTGATGACAGCAGTGCGGACCGCGTCGGCCTTGTCGCTCTCTCCCTTTGACTCGCCGCCGGAATTGATCAGACCGGCACGTCCCATGTAGCAATTCGCCACCTGATAACGCACGAGGTCGATCGGATTGTCTGTCGTCAGCTCGGAGTAGATCTTCGGATTCGTTTTGCCGTAGCTGCTCTCGGTGTTCAGCATGTTGTAGCCACCGTTTCGCTCGGGCAATTTCTGCTTGATGATGTCGGCCTGGATCGTCACGCCGAGGTGATTCGCCTGGCCGGTGAGGTCAGCGGCAGTGTGCATGTCGCCGTCGGGCCCCTTGAATTTCGGATTGCGGAGATAGCACCAGAGGATCGTTGCCATGCCGAGTTCGTGTGCGTACGCAAAGGCCTCAGCGACCTCAGTGATCTGCCGCGTCGACTGATCTGATCCAAAATAGATCGTCGCTCCGACCGCGACTGCACCCATATTGCGAGCCTGTTCGATCGTGCCAAACATCACCTGGTCAAACTGATTTGGATAGGTCAGAAGCTCGTTGTGATTGATCTTTACGATAAACGGGATCTTATGAGCGTATTTGCGAGCCACCATGCCGAGTACGCCGTAGGTCGAGGCAACGCCGTTACAGCCGCCTTCGATCGCGAGCTTGACGATATTCTCCGGGTCGAAATACATCGGGTTCGGAGCGAACGAAGCTCCGGCAGAGTGCTCGATGCCTTGATCGACGGGTAGTATCGATACATACCCAGTTCCGCTCAGGCGGCCGGTGTTATAAAGCGACTGCAAGCTTCTTAAAACATTGGGGTTGCGGTCAGAATCTGCCATGACGCGGTCGACAAAATCGCCGCCTGGCAGGTGCAAATTTTCTTTGGGGATCGTGTTACAAGTGTGGTTCAAAAGCAGATCGGCATCAGCACCGAGTAGCTCTCGAATCTTGCTATTGTCTACGGACATTAAACTTTTCTCCAGTTAATAAGATAGATCTCCTTATAATATACAACGCATCGCACGGCTTGTTAACCCGGCCCGAAGAGAAGGGCAGTGAGGCAAAAGTAAAAGGTATGGCAACGGTGCCATACCTTTGTTCTTATCTGACTAAAAAGCCAGTTAGAGACTCGTCTCGATCTTTGCCAATGCAGCGATCTTTTCACGTTTGGACACTACAACGCCCCCTGGTTTTTCAATAGTAATAGCAAACATCTCTGGGCCGAGGGCTCGAAGTTTGGCTGTGATCGGAATGATGACCTCGCCCTCATTCTGGACGTTGAAAACGCCACCGTCGATCGGAGTTGCTTTGTCCTGAGTCTTGTCGAAGATCCAGAGCTGGTAACAGGTCTTCTCAGCGTCATTTACCGGTAGTCCGCGAAAACGCATGTAGCCAGTCTGCTTTGCTTCGCTCCAGACGATATCGCCTGAAATGTTCGAAAACTCCTTGACGTTGCCGGCTCCCCAGCTAGCTTTGTAAACGTTTGATTCGCTACGGAGCAGTTCTTCGCGGAGCTCATTCGGTGAAAGAGCTCGCGGAGTCTCAACCGGAGTCGGAACCTTCGCCATATCGATCGGTTGCAAACGAGTAGACCAAATATTGACCGCAAGAGCGACGCTTGCTAGGGCAGCTGTCGCCCAGCCCGTCCATCCAAACCATGAACCATAGGTGCCGGTCGTGCTTGAGGACGCATTCGCTCCTTTCTCAGGACTCTGGAAAGACTCGGCTCGCTGGCTTCGGATAAACTCCTCGCCACTGTCCAAGATTCTCTCACGCAGGAACGAAGGCATCTGCTCATCGGCTTCGAGGCCGGCGAGGTGGATCGCTGCGGCAGTCAGCTCGAGTGAGCGAAATTCAAGCTCTGTGGTTCCGGCGTCAAAAGATGCGAGCTCACGTGCCTCGTTTTCGTCCAGCCCATAAATGGCTTTCTGTGCAAGCAGGTCGAAGAATTTTTCGTTTTGTTCTTCGTTCATGCTCTTACCCCCTGCGACAGCTGCGGACCACCCAATGAGTCAAGCCCCATCAGCTCTCTTACCTGTAATAATCCTCGCCTCGCGTGGGTCTTCACCGTTCCTAGAGGCATCCCTGTCGCATCCGAAATTTCCTGATGAGACATTCCTTGAATAATGGAGAGACGCAAAACTTGCTGCTGCTCTGGCCTGAGGTTTCGCATCGCCTCGGCGGCTTGTTGTGCTTCGAGACCGGTCTGCATATCTTTGTCAGCCCTCGTAAATGGCTCCAGCAGTACGTCATCCAGCGAATCGGCAGATATCCGGCGAGCCGAAAACCTGATCTTGTCTATCAAACGCCGCCGGGCGATCATTGCAATAAACGTCGTCTCGGAAGACTTGGTTTCATCAAACCGCTCAGCGTTTTTCCAAACATCTACAAATATTTCCTGCACGGCATCCTCCGCATCGTCGGAATTTCGGAGCATCTTGCGTGCGATAGACCAAACGAGTCCACCGTACTTGGTCAGACAATCCTGTATGGCGGCCTGATCACCGTTTGCAATTCGTTGTAGGATGCTTTGAGTCACTATATATTCGTGGAATCAATAGATATTCTCTTTAAGCTACCCTATTCGGGCGCTGCTTGTAAACTTTCACGCCCAAAAACGCTCGCGGCGTTCAACCTCCACGATAGATTTCGACATTGTTACGGGATTGGATTCACACCGCTTCGGCATCTGTTTCTGACTCGAAGTCAGGTTCGGGTTCGGGCAAAGCCGAGGATGTGAAAATAGAGGCGACAAAGATAATGAACAGCAGTATCGAACTGACAGCAGACAACAGGCAAAACTGGCAAAAAGCTCCTATCAGAGCGGCCTGAACGTAGATCAGCCAACCAGAGAAGGCGGCCATAATGGTCGACTGTACGCCGTAGATCCGCCACGTTCGACTGTCTCCGAATACTGTCAACAGAGCAAGAGAAAATGCAACGAAATACGCTGCCGCTCCAAACGCCGCCAACGGAATACCGGCAAACTCTGACCATTGGCTATTGAGAACCTGCTCACAGCCCTCGAGAATGCTGCACGGCACAGGCTCGGCCGTGTAGTGATGGACCGTGAGATAGACCGAATCAGCAAGCCCAGCCAACGCAACGATCGCCGCTGCGACGGGCAGTTTGGCGATCGTTGTTTGGCTGGACATAGATGTTAAATACTAACTATTTGCTTGCGTTTGCCGCGTTTCCCGGTGCTGCAGTGTTTGCAGCCGGAGCAGTTGCAGCGGCTGGATTCGCTTTGGCGAGCTCGCCATCGATGAGCTTCTTGAGGCCTGCGACGGTTGCTTCGGCATACGGAACAGCATTGCCGTTGACGTAGAACGACGGTGTCGAATTTACGCCGATCGCCTTGCCCCGGGCCATATCTGCGTCCACGCGGGATTTCGCCGAGAGCCCGGCCATATCATTCTCCCATTTCGGGACATCAAGGCCGACCTTCGTAGCGTACTCTTTCCAGATGGTCTTGTAGGTCGGAGCCGCTGTCCAGGTCTGCTGATTGTTGAAGAGCAGATTCTGCATATCCCAGAATTTACCCTGCAATCCGGCCGCCTCGACAGCAACCGCTGCCTCGTATGCCTTGTCGTGGGCCGGGATCGAGAGCGGATAATTGCGGAAGATAAATCTTATCCGCGAACCGTAAGTCGATTTGATCTCGTTAACTACGGGGTGTGCTGCAGCACACGAACCACACTGAAAATCGGCAAATTCCTCGATCGTTACCGCTGCCGTCGGTGAACCTGTCTGATTCGGCGGATTCGCCCCGGCCGGAGCATTCGGCGGAATTCCAGGCGATTTAGGCTGTTGCGTATTCTTAGCGGTCGAATTCGAATTGGTGTTCGTCGCCGGTCCCGACTTCGACGAACTATACATCCACCAACCACCCAAAACGGCCACCAACGCCACCACCCCGATGATCAGCATCGGCGTGTTGCTCTTTGGAGCAGTACCCTTTACTTCTTTCTTGTTACTCATTTCTTTATTTTACGGCCTTGATCCGTGTTTTGTTTACGTGTTTTTCGTCGAGAATATCGAGACTCTCGATCACTCTTGCTGTGATGCCTTCGGCGTCGAGGCCGTAGTGGGCTAGAAGTATCTTCGGATCGCCGTGTGTGACGATCTCATCGCTGACGCCCATTCTGACTACCCTTATTGTATCAGCAAGACCCTTTTCTTCAAGCATTTCGAGGATGGCGGAGCCGAAGCCGCCTGCCAGATACGCGTCTTCGACGGTGACGATGAGGCGGTGGGTGCGAGCTATTTCGGTGAAGAGTTGCTCGTCGAGCGGTTTGACGAAGCGGGCGTTGATGACGGTTGGTTTGATGCCGCTTTTGGCGAGTTCCTTGCCGGCCTCGATCGCGGGATAGACCATCGATCCGTAGGCGATGATCGCGACTTCGTCACCTTCCGTAACAACCTCAGCTTTGCCGATCTCCAGCTGTTTTGGGAATTCGCTGATATCGACGCCGAAGCCATTGCCGCGTGGATAGCGGATCGCGGCTGCTCCGGGGTGTTCGATGGCGGTGAGCATCATGTCGCGGAGTTCAGCCTCGTCTTTTGGAGCCATCAGGACAATGTTCGGATAGCCGCGAAGATAAGAGATATCGAGCAAACCGTGATGCGTCGGGCCGTCGGCTCCGACAATACCGGCACGGTCCATAGCGATCGTGACATTAAGGTCCTGCAGACAAACGTCGTGAAGAACCTGATCAAAGGCACGCTGTAAGAATGTCGAATAGATCGCGGCGACGGGTTTCAAGCCTTCGCACGCCATGCCCGCACAGAATGTGATGGCGTGCTGCTCGGCGATACCAACGTCGAACGAACGCTCGGGGAATTTTTCGAGAACTTTATCAACTCCCGTGCCGTCCGGCATCGCGGCGGTTAAGGCAACGATCGTCGAGTCACGCTCCATCAGTTCGCACATCGTCTGGCCGAAAACGGCGGTGTAAGACGGTGCGGCGACTTTGCTGGATTTGTACGGCAAGCCGGTCTTTGGATCGAACGGGCCGGTGGCGTGATAGGCGTAGTAGTTCTTTTCCGGATTTGGGAAGCCGTTGCCTTTGGTGGTCAGTGCGTGGACGATGACAGGGCCGTCGTCGATCTTTTTGGCGGCTTCGAGAGCTTTTACGAGATTTGCGACGTTGTGGCCATCGACATAGCCGATGTATTTGAAACCGAGTTCGTTGACCAAAGCTCCTGGCAGAACGGCGGCAGCGATGGCATCTTTTACAGACTTCGCGGCTGCACGTAGTTTGCCGCCGATGCCGGGAACGCTCTCGAGTGCATCGCCGATCTCTTCTTTCCAGTGCTGGTAGCTCTGAGCCTCTTTGATGCGGTTGAGATAGCCGCTGAGCGAACCGACCGCCGGAGCGATCGACATTCCGTTGTCATTTAATATGACGATCAGCCGCGATTTGAGATGCCCAGCCTGATTGATGCCTTCCATCGCCATGCCGCCCGCGAGCGAAGAATCGCCGATCAACGCACACACGTGGAAATCTTCTTTCTTGGTATCGCGAGCGACTGCCATTCCCAATGCTGCCGAGATCGATGTCGAAGCGTGGCCAGCTCCGAAGGCATCGTAGGGCGACTCGTCACGTTTCAGAAAGCCGGACAATCCGCCGTAGGTTTTGATGGTGTGGAGTTCGTCGCGGCGTCCGGTCAGGATCTTATGAGCATACGCCTGATGGCCGACGTCCCAGACAAGCTTGTCGGATGGCGTGTCAAAAACGTAGTGCATCGCCACTGCCAGCTCGACCGCACCGAGGCTCGCCCCAGTGTGCCCGCCGACACGCGAACACGTATCTATAATGAACTGACGCACCTCATCAGCGACCTCTTGGAGGTCCTCGACGCGAAGCTGCCGCAGGTCGGCAGGTGAATTAATTTCCGATAAAAATCTCATGCAGCAAAACGGCCCCTTGCGTAAGCTCAAATGTCGCATTTTAGCCTGTCGTAACGCAAATGTTAAGCACGAATCTTAACGCAGAGACCGCAGGGAACGCAGAGTTCGAACAATTTGGTCCTTTTTTTCCCTGCGTGCTCTGCGATCTCTGCGTTGAAAGATCTTGAAAAGCGACCTTTACACTTCTTTACCAAAAACCTTCGACCAAACCGCTTTTAGCAGCGTCTTAGTAAGCGAACAGCGAAAGCTGACGAATTCTTAAAAGAGGTAAAATAAAGCTATGCAATCAAAACGTTTCTTCTCAATACTAACACTCGCGATAGCGGCACTTGCTTTCACGACCGTTTCATTTGCTCAGGAGACCAAGACCGAAACGACGACCGATAAGGCCGTTAAGACCGAGCGTGGCGACAAACGCATCGGCGGCGAATGGAAGATGGGCAAACGCGGTAAGTTTGGCCGTCACGGCAAAATGCGTGGCGAGGGCCTTCGCGGTATCAATTTGACGGACGCTCAGAAGGAGCAGTTCAAGGCTCTTCGTCAAGCAAATAGGCCAAGTCAGGCTTTTCGCGACGAAATGAAAGCGATCCGCGAAGCAAAGAGGGCCGGCACGATCACCGAGGACCAGAAGCTACGCGTAAAAGCTCTTCGTGACGAAATGCGGGCAAAGCGTAAAGCTAATCACGAGCAGATCATGAACATCCTTACCGTCGAGCAAAAGGCCGAGTTGGAGACGCGTAGGGCCGAAATGAAAACGCGTCGCGAAGAGATGCGGAAGCGTTTCCAGGATCGCCGCAATTCAAAGCCAGCCGAGACAGCGAAGCCGATCAGCTAAGGTTTTAACAACCTAATAGAAAAGGCGTGGAGAGCAATCTCCACGCCTTTTCGTTTTTTCAATAAATAAGATCTAACCGATAAACATCTCGTCGTCGGTGTACGCCCGATCGATCTGCTTTGGAGCAGGAGCGAAGAGGACCTCGAGGCCACGTTTTACGCCCGCCATTACAGCGGCGATCTCACGGGCCGGGACGACGATCTTTTGATTGACGAATTCGGTCGTGTCGAGCACTTGCGAATGCGTCTTGTCGATCGACCGGCTGACCATGTCGACCTTGTCCTTGGCGGTGTGAGCGGTATGGTTCACTAGAACGCGGAGTTCAGCGATCTCATCTTTGATCAGCTCAGTCGAGTCAGAAAGACTCTTCGTCGCCGATGAAAGATTAGCTGAGATCTCGGTGAAATGCACCGAGATCTCTTTGCCTTGAACGCTGATCGCGTCAACTTTTCTGAGGAGCGGCTCGACCTTTTCCTCGAGGTTCTTCACAGTGCCAACTATCTTGCGAACCGTAAGTGCGATCCACAGAAAGGCGATCGCCATAAAGACGAAGCACACCGCGATGATGATCGACGAGACCATCTGCCAAAACTGTGGGTCGTTCGCGTTCATAAACTACTTGTTGTCGCCTTCGTCAGTTACGGGGTAGCTTGCACGGCCCTCGGTGATCGATTTCGACTCATTCTTGCGTTTCTCAGCCGTGTAAGCGTCCTTTCCGGCCTCGATGGCTGCGGTGAAAGGATTGGCTGTCGTTGCCGCTGCCGACTTTGCCTTCTCCGTCAGATCGGCTGCTTTTTCGGCAGCTGTCTGGTAAAGCTCGGTCGCACGCTCGCGTGAGACTTCGTAGTATTCACCGGCCTTTTCTTGAAGCTGCGAGGCAGTTTCCTTACTCTTTTCGATGCCTTTGCGTGTAGCATCCGCGATGTCGCCGCGAAGCTCTTCGCCAGATTTCGGTGCAAACAACAATGCCAAAACGGCACCGATGCCGCCACCGACCAAAAGGTATGTCAGCTTGGTTGCTGCAGATGTTTCTTCTCTATCGTAATCACGTCCCATAAATAACCTCCTGTGCCTCTGCGGGCACAACTTACCAAAAAAACTACTATGTAAGTTAACTATAACAAAAGTCTCCGCAAGCGGCAAAATTTTTTTCGGCCATAGGGTTTGGATGCGCATTACGTTCGGTTCTGTTATCCTCGTTAGTTTGAGTTTTTCGCGATGAATACAGACCAGATCAGAAATTTTTCGATCATTGCCCACATTGACCATGGGAAATCGACGCTTGCTGACCGCCTGCTCCAGTTGACTGGAGCCGTTGCCGAGCGCGATATGGAAGCTCAGTTGCTCGACGACATGGATCTCGAGCGTGAACGCGGCATTACGATCAAGTCGCACGCAGTTCGTCTCGATTACAAAGCGAAGGATGGCAAGGATTACGTTCTGAATCTTATCGACACGCCGGGGCACGTCGATTTTACCTATGAGGTCTCGCGTTCTTTGTCGGCATGTGAAGGTGCGTTGCTGATCGTTGACGCTTCGCAGGGTGTCGAGGCACAGACGCTTGCCAATACTTATCTCGCTCTCGAAAACGACCTCGAACTCGTTCCCGTTTTGAATAAGATCGATCTGCCGTCCGCCGAGCCAGATCGCATAAAAGAACAGATCGAGAACATCATCGGCCTCGACGCCAGCGAAGCCGTCTTGACCTCAGCCAAATCCGGACTTGGCGTGGAAGATGTTTTGGAAGCGATCGTTGCTAAAATACCGCCGCCAAAGGGTGACCGAAACGCTCCACTTAAAGCCCTGATCTTTGACAGCTGGTACGACTCGTATCGCGGCGTGATCGTTTTGTTTCGCGTGATCGACGGTACGCTCAAGAAGGGCACTAAGATCAAGTTCTTTAACACGGGTCGCGAGTATCTCGTTGAAACCATTGGGGTTAACCGTCCGCGTCCGACGCCGATCGCAGAGCTGGGGCCTGGCGAAGTAGGATTTATAACCGCCTCGATCAAGACGGTCGCAGACGTACAGATCGGTGACACGATCACTGAGGCGGCTCGTCCCGTGGCTGAAGCTCTACCCGGATTCAAAGAAGTTAAGCCGATGGTTTTCGCGGGCTTGTATCCGATCGATTCGGCACAGTACGAAGACCTCCGCGACGCGATGGACAAGCTGAGGCTTAACGACTCGTCGTTCTTTTACGAGCCCGAATCGTCGACCGCTCTCGGCTTCGGTTTCCGTTGCGGCTTTCTTGGGTTGCTCCACATGGAGATCATTCAGGAACGGCTCGAGCGTGAATTTAACCTCGAACTGATCACCACCGCACCCGGCGTGCGTTACCGCGTGACGACGACTGACGGCGAGGTCGCTGAGATCGACAGTCCGTCAAAAATGCCCGACACCGGCCGCATCGTTAAGATCGAAGAGCCTTTTATCGAGGCGACGATCCTGACGAATGATGCCTATCTCGGCGGTATTCTTCCGCTGCTGGACGAGAAACGCGGCGTGCAGAAAAAGTTCGAGTACATTACAACCGATCGTGTAATGCTGGTTTACGAACTGCCGCTCAACGAGATCGTGCTTGATTTTTACGACCGTCTGAAGAGTGTCTCGAAAGGTTACGCGTCGCTCGATTATCATGTTTCCGGCTATCAGGCGAGCAAGCTTGTCAAGCTCGACGTGCTCGTCTCGGGCGAGCCGGTCGACGCTCTCTCGATCATTCTTCACACCGACACAGCTACTTCAAAAGGCCGTTTGCTCACCGCGAAGATGAAAGAACTCATTCCGCGGCAGATGTTCGAGGTAGCCATCCAGGCCGCCATCGGCAACAAGGTCATCGCCCGCGAGACCGTCAAAGCCATGGGCAAAAACGTCATCGCCAAATGCTATGGCGGGGACATTTCGCGCAAACGCAAGCTCCTCGAAAAGCAAAAAGAGGGCAAAAAGCGTATGAAAAAAGTCGGCCGCGTCGAGATCCCGCAAGAAGCCTTCCTCGCAGTCCTAAAGGTCAACGAAAGCTGATCTCGTTGCAAATCTCGGCGCTTTTCGTCAGAAAATCCATCTATTTGGAGAAATTTCAAAATATTGAATCACCGACTGGTTTTACCTGCCTTTCCATCGGGTTCCCGGCTCGCCTAAAACACGTATTTGCAAGGTTTTATGCATATATGTAGATTTCGCCGTCTTTGGCTTCTAAATTGTATATAAACTGGTGAAACATTGTCCGAAATTGGTTTTGACAATTTTTTGCATATTTTAAGGAGAAAATCATGAGAAAAAATCTTATTTTTATTTCATCGATAGTGCTTAGCGTACTTATTTTTAGTGCCAGCACGTTTGCGCAATCGCAATTCGGTGAGATCTCGGGTACGGTCGCCGACCAGAACGGCGCTGTTGTTCCGAATGCATCGGTGACTATCACCGGTGTTAGCATCGGTTTCAACCGTACAACGACCACAGATTCAAATGGTTTCTATGCTGCCCGCCAGCTGCCGCCAGGTAATTACAACATTACCGTCGCGGCCGTCAGCGGTTTTGCAGCACAGACGATCAAGAATCAGTTGGTTGTGCTTGAAAACTCGACGACAGTCAACTTCACGATGTCCACGACGACCAGCGCTACGGTTGACGTATCGGCTGGCGACCTGGTCGCACCGGTCGATTCGACTGAGTCAAAGGTCCAGACGAACGTCTCGGCCGCTAAGATCGAGCTGCTCCCTAAGGGCGTAGACTTTACCAGCCTGCTCAGGACCGCACCCGGCGTTCGTGGTGAAGGCCTTTCGGGCGGTTTCTCGATCGACGGTGCATCGGGTTCGGAGAACGTTTTTGTTATCGACGGCCAGGAAGTTTCGAACTTCCGTACTGGTACGCTCAACGGCAACAACGCTATCCCAACCCAGTTCGTACAGGAAGTTCAGATCAAGTCCAGCGGTTTCGAAGCTGAATTCGGCGGCGCAACTGGCGGCGTTATCAGCGTTGTGACCAAGGGCGGATCGAATGACTGGCACGGTGAATTTGGTGCACAGTTTGCAACCCAGAAGTTGAATGGCGATCCTCGCCCACAGCAGCTTCGCTTCACCAACGGTTCGGGTGCATTCTTCGTTCAGAGGACTGAGTACATCAACGTTCCAAAGAACCAGAACTCGAGCTTCTTCCCGACAGCTAACATCAATGGCCCGGTCATCAAGGACAAAATGTGGTTCTCGGCTAGCTATACGCCGCAGCTCTTCAATTTTGACACGACGACCCAGTTCTACAACAACTTCTCGGCGACACCTCTTGCTGGACCTGCAACGGTCGTGATCAATGGTGTAACGGTCCCAAATCCGACCGCTCCGTCGCCGGCCCGTACGCTTCAGCAGACGCAGAAGTACACGTCAACCGATAAGTACGAGTATGCATTTGCCCGTCTCGATGCGGCTCCGATCAACACTCTTCGGTTGAGCTCGACATTCCTCTGGAATCCGATCATCCGCGACGGAAACATTCCTTTTGGTACCGTCAGTCTCGGTGGTACTCCTGCTACGGTCAATATCAACGGCCAGACCTATTCGGGTCAGGATTACTACTCGCGTCTGGGCGGACGTCAGAACTCGAACAACTTTACCGCTCAGGCTAGCTGGACACCACTTAGCTCGATCATCGTCAGTGGCCGCTTTTCGCGTGGCTTCTTGAACGAAAGGATCGCTGCTTACTTCGTTCCGAGCACTACACGTTACCGCTGCCTCGGTCTGACCACCACAGGACAGACCTGTACTCCGGGTACCGCTGATCCAGTTAACTCGGGAACAGACCGTGATGTATCGGTTCGTACCAACTACGAAGCTGACTTCACCTACTTCTCGAACCGTGGGGTTCGCCAAGAGATCAAGGGGGGATATCAGCGGTTCAATATCATGAACGACGTAGATCGTGGTTACAAGTTTAAGGGTATCATGGACATCTACTACGGCTACACGATCGCCGATCTCGGAGCTCCATCGACCCCGAATCCATTGGCTATCGGTGCTGGTGAGTTGATCCGCTTTGGTACAGTAGGTAAGGCTACAAACACGAACCAGTCGGTTTACATCCAGGACAAGATCCAGTTTGGCGGCCGCTTCACGGTCAATGCCGGTGTTCGTTTTGAGAAGGAAGATCTTCCTTCGTTCAACGGCCTTGCTCCGCCGATCAATTTTGGCTGGGGTGACAAGATCGCTCCACGTCTTGGTTTTGCATTCGGCCTGAACAAGGCTGGAACATCCAAGATCTTTGGTAGCTACGGTAAGTTCTATGATCGTCTGAAGTTTGAACTGCCCCGCGGTTCGTTCGGTGGCGATTTCTACCGTATCGACTTCTTCGACATCCTTCCTGGACAGGATTGGAGATCGTTCACCCTTGCAAACGTTGTCGGTAACTTCAACGATGCTCCGGGTGGCCGTTGCCCAACGACCGGTTTCATCGGTTCGGGCTTCAGCCGTTGCCAGTTTGACTATCGTATCGCGTCGAATGACCCGAATGCGACCATCTTTACCGGTAAGGTCGATCCAAATGCGAAGCCTTTCCAGCAGGATGAGTTTACGGTCGGTATGCAGCATGAGCTGAGCCGCAACTACGTGTTGAGCTCACGCTTTGTTTACAAGGATGTTAAGGAAGCGATCGAAGACGCCGGTATCCGAAACAATGAAGGCAGCGAAGCCTACATTATCGGTAACCCAGGTTCAGGCCTTCACCTGCAGATCATGCAGCAGTTGGGCTACGCCAAGGCAGCAACCCCAGAGCGTAACTACAAAGCGTGGGATATCTCGCTCGACCGTCGTCTGTCGAACAACTACTACTTCAACATGAACTACACGTACAGCCGTCTGTACGGTAACTACTCCGGCCTCGCCAGCTCGGACGAAGCAGGACGCACCTCACCGGGTGTCAACCGCTTCTTCGACCTTCCGACCATTGGCTGGACCGCCAAGGGAGCTCCGGATAATGGCTTGCTCGGAACCGATCGTCCGCATGTATTCAACGCCTACGGTGCATACATCTTCGATTGGAAAGGCAGCAAGACGAATTCGACCGAATTGGGTGCTTACACCACGTTCCAGTCGGGTACGCCTCAGTCGACACTCGTTGGGTTTATCACACCGATATTCCTGAACGGGCGTGGAGACCTCGGCAGAACTGAAATGCTAACCCAGACCGACTTTACTGCTTCACACAAGTACAAGTTTGGAAAGGATTCGCGTTTCACGCTTGCTGCTGACGTGAACATCCTCAATCTGTTTGATGAGGCAAACGTTACGTCGGTCTACACCACTCTGTCGACGGTAACGATGTCGCCTGCAACCTTCGGTCTTAGTGAAGTTGCGGGTGCGAACGCATTCACCTCGGGTGCTCTGTATTCGCAGATCAATACCTACCTTGCCGGAAATGCAAC
The DNA here is from genome assembly GCA_016718135.1 of Acidobacteriota bacterium. Classification (GTDB taxonomy): domain Bacteria; phylum Acidobacteriota; class Blastocatellia; order Pyrinomonadales; family Pyrinomonadaceae; genus OLB17. Next base: position 319,097 of record JADKEF010000006.1, on the reverse strand, counting down.
GACGCTCAACCGTAAGGACGACCGCTATGGTAAGCCAAATGGCTACCAGGGTCCGCGTTCGGTCCGCTTCGGACTTCGTTTGATCTTCTAGTAAGACTCGTTCATTTCGATGAACCTCAAGGCCGCCCTTTATCGGGCGGCCTTTTTTACGTCTAAGGTCTTGGCCGTTGGGTCAAAGCTAGATGTTGGCGAGACACTAAAGAACCGGGTTGGCGAACATACGAGGCCGTCCTCTTGACGAGCAGAAAATGAACCTTGAATAGCGAGGCCAAACTCCCCCACGTTACTTAGCGGATTCCCCCTCGGAGAAAGCCCGGGATCTGGGACGCGACCAACTTCATAGCAGAGTAGCCACTAATTTCACACCAGCCGCAGCTAGCACAGACTTGCAATGAAAGGTCGGCAGAGGATCTCACCGAGTTCGCCGAGAAGATAACTTTGAGTCCCAAGTTGGTCGTAAGAGAGCCGCTGATCTAAAAGGACGGGATATTTTACGGACCGATACCACGAGATGCGACGATCCTGCCATCAACGAAAAAAGGCTGCCTGGCGGCAGCCTTGAGTAATAAATCAAATGCGTTCTACACGCCGAGCCTAAATTGTCTGATAAGCCGCTTCAGGCGTTCTGCATCCGGATGATCAGGCCTTACCTTCAAAAAATTCTCAAGTTCGTCTGCTGCGAGGCGTTGATTGCGTAGATTGTAAGCGTAAAGCAGAGCAAGATTCCATGATGTATCGGCGGAGAGTCCATTAGAGAGCTTCTTCGCCTTGAGCATGGCCTTTTCGGCGTCCGTGTACTGACGTCCACGACGAAGAGCGATGCCGAGCATTAGATTGATGTCGGTATTCTCTGGGGCCAAAGTTGCAGCTTTCTTTCCGGCCTCGATAGATCGATCTGTCTGGCCGGCCGAAAATAGAGCGAAAGCAAGGCCGTACCAACTGTTCGAGGATTTTGGGTTGATCGCGACCGAGCGTTCAAAATACTTCTGTGCGTCAGCGTAACTCTGTTTTTTCAAATACTCACTGCCAAGCCTGTCCAATGCGTAATAATAATCGGGGTAGATCCTCACCGCAGTCTCGAGCAAAGCTATACCGGCGTCATCGCGCTTTGCTTCAAACTCGGTTACGGCCGACTCAAAGGCCTTTTTGGCATCAGTTGGTATTTCCTGAGCGAACACTACGCCGGCCGCGGCGGTCGGATTATTCGCATTTCGGCGAGGCTTGAGATAAAAGTCAGCGTTGGCCGCATCGGAGCTTCGGCGGCCGCCGATGACCACGTTTACGATCTCGACCTCCTGCGACTGCTCTTCGTAGTCCGTGCCGAACGGACGGACCAGAATGGTAAACCGGCCGGATGTCATCCCACCAAACTGGAACCCTCCTGAGCCGTTTGTCCGGGTCCTCATTAAGACAGAGTTGACCTCGTTAAGCAGCTCAACATAGACATCAGCAAGGGGACGACGACTGGGGCCATAAACCTGCCCCGAGATACGATTTGTCTGCCCAAATGCCGAGGCATCCAGTAACAACAAAAGCGCAGCAAGAGCCGAAACTTTCACGATCCTTGAAATTGTCAACTTCATCTAAAACCTCCCAAAAACCAGTTGTGCGAGCTAATCGCTAGCTCAAATAATGTCCCATCTTTTCCTTCTTTGTCCTCAAATAATGTGCCGCCGGTTCTTCAGATTTGACCTCGATAGGCACGCGCTCGACGATGGTCAACCCGGCACGTTCCAGGGCCGCGAGCTTATCGGGGTTATTCGAGATCACCTTTACCTTGCAAAGGCCAAGGTCGAATAGGATCTCAGCACACTGCTGATAGTCGCGGGCATCTATGGCAAAGCCCAATTCTTCGTTTGCCTCGACCGTGTCAGCTCCCTCGTCCTGCAATGCGTAGGCTCGGATCTTGTTGAGGATGCCGATGCCACGGCCTTCCTGCTGTTGATAAACGATGGCTCCGCGGCCCTCGGCCTCGACCATACGCATCGCCGCGTGCAGCTGCGGACCGCAGTCGCACTTGATCGATGCAAAGACATCGCCCGTCAGACATTGCGAATGGATACGCACAAGCGTCGGCGTATCACCGTCCATTTCCCCCTTGTAAATAACGACAAACTCTTCGTCGCTTATGAGCGAACGATAGCCTGCTATACGAAATTCTCCGAATTCGGTCGGCAGCTTGGCGTTCGCGACCTGTTCCACCGTAATAGATGGCGAAGTCCACGGACAGTCGGGGCTGCTTTCCGTTAGAGAAGGATTATCTAACATTCTTACTCCTATGATGCAATTATACTCCCAAAAGTAGCGCTTTTGTAATGTTTATTTCGCTGGAAACGTAGTTTTGGATGAAGTCGGAGCGGGTTTTGGCGGGCAAACGGCTTTTATCACGCAAGACTGGTCTCGAGAGTATCTTCGCCGCCAAGAGCATCCTGCGAAACATGGAGCTTTTCGTCGGAATATTGCAGTTGGAATAGCCGCCAATACAGGCCGCGAAGTGTGAGAAGTTCGCTGTGCGAGCCAATCTCACGGAGCTCACCGTGATGCAGGACAATGATGCGGTCGCACTTTTGGATCGTCGATAAACGGTGTGCGACGACGAGGGAAGTGCGTCCTGTCATGACGCGTTCGACGGCTTGCTGAATAAGCTGTTCGGTCTCGGTGTCGATGGAGCTGGTGGCTTCGTCCAGGATCAGGATCGTCGGGTCGAATGCGAGTGCACGGGCAAATGAGATCAACTGCTTTTGCCCGACCGACAGCCCGCCGCCGCGTTCCTTTACCAACGATTCGTAGCCGCCCTCGATCCGCGTGATAAATTCATCGGCGTGCACTTCCTTCGCTGCCCACTCGACCCGCTCGCGGTCGATCGACTTATTCCCAAGCCGAATATTGTTCTCGATCGAACCGCTAAAAAGAAATACGTCCTGCAACACGACGGCGAAATTGGAACGCAGATCGTGCAGCTCCCATTCGCGAATATCCACGCCATCGACCAGAATGCGGCCCTTCTGGACGTCGTAAAAACGCATTATCAAATTGGTGATCGTCGTCTTGCCCGAGCCGGTGTGGCCGACGAGGGCAATGCTCTCGCCGAGATCGATCTTGAACGACAAGCCCTTTAGCACCCAATCTTCGTTCTTGTAAGCGAACCAAACATCCTCGAATTCGATCGTTCCGGCAACCTTCCCTCGACGTTTTGGCTCGGCTGGCGATGTTATTTCGACATCTCGATCGAGCAGTATAAAGATCCGATGCGAAGCCACGATGGCGGCCTGAAGCACATTGAATTTATCTGACAGATCACGTATCGGCTGAAAGAGTTGGAGTGAATATTGAATGAATGCCGCGAGAACGCCAACCGACAATGCGGTTCCGGCGGCCGCGAATCCGCCAAGAAACTGATATCCAAACGCAAAGATCACCACGGCGATCCCGATCGCACCGATAAAATCGACCAGAGGATAGAACACCGAGTAATAGAAGATCGTCTCGATATTTGCATTTCGATAGTCGTCGTTGATCTCGCGAAAACGCGACTGAGCCTTACGCTCGGCGTTGAAAAGCTGAACGGTCTGAGCTCCGGAAATGTACTCTTGCAGGAAAGCACTTAGCTTCGCATTGCGAGTACGCACACGATCAAAGCCGCGGCGGGCGTGTTTGCGAAACCAGTTCGTCGCGGTGAAAAGCAGTGGCACGGTGATGAGAGAAACGAGAGCAAGCTTCCAGTCCAGCCAGAACATTATCCCGATAATTGCAAAGATAATGACCAGATCTCCGAGCACATCGATCACGCCCGACGTGAAGAGTTCATTAAGAGCATCGACGTCTCCGGTCAATCGCGTCATCGTTCGGCCGACAGGATATTGATCGTAATACGCGACCTCTTGCTTCTGAAGCTTCGTAAAAAGCTCTGTTCGTAGGTCAAACATCACCCGCTGGCCCACCGTGTTTAGCAGTATTTCCTGAATGTACGAGAAGATGAACCGAAAGAGAAAGACACCAAAAAATGCGAGAGCAAACAGCCATATCCCATCCGTCTTTTTCGGCGTGATGAAATCATCGACCGCCATCTTGGTAAAGTACGGCTGAGTGCTGATCAGTATATTTGTAAGCAGCGTTAGGAAGATGGCTACGGTAGCGAGCCGCCAATACGGCTTAAGATAGCCAAACAGACGACGTGCGACTCGAAAGTCGTAGGTCTTGCCGATAGCATCCTCTTCGTGATATTTGCGTACTTCTTCGGACATCGCTAATACTTGATTTTAGAGACAGGACGGCTCGAACCAAAACGGCGGAGTCAGATTGGCCGAGACGCCACGCTTAGGCAATGTTACGGTGATGTTAAATTTGACGGCAACTGGCAACTTCGACATTTGCGATTTCGTATTGAGTTTATGCAATATGTAGAAGGTTCTTAGGAGGGCTTTTAATGTCAGAAGTGCTTTTTTCGGCCGACTCAAATCCATATCACATGACCGAGCATTATTTGCGCCGTGTGCTCGTTGGTGACCGTGAAAGTGTAAGCAACCGCCTAACAGCCGCAATGGAGCGGCTCGGCTACGATATTCTGGACGATGAGGAAAGCGTCGTCCGAGGACGGCGTGAAGCGCGCGGCTGGGGCACTTCGTATTCGTCAGCTGATGTGCTCGACTATCCGATGACGCTGATCGTTAAGCTCAAACCGCAGGGCGATCACGCCACGAGAGCAACGTTTGACTATGTCGTAAAGCATCCGTCACTCTCGAAGGGCGAAAAGGAAATTCTAACCCGCGAGGCCGAGGCCATCTCGGCACTCGCGACGGTTCGCTCGATCGATAAGATATGCTCGGCATGTGGCACCGAATCGACGGACGACTCGAGATTCTGCCGCCGCTGCGGAACGAAGATGAGTGTCGAGTCGAGCGAACTCGAAGTGCTGAGAATGTCGGCGGAGATACGTGCGGGACACACGTCCGTAGTGTCGACCTTCATCGCGTCAGCCGCTGCTTTCGGGGTGACCGGAGCTGCTTTGCTGACGATGCTTATGTCGGGGGTTGTGTTTGGCAAGGGGATCGGCACCCTTCTCATCATCGGCCTCGCACTGCAATTTCTCAGCGTGATCTTTGTCGGATTCGGTTGGAATAGAGTGACCCGATCGCTCAAGCGTCCTAAAGCTCCGGACGAGCTGAGCGCCGAACCAGCTCCGCCTTTACTCTTTCCGATCGCCTCACAGCCTCCAACGCCGGTTGGTTCGGTAACGGAGCGAACGACGAACCTTTTAAGCGTAGAACGTGATCCGGCAAAGACTGGCGAATTCCCAAGTTAGTTGACTCTCAAAATGTGAACCGTTTTCTCGAACAACACAAAGACAACTGGCAGCGACTCGAAGACTTGCTGGCGATGATGCCGGGCGGCGGGCTGCGTGGGTTGTCGAAGATGGAGGTGCGCGAATTTGGCGAGCTTTATCGTCGGGCCGCGTCGGATCTCGCCATCGCACGTGCCGAAACTCGCGACCCGAAGTTGATCAATTACCTCAACAGCCTCGTCATCCGAGCCCACGGGCGAATATATCGTGCTGAAGGTGAAGGGGCGAATCTGATCTGGAAGTTCTTCGCGACGGATCTGCCGCAGACTTTTCGAGCTAATTGGCGATACATGGCGTTGGCTTTCGGAATATTTGTCGGGTTTGCGATCTTTGGGTTTATTGCGACCTGGTACGATACTGACTTCACGCATTTTGTAATGCTTTCGGGCATCACTTCCGAGATCACGGCGGGGAATCAATGGTGGCTGCGGCTTAACGACGCCAATCAGATCGGGGCTACGAGCATTCTCTCGAACAACATTCTCGTCACGATGCGTGTCTTTGCGATGGGAGCTTTCTTTGGTGTCGGGGCGTTTTACGATCTGGCTTTTGAAGGAGCGAGGCTCGGCAGTGTATTTGGAGCGTGCTACAAACTCAATCCACCATTCGGCAATTCGCTCGCAACCTTCGTCGTCGGCCACGGCGTGGTCGAGCTTTCAACGATCTTCTTCTGCGGCGGTTCTGGTATGATGATCGGCTACGCCATTATCGACCCCGGCGACCTAACCCGCGGCCAGGCACTCAAGAAGAAGGGAATGGAGGCCGCCAAGATTGTCATCGGCTGCGCATGTTTTCTCGTCGTTGCCGGCATTATCGAAGGCTTTCTATCGCCGTCAGGATTGCCAGCATTCGTCAAGATCGCGACTGGCGTGGGCACTGGGCTCGCGATGTATTCGTATTTGTTTTTCGCCGGGCAGGGAACAGATGCGATCGATGAACCGGAGAAAGCAGCCAACTAAATTCGACCTTTATTAACGGTGTCGATCTCGACACCAAATGCGAGTTTTGCCGAGCGTTTCATGGCCAGCGGGTCGCCGGAGGTCAGGAATTCGTCTACTCCTTCAGTTTCCACCTTCCATTTCGAGATCTTCTCAACGAGCGAACCGGCGGGATCGATGAACTCGGTTTTCGGCGATACGAGTTCTTCCAGCAAAGAAGTTATTGCGGGATAATGAGTACACGCAAGGAGGATGTGTGAGCAGTTCCTGATCGGGTCGAGGATCTTTTTGGCTTCGTTGCGAAGCCTATCGGATGAAATATCGCCGCTCTCGATCAGCCCGGAAAGTGGCTGGGCGATGCGTTGCTCGATCTTAATGCCGTGAGCCGCAAAGCCTTTCCTATAGACACCAGAAGCCACCGTACGTCGTCCACCGATGACCGCCAATCGCTGTGGCTTATACTTCATCGAAGCCGAAACGGCATTCTCGATCATCCCTTCGATCTTGAGGCCTTGATCAGAAAGAAATGGGATCGCTGTGCTTGCCGCGTTACAGCCGATTACGAGATGGGTGACGCCGCGATCTTTCAGGAAAGCGATCACGCTGTTCAATCGGGAGACCAACTCACTACGCGACATTTTTCCGTACGGTGTCGCACCTGTATCAGAAAAATAGACGACGGGCAGGCCAAGCTTTTCTTTCACAAGCTTGTAAATGCTGATGCCGCCTATGCCCCAGTCGATGATCGCGATTTTTTTCATGAATAGTTAACCGCGAAATACGCGAAAAGACACTAAAAAGAAGAAATCAGAGATCGGAAATTAACTAAACTCTTGTCCTTATTTAGTCAATTTCGCGTATTTCGCGGTTGATAATTTTACGGATACGATAATTTCACCTCAACCCCACCCTCGACCGGGCCGCTGTCGAAGGCGACGATGCGCGAGTGCCAGGCCATGTTTAAGATCTCCATTTGTTGTCCCGGAAAACGGCTTTCGAGATACCATTTCATCTCGTGTTCGGATCGGATCGGATTGTACTCGAGCATCTTTTTCCAGTCGGGATGTGAGACTAGTTTCTTTAGTGCGGCATCAAATTTCGCATTCGCCTTCTGGCCACGCATCGTGCGTAGCTTGTCCGACACTAAACGCGGGTATTCACCGAACCCTACCGGAACCGTGACCATATCGATGATCAGGAACTTGCCGCCGGGTCGCATTACGCGTTTGATCTCAGCGAGCAACGGATCCCAGTCGAGATAACGGAATGACATCAGCGACGTCACGACATCAAACGAATCGTCGGGAAATGGTAGCACCGGGCCGTCGATCTTTTGAAATGAGACGTGTTCGTTGGCGGCGTTCTTGAGCTTTGCACGCTCGATGATGCCGGCCGATTCGTCGACACCGATGCCCGTGCCGATCCGATCACGCAGTGCATAGAGCAAAGCGCCGTTACCGCAGCCGATGTCCAGCATATCGATCTTGCCTGTCGGGAGATGCGCGTTCAGCCATTTCCACTCGTCCTGACGAACCCGAATGTCTTGGAAAGCAGCATCGTACAACTCAGCGACGTGATCGTAAGAGGTGTCACCATCCGGCGGACGCGGCTCGAAACGCTTCATTTCCTCGGCGGGCATAAAGCCAAGCCGCTTTTTCGCCGCGGCAAGGTAACCGTGTGATTTACGGCCCATGCAACCGATCGTGTAGAGCGGCCCGTCAGAGCTGTCACCTGCGGAAACGTACTTTTCTTTGCTGCGTGAAAATGTCGTGTACCAGAAAAAGCCGTATGTCGGAACGTTAAAAGTATGTGCAAAAAACGGAGCGAACCAACGTGCCGAGCGGCAGCAGTAAAACGCAGCTGTGGCTGTGTCGGCAAACGGAATATCCATCTGCTCCCATTCGTAAGGTGAAAATTGCTCGGGAAACGCTACCGTGCCGTACATCGGCCCGTACATTCCGGAATGGCCGACGAAGATAAATTCACTTATCTTCTTTCCGGCATCGCGGATGTCGCCGATCGCCTGCAGCACGTCGCGTTTCGACTCGACTGGGCGAGTAACGATCTCGCCATTAAAGCCGGAAGCACGCTTTTCCGCCGCCAATGTCTCCGCAACCACGGGGAATTGATGACCGCCGAGGCGGTATTTGGTTGTGTAGATTATTAGGATCAGATCTTCAGATTCGTGCACAACAAGAGACTTGGAAACCTTGAAATTATACCACCTCGCCACGTGTGATCTTTTCGTTGCGGTGAACGATGTCCAAATAATTCTTAGCGGCTGTGCTTCCGAAAAGCTCGCGTTCTTCCTCGTGTTCGGTCACCGGCTCGAGTGCAAGATCCATGTATTCGAGACGCTTTGGGTCTTTGCGAACACGCATGTAGATCAGACGCATTCGGGTGTAAAGCGATATCCATTGGAGCTGTTTTCGAAGCATTTGGAAATAGTACTTCGGATAGAATACAAGTGGATTTTCGAGCTCCATCTCCGAACGCCGGTTGCGGCGCGATTTGATCCGCAGAAACCCGCCTTCGAGTGGATGAATGCCCTCGATCCCGATGCAGCCTTTGAACCAGACGATAAAGAACATTGTCTTGCCCGGGCTGGTTCCGGTCGCGATGCAACGGCGCAGCACCGTTTCGACATGCTCATCGGTGTAATAGGTCTTCCACGCGTTGTGATAAACATCGCGCCATTTATTGCGGGACATAATGGGGTGGCCGGTCACGTCGTGATTTAGGTCGTATTTATTAAGATCCTCGTCCATTGCAATTCCGGCCTCGTGAAGCTTCTTATGATCTTCCGAGCCCGGCAGCGGCGTCAGGTAAAAGAACTCAAGCAGATCGACCGGCAGCTCACGCTTGATGATCTCGATATCGTTGATTATCGATTCGGGCGTGTCACCCGGAAAACCGAGTATGTAACCACAATAGGTGACGATCCCAACGTGCTTCCACGCGAGCAGCATCTGGCGGTAATCTGTGATCTTGTTTTGCCGCTTCTTCGCGCCGAGCAGGCTGTCGGGATTGATATTTTCGAGGCCAATGAAAACGCGTTTAACTCCAGCCCGCTTTGATTTCTCAATAAAATTCGGCAGCTTGTGACAAAGCGTGTCGACCTGAATGATAAAGCTGATCTTAAGCCCGTCGTTCTCTCGCAGCTCGATCAGACGATCGAGGATCACTTCCCAATCCTTGTTTCGTGCAAAGTTGTCGTCGGTTATAAAAAATGAATGTAATCCTTGTTTGACGTTTTCCCTGACAATTCGTTCGATGTCATCGGGCGACCGACGGCGCGAAACGCGGCCTTGTACATTAATTATGGTGCAGAAAGAACATGCGAACGGACATCCGCGTCCGGCGTCAAAGCTGGTCGTGGCTCCGGCGGTTAGATGGACGCGTTCGGCCGGAAGTAGAGGTGTTGCCACGCCCTCGATATTCGGCAGATCGTCCATGAAATTGTAAACAGGTTCAAGGCTGTTGTTATAAGCATCGATCAGAACTTGCCCTAGCCGCCCTTCGGCCTCGCCCGCAAATAATGAAACGCCCATGTCCAGGGCCTTTTGCACCCATGGGTCGCGATCCTTAAGCATCGCCATCGTCCCGGAAACATGAAACCCGCCGATCGCTACCTTGATCCCCGCATCGCGCAGCGGTCTTGCAATATCGAGAGCACGCGGAAACTGGTTCGACTGAACACCCACCAGCATCACCATGCCATCGTCTGAATTCTTGATAAGGGATGCGATCTTTTTGTCCTTGATAACCGTGTTCGTTTCATCAAACGCATGAATATCAAACTCGACGTCATCCCCTAAAACCTGTTGCCCCGAACACTCAAGCGCTAGCCCGTACAACGCCGCCAGCGAATTCGAGGGTATCGCCGAGCGAAACCATTGGATCACATAACCGTCGTCGTCATAATGGGACGGTTTGATCAAAACCAATGTAAAGCGTTTTTTCATCGATGTTGGGATTCTATAGAAAATACGGGAGGGTTACAAGATTTATCCGTTCCATAAACTGCTTTTCGAACGTCAGCGAGATGTTCCGCAGCGTGGTCGATCTCCTGTTTAATCATCTGTCCGACGGTCAGTGTGTATGTTGGAGCCCCCGGCAAATTCGAGACGGTTACCATTCGCTCAAGAGCATCGTCCTGACTCGCGACAATATTCGAAATGTGCATTATCAATCCGCGAAGAGCATCGAGAGATGGCTCGATGGGGGTACTCTCGTATCCGAGCCGCGAGCACCAGTCGCCGTTCGGATAAAGCCACGTCCAGTCGTAGGTGGCACCGCTCTTTCCCATCGCGGCTATGATCATACTCGCGGTCACAATATTCGCCTCGACCAGATGATGAACCGTAGCACGTACTGAAAACCCCAGAGCCTCAACCTGTCGTCCAAGATCATCGTTAGATAGACCTGAAATGATGGCATCGATATTTGTAGGAATTTGCCGCCATACATTTATTACCTCGATATCTTTACTGCTCATAAGACCGGAAACCTCATTCAATACTCGATCATTATGCTACAACAGCCCACGCTCTTTCACTCTCAAATAGGATTCTAACAATTTCGGCGCAAGCGTTTTCGCGGTCACGTCAATGGCCATGCCCCCAAGGGATTCGACCAGCTTTAGAGCTGATTCGCGTTGGTGGATGATCTCCTCGGCGGCGGACTGGGTGAAGACGGCTTTTATGTCAGGTGGTGCGACGCTGACGGCGGCGTTCAGATCGCGGTCGCCGATGGTGGCGACCAGTGGGAGGTGGCGGGGACGGAGCAGTTTCAGTGAATTTATTAGCTCCTTGGAGCTATCTTTATCGACGAGATCGGTGAGGATCACGATGAAGGAACGTTTTTTAGTGCTGGAGGCTATGAATTGGAAAGCTCGCGCGTATGACGGCTCGATCAGCTCGGGTTCGAGGTCGTGGAGGGCCTCGAGAACGGCATCGATGTGTTCGAGGCCGCGTTTGGGCGGCAGATACTTGCGCACCTTGCGGCCGAAGACGACGAGGCCGCAATTGTCACCGGCACGGGATGCCGCCGACATCAATGCCAGGGCGGCGTGCAATGCCGTATCAAACTTTGTCTCGTCGTCGATCCGTCCGGTCATAAGACGGCCGGCGTCGAGGGCGATGACCACGGTTTGGTCGCGTTCGATCTGGTACTGGCGAGTGGTCAGCTTGCCACGTCTTGCGGTCGTCGTCCATGCTATGTGCCGCAGTTCGTCGCCGCGAACATAGTCTCGCATCGATTCGAATTCACGCCCTTCGCCGCGTCGCACCGCTCGGCGCTGAATTGCCAGAAAAGATCTTGCGCCAAGGGCTTTCAACTCCATCTCGCGGGCACGCCGCATGTTTGGATAGACCTTTACCGTCCGCGGCTCGCCCATTTCGGTCTGACACCACACCAGGCCGAGCCGTGAGAGATAACGGACAGCCGTTTTGCCAAATTCATACCGGCCGCGACGCGTGGAGGTGACGTGATAATGAAATTCCGCCGTGCCCTGTGCCTCTACCGTAAACTCAGCCTCGCGAGATTCCTCGAGCCGCATCTCCGCGGGATATTCGTCCTTTATTTTTAGGTGGAGGGTTTGCGAAGTTGCATTATCGATCTTGAGCGTGACCTTGGCCGAGTCGCCAATGGCAAAACGGCGTTCGAATTCCCGTTCGATAATGAAACCCTCGGGTAGCGTGCGGCTGATAAAATAATCGACTATCGCCACGATAGCCAGCAAGATATCAAACGCAAAAACCGCGAGCGTCAGCCCCGGCACCATCCACGAAACGGACAGCGGCACGACTGCGAGCACCAGCAGAAAATAAAATCGGCGTGAGAAGACAAATCGCATCGGGTAAGACGGATTATATCACCGCCCGCGGCGGTGCAACTATTTCGAGCGTTCGTGGTTCAAAGTACTGTCTGGATCGTTGGCCTAATTACGGAGCCCTGATGAAAGCACTGATCTTTATTGCTTGTTTAGCCCTTTTTGCGATACCGACGTTTGCTCAGAGTGACGTCCCGGCGGCTCCGACGGTTGAAGAGATCTACTTGGCTCGTGACAATGGCGAGGGTAAAGCTGGTGAGCAGGTCAATGAGTTTCGCACGAATGATGTGCCGATTTACTGCGTAGTGCTACTCGATGCAGGCGGCAAAGTAACTGTCAAAATGAACTTTGTCGCTGTAAACGTCAGCGGGGTAAAAGCTGAAACGAAGGTGGTTACGGCAAGCTACACAACAAAAGCGGGACAAAATCGCGTCAATTTTACTGGCACGCCTGAGGGTAAATGGACGCCCGGCCGCTATCGCGTGGACCTTTTTCTAGATGGTAAACCCGCAGAGAATCTGGAGTTTGACATCAAAAGCTCCGGCGGAGCCGTGAATTCTGCGGTGAGCGGCTTCCAACCGACGACGCCGCGACCAAAGCCGAAATCAACCAAACGACCAAACTAGAAGCCACGAAAAACGCCCGAAAGCTGAATGCCTTCGGGCGTTTCTATTTTCGATATTCAAACGGTCCTTACCAGCGATTCCCGCCGCCGCCGTAGTTTCCACCACCACCGCCGCCGTAATTGCCGCCGCCACCGCCGCCGTAGCCGCCGCGTCCACGGCCGCCGCCACCGCCGCTGCCACGATCTTCACGGGGTTTGGCTTCGTTGACCTTGATCTCGCGGCCGGCAAAATCGGTACCGTTCAACTCAGCAATGGCCTTTTCGCCATCTTCCTGATTTGCCATTTCGACAAATCCGAAACCGCGCGAGCGGCCCGTTTCGCGATCTTCGACGACCGAAGCCGACTCCACTGCGCCGATTCCGGCAAAAGTTCTTCGAGATCATAGCTCGAAGTCTGAAATGAGAGATTACCTACGTACAGTTTCATTGACATACAAATATTTACCTTTCCCGCCGAGGGGAATTCAAATGAAGCCGTGAATGGGTCTATTGCTTTCGGGTGAACGGTCTTACCCTAAGAAACCACATGGAACGGACGCTCTAGAGCTACTTCAATAACCTACAAACAACCAACCCTCTAGCCTTCCAGACGCCGTCGAACAAACCATCATGTCGGGGCGCATCACCGTAGATGCGAGAGCAGGACTAACAAGAATTATGATGCACGACGGGCGCGCCGCTTTGCAAGTGGGAATTGGTGTTTTTACTCAATGATTTGGAGAATTTGATCGAGAGCGTCGTTGGCAGCTTTTTCGCCAAGTTCGATGAACTCTTGACGCCTTCCGATCTGATCCATCCTTAGATGGGCGATCTGAGGTTCGATCACAACATCGGCGGTCGTATGTTCTACAATCGCGACATTACGAAGCGTTGCCATCGCACACTGTAGAACGATTCCGAGGCTACTGCGCGAGTCCTCTGCGAACGACGAGCCGCACGAAAGCAGGTCGACAGCAATAACGACATCTGCTCCCATATCCCGTACAGTCTCGACGGGCATCGGCGAAAGCACACCGCCGTCGACGAGCGTTCTGCCCGCTTCGTCACGGACCGGAGCAAATATTCCCGGTACAGCACAGCTTGCACGGATCGCGGCTATCAGATCGCCGTCTTCTTGAAAAATGACCGTCTGACTCGTTGCGAGATCAAAAGCCACAGCCGCAAAAGGTATTTTGAGATCTTCGAATCGGGTGACCGGAAAATGCAAAGCAAGGAATTTGCCCATGGGAGCATTCGAGAGCATTCCGCCAAAGGACAGAGTAGGTCCTATCGTTTTCATCCAGGCGGTCTTTTCAGACATCGCCTCGACCTCTGCCACAGTCATCCCGGATGCATACGCACCGCCGATGATCGAACCCGCAGATGTGCCCGCGATCATATCGATCGGAATATTATTCTCCGCCAGAACGCGCAGGACCCCTACGTGAGCGAACCCACGTGCACCGCCGCCTGAGAGTGCGAGGCCGACCTTTTTCCTTGCCATAAGACGAGATTGATTTTAACTGCTTCTTATGGAAAACTTGAAATCCATTAATGACGCCTCAGGAATCGCTTTCACAAAACTTCGCGAGTTCATCGTCGAGCCTCTCGTCGGGTAGCGATGTGTGTCCGGTATGTGCCCGCTTTGCTCGCGATGGATGCGTCGATCTTGGCTCGCTCGCCGATGATGTCGCGAAACTCATCCGGGCAAATGCTCCGGGATCGGACAATTTCGAAGAGATCTGTGTGCGTTGTGCCCGGCTTTTTGAGCGGGCCAAGGACCAGATAATTCAGGACGCGGCGGTGCAGAAGGACGGTTCGCATGTGCTGTCGACTCCCTTGCGGCTTGATGCGGACGACCGTTTTACTGGAAAGGGCGTGACGATCGCTTTTCTCGACTCAGGCTTCTATCCGCACGTCGACCTCAAGAATCGAATCCTTGGCTATCGCAACATGCTCCATGAGGACGGCGATACGTCATCGCTCTTTGAACCGGACGTCGCGAGCTGGCACGGAATGATGACTTCGGTCGTCGCGGCCGGCAACGGCTCGCTCTCGAATGGCTTCTATCGCGGCATCGCGCCTGACGCCGAAGTTGTACTCGTTAAACTTGCCCGAACGGGCCGCATCACCGATCAGAACATCCAGGACGGACTTGAATGGGTTCTTGCTAATCGGGAGAAATACAACATTCGAATTGTAAATATCTCAGCCGGCGGTGACGACGAACAGAGCTATTTGCACGATCCGCTGTCGCAGGTGGTTGAGGAATGTTCGGCCGCCGGGATCACTGTCGTGTGTGCCGTCGGAAACGCCGGGCATCTGCCAAATCATCCGGTCGTACCGCCGGCGAGTGCCCCCTCATCGATCGCGGTTGGCGGTCTGGATGACAATAATTCGATCAACCGTGCGAAACGGGGAATGTACCGTTCGTCGTACGGCCCGACGATCGACGGGCTGCAAAAACCAGAGGTCATCGCGTCGTCGATCTGGATACCGGCACCAATTTTGCCAAATACACCGACCGCTCAACAGGCTGAGCTACTCGAAAAGCTCGATAAAAGTTCAGACGAAGACCTTCACTCGATCATTCGTGAATCATCAGGTATCGACCCCGAGCTCGACGCGGCTTTGGACCGGCCGCCACATATCATCAGGCAGATCATCACGCTCAAGATCCGTCGCGAGAATGTCATCACGGCAAACTACAAATACGTTGACGGCACTTCATTCTCGGCCCCGATAGTCTCGTCCGTCGCAGCTCAGATGATCGAGGCAAACCCGGGGCTCACACCGTCCGCAATAAAACGCATCCTTATCTCGACAGCCGAACGTCTGCCGCACTACGAAGTAGACCGCCAAGGCTGGGGGGTCATCGACCCGCGAAGAGCTGTCGAAATGGCACTGTCAGAAGCGCCTGGATAAGCGGGCGGATGAACGGTACGAAATTTCATCCACAAATATACGCAGATGGACACAGATAAGAAAGATCTTATCTGCGTTTCTCCGTGTCCACCTGTGGCTAGATCTAGTTTACGTTCGAAGGTCGATTAGACGTCATCACCGGAGGTCGTGGGCCGACTCTCGGGGTGTTAGCAGGCATGGCGGTTCCCGGCGGACGGTCTATCGTCGGGCGAGGTGACGGAGCGGTGGTCGGCTCAGGCGTTTCACGTGGCGTCATCGTCGGGCTCGGGCTGGGCCGCGGAGTCTGCGTTGGCGACGGCGTACGCATATTCGCATTCAAGTTCGTATTAAGGTTGAAGTTCGTGTTGGTGTTGAAATTTGCGTTGGTATTGAAGTTAAAATTTGAATCAAATCCGATATTGCTGTTCAGATTTGTATTCATATTCATGTTTGGAGCATTGAGGTTGATGTTGTTCGCGACCGGCGGGGGGCCCTGAAAC
Source organism: Acidobacteriota bacterium (assembly GCA_016718135.1). Taxonomy (GTDB): domain Bacteria; phylum Acidobacteriota; class Blastocatellia; order Pyrinomonadales; family Pyrinomonadaceae; genus OLB17. The sequence continues at coordinate 302,977 of JADKEF010000006.1, read as the reverse complement.
AGCCAGAACAAGAGTGCCCCAAGTCCGACCGCAGCCAGCGTTCCGGCAATGGTCAGAACGACTGTTTTGGTCGTATTGGCCGGCGGCGGTGGGGGTGGATAATACGCCTGAGTCCGCGGACGCACCTGCTGGTCCATCTGCGGGATCTCGGTCGGAATAACGATGCGGTCTCCCTGCTGGGTCGGCGGCACAACATCCTCACGACGACGAATGACCGTCTCTTGGCCAAAGTCGTCGTCAAGAGCCTCGCTCGGCATAGCCGTAAAACTCGGTGTCTCTTCGATAAGCGGTGTGCCGTCTTTCGTGCAAAATTTGATTATCTCTTCGTCAAAACGCAGGTCGCAGACCGGGCAATACTTCATAATTTTATGTCTCGCAAACAGGTATGAAAACGAGACATTTTAACACGAATTAGCGCCGAATGCGTCTCAACGAGCCTCTTACATAGCCTCAATTAATGTATTCATCCGGGGTCGCGATCTCGGCGTGGCCAGGCGGCAGTAGTGGGCTTTCTTCTTCGAGATTCCATATCTCGTACAACGTTGCGGGGCATTCGGTTATGAACCGCGACGGTTTTTGTAACACCGTTTGACGGTTGTAGTCGGTCATTAGGAGCGGATATGTGAGATAGAGTTCGTCCTTCGCACGCGTGATGGCTACGTACCAGAGGCGGCGTTCTTCTTCTTCGCTGTCGATCTCTTTTAGGCTGCGGGGCGAAGGGAACTTGCCCTCGGCGGCCCAGATGATAAAGACCGCTTTCCACTCGAGACCCTTTGCTTGATGGACGCTCGTTAGCGTAAGGAGTTCGTCGGACTCAGCACCGTCAATAATTTCTTCACCGACGAGCGGCTGCGGTTCTTTGAAACTCTCCGTCGATAACAACGCCAATTCGGATAGGAAATCTTCGGTAGAGGTGTACCTCGTCGCATAGGTTGCGAGGCCTTTCAGATCTTCGGTCCGCACGTCTGAGTTTTCGTAGTTCTCCTGCAAATACTGTTCGTAGCCATGCGTCAGGACAAGCTCGATCTGTTTCGATGGATTGTTCCGGTTCTCCTGCTGGACGAGCAGTTCCAAGAGGACGATGAAGTTCTTGAATGGCTGAGTCGCCCGAACTTTCCCCGACGTAATCACATTTTCCAACAGCCCAACGGTGAGGGACGGCGGTGCGGTCGAGTCTGGATCGTCGGAGCCAACTGCCAACGCCCTAGTGTCAGCACTCGATGCGACGAGGTCGTAAACCCGATTCGCCGTAGCATTTCCGATTCCGGGGATCATCTTTAGGACACGCTTCCAGGCCAATTCGTCACGTGGATTTACGATGATCCTCAGATAAGAAATAACATCCTTAATGTGAGCCTGCTCGAAGAATCGCACTCCGGACTGCGTCCTGTACGGAATGCCGCGACGCGTCAGTTCCAGTTGCAGCTCGATCGAATGATAGTGCGAGCGGTACATTACGGCGATGTCTTCGAGACCGACGCCTTCGTCGCGGAGCTCGAGAATTCTAGATGCTACGAATGCCGATTGCTGTTCGACGTCCGAGCAGGGAACTAGGGCCGGTTTGAAATCGCGTGAGGCACGGATCGCTGTCAACGACTTTGGGAACTGCTTACGATTACCCGCGATCGACGTGTTTGCGAGACCAAGTATCTCCGGCGTCGAGCGGTAATTTGTTTCGAGTTTGTACAGCTCAGCCTCGGGGTAACGTGTGGGAAACTCGTAGATATTCGCAAAATGCGCACCGCGCCATGCGAAGATCGATTGAGCGTCGTCCCCGACAACCATCACGTTGCGATGTTTACCGGCGAGCAGGTCTATGATCTCGGCCTGGAGCTTGTTCGTGTCCTGATATTCGTCGACAAGGATATGCTGAAACTGCTCGGCGTAGATGTCAGCGATCTCCTTTTTCTCGACCAGCAGCCGTTTCCAGTTGAGCAAAAGGTCATCGTAATCCATCACGTTCCGCTCCTGTTTGCGGCTTTGATAGATCGTATCGACACGCTCGATCTGGAATGTGAGCGGCTCGAAATGCGGGTACTGGCGGATGATCACATCTTGTATGGGCTGATCGGTATTGTTGGCGTAAGAGATGATAGATTGGATGACCTCGGCCTTTGGAAAACGTTTCGCCTTGGTGTCGATCACCGCTTCGTCGATGCAAACGCTGATAAAATCGCGTGCGTCCTCGCTGTCGAGGATCGAGTAATTCGAATCAAAACCGATCGAGACAGCATGCCGTCGCAGGATCAAGTTTGCGATGCGATGAAACGTCCCGCCCCATGTGCGATGGACATTCTGCGAACCCGTCAGAGCTTCGACCCGCCGCAGCATCTCTCTCGCCGCCCGATTGGTAAACGTCGCGAGCAATATCCGCTGCGGCGAAACTCCGTGTTCGATGAGGTAGGCGACACGATAAGTGATCGCCCGCGTTTTGCCGCTACCGGCACCCGCGACCACCAATGCCGCCTTAGGCGGAGCCGTCACCACGCGAAACTGCTCTTCATTCAGCTCAGACCGGTACCGCGTCAACCGCTCGGGCACCGAATTCTGATCGCGTTTGAGAACGTACTTTTTCATCCGTGAAACAGAATGTTATCACGGCAGTTGGAATACTGCCCACGCAAAACACGAAATCCACGAAAAAGCCCCCGGGCTGACGCGGTCCGACATCCTCAAAAAAATGTCCGCTCGAACACAATAAATTGGAGCAATTCGACGATCAGGTGCGTCTAATACCCGAGCCGACTTGAAGTCGCGGGGATATTTCTACGACAATCATAAGGCTATGCACAACAAAAGCTTATTTCTGATGGCAAAGGCGATCGCGGTGACGGCATTCGTCGCAACTGCTGCCTTTGCAATGATCCCGCAGTCAATGGCGTATGTTCCACTTCCTTTTGAGAGCGCCGAGAATGTCGCTCAGGCGTCCGTCTATCGTGCTAATTGCGCACGCTGTCATGGCAACGATGGGCGTTCGAATACGAAAGAAGGCCGTCGCACCGAGGCAGACGACCTGACAGATGAAAGTGTGAAGAATATGGACGCGGCAAAAATGTCACGCATCATTCGCAACGGAAAGGGCGATATGCCGGGGAACAAGAAGCTGTCGTCATCCCAGATATCGGCGCTCGTCAGATACGTGAAGAGCCTATAGCGATCGCTACTTTACCGAACCAAACTTTTTGATCTCCGCCGGCCGGTCGATTACGGCGAGAAATATCTCACTCGTTTCGCGCCCGGCGAATACGTGGACGGCCAGCTGTTTCGAACGCGTCACGGTCTTTTCGGGCAACGTTTTTTCATCGATCAGAATGACGTGTTCACCTGGGGCTAGATCGGCGATCGAGTAGTAGCCGTCAGTATCCGTCAGTGTATCGCGGCCGCTTGAGGTGACGACGCGGATGTCCGCAAGCGACGATTCGCCTTCGTCAAGATCTCCGTTTCCATTGCGATCGAGCCATACACGGCCCGATATGCGGCCTGTGCGAACGAGCCTAAAATCCATCGACGTCGAACGTCCGCTTTTCAGTAAGATGTCGCGAGAAGATGTGTCGAGCAACGTCAGGTCGGCACGAACAGAGAGGAGATCGAGATAAACTTTGTGCTCGCCGGTCGGCATCGCTTCGAAGACGAAGATGCCGTTCGCATCGGTCTCGACGTAACGATTGCCATCGACACGGACCTTAACGTTGGTCTGTGCTTTGTCGACCGTGGGGTCGTATGTCCCATTCCCATCCACATCCTGATAGACGCGTCCCGTGACGGTGCCGAAGTTGTTCGCCTCGACGGTCGATGCGTTCAGATACGCCGAAGCTTCTTTTCGGCGAAACAGCGATCCGCGAAGCTGGACGAGAAGCGTTGGGCCGGAATTTGTGTGCGTGTAGCTCACCTGGAGCGAAGTTTGGCGAGGCAGAACGAGAGACGCGGTTACGCGTTCGAATGGAGTGAATTTGTTGGTCGGCGAGTAGCTGTAGCCCGCACCGGCGGTGAGATCGAGGCGTTTGCCAAAGAGGCCCGACGTTCGCCAGTCGATGATGCCATTGAGGTTTCTTCGTGAGCCGAAACCCTGGCTGATCTCGAGCGAATTTGTGTCGTTGATCGAAATGTTTGATCCGAACTGAGCATTTACTGCCGCCGGACCGATCATTTTTGTACGTGTGGCACTCATGAATAGACGCCAGCGAGAGAAGTCTTTTGCCGCGTTGATGAGCGTGAAAGAGCCTGAACGCACGAGCTTTGAGCTGCTCTGGGTGTGCGAGAAAAAGAACCGCGGCTTGCCCGCCCCGGGTGTCACGCCAAACGCGGCGGAGACAAAGCTGTCCGCTCGGCCCGTGTCATTTGGCCGCTTTGCGGTGCTCGCGTTCACCGAAGCGGAGAGCCATTTCATCGGCGACCACGTGATACCTGCGGCTTTCAGATCAATAGGTTCGCGGACGCCGGATTGCGGGCTTAGAAAGTTTGCTCCGATGTGAGTGTATCGGCCCTGGACCGACAGGTTTTCAGCGACCTGATAGGTTGCGGCAAGGTCGACGGCTGAGTCGGTGCCACGTACGAGGACGTTGTCATTTGTTCGGCCACGGAAGTTTCCAACGCCGACATCTGCCTGAAAACGAAGGTTTCGGTCAGCGAAATTGATGCTCGACGATACGAGGTTTCCAGTTCGCGAGTCGCCTGAGAATCGAGTCGCTCCGGCAGAGATCGTTAACGGGCTTGTCCGTTCTCCGAACCTGCGGGTCGCATATGCCCCGAAAATGTTCGTGTCGAAGCGTGGGCGAGTCAGTTGAAACGGTTCGTTTAGTAACAGCGAGCGGGTAGATCCGGAATCCGCCCGTCCACCGAATGCAGCAATTGTAAATTCGCCAACCGGGATGCTCGCCAAACCACCGCGAACGTTAGCGCTCAGGAGCGGCAGAGCCGCACCCGAACTGAGATCGCCTGCAATGAACCGCTGGCCGTTCGGACGTTCGAGATCGAAGGAGAATTGCCTAGGTGCGAACTTGCGTCCGCTGGACATGCTCAGATTCGAATTGTAATGGAATCGCCCATCGCCGAGTCGGCCAGTACCATTGAGGACGAGGCTTTGGGCGGTCGAGGCCGTGTAGCGGCTGAGGAGGTATTCGTAACGAGCGTCGTAGAGTTCGAGGATGCCGGCCTTTGAGTCACTTTCGAGAACGCCTGACGATATCTGTCCACGGCTCACGACAACCTTATTCTGGGCGACATCGAATCGGATCGACACATCGAGCAATGCCGACGCGATCTCTATGGCAAGCATCAGTTCGTCGGAACTTGGCGAGAATGTGATCTCACGCGAATTTGAAACGGAAAGGACGACCGCTCCATTTTCGAGAACCTGTCCGAGCGTTGCGTCGAATGCAGCAGTAACACCTGCCTGTCTCACTACCGTGACGCTTCGCGATGCAGTATCGACACTTATCCGGTCACCGAGCGAACGAGCGATCGCTGCGACCGGAACCGCGATCTGCGGGTTGGTGCGCGCTAGCGTGTTCGGGCCGGTAAGCTCGCGGCCATTGACCACGACAGGAGCAAAGCCCGACTGCACTTTTGCGGCATCAGAAGCTTTGGCGACTGGATCATTGGGAACGCCAAATGCCGAGGCGACAAGGGCGAGGCTCGCCAAGATCAAAATTGTGAAGAGACGTATCTTCTTCATTGGTAGAGCTTAAAGGGTAGATCTCAGGGCTTTTTGGCGGGCGGATTGCCGGTGGCGATCTGAGGGGCAGTTTTGACTATTAGGTCGGTGACTCCCTCCGTGGCGGGACGTCCGTCTTGGAAATCGACACGATACTTTACCGAGTATGTGCCGGGCGGAAGCTGCTTTTCGACCACCAACGGTTGAGCAGTCTCGCTACCGCCGAGCACCGGAAGGGGCTCGAGGCCGGTCATCTCCGTGACGGTTTTGCCGTCGGCATCTATTACCGTAAGTGACGATGTAGGGCGGATCACGCTGTTGCCTTCGTTTTTAAGGACCGGCGTTATGACGAAACCGCCAGGTGTGGATTCGGCGAGTAAATTCTCAAAATTGCCTTTCTTCGTCAGGCCAGGAACCTTGATATAGAAAACCGAAGCCATGCGGTAGCGGACGACGACTTGTTTGAGATTGCCTTCGTTCTTGTAGCTTTCGGGACGCTGTTCGATGATCAGCGAGGTCAGGTGGTCGCCTGGCGTGGCGTTCAGCGGGACGGCGATCGTCACACGTATCTGATGGATCGTCCCCGGCACGACCGCGGCCTCGCCGGGCGTGTAAATGAGCCATGGGCTGGCCGAGTTTGGCAGGGAATTGGCACGCGAATATTCGACGCGGCCATCTTTCGTGATGGTCCAGTCGTTTAGCGAAGCCATAATCCGCACCGGAGCTTTGCTGAGCGTGCCGGCACGATAGTCGAGGTTGACTACGACGGTCTGTTCGGTGCCGGGCTTCATTTCCAGCTCAAAACGAGCTGGTGAAACCGCCATGCTGCCACTCGGAGGCACTTCGCCGGTTGGCGACTGAGCCAATGCAGAGAAAGCTCCAAAAAGAACGATAGAGATCAAGATCAATCTTTTGCACATACTAGTATTTAGCAAGGGACATTTGGTCCTGCTGAGATGGTGAAGGTGAGCGTCGCGGTCGTCGCACCGGGAGCGTAGTATTGAGGCGTAATGGCGAGGATAGCGTCAAAGATGTAGCCGTCGTTCGTCTGTCGGCTAGCTCCTCCGTTGGAGAGTCTTGGGCCGGACAGTATGGTCGTTGCGAGATTCACATCGTTGAGGTCCGATGGATATTGAGCTCTTCCGTTTGCGGCAAAAGTTCTGTTATTCGCAGGGTCATTGTTGAAGGGAGAGTAGAAGATGTGAGGACTGTTATTGCAAACCCGCGAATTATTTCCCATGGCACGCCAATTTTGGAGTCCAAAGCCGAAATCCGATCTTTGGATAGCTTGAGCATTTGCGTTGACAGCTCCGGTGTAAGCGACCCTTACTTGGTAGGGTTGATTGCTGCGGACGGCGATCGGTACGATCACTTTTACAATGTTGTTCGCGTTGAGTGGCGAAAGCTCGCCAAAATTCACGGTGACGACAAGATTCTGCCGAACGTCCGAGCTGCCGGTGACAGAACCGCCCACCGAACCGGTGATCGACGGCGCGCCACCCGAGGAAATATCGAGTGCCTGGGCGCCGACCTCGACCAAACTCACGAGCGAGACGATGCCGAAAATAATAAGAATACGAAAGTGACGCATCAGACTAAGGAGCGGTAACGGTAAATGTGACTGCGATCGTAGTCGAGCCGTTCTCGAAGAACTGAGGTTTGATCGCGAAGATGGCGGGGACGGTGAGGCCGTTGGCGTTGGAGCGGGGAACCGCATTCATTATCGTCGGGCCGCTGAGAGCGGTCGTCGACGTGGTGAATGCACTCAGATTCGATCTGACGGCGGTGAAATTGTAACGGCCGGTTGTCGCATTAACGGATCCATTGGCAGGCAAGGTCGGGTCGCCGGCGGTCGCGTTGGTATCCGCTCCGGTCGCCACGCCGACGCCCGTGCGGGCGATCGAGCCGAGGCCGAAACCGATGTCTGCGGACGTGATCCTGTTCGCCGTCGAGCCGGACGTTGTGACGGTCGACGAGACGGACATAACGTATGCTGCATTGCTCCTGATCTTAAGCGGGACCGAGGCCGTGACAAAACTATTCGTATTGCTCGGGCCAACTTCACCGAGATTAATGACTACTGCGAGTGGGTTATTGAGCGTTCCGTCAGTCGAGACCCCGCCGCCGGAGTTGCCGGTCAAGGTGACGGCACCGCCCGAGTTGATCTCAACAAACTTTGAAACAGTTGCGCTCATATTGACGGTTCCGGTCGTCGACTGAGCCAGGGCGATCGAACCAAAGAGCAGGGCGAGTGTTATCGCACAAAGCACTCTGATGACTTTTAGCGATCGTTTCATATCTTCTCCATTCAAGTGCAAGGGCAAGTGCTGCCGTCCAATGATCAGGGCGGCAGCACCGCCTGAAAGTATGTCCTTAGGGAACTAAGGAGCGGTTACGGTGAAGGTTGCCGTCGCGGTCATCGTTCCAACTTCGTAGAACTGTGGCTTGACAGCAAAGATGGCCGGAACGGTGAGGCCGTTCGGATTTGCGCGAGGAACGGCTCTCATGATGTAAGGGCCGTTGAGAGCGGTGGTCGAGCTTGCGAAAGCTCCGAGATTCGAGTTCGACGTGGTGAATTCGAATCGGCCGGTCGTTCCGTTGACCGCGCCGTTTGCCGGAAGCGTCGGGTCGCCGGATGTGCCGTTCGTATCGGTGCCCGTGGCAACTCCAACGCCCGAACGAGTAACGCTACCGAGTCCGAAGCCGATGTCCGAAGCAGCCAATTTCTCGACTGTCGAACCGGTTGCGCTGAACGATGCCTGCATCGAAAGGACGTAGGCTGCATTGCTCCGCAATTTGAGAGGAACGCTGGCCGTAACGAAACTGTTGGTGTTGCTTGGGCCAAGTTCGCCGAGGTTGACGACGACTGCGAGCGGGCTGTTAGCGGTACCGTCAGTGGTGACGCCGCCGCCAGAGTTGCCCGTGAGCGTGACAGCTCCGCCGGAATTGATCTCGACAAATTTCGAGACCGTTCCGCTCAGATTCACGGTTCCCGTGGTTTGCTGAGCGCCGGCAGCGACTGTAAGTGTCGCGGTGATAAACGCCGCAAATGCGACGATCTTAAAAGTTTTTAGCATGTTTTTATGCAATCTCCTTAAGGGTATTGAGGTGTACAGAATGGACATGCCCTATTCGCGAACGCGAACAGGGGCGGAGGGATAACCCGGAATGTTCTCAGGTCTCCGGATGTGGGAAGAATAAGAGCGAAGGGGGGGGGCTAAGGCCTCCCGGATCGCAGTTCTCTCTACTACTTGTGTGTGGGAATTCTGTGGGTTTGGTCAGCGTAAACTACACACCGACAAATAGATACTAACCCGAGGCCAGAAGAGTGTCAACAAGTTTTTACACTTTTCGGCTATATTGCGTGCCGGTTCGACAAGGCCTTATCCATCGTGACCTCATCGACAAATTCGAGGTCGGAGCCGACGGGCATTCCCATAGCGATGCGTGTGACGAGGACGCCGAGTGGCTTTAGGAGACGGGCTATGTAATTGGCGGTTGCCTCGCCCTCGGTCGTTGGGTTTGTGGCGACGATTATTTCGGCAACTTCGACGCCTTCATTGTTGTCGGGGCGTAGACGGGGGAGCAGATTCGCCAGCATCAGTTCGTCCGGCCCGATGCCGCGGATCGGCGAGAGCGTGCCGTGGAGCACGTGGTAAAGGCCGCGAAATGAGCGTGTTTTTTCGACCGCAACGAGATTATACGGTTCCTCGACAATGCAGATTATCGAACGGTCGCGTTTTGTATTTGAGCAATAAAGACAGGGGTCGACGTCGGTCAGATTGTTGCAGACGCCGCAGAAAACGATCTTTTCCTTGACCTCGATCAGAGCACTCGCAAACTGCTCGACCTCAGCCATCGGCCGCCTCAGCACGTAAAACGCCAGTCTCTGAGCCGATTTGCCACCGATCCCCGGCAGCCGTTTGAATTCGTCGATCAGCTTGGCGACCGGTTCTGAGTAATCCAGCATAGGGAATATTTAACGCAAAGTCGCAAAGACGCAAGGAAGTCAAAAATCAGGATCAATTCCTTTGCGTCTTTGCACCTTCGCGTCTTTGCGTTGAAAAGATCTCTTACATCAGTCCAGGCGGTAACATGCCGCCGAGTTTACCTTTTAATGACTCTTCAACTTTGCGTTTCGCTTCGTTCAAGGCCGCTACTGTTAGGTCCTGAAGCATCTCAACATCGCCGTCTTTGACCAGATCAGGTGAGATGGTGAGCGAAACTACCTCAAAATCGCCTCGCATCTTGACCGTGACAGCTCCGCCGCCTGCGGCTGCTTCGACGGTCATCTGCTTCATTTCGCGGCCCATCGTTTCCTGCATCTCCTGGGCCTGACGCATCATTGATTCGATGTCTAATCCACCTGGTAATTTCATAAATCCTCGTTAGAACCTAACTGTCTGTTCCGGTGCATCAGACGCACTGCGGGATGCACGCCACTCTTCCTCGGTCTCGTAAAAATTTACGTCGAAGCTCAGCATTGATCTGGCAGCGATGCCGTCAAATTCATTCGGAGCATCGTCAAATTTTGCGATCGTGCCGATGCCGATCACCTCGCTGCCGACCTCCTTGACGAGATCGATCGTCTCCTGGATCGCCTTACCCGAGCGATTGATATCATCGACGATGATCGCCGGATAAACCTCATAATCTGACATATACTGTCGAAACTGTCTTGTTCCACCTTCCATCTCGGCCCAGTATATCTGATCGGCTCCGAGAGCTTCGCGGACGCCAAATGCGACCATGATGCCTCCCGGGCTCGGACTGATCACAGAAACTTTGGGCAGACGGCTGGCAATGGATTTTTCCTTACGGAACATCCGGCTCAGGCCGACAGAAAGAATACGGGCGTTGTCATAGTAGCGAAACGCCAGCGGCATTTGAAAATAGTGTGACGCGTGCTTACCGTTCGGATAGATAAAATGCCCTTTGCGGTAAGCCTCGGTCTTGGTGAGGATGTCCATCACCGCTTCAGGCGGCGGAATAAGATCGACCATAAAGTTCTCCTTAAGATAAAAAGCGATTATACAACGGCGGTCGCGGGGTTTCCAATTTGGCAGGTTATTCGTCGGCGGCTAGCGCCTTCTGCACCAGAAACTGCTGATCAAGGCTCATCTCTTTTGGAATGTCCTCGGGAGCGAACCAGCGGGATTCGCGGATCTCGCGGCTGAGGGCTTCGGGTTTGCCCGTTGCGTGGGCCGTATAAATTACCTCGATATGTCGGCCGAGGGTTCGGACTCGATGGATCTCGACATCGCGGACGTCGAGGCCCGTCTCTTCTCTGATCTCACGCCGAAAAGCGGCCTCGGGCTGCTCGCCTTTTTCCATAAAGCCGCCCGGCACGCCCCATCCCGAGTCGGGCCGCAGATAATGATCGAGCAGCAAGACCTCGCCCTTTTCATTAGTAATAATGCCCGCCGCCGAGACCGTAAACTTGAACTGCACGCTGCGCGATATCCGCTGCCGCACCCTTCGCGGCAACACCTTCCACACTTTTCCGAGCAGATCCATCAGCATAGGTTGAGTGCCTAGTTTACGCGAAAAGACAAAAAAGGGAACAGCCGTCGGGCAGTTCCCTCTAAGTTTGCAGATCGTCTCCGATCTATTGCAGAGACACATCATCGACCCTAAACGTCGATGTGATCGAACTGTCCATCGTAGAGCGGAACTGGATCCGAACGGTCTGGCCCTTGTAGGCAGCCATATTGAAAGACTTAAGCGAGTAATTGCCCTGCGTCGTCTTGTTGAGGTTGCTGTAGGTTGCTAGTGTTGCGAGCAATGTGCCCGACGTATTGCGGACCTCGACAAACAGTTTGTCATAGGCCGTAGTTGTTGTTGTTTCACTCGAGGTCACATTTAGCCAGAAGTTGAGCGTTCCCGTTGCGGTCGTCGGGATCGAGACCGTCTGGTAGGCCTGGCCGGTGGCTCGATTATTAACGCCGAAATAAATGTAACCCGTTCCTCCATGAGGTGAGTTGCCGTTGGCTGTATAGAAGAATCCGTTACCGGAACCTACCCAAGGCGATGCACTCGTTTCGAACCCGCCATTCCCAAGCAGGTTGCTAGGTGGAGGAGTCGGCGTTGCCGTTGGAGTTGCGGTCGGGGTCGCTGTTGGGGGAACGGTTGGCGTCGCTGTTGGTGTCGGCGTGCCGCTCGGACAGGCTCCGACGCCAACGGCGCACCATGCTGTCTGGGTTTGCGTGTACTGAGAGCTTCCCGAGCCAAAAAGATCGGTCGCCGCGTTCAACATCGCCGTCCTAGCTCCAGCAAAGTTTGTGCTCGACGTCATATAGACAGTAAGAGCCCGATACCAGATGCGAGCTGCGTCCGTCGTGCCCATTCCGGTGACGTTGACGCCGCTGAGATGGTGTGTTCCGCCGACTGACGCGAGATAGAACGCGTGGTTAGCAATACCAGAATTGATATGCACACCGCCGCTATCGGCCGTTCCGGTGTAGCGCTCGGTGTAGTGATCCGGATCATCGTTGGACGTATAGCCGCCGTTGCCCGCCAGGTGCGGATTGTCCATATATCGAAGTGCATCACCCGATGTAGCCGGTGTGTACGATTGCTCACCGATCTTCCATGTGTCATTCGTGATAACGCCGCCGCGGGAATAAAGCTCGGTCATCGCCCCGAACACGTCGGACATCGATTCGTTCAGAGCACCGGACTCATTTGCATAGGTCAGGTTTGCTGAATACTGCGTGACGCCGTGGGTCATTTCGTGGCCGGCTATGTCGACCGTTGTGAGCGGCGAGAACGTTGTGGCGTTGCCGTCACCGTAGGTCATCTTGTTCTGATACCAGAAGGCGTTGTTGTAATTGCTGCCAAAATGAACACGCGAGGTGATCAGGCTGATCGAACTATTTGCAAAAGCTGCCGTCGTCCCCGGGCCACCACTGCCATTGATCCCATTACGGCCGTGGACGTTCGAAAAGTAATCGTAGGTCCAGCGAGCACCATAGTGGGCATCGACGCCTGCACGAGCATTTGTCGCGGTCCAGTTATCGTCCGCGTCGGTATATCGCGACTGCGTACCGCCTGTTCCGGTCGTGGTGTTACCGGTGTTGTTCATGTTGAAGGTTCCCATCTTCCGGGTGAGATCCTCCATATAATATGTCGATCCTGAGATACTGGTGTCGATCGCTACCGTGCCGCTGTAGAGCGACGAGCCGCTGCCGGTCTGGAGATTGTTGTAGCCAAAAACTCGTTCGCCGGTGTGAGCGTCAATAAAATCGACAGGTGCTGACGTTGCGTCCGAACCGTCGAGGCGTGGCGTTTCGACGCGATAAACGAGGTGATCGCGTTCCTTGCCGCGATAGATGTACATCTCGATCATCGGATCGTCTGTCTGCTTCGCCCCTCCGTCATAGTTACTAAGAGATGCCCGGAATGCTTGCTTTTCGCCGATGCTCGGGGTGGTATCGATCGCAATGCCGTCGATGAGATTATCTGTGACAGACGAGAGCGTGCCGTCGCCCTTGAGATGTACGATCGCTTCGCCCTCCCAGACCGGGACGCCATTTACCTTTTGCTGCACGCGAGTATGGGCCATCTGCAGCTCATCGATATCGACCTTCTTGACCTCAAATTCATCGACGTTCCCGATCGGGCGCCGAGAAGCAGTGTCGCGAAGTATGCCCAGGCTGATATGTTTAGCGAGGTCCCGTTCATCTTGCGAACCAGTACCGAAAATAGCTTGATTTGCCTCGGCCCGTTTCGAGACGATCCCAAACGAAAGAACAACGCCTGCGATCAGAGCGGCGATGACAAGTATTTTTTTCACGATATTTCTCCTCTAGATCAAACAAAAAATACAAGCCGGGGGAGGTCCGTTGCGGGCCCGGCGGAAGATTCCTTAACTGCAGGATAGTGATTGAAAACTTCGCACAGAATATGTGTAAGTGGGAAGCATTTTAGCACCATATGTTGTGGTGTCAAACGTGTCATGGGCCGTTTACTGACATACTACTGATTATTTTCCCCGACCACTTCGCAGCGGATTGTTTCCCGTTTGACGGAATTGGGTTTATCCTATTCGCTCTATGGCGAACGACCTTCATCTAGAGCACAGATGGAACACGAAGGCGGAACTACCGGACGGCGAATATCGCGATTGCCGGACGTGCAAATTTTCGACTCGTGAGGCGGTCGAGAAGTGCCCCGAGTGCGGTGTGAAGCTTCAGACCGAGACCGAATTGCGCAGGCACGGCTCGTTGATGGTGGCATTGGGCGGTGTTTTGGTCGTGATGATGTCGGGCGTCATCGCGGGGCTGGCCGGATTGCTGTTTTATCAGCTTGTAATGAAAGAGAGAAAGCGTGTAGATGCGGGAGAACTCGTATTTGCCGTCTCGATAGCTATCACGTTCGCCGGCGCCATCCTTTAGTTTGGTGTCGGCGACATCATCGCCGGCCGCCACCAACAGCGAACCGGCCGCCGCGACCGCCGCACGTTGAAGATCGCTATGTGGATACTCAGCGGTTCGCTCGTCGCGATGGCGGTGCTCCAGGGCTTGATCGACTAGTAATTTAAATAATCATCACGATGCCGATTTCGGGGGAAACAAAGGTCGGTGAACTTCTCACCTGGGACGAGGTGAGCGAGGTTCATCGCGTTCGCCACGGTATCTATCAACGTGGCGGTGTGCTGATCTCGCTATTGACCGATTTTGGCAAGATCAATGCGTGCTATCCGGACTTTCACGGCGCGACGACGGATGTAATTCATTACACCGGCAACGGACGGCGCGGCGATCAGAAGCTCGACGCTTTTAATCGTGCTCTGCTCGATGTGGTGGAGACTGATCTTAGTGTGCCGCTGTTCAATAAACTCGCTCCCGGCAAATGGCAGTTCCTCGGCCATTGGCGAGTCGCGGCGGGCGTTTATATTTTTGACGAAAGTCAGAGTAGGATGGTGTGGAAATTCACGCTAAAGATAGTATCCTGAATCACTTTTTTCCAAGCTCAACGGCCCGCTTATACGCCGCGTAAACTGCTTTCGATAATACAGTCCGCAGCGAGCCTTTTTCCATCTGATAGATCGCTTCGGCTGAGGTGCCGCCGGGGGAGGTGACCATGTTTCTCAACTCCGCCGGGTGTTTGTGCGATTCGATGGCGAATTTTACTGAGCCGAGCATGGTTTCCTGGACTAGTTCTTTGGCCATGTCGCGGGAGAATCCGAGGTGGACGCCGGCGTCGGTTAGGGCTTCCATGACCATGAAGATGTAGGTCGGTCCGGTGGCGGAGAGCGAGGTTGCCATGTCGATCATGTTTTCGGTCTCGACAAAAAGTTCCTTGCCGAGAGCCGATAGCATCTCGCGGACGTGGCCGCGTTCGGTTTCGCCTACTGCCTGCGTACAGGTCCAAGCGGTAATGCCCGCTCCGATCTGAGAAGGCGTGTTTGGCATTGCGCGAACGATCTTTGCGGTTCCGAGTTCCTCGGCAAGATGCTCGATGCGGGCGCCCGCGACGATCGAGAGGACGAGCTGGTCGATATGGAGAACGCCGGTCAGATCATTTAAGACACTCGCGAGTCGCTGCGGTTTTACACAGATCAGAACCGCAGAATTCTCATGTCCCGCGACCGTGTTCGCCGCCTCAGCATTGCTCTCAAACACAGCGACACCATATTTCTCAGCAAGTTCGGCACGACGCGATCCGCGCGGATGGCTTGCGCAGATATTCTGCGGCTCGACGAGTTCGCGTTTCACTAGCCCCGCGAGCATCGATTCGCCCATCACGCCGCAGCCGATGAAGGCCAGATGTAAGTTCTTGAGATCGTTCGACATAATATATGAACCGCAAATTGCCTCGATTTAGCGGCGTTCTTTGCGTCCTTTGCACCTTTGCGTGAAAATATAAAGAGTTTCACGCAAAGTCGCTAAGAACGCAAAGGTAGAAAAAGTGATCGAGATCCGCAAAGCAGAGACTCAAGACAAACCCGCGATCTGGAGCATCATCAAAGCTGTGATCGCCGGTGGGGATACCTATGTTTTCTCGCCCGACGCGAGTGAGGACGAGATGTTGTTGTACTGGTTTACGCCGGATAAGCATAATTATGTGGCCGTTTTGGACGGCGAGGTCGTTGCAACATTTTGGCTGCGGGCAAATCAGCCCGGCCTCGGATCACACGTTGGGAACGCCGCGTATATGGTATCGCCGAAGGCCGCAGGGCAGGGGATCGGCAAGAAAATGGCGTTTTGGTCGCTGGATGAGGCCCGACGCTTGGGTTTCACAGCGATGCAGTTCAATTTCGTGGTCAGTACCAACACCGTCGCCGTGAACCTCTGGAAAAGCATAGGTTTCGAGGTGATCGGCGTGATACCTGATGCCTTCGACCACAGCCGCGAGGGATTTGTGAACGCCTTTATCATGTACCGACAATTGTGATAGCGAGGCGATCGACACGTTAAAACTCTGTATTTTTAACATCAAAGCTGATATTTTTAGGTGAGAAAGTTGTATGGACACGATGACGGTAAAAGAGATCGAGAATGCTGTAGCCAATCTGCCTCATGGCGAACTGGTCGAATTTGGGGTGTGGTTCGAGGAACATCAGTCCCGCATATGGGACGATCAGATCGAACAGGATTCGCAGGCTGGCAGGTTTGATTCGCTGATCAGTCAGGCGAAAGCTGAGAGCGACGCCGGAAGGTCGCGCCCGTTGTGAAGGATCGCACGACACCACAGTTTTGGGAACTCTACGATAATCTGCCACGCCACGTTCGCTCTCTCGCAGACAAGAATTTTGCCTTGTTGAAAGCAGATCCGCGGCACTCATCTCTACATTTCAAAAAGATCGGAAATATGTGGTCGGCAAGAGTAGGAGCACATTATCGAGCTCTAGGCTTTGATCACGATGGAGCCGTTCTTTGGTTCTGGATCGGTTCACACGCCGATTATGACAAGCTAATGCCATAGGTAACATGAAATGCTCGGAAGTCGATCACGAATGAAACACCATATTTTCATCTCTCTCATCATCTTTTTCGGCATATTCCCCGTACACTCGCAGCTAGCCCCGGCGGGCCTTTCCCAACTTCCGGGAACGGCAAAAGATATTGATATCGGCGCCGACGGCTCGATCTGGCGTGTTGGCACTGACTCCTCGATCGCTAGATTTGAGGAAGGCGGTTGGACAAAGATCGACGGAACTGCAAGCCGCGTCGCGGTCGATCATTTTGGTTTTCCTTGGGTGGTCAAATCGACAGGCGAGATACTCCGCCGCAACGGACGCAAATGGATCGAGCTTCCGGGCACCGCGGTCGATATCGACATTAATGACCGAGGCGACATTTGGATGGTTGGTCGTGACGGTTGGATAAGTGTTTGGGGAGGGACTGAATGGGCTCCAGTGGGAGACACGGATGCGAAAAGGATAGCAGTCGATACGGACGGAGAACCCAAGGTCATCAATTCGAAAGGAGCGTTGTCTATATGGGGAGGGCCTTTCAGATATCCCGGAACGGCGAAAGCAATCGCCGCGGGAGCGGATGGCTCCCTTTGGGCTATTGGTGCGGGACTGTCCGTTTCAAAATGGACGGACGACTCCTATTGGAAGGAAGAGATTAAAGGCACCTTCGCCGAGATCACCATCGACAGCAGCGGCTACCCTATCTTGATCGACACAAAGGGAAGTATTTTTCGTGCGAGTCCAGACAAACTAGAGCCACCCGCTGTATTCCCTCCGACCAACGACCCGGCGGCGTGTGAGAACATCGCACGCCAGCGTTTCGCAACGATTGCGGACACACCGGCAAAGATCGCTGAGCTGGGAGCAATGGAAAACTCCGAAGCCGAGAATGGATTCACGGCTCTCTGCAAAGGCACAACAAATTTCACCAAAACCATCGCCTGCTTCGCCACCAACCTAACCGACTATCGCGACACCGACCGAGCCGTTAACGAATGCCGCCTGACACCGCTCCCCGAAAAGCCGCGTTCGATCGTTTTTCGGAATACCGGCAAGGCGATGGCGAAAGTCGATCTGGCCTATTTCATTTATGAAAAAGGGCAGCTCGTTAAAAAGGTATCAGCGGCAAACGTCGCCGCAGGACAAACCACAATACTCACAGTGCCGCGCTACCTTGCCCGAACTAAGGTAGTCGATGTTTCCATCACTTCCAGCACCAAGCTAACATTCCGGACGACGTTGCCCTTCAACTTTTCCGGCGAACGCTGTTTCAACCTAGCGGGCCCGTGCTGAATGCTTGCTGCGACTGCTTAGGTTATAATCAGAGTTTTGCAAATGACCATTGACGAACAACTAGAACATCTCAAGAAAGGCACGGTCGATGTGATCCGTGAAGAAGATCTGCGTAAGAAGCTTGAGCGGGCTGAGAAGACGGGCAAGCCTTTGCGAGTGAAGCTCGGACTCGACCCCACGGCGCCGGATATTCACGTGGGGCATACGGTCGTTATTCGCAAGCTCAAAGCGTTTCAGGACCTCGGGCATACAGTGATCTTTTTGATCGGGGATTTTACCGGGATGATCGGCGATCCGTCGGGGAAGAACGTGACCCGGCCGCCGCTTTCGCGCGAAGAGATCAATGTGAACGCCGAGACGTACAAGCGGCAGATGTTCAAGCTGCTCGATCCTGAGAAGACGGAGCTGCGATTTAATGGCGAGTGGATGGACAAGTTTGGCGCTGCTGATTTTATTAAGCTGTGTGCAAAAACCACGGTCAAACAGATCCTCGAACGCGACGACTTTACCAAACGCCTAAACGAAGAAAAGCCGATCTCGCTACACGAATTGCTCTACCCGTTGGTTCAGGGATATGACTCGGTTGCCCTAAACGCCGATGTCGAACTCGGTGGCACCGACCAAAAATTCAACCTGCTGATGGGCCGCAATCTGCAGCGTGAATACGAACAAGAACCGCAGGTCATCATCACCACGCCGCTGCTCGAAGGCCTCGACGGCGTGCAGAAGATGTCGAAATCGCTCGGCAACTACATCGGCATCGACGAGGCTCCGAACGAGATGTTTGGCAAAGTGATGTCGATCTCCGACGAACTGATGTGGCGTTGGTATGAGCTGCTGACGGACCTTACACCATCTGAAATTTCAAATTTGAGATCTGAAATTTCAGATGGAAAGAATCCTCGTGACACTAAGGTAAATCTCGCTAAATCGATAATTGCCGATTTCCATTCGCTGGAAGCCGCGAATGAGGCTGAGGAAGAATTCGTCAAGCGGTTCGTGCAAAAGGAAGTGCCCGATGAGATCGAAGAAAAGGTGGTCGCTGCGGGTTCGTACGCTTTAGCCCAACTCCTCGCCGACACCGGGCTCGCGGCTTCAAAAGGCGAAGCTCGTCGTCTTATTGAACAGGGCGGCGTCAAGATAAACGGCGAGAAAGCAACCGCGACGAATGCGGAAGTTGCCGTCCGCGGCGACGGAGTCTTGCTGCAGGTCGGGAAACAGAAATTTCTTAAGCTGTTAGGCTAGGTGGAGATTCAATGATCAAGATTAGATGTTTGTTCTTCTTCCGCGTTTAACTGCTCTGACCGTTTCGGCGAAGGGGGCACCTCGTAATTCAGAAAGCCTGAGTGGTGCCCCCCGGACGTAAGCAGAAGGTCGTTACGGCTACTACATGAGTAAATCTAGAAAGGAGAAATGGAGTCAAATACGCCGGGTTTTCAAGTTTGCGGAACAATAGCGCATGGCCTTCTTATGTTGCCCGCATGAGCCGAGCCCTGTCAGAATGGGCTAGGGGATAAATCCATTGTATTCCCAACGCCTAACCGCTATACTTCATCTCACCCTAATGGACGAAACAGTCACGCGACGCGTAAAACTGTCTGAACGCATAAACGCCTTTGTTGCGTCGGACAAGCCGTTGCGTTCGATGGCTGTGAACTGGTCCAAGAAGGCGAAGCTCGCTATCGATGAGGCTGGCAGTTTGTCGCTGGAACGCGTTGAGATATATCTCAAACGCCTGCCGAAGAAGCTTGACGGATTTAAGATAATTCAGCTTTCCGACATTCACCACAGCCCCTTTACGGGTCTCGAATACATTGAGCGTGTGGTCAAGGTTGCCAATCGGCTGAAGCCCGATATGTTTGTTCTGACGGGCGATTACGTATCGCACGAACGCGAATATATCGCTCCGGTTGCTGCGACTCTTGCGAAATTAAAAGCGAAATACGGCGTTCATGCGTGTCTGGGCAATCACGACCATTGGACCGATGCCGATCTGGTTACGCACCTGTTTCGCGGCGAAGGCATTAATATGCTGGTCAACGAAGGCTTTCGTCTGGAGACGAAACGCGGTTCATTCTGGCTCGCCGGTGTCGATGATTACATGGTTGGCAAGACGGACGTTACGGCATCTTTGAAAGGTTCGTTTCCTGATGAACTAAAAATATTACTCGCTCACAATCCCATCATCTTTCGCGAGGCGGCACGTATCGGCGTCGATCTTACATTGAGCGGCCACACGCATGGCGGACAGATCAAGATGCGAAAGGACGAGAATCGCATCCTGCCGCAACGCAAACTCAAGGCCGGCCTGCACACTCGCCGCAAGGCTCAGATCTACATCACTCGCGCCATCGGCACAGTCGTTGTTCCGATGCGCTACCATTGCCCGCCTGAAATCTCATTGCTGGAGCTGCGGTCCGTAGAATGAGCGAAGCAAATCTCTCAACCAAGATAATCACCATCCCAAATTTGCTGACCTTTATGCGAATGGGGTTGATACCGCTGTTCGCAATACTGCTCGCCTATCATCAATCGGGTTGGGCTTTGCTTGTGTTTACGATAGCTGGTGTATCGGACGGTGTCGACGGATTTATTGCCCGCCGTTTCAAGCAGGAGAGCGAGCTTGGCACTTTTCTCGATCCAATTGCCGACAAGCTGCTCATGACCACCGCATTTGTGATGCTCACCATCCCGAGTGTTATGGGAACTGCACGGTTTCTGCCGGTTCCGTTCTGGGTCACGGCAACGGTCATCGGACGTGATGTGATGATATTAGTTGTCGCAGGTTCGATCACATTGCTGACCGGCTTTCGCGGATTCAAACCGTCGTGGCTTGGTAAGGCGAGCACCTTTGTCCAGGTTGTCGCCGTTATTATGATCCTCGTCGCCGCAGCTTATCCGGAGCTGCGCGGCTTTTACCTACCTACCGTTTACACCACAACGGCGGCCTTTGCGGTCTTCTCAGGAATTCACTACATCTATTTCGTCGCAAAGCTGATGCGCGAAGCCGCCGATTCAGATAGTCTTTCGGGCTCGTAAAACTCTCACTAGCAGTCCTCAAATAATTTTCTGCTTAGGCGATAAATGTGACGTGCCTATGGAAAATTCCACAGTCGCGCGAATATTTGAGCGGCCGAAAACCGGCCCGCATGCTCATTGCACAATAAGTTACAACAATGTACTACGTTCTTTTACTCGGCACAGGGATTGCGTGTGAGCAGTTAACTGAACTATAGGACGCGGTACTTTTTTCCGCATTCGACATCCCCAAATAGCCCCGTAGTACAGACGTTTTCCGCAATGGTGCCCATCATATTCAAGGAGGTCGCAAATGGTTTCAAGGATTCACTATATAAAGATATCGATACTTATTTTGTTTTCAATTGGATTTGCAGTCGTAATGATCTCGAGTGGTAGATCGACGATCTCAGTTGAGGCTCGGTCAAATGGTTCTCCAAACGGTCGTACTGGGGCCCCGGGAGAACAAACCTGCACCTCTTGCCATGACGCGAACAGCGGGCCCGGGGTGGTACTGATCAATGCACCTGCGACCTATGTTCCAGGCGAAACGATTCAGATCTCAGTCAGTCAAACCACTTCGAGTAGCTCACGGCGAGCGTGGGGATTCCAACTTACCGCGCTCGACACTGCTACAAACTCGCGGGCCGGGACCATGGCCTCAACGACCGCATTTACATCGGTCGCTGCTAACGCTACCCGCCAGTACATGAATCAGTCCGGCTTGGGCAACTACAACGGTCAGACGAATTCTGTCAGCTGGACATTTAACTGGACGGCCCCGGCGACAAACGTCGGGCCCGTTAGATTTTACGTGGCTGGCCTTCAGGCAGACGACACCGGTGACGAATCCGGCGACGAGACGTATGTAACTAATGTGACGCTCCAACCGGCATCCGCTACGCCGACGCCGACCGCGACCCCGACGAGTACGCCAACGGCCACACCAACGGCGACTCCGACGAATACGCCAACAGCGACACCAACGGCCACACCGACGAATACGCCAACGGCAACACCAACGGCGACTCCGACGAATACGCCAACAGCCACACCAACGGCGACTCCGACGAATACGCCAACGGCCACACCAACGGCGACTCCGACGAATACGCCAACGGCCACACCAACGGCGACACCGACGAATACGCCAACGGCGACACCAACAGCGACGCCGACGAGTACGCCAACTGCCATGCCAACGGCAACACCGACGAATACGCCAACGGCAACCCCAACAGCGACGCCGACGAGTACGCCAACAGCCATGCCAACAGCGACTCCGACGAATACGCCAACGGCCACTCCAACGGCGACACCGACAGCCAGTCCTACAGCAACACCTACGGGCACTCCGACCGGAACACCGACGGCTACTCCTACAGCAACGCCAACGGTCACACCTACTCCCGCCACTGGGTATGAAGGCGATATCTCACCGCGGCCAAATGGCGATAACATGATTGTTAGTAATGACGTAATTCAGATGCGTCGATTCGTAGCAGGTATTGATACTCCGAATGGTAGCGAATTTCAGCGAGCGGATTGTGCCCCTCGCCTAACCAACGGAGACGGTGCTATTGACGCAGGTGACCTCGTTCAGGTGAGAAGGTATGCAACCAACCTCGATGTGGCGGTAGGTGCCGCCGGGCCGATCGACTCGACTTTCTCATCCGAACTCCTATCATCGTTGACGAGGTATGTTGCCGGTGATCTTGATATTTCTGATGTTCGTACTGTCCGCCTAACGTCGGCGAACGCGATCCGTGGTGGACGAACATCCGTCTCGGCCGAGTTTGATCCTCGCGGCGACGAAGCAGCGATCAGTTTTACGATCGAATTTGATAGCTCGATACTCAGTAACCCCTCGGTCGTGCTTGCCGATGGTGAGTCTGACGATTCGGTATTGACAGTCAATTACGGCGAAGCAGGCAGCGGGCGGATCGGCGTAGTCGTCGATTCAGGCAGTCGACTTGTTAACCGCCTTGTTGTGATTACGTTCGACGTCGCTCCGGATGCGAAAGTTTGCAAATCGAGTATCCGATTCACTGATCGTGTGGCTAATCGAAGTGTATCGGATAGCTCTGGCCGAACTGTTAGATCGCAATTCTCAGATGGGGCGGTAAACATCTCCGACGCGGACCCGCAAAGTGCTGAACTGTCGGGTAGGGTTACAACCCCTGACGGCCGAGGCCTGGTGAATGCGGTGGTCACACTCATCGACAGCAAGGGTTTGGTTCGAGACGTGGTGACGGGATCATTCGGCTACTTTCGATTCTCTGATGTCGAGATCGGAACGATCGGTTTGCTGTCCGTTTCTTCCAAACGTTACCGATTCAACTCGCGAACGGTGCAAGTGATGGAGGGATCAAACAACCTTAATTTAGTTGCTCTCGAATGACAGACGAATTCAACGTAAGTAAAAGGCGGCCAAGAGGCCGCCTTTTACTTTAGTGATGTGAGATCAAGATCGATACTCCTGAGGAACGGCAACGAAATCAAAATAAACCCTGGATCAGCGATCGGAATGTAATGTGTTGCGGGTCGGATAGCATCCGGCCTTATGTACGACATCGGACACTCATCTTGAAGTGGGGATAGTAAGGTCAGAACAGGAGACCAATTACCATGCCACTAGTTTTATGTCCCGATTGCAGCCACGAGTTATCGACGGCCGCTATTGCTTGCCCGAATTGCGGGCTTCCTGTCAACGCCCCGGTCGTTGCTCGTAACGTAGTCGTCGCGCCTCGCGAAGATTCATTCCCGCCGTGGGGAATAGCGTTGATAGCACTCGGCGGCATACTCGTTTTACTCGTCGCATTTCTGATCTTTCGACAGTCGAACGATGATGCAAACAGCAATTTGAGCGTCAACGTAAACACTCGCCGTCCAGCAAATGAGCGAGCGACTACAACAGTTCCGTCCACCGCACCACAGGGCGTGAGCGTTCCTCCGCCGAGTGCACCGGCCCAGACGACGACTGTTCCAGGGACGACGACCTCCGTGCCAAATCCACCGCCTGCCGACAAAGGTTCGGTGACGATCAATGCAAAGGTTACGACTGCCAACGGCAGTCCGAGGGCCGCGAGCGGTACAAAATTCTATCTATTGGATAAGGATGTCGAGTCGATCCTAAGCGAGGCTCGGGTTGAGCCGATCGAAGGAAACTCTCTGACAGCAAGCCTCGGCCTTGCCGCAGTATTTCCAGATCGATATGGCGATTTCCAACGAGCCGCAATGCGGGCGATCGGCAATCACGTTAAGTACTCAGGAACGACAAGCGCAGCCGGCAACACGGGCCTCAAGGGCGTCGAGCCGAATAGCTACTATCTGTTCGCGATCTCGAGAGTGGGTCGCGGTTTCGCTCTGTGGAATTCACCGGTATCGGTCATTCCGGGCGATAACGTGATGAATCTGAGTCCGCAGGCGATCACCGAAATACCTGACCCGAATGGTTAAGGTACCGATCAGACCTATTTCCTGTGGACGAAGCGAGTTATCGCTTCGTCCTTTTTATCGAGCTGATCCGGGCAAGGCATACGTACTGGGCCGTCGACCGATACGTGCGTCCGGAGGGACACAACCTTGGAGAAAACGGCTTAGTCTATAGCTTCGACGGATCCGGCATCGGGGTCAGGATCAGGAACTTTACATACTCCTTTAGGCCTTCCTCGGTCTTATTGGTGAATTTGTAGATCTGCACGAGCCTTTCCTTCCACTGAGCGGCGTTCGGGTTCTTTTCTGCCTCGCCTTTTGTGTACGCCCGGGCATACGCATCCATCATCATCTCGATCGACTTGTTGACACGTTCGTTGGCCGTCTTTAGTTCCGCATCGCTGATCGTTTTGGCGGCGACCCTTGTTTTCAGGTCGGTCGAGAGTTTTGCGTAAACATCCTCGTAGTAAGCCGAGATCAGATAGTACGGCAATGGACTATCTTTGATCGGCGAGTTAAAGGTTGTTGCCTTGTAGATATAAATAGCCGACTCTTTGATGTCTTTATCGATCAGGATAAATCCCGGGATGTAGTACATCCATGCCGCCGCATCGTCCTTATCTTTGAAAGGAGCATACGACTTAGCGGGCGAGCCCGATTCCAATGCCTGAGCCGCCTTTTTTGCGAAAGCGATCGTATCTTCGGCATAAGTTTTATCGCGGTTCGCACCCAGCGATTTGTAGCCGGCGTGTGCGAGATTTAGCATCACGGCTACATCATCCGGGCGCTCGGCGAGGATCTCTTTACCGAGGGCGAAGGCCTCTGCAAATTTGCCTTCGTCCACCGAAGCGTAGAACGCATTGTCACGGTAACCCTCGACGAAAGCCTTGACCTGAGGTATGAACTTGTCCTTGCCGTCTTTGTTGTCTTTGGCAAAACGCACCAGAAAATCTTTCGCCAGCGGATATGCCTTGGCCGTATCTTCAGGCTTTTTGGTCGCCAGAAGCGCTGCGATCTCTTTTATCGCCTCGTCTTTGGATTTTGGTTTCTGGGCCACTGCCGACGCTGAGCAAATGGCAAAGATAAGAAACAAGAGTGCAGCGTTGTTAAGGAACTTCATCTCAAAAAAATACTCTCCAGATTGATCGAACGATAGAGATTTTATCAAAATGGGGGCGGGGATTCACACGCCGGACATCGGAAATTGATGCCTAAAGCTAAGGAATTTGGGTGCCGGTTGTAGTAAAATAAACTTGACAACAACACACTCAAGTATTATCATCTCTCCATGCTCAAGTCATAAGTTTTATTCGGAGCACAGCAATAATAGGTATTTGGAGATAAATATATGGGAAAAATCATTGGTATTGACCTCGGAACGACCAACTCGGTCGTGGCCGTTATGGAAGGCGGCGAGCCCGTCGTCATTACAAATAGCGAGGGCGGACGCACTACGCCGTCAGTCGTTGCGTTTACTAAAGACGGAAATCGTCTCGTCGGCCAGGTCGCAAAGCGACAGGCGGTGACCAACCCGGAGAATACGCTTTACTCGATCAAGCGTTTTATGGGACGCAAGTATGACGAGGTTACGAGCGAGATCAAGCAGGTGCCGTACAAGGTCGAAAAGGCCGGTAATGGTGACGTGCGTATCGACGCTGAGGGCAAACAGTACAGCCCGCCCGAGATCGCGGCGATGGTGCTCCAGAAATTGAAGCAGTCGGCTGAAGATTATTTGGGGTCGAAAGTCGATCAGGCAGTGATCACGGTTCCTGCGTACTTTAATGACGCTCAGCGTCAGGCGACAAAGGACGCCGGTAAGGTCGCGGGCCTCGAAGTTCTGCGAATTGTCAACGAGCCGACAGCGGCCGCTTTGGCGTACGGTTTGGACAAGAAGAAAGACGAGATCATCGCGGTTTTTGACTTCGGCGGCGGTACTTTTGATATTTCGGTTCTCGAGGTTGGCGAAGGCGTTGTCGAGGTCAAATCGACCAACGGCGACACGCACCTCGGTGGTGACGATGTTGACGAAGTTCTGGTCAGCTGGATCATCGACGAATTTAAGAAAGATCAGGGCATCGATCTGCACAACGACAAGATGGCGTTGCAGCGTTTGAAAGAGTCGGCTGAGAAGGCCAAGGTCGAGCTTTCATCGGCGATGGAAACGGAGATCAACTTACCGTTCATCACAGCCGATGCCGCCGGGCCGAAGCATTTGGTGATGAAGCTCACGCGTTCGAAATTTGAACAGCTCGTGGAGCCGATCCTCAAACGCCTCATGGCACCGGTTGAACAGGCGATCAAAGACGCTGGCCTGACGCCGAAAGATATCGAGGAGATCGTGCTCGTCGGCGGTTCGACGCGTATTCCTAAGGTTCAGGAGATGGTCAAGGATTACTTTGGCAAGGAACCGAACAAATCGGTGAACCCGGACGAGGTCGTTGCTCTTGGAGCTGCGGTGCAGGCTGGTGTTTTGGGTGGTGAGAAGACGGACATTCTCCTGCTCGACGTTACGCCTTTGTCGCTCGGTATCGAGACATTGGGCGGTGTTATGACGCCGATGATCTCGAAGAACACGACCATTCCGACACGCAAATCGGAGATCTTTTCGACCGCATCGGACAATCAGACCTCGGTCGAGGTCCACGTCATTCAGGGCGAAAGGCCGATGGCTTCGGACAACAAGACGCTCGGCAAATTCCACCTCGTCGGCATTCCGCCGGCACCGCGTGGAGTGCCACAGGTCGAGGTTACCTTTGACATCGACGCTAACGGCATCGTGAATGTCTCTGCTAAGGACGTCGGCACGGGCCGCGAGCAGAAGATCACGATCACCGCTTCGTCGGGCCTGTCGAAGGAAGAGATCGACAAGATGATGAAGGACGCAGAGTCGCACGCCGGCGAGGACGAAAAGAAGAAAGCGGCCATCGAAGGACGCAATCGCCTGGACGGTCTCGTCTACAGCGTTGAAAAGACTGCGGAAGAAAACAAGGACAAGCTCGACGCAGCCGCTTCCGGTGAACTTGAAGCTGCCATCGCAGAAGCCAAGACGGCACTTGCCGGTGAGGATGTCGACGCGATGAACAACGCTTTCGACCGTCTGCAGACGGCTTCGCACAAGCTTGCTGAGGCTCTTTACAGCCAGACCGCAACGCCCACTGACGAAGCTCCGGCCGACGAACAGGCCTCATCAGCCTCAGCCGGTGCCGACGGCGGCTCGACAACGGCATCAGACGAAGGCGACGTCATCGACGCCGAGTATGTCGATGTCGAGGAAGAGAAGAAAGACTAACTTGAGGTACAAGTGACGAGGGGCGAGAGACGAACTAGATCTGGTTTTGCCTCTCGTCCCTCACCCCTTTACACTTGTCCCTGACTGTCAATGGCCAAAAAAGATTACTACAACATTCTCGGCGTCAAAAAAGACGCCAAAGCGGACGAGATCAAGAAAGCGTACCGCCGTTTGGCGCGCAAGCATCATCCGGATGTGAATCCGAATGACAAGGTGTCCGAGGACAAGTTCAAAGAGGTTCAGGAAGCTTACGACGTTCTTTCGGATGAGAAAAAACGTAAGGTTTTTGACCGGTTTGGCTATTACGCGGACAATCTCGACGCCGATTCGCCCTTTGGTGGCGGAGCAAGTTCGGGAGCTGGAGCTTCGCCGGGATTTGATTTTTCTGGGTTTGATTTTTCGTCCACATCCGGACAAACCGGAAGCGGCGGGTCGAGTTTTCGGGATATATTCTCCGATCTTTTTGGCGGCAGCGGCGGCGGTAGTGCCGGGACCAGGACTCAGCCCGAACCTCCGCGTCCGATGCCAAAGAAAGGCCGTGACATTGAGATGCCTCTGGCATTGAGTTTTGCTGAGTCGTTCACGGGCCTGACGACAAATATCACGGTCAATCGCAGCGAGCAATGTTCGCGTTGCCAGGGTGCGGGCGATACGGGCGGGCCGGTCGTGCAATGTACGACGTGCAAAGGCACCGGTCAAGTACTGCGAACCGGCGGACGGCTACAGTTTTCCCAAGGTTGCCCCGATTGCGAAGGCACAGGCCGACGCCGACAGCCCTGTAGCCTTTGTAACGGCAAAGGTGTGACGCCGAAGTCCGAACAGGTAAAGGTCAAGATCCCTGCGGGTGTCGATACAGGTTCTCGCGTACGAATACCAAAAAAAGGCCACGGCGGACGGCTCGGTGCGGAGCCAGGCGATCTTTTCATCCTGACAAATGTCGGCAAGCATCCATTCCTGACCCGTAAGGGCGACAACGTCTATATTACGGTGCCTATCACGGTTTCCGAGGCAGCCCTTGGAACGAAGATCGAGGTGCCGACGGTCGAAGGGAAAGCTCAATTAAAGATCCCATCAAGCACCGAATCCGGACAAAAATTCCGCCTGCGAGAGCGTGGTTTTCCAAGTCTAAGAAACCCGAGTCTTCGCGGTGATCAGTTTATTGAAGTAAAGGTTGTTTTGCCGCGGGTGATCTCGGAGGAAACGAAGGATCTCCTACGACAGTTCGAGAAATTGAATCCTGAGAATCCGCGAAAGGTGATCGGCCTAGAGTAATGAAAAAACGCATCCGAACATACACGATCAGTGCCGTTGCGGAATTGTATGACATACATCCGCAGACGCTGAGGTTGTACGAGCGTGAGGGTTTATTAAAGCCTTCGCGGTCGATCGGTAACACGCGCCTTTATGAGGACGCGGACCTCGAACGTCTTGAAGTAATTCTATCCTTAACACGCGACCTCGGTGTCAATCTCGCCGGAGTAGAGATCATTCTCAACATGCGCGAGAAGATGGATCAGATGCAGCGTGAGTTCGAGAACTTCTTCGAGTATCTAAAAACACACGCCAACGAATTCTCTCGCCACCGCGAAGAGTTTGGCAGCAGCGAGGCATTGATACCGGTCTCACGCATACGCTCCTTCCGAATTCGCAGCGAAACTCCTGTCGAAGACTGAGTTAACACAGCAATCCCCAGCTTTGATTTCCCCTAGCTTCTACGCTACGATTCTCTATTCACTTATCTTGATATAAGTCGTAGGAGAATCCGATGTTTGGAAGAATCTTGAACCGCGTATTTACGCTTACTCTCTTGTTATCCGCTTTTGCGGCTTTTTCGATGGCGCAAGATCTCGATGACGTGACCATCGCAGGACGCGTTACTGATCCAAACGGGCTTGCGATCGTCGGTGCCTCGATCACGGTCACCTCGATCGAGACCGGCCAGCTCCGGACTGTTGTCACTGACGAAGACGGCCGCTATCAGATCGTAAAGCTCAAGCCCGGTACATATAAGGTCAAAGCGGTTTTAAGCGGGTTTGGCTCACAGGAAACCCCCGGCATTGTCACCGTTTCGGCTCAGAACCTGATCAAGGATTTTAAGCTTAACCCGGCTGATGTTCGTGCCGAGGCGACCGTTACCGTTACGGAAGATGACGGACCTGTGATCGATACCGGACGTATTACTGTCGGCGGCACCATCACCTCGCGTGAGATCGAAGAGATACCCAATAACACTCGTAATGCGTTAGATCTGGTTTTGACGCTTGGCGGAACATCGGAGGAGCAATTATCGACATCGGGACTCGCAGAGGATCGCCTTCAGGCGCCTTCAGGAGCACCGCTTGAGCAGGGCAATTTCTCGATCTCGGGCGGCACCGCGTATTCAAACAACATCACGATCGATGGCCTCGACAACAACGATGACCGCTCGTCACGCGACCGCTTTCAGCCGTCGATCGAGTCGATCGCCGAAGTTCAGGTCATTGCCAATCAGTTCTCAGCCGAGTACGGACGTGCAGCTGGTGGCCGTGTCAATATCAGAACGAGGGCCGGCGGAAACACGTTTCGCGGGCGTGCCTTTATGTTCTTCCGCGACGAGAGCCTGAACGCAAACTCTTGGTACAACAACAGCCGTAACATTAACCGACCGGCCTTGCAGCAGATCAATCCCGGATTCACATTAAGCGGCCCTGTCGTACTGCCGGGCATTTTCAATGGCCGCAATAAGACTTTCTTCTCTGTGGCCTACGAACGTGACGCATTGGCCGACACGACCCTTATCGATGCGTGGGTTCCGGTCGCCCAAAATCCGCGATATCCCTTGCAGGCACCTACCGGAAGCGCTCGGGTGTGCGACGTCGCTGGTTCGCCCGCCCCACCCTGTGCGGCCGGCGTTGCGGAGATCGGTCCATACAACAGGTTGTACGATACCCCGAATCTCAGTAACGTTTTCACGGCCAGGATCGACACGAAGCTATTCAAAGATAATGAATTTACCTTCGGCTTCCAATTCGGACGAAAGAATAATAAGCGAACCAGCGGGGCAACCGTCAACAGGCTCGAGAACGCGTTTCAGGCAAAGAACATAAACACGGAAGCATACAACTTTACGGATAACCACGTTTTTGGTGCCAAGGCAGTGAATCAGTTGCGTGCTCAATGGTCGACCTACAAACCAAGTTTCCAGGCACCTGATCCGTTCGATCCGGTCCTGATCATTAGTATTCGTGATCCGCTAGTCGGTGTAGAGAGCCTCGTTCTGGGCAATTCGACCGTGAGCTCAGGCAGCAATTTTCCTGATACACGCAACGAGACCAGATGGCAGATCCAGGACTCGTTCACGTACATTAAGGGCGATCACACATTTAAGACAGGCTTTGATTATCAGAGTGTAGTTTCTAAGGTCACGGGCCTCGGCGATGCGACTGGTACATTCAGTTTTCCGAGTGCCTTTGCTTTTACGCAAAGCCAACTTAGCCGCTATCTGCAGAATTTTGGAACCGCCCAGGATACCCGAAACAAGTACATGGGGTTCTTCTTTAATGATCAGTTCAAGCCGACAGCAAATGTAACGATGAGCTTGGGCCTGCGGTACGAAAAGGAGACGGCGGTTGACGACAACAACAACTTCGGCCCCAGATTTGGCGTCTCATGGGATCCGTTCAAATCAGGTCGCGGGGTGATCCGTTTTGGTGCCGGTATCTTCTATAACCGCGTTCTTCTGCGAACGGTTGGTGAGTCGATCCAGAATACGTTAGGATCGCAGATCAACTTTAGTACTAACACCATAGGTACAGGAGCTACCGATCCTCGACGCGTTGCGATCCTTGGTGCACTCTCTGCTAACTTCCCTAATACCTATGCGAGTGTCGATGAACTTCGTGCTCTCGTGACAGCTGCTTGTGCGACGGTGATCGCCCCTCCGGCTCCGTGTACGCCAAATACCGGGTTTACCACAGGAAACATCTCTGAGGGCGGCACACCTATCCGCTCGGTCGATCCGGATCTCAAGATCCCCGAGAGCTATCAGTTCAATGTTGGGTTCGAGCGTGAGCTTTTCTCAGGCTGGGTGTTTGAAGCTAATTATACCTGGAACAAGACGGTTCATCTGTGGCGTGACAAGAATGCAAATGCACCTGTGCTCCCGACTGGCTTCAACGACTGGACTTCGTGGCTACTGGCAAATCCATATTCGATACTGAATCAAAATGGTACGACCCGAACATATAGTTTTGCACTTGGGGCTACAAACGACCCGACCGGCGTGAGTGCATGCAGCTTTACGACGACGAATACGTGCGTAGTTAACCTGAACTCGACAAATGGCGGCTTCACGGCCCCGGCGGCGGCAAGCACCGGCAACAACAACAATGCGACCGGCTCGCCGATCGGAATTGCAACGACCGCGATCGGACGCTTTCGCCCGGACCAGACGCTGGCAGACGAAGCTTCGCGGATCGGCTCGCTCGGCAATGCATTTTATCAGGGCTTGATCCTCGAGATGCGAAGCCGTTATCGCAAGCTCGGCGGAGGTTTTGGAGCTTCGTTCCGCTTTGCGTATACGTTGTCCAAGACGATGGACGATGGCCTAAATAACACGGCAAATGCGGAGGTCAACGGTGACTTCTCCCGTGAATGGGCTCGCAACCTTCAAGATAGACGGCATCGTTTCGCCTTCTCGGGCACATTCGACACCCCGCGGTGGTTGGGCAGGTTGAAATTCTCCCCTCTATTCCGTGCGGGTACGTCTGCTCCGTTCAATCTAGGAGCCGGTGGCGCGGATAGGAACCTTGACGATCTGGGAACCGACCGTATTAATTTCAGCGGAGATCTGAAAGACATAGTCTGGCGAGCACCTGGAACACCGGTACCGACCGCACTCCTCGCTCAGTTTTCTCTCCAGCCAATCGGCTCGAGGAGCGGAAATCTGCCGAGAAATTCCGGAACCGGGCCCAGCTTCTTCACCTTTGATCTGAGCGTTACTCGAGAATTCAAATTCGGCGAGCGTATGCGTTTTAGGCCGGTGATAGAGTTTGGGAATATTCTGAACGCCGCCGTCTTTAGCTATGGCTCCGCGTTCATCGATTTCGGCGTGACCGCAACCGCACAGAATAATTTCCTGATCCCGACCAGGACCTATCGGCAACGAGACATCCGGCTCGGAATGCGGTTTGATTTCTAAACGCTTGAATTTAGTCTGACCATTCGGGATCGTCGTTTACGGCGATCCCGTTCTTTTTGCTTGTAAATAAATGGTGACGGGCAAAGCCCGACTGTGGTAACTTAGAGTGTTGAACAATTTTGTTCACGGCCCCTTGTATGAGCGTTGGAACTGCTGAACCACAGGCGCCCGTTACCGAGACGACTATCGAGTCAGTCTTGTTGGACGCTGATCTGTTTATCAAATACAGTTCGCCTGAAAAGGCGTTTGACCTGCTGAGAACCTCGCTCGAGCGTTCACCGCGGTCGATAAGCTTACGCGAGAAGATGCGTGACATCTGCGTTAAGCAGAAGAATCTGAACGAGGCGGCCAAGCAGTGCCTCGCGCTCGTAAGCCTGTACATCAATCGTGAGGATTTTGACCTCGCCTACGATCGTCTTCAAGAAGCAAAGCTGCTCGATCCGCGGATCTCAGTCGCTCCCGGCCTTGAGGCGATCCGTAGGGCCAGGCGTCCCGACTTTGCGAGCAATCGCGACCACACGCCGCAAAAGGTACGTACTGATGTGACCTTTGCCGGGAATCTAGCATTTGTCAGCATCTTTGACGCGGTTCAGGTAATAGAAAGCGGCAAGATGACGGGCCTGTTGCTGATCAAATCGGACCTGCATCTTGGCAACGTTTCATTCAACGACGGCAAGATCGTCGATGCCGAGTGTAACGGCACCAACGGCCACACCGCGTTTCGCGATATCATCGAGATCGGTAGCGGCACATTTGAATTCAACGTCTCAGACAACGAATTCCCGGTCGTCATTAACGTCTCAAGTAATACCAACTTCCTCCTCGACGTACTCACAGAACTCGACAACGAGCGAGCGGAAAAACAGGGCTTGCGAAGTGTCGGGGACGAGCTTATTTAAGGTTGACTTAACACCCCAAATACAACAAAATATAGTGCTCTTCCAGTTCAGTAGTACTATAGGATGTTTAAGCTTCAGCGCCTAGAAATAACCGGTTTTAAGTCATTTGCGGACTACACCGAGATCGTTTTTACCGGCAGCGGCATCACCGCCGTGGTCGGTCCGAATGGTTGCGGCAAGTCGAACGTATCTGACGCAATGTCGTGGGTGCTTGGTGAGCAGCGCGCAAAATCCCTGCGCGGCGGCGAGATGAAAGATGTCGTTTTCGCTGGGACAAAAACCCGCAAACCGGGCGGCATGGCTGAGGTCGTGCTGCATCTCGTGCGCGATGACACGGTCTTCGACATTGACGCGAACGAACTAGGCGACATAGACGAAGCTCTGTCCGGGATCGACGAAGCCGCCGTTGACATGGCCGAGATCGAGGGAATCGAAGAAGTTGCTGATGAGATCGAAGGCGAAGACGCAGTAGCAGCGGCAGAAGCAGTTGCAGAAGAAGGAATCGAACCGATCGAGATCGACGGCGAGGCAAGCGAGACCGAGGCGGTCGAGACCGTCAAGGCAATGACCGTCGGGTCGGCACAGGTCGTCGAGACCAAGGTCAAGACCAAACGCCACTGGCGGCCGCGTTCGTTTGCATTAGATTTTGCTCCGGGCGAGGCAGTCTCCGTCACGCGTCGCCTTTATATGTCGGGCGAGAGCGAATATCAGCTCAATGGCCGCACGTGCCGACTTCGCGATATCACGGATCTTTTTGCAGGAACCGGCTTGTCCGGCGCTCATTACGCGATCATTGAGCAGGGCAGAATTGGACAGATACTCTCGGCAAAGCCTGCGGATCGACGCAGTCTGATCGAGGAAGCGGCGGGGATCTCTAAGTTCCGTGCACGCCAACGTGCCGCTGAATCGCGGCTCGAGACCGCAAAGACCAATCTCGGCCGCATTTACGACATTGTCAGCGAGGTTGAAACTCGCGTAAATTCACTCCGTCGTCAGGCAGCTAAGACGCGTCGGTTCAAGATCTTGCAGGAAGAATTTCGCAGCCTCTTGCGACAGTTGTACGCGGCCGAGGGGCGTTATCTTTCCGACCTTTCCGAGTCATTAAAGGTTCAGTTGGTTACCGCCGGTGAAGCAGAGACGAAGCTGATTGCTGATGTCGCGGCAAAAGAGGAATCGACAAAAGAGTCCACGCAGCAAGCTCGGGCTGCGGAAGAAAGTCTCGCCGAACTTCGCCGAATTCATGCCAATAACGCGCTCGAACGCGACCGTGCCGAGCGTGAGCACATTTACAAATCCGACCAGATCGTCAGCCTAAATAACCGCTGCGAAGCCCTGCGTGTGGACATCGCAGCGAGCACGCAGCGTCTCGAGTTGCTCGCGACCGAGCTCGAGCGGCTTAAGAAAGAAGAAGAACACGAGAGCAGTGAACACGCCAAGGCCGAGTCGGCTCTTCGCGACTCCGAGAATTTGCATCGCGGCGAGGCCGAGGCTCTGGCGACGATCGAAAATTCGCTGGAGCAGCTTCGCAACCAGCTGATGCAGCACACGGCTGCGGTCGAGCGTTTTGACGAGGTAGCCCGCCAGCTCGACAACAATATAGAACGCCTCGAAGCCCGTGCCGTCGGCCTCGAAAAAGAAGGTTCGCGTGCCGATGAGACGTTTGTCGCAAACAAAAAAGCGGCAGAAGAACTGGCCGGTACGCTAGCCGTCGAGGAAGCGAAGCTCGCCGGTCTCAACTCCGAGAAAGAACAACTACTCGCCGTCACGACCGATGCTCGGGGAGCTTTACGTGCTGCCGAAATGGCATTGCAGACGCTGCAGGACGAGCACTCCGCAAAACGTCACCGTCTCGCTACGCTCAACGAACTCGAAGAAAAACGTGCAGTTTACACGCCTCAGGTGCAGAAGCTGTTCGCGGCGGCGAAAGACATCGGCGTAAAACTCGGCGGCGTGCTCGCCGATCGTTTGAACGTCGCCCGCGAAGCCGAGACTGCGGTCGAAACTTTGTTCGGTCCTTTCCTTGAGGCCGTTGTTGTCGAATCGCTAGCTGACGCAAAACGTGTTTCGACCTGGCTTTCAGCAAACAATATCGGCCGAACGGCGATGATCGTTCTGCCAAACGGCGATGCCGTCGCAGGCGAAACTGAGTCAGGTGACGGCTCTACGATCGCAGACATTCTGGGCGTAAGCAGCGACGTTGCAGCTGCGATGCGAGAGATATTTCCGCGTGAGATGTCGGCGAAATTGGTTCGTGAATTTACGGACAAGACAACCTCAGGAGAGACGCAAGTTAATTACGACGGCGATCTGCTGCTCGGTGGTCGTCTGCTCGTCGGCGGCAAACGCACCTCGACCGGCAAGAACGATTCGCTGCTTGCCTTCAAACGCGAACTCAATCAGCTCGGCAAAGACTGCAAGAAACTCGTTGCCGATATCGAAAAGCAGACCGCGTCCGTCGATAAACTTCGCTCCTCGCTCGTCGAGAACGAGAGCAAGATGGTCGATCTGCAGTCTTTGATCATCAAGGTCGATCGCGGTATTCACGGGCTGCAAATTCAGGTTCACTCGGCTCGCGAAGAGATCGAGCGTGCAGAGCGGCACCGCAAAGTCGTTGCCGACGAGGCGACACAGATACAAAACGAGATCGCCGAGATCCGCCAGAAACGCGGCGATGCCTCGACCGGCAAGCAGACTGCAGATGCCGCTCGCATTGAGGCGGTCATTGCACTGGAACGCATCTCCGCCGAACTCGGCACCGCACGAGCCCGAACCGAGGCTGCAGTTGCCGAACTCAATCAGAAACGAATGACCGCCGCCACCTCCGACGAGCGTCGACGGTCGGCTGTTTCGGCCTTACGCCGGGTCGAGAACGAAGGCAAAGAGATCGAGTCGCGATTGTCCGTGCAGACGATCGAGCTAGGTGAGGCCGATGCCAAGATCAAGGAGCTTCACGACGAGATCAACGGCATCACCGATCGCATCTCGTCAGCCGGCACGCAGATCGAGAATGAGAACGTTGAGATCACCAATGCGATCGCTGCTCTCGCCGCCGCACGCGTCCTTTCGGACACGACGAGCGAAGAACTCGCCGAACTCAACCGTCTTGCCGCCGACGCTCGTAACCAGCGGGCAGAGATCGAGATCCGCCAGGCAGAGGCTGTGACGGAACTGAAGAACACTGTCGAAAATTGCCAGCAGGAACTTAACGTCCCTCTTGGCGAGCTTCTGCATGAGATCGAGCCGGATGAGAACTTTGTACTCGAAACGGCACGTCGCGATGCCGACGATCTGCGGCAGAAACTCGAAGGTTTTGGCGCGATCAACATGCTAGCGCTCGAAGAACTGGTCGAGTCCGAGGAACGACATCTATTCCTGACCAGCCAGCGGCAGGACATTATCGACAGCATCGCCGCAACGGAAGAAGCTCTGCGAGAGATCAAACAGCGTTCGCGTGAACGATTTAAGAATGCGTTCGAGGCGATCAATGGGAACTTTACTCAGTTCTTCATGGAGCTTTTTGGCGGCGGCCGTGGTGAGATGACGTTGATGGAGGCCGAGGACATTCTTGAGGCTGGCATCGAGGTCGTCGCTCAACCGCCCGGCAAACGTCTACAAAATATTCAGCTTCTCTCAGGCGGCGAAAAGGCGATGACCGCGATCGCACTCGTTCTTGCCATCTTCAAGTACCGTCCGTCGCCATTCTGTCTGCTCGATGAGGTTGACGCTCCGCTCGACGATGCGAACGTCGGCCGCTTCGCCGGTAAGATCGCGGAAATGTCTGAAAAGACACAGTTTATCGTCATCACACACAACAAACGTACAATGGAAGCCGCCCGTGCACTCTACGGTGTCACGATGCAGGAAGCCGGCGTGTCGAAGGTGGTGTCGGTCAAATTTGAATAGCCGGCTGCGCCAACCGCAGCCGCTCAATCCGCATCGAAGTCTTCGTGTGCGTGGCTCAAAGCCTTACTGACCACCTGTGAGAATTATCAAAGCTACACTTTTGATGATCGTCGCCGTGACCGCATTTGCGGCTACTTCAACTGCGCAGGCGAAAGGCAAGACGAACAAACGGCCGACGGCTCCGTCAACGACACCGGCACCGACGCCTCAGCCAACGCCAGAGCCCGAACCGTCCAAACGAAACGGACGGCCCGACGCGAAGCCGATAGCGACGCCTACACAAAAAGCGCAGTCCACAGGCCCGCAATATTCATACATTTTCACACGACCGGGTTTTACATATTCGCGGATCGCCATCGAGCATGACGAGTCTGGAAAAGGTCAGATATCGTTTCAGAAGACGAGTTTTGACGAGGCGATCATCGATCCTGTTAGTCTTTCGGCAACGACGATGAAAGCCATTACCGAGGCTCTCGCGGAAATGAACTTTCTCGATTCAACGGATGATTATCAGTTCCCGGGCCGGGATTATTCACACATGGGCAATGTCGAATTCACGCTTAAAAATGCCGGACGAACTCGCACTGCTCGATACAATTGGACTGAAAACAAAAACGCCAAGATCCTGATGGACGAATACCGCCGGATATCTAATGAATACACATGGCGTTTTGAGATCGACCTGGCCCGCCAAAATCAGCCACTCCTGACGCCCGGCCTTATGGAATCGCTCGGCAGCTACATCGACCGCAAAGAGATATCCGACCCAGTCCACCTCTTACCATTCCTGACCGAACTCTCACACGACGAACGCCTTCCGCTAATGGCCCGCAATCGTGCCACCAAGATCATTAAAGCGATCGAGAAAGTAAAGAAGTAACTATTTTGGACTTATTGTCCCATCATCGGCGATCTTTGGCGCGTTGGCGGCGAAGTCTATTTCCGAGAGATTGCGAACGACGCGAAGCCCTGCGTTTGATGGATCGGGAACCGGAATGCCGCGGCCTTCGAGGCGGCCTGAGTGGATCTTACCCGAGAGGAACTTACCGTCGGCGGCGATCTTTACCTCGAGTGCCATCGTCAGAGCAGTTTCACCGGCGAGTTGGAACCAGCCGTATGTGGCGAAATTGCCTAGGGAATACATTACAAGGCGATCTTTGTAGATCTCCATTCCACGCATAACGTGGGGGCCGTGGCCTAGGACGAGATCGGCTCCGGCGTCGATGACCGCGTGGGTGAAGGCGGGAAGATTGCCACGGTTTTCGCCAAGGAAGATCTCCGAGCGGTTTGGTACGCGTTGAGCGTTAGTGCCCTCAGCTCCGCCGTGAAATGAGACGACGACAATGTCCGCTTTCTTTCCGGCCTCGGTCACTAGCTGACGAGCACCTTCCAAGTCATTCACGTTCGGCATGCCGTTGTTGTGGCCAAAGCCGATGAAGGCGACCTTTTTGCCTTTCGACTCGAGATACGCGATCGTTGCCGGCGGATCAAGGCTTCCGGCGTATTTGATACCCTGTTCGTCGAGCACCTTTTGCGTGCTTACTCGCCCGGCGAGGCCGAAATCACCAGCGTGATTATTGGCGACGCTCATCACATCAAACCCTGCCGCTTTCAGATATTTCCCGTAGCGCGTCGGTGTTCGAAACGCGAAGCATCGAGTCGACCCCGGCCGGCACTTCGCTGATATCCCGGTGTCAACGATCGGGCCTTCGAGATTGCCAAACGCGATGTCAGCCGCCGACAATATCGGCGTAAATCCCGCGAGTAGATCGGCACCGTCGTTTGGCGGCATCCGGCTCTCGTTAGGGAACGGCGAAGCCATCATGATGTCGCCGACGCCGACGATGGTGATCGGGTCGTTGTTACGCGGCGTCGCCGCCGGTGCGGGTGGCGTAACGGTCTCTTCACTGCTGACCGTTTTCGACTGACACGCGAGCAAGACCGATACAGAGCAAAGGCCGCTAAGGAGCAATGTGAGCAATTTTTGAGATGTCATATACGAGCTGATCGCCACCGATTTAGATGGCCCAAGCCAACCATTCTTTGTCCGGAGTTACGACTACATGATAACGTCTGGCTCGCCGTTTCTCCAAGAAATCAATGAAAAGGGCCGCCCCGAGGGGCGGCCTTTAAGTGGTTAGTTGAGAATGACCATTACTTTTGGATACGTCCTCGGGTGATGGTGCGTTGTTGTTGTGTTTCGCCTGCTTCGCGTGGGCGGAGGGTGACTATGTTGTTGTCGAGCCACTCTTCGATCAGGTCCACGGTCGGGCGGCGGACACGAGTCAGGGTCTTGTCCGTGTCATCAGCAGGGATCGATCCGGCGATCGAGATCGTGCCGCTTGTCGCTCTCGAACGCGTCTGGTTTGCACCTGC
Source organism: Acidobacteriota bacterium (assembly GCA_016718135.1). Classification (GTDB taxonomy): domain Bacteria; phylum Acidobacteriota; class Blastocatellia; order Pyrinomonadales; family Pyrinomonadaceae; genus OLB17. Next base: position 263,011 of record JADKEF010000006.1, on the reverse strand, counting down.
GTCTGAGAAGACAAGGTCTTCGATCTCTAGGCTGGTCTCACCCGACGGGGCTCTTTCGAGTACGTCGAAGCTGATATCGACAAGCCGTGCATCCTTCGAGTTGCCGAATGCATTGGTCGAATCGATCAGGATACGAAGGTAACCAGGCTCGGCCTTGCCGAAGGTCAGTACTGCTCCTTCAGGTGCTCCGTCTGCGAGTGTTACGTTCGGGTTTGTGAGACGGGTCTCGTCGTAGCGGATGGTAAAGCTTGCTGCTACTTCGTTACCATTTGCTCTCATGCTCACAGGAACGCTGATGCGTGTGCCGTTCGTGGCCTGTGCATCACCGATGGTGATCTCGGTCGTTCCTTCTGCTCTCTCAGGTGCAGGCGGTGCCATCGGTGCCGGGGCTGCTGCTCCTGCTCCGCCGGCTGATTGGCCTGCGTCGAGTCCTGCCACATAGCGTCTCGCCTGAACGAGATCCGTCGCGTTGAGCGTACCGTCACCCTTGCTTGCCGCAGGTGCCGTATCAGCTCTCTGGAACTCGTTATGAGTCGTCACAGGTATATCGAGCCCTGAGATAAAGCGTCGCATCTGGACAAGGTCAGCCGCTTCGTAGGCTCCGTTACCTGCATTCCTGCCAGCAACATCACCCTCGCGTCCCTGTGCGAACACCACCCTTGCCGGTGTCACGAATATCGTCAGCAGATCGTTATTCGCGGCATCCTTGGCGCCGACTGCGGTTGGCGTGCCGCCTATCAGAAAGTCAGTGCTCGGAAGCAGGGTCGTCACCGCCGTCTGGAAGTTGATCCTTGCGATCTCCTTCGGTCCGGCGGCCTCAGGCCCTTCGAGCGGTGTGCCGTCCGGCCGTGTGAATACTCCGCCGGCAGGTGTGATGGTCACGCCTACCTTGCCGAATACTGTGGTGTTGTTAGTGATCGTACAACCCGGTGCATTTGCTCCACAGACGAATGTCGGCGGTTGTGCGAACGGATTGATGTCATACGTGATCGAGTAACCAAGTGTTGCTTCGTTATCCTGGCTGTTCAGTATCACAGGCATCGTCCCGGCTGCTCCCGGTACGACATACTGTGTCTGATGCGTCAGCTTTCTCGGGAACTCGGCCGCGTTAGCGTAGAGCAGGAAGTTGGCGTTGGTGATGTTACCCGGCACCGTCGCGTAGTTCCTCTGGAATGGTTCGCTGTGGAACGTATTCGGGTAGAGGAAACACGGCCCGACGAACTGTCCGGTGAACGAGTACTGCCCGGCGGCATTCGTCGTAACGGTGGGTATCGACACAGGTGATGCACAGCCGAGTACCATCACCTCGCCCGCTACCGGTGCGTTCGTGATGCCGTTGCGAACCGTACCCGTGATCGACAGATTGACCACATGCGGCACTCCGGCCGAGACGCTGCCGTTGAAGTTTGCGTCTCCTGAGTAGGTCGCAACAAGTGTCTTGTTGCCCGCTGTCGTCGATGTCAGGTTACACGTTCCCGCACCGACAGGTGCCGAACACGTTGCCGAACCGTCAGATACGGTCACCGATCCGGTTGGAGTTCCCGCTCCCGGTGCAGTCACCGAAACCGACCACGTCACCGCATATGGCTGCCCGATGATAGTCGGATCAGGCGTATCACCCGTGATAGCGATCGTCGTGCTTGCTTTGTTGACCGTGTGGTTGAGCGTTCCGGTGCTTCCGCTGAAACTAAAGTCACCGCTGTAGATCGCGACCACGTTCCTTAAGCCCACAGGCAGTGCCGGCAGGCCGGCCCTTGTGCAGGTCGCAACTCCGGCAATGAGCGGTGTGTTCACGCAGTGCAGGTTGCCGTCGATGTTGAAGGTCACAGTTCCACTTGGCGTTCCGGATCCCGCGGGTATGCCCGCGACGGTAGCCGTGAATGTCACCGATTGCCCAAATACCGTCGGGCTTGCAGGCGAAGCAGTGACTGTTGTACTCGAAGTGAAAGGCTGATTCTCAATGCTTACATAGGAGATCTGAGCCCTATTGGTAAAGGTCAAGACACCTGCTCCTGGAACTCCAGGTGTGAAGAGGAAACCAGTTGTACCAGCAAAGTTGACGTTAAGGCCATCACCCGGAACCGTTGGCAAAACGGGGGAACCGCCGTCGATGTTGATAGCGGTACCGGCCAATGGTGCAACATTGATCGTGTCATTGCCTGCGTTAGCATTGAGGTTGATCGCCTCGATACCCGAACCGCTGAACGCACCGCCTATGAAATTACGATACGTCGTGGTACCAGCATTTACAGTCGCGATCAAAAATCCGGAACCATCGACGGAGAGGCTGATAGTGTCACCAGCCGCAGTGCCGGGCATTAATATGCGGTCGTCGAGAGAAGTAAGGGCGCCACCGCCGACATTGTCTGTGCCGCCATTGCCGAGAAACGTATCATTTCCCTCACCGCCGTCGAACGTATCGTCGTCTCCACCGCCGATGAGCGTATCGTTGCCGGCGTTGCCATTGTAAAAGATCGCGTTGGGGCCGGCGACTGTGGCACTGGCATTGATCTGATCATCATTGTCGCCGCCACTTAGGTGAATATCGTAGTTCGGTGATGCGATCGAAACAGTGATCGCGTCATTTCCTGCGTCGCCAGTGACGCGGAGCGACTCAATACCTGCTGTATTGAAAGCCCCGCCGATGAAATTACGATACGTCGTGGTGACGGCATTGACGGTTGCGATCAAAAATCCGGAACCATCTACCGAAAGGGCGATCGTGTCACCGGCCGCAGTGCCCGGTACCAATACCCTGTCGTCGACAGAAACTAGGGCACCGCCTCCAACATTGTCTGTACCACCATTGCCGAGAAATGTGTCGTCTCCCGGCCCGCCATCCAATACATCGTCGTCTCCGCCGCCAATGAGGCTGTCGTTGCCATCGTTGCCGTTCAGAAGGATCGATCCGGGGCCCGCGACCGTCGCGGCGGCATTGAGCTGATCGTTATTATCACCGCCGCTTAGGGTTAGTGTATAGGTACCCGCTCTAGCAAGAACGGTTAGTATATCGTTACCTTCATCGCCACTGACCGAGAGCGCTGTTAAGGCGGCGGGCACGTTTGTGTGATTGACGGATACCGTATCAACGCCATCGCCTCCTGCGGTTCCATCGCCACTGTTCACAACAACAATCGTTTTGTTATCAAAATCGATAGGCTCAAAGGCATCGACCGCCACGCGAAGTCGCGGAGCGACTGCTCCGTTAGTGACAGAGATCGTATTCGCGGCGTCGGTCGCGTTCACCGTAAGGAGACCTGCAGCAACCGTGTCAACGATCGGAGCAAGTCCGGTGAATCGAATGTCGAGAGCCGGGCCGGTATATCGGATCAACCCGTCGCCGTTATTGCCCGGCCCCGCACCGATCGGAGGCGTGGTCGTGCCGACGAAATATGTCTCGCTCGCGGCTGTTCCGCCGAGCAGGTTCATATTGTCACCCGGCTGCCCGCCACCGTTGAAATCGATCCCATTAGCCGGATCGAACAAACCGGTTGCCGGATTGTTGACCGTAAAGGTGTCATTGCCGCCATTTCCGTTGAAGGTGAACGAAAGGATACCCGAAAAGGGTACCGCGGCACCACCATTTAGCGAGTAACTTCCACTATCCGCTCCTGTGGCTGTGACGATCAGAACGTCGTCGATGCCGCTTCCGTTCACGACTATGTCAGATGGTGGAGGAGGTCCGGTCGTGCTTGCCGTAAGAGTGAAGTTGCCGGTAGCTGAGCTGAATCCTGTGACGAGGATTCGATACACTGTGCCCGCTGTCGTCGGGAAAGATACTTGAGACTGAAGCCCGCAAAAATCATCGTTACCCGCGACGCAGCTTAGGGTTCCGCAACTTCCCGTGAACACACCGATCTTCGTGTCATAGCTGCTACCACAGAGACTCATTGTCGCCGTGCCGCCGTCGCCCGTGTACTCGTACCAGACGCCCCCGCTAGTCCCGAAGGTTGTAGTGCAGGTCGGGACGGCATCCACGGTTGAGCCGACAGTAGTTCCATTCGTCGCCGAGGGGGCCGTGATCGGAATGGCCGCGGTGCACAGGTCGTTTGCGGGCGTCGGCGGCGGTGCACAACTCGTGCACTGAACCGTAGTAGTGTGACAGCTGCTGTCAGACCCGCAACCCGCAAGATTCCAATGAGCGTAGAGAGTGCCGGTAAAAGTATTAACAAACGAAAGTGGCGTCGTGCCAGAGGCGACAACCGGGCCATTTGAAGATCCGCTGCGGATCGTGATCTCGTTTGTTCCGGCCCCAGAGAACGTAAAGTTAAGTGTTTGCCCGGCAACCGCACCACTAATAACCGAAAATTCGCCTGCGAAAGAACATGTCGAAATAGTAACGACCGTCCCACTTAGGTTGATGGTTCCCGAGCCGAACTGGCTGGTGTTGGTGCAAGGTGCAAAAAACGCAACCGACGCAAGCTCGTTTGATCGCATCGTTTCCGTGCTTACGATCTCAGGCACCGCGAAAGCAGCTGTTCTCTTGCGGTTGGCGAGATCGATCGTTGCCCCGTTGGTCATGATCGGGCCACGGGCAGGCTCGAGTGCCGACTCATACACCATCCCGTCTGCCTTAACAGAAAGGGCGGCGATCCCGACCAGGCATAGGCTAATCAAAGCACTTGCCAAGAAACTCCGACTCCAACCAAATGACGATCCAACGGTTTTTTTCATAGCGACTCACACTCCGGTTGTTTTTTCCAAAAGGGCTTGCCGGTCAAATGATCCGTTAGTTCAATAAATATCGAACGCGCGTGACCAGGCACAGCTCTCTCAAATTAAATTGTAGGTATTACGAACCCTTGCAGTTTAGGCGCAAAGCTTTTTAATGTCAACGTTTTGATGCAAACGTGACGATCAAAAACCGTCGCAAGCAGAGCTTAGAACGCAACGTTTCGGCCTGAGCACCAGAAGGCGCGGCCGAACGTATTGTCCGGCCGTCGAGCGGGTCTTGAATTAGACGGTTTTAACCGGCCGCCGAGGTTTCAGCGGCCGTGATGTTTAGCGAATCGTTGACCAGTTTGCCTTGCTCCAGATTGTGGATCGCATACGATCCTGTTGCCGGTGATGCGGAGGCGGTGCGGCCGATGTATTGGAGCGTGGAGTCAGTTGGCAGAATTGCCCGCAGACGGGGTTCGACGAAGGCCCAGCCGCCCATGTTTTGGGGCTCTTCCTGTGTCCAGACGATCTCGACCGCGTTCGGGTACGAGGCGAAGATCTCGGTGAGCTTTGCCGCAGGGAACGGATAGAACTGTTCGAGGCGGACGACGGCGACGTCGGTGGCAGACGCAGTTTCACGAGCTGCGTCAAGGTCATAATAGACCTTGCCGCTGCATAGGACGACGCGTTTTACTTTGCTGCGATCTTCAATACGTGAATCGTCGATCACACTTTGGAAGCCGCCGGTTTCGAGTTCGGCCATTGTCGAGCTTGCCGCCGGCAGACGAAGCAGGCTCTTTGGCGTCATGACGATCAGCGGGCGTGCAATCTCTTGCTTGACCTGTCGACGAAGCAGATGGAAATACTGTGCGGGCGTCGTCGGGTAGCAGACCTGCATGTTGTTCTCAGCACAAAGCTGTAGATACCGCTCAAGCCGGGCGGACGAATGCTCAGGGCCCTGGCCTTCGTAGCCGTGCGGCAGCAGCATGACGAGTCGCGACATTTGCTGCCATTTGTCTTCGCTCGACGAGATGTACTGGTCGATCATGATCTGGGCACCATTACCGAAATCGCCAAACTGAGCTTCCCACGCGACGATCTGCTGCTGCGAGACGACCGAGTAGCCGTATTCGAATCCGAGCACAGCATATTCGGACAGCGAACTGTCAAAGATGTACGCACGTGCATTCGGAGTGGCTTCATTTCGAAGCTCATTGAGCGGTGCCCAGCGGTCGCCGGTCATCGTGTCGTACATGTTCGCGTGGCGTTGCGAGAACGTACCGCGGCCCGAGTCCTGGCCGCTAAAGCGAACGGGAATGCCCTCGAGTACGAGCGAACCGATAGCCATCGCCTCGCCAAACGCCCAGTCCATCGACACTTCGCCATCGCCCATCTTGGCACGACGTGCAAGCTGCCCGACCATCTTCGGGTTGATATTAAATGTGTCAGGTACGAGCGAGATCTTGTCCGAAACCTGTTTTAGCACCGCGGCTGAGACGCCCGTTTCGAGAACTGCCGAACCATCATCCTCGGCGGCAACGACCGGCAAGATCGCACGAGCCGGTTTCTTGACGGCGATCTCTTTCGCACGTGCGAGAATGCCTTCGTATTTTTCGACGACCTTGGCGGTCATCGCGGTCAGGTCTTCCGCCGTGATCACGGCTTCACGGATCAGCTGCTCTGCGTACAGATGTCTCGTGCCCGGATGTGCCTTGACGCGGGCGTACATTACGGGCTGTGTGTAGCTTGGTTCGTCGCCCTCGTTGTGGCCAAGTCGCCGAAATCCGACCAGGTCGATCACGACATCCTTATTGAACTCACGCCGATAATCGAGCGCGATCTGTGCGACTCTGAAGGCAGCCTCGGGATCGTCACCGTTAATGTGAAAGACCGGCGTATGCGTGATGTGCGCGGCGTCCGTCGAGTAGATCGAGCTGCGGCTGAGGCCGGGCGAAGTTGTAAATCCGATCTGATTATTAATAACCAAATGAATCGTGCCGCCTGTTCGATAACCCGGGAGGCCGGCGAGCTGGAGCGTTTCCATCACCACGCCCTGTCCGGCAAACGCCGCATCGCCATGGAGCAGCATCGGCAGAATGTGTGCGTAAGTCTCTTCACGCGTCTTTCCGTGGCCGTCGCGAAGCTCATCCTGACGCGCACGGGCCATGCCCTCGACGACGGGATTGACCGTTTCGAGATGGCTCGGGTTGCACGAAAGCTGGATCTTAAGGTCTTTGCCGGCCTTTGTTTTCCTGAGGCCGATCGCTCCCTGATGGTATTTCACATCGCCTTCGTCGGCGGGGAAGTCGGGGTGCGAAGTGCCCTCGAAAACTGTGAAGATCCGCTCGGCCATGTCGCCCGTTTCGGCGTCGCCGACGATATTTGAGAGCACATTGAGACGTCCGCGATGGGCCATGCCCATGTAGATCTCATCGACACCGCGTGCCGACGCACCCTCGACAAGCTGGTCGAGCATCGGAATGACGGTCTCGCAGCCTTCGAGAGAGAAACGCTTTGACCGAGATATTTCTTGTGAAGAAATTGCTCGAACTGCTCTGCCTCGATCAGCTTTTGCAGCAATTCTTTCTTGGTATCAGCCGCAAGAGGCTGCATATCGACGAACTGCTCTCGAACCCTTTGCCGGATCCACTCTTTCTCATCCTTGCTCTGGATGTGGCGATATTCTATGCCAACCTTGCCACAATATGCTTTGCGTAAGATCTCGAGAATACGTCGCAATGTTGCCGTCTTTTCGCCATGCAGGCCGCCGGTGATAAATTCACGGTCGAGATCCCAGATGGTCAGGCCGAAATGTTCAAGATCAAGGTCGGACTCATGCGGCGACGTCATCTTGAGCGGATCGATATCGGCGAGCAGATGGCCGCGGACGCGGTAGGCGTTGATGAGTTGGAGGACGTTTGCCTGTTTCTCGGCCTGTTCGTTCGAACGGTCACCGCCGAGCAGTCCCGGATTGTAATCCTGTGCCCAACGAAGCGGCGAGAGCTGTATGCCGAGATCGGCAAAGATCTCGTCGTAAAAAAGATGCTGGCCGGTCAGATATTCATGGATACGCGCGAGAAACAGACCGCTCTCAGCTCCCTGAATGACGCGGTGATCGTACGTACTCGTGACCGTAACTATCTTGCTTATACCGAGTTGCGAGAGCGTCCCGGCGGTCATCGCCTGGTATTCGGCAGGATACTCGATCGCGCCCGTAGCGATGATCGCACTCTGGCCGGACATCAAACGCGGGTTCGACGCGGCAGTGCCGATCGTGCCCGGATTGGTCAGCGAAATGGTCGTGCCCTGAAAATCGGGGATCTCCAGTTTGCCGTCGCGAGCCTTTTTGACCTGCTCATTATAGGCGGCGAAGAACTCGGCAAAATTCATCTTGTTTCCGCCCTTGATATTCGGCACAAGCAGATTTCGCGAGCCGTCTTTCTTCTCAATATCGATCGCGATGCCTAGATTTACATCCTCGTGCTCAAGCCGCGAAGGTGCTCCGTTGACGACGCCGAAACCATGATTGAGATGCGGATAAGCCTTTGCCGCCTGCACGATCGCCCACGCGATGATGTGCGTGAACGAAGCTTTGCCGCGGCCTTGAGCTGCAAGATGTTCGTTGATGATCCGCCGATTTTCCTCAAGCAGCTTGACCGGAATATTGCGAAAACTCGTTGCAACAGGGACGGTCAGGCTCTGCTCCATGTTCTCGACGATCTTTTTGGCAACACCGGTCAGCGGCTTTGCCTCGGTGTCGGCAGGCAAGGCGACTGGAACCGGTGTCTTGGCCGGAGCCGACGTCGCTGCTACCGCTGGCTCAGGAGCAGCCGTCTGGCCACTCGGAGCAGGCGTGTTGCCGTTCAAAAGGTCTGCAAAATACGTCTGCCACGACTCATCGACCAGATTCGCGTCCTGACGGTAACGCTCTAACAACCCCTCGACATAGGTCGCGTTCGACCCAAAAGACTCTTTAATAAACTCGGATAAATTTGACACTTTTTCGCTCACGGTGATTATCTTTGACCTCGCTCAAACAGATAGTTTAACGCATCGCGGGCGAAATCGTAAGAATCGCGATCAGCGAGTTGTGGTCAGATTTAACTTCCGGCTTGGCGTCTTTCTTTGCGTTCTTCTCGATCTTTGCGTGAAACCATCCGGAATCTCTCACGAAGCTCGCTAAGTCCGCAAAGGAAACCCGCAAAGCAAATCGGGCTGACTTAAGGAGTAGGATCAAAGAAGCGGATTCTTGACCAGCATATCGATCTTGATCGGTACGACCCGTTTGAAGCTGAACCCGAATTTCTTAAATTTGCCGAAGACAAACGCCGTTCCGGTGACTCGCCATTGATTGCGAGAATCGGTTAGTTCCTTAAATGCCCCTCGTGCAGCTCCAACGAAGTTCAATTTCGCGGTGACCGGTTTTGGCAACGACGATCTGATACCTTTCTTGAATTTCATCGGCACGGTGTATTCGTCGATCTCCATCGCGATGCCGTTCACGCGGACATCGTGAAATGAGACAAACGCGATCTCGCCCGATTGCTTGGTCGAGACAATATCCGCTCCGACATTGATCGATGCCGAGAGCAGGCCGCTCATCGAGATCTTTGGTTTGGTGAGTTGGATGTAGAGATCGAAGTCGTCGGAGAATTTGGTGCCTTCAGGGATCGAATTGCTGACCTTGAGAGCAACATTCTCGACCTTATATCCGCGGATCTTGTCGGGTAATGCCTGAGCGCGGCCGACCGTAGCGAGGGCTGCGAACATCAAGGCCAGAACCGCGAGCGATCTCATAAACTCTTTGGAGGAAGGTGTTTAGCTCGTCGATGCCTCGGCGTGCTTGTCGCCGCCAGCTTTCTTTAGATCCTGCTTGATCGCGTCGAGGATGCCGTTGATGAATTGGGTGGCTTCGTAGGTTGAAAAACGTCGCGCCGTCTCGAGGCCTTCGTTGATGACGACTGTATCGGGAGTGTCGCGATAGAGAAATTCGTAAACTGCGAGCCGCAGAACGTTGCGGTCGACGATCGCCATGCGCTCGATGCGCCAGTGTTCGGCGCGTGTGCGGATGCGGTCGTCGATGGCGACGACGTTTTCGAGTGTGCCGATGGCGAGTTCATTGGCAAATTCGCGGGTCTTATCGTCGATCGCGGCATCACCGAGCTCGTCCCAATAGTCACGGGTGAGCGTTTCACCGGTCGAGCCGCACATATCCGCCGAAAACAGCATCTGCAGCGCGCACTCGCGTGCCTTATGCCTCGTCCCGGAACTCTTCTCTGCTTTGTCAATTGCCATTGCCTAAAACGGAATACCTATGATGTCATCTCGGCGAGTTTTCATCTCCCGCATCAGGTTTGCCATCTCGATCGCCGAGACTGCGGCTTCAAACCCCTTGTTATCAACACCTTCGCCGCACCGAGCCTCGGTCTGCTCGATATTGTCGGCGGTTATCACGCCAAACATAACGGGCACTCCCGTTTCGAGCGATACATTCATTATACCGCGTGCCGCCTCGCCCGCGACATAGTCAAAATGCGGTGTGTCGCCACGAACGACGACGCCAAGCGCGATGACCGCGTCAAACTCTCGATGTTTTGCCGCCTTCAGACAAGCCAACGGCAACTCAAATGCCCCCGGCACATGAAACGTCACTACGGCATCTTCGCCAGCCCCGCCCTCAGCCAAAGCCTGCCGGGCGCCGCTCTCGAGCCGCGATGTGTACTCGCTATTCCAACGGCTCACCACGATCGCAAACCGAAAGCCCGCCGCCGACACGTCACTGCGCTGTAGTTCAGTTTTCAATTCCAACACCTGCCATCTGTAGCAAGTATAGAGAACGCCAAGAAAATTGAAAAGGAGTAGGCTAATTTTCATCTTAGACCGAAACCCATACGATACTGATCTGACATCTCCGTCTACCGCTATGGCGGAGGGATAGAGCGGTCGTTTTTCCTTGGCAATGCTATAATTTCGTACTCAAATCAAATGCTCACATCCGGCGAAAAACTGTCGCATCACAAAATTGTCTCCGCCATCGGCAAGGGCGGAATGGGCGAAGTTTTTCTCGCTCAGGATACCAAGCTGAATCGGCAGGTGGCGTTAAAAATTCTGCCTGCCGAATTCGCTGAAGATAAGGACCGAATGGGACGTTTTGTCCGTGAGGCTCAATCTGCGTCGGCGTTGAATCATCCTAATATCATTACGATCTATGAGATCGGTGAATCTGACGGGACGCATTTTATTGCGACGGAGTTTATCGACGGAAAGACTCTGGGCGAGTATGTAAAAGCGAATCCGTTGAATTACAGGTCAGCGCTCGAGATCGCGATACAGGTTGCATCGGCGCTCGACGAAGCACACGCGGCGGGGATCGTTCATCGTGATATCAAGCCGGATAATGTGATGGTTCGGGCGAATGGGTTGGTAAAGATCCTTGATTTTGGAATTGCAAAAGTGTCTGCCTCCTCAACCTCCGTGAGCGATTCGAGCGAAGATGCTACCGCAATAAAATCGCCAACAATGCCGGGAATGATCATCGGTACGGCAAATTATATGTCGCCCGAGCAGGCGAAAGGCAAAGAGGTTGACGCACGGACCGATATTTTTAGTTTTGGTGTAGTGCTGTATGAAATGATCGCCGGACAGCTTCCCTTTGAAGGCGAAAATGCGCTTGAAATGATCGGGGCGATCCTGCATAAGGACGCGAAGCCTTTAGGTCCGGACGTTCCAACTGAAATTTCTAAACTCATCAGCAAATGTCTGCGAAAAGATCGAGATGAGCGTTATCAAACGATCAAAGACGTCGGTAATGATCTTAGGGAGGTGAAGCAGGAATTAGAGCTCAAGAATCTAATGGAGCGAACCGCTTCGCCTAACAAACCGGAGCCGCAAACTCAGATCCTGAAAGCGACAACATTGGATGAGATCAATCAAACGACAACAAATCAAACAGTGGCGAGTAATCCGAAAACTAAATATCTCGCGGCTGGATTATTGACTTTACTTCTCGCTGCCGGCGGGTTCTTTGGCTATCGATACCTTTCAGGCTCCAATACCAAACAGATCAATTCCATCGCCGTGATGCCGTTTGAGAATAGGAATTCGGATGCGGACACGGATTATTTGTCTGACGGTTTGGCGGAATCGGTGATCTTTCGGCTGACGCAGATCCCTGATCTGAGGGTCAGCCCGACGAGTTCGGTGATGCGTTACAAAGGGGCATCGACTGATGTTGCCAAGATCGCCTCCGAACTTGGCGTAGATGCGGTGATGACCGGACGCCTTACCAAGCGGGGCGACAATCTGAACATCACGGTCGAGCTCGTGGATGCCCGCACCAACAAGTCGCTGTGGGGCGAGCAGTATGAACGGAAACTCTCGGAATTATTGACCACCCAACGCGAGATCGTCGCCGAGATCGTGGGCAAACTGCAGCTAAAACTGTCGGGCGAAAGCGAGCAAAAGCTGGCGAAGAAATACACCGACAACAACGAAGCCTATCAGCTTTATCTGCAAGGTCGTTACCATTGGAACAAGCGGCAAATACCTGAATTTGAAAAGGCGATCGTGTTTTTCAAACAAGCCATCGAGAAAGACCCGAACTATGCCCTTGCATACAGCGGATTAGCCGATACCTATTCCCAGTTTCCCACCTACGGCGACTTCAGACCGAAAGACTATATGCCGCAAGCGAAGCAAGCGGCACTCAAGGCTCTCGAACTTGATCCGAACTTGGCGGAAGCCCACGCATCACTGGCAATAGTCCTTCTTTACTATGAATATGACTTTTCAGGTGCAGAAAAAGCATTCAAACGGGCGATCGAACTTGATCCGAATTACCCAACGGCTCATCAATGGTATGCCGAACTATTATCCGCCAGCGGCCGGCACGACGAAGCGATCAGAGAAAATACAAAGCCATCGAACTCGATCCGTTTTCATTACCGTTCAATGTGGGTATGTCAGAGAATCTGTTTCTTGCCGGACGATTTGACGAAGCACTTTTGCAAATCAAAAAGTTCAATGAGCTCTTTCCGAATGATACACGTTTTCGAGCTGTCAACGTTAGTATTTATGTCGCTCAAGGCAAATATGATCAGGCTGTCGAAGAGAGCCTTGCTAATGCCAAACCCGAAAATATTGCAAAATTGAAAGAAGCCTACGAAAAAAGCGGCTGGGACGGCTTTCAGCGAATACGTCAGGAAATACGCATCGAAGAACTGAATGCAAAACAGGCAAAAGACCCCAATGGATATGTTAAAGCCTGGGATTATGCCAACGCATATGCTTTGGGCAAAGACAAAGATAAGACGATCGAATATCTGAACAAAGCGTATGACGAGCGTGACCCGCGGTTGGCTGAACTAAAGGTCAATAAAAGGTGGGACTTCGTGCGAGACGACCCGCGATTTAAGGAATTGGTCAAACGAGTCGGGATCCCGGAATAGAATCTTGTTGACGACCTCTTGAATATGTCACGCCACATCATCCAAACCGAAGAAACGCTGATCATCGAGACGCCTGAGCGGGTGCCGCTGGAGTTTGCTTTGGCGTCGATCGGGAACCGATTTTTGGCAGTGGCGATCGATCATTTTTTTCAGTTTCTGTCGATGTTTCTGCTTGCTTGGTTCTTTATGTGGCTGGCGGGCTATACGGCCGAACAGTTGGTTGATGCTCCCGAGGCTTTGATGGGACAGGCTCCGAAATGGACCATCGCAGTGCTGATCGTCATCGTATTTTTGATCTTTTCGGGCTATTTCATTTTGTTCGAATGGCTATGGAACGGTCAGACGCCGGGCAAACGCCTGCTTAAATTGCGCGTCATCCGCGAGGACGGACGCCCGCTCACCTTGTGGGAAGCGGTCGCACGTAATCTACTCCGCATTGCTGACGCCGCTCCAGGGTTCGTCATTCCGATCTACTCGATCGGCCTGATAGTTATTTTCCTAAGCGACCGCGATCAACGTATTGGTGACATTTTCGCCGGCACGGTCGTCATCCGCGAACGCACCGACGAAGCACCGACATTTGCCGAGACATTTTCAAACGCGATCCGCGACTCGGCTTTTACACGCGTGCAGGCCAAGGTTGAGGTCGGTGCAAATGTCTCTATGCTCAACGAACGCGAGGTCGAAGTCGTCGAGAGTTTCCTTCGCCGCCGCTGGGACCTCACCGACCGCCAACGCCTATGGATGGCCTGGCGCATCGCCCTGCCGATAATGTACAAACTAAAACCCTCGTACTCGGTCGAGGGCTTTACGTACGAGGGCTTTCTCGAAGAGATCCTTCACCGTTTTCACACGAAGCAAAGGTTTTTGAATTAAGGAGAAATCAGCCACCGATCTCACAGATTGTACTGATAACGAGCATTAGATCTTATCCATCCCATCTGAGTTTATCTGTGGCCAAGTTCTTTCTTATACTCTTAATTTATGAGAAACATTCTCGTCACCGGCGGTGCCGGATTCATCGGTTCGCATCTCGTCAACAAACTGCTCAGCGAAGGTACGTGGAGCGTCACGGTCGTCGATGATTTTAACGATTTTTACTCGCCGGAGATCAAGCGGTCGAATGTTGCGACATCTGCAAGTCGGCGAATTACCGCCTGGTCGAGGCTGACATTCGCGATGCGGCAACTCTTGAAAACCTATTCAACGAGACGAAATTCGACGTCATCGTCCACCTCGCGGCTCGTGCGGGCGTGCGGCCAAGCCTTGAGGAGCCGAAGCTTTATACGGAAACCAACATCAACGGCACCGTAAATCTGCTCGAATTGGCTCGCGAGCACGGCATCAAGCAGTTCGTATTTGGTTCATCCTCAAGCGTTTACGGCATCAACGCAAAGGTGCCGTTCGCCGAAGAAGACCGCATTCACCAGCCGATCTCGCCCTACGCCGCTACCAAGGCCGCCGGTGAGCTGATCTGCCACACATACTCGCACCTTTACGATATTCGCTGCGTCTGTCTGCGATTTTTCACGGTCTACGGCCCCGGCCAACGGCCCGATCTCGCGATATACAAATTCTCAAAGCTAATTACCGAAGGTAAACCGATCCAGATGTTCGGTGACGGCTCGGCACGCCGCGATTACACTTACGTCGATGACATCATCCAGGGCGTTCGTGCGGCGATCGACTACGACCGATCGATCTACGAGGTATTCAATCTCGGTGAGTCGCAGACCACCGAACTAAAAGATCTGATCTCGCTCTGGAACGTAGCCTCGACGCCCACGCCATCATCGACCACCAACCCACCCAACCCGGCGACGTGCCGATAACGTTCGCCGATATCTCAAAATCCAAAGAAATGCTCGGCTACAATCCAACCACCAAGATCGCCGACGGAATACCGAAGTTTGTCGAGTGGTTCCTATCGAGCGGAAGATAGAAAAATGGAGATAACTCGTAATGAAAAACAGATTTTCTTTGGTCGCAACAACAGCATTTATAGTCGCGATCGTACTTGGTCTGCGGCGGTTCCGGCGTGGAGTGTTGGGACAGTCCAATATCAGGGCAAGACCTTTGAGGGTAAGGATAAGACCGCGGAGAGGCTAAGCTGAATGCCTGAACAATACTGCCGCGATGCCGATCCCGGAGTTTGATGCGCGGTATCGTATCTGGCTCGATTCGCCCATCGGCAAGGCCGCCGGTTCGCCGTCGAAGCAGGAATCGATCTTCAAGGACAAAGATCTGCTCGAATACGTGACCGAAACGTGTGCGAAGAAATGCGTCGCCACAATGAACCCCGAGGCGAAATGCGATAAATGAAGGTCTGGCCGGATGCGGGGGCCCCCGGCGGGGCCGCGGGGGGCGGGGGGGGCCCGGCCCGCCGGCCCGCCCGCCACCGCCACCGCAACAGGGGGACAAAAGCCGTGGCGCGGGGCGTCCCCGGCGGGTCCCCGGTGGCCGGGCGGGGTTTTGCTCCAAAAGGGGGCGGGGGGAAGGGGGGCGGGGGGACGGGGGGGAGCGGGGGGCGCCCCCAGCCCCCGCGGAAACCCCAACCGCAACCGGAGCTAGCCTCGTTCGATCGGCACCTTGTCCAGTGTCTTGGTCGTGCGGTCGGTGACGCTCATTACGGGTTCGCGATATTCTTCGAGTTGAGCGGTGGTGAGCGGGGCGAGACGTGCGGCCTGGCGTGATTCTTCGGCAAATCCATCGGCTTTGAGACGTGCATCGACGAGTTTTGGTACCTGTTTGAGCAGTGTATAGCAGATGCCAAAAACGGCGGCGAGATAGGCGATGACGATCACGACGACGGGTTCTTTCGGCATTCCGCTGCCCATCAACACCGCGACCAGACCGACCAGAATTCCCAGCCCGAACATCACGATCATAAACACCGTCGTCAAAATATTATCGAGCATTTTGCCCGGCATTCCGTCCTTGTCGATCTCGGCCGATTTCGAAAGACGCTCGCCGCAACTGCTGCAATACTTGAGCTTCTTATTAACGTTTGCTGCAATTCGGGCAGAACATAGACTACTTTTTCACAAGTTTCGGCTCGATCTTGTCTTCGAACCAATTGGTCAGATCCTCGATCGACTCGATATGGACCGGCTTGCCCTGCCACGCTTTCAGGGCGAAGATCACGAGCATGATCGACGTGACCAGCGTAAAGATGAACGAGCCGATATCGGCGATGTCGGTTACGTTATCCAATACGCCGAGAATTGTCGTGACGATCAAGATCCCGATATGAGCGGCAACGCCCTGTGCCGCGTGAAAGCGTACTTTCTGCTCACTTTTTGGTGTTAGGAGTAGAAGCAAAATGCCGGCTACCAGCCCAAGAAACCATGGGATGTAAGGAACGGCGATGAGTACATTCTCGGGCAAACCGAGTTTCTCCACCTTGCGGTGCATCGACCCGTCGGTCGTACTCACGTTCACGCTCGGAGCGACCGCCGGGACGAACTGCCCGTTAAATGGCTGTTGATACGCCGCCGCATCAGCCGCTGCGAAACGTCGCGTCTGTTCCTCGGTCTCCGGAGCAAACCTCTGCGTCGCACCGATGCCCTGCGGCAAAACGGACGTCGCCACCTCAGCCTCAGCCTCGCGTCTCAACTTCTCCGGAAAATCCGGATCCAGCGGATTTGTATCGTACTTATTCGCCATCGTTCTATTGGGATTTTACGATATTTTTACGGCCAATGTTCGCGAAATATGTCGACGCCTGCGTAAGCGAGACGCCGACAACCTATTTCTTCCTGAGCCATATTGCGGACAAACCCGTGAGGCACCTGCGACTATTCCCGGGGCGGGCAATCCCATTGTTGGATTTTCGGTGCCACGGCTCCCCCCACGCTAGAAAGGCAGATGATTGATCTTGTACTCAAAGTTAAACCTAAGTGATACCAATGCCCAACTCTTTCAACTGCGAACCATCAACCTCGCCCGGCGAGTCCATCATTAGATCCTGAGCCGATGCTGTCTTTGGAAAAGCCATGACGTCGCGGATGTTTTCGGTGCCGCAGAGGATCATGCAGGTGCGTTCGATGCCGGCGGCGAAACCGCCGTGCGGCGGCGTGCCGAATTCCGCGCGTCGAGGAAAATCCGAACTGCGTCCGCGCCGATTCGAGCGACATGCCCAGCCTTGAAGTTCAACGCCTGCACATCCTTCTGATGAATACGGATCGAACCGCCCGCACATTCGTAGCCGTTGATGACGGCGTCGTATGCCTTTGCACGGACCTCGCCGAGCAGATGGTGCTGCGATTCGTCATTTACCGCAGTCGTGAATTTCTCAAGATCCTCATCCATCGGCGACGTAAACGGATGATGGGCCGCCGTGTAGCGGTCGGTCTCTTCGTCGTGCTCGAACATCGGGAATTCGGTGACGATCAGCGGTTTGTAAGCTGTGCGATCGATCAGATCTTCGCGTTTAGCAACCTCGATGCGAAGCGCTCCGAGCGAAGCGGCGACGACAGATTTGCGTCCTGCAACGATGAGAACGAGATCGCCTGATACTGCTCCCGACGATGTCACAAGCTGTCCGATCTTCTCCTCACCAAGAACCTTGAGCAACGAAGAGGTCGTCTCATCACCAACCTTGATCCACGCCAAAGCTCCGGCTCCGTAGCGTTTTACGAAATCCTGCAGCTCATCGAGCTGTTTGCGCGAGTAATCGGCCTTGCCTTTGGCGACGATGCATTTGATCTCGCCGCCCGATTCGAGAACCGACGCGAACGGCGCGAAATCTGTCCCCGCGAGTTCGCCACTCAGATCCACAAGCTCCATCTCAAACCGTAGATCGGGCTTGTCTGAGCCGTAGCGACGCATCGCTTCGGCGTGCGTCATTCGCGGCCACGCGGCGGGTAATTCGATGCCGCCGACCTTGGTGAAGACGTGGTTGAACATCCCCTGCATCTCGCGGTACGCCATTTCCTGGTGGGCAAACGACATCTCCATATCGAGCTGCGTAAACTCCGGCTGGCGGTCCGCCCGGAGGTCTTCGTCGCGAAAGCAGCGAGCGATCTGGTAATACTTGTCGAAGCCCGAGATCATCGTGAGCTGCTTCAATATCTGCGGCGATTGCGGCAGAGCAAAGAATTTGCCCGTATGAATTCGCGAAGGCACAACAAAATCGCGTGCGCCCTCAGGCGTCGATTTGAGCAATATCGGCGTCTCGATCTCGATAAATCCGCGCGTGTCAAAATACTCGCGTATAGCCGCGACAGCCTTGGCACGCGTGCGAATATTGTGCTGCAACTGCGGCCTTCGCAGGTCGAGATAGCGGTATTTCAAACGTGTGTCTTCAGCAGCAAGATTCTCGCTGCCCGCGACCTCGAGTTGAAAAGGCAGAACATTGGCGTCGTTCAAGATCAAGATCTCGCTGACCTTCACCTCGATCCCGCCAGTCGCGAGCTTTGCATTTCGAGCGCCTTCGTCACGCAGGGCGACCTCGCCTTTGACCGCGATCACGAATTCACCACGCAGATTCTTAGCCTTAGCATGAGCTTCTTTCGCTGTCTCTTCGCTCACCACAACCTGCGTCACGCCATCGCGGTCACGCAGATCGATAAACGTAAAAACGCCAAAATCACGCTTCTTTGCCACCCAACCCATCAGCACAACGTGTTGTCCAACCTCGCTCTCACGAAGCTCTCCACAACTGTGCGTCCTCTCTAAAGTTCCAAGTACATCTAGCATAATGTTAAGAAAAGTTTTTGCCCACGAATCGACACGAATAAAACGAATAAAGAGATTTCTACAAGTCCAAACGATTTGCCAGAACTTCGTACTTTCCGGCTGATGCGTTTCTTGGGTTACAAACGAACCTCTCGTAAGCGAGCTTTGGAAACACGCCAAAATTGATCAGCATTCCGAGTTCAAATCCTGTTGAATGGAGATAGTTTAGAATCTGTGCCCGATGGGCATCGGTGAATGCCGAGACCGACTTGATCTCAACAATGATCTTGTCGTAGCAAATAAAATCCGGCCGGAAAGTCTGCTCAAGCAAATCTCCTTTGTATCGCAAAGCTAACTCAGGTTGAGATACGAACGGAATGCCTTGCAGGATGAATTCTTTCACAAGGCATTCGTGATAGATAGGCTCGGTGAAACCGAAACCTTTCTCATTGTAAACCTCGAAGCACGCTCCGATGATCCTATAGCTCTCATCTCTAAATCGAATCTCAGACATTTCTTTATTCGTTTTATTTGTGTCGATTCGTGGGCAAAAATAAAAAAACCGCCTTTCGGTTTGTGACAAAACGAAAGGCGGAGCGTCAATCAATTAACACTCTCGCCTACGGATTATTATTGTCGTCAAACCGAACTGCGTTCATGATCTCAAAATGGATGATACAGGATTCGGCTCAGCGGGTGCAAACTCTTTACAGGCGTTTCGCCGGACGCGGCTTGTTGTACCATAGACAAATGAATGTCCTCGTACTCAACTGCGGCAGTTCGTCACTGAAATTTCAGCTTATCTCTACGAGTTTAGAGCAGATCGACGCCCGGACTGATCGGATGCTCGCGAAAGGCCATATAGAGCGGATCGGCGGTGCGGCCTTGCTGACATTTCAGACGGCCGAGAATGAACCCGAGCGTTTTGCACGGCCCATTCGTGATATCAAGTCTGCCCTCGACGCCGCACTCGAATGGATCGGAGCGGAAGCGACCGTCGTCGAAGGGGTCGATGGCCTTTCCGCTATACACGCCGTCGGGCATCGAGTAGTTCACGGCGGTGAAAATTTCTCGCGGTCCGTTCTCATCGACGATGTCGTGCTGCGGGGAATAACCGACTGTATAGATCTCGCTCCGCTCCACAATCCGGCAAATATTCAGGGCATTGCAGCGGCGCGGACCGTTTTCGGAAGGGCCTTGCCTCAGGCTGCCGTGTTTGACACCGCATTTCATCACACGATGCCGGAAACTTCGTATGTTTATGCCATTCCCTATCAGTTCTACCGCCGCCACAAAGTCCGGCGGTACGGTTTTCACGGAACGTCGCATCGCTACATCGCATACCAATACCGGACCATCCATCAGATCCCGCGCGATGCGGTGAATGTAATCACGCTGCATCTCGGCAACGGGTGCTCGATCGCAGCGATAAAGGGCGGCAACTCACTGGATACGTCTATGGGTTTTACGCCGCTCGAAGGGCTCGTAATGGGCACGCGGTCCGGCGACATCGATCCGGCGATCGTCGAATTCCTGTGCGTTAAGGAAGGGATGTCGGTTCATGAGGCGGATCTGTTGCTGAACAAAAGCTCGGGCCTTCTCGGGATCTCAGGCCTTACCCACGACATGCGCGAACTGATCGCTGAGGCCGACGAATCCGGCGATCGGCGAGCACGCCTCGCGATCGAGATCTTCTGCTATCGAATACGAAAGTATATCGGTTCCTACCTGGCCGCGATGAACGGAGCGGATGCGATAGTTTTCTCGGGCGGAATCGGCGAAAATTCACCTCGAATTCGCTCACGGATCTGCGACGAAACGGACTGGCTGGGGCTGAAGGTGGATGAAATGAAGAATGCCGCGCTCGTTGACGGCTCGGAGGGCATTTTTAGCACAAACGACTCCCGCGTCAAGCTTGAGGTCATTCCTACGAACGAAGAGCTTCTCATTGCACGCGACACAGTCAGGCTCATGGCAGGCGTTATCAGTTAGGAACGGTTCGATGAGAACTAGTATCTAGCGAAATAATAAAGGATCGGAGTCCCCAAGCAATGGACTATCGAGCCTGTCCAGACAACCGCCGTAAGCCGGTAGGATAGGTGCGGCGTATCCCAAAATAAAAACGCCTTTCGATTTGCGACAAAACGAAAGGCGGAGCGTCAGATAATTAACACTCTCGCCTACGTTTTATTCTTGTCGTCAAACCGAATTGATAATCGACGCCGCTATTTTTTGTGCAAACCGCGTCAAAATGTCCAACTCAACGTTAGCATGTAGATAAAGCCCAGAAGCGTCAAACCGCCGCCGGCGTAGAGGACGTACCATTTGATCTCGGTCTTGAACACGAGAGCGATACCCATGAAGAAGAGGCTGACAGCGAAGATGACGTTGGCGAGTTCGAATTTGTCACCGGTCTCATTTGCGCTGTTGCCCTCGGCAAAGGTCTTTTGCGACTGATCATTGAGCTCGGTCGCCTTGGCGAGCATTTCTTTTTGATAGGTCTCGTTGCCGACCAGATCGACCTCGCTCGCCTTGTCGAGGATGTCGCCCTTTAGTGACTCGGTCTTCTCTTCGTCATCGCCCGGATCTTTTTTGGCTTCGGCAGGCAGGCCGAGAGCCTTGTAACCTGCGTCGCTCATCTGCCGCGTGTAGAGATACGTGGCGATCTCGAAAGAGCTATTCGCGACGCCAGGATTGGAGGTTTCATTGTTGAGGCCCTGCTCGATCAGTTGGTAAGCCGTGATGTCGATCTGAGCATCCTTTGACATCTCGACGGTTGCCTTCGCACGTTCGGCCGCTGCCGCGGTCGCCTCGGTATTCGCCTTGCCATACGCCTCGGCCTGTTTCCCATCCCACAGCCCCGCCTGAAAGCTCGACAACGCAGTCAATATCGCCGCGACACCCAGCAAAATAGCCGCAAAGAACTCAAATTTATCCACCAACGCCTGTTTTTCTGATTCTACGCTCATACGCATTCTCCTTTCATTCGAGATCTAAAAATAAAACCGTGCAAAGTAATAAAGTATCGGTGCTCCGAAAAGTAAACTATCAAGCCGGTCGAGGAATCCGCCATGGCCGGGCAATATCGAGGCGGCGTCTTTTGAGCCGGAGCCGCGTTTCATCGCGCTTTCGGTGAGGTCGCCGAGGACGCCGACGGCGGCTAGGACGATCGCTAAAGGGATCGAGAACTGGTACGGGAGTGTTGGAAAGAACCACCAAGTGGCGAGTGCAGCGGCACCGGCGCCGGCAATGAGGCCGCCGATGAGGCCTTCGACGGTCTTGCCGGGTGAGATCGCGGGGGCTAGCTTGTGCTTGCCCAAGAAACGTCCAGAGAAATATGCGCCGATGTCGGAGGCGAATATCACCAGGAAAAAGTACGCGAGCAGATGAGTTGACAGGCCCGGCGTGTTTTCAAATCCGACCCGCGTCGCAACCAGAAAGCCGCCGAGAAACGCTACATACAACACCCCAAGTGCCGTCACGCCAACGCCGGTGAGCATTTTGGAAAAATCCTTTGTAAACCGAAACGTCTGGGTGATCAGCAGCACGATCAGAAACACCACGACAGCCATCAGCACGAGATCCGGAGCCTTGGCCGGTGCATCGAGAGCAAACGCCGTAAACAGGACCGCCGCTCCGAGATAACCGATACCGGCGTCCGCCTTTAGCTCGAGCTTTTTGGTAAGCGAATAAAATTCAAACAATCCAGCCGCCAATGCCAACCCGGCGATCGCTACAAAGACCCAAACCGCTTCACGCCACCAGAGCGGCAAAATGATCGCAGCGATCAGGATCGGCAAAGCGATGGCGGCAGTGAGGATTCGGGTCTTCATAGTTGTCGGTTGTGGGTTGTCAGTTGTCAGCGACGGAACCGGAGGTCATCTGCTGACAACCGGCAACTAACAACCGACAACTGCTATTTCACCCCACCGAACCGCCGATCCCGCTTCTGATAATCCAGTATCGCCTCAAAAATATCGGGGCGGCGGAAGTCGGGGAAGAGGGTTGGCGTGACGTAAATTTCGCTGTAGGCGAGCTGCCACAGCAGGAAATTTGAGATGCGATATTCGCCGCTGGTGCGGATCATGAGGTCGACGTCGGGCAAGCCGTGCGTGTACAGATTTCGCTCGATGTCGGCCTCGGTGATGTTGGTGCCAACCTCGGCGGCGGCCTTGCGTGCGGCCTCGACTATCTCGGCACGGCCGCCGTAGTTGAGCGCGACGCTCATTACCATGCCGGTGTTTTCGGCGGTCATCTCGGTCGCACGAGCGATCTCTTTTTGCACATCTTCGAAAAGTCCCTCGATATGGCCGATCGCCTGAAAGCGAATATTGTTCTTATGAACTTCCTTAAGATCAGTACGAATATATCGCTTCAACATCGACATGAGTGCTCGGATCTCGGCTCGCGGACGTTTCCAATTCTCAGTCGAAAACGCGTATAGCGTCACCGCCTGTATCTCCAGCCGCGCACAAGTATCGATGATCGCCCTCACACTCTCGGCACCAGCACGATGCCCAAATATCCGCGGCTGTCCCTTCGCCTTAGCCCAGCGCCCGTTGCCGTCCATGATGACGGCAACATGACGCGGCAAACGCTCGGCATCGAGGGCCGCAAGGAGCTTCGCCTCGGCGGAATTAGGTTTGATTATGCCTTCAAAACCCTTGAGCATATTAGGAGTTTTTTGCCCGCGAATAAAGACGAATAAAAACAACCAGGTCTTCTTTATTCGTTTTTATTCGCATTATTCGCGGGCAAGCTTTTTCTTTTTCTCTGACACAATAGCGTCCCGATTTATGGGCCCGTACACGTGCGGATAGATCTCGCTGTTCGTCGATGGTTCTTTGATCATTCGCGACATCAGGCGGTCGCTTTCGATCTCGAGCACGACGACCTCGTCTTCTTTTGAATAATACCGCTCGATCACGCCGTCGAGCTGATCGGCAAAGCTGCAGTGAATAAACCCTTCGCTATCGAGGCTCGCATGCCGATAAAGGCCGGTGTCAAAAGCCGCCCACACTTCGGGTAAAACTATGTGGTAGATAAGCATTTTGTTATTTTGCCCGCTAAATACGCGAAAAGGACGCGAAAAAAGGTCAGGACATTTGCCGAAGAAACTCTCTTTATTTCGTCCTTTTCGCGTGTTTCGCGGTTAAAAAGTCTTAATCGTATTCGACCTTATGCAACGTCAGCCCCTGAGCCGTTGCCGTTTTGCCCGCGAGGCTGCGGTCGCCTGTGATAATTGCCGTTTGAATTGTATCACTATCTTTTTCGCCGCGGCCTACCTCGAGCATTGTTCCGACGATCGAGCGGACCATGTAGCGGAGAAATCCTGCGGCCGTGATGCGAAACTCGATCAGCGTAGACTGTGCACGGTCGTCCCAACTCGATGACACGGTGAAATCCATCACCTCTCGCACACGCGTCTCGCCGTCCGCTTTCGACGAGGCAAAGGCGGTCCAGTCGTGTACGCCTAGGAACAGCCTCGCGACATCATTCATCCGTCCGACATCGAGCGGACGGTGCTCCCAATGTGCAAAACGCCGCCAGAATGGCGACATTACGGGAGCGTTGATCACCCGATAAATATAAGTTTTTCGCTTTGCCGAGAACCGCGCGTGAAACTCGTCCGGAGCAACCTCGCATTTCATAATGCGGATGTCTCGCCACAGATTGCCGTTGATGGCGTTCTTCAGCCGTCCGGCCGTAAACTTTCCCTCAGGCAAATGCACATGCGCGACCTGTCCCTCGGCATGCACGCCCGCATCCGTGCGCCCAGACCCATGCACCGTCACCTTACCGTCGACCAGCATCCCGATCACACGTTCGAGTTCGCCCTGAATGGTCCGGTCATTCTCCTGCACCTGCCACCCATGAAAATCGGTGCCGTCGTATTGTATTAAAAGTTTGAAATTCATTTTGCCCGCGAAATACGCGAAAAATGCGAAAAAAAGAGAGATCGAACTGAACAAACTTAGCTGTCGAATTCAATTTTGGCGATATTTGGAAAATTTGTCGATTTATTGCCCGCGAAATACGCGAAACATGCGAAATATGGATCGATTAGTCACCCCGAACTCGCCATATAGACAATTCTTTTTCGCTCTTTTCGCGTATTTCGCGGGCAGAACATTCTGCCGCCCGCTAACGCAGGCGGTTCTGACAGGCTACGGCGAAACGCTCGGGGCTCCTTCGTTCATACGCAGATACAATGCCGGTTCGATCAGTTCCAGTTCCATCAGACAAAAATTGCCTTCACCGTCGCGGACGAAATCGACTCGTGCATACAGCAGATCTCGGCCGATGGTTGCGAGGGTTTCTCGTCCTAAGGCCATTACTATTTCATCAGGTTGGATCTCGGAAATGATCCCGCCATGCTCTTCCTGCACTCGGAAATCATTCATTTTAGGCGACTTATTGATCGCGTGGCTGTATTCGCCGTTGAAATAGAACAGCGAGAACTCGCCCTCGGCGATGATGTTCGGCATGAAGGGCTGGACGAGGAATTCGCGTGCAGCGAATACGCTTTCGAGCGACGCATCGTAGTTCTTAAGCCGATAGGTATGTTCCGCAGTCGCGCTGACGGTCGGTTTAATGATGATCTCGTCAGTCTGAAATTCGCTCAGCCAGCGATCGAATTCCGTCGCGTTGTACGTCGCGTCCCAGATCGTCGGCACGATCCGCGTTCCCCTCGTCTCCATCTCGCGGAGGTAGCGTTTGTCGAGATTCCAACGAACGATGTCGAGCGGATTCTCGAGCCGCGTCACCGACTCGATCGTTCCCAGGACGGCGAGAAATTCGCCCGGCGACGACTGATAATCCCACGGCGTCCGGATCACGACCATCTCAAAATCGCTCCACGCCCTAGCCGTCTGCCGCCAAGAAATTGTCTCGACCGCGATGCCGAGATCGTTCAGCGGCGCGATCGCGAGATCGTCATCGGCCACGTACCAGCCCATGTCATCCATAGAGAGAAAGCAAACAGGTTTCATAACGAAGAAAGAATTTTTGCCCGCGAATTACGCGAATGAAGCGAAAAAGGAAATAGCAGTTTCGTCCAATAAGGTGAACGCTATTTGCATTCTTACTTCGTTTTGTTCGCGTTATTCGCGGGCAAGCCTCTTTACTTAGCCACCGTCCGGCTGCCAGGTTTTACGGCCTCGATACCGTCAGGCACACATCGGGCATACGTCGGGCGAATAACTCGGAACGTCCATCTCGACGAGCGAAATCCGCGGTACGCCGACGTCGGCGGTGCCGTTTGAGCGGTCGATGATCGATGCTGCTGCGATGACCTTGCCGCCGTTTGCTTCGAGGGCGGCGATGCATTCTCGCGTCGAGCCGCCGGTCGTGATCACGTCCTCGACGACCAATATCCGCTCGCCCGGAGCAAGCGTAAATCCACGGCGCAACGTCATCTCCCCATTTTGCCGTTCGGTCCACAGAAATCTCACGCCCAACGCCTGAGCCACCGCAAACCCGATCACCAACCCACCGATCGCCGGCGAGGCCACCGTATCAAACGACTGCCCCCGGTTTTCTCGCTCCGCAGATCATTCGCCCAAACAACAACGCATCCTCAGGCCGCTGCAATGCCAACGCACACTGCAAATACTTCGGACTGTGCAGCCCGCTCGACAAGATAAAATGCCCCTCGAGCAAGGCATTCGTCTCTCTAAATTTGTCCAATATGTCCATCTGAAATACCGTAGGTCAAAACCGACTCACCAACTCAAAAAACTCAACGAACTCTGCTAAACTTCATTTGTGACACCGTATCCTAACCTAATTTCCGAGTCATTGCTAATAAACGAAACGGTGACGTTGTTGCGGTCATTTGGCGGCAAAGCGTCGGCTGTTAGCGTTGTGGATTTTGTGATGAAGATCCGCAAGCCCCAGCCGCTGCTAGCGACATTACTCGTCTCTGACCTGATCGAACGCGACCCGCGGCTGACCTTAAATGGTGACATGGTTGAGCTTACTGAGGTCGGGTATGGCGATCAGGAGCTGTCGGAGACCGGTTTTGTGGTTTTCGATCTTGAGACGACGGGAGCAAAGGCTCCGCCGTGCCGCGTGACCGAGATCGGTGCGTGGAAGGTAAAGAACGGCGAGGTGACGGATGAGTTTCAGACGCTCGTCAACCCGGAGATACCGATCCCGCCGTTCATCGTGGGGCTCACGGGTATCACCGACGAAATGGTCGCCCAGGCTCCGAAGTTTGCTGATATTGCGATCGATTTTCTTGAATTTATCGGCGACAGCGTACTCGTCGCACACAATTCGGGTTTTGATATGCGGTTCTTGAATCACGAGATCGGGCTTGTATTCCCCGAATACAAACTCGCAAATCCGTGCTTGTGCACCGTGCAATTATCACGAAAGCTCGTCCCCGAGACCGTCAATCACAAGCTCAAAACGATGGCGGAATTTTACAAGCTCGATCTGACAAATCACCACCGTGCGAGCGCTGATGCCCACGCGACGGCGCATATATTTATCAACCTCCTGTCGCGGCTGCATGAAGGCGGAGTCAAAGATCTCGCCGGAGTGAAGAAAATGAGCAACCGGAAACACAGATACGTCCGCTAGGAGCGGGAATTACGAATTAGGAATTACGAATTACGAATTAAAAGCAGGAGAGAGCATTCCGAATTACTAGTCCCAATTCTTAATTCGTAATTCCTAATTCCTGATTGAATCTTATGATCGAACCGACCAACAACCAAGGCCTTGATATTCGCGAGACACCGCGTGCGGAGATGAATCTGTACCCGCTCGACTCGTTTGCTTACGAATTTCCCGGCAAAGAGATCTGGGTGGAATTTGAGATACCGGAATTTACCGCGATCTGTCCGTTCTCAGATTTCCCCGATTTCGGCGTGATACGGCTCAAGTACGTGCCGAACAAACTCTGCGTCGAGCTAAAAAGCCTTAAGCTCTACATCAATTCGTTCCGCGAAGTAAAGATCTTCCACGAACACGTCGTCAATCTCATCCTCGAAGATTTCGTCGCCGCTTGCGACCCGATCAAGGTCGAGATCGAGGGCGACTATAATGTGCGCGGCAATATCAAAACAGTCGTGCGGGCGAGCTATGTGAGGGAATAATTAAGAATTACGAATTACGAATTAAGAGGGCGGAACGAATTACGAATGAACAATTAGGTATGCGGAATTAGAAATCCGGAATGGTGAGATATGAAGGGAAATGTTCTTTTGGATAAGAGTTTCGATTTCTCGGTCAGAATCGTCAACGTTTACAAAGTCCTGGCGGCGGAGAAGCGGGAATATGTTCTGTCGAAGCAGTTGCTTCGAAGCGGAACTTCGATCGGGGCCAACGCTGAAGAGGCGGTCGGCGGTCAGTCTCGGGCTGATTTCCTGTCAAAACTCAGCATAGCCTACAAAGAAGCTCGTGAAACCAAATACTGGATACGCCTTCTCGAACGAACTGAATACCTGAGCACTAAAGAAGCCCAAAGCCTACTCGCCGACCTCGACGAACTCCTCCGTATTATCGGAAAGATCCAAATCACCACCCGCTCAAATTCCTGACTCCGAACTCGTAATTCGTAACTGCTCTCTATTCCGAATTCGTAATTCGTAATTCCTAATTCGTAATTAACTAAGCAGTTCTCCGCCCCGCACCTTGTCCCAGCAGTCGGTTATATTCGTCGTCGACGACGGCGTAGCATTCGCAGACGGCTTTTTCCAGGCCGGGCCGGTCGATGATGGTCATTGTTCCGCGGACGCTTTTGATGAGGCCGCGGGCGACGAGTTTTTTGGCGGCGAGGGTGACGCCTTCGCGGCGGACGCCGAGCATATTTGAGATCAGGTCGTGCGTCATTATGAGCTTGTCGGAATTGAGGCGGTCGTGGCTGAGCAGCAGCCAGCGGCAGAGTTGTTGTTCGACCGTATGCAGACGATTACAGACGGCGGTCTGCGAGATCTGGGCGAGCAGGGCTTGCGTGTAGCGCAACAGAACACGCTGAAAAGGCCCGCCGAGAGTAAATTCGCTTCTCATTGCCTTGACCCTCATTCTGTAGGCTCGCCCGGCACTTTGGACGATCGCCCGGTTGGTCGTCGACTGGCCGCCCATGAATAACTCGACGCCCAGAATGCCATCCTTGCCCACCACGCCTATCTCCGCGGTCGCCCCGTTTTCCATAATATAGAGCAGCGAGACGATGCAATCTGTCGGGAAATAGACATACGCCATCGGCTCGTCCGACTCATGCAGCACCTGGCCCAGCTTTAAGGGAACGGCCTCGAGATCATCATAGACCCTCTCAAAAGCCTCAGATGACAGGGCGGCGAGGAGAAAGTTCTCGCGCGCGTCGCTCTTATTGACGCTTGCGTCGTTTGTGTTTTTAGATGTCGGCATCTCGACCTCGCTATAGTTGAAAAAAAATCGGGCAGTAACCCTTTAATGCCGCAACTATATCAGAGATCGAAGATTTTATATGTGCGTTTTCGCACACAAGAAAAGTTTACGCCGCGAGGTCATCGCGAACTATCTGGTAGCAAAGGCAGGCGCGGTTCTCGAGTTCCTTGCCGTTGTTTATGGTCAAATGGCCGCGGACATAGCTGATGAGGCCGTGCTCTTGGAAGTCGTGGGCGACTTTGTTCACAGCCTCGCGACGGACGCCGAGCATGTTCGAAAGGAACTCTTGTGTGATCTGAAATTCATTGGAACGCATTCGGTCGCGCGTCATCAGTAGCCAGCGAGCGAATCGTGTCTCGATAGGATGATAGCGGTTGCACGCGGCCGCCTGCCCGATCTGGGTCATCAGCGAATGCGCGAAGCGGCGTAGGATCCGCGACAATTCCTTGTCCGACTCGCATTCCGCCAGGAAATCTTCGGTTTTCATCCTCAGCGCAATACCGGCACCCTGGACAACGGCCCGGTTCAGAGTTTTTACTCCGAGAAATACCTGACAGACCCGCCATTCCTTCACTACCGACAATACCGACCTCGATCATCGATGTCTTTTCGACTACGGCAAGCAACGAAATGATCCCGCTCTCGGGAAAATACACATACTTGATCACATCGCCCGGCGCGTAAATGTCTTCATGATAGTGCAAATCAAAGCGTTCGAACTTAGGCAGAAGACCCTTGTAGGTTTTCGACGGCAATGCGGCGAGAAGTTGATTGGTGGGATCCGTTTTATTTTCCATTTCATGTATGTGCACCAACCCGCGGGAATCAATACCATGCGATAACACTACGCTTATTAATAAGAACGTGCGGTGCGGTGGCGCACATAAGAGCAGAAATGGATGAGTCCGGTGATCACGCAAGCAAAGATCGTGGAAATGGTTAAAGGCGATAGAAAACTATTTTTGCTATAGGTGTGATAACGCACAGAACTCTTTTTCCAGAAAGGTTTTAATGGTTAGAAGCCCGAGTAATCTGGATTGAAAAAGTTGAGTGCCACTCCAATAAGTTCTTGCACTCACAAGCGACGCGCCAGTGTTACAGATTTCCCAGACCGACGGTGGATTGACAATGTCTTACACGATAACTGATCGCGAAGAGCGATGTGGAAGGACGATTTATTTTTGGAAACGTAAGTCGTCCTTCATTTTTTCCCAAGGTTCTCCCAAGAAGTTTTTTAGGCAGGAGGTTTTGTATGCAGGTCATTCACTTCTCGATGTATTACTTCAAATTACAGATGACGGTCGCATTCGGCCTCTACCGTACGTCGCTGCCGATGGGCATCGGCTGGCGTTGGCATTTCTGGCAGCAGAGGCATCAGGCGACTCACCGAAGACTGCACAGCGGGAGTATGGGATGAACGAAGCGAACAGCCAATTTGTAATTGACACCTATCGACGGCCGTATCGAGCGGCAAGGGTCGATGCCGCGGTGAGAGTAGGTTCTGATCCGTTTGCGGTATTTATCAGCGAACTCGCTCAGCGATTTACCAATTCGCCTGAGGAAGCCGAGGCTGCGTTGCAGGAGATGAACGCAGACATCGAGCGTTGTGCCGGGCGTCGAGCTCAGCCGACGATCGAAGGCCGTCTCGCTTCCGGCATAGCCCTGAAGCGGCTTATCAATTTTCTTAAGTAATGCCCGATGTATCTACCGATGATGAATAGATACGCTAGGTCGGGCATAACAGTAGGGACGGATGGGAATCATATGTTTTATCCCGTATCCGTCCGTCCCGAGCTACTTTTTTTAGAACCCTAGAGGTAACAGAATGCACCCCAAAATAATTCCCCTAAGTAAAAATGCGAATGCGGCAATTCCCCGGCCGAACTCAAGTCTGCCCGAATACGACACGCTAAAAGGCTGGGCCACGTGCGGCGGGGCAGGTGACCTTTATTATCACGCGATGAGCGAATGGCTCACTTCGAGGCAGACCGTCGGGAATGTCTATGACATCTATATGTCAGGCGTTCGCTACGAGGCTGAGCTCGATCGGTTTCTCGACCTGTCGCGAGGCTCGACAATGACGGCCGAGTCGCGTCGAACCCGCGAGAACGCGACACTTTTCAGGTCTTTGCTTATAAAAGAGGTTGATTATCTGGCGTGTAAGGTGAATACCGTAGCGCAAAGCCGGGATGAAAAGGAGCGAACATTACCATCGCCCGTTGCGTGGCCAACACGCTCGATCAGGCCGATTGTTTCCGACGCGACGATCGGTTTTCGGGAAAGGGTAGCTGCTTAGGTCTCAATGCATCGCCGCTGACATCGCTTTCAGCTCGGTCTCACGGTGATTGTTGCATGCGGCTTCGACTCGCGTTACGACTTCTGCCTCGGTCGTGTCGTCTTTGGCACGACCGGCGTTACGGATCTCGGAGACGACGAGGAATTTGGCTTTTTCGAGCATCGTTTGCTCGCGGAAAGAGAGCTTTTTGTCGAAGCTGAGATAAGTGAGTTTCTTGAGCACATCAGCTGCCGCGAAGACATCGCCGGAGTGCAATTTATCAAAGAACTCCTTCGAACGCGTCTTCCAGTCGTCGCAGCACGGCTCGAAATCATTCGACAGCTCGTCGATCAGCTTACGGCATTGCGACGGCGTGATCAGCGGCCTGAGGCCGATGTTGTCTTCCTTGCCCTCGGGCACAAAGATGGTCGAATTATCGCCGAGCACGCGCAGATTATAACCATTGAGCGAGATCTCGCCCACGGTTCGCTCGCGGCGCTCCTCGACCAGGCAAACGCCCTGATTCGGATAAGCAACTTTCTGTCCAATAACGAGATCCATAACCGAACTCCTTCCCCAAAAAAAGCAGGGTGAAACGAACTGGTCGGGAAGTTCAAACAACGTCTTCCGGACAAACACTTAGGCGGTGATTTAACGGTAGTGTAGCACGGTTTTGTGGTGGCGGGAAGTTAAATGTTTGAAGAGATACGGCCACCGATGACACGGATATGACGGGTCAAACCAGCTTTCTTTTCTTTATCCGTTTTATCCGTGGGATCGGTGGCAAAAATTATCTGGTCGGCAGTTCGATCTTAAAGGTAGTTCCGATCCCCAATTCTGACACAAGCGAGACCTCGCCGCCGTGGAGTTTGGCCAGGTGTTTGACGATGGCGAGGCCGAGGCCGGTGCCGCCGAGGTCGCGGGAACGTGCGCGGTCGGTGCGGTAAAAGCGTTCGAAGATGCGCCCGGAGTGTTCGGGCAATATCCCTTCGCCCGTGTCGGCGACATAGATATTGTCGAAGCCCGCGGAGTGATCGAGCGAGACGGTGACCGTACCACCTTTTCGATTAAATTTGATCGCGTTGTCAATGAGGTTCGTCAGCATCTGTTCGAGCCGGACGCTGTCGCATGAGATCGTCGCATTTTCAGGAACCTTATTGTGGAGCGTGACCTCGCGGCCGTCGGCCTTTGACGACAGGGTGGCCATCACATCGGCTACGGCGGCGTGGAGTTTGACTTCGCGAATGTCGATCGACACACTGCCCGACTCGATCAGCGAAAGCTCGAGAATATCCGCGATCAGGCTGCTCATCCGCTCGGCGTTGCGGCGGATGACGCCGAGGAAACGCATGTTGTTCTCCTGATCCTCAAGCGCACCGTTCTCGAGCGTTTCGACGAATGCGAGTATCGATGTGAGCGGTGTGCGGAGTTCGTGCGAGATGTTCGAGAGGAATTCCTGTCGAACCAATTCGAGCCGATCGATCTGCGTCGTCTCGTAAAAAAATCCTATGCCAAACGGCCTGCCGCCAAGCTCGATCGGTGCGACGTGGACGTCAAATTTGCGTCGCTCACCACGCATCAGTTCCAGCCGCACATCAGACGATGTCCGTGTTGTGATCGCCCGCCGCATCGCCTCATGCAGATCCAGATCGCGAAGCACCTCGCTAAGCCGTTTACCCTCAATGTCCAGTTCGTCACGCCCAAACGCCACCGCCGCCGGCACGTTGCAATAGGCCACTCGCATATCGCGATCGACCACCAAGACGCACTCCCGCGTCGTGTCGAGGATCTTCTGCAAGATCTGATTCGACATCGTCGTCGCCGGCTCTGTGGCTGTCGAAATCATAAGAATGTTTGTGCCCACGAATAACACGAATAGAACGAATAAAGATAAATCAGTAATGGTCTTTTATTCGTCTTATTCGCGTTATTCGTGGGCAAAACTCTTCTCTCCTTATTTACTTACACCCAATAAAACGATACCCAACGCCGACGACGGTTTCAATGCAGGAGCCGCATTCGTCTAATTTTTGGCGGAGGCGGCGGATGTGCACGTCGAGCGTTCGCGTGTCGCCGAAGTAGCTGTAGCCCCATACATTGTCGAGCAGTTGCTGCCGCGAAGCGACGCGGCCTGAGTTCTTGATCAGGTGTTCGAGCAACGCGAACTCTTTACGCGTGAGGCGCACATCACGTTCGTTCGCGGTGACGCGCATGTCCCCAAAATCGACCTTTAGCTGCTCATCCTGATAGTTCGGGGCCGCATCGGTCTCGACCCGCCGCAGCACTGCCCGCAACCGTGCGACGACCTCTTTTATCGAGAACGGTTTGACTACGTAATCGTCCGCACCCGTCTCGAGGCCCAGGATCTTATCGCCCTCGGCGGCCTTGGCAGTGAGCATGATGATCGGCGTTTTCTCGGTCAAAGTCTCACGCCGCAAACGCCTGCACAACTCCAAACCGCTCATCCCCGGCAACATCAGATCGAGAATGATCAGCGCAGGTGTCGTTTTTTCATCAAGCGCCAATCGCAGCCCCTTCTCGCCCGACTCAGCGACGACAGGCCGAAAACCCTCGCGTTTGAGGTTGTATTGCAGACTCTCCGCAATGTCCGCTTCATCCTCGACGATCAGAATAGTTTGCTGCATGGCGTTGTCGTAAATTATATGTAAATTTCGCGTTGAATGCGTTAGTTTGACCGCACGGACTTAACGCGATGTGAACGCAATGTTACGAGAGTGTTAATTTATCGCGGATCTCACCCGAATACTGATCAAACGGAAATTCCTTGCAATAAACGCTCGCTCCTACGTTATTAAATGACAGACTACTGTACTGTACTACTTACATTCTCTACGGTCGCCAAAGTATGAAATACCTTCTTCACATCTCGATCCTATTGATCGTTACCTTCGCCTGCTTTACCGGAGCAAATGCGCAATCAAAAAAACAGAACTCTGCAGCAATCAAATTTGCCCGTGCGACGCTCGTTTCAAATATCGAAAAGGGGATGCCCAAGATGCGTTTCGACACGTGGTTTCTGCAAACGGTCGGCCCAAACATGAAGATAACCTGGGAGGTCAACGATTGCGGCGAGCAAACCGGAACGCCCGCCGACAAGGGCCGCGACTTCCCAATGTGCGTCGAGGCGATCGCCGACTCGACCGATCTGCATATCTCCGTCGCCCTCGGTGTCGGAACATTCAAACGCGGTATCATCGGCAAAAACCCCGATATGCGAGGCGTGTCGTTAAGCATCAAAGGCGAGGTCAACAGCGGTGTTCAAAAATTGAGCGATCTGCCTCCCGCATTAAGTATCAAAGTCGTCCCAAATTAGGTGAGCGTTATGAAAGTAGAAACTCTGACCGGCGTCTTGTTCATTTTATGCTGCTACTCACTGGCCATATCAGCGCAAGATTCCGGGATTACGATCCCGACAAAAGTTGCGCCTTTCATAGAGAAGGGAAAGATAGCCCTCGCTCTCGAAACCGCCGATCTAAACGGCGACGGATTTGCCGACTATCTCCTCGTCGTTGAAACTCCCAAGGCAGACAAAGATGAGCCGGGAGACGGGATTCGCACTCTGCTGATCCTAACGGCCGACCGGAATGACGATCTGAAATTAGCGGCTCGCAATGACAAAGTCGTTTACTGCCGCACCTGCGGCGGTGTTTTCGGCGATCCGTTCGCGGGCGTTACCGCTAGGCGAAACTCCTTTAGCGTAGATAACTACGGCGGCAGCAACTGGCGTTGGAGCGACAGTTATAAATTTAACTATTCGCGCATCGACAAGACCTGGCAGCTCGTCCTCGTCGCAAAGGACAGCTTTATGGCAACCGATCCCGAAAAGACCGCAAAGACCAAGATCATCACGCCAAAGAAATTTGGAAAGATCAATATCGCCCGCTTCGACCCGGACAAGATCCGATAACTACGTCTTAACAATGCTCGGCACGGAAACCGGAGCCTAACTCATCTCATCCCGCGGCCTGATAACCGCTTTCAACTCGCCGCATCCGTCGTCGATCTCATTCCACTTGGATATCTTTAACTCGATCACCGCTAACGCTGCGGTCGGCATCGGTTCGAGTTTTCCCGTTAGATATCTGATAAATCCCTCGATGCCCGGATTGTGGCCGACGAGTAGGGCAGTTGTGATCTCGTCGTCGATCTCGGCAACGGCCTGGCGAAGACTGCCGGGGCTGGCTTCGTAGATGTCGTGGTCGAATTTGATCTCGGCGTCGAAAGCTCCGCTCTGTTGGACCAATTTCGCCGTGTGGCGTGCACGCATCGCCGGCGACGACAAGATGGTGTCAGGGATCAACTCGCGCCGCCGCATAAGTCCGCCCATAAACGGAGCGGCCCGCAAACCACGAGCGTTCAACGGCCGTTCGAAATCAGACATACTCGCGTCGTCCCAACTAGACTTCGCATGGCGTAGGATGAGCAGAGTTTTCATAGACACCGCGATTCTAACCTAAGTAGGTGGGCCGGGAAAAGAGAAGAGTTTTTGCCCGCGAATAACACGAATAAGGCGAATAAAGAATTTACTTAGGTTTTCTTTATTCGTTCTATTCGTGTTATTCGTGGGCAAAAATCTTAAACATCTTTTATCGGCGGATCGCTACATTATCGGCGAATAGCGACATTATCGGCATAAGCGGCGGATCGGTATTTCAATTTACGAGAAAATCAGTTAGGTTGATCCCGTGTCAGTTTCTTCCACTCATCACCCACCACTCATCACTTTTAGTTATTAGTCTTTCTCCCACCTATGACCGATCATGAACGCACCCTCGAGCGTATCGAGGCTTGTCGCGAACTTTACTTAAAATACAGAGGCAAAAAGCACGAGCAGATCGAACGCGAAATGCGTGAGCTCGGCTACATGGATTTTCACCGCCGCGTAATGTATCGCCGCTACGAAAACGGCCGCGCCGCCTCGGGCTGGATCGAACGCTACGGCTGGGACGTGCTGGTGAAGGAGTCATTGGCCACCGATAGCATGTATTCTATAGGCTCAGCCGCATCGCACTGCGGTGAGGCTGTGCCTCACCGGCAGGGCTCCACTGAACAATCGGAGCCCGCGAAGCGGGCGACAGACTTGAGGCAGAGCCTCACGGACCCTGTTGTTCGCGGCGACGGTGAGGCAAGCCTCACCGCAATGCAGCAAGGCAGAGCCGTAAGGATCGACCCCGCCAGGGAAGAGTACGACGAGTTCAAACAATGGCTCATATCCGTTTCGCCGAATATGACATGGACGGCGAAGCATCAGCTTTATATTTACAAGCGTTTGCGACGTATGACCGAAGGCGATCTGAAGCGTCTGATGATCTTCATGCCGCCGCGTCATGGCAAATCGGAGCTTGTAACCGTCCGCTACGCTGCGTGGCGAATGAAGAAAGATCCCGGAATGCGAACCATCATCGCGAGCTACGGACAGAAGCTCGCGAACAGTTTCTCACGCTCGATCAAAAGAGTTTTGGCAGAAGACCATGCACTTACTGCCGGGAACGCAGCCGCCCTCGGCTGCAACGCCGGTTCCTCCGGCGTGACCGACGCCGAACACGCCCCGATGTTCACATGCGGCTCTGCCCCATCGCACTGCGGTGAGGCTTGCCGCACCGAAAGCGGCACCAAGCTTTCGTCGGAGGCTGCGGAACAGGCGACAGAGTCGAGGCACAGCCTCGAAGATTCGGTTTCGGGCGAGTCCGGTGAGGCAAGCCTCACCGCCGTGCATAGCGGCGAAGCCGCAAGATCAAACACTCATACCTTTCAACTTGCGAATCAAAAGCAAAATGGCTGCGAATACACAGATCCGCAATCCGCAGTCCGCGATCCGCAATCCCCTAAGTCGCCCTTTCCTTTCGCCAGCCAACGCCCCAAAAACACCGAGTCCGAATGGGAAACCACAATGGGCGGCGGGCTTAAGGCGGTTGGTGTCGGGGCGGGCATCACCGGATTCGGAGCGAATCTGATCATCATCGACGACCCGGTCAAGAACCGCGAACAGGCCAATTCGCTCACCTACCGCGAAAAGGTATGGAATTGGTGGAACAACGACCTCTACACACGCCTCGAACCGAACGGCCAGGTCGTCCTCATCCAAACCCGCTGGCACGAAGACGACCTCGCCGGCAGATTGCTGCGACAAGCGGACGAAGGCGGTGAGCAATGGGGAGTGGTGGATCTGCCGGCGCTGGCGGAGGAAGGGGAGAAAGTGAGAAAAGGAGAAAGTAAGAAAATGAGCAATGAAGAATCGAGGATGGACGAAGGCGGCTTGGCCGCATTGCAGTGCGGTGAGGCTGTGCCTCACCGGGAGCGGCCACAAAATTCCTCGGAGCCCGCGGAGCGGGCGACAGACGTGAGGCATAGCCACGAAGATACATATTTGGAGCCTTCCGGCGAGGCAAGCCTCGCCGCAGTGCATTGCGGCAAAGCCGCTTTGGGCGATCCATTGGGGCGAAACATTGGCGATGCTCTTTGGCCCGAACGGTTCTCCGTGCCCGAACTCAAAAAGACTAGAGAACAGATCGGCACGTGGTCGTTCGCATCGCTCTATCAGCAACGTCCTTCGCCGGCCGAGGGCGGCATATTCAAGCGCGATTGGTTCAAGCAGGTGATCAACGCTCCGCCACCGGGGTTGAAGTGGGTGCGGGCGTATGATCTGGCTTGTTCGGCTGGGACGACTTCGGATTACACGGCGAGCTTTCGTGTGGCGGTCGATAAGGAGCAGAATATTTACATTGACGGCGGTTTTCGGCGAAAGATCGAGTACCCCGAGCAGCGGCGTTACATCCTGGGACGTATCGCCGCCGAGCCTGATGCTTCGCACATCGTCGAGCTCTCAGCCAACGGCCACGCCGTTCTCGCCGACCTTAGCCGTGAAAAACAAACTCTGGGACGAGCGCTTCGCGGAGTAAAACCGCGTGGCGACAAACACTCCCGGGCCATCGGCTGGATGGCCGCCGCCGAGGCCGGACGCGTCTTCCTCATCCGCGGCCACTGGAACCACGACCTGGTCGAAGAAGCCGCCGCCTTCCCAACCGGCACCCACGACGACCAGATCGACGCGATCTCGCTAGCGGTGCAGGGACTTGCTGAGAGGAAAGAGTTTGTGGGCAGCTTCTAAGTCAGAACCGCCTGCGTAAGCGGGCGGCAAGAGCCAAGGAAAGAATATCCACAGATGAACACAGATAAACAGAGATTTAGGAGAGTTCTTATCTGTGTTTATCTGTGGACGAAATTCTTACTGTCACACCGCCCGCTCACGCAGGCGGTTCTGACTGGAGCATTTGCGCTGAACACCGCTTACCGCTATCCTTATAGTTTTGTTACTTTCGGAGAAAACTAATGGTAGAAAAGGGTGTTGAGATCGCTCCTGCAGAGGGGAAATTAGGTGTTTTGCTGGTTGGCCTTGGTGCCGTCAGCACGACTTTGGTCGCTGGTGTTGAGGCGGTGAAGCGTGGAATATCGCAGCCGGTCGGTTCATTAACTCAGCTGGGTACGATCCGTCTGGGCAAGCGCACGGATGATCGTTCGCCGCTGATCAAGGATTTTGTGCCGCTTGCAAGCCTCGATGATATTGTCTTTGGCGCGTGGGATATTTTCCATGACAGCGCTTACGACGCGGCAATGAACGCGGGCGTTCTGGACAAGGATCTGCTCAATCAGCTTTCCGAGCCGCTCTCGTCGCTCAAGCCGATGGCCGCCGTATTCGAGCAGAATTACGTCAAACGCATCACCGGCGAAAACGTCAAGACCGGCAAGAACAAGATGGATCTGGCGGAGCAGTTGATCGCTGACATCGCTAAGTTTAAGTCTGACAACAATTGCTCGCGTCTCGTCATGGTCTGGTGCGCATCGACCGAGATCTACATCGAGGAATCAGCGATACACGCTTCGCTCGAGTCGTTTGAAAAAGCGATGTACGACAGCGACCCGATGATCGCTCCGTCGATGATCTACGCTTACGCCGCGTTGAAATCAGGCGTGCCGTTTGCCAACGGTGCCCCGAATCTGACGGTCGATATCCCGGCCCTCGTCGAGCTTGCCGACGAGACCAAGATGCCGATCTGCGGTAAAGATTTTAAGACCGGACAGACGCTGATGAAGACCATCCTCGCTCCGGGCCTGAAATCGAGAATGCTCGGACTCGACGGTTGGTACTCGACCAACATCCTCGGCAATCGCGATGGCGAAGTGCTCGATGACCCCGAGAATTTCAAGTCGAAAGAGGTTTCGAAGCTGTCGGTGCTCGAACACATCTTCCAGCCCGAAGTTTATCCTGACCTCTACGGCCATTTCGACCACGTCGTCAAGATCAACTACTATCCGCCCCGCGGCGATAACAAAGAAGGTTGGGACAACATCGACATTTTCGGCTGGCTCGGCTACAAGATGCAGATCAAGGTCAACTTCCTCTGCCGCGACTCGATCCTAGCCGCCCCGCTGGCGTTAGATCTGGCCTTATTCATGGACCTCGCCCAGCGAGCCAACATGAAAGGCGTTCAGGAATGGCTGTCATTCTACTTCAAGGCCCCACAAACTGCCCCGGGACTCTACCCAGAGCACGATATCTTCATCCAATTGATGAAGCTAAAAACACCCTCCGCCACATGAGGGGCGAAGAGTTGATCACGCATCTGGGGCTCGAGTATTACGATTAGAAGGTACGGCAGACCGCTCGGTCTGCCGTATGTTAAAATTGGGAAATGATGACGATAACCGAAAACATCCCGATCACCATCGACCCAGAAATAATGAGTGGTGTTCCGGTATTCCTAGGCACACGAGTACCTGTCTCCGCGCTGCTGGAAAATCTGGAAGTAGGCGTTTCGCTCGATGAGTTTCTTGAGAACTTCCCCACGGTTCGCCGACAGGATGCAATAAGCGTTCTAGCCTATTTTCGCTCTGAGCTGAACGACCTGAGTCTCGCCGCATGAGGATCATTATCGACGAATGTGTGCCCAGCATCGTCAAGCGAATAGCTGATCGCAATATTGTTTCGGTACAGGAAATGGGCTGGGCCGGGATCAAGAACGGTGAGTTGCTCAAACGAGTTGCCGCGGAATTCGACGTTTTTATCACCTCTGATAAGAATCTTCGCTACCAGCAAAATCTATCGGCCTTCGACCTTTCGATCATTTTGCTGCCAAGCAATCAGGTACCCGTTGTTAGATCGCTACTACCAAAGATAGACTCCGCCTTGGGCGAGATGCAGCCGAACAACTTTGTGGAGATCGAACCCTAGAGTCGTAATCGATAGTTTCTTCCACAAAACCCACAAAAAATATTCCGCTACTCCTATTGCACCAATGTTTACATATATGTTAAATCTTATTTTGGCGTGGGCCTTCATACCTGCGGCCGCCATCTGGGCGTGATCGCGTCCCACGTTCTAAAGTCCAGCCAACGATACATCTTTTGAAATCATCATTACTGTCGGTATCGCGAATTCTGCGAATACCGGCAAGTTTAAGGTAGAATTTACGTTCTAGAGGATGAGAGCATCAGGTTCTCAAGCGAGGAAAGAGATGAAACAGGAATCGACCAAGAAGAAAGATAGTACGGACAAAGGCATCTTGCTCGACCCCGATCGCAAGAGCCCGCGTGCGGCTGAGTTTGAGGACAAGCTGACAGCACAGATCGTCGGCCAGGAGCGCGCCGTTCGCCGCATGAGCGGGCTCTTCCAGATATATCTCGCTGGGATGAACAATCCGACGCGTCCGATCGGAACGATGCTTTTCCTTGGGCCGACCGGCTCTGGTAAGACACGCGTTGTTGAGGCCGCGAGCGAGGTGCTGTTCAACGATCCGCACGCTGTGGTCAAGATCGACTGTGCCGAGTTTCAACACTCGCACGAGATCGCCAAGCTGATCGGCTCGCCCCCGGGATATCTCGGCCACCGCGAGACGTCGCCGATGTTGACGCAGGAGAATCTGGACAAGGCACACACTGATGACAACAAGCTGACCTTTGTCTTGTTCGATGAGATCGAGAAGGCTTCTGATTCGCTGTGGCAGTTACTGCTCGGAATTCTCGACAAGGCAACGCTCACACTTGGTGACAATCGCCGCGTAGATTTCTCGCGA
Organism: Acidobacteriota bacterium; assembly: GCA_016718135.1. Classification (GTDB taxonomy): domain Bacteria; phylum Acidobacteriota; class Blastocatellia; order Pyrinomonadales; family Pyrinomonadaceae; genus OLB17. Next base: position 221,480 of record JADKEF010000006.1, on the reverse strand, counting down.
ACCGTCGTCATCATGACATCCAACCTCGGTGCCCGCGAAATGTCCGAGATGATCTCGGGCGGCATCGGTTTCGCACCGACCAAGACCGATCAGGTCAAGGCCGACAATGAGATCGACACCAAGATCTACCGCACCGCCCTCGAGGCCGCGAAGCGTAAATTCTCACCGGAATTTATGAACCGCATCGACAAGGTGGTTGTGTTTAGAAGTCTGAAGGAACATCACCTACGTGAGATCCTCGATATCGAGTTGCGTGCCGTACAGAATCGCATCACCGACTCAGCGGGTACGAAATTCGTCTTCGAATGCACGACCGAGGCCAAGGAGTATTTGCTCGGCGAGGGAATCGATCTCAAATACGGAGCCCGTCACCTCAAGCGTGCGATCGAGCGGTTCCTTGTCTATCCGCTGTCAAACCTCGTCGCGACCGAACAGGTCGAGACCGGTGACTACGTATTGGTCGATTATGACAATGGGATGCTGACCTTCACCAAGCAATCAGGTAAGATGATCATCGCAGATACGCTTAATGATCGTGATGACGACAGCACGCCGCTTGTAAGTGCGGACGGCATCGGCCTCCCGCTTCCGGGTGCCTCAGCTGCACCGGTAATGAGCAAGTCGAAGGGCGAAGACGCCCGCGAAGGCTGATCTTCAGATAGGAAGGCCCCAAGGCTCAATAGCTTGGGGCTTACTTTTGACTTAACATATATGTCTAAGCATATATTATGATCTCTCCCAGTTCAATGATCTCTGTACCGCCTCGTGCCAACGTTCCATTAACCGATCTGCCTCAGCGGCCGCCATTTGCGGCTCGAACCTTTTGTCTGCTTGCCAGTGCTCTGCGATCTCAGTTTTGTCCTGCCAATAGCCGACAGCGAGCCCTGCGAGATACGCCGCCCCAAGTGCTGTCGTCTCAGCCGTCTTTGAACGGACAACAGGTATCTGCAAAATGTCTGCTTGGAATTGCAGAAGCGAATCGTTCCGCGTCGCACCGCCGTCTACACGAAGCTCGGTCAGGTTTGAATTCGAGTCACCATTCATCGCCGTCAACAGATCCGCAGTCTGGAAGGCGATCGACTCGACAGCAGCTCTCGCAATATGTTCTTTGCCGGTACCCCGCGTCAATCCAACAATGATGCCGCGAGCATCCTGATCCCAATGCGGCGTTCCCAGGCCGGCAAATGCGGGAACAAAATAGACCCCGCCATTATCCGAGGCCGCCAATGTCTCCACGTCCGTAGATGTCACAATAATACCCAACGAATCTCTCAACCACTGTATGACCGCACCGCCAATGAACACACTGCCTTCCAGTGCATACTCAGTACGCCCATCGATCTGCCAGCCGACGGTCGAGAGCAAACGATTCGATGACGCGACCGGTTTGTCGCCGACGTTCTGGAGCATAAAGCAGCCCGTGCCGTATGTATTCTTCGTCGAGCCCGCATCAAAGCAAGCCTGTCCAAATAACGCCGCCTGCTGGTCACCGGCAAGCCCGGCGATCGGAACGCCTCGGAGCTCAGGAATTTCCGCCTCGCAATACACTTCGCTCGAAGAGCGAACGTCTGGAAGCAGAGCACGTGGTATGTCAAATATGCGTCGCAGATCATCATCCCAAGCGAGAGTACTGATATCAAAGAGCATCGTTCGGGATGCGTTCGATACATCCGTAATGTGTTCGCGTCCGTTAGTCAGTTTCCAAACGAGCCAAGAATCGACCGTGCCAAAAGCGAGCTCACCGCCCGCGGCCCGACTCCGGGCATCGGGGACGTTATCAAGTAGCCATTTGATCTTACTCGCTGAGAAATACGCATCGACCTCGAGGCCGGTCTTACTTCTGATTAGTTGGCCCCGCTCCACACGAATTGCATCGCACATCGCGGCGGTTCGGCGATCTTGCCAGACAATGGCGTTGTGTATCGGTTCACCTGTTGAGCGGTCCCAGATGATAGTGGTTTCCCGTTGGTTCGTAATGCCGATCGCCGCGATGTCGGAGGCAGAGAGCCCGGCCTTGGACATGGCCACGGCAATCGTCTCCATTTGCGTCCGCCAGATCTCCTCCGGATCGTGCTCGACCCAGCCGGATTGCGGGTACAACTGGGTAAATTCCTGCTGTCCGACCGACACGACGTCTCCGTCATGGTCGAATATTATCGAACGGCTACTGGTTGTACCTTGGTCGAGTGCGAGGATGTACGACATATTACGTTATATAGATATGTTAGGTTACGTCGAGAGCCTGGGTGATGTCGTCGATCAGGTCGTCGACATCTTCAATGCCAACAGAAAGGCGGATCAGCCCGTCAGAGATACCCGCCTTGAGCCGATCCTCTCTGGGGATAGTCGCATGGGTCATCGAGGCCGAATGCTGCAGGATAGTCTCCACTCCGCCGAGCGAAGTGGCGAGAGTACAGAGCTTGATCGCGTTAGCGAACGCCTTGCCGCGTTCAACTGTACCGAGGTCAAAGCCGATCATACCTCCAAAACCGCCGGGCATCTGCCTCTTTGCGATCTCGTGATTCTGATGCGAGGCAAGCCCCGGGTAAAAAACGGCTTCTACCCTTGGGTGATCGCCCAACATATTCGCAATAGCGAATGCGTTTGCATTATGCCGTTCCATTCTAAGTGCCAATGTCTTAATGCCGCGGATCACGAGCCAGGCAACCTGTGGTGCAATGTTGCCGCCGTAGTATTTGTTTGCACCCTGCCGTGCGGCCTCGACCACTTCGCCGCTGCCAACGAGTACTCCCGCAGTCAGGTCGCTGTGGCCACCAAGGTATTTTGTCGCACTATGGATAACGGCATCCACACCAAGTTCGAGCGGACGCTGATTGAACGGCGTGGCAAATGTATTGTCCGCAATCGTCTTGATCGAATGTTCACGGGCGATACGAACGACGGCCTCGATATCAGTGATCAGTACAAGCGGATTAGTCGGTGTCTCGATCCAGAACAGCCGCGTGTTCGGTTGGACGGCGGCACGATAATTTTCGGCATCGGTCGCATCAATAAATGTGGTTTCAATGCCAAAACGTTCGCGGACATGGTTAAAGAAATTGATCGCCGTCGAGTACATCGATTGTGGTGCGACGATGTGTTCACCTGCCTTTACCAATGTAAATACAGCGGCAGAGACCGCAGCCATACCCGACGCAAGGGCCAGCGCCTGCTCGCCATTCTCAAGCTCAGCTACCCCTGCCTCGAGAGCACGCTGGGTCGGGTTGCCGAGACGGCCGTAGTAATAGCCATCCTTCTCTTCGTTGTGGATAGCCGCGCCTTCGTCAGCATCCGAAAAGGCAAAGGTCGACGCAGGATAGATCGGGACCGAAAGTGCTCCAAAATGGCTGGTATGATCGTCGCCCGCGTGGACCGACTTGGTAAAGATTGATCGTTCGCTCATGGTGTTATTAGCTGATAGGGCTAATCGTAAACGAGAGTGGCGGCCAAATCAATTCAGGAGGAAGTCGCTCGATCAGCTTGCCGATTGCATTATATATACGGATAGCGTAATGTGAGGTAGCTGTAGAGGGAGAGGTCCAATGCAAGAATCGCCATTTACCGAACTCGAAAGTGTGTTCCTAGCTCTTGGTGATAAGACGAGGCTTAGACTTTTGGCGTTAATGGCTGACGGGCCTGTGGCCGTTGGGTTTCTTGCCGACAGATTGAATGAAAGCCAGCCGAAAGTGTCGAGGCATCTCGCTTATCTTCGCAATGCAGGCATGGTAACGACGAGTCGCGATGGTAAATGGGTCTACTACGGCATTAGATATCCACGCGATGCTGCTCAGCGGCGAATATTGGAGGTCCTGATCTCGTCGATAGCTGTGATGAGGATAGAAGGAAAGGATGTTTACTTGGCGGAGAGCGACTTCGTTGATGAGCCAACTGTGGACACATATGAGCACCCGCATGTAACGGACACGGAGTCAAAAAGTGATTCAAATGAGGGTAGCTACGATGCAGGGAACTCGTCAAAAGATGGTGAACTCGACGTCTTCATGCTATGAGGCTGCCGCGGACGCGGCCGAGTACGGGCAATGGCGACAGCCCGTGTCACAGCAGTTGCCGCGATCGAGCAGATATTTGCGCGTGAGCACCATCATTCCTTCGTCAAAATAGAAGTCGAGCCCTTCGACAAAGGTTTGTTCCGATTCGGAATTATTCTCAGTTTCCCTTTGCATATAACGCCAAAAACTCCTTGTTCCCCTCTGCACCCAGTATTGGCGATTCCATAACGCCTTCTATGTTCAATCCCAACTCGGTCGCGAACGCGTTGATCTCTTTTACGACACGCTCATGTTTTTCTGCTTCGCGTACAATCCCGCCCTTGCCGACCTCGCCGCGGCCAACTTCAAACTGCGGCTTGATCAGCACGATCAATCGCCCATTATCAACGAGAAGCGGCAAGATCGAAGGGATGACCTTGGTCACCGAGATGAATGACACGTCCATCACAGCCAGATCAAATAGTGTGTCAAAATCTGCCGGCACGATATCGCGGGCATTCGTTTGTTCTCGAACCTCGACGCGTTCATCGCTCCGTAGCGACCATACGAGCTGGTTCGTTCCTGAATCGATACAAACCACGCGTTTGGCACCGTGCTGCAACAGACAATCGGTAAAGCCGCCTGTCGATGAGCCGACGTCTATGCAAGTGTATCCCTCGACGTGGACACTATATTCCCGCAGAGCGGCTTCTAGTTTGAGGCCGCCCCGGCCGACGTATTTCAAGTCTATAGACGCACCTTTTAACCGAATGGTTGCGGTAGTCTCAAATTTATCCGATGGCTTTTCCGCTTTTTTCTCGCCAACCATCACGATCCCGGCCATTACCATCGCGGCCGCCCGCGTGCGAGAATCGGCCAGGCCGTGCTCGACCAGCAATTTGTCGATGCGTTCCTTTGGCATTACAAGTCGAGTTTTAGACCGGTCGTTGCTGCCCGAAATCCTTTGGATCTCACCTCGGCGAGCTTCTTCTTATCACGTTGCACGAGCGGATTGCTGTGATTGAAATGAATAAAATATACCTTTGCTCGTTCGCGGGCACTCAGGCCTTTGAGCAACTCCATCGTCTCCGCGACGAAGGGATGCGGCACCTCGCTCATCGGCCTCGCGATCTCGCCGTCCTCGTAGAAAGTGCCATCGACGAACAGAAGGTCATTGGCTTTGACCACATCTGCGAGCGGCGTTTGCCACTTGCTCCATTTGTCGATGTCAGGGATAAAGATAAACGATCGAGACGGCGTTTTGATACGGTAGCCTACGGTCTCAGAGAACTCATCGCGGTGCGGGACGAGGAATGGTTCGACGATGATGCGGCTATTGAGGCGAACTTCCTTTTTGTCAGCAAGCGATTGGATGGCGATGTTTTTGAGACTGACGAGCTGCGACCAAGGGGCATTTTGTTCGAGCATCTGCCGCATCCGCGGCATCGCGAAGACCTTGACGCCACTGGCGTTCATCGATTCGCGGCCGAGGTACATCAAGCCGGTGTAGTGGCCGATGTGGGCGTGGGTGAGGAAGATTCCGTCGATGCGGTTCGAGCGGTCACGCGTTGCGGCTTTGAGCATTTCGAATTGCTCAGGCAGATCCGGCGTCGCGTCGAAAATCCAGCGTTCGCCGCTGTCCGGGTCGACGAGAGCGATCGACGAGACCATTTCTCTCAACCTCGCATCAGCCCACGCACGTTTGCAAAACGGCGTCTCGCAGCCCATCTGCGGTACGCCGGCATCCTGTCCGGTTCCGAGCACAAGGACATAGGGCGATGCGGCCAGAGCAGTGATCGACATCACGAGGATGAGGCTGAGAATTACAGCGAGCGGCTTCATTTTTTCGGAGCGACGAAAGTGCTATTCTAAGCAAAATGGTTGGTTTTACAAAGCTGAATAATTTCGCACGGTACGCATGGTTTGTGGTTGCGTGGAATGTGGTTGTCATCCTATGGGGCGTTTTCCTGCGTGCTTCCAAGAGCGGTGATGGCTGCGGCCAGCATTGGTTGACCTGTCACGGCGAGGTCATCCCGTCGGCTCCCGAGCTCAAAACTGTGATCGAATTCTCGCATCGAGTCACGAGTTTTCTGGCGTTGGTTGCGGTCGTGGCGTTAGTGATTTGGACGTTCAAGAAGTTTGCTAAGGGGAACTCAGATACGCAAAACTGCGATCGGTTCCTTCATCTTCATCCTGACCGAGGCGTTGGTCGGGGCCGGCCTCGTACTTACCGGGAACACCGCCACCACGCTGACCGCCGCACGGCCATTCTGGATGGCCGGTCATTTGCTGAATACGTTCATTCTGCTCGCTTTTCTAACTCTCACGGCCCGATATGCGTGTTGCGAGATGCCGCTGAAATGGAACGTGCAGCGTAAGTATTTCGGCGCGATCATCATCGGGATCTTAGCGATCTTTGTCGTCGGCATCAGCGGTTCGATCGCGGCGTTGGCGCATATGTTATTTCCCGCTGGAACGCTGGCAGAGGGCGTGGCTCAGGATTTCTCATCGACGTCTCACATGTTGCTTAGGCTACGTCTGCTGCATCCGATCACGGCGATCCTGATGAGTGTCTTTGTTGTTTTTCTTGCCGGGTGGATCGCAAAAGAGAGTGGTAAGGAAGCGGGCGTCGTTCGCTGGTCGAACACTCTGTCGATACTTATCCTCGCTCAGATAGCATTCGGTTCGCTGACGCTGTTTATGCTTGCACCGATACTGCTGCAGGTCGGGCATCTTTTGCTCGCGGATGCCATCTGGATAAGTTTTGTGCTGCTGGCAGCCAATTTTCTATCCAGCTCGCCACACACGCCCGCGTTCGACGATGTTGTCGAGTGATGATTGGAGCTCGGCGAGCTTGGCGTCCATGTCGTCATCGGGAGCCACTTCGATCGGTTCTCCGATAAAGACCTTGGCCTTTGAGAACGGCTTCGGGATCTGCATTTGATCCCAACTCTTCGCGGTCCAGTAAGATCGCGACTCAATGATGAATGGCAATAGCGGATTGCCCGTCTTTTTGGCGAGCAGAACAGCACCGGGCTTAGCGACGTATTTTGGGCCGCGTGGGCCGTCGAGAGTGAAGCCGGTGGGTAGGCCACGACGCATCGCCTTGATCATCTCGACAAGAGCTCCTGAGCCTCCTCGCGACGAGGAACCACGGATCGAGCCATAACCAAAGCGTTTTATGAGTCGAGAGGTATATTCGCCGTCAAAGCTCCTGGATGAGATCACCACGATCCCATAGTCGCGGAAATAGTAGGTGCTGAGGAAAATTCGGTCATGCCAGAATGTGAGGATCGGGATCTTACCGTTCTGCCGGATCGCGTCCAGGTGTTCGCGACCCTCGATCTCAAATGAAGTGAGCTTGCCAACAAGCCATATTGCGGAGAAAAAGACGATATCGGCAAGCCGGATCATTAACCGCGTTTTTGGCGGATATTCCGATAGCGAGGTGAACTTATAAACTATGTCCTTTTCGTCCGGCATGGTTAGAAGATAACTACCAATTTGGGTTATTATTTGCAACAACGGTATAGGATCAAACGTACCTTCCCTTGAGCTTTCTCTCGCTTTATGCAGCGAAAAATTCTTATTATCGATGACCACGACGACCTCGCGACGGCGCTCGAAGAGGTGTTTGGCCACGTTGGCCATACGGTCAAGATCGTCGAGAGCCGCATCGATGCCATGTCGATCACGAACATGGAAGGCTACGATCTCGTCATCACTGACCTCGACGTGCGGCCGGGCGATCAAGCATCGGTAAATGTCAACGAGCCGGTTTGCCTGCCCGATTTTCCTGCGTTTAGCTCGAAGGAACATGTCAAAGCATTTAAGCTGTGCGCCTCTAATTACCGCCGCGATAATTTTGACGAAGAAGAACTAAAGCATCTGGTAGCGACTGTGCTCGATTATAAGATCCGCTTTGTCGATACGGTCGACTCGGTCGCTGACCTGCATGAGAATATCGAGTTTGAACTGCCCTCCGCGATCTCGACGATGCACATCGTGCTCGAATATTTGATGAAGCGGGTCGAGAAGCTCGGCGTCATCAAACCCGAAGAATCGAACCTCTTCGTCGCTCTCGACGAGGCATTTGTTAATGCCGTCAAACACGGCAATAAGTTTGACTCTCAAAAGCTCGTCCGCATCACCGCCGAAGTCTCCAAGGCCGAGGCTAAATTCACCATCGAGGACGAAGGCGAGGGCTTCGACGTGAATAACATCCCCGATCCGCTCGACCCCGAAAACCTCTTCAAAACCAGCGGCCGCGGCGTCCTATTTATCTACAACATCATGGACGAGGTCAAATACAACGACCGTGGAAATCGGTTGACGATGGTGAAGAAGGCGGTTGAAACAACGGATTAACGCGGATTTTCGCAGATCTTCTTTCGGTGTTAATCCGCGTCAATCCGTTGTTGAGAATCTTATGCGAGTTACAATCGCGCAAATCAATACTACCAACGGCGACATTGCCGGGAACGTTTCGAAGGTCATCGCTGCCATCGAAAAGGCGAAGAGCGATGGCTCAGATCTGGTCGTGTTTCCTGAGGTCGTGACGCACGGGTATACTTCGCAGGATTGGTTTCAGGACCGCGATATCATTGAGCATGTGGGCGATCCGCTTCGGGATATCATTCCGGCGACGACTGGGATCACGGCGGTGCTGGGCACGATCCGACAGAATGAAGAGACGGACGGGCGGCGATTGTACAATTCGGCGGCGGTCATCTCGAATGGAGAATTGCTGGGGTTTGCCGACAAGACCTTGCTGCCGGAGTACGATGTGTTCGACGACCCGCGATATTTCGAGCCGAGCGATGGGCGGAATCGGCGGTTGTTTGAGGTCAATGGCGTAAAGCTGGGTGTGGTAGTTTGCGAAGATTTTTGGAACGACAAGACGTTTTGGAAAGAGCGTTTGTATGAGAGCGACCCGACGGACGAAGTGTTGGCGATGGGGGCCGACATCATCGTCTCGGTCAACGCCTCGCCTTACAACAAAGGCAAGATCCGCCTCCGCTGCGACATGGTCGCCCATCGTGCCAAGCTGCAGAAGCGGCCGATCGTTTTTGTGAATCTGGTTGGCGGCAACGACGGCATTATTTTTGACGGAGCAAGTCTGATCGCGGATGAGCAGGGCGATATTATCTTGCAGGCGGCTGCGTTCGAGGAGTTCGTCGAGACGGTCGAACTAGATGTGCGAAAGCCGGATGCGAGAGGCATTACGGGCGGCGAGATCGATTCGATACACAAGGCATTGGTGCTCGGGATACGCGATTATGCGGCGAAGAATGGGTTTAAGAAGGCCGTTCTTGGCTTGAGTGGCGGTATTGACTCGACGCTTGTGGCGGCTCTCGCGTGTGAAGCGATGGGGGCGGAAAACCTAGTTTGCGTTATGATGCCATCACCCTTCTCGTCCGAGGGCAGTATCAAGGACAGCGAAGAATTGGTCCGAAACCTCGGCTGCGAAAGCCGTATCGAGCCGATATCGGCCACTTTCGAAGTTCTGCTCAAGCAGATGGAACTTCACAAACCGACCAAGGGCGGCGAATCGCTTGCGGCGGAGAATATGCAATCGCGGCTTCGCGGCGTCATCCTCATGGCGATCTCAAATGCCGAGGGCAGACTGCTCCTCTCAACAGGCAACAAAAGCGAACTCGCCGTCGGCTACTGTACTCTCTACGGCGACACCAACGGAGGCCTTGCCGTCCTCGGAGACGTTCTAAAAACCGAAGTCTGGCAGATCGCCCGCCACATGAACGAAAAAGCCGGACGCGAGATCATCCCGGCCAAGATCATCGACAAAAAACCGTCCGCCGAACTCGCTCCAAACCAGTTCGACCAGGACAGTCTACCGCCCTACGAAGTAATGGATCCGATCCTGCAAATGTACTTCGAGCAAAAGGCCGCGCCCGCCGAGATCATCGCCGCCGGACACGATGCGGAGAAAGTTTTTGGATCCTCAACAAGGTCGAGCATCCGGCAATGAATTCAAACGCCAGCAATTGCCGCCGACATTGATAATTTCAAAGAACGCGATCGGCGTCGGCAGGCGTCGGCCGATCACCCACAAATACCGCCGAAAAATGTCTTAGATTCTCTGCAAGAAGAAAGACGAGCCTCGTTCAATACTCAACAGCAAAAGCTGCATTTTATTGAACGGAGTTCTTATATGCCTAAATTCGATAGCCCTTTGAACAATTTATCGGTCGCGAGTCCGTGTAGTGCGGATTGGAATGAGATGTATGGCGACGAGCGGAAGCGGTTTTGTGGGGATTGCAAGCTGAATGTTTACAACCTTTCCGGCATGACGCGGGATGAGGCTGAGGCGTTAGTGATGAATGCCGAGGGGCGTGTTTGCGTTCGGTTTTACAGGCGTGCAGACGGCAGCGTGATCACCGCGGATTGTCCGGTTGGTTGGGCCAAGGTTCGGCAGCGAACAAAGCTGTGGGCAACGGCTGCGGCTTCGTTATTGATGGCATTGTTTACCGGTGTGTTATTTGTATCGGCTTTTTCGAAGCAGAAAACGATCGTTGGCAAGCTTGTGGCGATCCCATTCGCGACACCGACGCCGGAGTATCCTTTGATGGGAGCGATCGCGGCACCGCCGACGAATACCAACTCTAAACCGCCTCGCAAGAAGATGATCGAAGTCAAAGGTGAAGTGGCACCCCCTCCAACTTCAAACTTCGAAATGGGCAAGATGAAAGTGATGGCGGAGAGAGGCGGTGACAGTTAGTTTTTGACGTAATAGCCCTGACGTGAACGTACACGGGCACCGCCTCGAGTCGGTACGGCGACGTCAAGTTTGACAAACTTGTTCGCCGGAAACTCAGACTCGGAATAATACTGGATCAGATACTGCGAGCGTAGTTCGTTGGCTAGCTGGCGAAAGATACGTTCGAGCGTCTCGGAATTTTGCCGACGGTTGTTGCTGTTTTGGTATTGATCTTTGGTGTCGACGGGCAGGAATTTTGGCAGGAACGCGGTTCCGCCGGTCTCGGTGGAAAACCTCTGCATATTCTCCTGGCCAAAGACACTGATCTTATTTAGCAAGTAAGAGCTTCCCGCAGGATTTATGGAATAGTGAACAATATCCGCGTCCTGTAGCGAGCGCAAAACACGTTGCCGCTCCTCTGTCTTTGCCATCTCTTGGGCCTGAACAATGACCTTTCCCAGCTTCTTAAACTCCGGATCCGGCCCTTTTTCGACCAGTCGGCTTTCAGCAGCACGCTGGGCTTTTTGAACGCCAACACTAAAATTATCCTCACCGTCCGAGATGATGACAACTACACGTCGTCGGCCTTCGGGTGAATTTCGGCGAAGGTGATCAGCGGCAAACTTTACGGTGTCAAAGAATGCGGTGGCACCCTTAGTTGTCTCAAGACGAAAAATAGCGTCGACCGCTTTTTCGGCCGTCTCACGGCTCTGGACCAAAGATGGTGTCTGCCCGATAGTAAAGATCGTCGCCCGGTCGTCGGCACGCATCACTTCGCGGAGGAACTTAGCCGCAGTCTCTTGCTCGAATCTAAACATCGGATCAGTACTCGCCGAAATGTCAAAGAGCAAGGCGATCTCGAGCGGGACAACATCCGCACTACCAAGACTTTCGATCGTCTGCTGACGGCCTTCCTCGGCAATTCGAAAATCTGCTGCGGTCAGTCCGGTAATGGCCTGGCCGTTGGCGTCTGTGACCGAAACGGGAATGACGATCAGCCGCGAATCAACCTTGATGACCTCGTCATCCGGTGTCGGCTTTGGAGTGGGCGTTTGTCCAAATGCTGAGATGCAGGCAAGAAGCAAGATACCGAATATTCCGAATCTGAGGGGCTGATTTGGCATGGCGATTTTATACGGACTGGCGACAAAAGAATGAGGGCTTGGCGTGACTGAGCAAATAGGTCTCAGCCGCGCGTAAGCCCTCGTATTCGGAAGAACAAGTTAGTTCGAGGTTTTGATCTCAACGTTCGTATTAAGACCCCGGTTGACCAACAGTTTGACCTCGACGCGGCGATTCTGTTCGCGGCCTTCTCGTGTGGTGTTGTCGGCGACAGCCTTCAGTTCACCAAAGCCATACGATTCGGGGAACCTGCGGAGATCGATGTCGTGATTTTCGATCAAATATTCTTTGACCGCTAGGGCACGCCTTTGGCTGAGTGCTTTGTTTTTCTTAGTGTCGCCCTCCGCTGAAGCGTAACCGGTCACGTCTATCACATAGCCTTTGAGCGTCTTAGCCGTTGCCGCAACTTGATCGAGCGAAGCTTTAGCTTCAGTCGAAAGTACAGCACTGTTGACCTTGAAATTTACGGTCGCGGTCGACTGAATGACGTAATCATCCATGGTCGAGATACGCTTGTTTGTCTCATTAACGCCCGCTATGGCTGCATCGGCAGTTTCTTGAGCGGCTTTCGCTCCGCCCTTGGCGGCGTTTGAGATGGCCATGAGCTCGTCGATCTGACCCGAGACGCGCTGGGCGTTCTGCTCAGCAGCGGTGACTCGCTCCTCGACTGGAGCTACGCGTTTGTCGAGTGCTTGAGCGGCGACAAGATTGGCCTTTTCAAAGCGAACCTTATTCACCAATACACTACCCGAGCTATCACCAACACCCTCGACCTCCATGGTCAAACCCTTAACTAAAGCCGTGACAGGATATTTATCGCCGCCAAAAAATGCGTTGTTCTTAATATTGGCACTCGGCGACACGACGATCTTGGTGTCGACGCCGACCGAATCATTGATGATGTAGGTCGTGTCATCTATCTTGTTGACGACCACGCCTTTGATCTTGTATTTCTGGCCAGCGACCGCCGAGCGAAGCTGTGCGTCCTGAGCAAAGAGCGTGACTGCACTCAGGGCTATCGCCAGACCAATTATTGAAAATTTCTTTAGCATTGAAAATCCTCCTGTCGAATGATTGCGTAATTAGGACAACCTACGAATAGACGCAAAATGCGTGTTACGGGTTGTCGCGAAACAAAATCATTGTCCGTTTATCTGTCTTTCTTGTATGTATGCCATTAGACACTTGGCAAAAAAGGAGAGTTGTTAGGTTGTCGTACCGAATTGCCTGAGCATTCAATATTCAAAGGATACAACAACCTGACCGTTTTTGGAATAGTTTTCTGATCGTCGTCAGCCCGTTTTAGATCTCAAATGGAGCCTCTTGCAGATAGGCTTTTAGATAAGCGAGAAATCTCTCGGCATCAGCCCCGTCGACAACCCTATGATCGTAGGTCAACGCAAAATATGCCATCTGGCGAATGGCAATGTAGTCGTCGCCGTCTGCCGAGGTCATTACCTTGGCCCGTTTTTCGATCGTGCCGACACAGAGGATCGCCACCTGGGGTTGATTGATTATCGGTGTGCCGTAGAGGCCGCCGAAAACGCCGGGATTTGTGATGGTAAACGTACCGCCCTGAACTTCGTCAGGGCTTAGCTTCTTGGTGCGGGCACGATCGGCGAGATCGTTTGCTTTCACGGCGATCTCAGCGAGAGACATCGTTTCTGCATTGCGGATGACAGGAACGATCAGTCCCCAATCGAGAGCGACGGCCATGCCAAGATTGATATCGCCTTTGTAAACAATATTCTCACCATCGACCTGCGAATTAACGATGCGATGCTCGCGGATCGCGGCCGTCACGGCCTGAAATATGAATGGCATGAAGGTGAGCTTCGTACCAAATTTGACCTGGAACGCAGCCTGATTTGCCGTGCGGAATTTCGCGACATTGGTCATGTCGATCTCGTAAACACTCGTCACGTGGGCCGAGGTTTGCTTCGAGAAGGTCATGTGCTCGGCGATCTTCTTGCGCATCACGGACATTTTCTCGACGCGATCGCCCATCGATATCGCACCTTGTGGCGGGGTAAAGGTCGAGGCAGGTTTCGCCGCTGCCGGAGCGGAGACCGGAGCAATAGCCGGAGCACCTTTGACCAGCAGGTCCTGTGGACGGAGAGCCGCACCAGTTTCTAGGAAGGACATTATGTCGTCCTTGGTCACTCGTCCGCTGATACCGCTGCCTGGAATTCTGGTTATATCGATGCCGTGTTCTTTTGCGATATTACGCACCAATGGGCTCGATTTGGTGCGGCGAAGCTCATCGAGGGTCGCATTACCATTAACGGATGCCGAAGCGGCTCTAGCTTGGACAGCTGGAGCGGCAACCGGCGGAGCAATCGGCTCAGCGGCCGGAGTTGGAGCCGGGCTTGCTGCTTCTGATTTCGGAGTGCTGACGGTAGCACCGCCTTCGGCTCCGACTAAAGCCAGAACCGAGCCAACCTCAACTGTTTCGCCTTCCTGCACATTGATAGCGAGCAGTGTTCCTGCCGCAGGCGAGGGAACTTCCGCATCGACCTTGTCGGTCGATATCTCAAGCAAAGCCTCGTCTTTTTCGATCTTGTCTCCGACAGCTTTGAGCCATTTAGAAACGGTACCTTCCGTAATGGATTCGCCCATCTGAGGCATGACGACCTCAGCGGCTTTTCCAGTGGCAGCGGCAGCTGCAGTTGCAGGAGTCGCCTCAGCGACAGGTTCTGCCGCTGCTACTGCTTCTTTAACCGGTTCGGCAGGAATCGCCTCGGGTTCAGGTTCTGATGCTGTGGTCATTTCGACGTCGGCGACTGCCGGTGCCGCTGCAACTGCCGCTGAAGAGCCTTCTTCGCCGACGATCGCTACAACAGTGCCGACTTCGACGGTCTCGCCTTCCTGATGCCTTATTTCGAGCAGAATGCCCGCACCGGGGCTCGGCACCTCGGCGTCGACCTTATCGGTCGAGATCTCGAGGATCGCCTCATCTTTTTCGATACGCTCACCGACCTGTTTCAGCCATTTCGAAACGGTTCCCTCGGTGATCGACTCACCCATCTGCGGCATCACGACTTCAACGCTCATAAACTCTCCGAAAACGAAATCTCAATTGAATAGAATACAGGAATTTGAGCGGTTAGAAAAAGCGTCGCTAATCGGGATGCGGTGGCTATGCTTTGGGTTGATCTACTTCAAGTGTTTACGCAGGACGGCCAGGACCGCGTCGAACCTGACAACTGAACGGGCGAGAGCCACGTTCTTCCCGGAAACCAGTTCGACTACGCCTTCATCAGAAACCGAAACCACATCGGTCCACCGTATGGACTGCTTTTTCGTTCGAAAACCATTCTCGCAAACCTCAACAGTACTTCGCCTCTGCATCAGCAGTGCGAACATCATTACGAGATAGAGCACCAGAAATGCGGATGATAGGAGGAAGTAGAGGATGTTTTGCCGGATGTAAAAGGCGAACATCATAGCCAGGAAGAACATGAAAGCGAGCGCGGCGATGAAGACGGCGCGTTGGACGAGGGCCGGGGCGATCGGGTGGACGGCGATCAGTTTGCCGAGGGTTTTCGGAGTTTCGATCACGCTTCGGCAGTTGTTGGATCTATGATGCTTTTGACCTCGGCGATGCTGTTTGCCGGAAAGCCGCCGCGAGTGGCGTGTTCGCGGATCAACTCCTCGTTTGGAGCGATATAGACGCAATAGATCTTGTCGCCTGTTACGTAGCTTTGTACCCACTGGATGGACGGCCCGAGTTCATTCAGAACACTACATGAAGTTTGCGAGACAGCCTGCAGAGCAGCAGCAGGTGACTCTCCAACTCCAGCGATCTCTCTCTCGATAATGTATTTTGGCATCGTGCGAACTCCTTGGAAATAATCTCAAATAATACCAAACAATCTATGTGCGATGTATTATTGGACGCTATTGCGATAAAATACGGTAAATCGAACATTCGACATCTTAGACCAACTCCATTTTTAAGAATAATGAAACGGATATTAGTTCTTGCGTCAACCCTTTTTGTTTTCTCGCTGTCGACGGTCGCCCAGCAAATGACTGCGGCTGACTATGCCCGGGCTGAGAAAATGCTCAGCTACAACACCGCTCCGCTCGTCGACCGAGCAGCGGTTAGGCCAAACTGGCTGCCTGATGGGCGGTTTTGGTATATCGCGATGACGCCTACGGGCCGCGAGTTTGTGATGGTCAATCCGGCTGACGGCAGCAAGAAAGCTGCTGCTTCCCTGGCTGATCTTGGCGTGGCCCCGCCTGCGGGCGGTGGCGGGCCCGGAAGATTTGGCGGCCTCGCGGTTGCCTCGCCGGACGGCAAGAAAGCGGTGTTCATCAAGGATTGGAACCTTTGGGTTCGTGAAGTCGCGAGTGGTAAGGAGACGCAATTGACGACCGATGGTGTCAAAGATTTTGGCTATGCGACCGATAATGCGGGCTGGAAACACAGTGACCGGGCGATCGTACTCTGGTCGCCGGACTCCAAAAGGTAGCGACCTTTCAGCAGGATCAGCGTCACGTCAGTAATATGTACTTGGTGACAACGAACGTTGGTGCCCCGAAGCTTGAGGCATGGAAATATCCTTTGCCGCAGGACGCCGAGATCATCAAGATCCACCGCGTGATCATCGATGTCGATACTGCCAAGATGACGCGGCTCAAGATCGCGCCCGACGACCGTCGCGGCACTTTGTGCGATGACATCGCCTGCGATGGCACGTTCGGCGACAACGAGTGGAGTGCGGATTCGAAACAGTTGGCATTTATCTCAAGTTCGCGTGACCACAAGGAAGCAAAGTTTCGCATCGCCGATGTTGCCACCGGTAATGTCCGCGAGGTATTTGAAGAAAGGGTTGCGACTCAGTACGAATCGGGCCAGGGAGCGGCGAACTGGCGGTTTTACCCTTCGACCAACGAAGCGATATGGTATTCCGAGCGTGACGATTGGGGCCATCTTTACCTCTACGATCTGGCGACCGGCAAGGTGAAGAATCAGATCACAAAGGGGAATTGGGTGGTCACTCGTATTGTTAGCATTGACGATAAAACCCGCACCATTTTCTTCGAAGCGAACGGCCGCGAGGCTGGACGCGATCCCTATTTCACCCATTTTTACCGAGTGAATTTCGACGGCACAGGGCTCGCATTGCTCACGCCTGAGGATGGAACGCACCAGATCGCGACTTCGCCTGACGGCAAGTATTTTGTTGATAACTACTCGAAGCCGGACGTTCCGCAGACCGCCGTTCTTCGCGACATGACGGGTAAGCTCGTCGCCGATCTCGAAAAGGTCGATGTTACACGCCTTAAGGCAGCCGGCTGGAAGCCGCCAACACCTACTGTTACTAAGTCACGCGATGGCAAATGGGACCTTTACGGCTTGATGTTCACGCCGACAAATCTTGATCGCACGAAGAAGTATCCCGTCATCAATTACATCTATCCCGGCCCGCAGGGCGGCGGCGTAGGTTCCCGTGCCTTCGGCCCGAGCCGTAGCGATCATCAGGCATTGGCCGAACTTGGCTTTGTAGTGGTGATCATAGACGGGACTTGTAATCCCGACCGTTCGAAGACCTTCCATGACCTCTGCTATCCAAACATGGCGGACAACACACTTGAAGATCAGATCGCGGGCATCAAGGAACTGGCAGCGAAAAATCCGTACATGGACATCACGCGTCGGCATTTGGGGCCACTCAGGTGGTGGATTTGCAACGGCGGCGGCGATGTTCAAGCACCCTGATTTTTACAAGGTCGGCATCTCGGAATCGGGCAATCACGACAATCGTAACTACGAGGACGACTGGGGCGAGCGCTATATCGGACTGCTCAAGTACGACGCGAAATGGAAAGATAATTACGAGGAGCAGGCGAACCAGAACTACGCCAAGAACCTGAAGGGCAAGCTAATGCTCGCTCATGGCAATATGGACGATAACGTTCCGCCCTACAACACCTGGCTCGTCGTCGATGCCTTGACCAAGGCAAATAAGGATTATGATCTCGTCATTTTCCCGAATGCCCGCCACGGCTATGGTGCGGATAGTTTCTACATGATGCGCCGCCGATGGGACTATTTTGTTAAACACCTGCTCGGAATGGAACCGCCGAAGGAATACAAGCTTGTGTCCAAACCGGATCCGCGCATGATGGCTCGTTGATCTCGATATTCAGCGGTCTCCAGGTTCGGCTAGAGCCTGGAGACCGCTGAGCCGCAAATTAGTCTTTCAGTTCTTTCGTCTCGTCTTCACTCTCATCAAACAAAACACTCACAGGCGTATGCGTCGGGGGCAGTTGGGCTGCAGTGGTGCCCATGTCACGTTGTAGTTGAATGACCGCGTCGCGGCCTCGTTCGAAATCATCCTTGGCCAGTTTAAGAGTTAGTTTGCCCTGCTCGTTCGGAATGCCTGCCATCGCGGCGAGTGAGGTTGTACGAACTTCGATCTTGGCTCCGCGTTTGAAGATGCCTTTCTTGAATTTGATGTCGAGTATCTCGCTGATCGGCAAACGAGCTTCTTTGACGCCTTCGGAGATCAGGCCGAAAAGTTTCGCCTCAAATTCCAACACGATCCCGGCGCCCGAAAATTTGGCCATGCCGTTAACGGAAGTCAGGCCATGTGCACTTTCTGTCTTGAAGGGGATGCTGGTGAAGGACTGATTCATAGGTCAAATTTAAGCGGTCGCTTCCTCATCGTCAAAATCCATTGTCTCAAGATCAGTATCATCAACATTAGGTGCTCCGAACAGTTTCAGGAACGTAAGCCCAACAACTGCTGAGACCAACGAAGCCAGAAAGATAGCCATTTTTGACGAATCGATGATCTCCTGCTTGCCAGTGAAGGCGAGATTGGTAATGAAGATCGACATCGTAAATCCGATACCGCCGAGCATTCCGGCTCCCAAGATATGTTTCCAGTTCAGATCGAGCGGCAGACGGCAAAGGCCAATTATAACTACGAAGAAACTAGCCGCCAGGATCCCGATAGGCTTTCCGGCTCCCAGACCGAGCAGTATTCCAAGACTGTTAGACGATCCAAGTTCAGCAGCCCATTCGCTGCCAATTACAAGGCCGGTGTTCGCGAGTGCAAAAACAGGCAGGATGAGGAACGCGACCGGCTTATGCAGAAAATGCTCGAGCCGCTGCGAAGGTGCGTCGAGATCGTCGCGTTTATGGGTAAAGGGAATCGTAAATGCCAGGATCACGCCCGCGATCGTCGCATGGACACCCGATTTCAACATCAGATACCACATCAACGAGCCACCGATCAGATATGGGATCAGCGACATCACGCGGAACACGTGATTAAGGATTAGCAGTAATGCGGCAATACCAAGCGATCCGAGCAGATAAGCGAACGACAGATCGGACGAATAAAATATTGCGATGACGAGGATCGCACCAAGATCGTCCATCACGGCGAGGGCAACAAGAAAGACCTTGAGCGAAGCAGGCACTCGATTGCCGAGCAACGCCAGTACGCCGATCGCGAAAGCGATATCGGTCGCCATTGGGATACCAACGCCCGGTTGGGTCGCGGTGCCGTTATTTAGGACATAATGGATGGATGCAGGAACCACGATGCCGCCGAGGGCGGCGATAACGGGGAGCAATGCACGCTTCAGATCGGACAGTTCACCTGCGAGCAGTTCGCGTTCGAGTTCAAGCCCGATCAGCAGGAAAAAGATCGCCATGAGGCCGTCGTTAACCCAGTGTTCGACGCTGAGCGGGCCGAGATATCCATGCCAAAAGCTGATATATCGGCTACCAACGGCAGAATTCGCGACTGCGAGCGATACCACCGTACAAATGATCAACACTATCGCCCCAGCCCGCTCATTCTCAAGGAAATCCTTGAACGAATCGGTCAACTTAACGCTTCGTTTTCCAGCCATATACTACAAAAAACTCCTTATCGACTGCGCTGAAAAATGTACTTTCCGATACCAAACAAACTGATCAGCAGCCAAAAAAATTCTACTACAAAGGCCGGAAAGTTGAAGTTATAGTACAGCGAAACCAGTATCAGCGAAGCTCCGACCGCATTGAGTATCGAGTACACCAACTGATCGCTCCGTACCCGTCCTATCTGGAGTAGCACGTACGTTAGCACGATCAGGGTAACGCCGACCGTGCCGAGAATGTCGTACCAGGCGTAGGTCATTTCATTTTGGCGACCTGCCCTTTAGGCCCGACTGCCCAGACTGCCTTTTTGCCGTTGGCCTGAACCGCGTTGTAATCGAGTTTGTCGAGATTTTTCCAGGTTTTGCCACCGTCTGAGGACATGTCCGAACCGTTGGTGCCAACTGCAACGATCGTCTTTGCGTCGATGAAGGCGACGCCGGAGCGGTATCCGCTCAGTCCTTTTCCGGGCTTCCAGGTCGCACCACCATCGTTTGAAAATCCTAACGTGCCGCCCGCGTCGCCGGGCTTTTCGTAATTACCACCGACGATCACGCCGTTCTTGGCATCCCACATTGCGATAGAGAATGTTCCCGCTCCTGAAGGGCCACTGATGATTGGTGACTTTGCGGAAGTCCACGTTTTGCCGCGGTCGGACGAGCGAAAGACGTGCGAGTCTTTCCCGCCGGAGACGATGAACGCGTTAGTTTTGCCCTGAGTGATAAGGCACGTGCCGCTGGCGGCGAAGGCAGCCTCGCCATCGATCGCGGCGGCCATTTGGTTGCTGACGATCCGATCCCATTTGTCGCCGCCGTTAACAGTTGAGATAAGCAGATAATGGCCATCGACCGGATCTGACATCGCGATGCAGTTCGCCTTGTCCCAACACGCGATCGCGTCGAAGAAAGCCTTCGGATCTTCATTCTTGAATTGCAGTTTCCAGGTCTCACCGCCGTCCGTAGTCTTGTAGATCCGCGACGCGTCGCCGTTCCCGATGCTTAGAATGTAGGCTGTATCCGCATCGAATGCCTCGATATCACGAAAGTCTAGCTTCGCCGCATCTGGAACCTGGATCACGTTCCAGTTCTTCCCGCCGTCGATCGTACGAATGACCGTTCCGCCCGTTCCGCTCACCCAAACGACCTTTTCGCTGACGACCGAAAGGCCGCGAAAGCTCGCAGTTGTATTGACCGCCTGCTTAGCCCATTGCGAAAAGGCGGTCGCTGATAGCGAGAATGTCGCGACCACGATTACGATCGAGAGTTTTACACTTTTCATGAGAGAAATCTTAACCGATATTTACTTTCGCTGAAACTCGGGCGTGCCCAATGCGAGAGCGATAAGTTGTCCGTCGATGGCTTTCGCCATTGCGTCCGGGCCAAGCGGTTTTGTTGCACCGACGGGGATTATCGCGGGCGTGGGCGGTGCCTTGGCGAGTTCGGCGGCGAGTTTATTGAAGGCAAGGCGAGATTTTTCTGATACTTCGCCTAGTATAAGAGCCCTTGCGGAATCAGTCGGTATCCGTGATTCACGTTTGCCGAGGAGTTTTTCCGTATTGACGGTAGTGCCTTTGATTGTATTCAGCGTTAGGGCCGAGGCGAAATTGAACCGTGCGAGCAGGTCGTTCGACGAGAGCCAATGGCTCGACATATCGGGATAACCGTCGGGCGTCAGGCGGCCATATACGGGCTGGCCCATCTTGGCGATCCAGTCAAAAACGGGGCGATTTGCATCAGTCTCGGCATTTGTAACACGCAACGAGGACGCCACGAATTCAAATGGCGATTTTACCTTGGTGCGATACGAGGAGGTACTGAAAAAAGTTGGTGAAGTGATTATACTACGCAGCGTTTCCGTGATCGATCCGTCAGATGCTAGAAACGTTTTTGCGGCACGATCGACGACGATCGCGGGCGGGTTATCACCTAGGAATCGGCGTGACAGCTTGGTCGCGATATACTTCGCGGTCTTTGGGTGTTTGGCGAGAATGTCGAGCACTCGTTCACCATCTGCCTTGCCACCGTTGGCCGGGATCTTGATGCCCAGCACGATCTTTTCGCCGTTGTCGTGAGCATTGGGATTATAGATAAACAGCCCTTCCTCATTTGGCTTGCGAATACTCCAGCCGGTGAAGCATCTTGCGACCTCCTGAACATCCTTCTGCGTGTAGCCGCCATCCACGCCCAGCGTGTGCAGCTCCATCAGTTCGCGTGCGTAATTTTCGTTGATTCCGCCCGATCGACGGGCTGGTTTGTCCGCCGTGGCGGGGTACTCTCGCAGAACACTCGACTGGTGGTTATCGAGATAGTAGAGCATCGCCGGTGAATGCGCCGTGGCACCGAGCAGATCGCGAAAGCGTCCCATCGCAAATGGCCTGATCGCGTCGCGGTCAAACGCCGTCATCATCCAACGCGTCGCATCCTTATTGCCGTAAATGCTGAAATGATTTTCCCAAAAATCGACGACGACCTCGTTGAGCTGGCGTTCGCTGTAAACGGCACGGAGCAGCTTGGCACGCTGAAGCTCGGTGATCACCATTTGCGGATTCTTTGGCGTCGGCGTCGGCTTGGCAGGCGCGGTCGGTGACGGCGATGGCTTTGCTTCAACCGTCATCGTCGGTTCGCTAGTCATCGCGGTAGCCACAGTTTGAGCCGGCGTTGGCGACGGCGACGGCTTTGGCGGATTGTATTGTTCAGCCAGCGTCGGGGTCGATTGATTCAGGGTTGGCAGCTTTTCGAGACGCTTTGTTAACGCGGAATCATCGATGCTCTCGGGATCAAGTTGTTGGGCGATAAAAGCGTCGACACCAAGCTTTCGGACGCGTTCGACATCGCCGAGCCTGGCTCCAAAAGTCAGTCGCGAAAGAGCCTGAACTACACGCTGGTCTGGCGAAAGAGGAGTTCTATAGGCGACACGATCGATAGCCGAAGCGATGGCGATCTGCGGCAAGACAACTAGCGTCGACACAAGCAGAAGAGAAAATAAAAAACGACCGTGACCAGCCAAAAATCCGTACTTCATACCAGCCCCCTTTCTCTAAACCCTAAGCTCTGCACCCTGATAATGTAAAGCTCATTCGGCTAGTAAACCATGCGAGCCTTCAACGTCCCTTTGATCCCTTTCAGTATCTCAAACGCCTCTTGCGACAGTTTCGAATCGACATCGAGGATCACGTAACCGATCTCGTCGTTGGTCTTGAGATACTGGCCGGTAATGTTTATGCCGACCTTTGAGAGGCGCGAATTTATTTGGCCGAGGACGCCTGGAACGTTTCGGTGAATGTGTAAAATGCGGTGCGTTCCGGCCTGTGGCGGCAGGCTGACGCCGGGAACTGTGTGCGAGCCCGCGGAGATGCCGAGTTCGAGGTATTTGACCAGCTTTGACGTGACGTCGAGTCCGATGTTCGCTTGAGCCTCTTCCGTCGAGCCGCCAATGTGCGGCGTCAAGATTACGTTTGGCAAACCCTGGAGGACGGACGAAAACGGATCGCCGTTCTTCTCCGGCTCATCGGGATATACATCAATGGCAGCTCCGCCGAGTTTGCCCGAGACGATCGCCTTTTTCAAAGCGTCGAGATCGACTACGTCACCGCGACTGTGATTGATCAGGATCGCACCTTTTCGCATTGCTTTGAGAGTGTCGGCATTGATCATGTTACGCGTGGTCGCGTCGGACGGTACGTGGAGTGTGACGATGTCAGATCGTTTGAGGAGTTCCTTTAGCTCGCGGATCTGTTTTGCATTACCGAGAGGCAGCTTGGTTGCGATGTCATTGTAGATGACGTGCATCCCCATCGACTCTGCCATCGCCGAGACTTGCGAGCCGATGTTCCCATAGCCGATGATGCCCAGCGTTTTGCCGCGTAGCTCGAAACTTCCCTTAGCTTCCTTAAGCCATTCGCCGCGATGTGCCGCCGCATTCTTGTCAGCGATCTTACGGATCAGCATCACGCACAGGCCGATGATGAGCTCGGCGACGGAACGCGTGTTGGCGTGCGGTGCGTTAAAAACGGCGATGCCCTTCTTAGTCGCTGCGGCGAGGTCGACCTGATTTACGCCGATGCAGAATGCACCGATCGCGAGTAGCTTGTCGGCCGACTCGATGACCTTCTTGGTGATCTGTGTTTTCGACCGGATGCCCAGCAAATGAACCCCCTTTACCGCCTCACAAAGCTCAGCCTCGCTGAGGGCTCCGTTGATCTTTTGCACATCGGCATAGCCACCGGCACGTAGTTCATTTACGGCCGCTTCCGATATATTTTCGAGTAGCAGGATCTTGATCTTTGTCCGCGGATAAGAGGTGTTTTTCGTCGCCATAAAAACAACGAGTATAGCAAAAATCGCCGGACGAGGTATTCGATGGCTCGCACGGTTTACACTCGACGGAACATTGAATAATATCTAGTCAAACCAAAACAAAACTATGAGCGAAAACAAACAAACGCGCCGTGAGATGCTCCGAAACACCGCCCTCGCCGGATTTGGCCTTAGCCTTTTTGGCATTGAGACAAAAGCAGCCGTTTCGGACGAAAATGTTCTCAGCGAACTGATCGCCGGACCCGCCCCGGTTGGCAAAACGATGATCGGCGTGCCGTTTGAAAAGCGTGATGCGGTGCGTGTCGCGATGATCGGTACGGGCTTGCGTGGACGCAGCATCCTTAGCGAATTCGTTAATATTCCGAATGTTAAGGTCACCGCGATCTGCGATATCGTGCAGGAAAAGGCCGACAAAGCTAAGGCTATCGTCGAAAAAGCAGGGCAGCCGGCACCGGCGGTTTATGTGAAAGGTGATCGCGGTTACACGGAATTGCTCAAACGCGACGACATCGATGTCGTTTATATCGCGACCCCGTGGGAATGGCACGTGCCGCAATCGCTCGCGGCGTTGAATGCCGGGAAGCACGTTGCGTGCGAAGTCCCGGCGGCGTACACGATGAAGGAACTGTGGCAACTCGTCGACACATCAGAACGCACCCGCAAGCACATGATGATGATGGAGAATTGCTGCTACGATTACGACGAGCTGCTGATCCTGAACATGGTGCGGGCCGGTGTTTTTGGCGAACTGGTACACGGCGAAGCGGCGTACAATCACGACCTGCGGGCAATTCTATTCGAGACAAAAGACGAAGGCTTATGGCGGCGTGCTCATCATACGCTTCGCGACAGCAATCTGTATCCGACGCACGGCCTCGGCCCGGTGGCGAATTACATGGACATAAATCGGGGCGACAAATTCGACTATATGGTTGCGATGAGCTCTGGAAGTTTGGGTTTGCAGGATTATCGAAAAGAAAAGCTCGATTCTAAAGATCCCCGTCAAGAAGAGGTTTACAAAGCCGGTGATTACAACACCAACCTCATCAAAACCGCCAAGGGCCGCTCGATCATGGTCCAGCACAACGTCACCACGCCGCGCCCGTACGACCGGATCAATCTGATACAGGGAACGAAGGGCATCTTTCGCGACTATCCGTCACGCGTTTACGTTGAAAAGGACAAGGCCGATCACCGCTGGCAGACCATAGACGCCTACAAAGAAAAGTACGAACACAACCTCTGGCGTGTCGTCGGCGAGCAAGCCCGGAAACTCGGCGGCCACGGCGGCATGGACTACCTAATGTGCTGGCGCCTCGTCCAATGCTTCCGCGAAGGCCTGGTTCCCGACATGGACGTCTACGACGCCGCCGCTTGGAGCGCTCCGGGCCCATTAAGCGAAATCTCCGTCGCCAAGGGCTCAATGCCGATCAAGTTTCCGGATTTTACGAGAGGGAAGTGGACGGGAGCGAGGACATCAATCCCTTAGAGTAACCAGGTTATTTTGGGATCAAGAATGAACCGGAAATGTTCTCATCGAGCGTCGCAAGGATTGCACCATTTGATTTAGCAAGTTCCGCCAGATGGCCGTCAGTCGCCTGTTTATGCGACTTGACCCAAGCCGGAAGATTCGAAATGTCATTTTGATCCGAGATGAAGGTGAAATTTAGGATCGTTGACCGTTTCAACTGCAGAAGCTCTTTCCGAGCGTCTTCTAAGGTGAAAGAATAGGCGGAAACCTGTGAAACGATTCGGACGAAGCCTAGTTCTGTGATCGAACAAGTGGTAAAAGTCGGTCGGGATTTAGCGGAGAATCCCGCGATCCAATTCTCTACGCGAAGGTTGTGCTCGTGTTGTTTTATCCCAAGAGCAATTAGCGCGTTTACGTCGAGCAGATATTTCATGGAAAGTCGCTAAGCAGATCGCGAACCATTTCGCTCGTCAAAACGGGAGCGTCCTTACCAGCATCCAATACAGGAAGACCGGTTATCGCGCTCGTGACGATATTTGCTTTTCGGGAGCGTTTAACTTTTCGCTCAGGTGTCAGAACTATGTTGCCGTTCTGAATATCGGCATAAAGTTCATCACCGGCTTTGATGCCAAGTTGTCGTCGTATAGCTCCCGGCAAGAGAACGTTTCCTTGTGTTGAAACCTTAGTCTGCATACACGTTTCATGCTAACGCAGATGTTTGGAAAAGGGAAGAGAATGAGATGGCTCAATGCCGATCAAGTTTCCTGATATTACGAGAGGAAAATGGAGCGAGCTAGGATATCAATACCATACACTTGGAATTACCGAATATTCTGAAGATCGGCCATTCCCGGAATATCCGTTTCCTCAATAGTCGAAAGCACATCGTCATCTACATGGGAGAGTGAAACAATTCGGTTGGCTTGATTGTTGATTGTCATTTCAAATAAGTTCCGTGCCAATCGGCCATTCCCGAAGGTTTCATCGCGGGTTTCGTATAAAACAGAAAACAATCTGGTCAGGTCGTCATGTGTAGTAGAACTCAATTTATAGCCGCCATTCCTGCAGAACAACTCAAATATCGCCACAAGTTGTTCCGGTGAATAATCATCGAACTCCAAATACTTATTAAATCTAGATTTCAGGCCAGGATTGCTTTGCAAAAAGGCGCTCATCTTATCGGTGTAGCCCGCAACTACCACGATGAGATCATCGCGGTTATCCTCCATCAGCTTGATGAGCGTATCAATAGCTTCGCGTCCAAAATCATTTTCCCCACCGGCGCTTAGCGTGTACGCTTCATCAATAAACAGAACACCACCCAAGGCTTCATGAACAACTTCATGAACCTTTAATGCTGTCTGTCCAACATAGCCCGCTACGAGGCCAGCACGATCTGTTTCGATTAGGTGGCCCTTGCTAAGAATTCTAAGTGACTGGTAAATCTTTGAAAGATAACGGGCTACGGTAGTCTTACCCGTACCTGGATTACCATAAAATACGAGATGACGCGAGAGCGGCTGAACTGCGAGCCCTTTTTCCTCCCTCATTCTTTGAACCTTCAAAAAGTTTACGAGTTGAGAAACGTCGGATTTTACTCTTTCCAATCCGATGAGGGAGTCAAGTTCGACTAGAATATCGTTAAAGCTCTCCGAGGTCAGTTCATTCTCACTATTGCAGTGGGGATCGCTACCTTTAACAAACTGCTCTTCTGGCCGGTACTCAATGGAGTGCTGAAAAAGAAGGTTCTTAAATTTTGATAATTCTTTTTCCTCTTTATGAGACGGAGGTCCATCGGCTTTTACAACGGCAGTAGCAAAGCGGAGGAACATGGACTTTGCCTGAACGGCATAATCTGTACCGCGAAGTTCGTCGTGAGCCCGCAAGTAATCTACCGTAGTCGGGATCCACAAGTTGCCAAATATATCTGCGTATTCTTTAAGGACTTCGTTCCAAGCCTCCACCCACGACACTCTTAGTCCACTTTCATCAAGGGACGCCAGGTAGTTATCTTCCCAAAGAGCCTCCTGAATATCCTGAAGGAAGGCAGCTTCTTTGATCGTGATCCCACCTTCGATACTCGCAAAGTAAGCTCCGATGTTCCAGAACTCATTGAAGATCGAAGTTCTCCCATCCGGCGTCGGTTCGCCAGTTTTCCAAAGGTGCCTTTGAATAGACTCTACAGGTGAAATCAGTTCATCAATTGTCTTTTTTAAATAGTTAGTGATTGACTGACTATCAGGATGTCGCGCCATACGCACTCATTGGGTTACGAACTACCTCTTTTACATATGAATCGTCAGATCATGCACACCCTCCGCGGCTTCCATTACGGCTTCGGAGACGGTTGGGTGGGCGTGGATGATGCGGCCTAGTTCGTCGGCGGTGGTTTCGAGGGCCATGCCAACGCAGGCTTCGGCTAGGAGCTCGGTGGCGTGGGGGCCGATGATGTGGACGCCGAGGACCTCGTCGTATTTTTTCTCGGAGACGATCTTGACGAAGCCGTCTGTCTCGCCGAGGATGCGGGCCTTGCCTGAGGCTGAGAACGGGAATTTGCCGACCTTTACGTCGTAACCGGCTTCTTTAGCTTTGGCTTCGGTCAGGCCGACGCTGGCGACTTCGGGGTCGCAGTAGGTGCAGTTTGGAACGAGGTTTTGCTTGATCGGCTCTACCTTTTTACCGGCGATCTTTTCGACAACGAGGATGCCTTCTTTCGAAGCGAGATGAGCGAGCCACGCCGTGTCGATGACGTCGCCGATGGCGAATACGTTCGGTTCGTCGGTCTCGCAATATTCGTTGACCTTGATCGTGCCGCGTGGATTGACGACGACCTTTGTGTTCTCGAGTCCGATACTCTCGATCGATGGCATGCGGCCGACGGCGACGAGGAGCATTTCTGCTTCGAAGGTCACGTCGTCACCTTTAGCATTCTTGCCCGAAACCTTGACGCCCTTTTTGTCTTTGGTCAGCTTGTCGAGCTTGATACCGGTCTCGCATTTGATGCCCGATTTCTTGAAGCTTCTTGCCAGTTCTTTCGAAACGTCAGCGTCTTCGATCGGCACGATGCGGTCCATCAGTTCGACGACCGTCGTGTCACAGCCGAAGCGGTGATAAACGCTCGCAAATTCAACGCCGACCGCTCCCGAACCCATCACGATCATGGACTTCGGAACTTTGGTCAGCTCAAGAATGTGATCTGAATTCACGACCTGCTTTCCATCAGTTTCAAATCCTGGAATAGGACGCACGACCGAGCCGGTGGCGATGATGATGTTCTTGGTTTCGATCGTTTCTGTCTTGCCGTCAGCAAGGGCGACCTCGACCTTGCCCTTACCGACGATCTTGCCAAAGCCGTTGAATATCGTAGCTTTGTTCTTTTTCATCAGATAGGTCACGCCAGCCGAGTTTTTGGCGACGACGTCAGATTTGTATTTTTGGACCCCTGCCCAATCGTACGAAAGGCCCTCGACCTTGAGGCCGAAATTCTCAAAATGTCCGGCCTTTTCATACAAATGAGCCGCGTTGAGCAAGGCTTTGGTCGGGATACATCCGCGAAGTCCGCACGTGCCGCCGAGACGAGCATCTTTTTCCTTCTCGATGATCGCGACTTTAAGCCCAAGTTGCCCTGCACGCACCGCTGCGACATAGCCGCCTGGGCCCGAACCGATAATTGTTACGTCAAATTGTTCTGCCAATGTAGTGTCCTCTGATCAGTAATTTCAAATAATAGCGAATCTAAAATTATAGCGGCTTACCAGCCTGCACACAAAACAAAAGGTTATCGAGCACGAATACAGCACGTTTTCAGAAAAGATCGATGATCTTGTAAGCGCTTTCCTCCAATTTTCTCGCCCTATTAGACAAGAGGCAGCTCTGAAAACTTTTCGAGGACAAAAGAATGAAACTGAACCCGACCATTAAAAGAACACTTCGACATTTGGGCATCGCTGGATTTGTCATTGCTATTTTTTCATCTACTTGGTTGATAGCTTTGGCAGATGGCAAGGAAGCTCAGTTGATCTTCAACCAAGGATCGTTACAGCCCTTTGACCGTCGAGAGGGGGCGACCAATGGCCGTATCGCTTTCGAAAGCAATCGCGATGGCGGCGGGCCCGAGATCTATACCATGGACCCGAGCGGAGCAAACGTTCTCCAATTGACAAATAACGCGGGCAGCAGCGATCACCCGGCCTATGATCCGGATGGTTCGCGTATAGTTTTTCATAGTTTCCGCGATGGTGGCAGTTCTGAGATCTACATAATGAACGCCGACGGCAGCGGCCAGACCCGGCTTACTAACGATGCCCAGGGTGATCTGGACGCGTCTATCTCCGCTACCGGCGTGATCGTGTTTGAGAAGTCGTGCGATATCTACAAGATCAATGCTAACGGAACGAATCAGGTGAGGTTGACAGAAACCGCCGCTTGCGACAGTAAGCCCGCGATCTCGCCGGACGGAACGCGGGTCGCCTGGGCCACGCTCGCAGGGGGCTCGTTACAAATATTTCGAATGAACTCAGATGGAACTGGTATTGTTCAGCTCACCAACCCGCCGGGATTTAACAGCGTACCGTCGTTTTCAGCTGACGGTACGAAAATAGCCTTCATCAGTGGGCGGGACGGGAATAATGAGATCTACGTTATGAATGCTGACGGCAGCAACCAGACAAGGCTTACCAGCAATTCTACGGTCGAACAAGATCCTGCTTTTTCACCCGATGGGAACCAGATCGCATTCTGGACCACGCGAGACGGCAATTCTGAGGTTTACACGATGAATGCCAACGGTATGAACCAGACTCGGATCACCAGCAATACTTTCAATGATGTCGAGCCCAGTTGGGGGCCGGTCGAAGGTGCCACTCCTACACCTACTGCAACACCTACAAGCACGCCAACAGCAACGCCGACCAACACGCCCACAGCTACCCCAACGGCTACTCCAACCCCAGGAGCCGGATTTGAGGGGGACGTTTCTCCGAGGGCGAATCCGGATGGCAATGTTCTTTCGACCGATGTTACACAGCTACGGCGATTCGTAACCGGACTCGACACGCTGAATCCCGCCGTGAACGAGCGGCAGCGAGCCGATTGTGCACCGAGGTCCACTTTTGGCGACGGTGCTCTCGCTTCAAGCGACGTTGTCCAGAGCCGGCGCTACGCGGCCGGGCTCGATCCGTTGACGCCGGCTGATGGTCCGATCGCGCGGCCGCCCTTGGCTGGGGGCGTGGCGGAATTAGTTGGCGAATTGTATGGCTATTTTTTCGGCCGCGAAATGAGAGTCGGCAAAGCTATTTGGAATTCGAGAACTACCGTTACGATCCCTGTCGAGGTCACTCCTCACGGCGACGAAGTTGCAGCCAGCTTTACACTCGAATATGATCCTTCCGTTCTTTCGGCTCCGCGCGTCGAACTCGGCGACGGGGCGATGCAGGATGCGGTGCTGACAGTCAACGCCTCAAAGGCCGGGTTGATCGGAATATTGATCGATTCCGAAAAGTCGATGGTTGCATCGGCAATGCCGGTACCGATCGTGATGGTGACATTTGAAGTCATCAGTGAATATGACGTTAGCACGCCGGTCATGCTTACGGATGAGCTTGTAGGAAAGAGTCTTGCGGATGCCTGGGGAAATACGCTAGCAACAAGATTCGACGACCAAACTACCCTTGTACTCGTACGCGAGAAAGATCAGACCTCGCCGCGGTAAGGGTCAAAAACGAAGATGAACGCGATGCCAACAAGATGGACATCGCGTTCATATTTGTTTGCTACTAGACGGCTACTTGCCTGCAGCAAAAGTTGACTGATAGTCCTTGAGCAAAGCTTGGAACTTCGCGGACGCATCTTTGTCGACGGCGAGTTTCATCATGTTCTTTGTCGAGACGGCCATCAAAGCCTTCATATTGTTGGCGACGCTTTCCTCCAGCTTCTTCTTGGTGTCGGCACTGACCTGAAATCCTACCGCATCCTTGATGCCGTCCCATTTCGACTTAAGGCTTGCCTTCTTGCCGTCGAAGGCCTTTTGGGCCTCAGTGATACCGGCCGATGACGGATCGGCGTCTATCTTTGCGATCATCTCGTTCGTCGCGGCGTCAAATTCAGTGATAAACGCGTTGATCTCCGCATCTTTGCTGCATCCCATTACCAATATAAGACAGCCGATCACGAGTAATAAGTTAAGTTTATTCATCCTCTCTCTCCTGTTTTCTTAAAGTTGACCAATTGGCCCGTGCTATTTGAACGAATTGTTTTTTGGAATTTGCAAAGCTTATAGTAAAAGGATGATACATTCAACCGAGTTTCTGAAAATAGCTCATGAGGCTAAGAGCCAAGTGAACGAATGCGATGTGGCTGGTGCACTTGAGCGTGTGGCGGGTGGAGCCGTGCTCATCGATGTCCGCGAGGACAACGAATACGATGCGGGCCACGCCGCCGGTGCAAAACACATGAGCCGCGGCATTATCGAACGCGATATCGTCCAAACATTTCCTGAGAAAGAAACTGAGCTCGTCCTATATTGCGGCGGCGGTTTTCGCTCGGCACTATCGGCCGATATGCTGCAGAAAATGGGCTATACCAACGTCTGGTCGATGGACGGCGGCTGGGCAGCCTGGCAAGAAGCAGGTGCTCCGGTCGAATAGTGTTCGAGGTGTTCCGGTGTTACACCATGGAACATCGAACACACGGCTAGCGTAAGCAATATATGGCTGAGAATAAAGAAAAAGCTCGTGAACGCGTGAGGGAGATTGCCTCAGAACATTACCGTCGCGGTGATGTGACGGGATGGTTTGAGGCGTTGTATGCCGAGGCAGATGGCGACAATTCGATCATTCCGTGGGCCGATCTTGAGCCCAATCGATTCTTTAAGTCATGGGCCGAATCGACCGGCCTGAAAGGCGAAGGTCGAACTGCCCTCGTCGTCGGCTGCGGTCTCGGCGACGATGCGAAATATCTGCACGATCTAGGGTTCAAAGTAACTGCATTTGATATTTCTCCGACCGCGATCGAGTGGGCGAAACGGCTTTACGGTGAAGATGATATTCGTTTTGAGGCTCGAGATCTGTTCCATCCGCCCCAATCGTGGAATTTCACACAGACGGGAGAGGCAAAGACAGGCGGATTCGACTTTGTGCTTGAGATCTACACGATCCAACCACTGCCGATCGACATGCGTGAACAGGTTGTCGATGCGATAGGTGACTTTGTAGCTGAAGGCGGTACGCTGGTCGTCGTCACCCGCGGCCGAGGCGACGATGAGGAGCCGGACGAGCTGCCTTGGCCGATGTCCCGGCGTGACCTGTCACGCTTCGAGAGCTGTGGACTGTCGCAAACTCATTTCGTCGTGATGCCTGCCGACGAGGAAGGAGAGCCGCCGAGATTTGTTGTCGAGTACACACGACGCTAGCCAAATATCGCACTTTTCTCGGAGTAACGTTCCTTAAGGCTACCGCAGACAACATCGCACAATTCAAATATCGATTCATCGGCGATCTTATAGAAAACGGTGTTCCCCTCTTGCCGCTTCGCGACGAATCCTTCGTCCTGCAAGATCTTCAAGTGCTTACTGACGTTTGGCTGCGTAGAATTAACAGCCTTTGTAACATTCGTCACACTCGACTCTCCATTCTCAAGGTATTGTAGTATTTGTAATCGAAGCGGCTCGCTCAGGACTTTGAATCTTGTGGCGACCAGGTTAACCGCCTCTGGCGACATTTTTTGGTGTTTACTCATTTTCATACTTGACAGTATAACGATATAGTTATATGCTCATACACAGATCGAGTATATTACTTAAGAAAAGGAATTTCAACAATAATGATCAAACAGGCAACAGTACACGAAATCAATAACCTCTTGGACACCGGCGGCGAGTGCCAAGTGATAGACGTCCGGGAGTTTTCGGAGTTCAACAGTGAGCGGATCGCGGATGCTAAATTGATGCCGCTTTCTAATTTTGAAAAGCACGAGGCTGAGATCGACCACACGAAACCGGTTTACATAATGTGCCGTTCGGGTAATCGAGCGAAGCAGGCGGCCGAGAGATTAACTACCAAGGGGTTTACCGATATCCATGTGATCCAGGGCGGGATGGCCGCTTGGTCGGGGGCTAACCTGCCGGTGATTAAGGGCGACTCGAAGGTCTGGTCGCTCGAGCGTCAGGTTCGATTTGCGGCCGGAGCATTTGTGCTGACGGGGGTTCTGCTCGGCGTTTTTGTTTCGCCATATTTCATCCTGCTGTCGGCTTTTGTCGCGGCCGGACTGATGTTCTCTGCGGTGACCGATACCTGCGGAATGGGAATGGTTCTCGCAAGGATGCCGTGGAACAAAGAACCTGTCACCTGTGATTCTCCGGCACAAGCGAAATAAGGATCAAAATGTCGGTATTGTTTATCATTGGGTTGATATTGAGCGCGGTCATCGGTCTATCTCTGGGATTGATCGGCGGCGGCGGATCGATACTCACAGTTCCGATCTTGGTTTATCTTTTAGGTGTCGATCCGCACGAGGCGGTTGGAATGTCGCTGGCGGTGGTTGGTGCAACGAGCATTCTTGGAGCTTACCTTCACTGGCGAAAGGACAACGTTGATCTATCCAGTGGACTCCTTTTTGGTGTCGCCGGAATTATAGGAGCGTTCATCGGTTCTCCGTTGACCAAAATGGTATCTGCGGAAGCCCTGCTATTGATCTTTGGCATACTAATGTTCGTCGTCGCGGTTTCAATGATCTGGCGACGCAAGAATGCGGTTGTCGAAAAACTTCACAAGCCGCATCCGACGCAGGGAGTTCTGGCGGGCTTGGGAGTTGGCGTGCTGACCGGGTTTTTAGGCGTTGGCGGCGGTTTTCTTATCGTCCCGGCTCTCGTCTTTTTCGGGGGCTTGAGTATGAAAAAAGCGATCGGCACATCGCTGTTCGTCATTTTCCTTAACTGCGTAGCGGGACTGGTTGGCCATCTGAGCCAAACCGTTTTTGACTGGCAAATAACCTTAGAGGTGATGGCTCTCGCGGTCGGCGGTGCGATAGTTGGGACCATTCTGTCACATCGCATTGCGGCGGATCGATTACAAAGTATGTTTGCGGTCCTGGTTTTAGGGGTTGCGGCGTTTCTAATTGTAAAAAACTACACCGTTATTTTTTAGAGTTCGTGAATTGAAAAAGTGGAGAAAAAGTTATGCATTTCAAACAGTTCTATTTAGGTTGCCTCTCACACGCTTCGTATTATCTCGGTTCCGAGGGCGAGGCGGCGATCATCGATCCGCAGCGGGATGTTCAGCAGTACATTGACGAAGCCAAAGCGCTCGGGCAGCAGATCAAGTACATCATTGAAACCCATTCGCACGCCGATTTTGTCAGCGGGCAC
Organism: Acidobacteriota bacterium; assembly: GCA_016718135.1. Taxonomy (GTDB): domain Bacteria; phylum Acidobacteriota; class Blastocatellia; order Pyrinomonadales; family Pyrinomonadaceae; genus OLB17. The sequence continues at coordinate 186,618 of JADKEF010000006.1, read as the reverse complement.
GTTGAACTAGCAGCGAAAACGGGGGCCGAAATTGTTTTCGGACAGCGGGCGAATACGCAGTTCCCAACGCACAAGGTCAGCGATGGCGATGTACTCAAGGTTGGCAAGATCGACCTAAAGTTTCTCGAAACGCCGGGACATACGCCTGAGGGTATTACGATCGTCGCGACCGATACACAAGATGCAACGGCCCCCCAAAAGATGTTTACGGGCGACACACTCTTTATAGGCGATGTCGGCAGGCCCGATCTGATCGGGTCAAAAGGCTTTACCGCAGAGCAGATGGGCGGAATGCTTTATGATTCGCTGCATGAAAAGATCCTTCCCATGTCGGACGAGACCGAGGTTTACCCTGCTCACGGAGCCGGAAGTCTTTGTGGTAAATCACTATCGAAGGAAACGTGGTCGACGCTCGGAAATCAGCGGAAATTCAACTACGCACTGCAGCCGATGGCCAAAGATGACTTCGTTAAGATCGTCGCCGCCGACCAGCCTGAGGTGCCTGCATACTTTCCCAAGAGTGCGGCTAAGAATCTCGAAGGCTCGGCCCCATTGGCAGATATCGCCAAACCTCGAGCACTGTCATCTGACGAGATCCGCAATTTTGATGGCATCGTGATCGATGTTCGACAAAACGTCGAGTATGGCGAACGTCATATTCCAAACTCGATCAACATCGGGCTCGGCGGGCAGTTTGCCTCATGGGCAGGAACTCTGGTCCCGATAGGTGCTCCTATCGCCGTGGTTGCCGAAAGCGAAACTCAGGTGGAAGAAGCATGTACGCGGCTCGCTCGCGTCGGACACGAAACGGTGTCGGGATCGCTGCTCATCCAAGATTACACAGGCGAAACGAAGAGCGTCGAGCAGGTGAGCGTCCAGGAAGTAAGTGATCTTATAAACACCGACAAGGTCATGCAATTTGTCGATGTTCGCAGAAGTGCCGAGCATGCTGCAGGTCACGCGGTAGAGACTATTAATATCCCGCTCGATAAACTCGCAAGCGATTTCGAAAAACTCGATCCGACGCTCCCTACTTATGTGATCTGTCAGGGTGGCTATCGTTCGAGCCTCGGCACGAGCATTCTTGAGAACGCCGGATTCGAAACGATCTACAACGTGACGGGCGGTACAAAGGCCTGGACAGATGCCGGACTGGAAACGGAAGTTTCGGCGGCGGCGTGTGCGAGTACCAGGATAACTTAGGTGCTGGACTCTAGCCTCCTGGTGATCCAAGCCATAAGATCGACACAAGGAGTAATGTCCAATGTATGAAATGTTAATTTTGCTCGGCATCGGTGGCTTTTATCTGCTGCTTCAACTCGTGATACTGCCAAAGCTCGGCTACAACACCTGAATGCGGGGAGCTTGTAACGTCGAGTTCGACGGAAAAACAGATCGCGATAGAGGTGAAACAGGACCGAGGGAAGATGACCATGCTATGCGTAAGTAAATATCAAATAAAATGAGAATTTGTTCAGGGTCAAAAGCCATTTGTGTCCTCCTGCTTCTAGCCGGTATCGCCATTCAAGCGTGTGCTCAGGCGGTCAAAAAGCCGCAGATCGAGACTCTAAATTCGGTTGGCAATGGTTATTCGATCACACTCGAACCAATATCCATTACCGGTTTTGCAGGCCTTCACTCGTTTGCGGGTGCACAGCTTGACGGGAAATGGGTGTTGATAGGCGGACGGACTGACGGGCTTCACCGCAGGCAGCCGTTCGCCTCGTTTGCCGCAACCGGTAACAACACAAATATCGTTGTGATCGATCCCGAATTAAAGCAGAGCTGGAGTGCAACCGTCAACGATCTGCCGCCCGCGTTGAATGAACAATTGCAATCTACCAACATGCAATCTATCCAGCGTGGAAAAATGCTCTACCTGATCGGTGGTTACGGTTACAGCAAGACGGCGGGTAACCACATCACGCACAATAAGTTGACTGCAGTTAAGGTCGATTGTTTGATCGCGGCAGTTCAAAAGGGCGGTTCTATGGCCGCTTGTTTCAGGCAAATTTCAGATCCCGCATTTGCACTGACGGGGGGGCAGATCGGAAGAATTGGCGACAGTTATTTTTTGGTCGGCGGCCAAAAATTTGATGGCCGATACAATCCAATGGGCCCAGACCACGGCCCTGGCTTCTCCCAGCAATATAGCGAGCAGATCAGAAAATTTCGGATAAATGATGATCAGACAGTTCTGAGTATCAGTAAGGTCGAGATCTCAACTGATAAAGAGAACCTACACCGGCGAGATTTCAATATGCTGCCGCAGATATTTCCGAACAATGAAGTTGGGTTTACGGTTTTTTCGGGAGTTTTTCAGCCTACGGCAAATATTCCGTTTACTAACACCGTCAACGTCGTTTCAGACAAGATCAAAGTTGAAGGTGCCTTCACTCAGTATCTCAACCACTATCACAGTGCCAAAGTCGCGTTGTATGACGCCTCGGCACAGCGGATGAGTAGCGTCTTCTTCGGCGGGATAAGCCAATACGAAGAGAATGCCGGAGCTTTGACGAAAAACGACGATGTACCCTTCACAAAGGTGATCGGAAATGTCACGCGTGACAAAGACGGCAAGATGACGGAAACGAAGATCGGGGAAATGCCGGGATTTCTCGGAGCAAGTGCCGAATTTTTCCTCGACCCTAGGGTCCCGATGTATGAATCCGAGATCGTTAAGCTTAATGAGATAAAGGGTGACCGGGTATTGCTCGGCCATATCGTTGGAGGCATATCCAGCACCCGCAAGAGCATCTTCTTCAGCAATAGCGGTTCAGAGAGTGAGGGAAGCAAGATGGTGTTCAAGGTCTGGCTCACGAAGATCGACCGAAGATCCGCGGGCGAAACCAAATAGGAAGGAGGCAAAAGAAATGAACCAGAAAGAGCACTGGGAAAACGTATACAAGACCAAGGCTCACGATCAGGTAAGCTGGTATCGTGAGCACCTGGAAACTTCTTTGAAGATGATCTTGGATACCGGAGTTCAGAAGGATGCAGCGATCATTGATGTCGGTGGCGGTAGTTCGACTTTGGTAGATGACCTACTCGATAATGGCTTTGTCGATGTGAGCGTGTTGGATATTTCGTCGGGTGCCATCGAAAATAGCCGTGGAAGGCTTGGGAGCCGAGCCGACAAGATCGAATGGATCGTTGGAGACATTACTGAGATCGAACTTCCTAAGGATCATTTTGACGTCTGGCACGACCGTGCGGTATTTCATTTTCTGACCCGTGAAGAAGACCGACGAAAATATGTTGAACTTGTGATGAGCTCGCTTAAACCTGGCGGACACATTGTCGTCGCGTCTTTCGGTCCGGACGGGCCGCAGAAATGCAGTGGGCTCGACGTCGTCAGGTACAGCCCCGATTCGATGCACGACGAGTTCGGGAGCGATTTCAAACTGGTCAAAAGTCTCGGGGAGTCTCACCAAACCCCTTTTGGGACCTCTCAGGAGTTTGTATATTGCTATTGCCGGAAAATCAATAGATCGGTCTAGATTTAGACCACCGGTTCAGAAAAGGAGAGATGATGAAGTATTTAGTTGTTCTTTCAATCCATGTAGTCATGTTTGTTGGATGTCAGAGCGCATCTACGAAGAATACGGTTGCGGGTGTTCCAAACGCTGCGGCCGAGATCAAGGAAGGTTCGCCTCGTGAGGTGCAGCAAGCCGTATCCAAAGCGTATTCTCAGTTCATCGATGTCCGAACGCCTGAGGAATACGCTACCGGCCACGCCGCGAGGGCTGAAAATATTCCGCTAGACACTTTGGCTGCGAGTTTCGACAAGCTTGAAAAGAATGAGCCGGTCTATATTATCTGCGAGACCGGAAACCGCTCGAATCAGGCAGCGAGCATTCTGAAAGATGCGGGATTCAAGAGTCTGGTCAATGTATCAGGCGGAACGGTCGCGTGGAAGGCGGCGGGATTGCCGATCGAGACTGGTTCGCCGCACATCCCGGCTTCCAGTTCGGGTAAGCTGGATCCGAGGACGCAGGAAGCTCTGCTATCTGCGCTTGCTGATGAGCGTCTAGCTCAGGCGACATATCAGGCTGTGTTGAACAGGTTCCCGGGTGCTCGTCCATTTATTAACATTATCGAGGCAGAGAAGAATCACGAATCGTTCCTACTACCGTTGTTTGCGAAATACGGCGTTGCGGTTCCGAGGAACGAAAATGATCCCGCCAAGATCGATGTTCCTGCGGATCTGACTGAGGCCTGCAGAGTAGGTGTGAAAGCGGAGAACGAAAACATCGCACTGTATGACAGGTTCTTAGCATTTGTTAAAGAGCCGGACATTAAAGAGGTCTTCACGCGGCTTCAAAGTGCGTCGCGGGAAAATCATCTTCCGGCGTTCACTCGATGCAGCGAAGGCGGCATGGGCGGCGGACGGGGCAAGGGGCGGCCTGTTTAGGGAGTAATTGAGATGTATGAACTTCTAGTACTGGTCGGAATTCTCGGGCTGTGGCTTCTCTTGCAGCTCGTCGTTTTACCGCGGCTCGGTTACAGTACCTGACTTCGCGGGGCATGTGACGTCGGGTCTCGACGCAACAGAAAAGAGGATATAAATGAGTAGATTCGATCCAAGCAACGCTATTCAAGACTTTTTGGTTTTCGGCGAATTCGGTGACGTAAATCCGTCGATCACCGATTCGTCGACATTCACTTTCATGACCCCCGACCGGATGGAAGAGCTTTTCGACCATGAGATCGAGGGTTGTTTTCTTTATTCGCGGCATTGGAACCCGACGAATAAGTTTCTCTCCGACGCCCTGGCTCGAATGGAAGACAGCGAGGCAGCACAGGCAAAAGCATCCGGAATGGCGGCGATCTCGTCGACCATCGTTCAGCTATGCGACAGCGGTGACGAGATCATTTCGTCGCGAACTATCTATGGTGGAACCTACGCCTTATTTAAGAATTTTCTTCCTCGATTTGGCATTACTACGCGTTTTACGGATCTCGCCGATCTGGACAGGGTTCGCTCGCTGATCACCGACAAGACCCGAGTGATCTACTGTGAGTCCATGAGCAATCCGCTACTCGAAGTGGCGGACATTCCTGCCCTTGCCGATCTGTGCAAAGACCGTGGCATCAAGCTCGTCGTTGACAACACATTTAGCCCGATGATCCTTTCGCCGATCAGGCTCGGTGCGGACATTGTTGTTCACAGCCTGACAAAATACATTAACGGAACAAGCGATTGCGTCGCGGGAGCGGTCTGCGCGAGTGATGAGTTCATTCACAAACTAACGGATATCAATTCAGGTGCATCGATGCTGCTCGGTGCGGTTCTTGACAGCACCAGAGCCGCAAGTATTCTCAAAATTTGCACTCACTGCATTTGAGAATGCGGCAGCATAGCGAGAATGCAATGTTCCTCGCGGAAAAACTTCGTGAGCTTGGGCTCCGCGTCTACTATCCCGGATTGCCCGATCACCCGCAGCACGAACTGCTCACGCGGCTGATGAATCCTGGTTACGGGTACGGCGGAATGTTAGCGGTCGATATCGGGACATTGAAGGATGCAAATCAGCTAATGACCCGGATGCAGGAGGAAAAGGTCGGCTATCTGGCAGTCAGCCTCGGCTATTTCAAAACGCTTTTCAGTGCTCCGGGCCATAGTACCTCATCGGAGATCCCGCTCGATGAGAGAGAGGCAATGGGATTGAGCGAAGGCCTCGTGCGGTTCTCGGTTGGGCTCGATAACGATATCGATCTGTCGTTCGAACGGATAAAGCGCTGCCTCACTGATATCGGTGTCATTTAACGACAGTCCCATCAGACCACAAATTGAGGTTTCGCGGCCTTACTTCTTTTTGCTTGCCGGCAACTGTTGTAAAATCACAGTTTTACTGAGCCATTTAACTTATGTCAGAAGCAACAGAAAAAGCAGTGACCACACGTATCGAGACCGACTCGATGGGCGAGATCGCGGTCGAGAGCGACAAGTATTGGGGAGCGCAGACGCAGCGTTCATTGCATCATTTTAATATCGGCTTCGATATCATGCCGCGCGAAGTTATCCGGGCGCTTGGGATATTGAAAAAAGCCGCGGCGATCGTGAATAACGATCTTGGAAAATTGCCCGACGATAAACTCGCACTCATCATTCAGGCCGCAGACGAGGTCATCGAAGGGAAACTCGACGCACATTTTCCGCTGCGCGTGTGGCAGACAGGTTCGGGAACGCAGACGAATATGAACGCCAACGAGGTGATCTCAAACCGTGCGATCGAGATCGCCGGCGGAGAGATGGGCTCGAAAACGCCGGTTCATCCGAATGACGATGTCAATAAATCGCAGTCCTCGAACGACACGTTTCCGACGGCAATGTACATCGCAGCAGCAGAGCGTTTGACGGCTCTAATTCCAGAAGTTCAAAAGGTCAGCGACGCGATCAAGGCAAAGGCGAGCGAATTTGAAGGTGTCGTCAAGATCGGTCGTACGCATCTACAGGACGCGACTCCTGTGACCGTCTCACAAGAATTTAACGGCTGGGCAAATCTTGTCGATCGCGATGTTGAGCGAATGAACATGGTCTTGCCGGGACTGATGGATCTCGCGATCGGCGGAACTGCGGTCGGAACAGGGCTGAATTCGCATCCAGAGTTTGCCGAAAGAGCGGCCGCAAAGATCGCGGAACTCACCGGCCTTCCATTCAAATCGCACCCCGATAAATTCGCAGCCTTGTCTGCTCACGACGAGGTAATATTCGCTTCAGGTGCGCTGAAAACTCTCGCAGCAAGCCTGATGAAGATCGCAAATGATGTTCGCTGGCTCGCTTCCGGCCCGCGCTGCGGCCTCGGCGAGATATCGCTGCCCGAGAACGAACCCGGCTCGTCGATCATGCCAGGCAAGGTCAACCCGACTCAGTCCGAGGCGATGACGATGGTTGCCGTTCAGGTCATGGGCAACGACGCGGCCATCGGTTTTGCCGGTTCGCAGGGCAATTTTGAGCTGAACGTCTTCAAGCCCGTGATGATCCACAATTTCCTCCACAGCGTCCGCCTCATCCACGACGCCTGCCACGGTTTTGTCGATTACTGCATCAATGGCATAGAACTCAACCGCGAACAGATAAGCCAATATCTAAACGATTCGCTAATGCTCGTGACCGCCCTCAATCAGCACATTGGTTATGACAACGCCGCCAAATTGGCGAAGAATGCACATAAGAAGGGAATTTCTCTGAAAGAATCAGCAGTGCAGCTTGAGCTATTAACGGCAGAGAAGTTCGATGAGCTAGTCATCGCGGAAGATATGACCCATCCGTGATCTGTTGCAGAAGCCGGCACAAAGGAATGGCATCGGCCTTCGTACGGTGGATGCCCTGACTTCGTGCCGGCTTCTGCAGCGATCCTAAAACGATGTGTCAGCAGGTTTATAAAACACGAGAAAATAGATCACGGCAGCAACTATCGCGAAGATCGAGAGAGCAATCGCTCCGGCTATGAGTCCAAAGGTTCTGGCGCAGCCGGATCTTTTCTTTGGGTGGCGGATGCGGGTTTTGGTCGAGGCTCGGACGGCTTGGCCGCCTTTATCGTCTTCGGTCGTACTCTCGACAGTTTCGTGGAGTGAGATGTCTTCTTCCGTCTCGTCGTCGCTAAAGCCGGGTTCGGTCGGGATCTCGTCTTGGACGGAATGAATGGCGGTCTTTGGCGTGTAGCCATCTGACGAGCGAAACACCGGTTCGGGCATCGTCCATTCGCCGTTAGCGGCCTGGTCTTTTTTGGCTCCGTCGCTCATCAAACACTACCGACTATTTTAGAATATCAAGCACGTCCGAACGCGTGATGATCGCGGTGATCCGTTTGAAGTCTTCGATCAGAACGGCCGGATGTTTTTGAAGTTTCGCCTTGATCTCGTTGAGGCTCGTGTCTACATCGACAACCGGGAAGCTTGCATCCATTACGTCTCCGACCTTCGAATTCAACAGCTCGCGGTCACCAAGCAGCTTTGTCAGCACACGGCTCTCTTTCAAACTGCCAACCGAGCGGTGATCTTCTATCACCGGCAACTGCGTCACGCCCATCTCCGTCATCTTGGCAAAGGCATCGCTCAGCAGGTCGTCCGGTGACACGCAGATAAGCTCTTTCGGTGAACTGCCATCCTTGGTCTCCGCGATCAGGCCAGCGTTGATACGTTGCGGCTCGAGCAAGAGTTTCTCCTTCATCCATTCGTCCGAATGGAACTTGCTCAAATAGTGCTCGCCTGTGTCGCAAACTATGAATACAACGAGCCCATTCTCGTCGAGTTCCGCCGCGACCTTCAGGGCGGCAGCAAAGATGGTTCCGGTCGATCCTCCACAGAAAATGCCCTCGCGACGGCCAAGCTGCCTCGCTAGATCGAACGAATCGCGATCCGTAATATTGATTATCTCGTCGATAATGCTGACATTTGCGTTGCCGACCGGCAGATTTTGCCCGATGCCTTCGACGAGGTACGGCGTCGCCTCTGGAATAAAACCTGACTCTTTGTAGGTCTTGAATATCGAACCGTATGGGTCTCCACCAATGACCTTGATGTTCGGGTTCATCTCTTTCAGATATCGAGCAGTGCCGCTGATCGTACCGCCGGTGCCGATGCTCGCGACAAAATGCGTGATCTTGCCATCGGTGTCGTCCCAGATCTCAGGGCCGGTTGTGCGGTAATGCGCAGCCGGATTCTCGGGGTGATTGTATTGATCAGGATAGAAAGAATTCGGAGTTTCCTCAGAGATGCGTTTTGCAGTGGCGACGTAGTGGTCGGGCGTGCCGGGCTTTGCAGCCGCGGGGCAAACAACGATGTCCGCACCCAAACCCTTCAGGTATCGTACCTTCTCGGTCGAAGCTTTTTCGGTCAGCACGAAGATACATTTATACCCGCGAACTGCCGCAACCAGAGCGAGCCCGATTCCGGTATTACCCGACGTCGCTTCAATGATCGTGCCGCCTTTCTTAAGCACGCCTTCACGCTCAGCCCAGTCGATCATCGATATGCCGATACGGTCCTTGACGGAATAGCCCGGATTCAGGCTCTCCATCTTGGCATAGACCTTGGCCTTGATCTTGTGCTGTTTGGTGATGTTGTTGATGCGGACCAGCGGCGTCTTGCCGATCAGCCCCAGAATGTCGTCGTAGGTTTTCATCGTAAGGTCTCGTTATAGGTACATAACGAGTTTATGCGGAAAGCGGTTTTGAGGCAAGAATCGGAGTTTATTCGTCCTTACTGCACATTTTTTATCATCACAACTTCATCCGTGGTGTTGCCGCGTACCAGATAGAGCTTTGTGCCGTCACGCGAGATGGTGTAATTGAGGATCTTTTCGATATTAAAATTTGTAAGCTTTGATGTCTTTCCGGTGGCGAGATCGGTCTCTGCCATTTCGGTGTCGTTGATCTCTTTTGGATTAGAGCTGTAGGGCGTGAAGTAGACTTTGTTACCGTCCTTTGAAAAGACAAATCCTTTACTTCGGGTGACACTTACAAACTTTCTGGGCTCACCGAGCTTGTCGCCATCGAATCGCGTCAAGAAGAATGGCGAACCAGAGGTCTTCTCGTTGGTCGATGTGTAAACCATCAGACCGGTGTTTCTGGCAACCCCAAATACAACATGACTAGTATTTTCCATTTCCAGAACCGGAGTAACCGCCTTAGTTGAGACGTCGAGTTTCTGTATGGACCAAGGATCTACGTTGTCGAACAAAACATAGCTACCGTCAGGCGAAACGCCGCCAAAAGCTTTTGCTATCGAGGGAGTGTTGGTCAGATTCTCTTTCCCGCTTCCGTCGAGCATTATTCTCCAAACATCATTGTCTGACACGTAGTAGCAAAAACGCTGGTCGTTCGTGATCGCCGCCTGAGATAGTGGCCCGGAGTTATCAGCGAAAAACGAAGTCAGGAGTTTTTCATTACTTCCGTCGAGATTCATTAACCAAAGGCCGTTTTTGCCCCGGTCGTCTGTCTTCGCAATTAGCAATCGACCGTCCGTAGTAACATCTTCGACTTTTAGCTCATTTTTTGTAGTGGGTACGATCTGCCGGGAAGCGCGAGTTGTAAGATCAAATTCCCATATTCCGTTCGTCTTATTCGTCTGCCTCGCAACTATAAAACTCCCGTCTTTCGCCAGAGATACACCCGAGAAAGTACTCGTGCTCGACGTGACAGGGGTGAACTGCCCTGCTGGAAAAGCGACCTTATAGATCTGGCCGTACTTTTGATCGGGAAAGAGTGCGGAAACTAATAATCCAGACCCGTCGCTCAGCCAACTAAGACTTGCCGACTGTTTTACGGCGGTGTCAGAGACCTTTCGCATTTCGCCGCCGTTGCCGGAGATCCAATTGAGTTTGTACAGATCATCGCCGTAATTGTCCGAGGCTAGCACCGCGATCTTTGATCCGTCCGGTGAAAAAGAAAGAGATTCGAAATCCCGGTCTTTTGCCGAGGCTAACACCGTTTCCTGACCGCTCTGGAGATCGCGAGAAACTACCCGCGACTCGAAAGGCGAGATTTCGTTTCTGATAAAGGCGATCTTTTTGCCGTCTCCGGACAGAGAGAAGCCGCGAAGTATATTCCCAACCACTTTCTCCGGTTCGCCACCAAGAAGTGGGGTTCTTAGTACATCAACGACGACCCCGGAGGCCATTGACTCGAACGCATAATAGAAATAATTGCCGTCAGGAGAAAACTCAATGTCGCGAACGTATGAAACCCCCATCGGCAAGATCTCTTTTTCGGCACCGGTTTCGGTTTGCCTGAGGACGAGACGCGTTTCGTTTGTATTTTTACGCTCAACGTACGCGAGGTAGCGTTTATCGGGTGAGACCTCGGTAAGTTCAACATTTCCGTTGATCGGAATTTTCTCAAAGGTAGTCTTATTGAATGCCGTCTCGATCGCACGTGCCGGAACCAGATACCGGTAACCCAAATACCCCAAACCACTTACGAGCACGATCGCAATAGCTGCGATGGTGCCGGTGCGGTATCGGTTCCGGATTTTGCTTATCTCAATGCTTAACGTTTGTTGTCGTTCTTCGTTTGTAAACGCTCGATCCGTGGCCGTCTTTCCCCGTTCAGCGACGCCGGACAAATGGTTGGCTTCGCGCAATGTGGTTGGGCGTTCGATGTCGCCGCTCCGCTCAAGAGCCCGGCGGAGCGAGAGAAGGTCCGATCTCAATTCCCCGGCGGTTTGGTACCGGTCCTCAGTGCTTTTGGCGAGCGAGCGATCAATGATCTGTTGCAAACCCTCGGGAACATTCGAGATGATATTTATGAGCGGCCGTGGTGTTTCCGTAAGTATCGAAGCCACCGTGTCGCTCATTGTCTCGCCGCGAAATGGCAATTGGCCGGTGAGCATTTCATAGATGACGACGCCAAGGCTCCAGATGTCTGTACGGGTGTCGGTCGGTTTTCCGCGGGCCTGCTCGGGCGACATGTACGACACGGTGCCCATGATAATGCCCGAGCGCGTCTTTACCGCCGTTCGCGTCTTATCCTCCGAGCCCGAGCCTATGAAACCAGGTTCTTCCGCAAGCTTTGCGAGTCCAAAATCCAGGATCTTGGCATAGCCGTCCTTGCGGACCATGATGTTTTCGGGTTTGATGTCCCGATGAGTAATGCCAGCTTGATGGGCAGCAGAGAGGCCTTCGGCAACTTGTACGGCAGTATCGAGGATCGCTTTTAGACGTGAAGAATCGGTCTCGTCGAGATGCTCACGCCATGTTCGGCCGTCGATCCATTCGGTCACGATGAAGCTGGTTTCTTCGGTCTCGCCGATCTCAAAGACTGTGAGGATATTTGGATGGTTCTGTGCTGACGCGGCTTTCGCCTCTTGTACGAACCGTTTTAGCTTGCTCTCGTCATTGCTGAATTCCTTGTTCAGGAATTTTATCGCGACCTTGCGGCCAAGCTTTGTGTCCTGAGCGAGATAAACGACGCCCATGCCGCCGATGCCGATCTTAGAGATGATGCGATAGTGGCCGATAGATTGGCTGGTCAGGTCGATCTGATCCTCGGGAACAGCAAACATCTCGGCGGCGAATGAGCCGGCAGAACCATCAATAAAATTGGCAGGCGTTGAGTCAAACGACAGCAGCGATTCGACCTCGCCGCGAAGCGCGGCATCATCGCCGCATCGATCCGCTAAAAAACGCGACAGCTCCTCGGGTGGCAGGTCAGCCGCCTCGTGATAGATATCTTCGACGAGTTTTAGTCTCTCGGGATCCATATCGTTCAGGCGGCGGTAAGTTCGCGAAGTAGCCACGTTCGAGCGAAACGCCAATCGCGTTTTACGGTATCGATCGAGACTTTTAGTACTTCGGCGATCTCCTCATTCGTTATCCCGGCAAAATATTTGAGTTCGACCACGCGGCTCTTACGTTCGTCAAGAGCAGCAAGGGCATTGAGAGCATCATCGAGGGCGACGATGTCCTTGGATTGGTCGGTGGAGCCGATCACGTCCGAGAGCGTGACGCATTCCTGCCAACCGCCGCGTTTTTGGCTGTGCTTCGAGCGGGCGTAGTCGACCAGAATGTGCCGCATAGCACTCGCCGCCACGCCAAAAAAGTGAGCACGATTCTGCCAGTCCTGATGTTCCTGCTTAGCCAGCTTCAGATATGTCTCGTGGATCAGCTCGGTGGTTTGAAATGTGTGTCCCGACGGCTGGCGTTTCATGTAGCCATGAGCCATCTTGCGCAGTTCGTCATAGACGAGCGGCATTAACTGTTCGAGAGCGACCTCATCGCCCTTTCCCCAGTCAGCGAGCAGTAGTGATATCTCGTTAGGCCCCTTGATTTCCATTAATTTACGGAGACGAACTCGACTCGATTATAAAGCATAGGGTAGTCTGAATAAAAAGATCGCTCAGTCAGATGCCCCTTTTTCAGTCAAAATGACGTTTAGGTATGTAGAACGCCCGCATCTTCGGACGATTCCATTAAAAATGAAGGAGAAAACTAAGAAAATGAGAAGCATTATCAAGATGGCCTTAATGGCACTGTTAACCGCAGGTATCTTTTATCTTCCGGGAGTGACGACGGCGGAAGTTTCGGCACAGGCAGCGCAGGATTTTACGGTGGTGAATAAAACAGGCATTGAGATCTACGCGCTCTATGTGTCGCCAAATACCTCGGATGACTGGGGCGACGATATTCTCGGAGCTGATACGCTGGCGAACAACGATGAACTCGACATCGTCTTTGATCGAAAAGAAAAGGCAACCTACTGGGATATCCGGATCGAGGATAAAGACGGCAACTACATCGAGTGGGATAAGTTTAACCTACGGAAGATCTCAAAGATCACTTTGTTTTACAAGAACCGCAAGCCGACCGCAGTAGTCGAGTAGGCAGCCAACACAAGGAGAAAACTAATGAGAACGAGATCAATATTGATCGCGGTAGTAACCGTGTGTGCGTCGGTGCTCAGCGGATGCGAATTTTCGATCGGCACGAACACCTCGTCATCGAACACGACCGCGAATGCGAACAAGGCCGCGACGAATTCGGCCAACACATCAACGGCCAAGACCGATACCAAATCGGACAAGCCAAAACTCGATGACGACGCGAAACCTACTTCCGGCACGGCGAAGACCGCAAAGAAGAATCCGGTCCCCGAGAGCTGGCTGTACGTCTATGACAGTGGGAAAGGCTACGGATTTTACCTACCGGAGGGCTCGACCGGCCAGTCAGAAAAGCTTCAGGGCATCGACGTGATGCTCGCGACCACACCGGCTCCGTCCGAGATCAAAGTCGTCGTGCTAGCCTACAAAGATGAGACGCGTACCAAGGAAGAGCTTCTTGACGACGCGATCCAATTCCTCGAGGAGACCGGAAACAAGGTCACTCCCGGCAAACTCCAAGCCAAAAGCGACGAATACGCGGTCGCCGACGCGACGACTGTCAACGCCGACGGATCGAAAGGAAAGATGCGGATCCTGGTCGGCACCGACGTTACGGATAACTACGTGATGATACTGGCGACAGAAGAGGCAAAATTCGCTGCGAACGAATCGATCATTGATCAGATCTGGGGCAGCTTTGAAATGTGGAGCAGCTAGCTCTCTGACGGCAGATTCGCCCGGACTTGCAACCCTGTCGGAGGCTAATCGAATCCAGCTTCTTACGCAATGCCGAGGGAACTGTCTTTCGCGGCGGATGTATCATGAAGGTGAACTTCAGATGCATCCGCCGTTTTTTAATTTGTATCAATTGAGGTTCTTATTATCGGAACGCGGACACTCTTATCCGCAATCGCCGGTTCCTCCGGCGAGATTGCCGTTATTTTCTAAACCCGCTCATCCCGTCCCGCAAATGTTCGTACCGGAGCGGCACTCATTGCGGACAAGAGTGTCCGCGTTCCGTTTACTCCGGGACCCCGACTCGTCTGACCAATTCCTTAAATCGCGGGTCGTCTCGCACGAAGTCCCAAGTTTTAATGACCTTTAGTTCGATCAAACCACGCTCACGCTCGTCATAGGCTTTATTAAGATATTCGATCGTCTTTTCTTTGTCTTTGCCCCAAGCATATGCGACGGCATAATCCATAGCTTTAACATATCCATTGGGGTCTTTTGCCTGTTTGGCATTCAGTTCTTCGAGGCGTATTTCCTGCCACTTACGCCAGTAGCCATCCCAGCCGCCTTTTTCATAGGCTTCTTTCACTTTCGCAATCCTTTCTTCGGGTCTTTTATTTGCCTTCATAGCAAGTAGACGTTCTTCGACAGCTTGATCATATTTTCCTTGAGCGGCATAAATTTCACTATTGGTAAAATGAAAACGGTTTTCGTTTGGGAACAGCTCATTCCACTTCTTCATTTGTAAAAGTGCCTCGTCAAATCGTCCGGCATATCGTAGTTGAGCTTCCATATACCCATTAATTGCAAAAGAAAAAGGATCGAGTTCAAGGGCTTTCGTAATCTCCCGGAACGCTTCGTCATGCCTGCCGCTGAATGACAACAATCGTGAATACCAGTGATGAGCCGTCGCGTAATTCGGATCGAGTTCGATTGACCGTTTGAATGACTTTTCCGCCCCTGCAAAGTCATATTCATGAAGAAGAACTTGTGCCTGCGATGTGTGGGCTTCAGCAAGATTTGAGTCAAGGTCGAGAGCCTTGAGTGTTGCTTGCTTGGCTTGCCGCAAATAGTCACCCTGTCTTAAATCGCTAAAGCCGGGAAGCGAATTATAAGTATCGGCTAATCCGGTGTAAGCGAGAGCAAAGTTCGGGTCTTTTTCCGATGGCTTGCTTGAAAAATACGATCGCCTTTTCAAATTCATCTGCGTTTCGTTTGTTCCAATGGTAACGACCTTGCAGATAAAGCTGATAGGCTTCGTTGTTGTCGGTGTATTTCTTCGCCAACTTTTGCTCGCTTTCGCCTGAAAGCTTTAATCGCAGTTTGCTCACTATCTCGGCGACGATCTCGCGTTGGGTGGTCAATAATTCTGAAAGTTTCCGTTCATACTGCTCGCCCCACAGCGACTTGTTGGTTCGGGCATCCACGAGTTCGACCGTGATGTTCAGATTGTCGCCCCGCTTGGTAAGGCGTCCGGTCATCACCGCATCTACGCCAAGTTCGGAGGCGATCTTGGCAACATCAGTCGATGCTCCTTTGTAACGCATCACCGAACTCGTCGGGCTGACCCGCAAATCAGGAAGCTGCGTCAGCCGAAAGATCAACGATTCCGCCAAACCGTCAGACAAATAATCCGTGTCGGCATCCGAATTCCGATTCTCAAAAGGCATCACAGCGATGGAATTGATCTGCGTGGAACCAGACGCTGAGAAATACCGATAGCCAAAGAACCCGCCGACCAGAACCAACACAGCCACGACCACCACCACCAGCGGCTTCGCCGCTCTATTTGCGGAAAAGCTCTGCTTTTCCGATGGCCCACCTAAAGATTCCCGAGGCTCCGCCTCCGCTCCGGTGTGAAGTATGGCGGTCTGGTCAGTCGTATTGATCTGTGCACGAGTCGGAGCTTCGCCCGGAGCAGCCGTCGAGTGCAATATCGCCGTCGCGGGCTCATCCATTGACGCCGGGCCGAAAAGTAGTTCGGAGCCGTCATCGAGACAAAAGCTCATCGAATCGTCGTTGTAATTCCTACCGCATTCAGGGCATCGTTTCATAAAATTCTATTCCGGCAGATTCGCTCGTTTCAGGATCGCCTTAAATCGCGGGTCGCTGCGGAGATCGTCAAACTCGGGGTTATTCGCAAAATGGTAGGAATGATGCCAACGATCGGCAATGGTTCTTTCCATCCAGGTCAAAGCCTCTTCCTTGTCGCCGAGTGCAGCATAGGCCTGAGCTGGCGAGAAGGCCGAAACATTCCCATTTGCCGCCTCAGCCTTAAGCTCGCTGAGGATCGCCAATGCCTCAGCACGCTCATCTGAACTGATCAGAGCAACCGCCAGCGGTCCCATTGCCCGCCGGCGTTCGGCCGGGGTAGCCGCTTTGCGAAATTGGGCAATCGCTTCCTGTTCCATGCCCTTGTATAAATACGCCCGGCCCAAATAAAAATGAGCGGCGGAGAAATTCGGGTCGAGCTTTAGAGTTTCGTTCAATTGGGTGACCGCCTCATCATATCGCCCAGCAGAAACAAACGTGTTTCCGACCTCGGCGCTTGAGATCAGCGACAACGGGTCGAGGTCTCTCGCGATCTTTGCTTCAGCGATCGCCTCATCAAAACGCTTTTGCCACGAAAGAACAACTGCGAGCCATGAGTGGGCGGTCACGTATTTGGGATTTAGTTCGATGGCCCGGCGAAGCTCCTTCTCACCACCGGCAGGATCAAACTCGTAATCATTCAAATAGCGTCCCAGTGCAGCGTGGGCCTCCGCCAGCGAATCGTCCAATTCCAGAGCCCGCAAGGCTGCCGCTTTTGCCTTCGGCATACTCTCCTTTGGCGTGCCTGCCAGATAACTCGGAAACACCACATACGTTTCAGCGAGGCCTGCGTAGGCGAGAGCAAACCCGGGGTCTTTTTCGATCGCTTGCTTGTAAAACTCCACCGCCTGTTTGAGCGACTCGGCGTTTCGCTTGTTCCACGAAAAGCGGCCTTTCAGATATAGCTGGTACGCTTCGTTGTTGTTTGTGTATTTCTTTGTCAGGCCCGTCTCTTCGCCGGAGAGCTTTAGCTGCAGCTTTTGCGTTATCGTCGCCGCGATCTCACGCTGCATCGCCAACAGCTCCGACATCTTGCGTTCATACTGCTCGCCCCACAGCAGTTTGTTGTTTCGCACATCGACCAGCTCAACGCTGATCGTCAGATTGTCCCCGATCTGTGCCAGCCGCCCCGTCATCACCGCATCGACACCCAATTCGCTCGCAATTGTCGCAACCTTGGTATCTTTGCCTTTGTACTGAGCAACCGAACTCGTCGGACTGACCTTAAGCTCCCGCAGCTGCGAAAGACGATATATCAGCGATTCGGCCAAACCATCAGAAAGATATTCCGAATTAGGATCACCACTCCTGTTCTGAAACGGCAAAACGGCGATCGAATTGATCGGCCCGCCGCCCGCGGGTTTAAAATAGCGGTAACCAAAAAATCCGCCGAGGGCGATGATCGCAAGCAGGAGCGGTACGGCCAACAAACGTTTATGAAATCCACGAGGCTGCGGAAAAATGTCGCCCGTCCCTGTCGGCAAGACCGCCGTCTGATCTGTCATCTGAATCTGCGCACGCGTCGGAGCCTCGCCCGGTGCCGCCGTCGAGTGCAGGATCGCGGTTTGCGGTTCGTCGGACGGGAACCCGGTCGCTATCGCTCCCGGTTCTGACTTTGCCGGGCCGTAGAGCAGCTCGGCTCCGTCGTCGAGACAGAACATCATCGTATTGTCGTACTCGCGTCCGCATTCAGGGCATCGTTTCATAACTTTCTATTCCGGCAGATTCAGGCGTTTGAGCATTGCCTTGAATCGCGGCTCGGTGCGCAGGTCGTCAAGTTCCGGCATAGTTGCGTAATAAGTCGTATATGATCCGCGGGCGTCAATTTCCTTTTCGAGCCAATCCAAAGCTTCCTCTTTTTCGCCAAGCCCAAGGTGGATAAAAGCAACGGCGGTAAAAGGAACGTATTGCTGTGAAGATGCCTGCTTTAACTCGGCCAGGAGTTTAACCGCTTCATCCCGCTGTCCGGATCTTGCCAGAAAGAACCCCAGATCTCCTTTTCCGAAGCTAGAACCGCTCAGTTCAATATACTTACGCATTTCGGCTATTGCTTCCGGTTTCATGCCCTTTTGCCAATGCGTCAAACCCAAGCCAGAGAAGGCGTTAGCAAAATTCGGGTCGAGAGAAAGAACACGTTGATATTGAACGATCGCCTCGTCATAGCGGCGGGCGTGAAGTAATACGTCACCAAGATTTGTTCCAATTATCGGAGAAAGCGGATCCAGCTCCTCGGCTCGCCTCAACGACGCAACGGCCTCGTCAAACCGTTTCGTCGGGTAAAGCACATCTCCGCCGAGCCAGTGATAGGCAGTCGCGTAGTTCGGATCGAGTTCGATGGCCCGGCGGATCTCCTTTTCCCCCGCAACCCGATCGAATTCATAAAAGGTAAAATACGCTTCGAGAGCGGCGTGTGGAGCTGCCAGGGAATCGTCCAGTTCTAATGCCCTCAAAGCGGCCGCTTTTGCCTGTGGCATACTGTCTTTTGATGAGGCGACGTTATACTGCGAAAAAAGAGCGTACGTTTCGGCCAAACCTGCATAAGCGAGTGCGTACTTCGGGTCTTTCTCGATGGCTTGCTTGAAAAACTCAGCCGCCTGTTTCAGCGATTCGATCGTTCGTCTGTTCCAGGCAAAACGGCCTTTCATATGTAGCTGGTATGCTTCGTTGTTGTTCGTATATTTCTTCGTGAGGCCCGGCTCTTCACCGGAGAGTTTTAACTGCAATTTTTGCGTTATCGTCGCCGCGATCTCACGCTGGGTTGCGAGCAATTCCGACATCTTGCGTTCATACTGCTCACCCCACAGCGATTTGCCGTTTCGGGTATCAACCAGATTGACGCTGATGGTCAGGTTATCGCCGCGTTGGGTGATGCGTCCTGTCATCACCGAATCAACTCCTAATTCTTTCGCTACCGTCTGCGGGTCGGCTTCTTTGCCTTTGTAACGGAAGACCGAACTCGTGGGGCTGACTTTCAAATCGGGAAGCTGCGACAGGCGATAGATCAAAGATTCGGCCAAACCATCGCTCAAGTATTCGGAATCTGCGTTACCGCTCCGGTTTTCAAAAGGCAGAACGGCGATCGAATTGATCGGTCCACCTGCTGCAGGTTTGAGATATTGATAACCAAAGAACCCGCCGAGAACGATGACCGCGAGCGCCATCGGAGCAAACAATAGACGTTTATCGAAACCGCGAGCCGAATCAGAACCACCTGTGGTAGCGGGTGGTTGAAGAATAGCGGTTTTCACGTCGGTCTCGTCGGTAGCTCCGGTCAACCCGCCCGCCATCGCAGGTGGTACCGACAAGATCGCCGTCGCCGGTTCATCCCCACCCGAAGCCGTCGCCGGGCCTTCGAGAAGCGCATTTCCATCGTCGAGACAATACAGCAGCGTATCGTCGTAATAATCCCGCCTACATTCAGGGCATCGTTTCATAACTTTATTGAGGCAGGCCCACTCGTCTCATCAGGTCCTTGAATCTCGGGTCACCGCGGAGCGGTACAAACTGAGGAGATGTCCGCAGGCCCCATATATTACCGTACCGGTTGGCCTGAAAATCTTTTTCCAGCCATTCAAAAACGCGATCAGTTTTGCCGAGGCCCGCATAGACAGTTGCGACAGAGGTCGCGCTGGCGCTGGACGCACCGTCTTTATCGCCTTTTGCGAAACTGTTTTCAAGTTGGCTGAGTATTGCCTTCGCTTCTGCATGGTTGCCGGCTACTGCCTGAACATAACCGATCACCGAAAGGGTGGTTGGTGAAGCGTAAACTTCGTATGCCTTCCGTGCATTGGCCAATGCCTCGTCCGTTTTGCCAACACGCAAGTAGCAATGTGCCAGCGTACGATATTGCCTCCAGAAAGGAGCGAGTCCTATACCGCGGTTAGCTTCGGCGATAGCTGCCTCAATATCACCTTTTTCATAAAGGTTTTCGGCCATGTTACTGCTAATGCCTGCAGATAACTCATCAGCCTGCTTTGCTTTAATGGCTTCATCGAAAGCTTCGTCGAAACGGCCCTGTTTTCGGAGCAAGAGCGAATAAAAATGGTGTGCCGACGGATAGTTCGGATTCAACTCAATAGAGCGCTTAAAGCTCGACTCAGCCTCTGTCCACTTACCCTCCGTGGAACCTATTATATTGCCAAGTGTTGCGTGGGCCTCAGCGAGGGACGGGTCGAGCGCGAGAGCCTTATCTAAATAAGACCGAGCCGCCGCGAGCGTTTCCTTTCCCTGAGCTTTCGCGGTGTTGTCCCCGACAACCTGTGTGAGGTAGTACGCATCTGCGAGCCCGGCGTAAGCAAGAGCGAAGTTGGGGTCTTTCTCGGCAGCTGCTTTGAACTGCTCGATCGCTGACTTCATCCCCGCGGGAGTACGTTTGTTCGAGTAAAATCGCCCCTTTAGATAAAGCTGATACGCCTCATTGTTATTCGTATATTGTTTAGCGAGGCCCTGCGTTTGGTCACCTGAAAGCTGCAGCTGCAGTTTCTGAACCACCGTTGCAGCGATCTCGCGCTGGGTCGCTAACAGGTCAGCCAGCTTTCTGGCATACTGTTCCCCCCAGATCAGCTTTTTGGTTCGAGCGTCTGTCAGTTCAACGCTAATAGTTAGATCGTCGCCGCGTTGCGTCACCCTGCCCGACATCACGGCATCCACTTCCAACTCTTTCGAGATCGCCGCGATGTCCGTCTGGGAGCCTTTGTACTTTAAGACCGAACTTGTCGGGCTGACTTTTAGCCCTGAGAGCTGCGACAGCTTGTATATGAGCGACTCGGCCAGCCCATCGGACAGGTAATCGGTGTCGGCATTTCCGCTGCGATTCTCAAACGGAAGCACCGCGATCGAATTGATCGGTCCGCTGCTCGAGGAGCTGAAATAGCGATAACCGAAGAACCCGCCAACCAAAATCAACGCTGCGAAACCAAACGCAACGAGTATTTTCATTCTCCCGCCCAGCGGCTTTGCCGCCAGATGTGCGGAAAGGCTCTGCCTTTCCGAAAGCCCTCCCAAAGATTCCCGAGGCTCCGCCTCCGCTCCGGTTTGGAAGATAGCTGTTTGGCCAGTCGTAATTATATGCTGGCTGGTCTTATCCTCACCGCCCCGGAACCCAGTCGCTATCGCTCCCGGTTCTGACCCGGAGCCGCCTAAAGGCGGGACTCCAAGCCCGGGCAAGATCGCTGTCTGCGGCTCGTTCTCCGGACTCCCGTCTTTCGTCTCCCGTCTTCCCGACGCCGGGCCTTCGAGCAGCGCATTGCCATCGTCGAGACAATACAGCAGCGTGTCGTCGTAATAATCCCGTCTGCATTCAGGGCATCTTTTCATAAGCTTCTATTCCGGCAGATTCATCCGTTTCAGCAGATCCTTGTATCGCGAGTCGCCGCGGAGAGTTTCAAAAGGGATCTCCCATGTCATCGGCGAAAACTCCCCCGCTTTGGTCTGAAAGTCTTTCTCAAGCCATTCAAATGCCTTGTCTTTCTCACCTAAACCCGCATATACACTCGCGACATCGCGTCCGTTTGCTTCCTTTTTTACATACTTCTCCTCCAATTCCTTGAGAATAGCGTATGCTTGCACGCGTTTTCCTTCAATAGCGAATCCATATCCCAGATACCTTAGTTTCTCGCCGTCCCTTTTGCTCAGTTCGACTGCTTTTTCCAAAGTTGTAAGAGCCTCGGCATTTCGCCCTACCTTAAAATAAGATAGACCCAGATACTGATAAGCGTTTGAAAACGCGGGATCGAGTTCAATTATTTTGAGGCAGGTTTCAATTGCGGCTTGATAGTTGTTTTGGACTAGGAAGATCACCGCGACTTCGCTGTGGATAACGCTCGAAAGCGGGTCAATTTCCTGTGCCCGCGTGATCAACGGGACAGCTTCATTTGTCCGACCGGTATTTCTTAGGAAAGTAGCATACCAATGAAACGCAGTTGCGTAATTTGGGTTAAGTTCGATAGCTCGCTTGAATTCCCGCTCGGCCTCCGCCCATTGCCAGGATTGCTCATAGATGACACCTAGCGCTGTGTGGGGATCTGCTAATTGTCCATCAATGGTAATCGCACGCTCGGCGTAAGTCTTCGCCTGGGGTATCGTTTCGGTCAAGGGCGTTCCTGCATATTGATTCAATACAACATAGCAATCGGCAAGACCTGCGTATGCGAGGGCGTAATTCGGGTCACGGTCAGTCGCCGCCTTGAATTGCTCGATCGCCTTCTTGAGATTTTCCCCCGTCCGCCTAGCCCAATAATAACGTCCCTTCAAATACGCTTGATAGGCTTCGGGATTTGCGGTTGAGGTTTTGGTTACTTTCGCTTCGTCCGCACCGGAAAGTTTTAGTTTGAGTTTGGTCGAAACGTCTCTGGCGATCTCACTTTGCAGAGAAACAAGGTCGGATTGCTTGCGCCCGTAGCTTTCCGTCCACAGCACTTTGTCGTTTTGGACATCAACTAATTCCAAACTAAGAGTCAGTTGTTCGCCACGTTGAATCACCCTGCCATTCAATATCGCCTCGACATTAAGTTCTTTGCCGATGGTCTTCAAATCGGTATCTTTTCCTTTGTAACGAAAGACAGACGAACGCGGTTTGACATTCAGATTCGGCAATTCCGACAAGCTCTTGATGAGCGTCTCCGTCATCCCATCGCTCAAATATTCGACATCTGCGTTTCCGCCTTCATTAACAAACGGCATCACGGCGATGGAATTGATCTGTTTGGTTGGTGAAAGATATTTGTAGCCGAAGAACCCGCCGACCAAAACAGCAACAGCGACCACCGCAGCAATCAGCGGCTTTGCCGCCCGATGAGCGGAAAGGCTCGGCCTTTCCGAAAGCCCACCCAAAGATTCCCGAGGCTCCGCCTCCGCTCCTGTGCTTAGAATCGCTGTCTGTTCCGTAGTATGAATCTGCGCCCGAGTCGGAGTTTCGCCCGGAGCGGCGGTCGAGTGAAGAAGGGCGGTTTGCGGTTCGTCGGCTGAGAACCCAGTCGCTATCGCGCCCGGTTCTGACAAGATCGCCGTCGCTGGCTCATCTGGCGATGGGACTGAGCCTTGAACGAGCGCATTTCCATCCTCGAGACAATACAGCAGCGTGTCGTCGTAATAATCCCGCCTACATTCAGGGCATCGTTTCATAATGTTCTATTCCGGTAGATTTACGCGTTTGAGCATTGCCTTAAATCGCGGATCATCACGCAGGGGCCGCATATATAACTCGACGTTGAGCCGATGCATTTCCCAATCACGTGCCTCTAATGCCTTTTCCAACTCAGCGAACGCTTTGTCCTTCTCACCCAAAGCGCCATAGATCGAAGCGATTCGGGCCGCCGCCACCCACTCGGTTTTTGCGAGTTCCCGATACCGGGCGATCATTTCCTCCGCTTTGTCGCGGCGTCCGGCTTTGGCATAGGCAAATCCCGCATCACGAATGGCCATTTGGCTATTCGGTTCAGCTTGCAGCCATTTCTCACATAGAGCTATCGCCTCATCGTGCCTGCGCATTTCGGTGAGGACCGATGCAAGCATCCATCGCGAAAGTAGGTGGTTCGGTTCAAGATCGTGAATTTTACGAGCCACCTCAAGAGCTTCCTCATTTTGTCCTCGTATAAGATCCGCCCAGGCGACAGTAACCCCCATATTCACATCCAGGGGTTCTGCTTTGAGTCCTTGTTTGATCTCGCTGATGCCTTCATCAATTCTGCCCGTCGAGAGCAGATATATCTGACCGTAGCGAAAATGGGCGGAGAAATTATTCGGGTCTAGTTCGAGGGCTCGCTTGAAAGAACGTTCGCCCTCAGCCCAGTTCCAGTCATAGATCACCTGTGCATAAGCGAGAAAAGTGTGGGCCTCGGATAGCGTCGGGTCAATTTCCAATGCTTTTTCGGCTGCGGCTTTAGCTTCAGGAAAGGCCTCCCTTGGAGAAAGGTAAGGATAGGCCGGCATAGTGCCATAGACTTCGGAGAGCCGAGCATATGCCAATGCGAATTTTGGATCGAGCTTGACAGCCTGCTTGAAGAATTCGATAGCGCGGAGCATGTCTTCCTTTGTCCGCTTGGCAAAGCTGTGGCGTCCGCGCAGGTAAAGCTGGTAGGCCTCATTATTGTCTGTGTATTTTTTGGTTATACCCGTTTCGTTGCCCGACAGTTTCAGCTCAAGCTTTTGCGTGATGGCCGTCGCGATCTCACGCTGCGTGGCCAGCAGATCGGCCATTTTACGGTCATACTGCTCGGCCCAGATCAATTTTTTTGTCCCTGCGTCGATCAGCTGCACACTTATCGATAGGTCATCGCCGCGCTGTGACAAACGCCCCGACATAACGGCATCGACCTCGAGTTCCTTAGCTATCGTCGCAACATCCGTTTCCTTCCCCTTGTACCGCATGACCGAACTCGTCGGGCTGACCTTTAGATTCGGCAATTGCGAAAGACGATAGATCAAAGAATCCGCCAGCCCGTCCGAGAGATAATCGGTATCGGCATCCCCACTTCGGTTTTCGAACGGAAGAACAGCGATCGAATTTATTTGACCGGCGTCCGAAGCGGTGAAATAGCGATATCCAAATAATCCTCCGAGGGCAATAATGGCGACTAGAAACGGCGCGGCCAACAATCGTTTGTCGAGACCATTTTTCACCGGTTCGCGGATGCCCGAAGGCAGAACGGCAGTTTGCTCGGTCGTGTCAATCTGAGCGCGAGTCGGGGCCTCGCCCGAAGCAGCAGTCGAGTGCATGATCGCGGTTTGCGGCTCGTCCGATCGGAACCCGGTCGCTATCGCTCCCGGTTCTGACCTTGCCGGGCCGTAGAGCAACTCGGCTCCGTCATCGAGACAGAACATCATCGTATTGTCGTACTCCCGACCGCATTCAGGGCATCGTTTCATAACGTTCTATTCCGGCAGATTCATCCGTTTCAGCAGATCCTTGTAACGCGGGTCGTCGCGGATCGGGGCAAAGGTCGGCCCGATTCTCAACCAAGTCAATCCCAAATCTCGTACCTGAAATGCTTTTTCCAGCCATTCAAAAGTTTTTTCTTTCTCCCCAAGCTCAACATAAACATTGGCAATAGAGCTACTGGCACTTTCGTCGCCCTTGGCAAATCGCTCTTCGAGTTGCTTGATGACCGCCAGCGCTTCGTTTCGCTTCCCGTTCTGTGCATAAGCCATACCCAGTATGACCAGAGTGCCTGGGTATTCCCGGTCTTTTTCGGCTTCCGCCAACGCCTCGGCGGATCGCTTTTGGTCGACATAGATGGACGCGATATTGTAATGCATTCCCGCGAAAGTCGGATCAATTTCAAGTGCTTTGTTGCAGTAATCAAATGCCGATTGATACTCACCCATCTCCTGATAGCACTGTGCAATATTGACAATAATTACGGGCGACAACGGGTCAAGTTCATTCGCCCGCTTGATCTCCGCCAAGGCTTCATCTTGCCGTCTAAGGTCAGAAAGTAAACGGGAATACCAATGTCGGGAAGTTGCGTAATTTGGGTTTAATTCGATCGACCGCTTATATGCTTTTTCAGATTCGGCCCAATTCCATAAAAGATGGTTTACCATCCCCAACGTCGCGTATGCTTCTCCGAGGGAACCATCGAGTTCCAGAGCTTTGGTCGCATACGCCTTTGCCTGCGGCACGGATTCTTTAACCGACATTTGCAGATGCTCATTGCCAAGTGCGTAACAATCGGCAAGGCCAACATACGCCAGAGCATAATTAGGGTCTTTTTCCACCGCGAGATTGAATTGCTCGATCGCTTTCTTTATGTTCTCGCCAGTTCGCTTGTTCCAATAATAACGACCTTTCAAATACGCTTGATAGGCCTCCGGGTTGACCGTGTATTTCTTCGCCAGCTTTTGCTCGCTTTCGCCCGACAATTTTAGTTGCAGTTTGTTCACGATCTCGGCGACGATCTCGCGTTGGGTGGTCAATAATTCCGAAAGTTTCCGTTCATACTGCTCGCCCCACAGCGACTTGTTGGTTCGCACATCCACGAGCTCGACCGTGATGTTCAGATTGTCGCCCCGCTTAGTAAGGCGTCCGGTCATCACCGCATCTACGCCAAGTTCGGAGGCGATCTTGGCAATATCAGTCGATGCTCCTTTGTAACGCATCACTGAACTCGTCGGGCTGACCCTCAGATCAGGGATCTGCGTCAGCCGAAAGATCACCGATTCCGCCAAACCGTCCGACAAATAATCCGTATCGGCATCCGAATTCCGATTCTCAAACGGCATCACGGCGATGGAATTGATCGCCGAAGATCCACCGATGCTGAAATATCGATAACCAAAGAATCCGCCAACGAGAACCAACAGGGCCACAACCCCCGCCGCCAGCGGCTTCGCCGCCCGGTGAGGGGAAAGGCTCTGCCTTTCCGGCAGCCCGCCCAAGGACTCCCGAGGCTCCGCCTCCGCCCCAGTGTGAAGTATCGCGGTCGCATCAGTCGTATTGATCTGCGCGAGTCGGAGCCTCGCCCGGCGCAGCAGTCGAGTGCAAAATGGCGGTTTGCGGCTCGTCGGCTGAGAACCCAGTCGCTACCGCTCCCGGTTCTGACCTCGGGCCCTCGAGCAGAGCATTTCCATCGTCGAGACAATACAGCAGCGTGTCGTCGTAATAATCCCGCCTACATTCAGGGCATCGTTTCATAATCTTCTCTGAATCGGTCTCAGGCGGTGTAACACGCCTGCATTGATATGGGTTTCATTTCTTAGCCGGAACCGGGCCAAAGAGTGCGCCGTGAACCCAGGCGGGGCCCGTTTCACCGTGGGGCCATCGAGGCCGTTCGAAGCTGATGCCAGGAC
The DNA here is from genome assembly GCA_016718135.1 of Acidobacteriota bacterium. GTDB lineage: Bacteria > Acidobacteriota > Blastocatellia > Pyrinomonadales > Pyrinomonadaceae > OLB17. Next base: position 159,684 of record JADKEF010000006.1, on the reverse strand, counting down.
GATCGCCTTCTTTCATCTTGAACCTACGGTCGAGCGTCAATTTTCCGGTCCTTGCATCGAGGTCCGCGATAAGTATCCAGGACCGGTTGTTGCCCGTGATGACCAGCCGGTTTGAATTGCGGTCAGCTGCGATCCAGTGTGTCTTGTTGAATGCCTCTTCGAGAACCAGTCGTGAGACTTCCCGCGGTTTTGCGGGATCGCTGATATCCAATGTGATCAGGCCCGGCAGCGACGGGTCAGTCTGTATCCAGTACTTGCCGATCACGACCGGAACGGCACATTCTTCCTTCGAGCCTGCCCCGGGAAACGTATAAACGGGATCTGCCTTAGGCTCGGCGCCCTCTAGTCCGGAGATACGAAAAAGGCCGCAGTTGAATGTGTTCACATAAACGCTGCCATCCGGCAATAAACGGGGTTCGGCGGGATTAAGGTTCGCCTTTCCCGTAACGGGAGCCGGCAACGGAACGGTCGATAAGAGCTTTAGGTCGCTCAGCCGCCAGATCTGAATGTGATGGGTATCGGTCAGGGTATGGGATTCATGCGATGCAGCGTGTGACTTTGGCTGAGCCCATTGGGGAAGCCCCATTTCCGTACTCGTAGTAACGACGCGGTCGATCTTCGGCAGGGCCAGAACGCTGTACGGCCAAAGCTGTTTCTTTTCCAATCCGGCAACATCCGCACTGCTTGCCCTGACGAAAGCACCGCGAGGATCGAGCTCGATCAAGGCTCCGGGAGGTTCGAAGCCGGCAGTCTTCACCTGAAAAGTCGCCAAGACATTTCCGTTCGGCAAGCGATCGAAGGCGTGCGGGAAAGCGTAGTCAGATATGTTCTTGAATTCGGTCGCCAGCTTTGGCTTTTTAGGATCGCGAAGATCAATGACGAATGTTCGTCCCGCTCCCCAGCCGTTAGCGAACAGCATTGAATTCGCCGGAAATTCGTATTCCGTATGATGCGGATATGTTTCCTTTGCGCCAACCGGCACCGTCGCGATCACCTCGCCGTAGCTGGCGGAACTCGGCCGAGCGTCGATCACGGCAAGAAAATCAGAATCTTTTCGGTCGCCGTCGCCCGACCAAACGAAAAGGTACGGGCTGGGCGCGCTTGAGCCTTGAGCATCAGCCGGCGTGACTGCCAAGGACAGCAAAATGACAAGCAGCAACAGGAGTTGGTTTTTCATAACTTCAATTCGCCCGCATTCAGGGCATCGTTTCATAACATTCTATTCCGGGAGATTTAGCTGTTTCAGCATTGCCTTGAACCGAGGTTCGGCTTGCAGGTCGTCGAGTTCAGGGGCGTTGGCAAAGTAACGGGTGTTTGATCCACGTTCTGCGACCTCCTTTTCAAGCCAGTTGAGAGCCTCACCCTTCTCGCCAAGGCCGAGATGCGCCAGCGCGAAGGAAAAGCTTTGGACGTACCGCTGCGTCGCCTTCAGCTTTATTTCATCGAGCACCTTCCTGGCTTCGTCATGAGCACCGGATCTTCCCAGCCATAGAGCGAGATAACCCTTCGTGGACGAGTCGGGATCCAACTCGATAGCTTTCCGCGTTTCGGCAATTGCTTCGGGATACATCCCTTTCAGACCGTTGGCCAGACCAACCCCGAAGTGGGTTAAGGCGAAATTGGGATTAAGGGTGAGCGAGCGTTTGTAGACGGCATGAGCCTCGTCATAGCGGCGAGCGTTAACCAGCGTGTCTCCCACGTTCATCGCGATGATCGGCGAAAGCGGATCAAGCTCCTCCGCACGTCTCAACTCAACAAGGCTCTCATCATACCGCTTGACGGACGCGAGTAGGTTCCCAAGCCATTGACGGGCCGTCGGATACTTTGGATTGAGCTCAATGGCCCGGCGAAATTCTCTTTCCCCCCCGACCCGGTCGGATGACGGGCGGACAGGGGTGTCCGCGCTCCGCGGCCCTTCGAGCAGAGCATTGCCGTCGTCGAGACAATACAGCAGCGTGTCGTCGTAGTAATCCCGTCTGCATTCTGGGCATCGTTTCATAGGTTCGTAAATTCACCCCTCATGTTGAACAACGAAATTGCCGGTCAAATAGGGGCAACGGACGCAAATTATTGATACTTGGAAGTGCCCGAATTATAGCACGAAGGGCTAGTTTTCTGACCCGGATTTCGGCGTGGTCAAGTTTGTGTGCGGTTGTGGTTGGCAGGTGGCGTTTACGGGTCGTCTATGAGAGCACGGCGTGTTGCAATAAGTGCTTGGAGGGGAAGAGGCGGTGAGGGCGGCGGCGGCGGGAAATTGACGGCGGAGGTCGTGGGTGAAAAGGTGTCCCTGTGGGCGATATTGACACAGGATCTCGAAGGGAATCGATGAAAATGTCGTTTCGACACGAATCGAAACCGTTGGGTTCGCCGCTCCTCTGCCTTTCGAACCGAAACCTCCCGACGGAGCCCCATTTTTATTGACAAATCTTTACACAGAAATACCGCTGCTACTACGCCGGTCAGTACTATTTGGCTTGATAGAGTTCTAAAAACAGGCCATAATCTTAGCCGTCAACTTAACACCAACATTCTGTTCCTAAGGAGTTCTTTCTGTGCAAAGATTGCGTTCAACGTTTGTCCTGGTCTCGATAGGTTTATTTTTAACTTCCGCCGTTTTCGGGCAGGGAGGAAGGCCGCCGCGCCCGGAATCGTCGCCAACACCACCGGCGACGGCTGTCATTCCGACGGCCACGCCGTCGCCAGGTGCGACTCCGGCTGGTGACTCGACGCGGACGACGGTCGTTCAGCCGTCGGTATCTCCTTCGGCAGCACCATCGCCGCCCGATCCGTTTGGTCCGCAGGTCTTTGGCGGATTTAGGTTCCGTTCGATCGGTCCGGCGGTGACCTCTGGACGCGTGATCGCGTTTGCGGTTGACCCGACAGATCGGGCGAAGTACTACGTGGCAGTTGCATCAGGCGGCGTTTGGAAGACAGTGAACGCAGGTACGACTTTTACTCCTGTTTTTGACAACGAAGGTGCGTTCTCGATCGGTGCGATCGCTCTCGATCCTAAGAACCCTTCGACCGTTTGGGTCGGCACGGGAGAACGCAACAGCCAACGCAGTGTTGCATATGGCGACGGTGTATATCGTTCGGACGATGGCGGACGAAGCTGGCGCAACGTTGGACTCAAGACCTCGGAACACATCGGCCGCATCGCGATAGATCCGCGTAATAGCGATGTTGTGTTTGTTGCCGCACAAGGCCCGCTTTGGAGCGCAGGCGGCGAACGCGGCCTCTACAAAACGACAGATGGTGGAAAGACCTGGAAAGCCGTCATCCCGGGAACCGAACATACCGGTGCGACAGATGTCGTCATCGATCCGTCGAACCCCGACACGATGTACGCTGCCACATGGCAGCGTCGCCGCCATTTTTACACGCTGATCAATGGCGGGCCTGAAAGCGCGATGTACAAATCGACCGACGGCGGCAATACGTGGACACGCATTCGATCAGGCTTGCCTCCCGGCGATCTCGGCCGTATAGGGCTTTCGATCTCCCCGGCCGACACGAATGTGGTTTACGCCTCTATCGAAGCCAGTGGTGCTCTCAGCGGGATCTTTCGAACGACAGACCGCGGAGCAACGTGGGAACGAATGGGAAACCGTATCGCTCAGGGAATGTACTACGGGCAGATCGTAGCCGATCCGAAGCTAGTCGATCGCGTCTATATTCCGGACGTCCAAACGCAGGTTTCCGACGACGGTGGCAGAACACAGCGGAACGCGGGCGAGCGGCTGAAACACGTCGATAATCACGCACTTTGGATCGATCCAAATAACAATAATTACCTTCTCATCGGCTGCGACGGCGGCGTTTACGAGAGCTTCGACAAAGGCGAGAATTGGAATTTTAAGGCAAATCTTCCGGTCGCACAGTTCTATGACATTACCGTTGATACGGCGACGCCTTTCTACAACGTTTACGGCGGAACGCAGGACAACAACTCGCTCGGCGGCCCGGCTAAGTCACGAAGCACGGCGGGAATCGTCAATTCAGACTGGTTCCTGACAAACGGCGGCGACGGCTTCCAATCGAGAGTCGACCCGACCGATCCGAACATCATCTACGCCGAGAGCCAAAACGGCGGCCTAGTTCGCTATGACAAACGCACCGGCGAACGCGTCAGCATCGCGCCAACCGAAGGCATTGGCGTCGAGACACAGCGATATAACTGGGATTCGCCGATCATCATCAGCCCGCACCAGCACACTCGGCTGTATTTCGCGGGCCACAAGCTATTCAAATCCGACAATCGCGGCGACGATTGGAAAGTGATCTCGGGTGACCTGTCGCGCGGCATCGATCGCAACACGCTACCCGTAATGGGCAAAGTTTGGGGGCCCGACGCCATTGCTAAGCACCAGTCAACCGCCCTCTGGGGCAATGCCTCGGCACTATCGGAATCGCCCAAGAAACAGGGGCTGATCTACATTGGCACTGACGATGGTTTGATCCAGATAACCGAAAATGACGGCGGTAGCTGGAGGAAAGTGGACAAGATCCCGGGAATCCCCGAACTTAGCTACGTTCAGCGGATCCTCGCTTCACAACACGACCAAAATACGGTCTATGCACTCTTCAACAACCATCAGAACGGCGATTTCAAGCCTTACCCGATGAAGAGCACCGACGCCGGTAAAACGTGGACATCGATCGCATCAAACCTGCCGGTTCGCGGATCGACCTATGCGATCGCCGAGGATCACGTTAATCCGAATCTGCTGTTTCTTGGCACCGAATTCGGCTTTTTCTTTTCGGTGGACGGCGGTGGCAAATGGATACAGATGCGCGGCGGATTGCCGGTAATAGCTGTCCGCGATATCGCGATACAAAAGACGGAGAACGACCTTGTCCTCGGCACGTTTGGCCGCGGGATCTACGTACTCGATGACTATGCCCCGCTCCGTCAAGTGACAAAAGCGATGATCGACCAGTCATCTGCTCTGCTACCCGTCAAGGATGCCCTGATGTTTGTCCGGTCTAACTCAACCTTCGCGAGTTCGCAGGGGGCATCATTCTATACGGCTCCAAATCCGGCGTACGGAGCGACGTTCACCTATTTTGTCAAAGAAGCACCGAAGACCTTGAGACAAAAACGCCAGGATGCTGAGCGTGCGGCGGAACGCAACAAGACGTCATTCAAGTACCCGTCGATCGCCGAATTGCGAGCTGAAACTGAAGAAGAGCCGCCGGCTCTCATCTTTTCGATCGCAGACGCGGAAGGCAAGATAGTTCGTCGTCTGACGACACCTGTTGGTACGGGAATCCAGCGGGCCACTTGGGATCTCCGGTACGCTCCGCCTTCAATTAGTGCTCCGCAAGCGGGCGGGCCGGGCGGATTTGGCGGCGGCGGCGGCGGGGGTGGCTTTGGTGGCGGGCCGCAGGGGCAACTTGTCATGCCGGGCAAATACACCGTAACAATGGCTATGCGAGTAAATGGCGTAGTCACGGCGATGCCGGGCTCGCAGAGCTTCAACGTCATTGTCGAAGGCAAAGAGAATATGACCGATGCCGACGCCAAGCTCCTGGCAGATTTTCAGCGAAAGGTCGCGACGCTTTCGCGTAGTATTGTTGCGGCAAACGACGTTTCGACCGGAGCAAAGACTCGGATCGGCCTCTTGAAGAGGTCGGCCGCTGAAGCTACGGTTGAGAACAAGAAGTTTATCGATCAGGCAGAGGCTTTCGACAATGAGGTCGACGCGATCATCAACGCTCTTCGTGGCGGACGAGGAAATAGCGAGATCCCGCCGCTCTCAATCGCCCAGCGGATCGGCAACGTTGCGGGCACGATCCGTCTTTCGACGATCAAACCAACGCAGACGCAGCTGACGAATTATGAGTTAGCAAATTCGGAGTTCGCCCCTGTACTGGCACGGCTGAGGAAGCTCGTGGAGATCGACCTGCCTAGGTTTGAGAAAGAACTCGAAGCCGCAGGTGCCCCGATGACTCCGGGGCGTCTGCCTTAATAAAAGTTGTTGCACTTCGAACTTTTGTTGTGTTTTGAGCATCCAAAGGTGAAATTACTCACGTCGAATTCTGAAACTGATCGTTTGGATCGTGCGTAAAATAGTTTGTTAGCGCAGATTTTGACTGGTATCATTTCACCAAAGGATATTTCTTGGAGGTAAGAGTTTTATGAGAAAATTGACTGTATTTTTAGCCGCTATCTTTGCATTTGCGGTTGCGGCAAATGCTCAGGGAATTGCTGTCGGAGCGACAATGGAAGACTTTTCGTTGGCTGGGACTGACGGCAAGACTCACAGCCTGAACAGCCTCAAAGGCGAAAAGGGTGCCGTCGTGATGTTCCTATCGGCTCAGTGCCCGGTGGTCAAAGGCTACATCGAGCGTATCAACGCCGTGGCGGCCGACTATAAGTCAAAAGGCATCACCTTCATCGGCATCAATTCAAACGCTACAGAAGATTTCGCTTGGGTCAAGAGCGATGGCGATCAGAACTTTAAGTTCCCGATGTTGATCGACAAGGGAAACAAGCTTGCCGACAAGCTTGGGGCAACCGTTACGCCTGAGGCATATTACGTTGATGCCAAGAACACGCTTCTTTACCACGGTGCGATCGACAATGACCGCTCTGGTAAGGCTATCACCGACCAGTATCTGCGTGCGGCCTTTGACCAGTCGCTGGCTGGCCAGAAGGTGGTCAATACTCGCAAGAACGCCTTCGGTTGTACGATCAAAAAGGCTGGGGCTCAGTAGTTAAAGGGACAATATGTCTAAGTTGTTTGTAGTTTTGGTAAAAGCGGCGCTGTGCGCCGTTTTTGCTTTATTGTTGATCGAGCCATTATCTGCGCAAGGCATGCCGAAAGCGGCAAAGGGAACTTCACCGAAAGCGGCAGCAGCAAGTCCGAAAGTCACGCAGATCGACATCGACGGCCTGAAGAAGTTGCTCGAGCCGAGTGGTAAACCGCTGCTGATCAATTTTTGGGCAACTTGGTGCGACCCGTGCCGCGAAGAGTTTCCGGACCTTGTAAAACTCGACGGCGAGTACAAGGGACGCGTGGATTTCATCACTGTTTCTCTCGACGATCTCGAGGATATTGGCACTTTGGTTCCAAAATTCCTCAGAGAGGTGAAGGCTGAGATGCCCGCATATCTCCTGAAGACTCCGGACGAGAGCGCGGCGATCACAATGGTCGCGAAAGACTGGAGCGGCAATCTGCCACTGACCGTGCTTTACGATGCTGCGGGGCAAGCCGCTTATACGCGACCCGGAAAATTCAAATACGAAACGCTTAAAGAAGAAATAGAGAAGTCGTTGAGCCCAAAAAAATAGAGAGCTAATGTTTAGAAACATCGAAGATTTTAGAACGGCGTGGGATTACGAGGCCGAGATGACCGGCAAGGTTTTGCTAAACCTAACCGACGAATCTCTTGACACAAAAGTTTATGACGATGGCCGCACGCTCGGGTATCTTGGCTGGCACCTCACGATTACGCTCGGCGAGATGCTTGGGAAGGTGGGCCTGACCATTGACGCTCCCGCGGAAGATGCCGAATGCCCGACAAGCGCCGCCGAGATCGCACGGCTCTATGGCATCGCAGCGAAATCGGTCGGCGACGAGGTGTCGAAGAATTGGACGCCCGAAACGCTGCTTATCGAAGACGACATGTACGGCGAAACCTGGTCGCGAGGAATGACGCTGTTTTACCTGATCGCCCATCAGACGCATCATCGCGGACAGATGACCGTTTTGATGCGACAAGCGGGTTTACGCGTGCCAGGAATTTACGGCCCGGCGAAAGAAGAGTGGGCGGCGTTTGGTGCCCCGGCTATGCCGTAGTTTGGATTACAATTTTGGCGGATTCACAGAGAGTTTACGCGTTCGGATTTGATTAACATTTCCCGAACGCATAAACTCTTTTGTTTATTTCAGGAAGGCCGATTTGGCTCTATTTATCCATGACCACTATCACTCCAGAGATCGTCGAACAACACGGACTCAAACCCGACGAATACGAAAAGATCAAAGAATTAATGGGCCGTGAGCCCAATTTTACAGAGCTCGGCGTCTTCAGCGTGATGTGGTCGGAGCACTGCTCGTATAAATCTTCGCGTGTTCATCTCAAACGCCTACCCGTGACCGGCCCGCGCGTGATCGTCCCGCCGGGCGAGAATGCCGGCGTGGTCGATATAGGCGACGACTGGTGCGTGGCTTTTAAGGTCGAATCGCACAATCACCCATCTTTTATTGAGCCGTTCCAAGGTGCCGCGACGGGCGTCGGCGGCATTCTGCGTGACGTATTCACGATGGGAGCACGCCCGATCGCGGCGATGAACAGTCTGCGTTTCGGTCCACTAGCTGACTGGTCAGAACCGGGAGCGATAGCGACTGGGTCATCCGAACGCGACAAGGTACTCAACCGCAACAAATCTATCCTCAAAGGCTGCGTCTCCGGGATCGGCCATTATGGCAATTGCTTTGGCGTGCCGACGGTGGGTGGTGAAGTTGTTTTTGACGAATCGTACAGCCTTAATCCGCTCGTAAATGCATTTGCTCTTGGGCTTGTCCGCAAAGATCAGATCTTCTTCGGCAAGGCGTCGGGTATCGGAAATCCGGTGCTTTACGCCGGTGCGAAGACTGGCCGCGACGGCATCCATGGTGCGACTATGGCTTCGGCGGAGTTTGACGACGAAGCTTTAGAAAAACGCCCGACCGTTCAGGTTGGCGATCCTTTCCTCGAAAAACTTCTTCTCGAAGCCTGTCTCGAAGCGATGCGCAGCGGTGCGATCGAGGGCATTCAGGATATGGGAGCCGCCGGATTGACCAGTTCCTCGGTCGAGATGGCAGCCCGAGCCGGCAATGGCCTCGAACTCGATCTGACACTCGTCCCACAACGCGAGACGGGTATGACCGCATACGAAATGTTGCTCTCGGAATCGCAGGAGCGAATGCTGATCGTCGCCCGAACGGGCCGCGAGAAAGAGGTCGTCGAGATCTTCAACAAATGGGATCTCGACTGCGTAACGATCGGCAAGGTCGTCGAAGGCGACCGCCTAAAGATCACGCACAACGGCGAGCTCATGGCCGACCTGCCCGTAATGGCATTGACCGACGAGGCTCCGAAATACAACCGGCCGATGAAGCCGGTGGAGAGGATAGAGAGTCCTCTGCCTCCGACTCAAGACTCAACACTCAAGACTCCAGACTGCCACGAAGCTTTGCGTCAGTTGCTGGCGTCGCCAAATATTTGCTCCAAACGCTGGGTTTACGAGCAATACGACACGATGGTTCGGACCAATACGGCTGTCCTGCCCGGCTCGGACGCAGCAGTTATTCGCATTAAAGAGACTCGCCGTGCCGTCGCAATGTGTCTGGACGGCAACGGCAAATATGTCGCCATTAGCCCGCGTGAAGGTGCAAAGCTCGCCGTCGCCGAGGCCGCACGAAATGTCGTTTGCGTCGGAGCGAAGCCCATAGCGGTTACAAACTGTCTCAACTTCGCCTCGCCTGAGCGGCCTGAGGTGATGTGGAGTTTCTCGGAAGTCGTCGATGGTTTGGCTGAGGCTTGCAATGTGTTTGAGACACCGGTTGTCTCGGGTAATGTATCCTTTTACAACGAAACCGACGGTCGTGGTATTTTACCAACTCCTGTCATCGGCATGGTCGGCCTGATCGATGATACGAGGAAGATCGTTACGCACGGTTTCAAAGACGAAGGCGACATCGTTGCCATCCTCGGTACGACCCGCGACGACCTTGCGTCGAGCGAATACGCGCAAACTATCCTCGGTCTATCGACAGAAGAGATCATCGCAAACGGAGCTTTTCCAACGATCGATCTCGAAGAAGAAAAGCTCATACAAGACACACTGCTCAAGCTGATCGACAATTGCCTGATCAAAAGCGCCCACGACTGCTCGGACGGCGGACTCGCAGTGACGATCGCTGAATGCGGCTTCTCGTCGCTCGGCCGCGATGCTATCGGAGCGGAGATCGATCTGGTCGAGAGTGGTCTTTCCCCGGCATCACTTCTTTTTGGCGAAACGCCGTCGCGTATTGTCATCAGCTTCTCGGCGGAATCTGCGGAGAAAGTATATGCATTGATCGGAGCATGTCCGTTTGCGGTGATCGGAAAAGTTACCGGAAATTCGTTGACGATCGCCTTGGACGGCACCAGCGTGCTAGATGCTCCCGTGGCCGATCTCGAAGCCGCATGGGCGACTTCGCTCGGAGATCAACTCGAAAATTAGACATATCGGACAATCGGACAAGTGGAAACTAGAAACTGAGAACGCAACCCAAAGCGTTTTCAGTTTTTACTTTTTAGTTCTCAGTTTGTCCGGATGTTATCCTTGTCCCAATGCCCGCCGGAATCTATCTCCACATACCATTCTGCAAATCGCGATGTTCCTATTGCGATTTTGCGACGGATGTCTATCGTGACAGTGGTGCGGTCGAACGGTATGTGCGGGCGCTTTGTTTAGAAATTTCAAATTTCAGATCTGAGATCTCAGACCCGATCGACACCATCTATTTTGGCGGCGGAACGCCGTCGTTGCTCCGGCCTGAACAGGTCGAGCAGATCCTTGATTCGATAAATTTGAGATTTGAAATTTCAGATTTATCAGAGATCACGATGGAGATGAATCCTGCGACGGTCACGCCGGAGACGCTTGCTGCTTATCGCTCACTTGGCGTAAACCGTGCGAGTTTTGGCGTTCAGACATTCGACGACCGTGATCTGAAGCTGCTTGCACGCGGGCACGATGCCAATGATGCTCGGCAGACGTTTCGGATGCTTCGCGAGGCTGGTTTTGAGAACGTGAGCTTCGATCTGATCGCAGGTCTGCCAGGCCAGACGTTCGACAACTGGTCGCGAAACCTCGACGAAGCCATCGCCCTCGACCCTAAGCACATCTCGCTTTACTTGCTCGAAATTCACCAGTCCACGCCGCTCGCCGAGCAGCTTCGCACCGCCCGTCGCCCGATGCCCGACGAAGACCTCGCCGCCGAGATGTACGAACTAATGCTCGACCGCCTAGCCGCTGCGGGTTACGACCAATACGAGATATCAAACTTCTCTCGCCCGGGCTTCGCGTCGCGGCACAATTCAAAATACTGGACGCTCGATCCCGTATTTGGCTTTGGTGTGTCCGCCCACTCATTCGACGGTCACCAGCGCTATGCTAACGAACGCGATACCGCCAAATACGTCGAGCTGATCGAGTCAAACAAAACCGGCGAGGTCATGCGTGAAGACACTGATATTGCGTCCGAGTTTGTTTTTCTCGGCCTCCGATTAGAGAGCGGAATAAATCTCGCTGCGTATAAGCAACGATTTGGCATTGATCTGCAAACTAAGTACGCGGAAGAGCTTAACGATATGACGGTGTCCGGGCTTGTTGAAATAGTCAATGGAAATCTACTGCTTTCGCGAAAAGGAAAGCTCTTCTCCAACGAGGTCTTCGCGGTTTTTGTATAGAAATTGGGCAGCCTTTATGAAGCACATTTTTGCCATAGCCATACTAGCGATCTGCTCCCCTTTCACCATTGGCCAAGTGTTACCAAAGATCGACCGCGAGTTCCGTGCGGTCTGGGTTGCGACGGTTGATAATATTGATTTTCCCACGAAGAAAACCCTGACGATCGAACAGCAAAAAGCTGAGCTGATCGCGATACTCGACCTTGCGAAAAAGGTTCGGCTGAATGCCGTTGTATTTCAGGTGCGGCCGATGACGGATGCGGTTTATGCGTCGAAGCTGGAGCCATGGTCGGAGTTTTTGACCGGGCAGATGGGAAAGGGGCAGGCGTTCGATCCGCTGACGTTTCTGGTAGCAGAGGCTCACAAACGCGGGATTCTTGTCCATGCGTGGTTCAATCCGTACCGGGCATATCATCCTGCCGCGAAGACGATGTCGGACGGACACGTTTCGAAAACCAGGCCTGAGATCGTACGTCAATATGGCCGATACATGTGGCTTGACCCGACCGACCCTGCGGCGCGAGAGCATTCTTTGAAGGTGATCACAGATGTTGTGAGGCGATATGATATCGACGGCGTACACTTTGACGACTACTTTTATCCGTACGCCGAGAATGACGCAGCGGGCAAGAAGATAGAGTTCCCAGACGAACAAAACTGGCGGGACTATATGCACGTCATTAACAAACTCGCTCCGATGGGCGTAGAACGAAATCCGCCGAGTCGCGACGATTGGCGGCGGTGGAATGTGAATACGTTTATCGAAGAGGTTGGCCGCGAGATCAAACGCATCAAGCCGGAGATCATGTATGGCATTTCGCCATTCGGCATCTGGCAGCCGATCCCGGAGAAAGACATTACCGGATTCAATGCGTACAAAGAGCTTTACGCCGATGCACGCAAATGGCTGCAGGACGGCACGGTGGACTATCTTGCTCCGCAACTCTATTGGGAAACAGCCCGAAAGGGTCAGAGTTTTCCGGTCCTTCTCGATTGGTGGAAGTCACAGAATTTGATAAACCGCCACATCTGGCCGGGAATCGCCGCATACAGGATTGGCTCCACGGCGACATTTACCGCAGGCGAGATAGCTTCGCAGATAGAGAAAACGCGTGCGTCGGAATTGACCAGAGGAGCGATATTCTTTAGCCAGAAGTCCTTGCGAAACGATATGGGCCAGATACAGAATACGTTGACAAACGAGGTGTATCGAAACGATGCGGTGATTCCTAGATCGCCGTGGATCAAGGTGCCTAAGATATTCTCACCGGCTGTAACCGTACGACGCGATGGCGAATTCGTCTGTGCCAGCTGGCGGGAAAAGGGAAGCCGCAAGGCATTTTGGTTTGTCGTCTATGCGAAGGACAAAGATGGTTGGAGCCAGAGCGTGCTACCTGCGAGCGAGCGTTCGATCTCCCTGTCAGCGTCGCGAAAGATCGAAAAGGTTATCGTGAAAAGTGTTGATAGGCTCGGGAACGAGAGTAATTAAAATAAACGCAGAGATCGCTAAGAACGCAGAGTTAAGAATTATCTTTTTTTGTCTCTGCGTTCTCCGCGTTTTATCGATTCACTTTGGTAGTGCGACCGTCGACGACCGGCGAGATCGTCGAATTTGGCGAGTTTTTGATGGCCGCCTCGAATACGTCCGAATCTTTTGGTGCGGTCGCGGCATCGCTCAGTTTCTTTCCATCCTTTAGCATCGTGTAGCCATCGCCGCCGCGTGAGACGAGGAAGTCTGAGGTCGCGAGGGTGTAAGTTGCTGTGTCTGTTACTGTCTTGCCGCCGATCCTCATAGAAATTATACGGCTGCCGACCGGTTTGGAAGTGTCGTATTCGAATCGAACACCAGAGACCTGCGGGAAACGTCCGGGCTCGTTGTCTTCGCCGGGACCGCTACGGGCGACTCCGTGTTCGAGTATCTGTTTCAGCAGTTTGCCTGTGACCTCGACCTTCACGATCGGGTTGTTGAACGGCAGAATCGAGAGCACGTCGCGTTTGGTCAGCGGGCCGGGTTGGTAGGTCAGGTCCGCACGGATCGAGCCGCCGTTGACGAAGCCGATGTCGGCCTTGACCGCATCGCGATAGGAGTCCGCCACAAAATTGCCGACGTTCGTTTCCTTCTGTCGGACAGACTGTGAAAGGGCGTCGAGCTCGACCGAGGTAGCACCGACCTTGACGGCAAGCTGTTCGAGCAAGCCGCGATATTTCTCAAAGATCGGAGTAAATTCCGCTGCGTCAGCGATCTTATCGGTGACGGGAATGATCTCCCAATCAAAACTCTCAAGCCGCTTTGTCTTGGCGTTGAAATTCAGATTGAATTTGCCAAGCTCCCGGGCATCGGCCGTCATCTTGAAGATCTGCGTACCGTTTGACGAAGACTGGAGGAGTGTATGTTCGTGGCCACCAAGGATGAGATCAAAATCAGCGCAGGCCGCAAGTTTTTTGTCCTGAGCCATGAAAAGGTGCGTCAATCCCACGACGGCATCCACCTTCTTTTTGAGACGCATTTCGCGAACCAGTTTCTTTGCGGTGGAGCAGTAATCGGTCACAGTCAAACTGTCTTCCATCGACGAGGTCTGTTTCGTTTCGGGTAGCAAGAGGCCGATAATGCCGATCTTTACACCGCCGATCTCACGAATGACATAAGGCGGCGTGTCGGCGAAGATTTTTTTGGTCTTCGTGTCGATCACGTTCGCACCAAGCCAGGTGAATTTTGACTCTTTGATGCGGGCCAGCAGATCGGCCGTTTTGATGTCGAATTCGTGATTGCCGAACACGGCGTAGTCGAGGCCCACTGCATTCCACGCGTCGATCATCTGAGCCCCTTTATATGTGCGGGTCTCGACCGATGGCGACAACGTATCGCCACCGAGAGTAAAGATCGTGTTCGGATTGTCGGCGATCGCTTCTTTTCTTAGCGTTAACAGGCGAGCTAGGCCGCCACGTTTACCACCCTCGACCGGGGTGAATTGGTAAGCGTCATTGACGTGCAAGATCGTGACGCGAATCGATTGGCCAAATGTTGCGGTTGAGGCAACTACGAAGAGTACAGAAAGTAACAAGGCTCGCATATGGCTAGTTTAACTTTAGATGTGTTCTCGCTTCCCAAAGTTCGGGGAAAAATTTCTTGGTTAGCGTGGTCATCAGATAGCCGACGCCATCCGAACCGCCGGTGCCGCGCTTCATTCCGAGCATTCGCTCGACCATCAGGACATGGTGATAGCGCCAGAGTGAGATGTTCTCGTCATGGTCTATCAGCAAATCCTGCATATTGAACAGGTTAGCGTGTTTCTCGGGATGCGTGAGTATTTCAACGGTCGAGGCGATGCGGTCTTCACGAGTCTCGACGGCGAACCCTTCTCGGCCGAGCAATGCCCAGAATGCATCGGCGAGACTCGGCTTATCGAAGCGTTCTTGCAGCCTGCTAAACGCAAACTCATCGAAACTGAAGAAGTCAAGTATCTTCTCGTCTTTCTGGCCCGAGACGAATTCAAGTTCGCGGAACTGCATCGACTGGAAACCACTTGCAGGATTCAGCTTATCGCGAAATTCCAGGAATCCGATCTGCGCCATGGATTCCAGAATGTGTATCTGCGACACCATGATCTTCTCGATCGCGGTGATCGCCTTGAGGCTGTGATTAACTCGGAACGACCGTCCTTCGTCCATCCAAACGATCGCCCCGTCGATCTCGTGAAGGATCTGTTTGAACCACAGTTCATAAGTTTGGTGGATCACGATGAATAGTAATTCGTCGTGACTTTGCGGTTCTGAGAGCCGCGTTTGCAGGTCGAGCAGCTCGGGAACACGGAGATATTTATTGTATGAAAGTCCCGGATCTTTGCCGTATTCACTTGTCATAAATGTGCCCTATTTACCGCTCAATCTTCCGTTATTGCACTATTTATGTCAATTTTCTGATAAATTTACGCAAAACCATCAAATTCTCTTGACAGAGCGTCAAGATTTGGTTAATTTTGCTTCGTCTATCAACACAAAATACAAAATTTTACCTAAGGATCTTGCAGTTAAAGATTTTATTTTCTTTTGGTAAGGCTGTGTGCAATAGATCTTTTACCGCACCCGCGACTTGCCTTTGACGTTTGGCAGTCTGAGATGTGGTTTATTCTTTCGCTGTTCGAGTGAGCAGTGAAATTTGAGGTACCAAGTTTTATGGAGGATTTACTAGTGATGTCAAAAGCAATCGGCAAGGTCAAATGGTTTAACAATGCAAAGGGCTATGGGTTTATCGAGCAACCGGGCGAGCAGGACATTTTTGTCCATTACAGCGCGATCGGCGGCGATGGCTATAAGACCTTGATCCAGGGCGATGAAGTTGAGTTTGAGGTGACTAATGGGCCGAAAGGGCCACAGGCCGAGAACGTAATGAAGGTTCCCTAGGACTGTGGCTTAACACATAAAAAAGGCTGTCTGAACCTAACGCGTTTCAGACAGCTTTTTTTCTAACGTTCTGTTATGGCTCTCAGACTATCTCCAGGCCTTTTGCCTTGAGAGTTCGCCGCCATAATTCCCTATACGAAGTGAAGCGCGCGACAAGCGTGTTAAATTGATAACGCTGTGCGTACGACAGATTGCGATTGTCGGCGACGCGTTTGATAAACGAGTCCAGCCGGGCACGAGCCTCGAGCGGGGCGCGTTTTGTGGCACCGTTAAAGAAGATGTCGAAGTCGATCTTGAGCTTGCGAATATCATCCTCCATTCGTGCCAACTGCATGTCGATCTCGAGGGCGTCGTCCGCTTTACCTTGTGACTCTCTGTATAATTTGTTTCCGATTAGTGCCATGGTATGAATTAATGCGAGATACTACTCTGACAAACCAGGCGCGGGAGCGCCTATTTAAATAAACATCTAATCGACAGGGGTTCCAGCAATCTGAAGCGATTCGGATAAAATAAACCAATGCCGCGAGTAACCGCAAAAAACAAAAGTTCGGCCTTCCGCGGTCTCCCGTCGATCGACGAAGTGTTGCGAAGCGAACGCGTGCAAGAAATTACAGTTCGTGTGGGAGACGTGCGAGCATCGGAGCTTTCTCGCATCGCTGTGGCTGCTCTGCGAAGCGAGGTAGCGGCAGGGAAGTCACGAACTAAAGAGGGGCTTCTTGTTGACGCGATAGATCGCGTTGAAAATCTAGCTCTTGCGGACCACATGTCGGGGACGCAACGTGTGATCAATGCAACCGGCGTCATCATTCACACAAATCTAGGCCGTGCACCGTTATCAGTAGTGGCTCGACAAGCAGTTAACGAAGCCTTCGGTTATTGCACCCTTGAATACGATCTCGCCACCGGAAGTCGCGGCCGTCGAGGCAGGCGGGCCGAGGATCTTATCGTTCAGTTGACCGGGGCAGAAGATGCTCTGATCGTAAACAACTGTGCCGCCGCCGCGTTCTTCGTGCTTACAGCATTTGCCGCGGGTAGCGAGGTTATCATCTCGCGCGGCGAAATGGTCGAGATCGGCGGCGATTTTCGCGTGCCGGATGTGCTTTCGCAATCGGGCGGCAAGTTGCGTGAGGTCGGAACAACAAATAGAACAAGGCTCGCTGATTTTGAAAAGGCGATCAACAGGAAGACTCGCGTTATTCTCCGGGTTCATCCGTCTAATTATCGAATAGTTGGCTTTACGGCAATGCCCTCGCTGAGCGAACTGTCTGCACTTGCAACGAAGAACAAGATCATTTTGTACGAAGATATCGGTTCGGGAGCACTGATCGATCTGTCGAAATATGGTCTGAAAGATGAACCGGTAGTGAGCCGGTCTATTGCCGACGGAGCAGACCTTGTGACATTTAGCGGCGACAAATTGCTTGGCGGCCCTCAGGCCGGGATCATTGCCGGGCGAAGGGCCGTGATCGAGAAACTCAGAAAACACCCGCTCTATCGAGCACTGCGAGTAGACAAGCTTGCTTACGCAGCGTTGGAGGCAACGCTGGACTCGTACGCTCGTTCGGCGACTGAGACTGAGATCCCTGTCGTTGGAATGCTTGCGATGACAAAAGAAAAATTGGAGAAGCGTGCGAGCATGTTTGTTAAGGAACTCCGCTCAAGGCTCGGACGATCTGCCAAGATCAAGGTCGAGGTCGTTGCCGGAGTATCAGCGATCGGCGGCGGTGCTGCTCCCGCCGTTCAACCCGACACGGCCCTCATCGCGCTCTCTCACACTGTGTTGCCGGTGCAAAGCCTTGAGCAAAAACTCAGGCTTGGCACACCGCCAGTTGTTGCCCGCATCATTGACGGCCAGGTCGTGATCGATCTTAGAACTGTTGCTGCATCCGAAGAAGGTGACTTGACGGCAGCGATCATCCAAGCACTTACCTAATTTCGCCCGGCAAAATCGCTCATAAGCTCGACCAATCTCTCGACGCCTTCTTTTGGAAAGGCGTTGTAGATCGATGCTCGTATACCGCCGACGCTGCGATGGCCTTTGAGGCCGTCGAGGCCAAGGGCGGTGGCCTCCACGCAGAATTTATCTTCGAGTTCGATAGACGGGAGGCGAAATGTAACGTTCATCAACGATCTCGCTGACCGTTCGGCGTGGCCGGTGTAAAAGCCATCGCTGTTGTCGATCGAGTCATATAGAACCGCGGCCTTCAAAGCACTTTTCTCTGCCATTGCAGCTAGCCCGCCTTGTGACCGAAGCCATTCGCAGACGAGACTGATGATGTAGATGCCCCACGTGTTGGGCGTGTTGAGCATCGAGCCGTTCTCGGCGATCGCTCGGTAATCGAGCATCGAATGCTGTCCTGCTGGCACCCGATCGAGCATGTCGTCGCGAATAATGACCAATGTGACACCGCTCGGGCCGATATTCTTTTGGGCACCAGCGTAGATGATCGCGTATTTTTCTATATCGAGGGGTTTTGAGAGAATATTTGACGAGGCATCGCAGACGACCGGCACACCGTGGCCATCGAGGTCGTATTTGAATTCAACGCCGTCGATCGTTTCGTTCGAAACGTAATGCAGATATTTGGCACCTACGCTCGGAACGATCTCGGCCTGTTCCGGGATAGACTTAAATCCACTAGATTCTGACGAAGACACTATGCGTGCATTTCCGCATTTCGCAGCTTCTTTGGCCGCGATCTTTCCCCACGCTCCTGTGATCAGGTAGTCTGCGGTCTCGCCGGCCCCGAGAAAATTCATCGGGATCATAGAAAATTGCAGCCGTGCACCACCTTGCAAGAAGAGAATTCGGTAGTTGGACGGCACGTTCAGAAGATCGCGGATGCCGCGTTCGGCCGATGCCAGGATACCCTCAAAATAAGCCGAGCGATGGCTCATTTCCATTACGCTCATTCCGCTGCCACGGAATGACAGCATTTCTGCACTCGCCTTTTCTAATACTTCGATCGGCAGAGTCGCAGGCCCTGAACTGAAATTAAAAATTCGGCGCTCCATAAGGCTATCGTTCACTATCGCAAGACGATAAGATATCACACGAATGTGCAGCGTTTGTTGTGCTTTCTGCTTTTTAGCGTTCTTGAGATAGAATATTGGAAAATAACGAACTCTGTTGCAGGGTTCAGCATCCTAACAGGCGGAATTTAATCGTCGGTAGGAAAATTTCGGAGGATCGCAATGTTTCGTAAGTCTTTTGCCCAATTTATTCTCATTGCAGCAATCGTTGCTGTTGGCTCAATCTCAATACTCGCCCAGTCGCAGCCGATCAGTGGCACGGTCGAGGTTGTCAATGCAGATGGCACCCGCTCACCGGTCGCGGGAGCTCTTGTAGAGTGCTTTCGAACCGATATTAAGGCCAGCCAGCCAGCTGCGAAAACAAACGCAAAAGGGCAGTTCAGTTTTGCGGGCTTGCAGCTTGGCTGGACATTCATCCTGTCGGTCAGCGGCCCGGCATCTCTCCGAATTACATGCCAAATATCCGCGGAGGCCAGGAAAAGATCCTGATCACAGTTTATCCTGGGGACGGCTCGAAAATGCCTGAAGATGAGGTCCGCAAGGCGGCCAACGCCAAGAAGGCTGCACCAGGCGAGGTTCCGCAGAACACCGAAGAGATGAAAAAGGCTCAGGCCGAGTTCGAGGCAAAAAAGAAAGAGGTCGAAGAAAAGAACAAGAAAGCCGCGAACGTGAATGAGATAACCACTCGTTCGATCAAAGAGGGTAAAGAGGCGATGGACACGAAGAACTACGATGTCGCCATTGCTAAGTACACTGAAGGTTTCGCGGCAGATCCCGATTTTGTCGGCAGTGCTCCTATCTTTTTGCTGAATCGTGGGGTTGCTCATGTCGCAAGGGCGATCGAAACCCATAACGCGAGTGTTAAATCTACCGATGCTACCGAGAAAGTCGCCGCTGCAGGCCGGGTAAAGCAAGATATTTTAGACGCCGTCCAGGGCTATCAGCAGGCGTTGACCATTCAAAAGAATGCCGCTCCGGCTGATATCCCGGATAAAGCCAATTTCGATGCGACAAAAATGAGCCTGCTGCGTTCGGCGGCGGATGCCTTTAGGCGTTCCGTTGAGACCGAACGTGTCGATCCAGCGATCATCGACCTTGCTAAGGTAATGATCCCGGAATATCTTGCCGTCGAATCCGACGCAGCGAAAAAGAACGCAGTATCGCTAATTCTGCCGGATATGTATCGTATTCAGGGTGAATCGGAAAATGCTATCGCCGGCTATAAACAAGTGCTCGAGACTTCGCCGGACAATCCTGACGCATTGGTCGGGGCCGGTTTAAGCTTGGTAAATCTCGGATTTATCAACGACGACAAAGCTAAACTGCAGGAAGGAGCTAACTACCTGCAAAAGTTCGTTAGTGTTGCTCCCGACACACACAAACTGAAGATTAGTGCCGCTGATTCGATCAAATACCTCAAGGAGCAGAATATTACTCCGGTGAAAGCGGGTCCTGCTCCAAAGAAGAAGCCGTAATTGCGGCTCAGACCGTTTCATGATCACTGCCGGGCTCGACCAGATCGAGTCCGGCATCTTTTTTTGTCACAAATAGCTCGCAGACGGTGTTTCCCCTTTGTAACGCAACTAAATTCAAAAGTCCGGAGGCCCCTTCAGTGAAAAATAGTTTTATCCGCACCCTTACGACCCTAAGTTTTGCATTTATCATAATTGTCATAGGCAAATGGGTGATCGTCGCCCAGAATCCGATCACGGGAGAGTGGAAAGCCGACACGCGAACGGCGAAACAGGAGAGTTCCGGCAAGATCCACCTCTCGTTTGAACGAAAGACCGACAATGGCCGCAATCAGAATGGCAATAGCTACTCGTTCGACGAACTCCGTGGGCTCACGCGTGAGCAGACGCAGAATGGCCGCGTCAATTTCAGCATCGTCCGCGAGGCTGGCACGATCGAGTGCGAAGGCACGTTTACAAATGGTAAGGGCGTCGGAACGTTTCGTTTCGTGCCAAACACAGCCTTTTTCGATGGGATGAAGTCACGTGGATTCGACTTCGAAAAGTCTGATTCCAAGCATGATGACGGGCCGGAGAGCCGCATTCTGGCTGCCGCTTTTCTCAACGTCACAACCGCACTCGCTGACGATCTACTCTCAGCAAACTTTGGCAAGCTGGACGTCGATGACCTCTTCAAAGCTGCTATCTTCAAGGTCGATTCGAAGTACATGGTCGAAATGAAGAACTCAGGCTTCCCCAATCTCACTTTCGAAGACCTCGTAAAAGGACGGATCTTCAAGATCGATGCCGACTACGTTCGTCAGGTTCACGAGATGGGATTTAGCGAGAAAGGTTTCGAAAGCCTCGTCAAATTCCGCATCTTCAAGGTCACACCCGAATTCCTAGGCGAACTAAAAGCCGCCGGCCTCAACGACCTCGACAGCGAAGACATCGTCAAATGCCGCATCTTCAAGATCGACGCAGATTTCGTCCGCAAGGCCCGCTCCGAAGACCCCAAAGCCACGATCGAAGACATGGTCAAGATGAAGATCGGAGTGCGTAAGATCAAAACCATCTAAGCACGGACCTAGAAACCACACCAAAAGGCTGCCTTTCCGGCAGCCTTTTTCATCTGGCAGGGCAAAATAGATTGACCTTTTACTCGAACTGTTTACGGAACTCGTCAAACGTAGATTTGAGTGACTCGACTTCTTCACGAAGGGCGGTGACTTCTTCTTCGAGTTTGGCGATGCGGTCTGCCGATGCTCCCGCGACGGCGGTGCGGGTTGGGTGGGCGGCGGCTAGGGCTTCGATGTCTATTTCGCCGGAGAGGGTGTGGGCGAAGCGGGCTTCTTTTTGGCCGGGGAGGACGGGGAGTTTGACGACGAGCGGTTCGTCGCGGCGGCTGAGGCCGTCGAGGGTTTCCTGGACCTCGCCGAGGCCTTGGAATTCGTGCATGCGTTCGGTACGCGTGCGGAGTTCGCCTAAGGTCTGCGGACCGCG
This sequence comes from Acidobacteriota bacterium, assembly GCA_016718135.1. GTDB lineage: Bacteria > Acidobacteriota > Blastocatellia > Pyrinomonadales > Pyrinomonadaceae > OLB17. Next base: position 137,845 of record JADKEF010000006.1, on the reverse strand, counting down.
AAGGAGAAGCACGGCCATCACGGCGGTTTCCGACGGCTCGAGTTCGTACACGCTCGGGAGCATGTGTTTGTATTTGGGCACGCGGCTGGTGCTGCCGTAGAAGACGTAGATCAGATTGCGGTCGCGTAGGTGCTCGACCGACGTGCTGACCGCCGATTCGCCGAGCGACATCACGGGTTCGCGATTATTCTTTTGGTTACACGCGTTTACGAGAGCATTTAGCGTCAGCGGATAATACTCCGGCGTCGTCAGTTGCTTTTCGACCAGCGAACCGAGGATGCGGGCTTCGTTTTCGTTAAGTTGTTCGAGCATAGATTGGTAGTTCTAATTTACAATTATGTAAATGGATATTCTAGTTGCCCGAACCGACGCGGAACTCGATCTCGCATACGAAAGCCTGCGAGGTGCGGTCGCACTCGGCTGCGATACGGAAACGTCGGGCTTTAATTCGCGGGTCGGCAAGCTGTTTTCGGTGCAATTCTCGGATGGCGAATTCAACGTGCTCGTCCCCATTAGCGAAGGCATCGCCCTCGGCCCGCTCGCCGATATCCTGACCGACGCCGCGATCGTGAAGATCTTTCACAACGCTAAATTCGATCTTGAGTTCCTTACGGACAGCAATTACGCGGTCGCGAATGTCTTTGACACTATGATCGCGGAGAAGGTCTTGACTCGTGGTGCGGGACAGTCTTCGTCGCTGGCGGAGACGCTGTATCGGTACTTCGCAGTAGATCTCGACAAATCGCAGCGTGCAAAATTCAACCGCAAATGGGACGGCATCTGGACGGACGAACTGGTCGATTATGCTCTGTCGGATGTTATTCACCTACCGCGACTGATGGCAGAGCAAAATGCGTGGCTTGAGAAGCTAGGATTGACCGGCGAGTTCGAGGAACAGTTGGAAAAGATCTTTTTGCCCGCGAATAACGCGAATCAGCACGAATAGAAGAACCCGAATTTGCCCGCGAAATACGCGAAAGGACGTGAAAAAGAATTGCTCTTATTTCGTGTATTTCGCGTGTTTCGCGGGCAAAAGATCTTACTCAGATCTTGCGGCCAGATTCTGCATCGTGTGCGTGTGATGATGTTCGGCGTGGTAGATCGTGAAATAGAACATCTCTCGGAACGTCAACTTTCCAAGCAAAGGATGCGGCAGGACTAGGACGTCCATCTTGGCTTCGTCGCATTTTTCGATCTTCGAGCCGAGCTTTGCGACGAGATCTTTTAGGGTTGTGACAAGCTCAGTTTTCCGGCTGAACGGAACGTCTTTGGGCCGGAACTCAGCCGGTGCGGTGCCGCCGGCGGCAAGTGCGGCTTGATAATGCGCGACGAGTTCGTCATAGCTCACCGAATCATGATCCGCCGTTCCAAACATCGCCTTTAGTGCAAATTCGGGAGCACCAAGGCCTTTGAAAAGAGGTTCTACCGATTTGCACAAATGATCGATCTGCTGGCCCGCACTCCATTTCTCGCCATTCAGCGAAAACACGAAATCGTTCTCCTGCTGCCCTGCGACATAGTCGGCGAACGCGTTGTATTTGTTGTTCAGCTCGACGATTATTGCTGCTTTATCCATATTTATTTTACCAACGGTGATACGCCGGATGTCCTTCCTTGACCGCGACAAATGTGCCTCGGCAGGTCGCACAAACTTTGTCATTCGCGATCAACTCAGCCTCGACCGTCGCACGGTCCTCGCGTGATTCGACGACTTTTGCACGAAGATGTATCGCGGCATCGAACGGAGTCGGTCTCAATAATTTGACGTAAAAATCTGCGGTCACCGTGCAGTCAGGTTCGGATTTGCCATCACGTTTCATCAGAAAATACGTCGCGGTCCAATTCGAATGGCAATCTAGCAACGCACCGATGATCCCGCCATTCAACATCCCCGGAAACGCCTGATGATGCGGCTCGGCGTGCCAGACTGCAACGACCTCATCACCCTCGGGAAAGCTGTTGACGTGCAAACCCTTCTCATTCGCCGGCCCGCAGCCGAAGCAGATGCTGTTTGGCGAGTACTTTTGTTGGAGCGACTTTTCTTCCGTCATCACTCACAGATTCGCGCTACCGGACGGATTTTTCAACCCGTGGTTTTCGAACAAACTGGGTACTCACAACTGAAAACTGAGAACTGGAGAATATTCACTAGTTTCGGGTTATGAGTTTCGGTTTTCAGTTTGCTGTTCGACAGGGAAATGGCGTAAATTTATCCCGCAGATAAACACGTAAAATCTATGCTTGCTCTAATTGCTGTTGCGGTTATCGTTTGGCTTGTTTTTGGCTACTTCGCCTATGGGCGTTGGGTTGCGCGGCAGTTTAAATTGGACGATAGTCGCGAGACGCCGGCGAATACCGTTAACGACGGCGAAGATTTTGTGCCGACGCGGCCGTTCTATCTTTTCGGGCAGCATTTCTCGGCGATCGCCGCGGCGGGCCCGATCGCGGGGCCGATCATTGCGTGTCTGGCGTTTGGTTGGCTGCCGTGTTTGCTGTGGATCGCTCTTGGTGTGGTCTTGATCGGGGCGGTTCATGATTTCGCGGCGTTGACCTCGTCGGTTAGGCACGGTGCTCAGTCGATAGCTGAGATCACGCGTGACAAGCTTGGCGGCAAGGCGGGACGAGCGTTGATGGCGTTTATTTGGATCGCGTTGGTTTATGTTGCGGTCGCATTTACCGATATCACGGCAGGCACGTTTGTGGCGGGCGACGAATCGCTGATCGGCGAGACTCGCTTCAATCCCGGCGGAGCGGTCGCGATGGCGAGCGTGCTGTACCTTCTGTTGTCTCTTCTCCTTGGCCTCGTCGAACGATACATCAAACCGCCGCTCTGGCTCTCGACGGTCATCTTTGTTCCCGCGACATTTGCATTGTCTTATGTTGGAACGATGTTCTCGCATGTGCTGATCTTCAGTCATCAGACATGGGCTGTACTGATAATTTTGTACTGTATCGTCGCGTCGCTACTACCCGTTTGGTCGCTTCTCCAGCCGCGCGGTTATCTCGGCGGATTTGTCCTATACGCCGCAATAGCGGTCGGTGTGATCGGTATCTTCTTTGGTGGTTACGAGATCCAACAGCCGGCTTTCAAGTCGTTCGACGTCGGCGGAATGACGGGGATGCTGTTTCCGTTTCTCTTTGTAACGATCGCGTGCGGTGCGTGTTCGGGATTCCACGGACTCGTTTGTTCCGGGACAACATCTAAGCAGATCGACAAGGAGACACACACGCATCCGATCGGATATGGAGCGATGTTGGCGGAGGGTTTTGTCGCCTTTATAGCACTCGTGACGGTGATGATCGCATTTGGCGATTCGCTGGTCGGGCCGGACGGCAAGAATCTCCCGGCGGGCAAGATCTACGGTAACGGGATCGGTAATTTTCTCGCTCTGATAATTGGGCAGGAGAATTTGAAATTCGCTATCACATTCGGGGCGATGGCATTCTCGACGTTTGTTTTTGACACGCTCGATGTGACGATGCGGCTCGGGCGGTATCTTGTACAGGAACTGATAGGTATTCCGGGCAAGGTCGGAGCTGTGATCGGAACATTGGTGACGGTTGCGTTGCCGCTGGCGTTGATATTTTTGGCAAAGCCCGGCAGCTACATCGAATTCTGGACGCTTTTCGGAGCGTCAAATCAGCTTCTCGCCGCGCTGACGTTGCTGTCGATCACAGTCTGGCTTTACAAGGCTCGAAAGCGAATTGCTTTTACGCTAATTCCGATGCTTTTCGTTCTCACGATCACGCTGTGGGCACTCGGGGCGATGGTTTACAGTAATTTTCAGACGACGAATGGCTTTGACATCAAGCTTATTAACGGCGTGCTATCGATCGCTTTGATCGGGCTCGCGATCTTCCTAGTGGTGACTGGACTGCTCAAACTGCGGCGAAGAGATGACGACGATGTCGATACAGACTTTATACGCGAGGCGGAACCTGCTTAGCTCCAGCCGAAAACACGACGCATGATCGGCAACAGCCTATGGCCCGCGACGGTCTCGTGGAAGAATAACTCATGCTCGACCTCGACCCGGGCCATGTCGAGCAGGTCTTCGACGCAGTCGTGCATCCCGAGTTCGCGAGCGAAGGCGGCGGCCTCCTCATATTCGACTGAGTTTTGACTTTCAAGTCGACCGGCGAAATACATCGGCATAAACCAGCCCGATAAAAAACAAGTTGTTCCAAGCGTGCGGCCAATCGACCAGAAGATCTTTTCGCGAATCTTGTTTGGCTTTGCATCGAGTTTTTCGAGCCATCCGCCGACGCGTCGGCGATGGTCCCATTCCTCGGCCTCGATCTCCTTGATGCGTGTTTTCTCCGGAGAGTCTTTCAGGCTCATCCAATGGCCGCGATAGGCAAAAGCCGCGGCACACTCGCCGGCGTGGGCATTTTGGAGGATGCGGATAAGCTTTTCGCGGGTGGTCTGCACTTTAAGAGTATATTGCAGTATTTTGTCTTGGAATAGCGATGAGGCATGGCGAATATATCGGACGAATGGGAGCCTATCAATAAAAATCAGGTTCACCTCTTGACATATTTTAGAATTAGAATCATTCTAAATATAATAAGCAGTACAAATAGTCTTGGTATCTACAAACTAATTCACAGAAGGGAGATCAAAGATGGAAAACAACGAAGATCAGAATAGTGGCGAAGCCCTTGAAATCAATGATTCTAGCCGATGTCCGTTTACCGGCGGAGCGGTCAGTTTTACGACAAGTACAAAACGGTCGAACCGCGATTGGTGGCCGAATGCGTTGGACCTGAAGATCCTGCGGCAGAATTCCGAGCTTGCCGATCCGATGGATGAAGGTTTTGATTATGCTACGGAATTCAAATCGCTCGATCTGGATGCAGTGATGGCTGACCTTAAAGCGTTGATGACAGATTCACAGGACTGGTGGCCGGCTGACTACGGGCATTACGGGCCGTTCTTTGTTCGAATGACATGGCATGCCGCCGGCACATACCGTATCGGTGATGGCCGCGGCGGAGCGGGAAACGGCGAACAGCGATTCGCTCCGACAAACAGTTGGCCCGACAACGGCAACCTCGACAAAGCACGCCGCCTGCTTTGGCCGATCAAACAGAAATACGGACGCAAGCTGTCATGGGCGGATCTATTTGTCCTGACCGGCAACGTTGCTATGGAAACGATGGGCTTCAAAACCTTTGGTTTTGGTGGCGGTCGCGCTGACGTCTGGCAGCCGCAAGAAGATGTGTATTGGGGCGCCGAAGGCGAATGGCTCGCGACCAGCGACAAGGAAAACAGCCGCTACTCCGGCGATCGCGATCTTGAGAATCCACTTGCGGCCGTGCAGATGGGTCTCATCTACGTCAATCCCGAGGGCCCGGACGGTAACCCTGACCCGCTCCTCTCAGCCCGCGACATTCGCGAAACATTTGCCCGTATGGCAATGAACGATGAGGAAACCGTCGCCTTGACGGCGGGCGGGCACACATTTGGTAAAGCCCACGGAGCAGGCGATGCCGCGAATGTTGGCGTCGAGCCCGAGGGCGGAGCAATCGAGGCTCAGGGCTTTGGCTGGCTAAGTACCTACGGCTCCGGCAAAGGTGCTGATACGATCACCAGCGGCATCGAGGGAGCGTGGACGCCCACGCCGATCACTTGGGACAACAGCTACTGGGAAACCCTATTCGGCAACGAATGGGAGCTAACCAAGAGCCCGGCCGGTGCAAACCAGTGGCAGCCCGTCGGTGCCGAGCCGACTGTTCCTGACGCTGCCGACCCGAACAAAAAGCATCTGCCGATGATGACGACGGCTGACATGGCGATGCGTATGGATCCGGCCTACGAGAAGATCTCGCGTCGATTCATGGAGAATCCGGCTGAGTTTGCCGACGCCTTTGCACGTGCATGGTTCAAGCTCACACACCGTGACATGGGGCCAAAGGCTCGATATCTTGGGCCGCTAGTTCCTGCCGAAGACCTGATCTGGCAAGACCCCGTCCCTGCCGGGACGCGTATCGACGCCGGGGACGAAGCAGCTCTCAAGGCCAAGATCTTGGCGTCTGGTCTTTCGATCTCGCAGCTTGTCTCGACTGCATGGGCATCCGCTTCGACATTCCGAGGCAGCGACAATCGCGGCGGAGCCAATGGTGCACGCATTCGTTTGTCGCCGCAGAAGTTCTGGGAGGTCAACAATCCGGTTCAGCTCGATCAGGTGCTCGGAGTGCTTGGCGGAATTCAGAGCGAATTCAATGCTGGTGGAAAATCAGTGTCGCTGGCTGATCTGATCGTCCTCGGTGGATGTGCGGCAATCGAGAAGGCGGCGAAGGATGCCGGTCACGACATTGCAGTGCCATTTACATCAGGCCGCGGCGACGCGACGCAAGAGCAGACCGAGATCGATTCGTTCAAGTATCTCGAACCGCAGGCTGACGGTTTCCGCAATTACAAGAAGGGCCACCATAAGACACCGGCCGAGGAATTGCTGGTCGACAAGGCAAACTTGCTGACGCTGACCGCACCGGAAATGACCGTACTCATCGGCGGCCTTCGTGTACTCGGAGCTAACTACGATGGCTCGAAGCACGGAGTCTTCACCTCACGTCCGGGCCAGTTGACCAACGACTTCTTCACAAATCTGCTCGACATGAGCACGAAATGGGAACCGACCGGTGAAGCCTATGAAGGCCGTGACCGCAAGACCGGCGAAGTAAAATGGACCGGAACCCGTGTCGATCTCGTCTTCGGTTCGAACTCAGAACTTCGCGCACTCGCTGAGGTTTACGCTTGTGCCGACGGCGGTGACAAGTTTGTGAAAGACTTCGTCGCGGCATGGAACAAAGTCATGAATCTTGATCGGTTTGACCTTGCGTAAGTTGACTGAAAATTTGGGGACTTCGGCGGCTCGGAAACGGGCCGCCTTTTTTATTCGCTAGCGGATGCAGACTTAAGAGACACACCAATCATGTCCCGAAGGACATCTAGATCTATATCGTCGAGCTTATTGACGTACAGACAGCCGACGCCAGTCTTATGCTTGCCTAGCTTTTCGAGAGTCGCGGCATGCTGCTTGAGTCCGCCGAGGAGATAGATCGAGAGATTCGCCTTGCGCGGCGAGAAACCTATCTCAAGCCAATCGACCTCACGCCCCGTCGTCGGGCTCTTGTATCTTCTATTCCCAAACCCAATGATCGAGCCGCCCCACATTTTGGGCTCCTCCCCGCTCGCCTTTTTCATCATCTCAAGGATCACGAAGCTGTCTTTACGTTTTTGTTCGGGTTGGACAGCGTTGAGGAAATCCCCGACGCTCGCGGCGGTGGGTTTTGTTTTTATCTGAGCTAGTTTCGATCTTTTTTCCGGCATTGGCGAATTGCTACCTACCTACTCATTGATTTGTACCTGTCGTGTAATCCTATTCCATTAAAGATTTGCGGCGAGCATTTGTCGATCCTTGCGATACGGGTCTCGGACTGTTTGGGCTGCGAGAAATGAAGGAGATAGCCCCGCCGTCTGCCGGGCGTCAGAGCGTTGAATGCAGCCTCGAAAGCTGGGTCTTCGTCGAATTTCAGAATCAGCTCTGCGGGAACATCGTGTTCGGAGATCGATTTGAATTGCACCTTGAGGCCCGCCCGTTCGACCTCGACAGCCTCGCCAATGAGAGCCTTGATCGAAGGTTCAATGGCTGCTATCTGGTCGACACCCGTGAACTTTAGCAAACGAGCGGCCTGTGAATTCTCGCCGGGCGATACGAGTATGTTCTCGCTGTCCGTAAGAAGTGAGCCTTTGAAAAAGCTGAGCGATGCGTATTCTTTGAACGCGCTGACGATAAGCACGTTCTTACCATTGTCGGTATAGCACGGCACGCCCCACTTTAGCTCCTCGGTCAGCCCACATTCGAGTGCGATCTCACGCAGAGCTCTCAGCTCGCTCGTCCAATCGTGAACCTTGCAGTCAGGTGTGTTGCCCAGCGGACAGCGGCCGCAACCCGCAGCCATATAAATATCGATCTTTGGATTCATGGATAAGTCATCTCTTCGGTACTGGGTACTTTTTTGCTCTTCGGCCGCAGAACCAGCAAAGCACCGATCGAATATCTCGCCGGTCGGGTCGGCCGGGTCTGTGTCATCTCGCACTATTTTAGGTTGCTTGTGACAGTCTTGCAATCGGACGGAGCGTACCGGAAATTCATGTTGTAGAAACCCAGTTGCTATCGATCCCGGCTCTGACCTGAGCCCGCATTTCAATATTCAAGAGCCTCTCGTTCGTCCGCAAAGGTGCGGAATTCGATGATTTTGCCGTCGCGGAATGAGAACACATCGGCGGTGCTCCCTTCGAGCCAGTCGGTTTGGTCCTTTAGCCGAACGTGGACGCGGCAAAGTACGAGCACCTTGTCACCGGAAGTGACAAACTTCTTTGGTTCGCAAGTTCCTTCCGCCCAGGTCGAGCGGCCTTGGACAACGTGTGCCTTGACGGCTTCGATGCCGTGAAATGCTCCAGCCATTGGTGATCCTTCGAACTCGACACGCACGATCCACGGGTCAAAATCTTTTACGAAACCATCGATATCACCCCGGTTGAGCGCGGCGTAAGCCTGTTTAACAGCTTCGATCTCAGCTTCCATATTTACTCCCAGTCGTTCTTGAGCATCAACTGTTCGAGCAGGTAAGCGTGGTGCATCTCGTGAACGTACAGATGCCGGAACATAATGAATACCGAATAATGATCGAACGCCTCGTGAACAGCGGTTTTTTGCCATTCTTCGGGCGAAAGCTGTTTTAGCCGTTCGACGAGAGCGTTGCGTTCGCGGACGTATCGTTCGAGGCTCTCGTCGAGATCGACCTCGAGCATCGCTCCCGCTTCGTCTTCGGCAGAATTTTCGATCGTCTTGATGACCGGTTCCGGCGTGGACAGGATCAGATCTAGCCTGGCTCGAAACGCGACGTCAGATTGCGACAGGTGGATGGCGTGCTCGTACGCCGACCATTTCGCCGGAGCCGGACGACGCTTTAGGATTTGCGGGGGCACCTCGCGTATCAATGGAAGAATTACTCCCGGCGCTGTTGCCAATGCTGAGACAAGGGCATTTGTATTACTCATAGTTACCGATAGGCCGACGCCGGAGGATCGCCGCAGTATTGCTTTTTCGTAGTGCTGAGCAGCTTGTGATCGGCGTCAAAAGTGTAGCGGCGAACCGAGTTACGTCTGCCGCCCGTAATGCAATTCTGAGCCTCGTTGCTCGGCGGGCCGATGTCGAGAAACCAAACCTTGGCGGCGGCGAGGGCCTTTGCGTCGCTAGTGTATTTCCCGCCGGCTAAGGCGTACGAATAGACGGTTCCGGTTTTCTCATCGATAACAAGCCGGAGTTTGTCGGCTTTTAGTGCAGCCTTTAACGGAGCGTGCTTAGCCTCTATGTCGTCGCTAAGTTTCTTTTGTCCGCCCGCGCACAATCTGTCATTGAGTTCCTTAACCGTACCTTTCCACTCGATCTTGGGGAAGTCAATATCTTCCGACATAACTTCCTCGGGAACCCGAGTCGATGGCGAGACACCGCTCGCGATCATCTTGTCGTAAGCCTCCCTGCACCATTGGTACACGATCGGCAACGGCCGTTTATGCTGCGCAGCGACGGTCCACTTCTTGAATTCACGGTAATGCGAATTCTCCTCGAGGTCCTGAGCGTGAGCGGATGACGCGAAGGTGGCCGCAATGATCGACAATGATAAGCAAATAAGCAATTTTCTCCTCGTGGTTTCTCCTGTCGGGAATTTATTTCGCCAGTATAGGTTTATCCCGGAATAGAAGCAATGACTTTCTGCATCCCACTTGCGAACAGCTGTCACACACGATCTTATTCGCGGCGGACGGCCTCGACGGCGGCAATGTCGGTCTTCACCTTACGTTGGCGCCGAAGTGGAGGGTGATTTGCTAGGTGTATATGTCCATCATTAGTCGGGTGCTACTCCCAGGCCTTGCAGTGCTGACTGAGCCTGCTTGTTGTTGGGATCAAGCCTGAGGACTTTCCTAAATTCGTTTATCGCTTCGGTTTTCTTGCCTAACTCAGTAAACATCATTCCGCGAACGAAATAGATAGCGGGCTCATTCGGACTGAGCTTGACGGCCGCTTCATGGTCGACATTCGCCGCATTTATGTCGCCTTTCATCCCTTGAGCGTAACCACGAAATGCGTAGCAGGGAGCCGCATCGGATTTTAGCCGGAGGCAATCAGTCAGCGACTTGATCGCACCATCATAATCTTTTTGAGAAAGCTGTCGCCTGCCTTCGGCAGCAAACGACTCTGCCGTTGGCTGTGGAGGCCGGGGTGTTACCGGTTGAGTGGCCACTGGCGCCGGAGCCGGGGATAACTTGGCAAGCTGTGTCTTAGCGGTGTAGTTATTCGGTTCAAGAGCGAGCGCCGCACGGTAATCGGCGACGGCTTTTGCCCGGTCGCCTTTCTCTTCAAAGAGTGCTGCGCGGTTGGTGTACCAATAGGCACCCGGTTCGAGCGTTATTACCTTTGTGTAGTCCGCGATCGCCGCATCCACATCGCGCTTCGGATTGAAGAAGGGTGATGAATGGACGGTCGCTCGCAGCGAGTAAGCCCCGACATGATCAGGGTTGAGCTTTATTGCAGAAGTGAAGTCAGCGATGGCCAGATCGTTCTTTTGTTCGAGCGAATAGGAGTTTCCACGCTCGTAATAGGCGTTAGCCAGGTTCCTGGTATTACCAATTTTCGACAGGATCTCGATAGCACGGTCATAATCAGGTTTGAGCGTAGAGTATCCGCTGCCCATGAAATATCGTCGCAAGGTCGTTTTGACTACCAGTGCTTCGCCTTTTTTGGGGTCGAGTTCGAGAGCTTTGTCAAAGTCTGCATAGGCGGCCTCGCTGGCTTCTTTCCGTATGGTCTTGGCGGATGCTTCATCCTTAAGAAACGTGTTTCTCGCCTTTTTGTCGAAGATCAATCCGCGCCGGTAACGAATATCGCCGCTAGCCGGAGAACCGGCCACGGCCTTGTTGGCATCGGCAAGAGCAAGATCAAAATCGCCTTTGCTAGCATATACGTCGGCACGGGCCACGAGGGCGTCTACAGACTTGGGATTCTTGCGAATGCACTCCTCTGCTTTCGCCAGAGCCTGCGAATAGTCCTTAGATTTTTGGGCCGTTGCTGTGGCCTGCTCAACTTCAACCGCACACTGGGCCTTGTTCTGTCCGGCTGCGGAACCAGCAACGAAGACACCAACCATAAATAGAAAAACGAGCCTGGTTCCGTTCACCGTGTAAGCCCTCATATTTACGCTCCAACTCTCTCCACGCGGTTGTAGACCGTATCTCTTTCCACGGCTTCGAATCCGGCTCGCTCGATCATTTCGATGATCTCTTGTTTGGTCATTTTTACTTCGCCTTCGGCGGCGTAGGCGTGGGTTAGTTCGCCGCCGTCGGTGATGGTGCCGTCGAGGTCGTTGGCGCCGAAGTGGAGGGCGGTCTGGGCGGTGGCTTTGCCGAGCATGACCCAGTAGGCCTTGATGTGGTCGAAGTTGTCGAGCATCAGGCGTGAGACGGCGATGGTCTTGAGATTGTCGATCGCGTCGGGGCCGGGCAAGCTGTCGAGCGCGGTGCCCGGCGGGTAGAAAGCGAGCGGGATGAAGCACTGGAAACCGCCCGACTTGTCCTGCTGCTCCCTTAACTGCACGAAGTGGTCGACCCGGTCTTCGATAGACTCAATGTGGCCGTAGAGCATCGTGGCGTTGGTCTTGAGGCCGGCGTTGTGGACTTTGCCGGCGAGTTCGAGCCAGCGAGGGCCGTCGCATTTGTGATCGCAGATGCGGCTACGCGTCGGTTCAGCAAAGATCTCCGCTCCGCCGCCCGGACACGAGTCCATTCCCGCGGCTTTGAGCTTTTCGATAACCTCTTCGTCGGACATTTTGTAGAAGCGTGCGAAGAAATCAAGCTCGACCATGGTCAGGGCTTTGAGATGCAGCTTTGGAAACTCACGTTTGAGCGATGAGAAAAGATCGGTGTAATACTCGAAGGGCAATTTGCTGTTCAGCCCGCCGACAATGTGCAGCTCGGTCGCGCCTTCATTGACGGCAGAGCGTGCGATCTCGATGCCCTCTTCGATCGAGTGCGTGTACGCGTCGTCCTGCCTCGCACGGCGATAGAATCCGCAAAACTTACAATCAGCGACGCAGATGTTCGTGTGATTAAAATGGCGGTTGACGTTGTAATACGTCGTCAATCCGTGCTTCTTTCGGCGAACCGTGTCGGCGAGTTTGCCAAGCGCGTTGAGGTCGGTAGTGTTGTATAGGGCGAGGCCTTCGTCAAAAGTCAGACGCTCACCGTCTTCGACTTTGAACGCTATGTCTATCAATTTTGGGTCAAATGAAAACTGCATATCTTATGCTATGATTTTAGCAAAATTGAACTCAAAAGCTTATGAGTGGAGTCTTGACGAAACAGCCACGAGCCTCCAGCTATTAGCTACTAGCTCTTAGCCAGAGAAATATATGAAATTCGGACAAGTACCTAACCCGGAGGAGATAGACTTCACGATACCGCCCGACCACGTGGATACTAAACGTGTCCTGGCAAAATCGAAAGCTATGGATCTCAAGGTCTATGTCGGCTGTGCCAAATGGAATAGCAAGGATCTGAAGGGATTTTATCCGAAGGGGGTGAAAGATGAGCTTGCGTATTACGCTTCACAGTTCAATTGTGTTGAGCTGAACGCAACCTTTTACAAACGATACTGGGAGAAGCAATATACGGCCTGGCGTGAAGGCGTTCCGGCGGAGTTCAGGTATTTTCCAAAGTTCACTCAGAGCATCACACACTTTTCACGGCTCAAGGATGTTGAGGCAAAGGTCGAGGAATTTATGGAAAATGTCGTGTTTCTAAGGGAAAAGCTCGGCGGGCTTTTTCTGCAGATGCACAACAATTTCGGGGCGAAAGACTTCGATCGGGTTCAGAGGTTCGTGGACAATTGGACGTACGACGTCCCGCTGGCGATGGAATTCAGAAAGGAAGAGTGGTACGGCGACCCTGAGATCTCGGCTCAGCTTTATCACTTACTCGAGTCGAATGGTATCACTAATATCCTCGTCGACACCGCCGGCCGCCGCGATTTGATGCATATGCGGTTAACAACGCCGCGGGCGTTTATTCGTTGGGTCGGTGCGAACGATCCTGAATCTGACCGTGCAAGGCTGGACGAATGGGTCGATCGGATCGTGGATTGGAAAAAGCAAGGTTTGGAAGAGCTGGATTTCTTTGTTCACCAGAATATCGAGAAGGAATCGCCACTCTTATCTGCCTACTTCATTGAAAAGCTCAACAAAAAGATCGGTAGCGATCTAACCCCGCCGAAAACACTTGAATAACCGATGGTTACGTTGATCCGCACCGATGCCGAAAATGACGACCTCTTGTCACTCGTGGCTTTACTTGATGAGGAGTTGAAGTTACGCGACGGCGAAGATCACTACTTTTTCGCTCAATTCAACAAACTCGCCGGAATCATTGGTGCTGTTGTTGCTTACGTCAATGACGAACCAATTGGTTGCGGAGCCTTCAAGCGATTTTCCGACACCGAGGCCGAGATCAAACGGATGTTCGTCAAGCCCGAGAGTCGAGGCCAGCGGATCGCTGCGAATATTCTCACAGAACTGGAAAGCTGGGCTCAGGAAAACCAATTTACCGCCTGCGTCCTCGAAACGGGCTTCAAACAGCCGGAAGCCATCGCTCTATACAAACGTTCCGGCTATACCGTGATCCCAAACTACGGCCAATACTCCGATGTTTCCGCGAGCGTTTGTATGCGAAAGGGATTAAACGCTGCTGTCGCGTATTCGCCCAACAGTTAGATTGTGTGCAAACGCACATACTCGCCGTTCGATTGAACATATCCTTCCAAAATCAGAAGTCTAAAAAAGCCGGATATTGATCCGTGGGAAACATGTAAGCCCGTCGAGCACGGGTTTGTGTTGTTTCACTTTATGACCGTAATCATTTTTTTGCCGAAGGAACGGCGTTAAGGTTTACCCGTAGGTAGAGGAATTGATCATGAAACACATTGAATTACTAGGTGAATTAGGGGCGGACGTAGGCGGCGACCTGAGCAAGGACAAGGTCGTCAACAAGCTGTATGACGGGGCGTTTCGCCGGATAGTCGAGGTTCGGTTGCGAAACAACGGCGTCCTTTCGCGTCATCACGCTCCGTTTCCGATAACAGTTTATTGCGTATCGGGGAAGGGTATTTTCAGCGCCGGGGCGGATCTCGAGGATTCGCAAGATCTGCGTGCTGGGACACTGATAACGCTTGAGGCAGGAGTAGAGCACGAGGTCATCGCCGACCCGGAGCTACATATTCTGGTTTCGAAATTTATGGACAGTTAACTTAGCTCTGTCGTAGGAGGATGGTGAGATGAAAAGACTTTGGATCATATTTGGCGCGGTTTTTGTTTTGTCCTTTGCAATTTTGGGATGGGTTGGAACGGAGATCTTTCGACAGGCTCCACCGATCCCGAAAGAGGTCGTAACGACCAACGGGAGCGTGGTGATCGCCGCCGAGCAAGTCTCCGATGGCCAGAATGTCTGGCAGGCGATGGGCGGGATGCAAGTCGGCTCGATCTGGGGGCACGGCTCGTATGTTGCTCCGGACTGGACAGCTGATTATCTGCACCGCGAGTGTGTTTTTATCCTGAACTCATGGTCCAACGCCGAATTTGGGCGAGGTTATGACGCGTTATCGAGCGAGCAACAGGCGTCGCTGAGGCAGCGGCTGCAGGATCTGATGCGTAAAAATACGTACGACGAGGCGACCGGGCGTATCACTATCGATCCCTTGAGGGCATTGGCTTTTGAGGATAATCTCAAACACTACACGGATGTTTTTGCGAACGGTAACAAGGACTACGCGATCCAACGCGGTGCTCAAGCCGATCCCGCAAAGCTACGGTCACTCACGTCCTTCTTCTTCTGGACAGCATGGGCGTCAGCGGCAAATCGACCGGATAATAATATCTCTTATACGAGTAACTTTCCGTCGGAACCATTGGTCAACAATGTACCTACGAGTTCAGCGATCGTCTGGACCGGCGTTAGCGTGATCATGCTGATCGCGAGCATCGGTGCGATGGTATGGTTCTATGCCGGTTGGCGAAAAGAGGCTGAAGACAGCGACACGCCGGATTCTGATCCGCTGATAGGCGAGACACTGACGGCGTCGCAGAAAGCGACTGTCAAGTATTTTATTGTTGTTTCGCTTCTATTCCTGCTACAGATCGTTATGGGGATAATAACGGCGCACTACGGTGTCGAAGGCGGCGGATTTTACGGCATTCCACTGGCCGACTATCTGCCATATGTGGTTTCGCGAACCTGGCACACGCAGCTTGGAATTTTTTGGATCGCTACGGCATGGCTGGCTGCTGGCTTGTTCATCGCTCCCTATATCTGTGGTAAGGAACCCAAATTCCAAAAGCTCGGCGTCGATGTTTTATTCGGAGCGCTGCTGATCGTCGTACTCGGTTCGATGGGCGGGCAATGGATGAGCGTGATGCACAAGCTCGGCAACGGCGATTTGTGGTTCTGGTTCGGGCATCAGGGTTACGAGTACGTCGACCTTGGCCGCGTCTGGCAGGCGGCACTTTTTGTCGGTCTGCTATTGTGGCTGTTCCTGATCGGCCGGGCAGCCATACCCGCACTAAGGCGAGAGGGAGCGAACAAATCGCTTATCACCCTGTTTATGGCGACGACCGCGGGTATCGCCCTGTTTTATGCTCCCGGATTGTTTTGGGGTATGCGTTCGCATCTGACGGTGGTCGAATATTGGCGTTGGTGGGTTGTTCACCTTTGGGTCGAAGGATTCTTCGAGGTGTTTGCAACGGTGGTTATCGCGTTCCTCTTCGCTCGGCTGAAGGTCATCAAGGCCGAGCATGCCGCACAGGCATCGCTGCTTTCGGGGGCGATCTATTTGAGCGGCGGAATCATTGGAACGCTGCATCATTTATATTTTGCCGGCACGCCGACGATCGCATTGGCATTTGGATCGGTGTTTAGCGCACTTGAGATAGTACCGTTAGTATTTGTGGGCTACGAAGCCTTTGAGAATATACGTCATTCGAAAGTGCGGCCATGGCTTGCACAGTATAAATGGGTCGTGTATTTCTTTGTCGCGGTGGCCTTTTGGAACCTGGTTGGTGCCGGCATATTCGGATTCATGATCAATCCGCCGATCGCTCTCTATTACATGCAGGGGCTCAACACGACGGCGGTTCACGCACACGGAGCATTGTATGGCGTTTACGGCACCCTCGGCCTTGGCCTGCTGTTATTCTGTATGCGAGCGATGCAGCCTGAAAGGGAATGGAATACGAAACTCCTTGGTTTCGCGTTCTGGGCGATAAATATAGGGATGCTTTGCGAGATGCTGCTTAGCCTGTTGCCTATCGGCCTGCTGCAAACCTACCAATCGGTCGCATACGGTTATTGGTCGGCCCGAAGCCCTGAGTTCATGCAGACGGCCCTGATGCAAAATCTCCGCTGGATGCGTCTTTTTGGCGATACGATCTTTGCCATCGGTGCGATAGCTTTTGTCTGGTTTGCATTGAAACTAATGCTCACGAAAGGGCAGAATGTCGCCGAAAGCCCGGCTGATCTGGCTTAGATATGAGCGATATTGAAACAAGGATCGATATCGATCTTCTCATGCGAGTGTTCTATGAACGGGCACTCGCGGACGACGTGATCGGATACATCTTCTCCGACGTCGCAAAACTTGATCTCGAACATCACCTGCCGATCATCGGTGATTTTTGGGAGACGATGTTGTTTCGCACCGGCGATTACGCGGCACGCGGACGGAATCCGATGGAGGTTCATCGCCAGCTGCATCTCAAGTCGGCGTTCAAGCCGGTGCATTTTTCTCGTTGGCTTGAGCTGTTCGTTGGTTGTGTTGATGAGGAATTTGCGGGGCCGCGAGCGGAGTTCATCAAGATGCGGGCACATGCTATCGCTAATCGATTTCAGGAGAACTTGGGGTTGATCGCTAGTTCCGAAGAAGCTTCTGGAGCGGAGCGATAGAGTCGATGAAGATCTTTCCATGTTCGATCCGCACCAAGCCCTGATCGGCGAACCGCCGAATAACGCGAATGGTTGTCTCGGTCGTGAGGCTAGCCATTTCGGCAATGTCCTGGCGCCGGACAGGAATACGTACCGGACCATCCTCAGCGGATTCGGCAAAGAGCTTTAGCAACACTCGGCCGACTCGGTGCTCGGGCGAAGCGGTCGAAAGCGTACGGATCATTGAGGTTTTCTCTCTCAGCATCTCGCATGTCCAGCTGATCACCTCGAACGCAAATTCGGAAGACTCACGGATGAGGGATAGAAAGTCGTCTCGTCCGATCTGCAGCAATTCCGTCCGCTCGGTCGCGATCGCGGTTGATGGATATGACTCGCCGTCAAAGACGGGCGGCACTGCGAACATCTCGCCAGCGTGAAAGGTCCCGATAATGACCTCTTTGCCGGGCTCCGGCATTCGGATCATCTTTACCGAACCTGAAATGATGATCGGGAGAAAATCGGGATTCTCACCCCGTTCGAAGACGATTCTTCCCGGATCGAACACTCGACGACGGCCCAGAGTGAATAGGCGCTGCGTAAGTTCGATCCCAATATTCTCAAGCAACGGTTTCATCGTTGTAGAAAGACACTCCCGCCGAAGGTGATCAGCAGTATCACGCTCACAAAAGCGTTAGTTGTGAAGAAGGCGGCATTCATTCGCGAGAGATCGTTCGCCCTAACGAGCGAGTGCTGATAGATCATCAATGCCCCGACGGCGATCACACCAACCAACGCGGGCCAGCCCAGGCCCGTGACGAAGTAAAGAATAACAAGCACGACGAATGCCTGAGCGTGGAACAACCTCGCTATTTTCAACGAATTCTTGATCCCGAATTTCGCTGGTATCGAGCGAAGTCCCGCTTTGCGGTCGAACTCAAAATCCTGACACGCGTACAGCACGTCAAACCCCGCCGTCCACATCAGCACGAGTACCGAAAGTAAGATCGGCACTTCGTCATAGAGCGTACCGCGAACCGCGATCCAGGCAGCAGACGGCGATATAGCTAATGCGAGGCCAAGGATCAGATGGGCGAATGCCGTAAACCGCTTGGCATACGAGTATCCGAGCACGCAGATCAAAGCTACCGGTGACAGTGCAAAAGTTAGCCAATTGAGCGAATAGGACGCGAGCAGGAAAAGACCTATCGAGACGTAAAGGAAAGCCCAGGCAAATCCTACAGAGAGCTTGCCGCTTGGTATTTCTCGATTTGCTGTACGAGGGTTTTTTGCATCGATGTCGCGATCGACGATTCGATTGAAGGTCATCGCAGCCGAGCGGGCTCCGACCATTGCGACGGTTATCCAGACTATCTGCCACCACGTCGGAATTCCGTTCGCGGCGAGGATCGCCCCGAGAAAGGCGAATGGCAACGCAAAGAGCGTATGCTCAAATTTGATCATCGCCAACGTTGTATTGAGTTTTTCTGCGATCGAGCTCATCGGTGCTGACAAAACGAAGATTCTAGCACAATACGCAAAACTCGTTAGAAGACGGTAGAATCGTTTCTGTGCCAAGCGGTAAGACCCACGACGCAATAACTATCCTACTAGCCTTCCCCGCTTTTGCGGCTACATATGCCGCGACCCACAACGTATCTTCTTCCACAACAGTCGCGGCTGCATTTATTTTTGGCGGAGTCATGTTCGGGCCCGATCTGGACACAGTTTCTCGCCAGTATTCGCGATGGTACTTTTTGGGGTTTTTATGGCTACCGTATCGATGGTGTTTCAAACATCGCTCGAGATTTTCGCACGGATTGATCCTCGGGGCACTGCTGCGGGTGGTCTATTTTCTAGGGGTGTCTACACTGCTGGTTTACTTGATCGCCTTCTGTGTTTCGAGCTTTAACGGTTCATCGCATTACGATCTGGGGTACTTTACCGATGTTTGGCGCGGCATCGGCGAATTTGTGCGGGCAAATCTGGGAAATGATTTTTTGTTGTTGGTTTTCGTCGGTCTGTGGCTCGGAGCCGCGAGCCACACTTTTACAGATATGGCGGGAAGCTTCATCAAGACCGGCCGCGTCGCCAAGTTTCTCTAGCCGCGACCGCCACCCGAACGTGCGGAATGTAGTCGCTGAGCCTGGCGTCGTACGGCTTCGGGAACGTTGCGGTTCTTTGTCAATGCAACGAGATCTCGCAGCTGGAGCCTCGTCATGATGGTCATCGTGTTGGCGAGCGGCGTTCGTGGATTCTTGGCCAGTTGGTGCATGATCGTGTAGCTGCGAGCCCACTGTCGGTTTGACGCGATCTGACGAAGGATGTCCTCAGAGATAGAACGCATCGAGGCGATCACCTCGACCTCTTGCTCGGTGATCCGTGGATTGTTTACCACCGCTGACGATACGAGGCGATTCGGGTCGCGGATGAGAATATTGCGTGCCTCGCGGTCGCCTTTGGAGCCGAGCTTGACGCGATCTTTGACCCCCATCTTCATGATCCGGTTGATCATCGACAGCCGTTCACCATCGACCTCTTCCTCATCATTCTGAAGCTCTCCGATGATCTTGTTCAACGCTGCCTTTCGCTGCTCTTCGGTCTCTTCGTAGATCTCCTCGATATATTCGAGCGAAAGCCACGAATCGTCCGTTTCACGATCCGGCACCTCGATATGCTGGGCGATGAAAAGAGCATCGTCCAGGCTCATTCCCGAAGATTCCATGTCTTCGGTAAATTCTGCCGATTCTAAAAATTCCGCCGCCGCCTCGTTGCCACGGGCCCGAAGCTCGTTTGCGATCTGCTGGGCACCACGTTCTTTTTCAAAGAACTCACGCTTAATTTCCGATGCACGGCGTTCGGCTTCAGGTGTCCGACTCGCGTTCCCTATGATCGCGTCAATGATCGCCGGATTTTGAATGAGAAGCTGTTGGTTGAATGAGATCAGCTCAAGTAAAGAGCCATTTTGTGTGCGAGCCGCGAACGACGTGATCGCCGGTGCCGGCGTGCTCGGGTTGGTCAGCACCGCCTCGTGAACAGTCACAGGGAGGTCCAGCTGCGTCGCGAAATACTGCAGGACACTCGGGGCCGCTTCCGTTGAGCGAACAGTCGACTCAATATCAGCCGCCTGCTGCGATCTCAGGGTCTCTGCTGCATTCTGCTTTATTTCACCATCCTGACTAGAGTTGAGAGCAACGAGGAGCTCGAGCAGATCCGCCTGAGGCAGCGGCAACAGTCCCCGCGAAGCTGCGAGTTGGGCGGAGCGCGGAGCGCTACCCTCGACCACGGCTTTTACCACGGGATTGGTTGAAACAACCTCAATGCTCATAAAAGTTAAGGAACCGAACGGCTATTAGCATTATACCTCAGATGAGGTAAGTCTAATCGCGCCAGCCGCAGATTTACTACTTCAGCTTTAGTTTCTTGACTATCAGCAGTCTATAAAATAGCTTAATTATGAGAGAAGAACTTGAACTTCAAGATTTCACACCATCTGAGACAGAACATTTCCCAGCCACTGAAACAATGGTCATAGACGAATTGAAACAAAAGATCGCCGATCGCACGGCGCGAATTGGCGTGATCGGACTCGGCTATGTCGGCCTGCCGCTGATCGTAGAATTTAGCCTGAAAGGCTATGAATCCGTAGGTTTTGAGGTCGATGAGACCAAGACGAGCGAGATAAATGCAGGCCGTTCGTACATCGTCGATGTGACGAGCGAAAACGTTGCAAAGTGCGTTGCGGACAACAAACTCGTCGCGACGACCGACTTTAGCAAGCTCGCCGATTGTGATGTGATCATCATCTGCGTCCCGACGCCGCTTCGAAAAACGAAAGATCCGGACATGTCGTACATTCTGACCGCCGGTGGCGAGATCCAGAATTACATGCGTCGGAGCCAGCTAATTATCCTGGAATCAACAACTTATCCGGGAACGACAGACGAAGTTTTGCAGCCGATGTTTGAGGAGAAAGGATTTTCGCTCGACGAAGATTTCCTGCTCGCTTTCTCGCCGGAACGCGTCGATCCCGGTAATCCGCAGTATCAAACGCACAACATCCCGAAGGTCGTCGGCGGCTGCAGCAACGATTCGACCGAGGTCGCGGCATTTCTTTACGGCCAGATCGTCAATGATGTGCATCAGGTCTCGTCGGCACGAGTTGCCGAGGCGGCGAAGCTCTGGGAAAACACGTTTCGAGCAATAAACATCGGCATGGCGAACGAGATGGCAAAGCTCTGTAATGCTCTCGGCATCGACACATGGGAAGTAGTTCGTGCTGCGGCGACCAAGCCTTTCGGCTTTATGCCGTTTTATCCCGGCCCCGGGATCGGCGGCCATTGCATCCCGCTCGATCCGCATTATCTGTCGTGGAAAGCACGTCAGCACGGATTTGATTCGCAATTCATTAGCTTGGCAGAACAGGTCAATTCGACGATGCCAAACTACGTCGTCGAACTCGCTACGACCGCTCTAAACGAAGCACGCAAAGCAGTTAACGGCTCAAAGATCTTGATCCTCGGCGTCGCGTACAAAAAAGACATCGACGACATGCGCGAGTCGCCCGCTCTCTCGATCATCGATCTCCTACGTGCCGACGGAGCCGATGTCTATTACCACGATCCGTTCGTCGAAGAGGTCACATTTGACCACGCCTACACCATCGGAGCCGGCGATCCGCTTTATAATCAGGGACTTACAGACGAACTCATCCGCAACGCCGACTGCGTAATAATCTGCACCGAGCACTCCCCGATCGACTACGCCCGCGTCTGCGACCTCGCTTCGCTGATAGTCGATACCCGAAATGCGCTATCGCCGGAGATCCGCGGGAACAGTAAGGCCAAGATCGTCAGGCTCTGATCCCGTTGCAACCGTTTCAAAGGCGTCCGTCGCGGAGGATCTGCGGCGGACGCTTTTTATGCGCGTTGGTGAAAAGATCCGCCTTGTGAAACTCATCGGATTGCTGATAATCTTGGGACACAAAAAAAGTTCGAATAGGAGACTACATGCGCAAAACCGTTGTCCGCTTGTCCGTGGTTATTTTTGTCCTCGCCCTTGGCGTTTCCGCCATTGCTCAGAAACGGGCTATTACTGAGAAAGATCTCCTTGATTTCGCATGGGTAGGCGATCCGCAGGTTTCGCCTGACGGCTCGACCGTCGCTTTTGTGAAGATCACCGTGAATGCTGCGAAGACCAACTACGACACGTCGATCTGGGTGGTCTCGACGGGCGGAGGCGAAGAGCCGCGACGGATGACGAGCGGGACGCGTGATTCGACTCCGCGTTGGTCGCCGGACGGGAAGTTTCTGGCGTTTGTACGTTCGCCCGAGGCTCCGGGTGCGGGGGCGGCTCCGCAGTTGTTCATGCTATCGATGGCGGGCGGCGATTCGTGGGCGTTTACGAGTCTGCCACGCGGAGCGGGCGGGCCGATCTGGTCGCCGGACGGGAAGTGGATCGCCTTTGGCAACAGTGCCACTCCCGAAGAATTAGCACGCGGTGGTCGTCCCGCACCGCCACCAGCCGATGGTCGCGAAACTGACGTTCGAGTGATCACTCGTGCAGTTTACCGGTCGGACGGCGGCGGCTACATCGACAACAATCACCCGAATCACCTCTGGGTCATCTCGGCGCCGAAAAGTCCCGAGGAAAAGCCGCAGCCCAAGCAATTGACGAGCGGAGCTTACAGCGAGGGTGGGTTCGTTTGGTCACGTGACGGCGCTCAGATCTACTACACGACAAACCGCACCTTTGAACCTTATTACAACGACATTCCGACCACCGAGATCTACTCAGTCCCATCTGCCGGCGGAACGCCGACGCTGTTGACCAAAGTAAATATGGGTGTCGGTGGATTGAGCCTGAGTCCGGACGGGAAGAAGTTCGCCTTCGGCGCGTCAGCGTCGCAAAAGCCCGTGCTCTCGTACACGCAGCCTGATCTGTGGGTGATGGACGTAGCTCAGAATGCTCAGCCCAAGAATCTCACGACAGGTTTTGATTTCGACATCGGCGGCGGAGTTGGCGGTGACAACGCCCCGCCCAGAGCCGGTGGCGGCGGCGGCGTGATCTGGACTGCGGATGGTAAGTCGATCATCATCCGATACGCAAAAGAGGGAAGGGCAAATCTGGGAATGTTCGATGCCACGACCGGCAAGATGAGCGAGGTGACGAAAGGCGATCAGGCAATTCTCGCTTACCAGCCCACGCGTGACGCGAGCAAGATCGTCTACACCAGATCTACGCCGACAGTCATCACCGATCTTTATGTGCTCGACCGCTCGAGTGGTTCATCGAAGCAGTTGACCAAGGTCAATGACGCGTTGTTCTCAAAACTCAACCTCACCGAGCCGGACGATGTCTGGTACACGAGCTTTGACGGCAAGAAGGTGCAGACCTGGGTGCAGAAGCCGGCTGACTTCGATCCGAATAAGAAATACCCGTTGATCTTGAATATTCACGGCGGCCCGCACGCGGCATACGGCTATGTTTTTGATCACGAATTCCAATGGATGGCGGCGAAGGGCTACGTCGTTGTTTACCCAAATCCACGCGGCTCAACGAGTTACGGCCAAGATTTTGGCAACATCATCCAACACGCCTATCCCGGCGATGACCACAAAGATCTGATGCTCGCTGTCGATGAGGTCATCAAACGCGGCTACATCGATGAGAAAAAGCTTGGCATCACCGGCGGCAGTGGCGGTGGTGTGTTGACCAATCACGCCGTCCATATGACCGACCGCTTTAAGGCAGCCGTCTCGCAACGCGACATCTCGGACTGGGCAAACTGGTGGTACACGGCTGATTTCGCGCAGTTTCAGCCAAGCTGGTTCAAGGGAGCTCCGTTCGAAGATGTCGAAGGTTTTAGACAGCGATCGGCGATCACTCACGTTGCCAAGATCAACACGCCGATGATGTTTATCCTCGGCGAAGCCGACTATCGTACGCCGCCAACAGCCGGCGGCGAAGAGCTTTTCCGTGCCCTAAAATACCGCAAGGTCCCGACCGTAATGGTCCGCTTCCCCAACGAAGGCCACGACCTCTCCCGCTCCGGCCAACCCTGGCACCGCATCGAGAGATTGCAGCATATCGTCGGCTGGTTCGATAAATGGCTGCTCGGAGCGTCGAAGCCGGAGTATGACGTGCCGGCAAACCGCTAGTCATGCCTAAAGACTTGGTTGCCGGCAACGAGCGTAAAACGGAGGTCTCGCCCACTCGCCGAGTAAACGAGAGCGGCATGAATGTCACCGACAGGCTGAATCGCGGGGTGATCGAGTGAGATGACCGCGATGTCGGCTTGTTTGCCGACGTCGAGGGTGCCGATCAGGTGGTCGAGGCCGAGGGCTTTGGCTCCGCCTAGGGTGGCGGCTTCCAGGGCTTCTTTTGGAGTGATGAAGCGGTGCGAGCCTTCGCGGTTGCGGGCGGCTAGCAGGGCGAAGCGGGATTCTTCCAGCAGGTCGCAGATGTTATTGCTGGCGACGGAATCGCTGCCTAGGCCGACGGTGATCCCTGCGTCCAAGAAGTCTTCGAAGGGTGCGTAGCCGTGGCCAAATTTGGCGTTGGATTTTGGGCAGTGGGCGATCTTTGCTCCGTAGGATTCGATCTTTTGAATATCGCTAGCTGACACGGCGATGCAGTGGGCGAGGAGCGGTTTGGTCGAGAGGACGCCGAGGCGTTCGAGGTATTCGATCGGCGTGCAGTGCGGGCTGTGCCATTCGAGGTCGAAGCGTTCGTAGAGATCGCGAAAGAGTCCGGTGCCGTGCATCAGCAGCTCGGTCTCGTCCGCTGATTCGGCGGCATGGATCGAGAGCGGCACGCGGTTGAGGATCGCGTATTGGGCGATCAGCTCAAACAAACGCGAGCCGACCGTGTACGGCGAATGCGGCGAGATGCCGATCTTTACTAGATCGGTCTCTTCCTCGCGAAGCTTCTCATACTTGGTCGCGAGTGCGAGAAAGTCGTCATCGGCAGTGCTGTTATCCGGCGAAAATTCGGTTTCCTGAAACACCACTCCGCGAAGCCCGACCTGCTTCAAGGCCGCAACTCCGGCGTGTCCCATCCGTCCAATATCACCAAAACATGTAACGCCCGCACGAGCACCTTCGACGGCACCGGCGACGGCGTCAGCGATGATGTCTTCGTCAGAAAGCTCAGCACGCAAACCGTTTAGCTTGAGCAGCCACGAACGAAAATCGTGTTCGACGTCGTCGAGCTGATTACGCATTCCGGTGATCTCGAGATGCGAGTGGCAATTTACAAATCCCGGCAGAATTGCGGCGAGGCCAAAGTCCTCAAGCGGAGCAGACGTAAACTGAGCGATCACAGATTCGCGTGAACCAACCGCGACGATCAGCTCACCATCGAGGGCGACCGCACCATCTTCGATCGGTGGTGCCGAGATCGGCAAGACGTATCGGGCCGCTAGGATCTTCATTTTGGAACGCTTTGTTGGGCCCGGTAGCGAGCTAGGATCGACTTGACGTAGTTTTGTGTCGAGGCGATGGCGATGCGTGAAACGAAATCTGCCTCTGCAAGAGTCGTCGCGTCCGTGTCCTTCGTCCACTCCTCGACGCGGCTTGGCCCGGCATTATAGGCGGCTAATGTCATTGCAGTTTCTGCCGGACGGCCGCGATACGGTTCGCGAAGCTTTTCGAGGTACCAGCAGCCAGCCTGAATATTGCGTTCCGGATCGGCGAGGAACTCGTTAACATTCTCAGCCGCCTGCTTCTCAAATTCTTTAAAACCCGTTTCCTTCGCCCACTCGCGGGCAACGAGTGGTGTGACTTGCATCAATCCAACCTCTGCATCTCCACCGATCATCCATGCCCGGAAGTAAGTTTCCTCATAGATCAGGCTCCAGACCAATTTTTCATCGAGCCGATAGACGCGCGACTGGCGTTCGATAAGCTCGTCGTATCGATGAACCCAATAATCGGGAAAAAAGATACTCGCCGCGGCTCCGATCGCGATGAGGACCAATAGACATGAGATCAGATAACGAAACATTGAGGGCGTCTATTTCTTGGCAAGCGGACGGCGTACCGGCCGGATATTGCGATCGGAGGTCGAGCCATCGATCGGTTCGTCGGCAGAACGCGATACGGTTCGCAGACGCGGCTCGGGACGTTGGCCGGAGCGCGCCATTTCGGCAAACAGCTCAACGTCATGGTCTGCTTCGGCAGCCATCTCGCGACGGATGTCGAGCAGTATCTCCAAAAATTTAGGCCGACGGTACATATCGTTCTCTAGAACAATTGTTTACCGTCGGCCCGCTTTCGTCAAACTTGTAGATGGCCGATCTATTGGATCATCGACGCGGTCGGAATGTCCTCAAACCCGGGAGGTGGCAGCATCGGCTGATAGTCCTTGCCCAGAAACTCAACCAGGCTCTCAAAATCCATAGGCCTCGCCAACAGAAATCCTTGGCCGCCCTCACAGTTGAGTTCCTTGAGGAGATCGAGTTGAACATTTGTCTCAATACCCTCGGCAACGACCTTGAGTCCGAGCGTACGAGCAAGATTAATGATCGCCCGTACGATCTCGTCATTATTGCCTGCCGAATCGATCATCGACACGAACGACCGGTCTATTTTGAGAGCTGAGATCGGTAACTTCTTGAGATAGCCGAGGTTCGAATAGCCGGTTCCAAAATCGTCTATATTTATGTCAACACCACTCTCTCGAAGCTGATGGAGCATTGCGATAGCACGATCCTGATGCTCAAAGAATACTGACTCGGTGATCTCAAGCTTTAGGTCGCGTGGCGAAAATCGAGTTGCCTCAAGAATGTCCTCAATGTTCTGGACAAGCGACGTCTGGCTGAACTGACGACACGAAAGATTTACGCTCACGCCAAACCTGCGATCGTCGGAAAGCGACCCGATCTCTGTACAGGCACGCGTGAGCACCTGTTCGCAGAGGCGATCGATCAAGCCGATCTCTTCGGCCAGCGGAATGAATTTTGACGGCGAGATATTTCCAAATTCCGGATGTTCCCAGCGTGCAAGCGACTCAAAGGATTCGATCTCGCCGGTCGCGAGTGTATAGATCGGCTGATAGAAGACCTTGATCTCTCCCCGTTCCACTGCCCGCCGTAGGTCCGTTTCCAGCCGGAGAATCTCCTTTGCCGCCTTGTGCATATTCTCGTCGAAGACTTCGTGCCTGGCCTTGCCGGCCCGTTTCGCCTGGTACATTGCCGTGTCGGCGTCACGCATGACGTCTTCGGATGCGAGATGTTTGTCGGAAGCGTGAAGGATGCCAATGCTTGCCGAGCTATAGACTTCATGACCGCGCAGGTCGAACGCAATGCTGAATTTCTTTTGGATGCGGTGGGCAATGCGGGTCACTTCGACCTCATCATATTTGCCCTCGACGAGAATGGTAAATTCGTCGCCGCCTAGACGGGCAACGATATCGGACGGCCGCATACAGTCGCGCAGGCGAACAGCGATCTCCTTCAGCAGATCGTCCCCGATCAAATGGCCGAGACTGTCGTTGACATACTTGAACCTGTCGAGGTCGATGAATAGAACGCTGACCTTATATCCGTTGATAGTTCTGACTTTCTCGAGAGCCTCGCCGAGTCGGTTCATAAAGAACGGCCGGTTGGGCAGGCCGGTGAGTGCATCGTGCGTTGCCTCGTGCTGCAGTTTCTCCTCGGCACTCTTCTTATCGGTGATGTCTTGTATCTGGAAGATCAGGTTTGGCTGCTTTGATCTCGTATCGTTTGTGGCCGAGACGCTCCACGATGTCCAGACGGTTCGTCCGGATTTGTGGATATATCGCTGCTCCATCTGCCAGGTTGCGATCTTGCCGGTCAACAACTCGTGGACCTTGACCAGGGTTATCCCCAGATCTTCCGGCATCGTCATTGTCTGAAAATCACTCTCATGAAATTCAGCTTCCGAGTAACCTAGTATCTCGGTCAAAGCCCTATTGGCCTTGAGCCACTTGCCGGTTGGAGACACCAGGCCGATGCCGATCGGAGCGTAGTCAAATGCGCTGCGAAAACGTTCTTCCGATTCACGCAGCGCGTCTGATTGGGTCTCAAGGATGTGAGCATATTGCTCCGCCTGCTCCGCCTGTCGCATCGAAATGTCGACGTTCTTGAGGTACATACGGTACGACAAGAACACGAAGAAGATCACCGGTAACGTCGCGAGGATAAAACCAAATCCCAGAAAATCTGAGATCTGCACTATCACTCCGGCACTAGCTGCCCCGATAAAGTACGAGAAGAATGTCCAG
Source organism: Acidobacteriota bacterium (assembly GCA_016718135.1). Taxonomy (GTDB): domain Bacteria; phylum Acidobacteriota; class Blastocatellia; order Pyrinomonadales; family Pyrinomonadaceae; genus OLB17. The sequence goes on along the minus strand of JADKEF010000006.1, from coordinate 109,569 downwards.
ACATACTTCGTCTTCCACGTCTCCCAGAGCGGGATACTATCCCTGATCGCTCCGTGGATCGATGCGAGTGAGGTATTGGTAATAAACTGAGTTAGAGCGATGAGCGAGAGCGCGATGACAAAGCTCTGGCGGTTGGCTCCGTTTCCGTGGAGCAAGGCGTCGTCATAAAGGCTGAAAGCCTTGAGCACCAAAACGACGGCCGTCGTTGCCAGAGCCATCGTCGCGGCATTGAAGAAAACCGTTAGCTTTCGGTTACAGAATCGCCATGACGACGCAGTCGCTTCTATTGCCGCCAAAACTACGGCGTACTCGCCGCCGTAGAGTAAGAGTGTCAGGAATATGAATGTGTCCGAAACCGAAACATGAGATTTGAAACGCGGTATCTGGATCGTCGCTCGCGATCCGATCGCGACAGTAAATACACTGAGGACGAGGAGATAGATATCTGCCCGGGCAAGATCAAACTTGGTGAGCGCAATTATCACGCTTACCAAACCGGCGATTATCACCGTGATCATGTATTGATCGGATCTTCTCCTATTGTCCATGCCTTAACTTGCTAGCTGCGAACGGCGCTAAGCCGCGTTTGACGCGGAAAACGGGCAAACTTTCTCTTTGTATGTCGGTACTTGGGAGGGAAGGTGACAAAAACTACTGTTGAAAAAGAAAGAAGGCTGGGAGAAGCCTTCTTTATTATCAGGGTTTACAACACGTTTGTCTAGTGTTTTCTTCTATTAAACGAACAGTGTCGTGCAGTGGTCGGTGTTTCTGAAGCCGGCTTTGACGAAGCTCTTGTGAGCACCGGTAAAGTCGACATTGCTGAGCATACAAATATGCTCGGCTCGGTCGAGTAGCTGGAGTGTCAAAGCTGAGAGACATTCACTGCCGATCCCTTGTCCGCGATATTTCTCTGAGACGTAAACGCCCTCGAGATAGATCACTTCGCTTGTTTCAGCGATGATGTCGGCCTTGAAGACCAGCTCGTCACCGTCAGTTACGACGAAAACACGGTTCTGTTCGATGCGGCGGGCGACTCGCTTGAGAAATCCCTCACGGTCCTTCAGCATCGGGTCGACGCCGCACTCGATGAATGCAACCTCGGCCTGTGCCTCGGCGACTGCGATCAGATGACTCATGTCAGCATTTTTGAGCTGACGCTCCGTCGTCTTTACAGCGAAAGGGAAGGCAACGTCGAAGAGAGCTTCGGTACATTTCAAACGTGGCTGAGTCAGTCCGTTTGTCATGTGCTGCCAGAAGTCTTCGGCTGCGGTCCCGCTCGACATGATCAGATGGATCGGTGTCTCGCTGGTACGTGCGACGGTGGCGAGTGCTCTGAGAGCTTCGTCTGAGCGGGCCTCGACCAGTGTCGAGTGGCCGATCAGGGCGACGCCTTCGAGCGTCCCGACTTCATTTCTGTAACCGTAGAACCTGCCCCTGTTGAGTTCGCTCTCGATACCGTTGTCCACGATGAAGCTAGACATGACGACCGTATGTACCGGACGGATCGAAAGGAAAGCCTGTACTTCGGCTGTGTTATCAGTTGTCAACTCATGAACCTTTGAAAGGTCCGGAGAGCCCATGATGTAAGCTGCGATGTCGTATCGCGGTGTTTCGTGTATGTTTGCAGTAGCTGGATGTAGCATTGTTTTATCCTCCTTATTACCTTTATTTGCTACCTTTACTGCATTGCCGGCGTATCATCTCCCAACAGAACGCTGTCACCGACAAGTACACCGTCGCCGACAAGCACACCATCACCGACCAGCACGCCGTCACCGACTAGTACTCCGTCACCGACGAGCACGCCGTCCGCAACGAGCACGCCGTCACCAACAAGCACACCGTCGCCGACCAGCACACCGTCACCGACCAGTACCCCGTATGACATGTACGTCGTACCTGCTCCGAAAGGCTGGCCGTTGCTGGTCACCGTATGGCGGCTAAGCGTCAGGCCGGTCGTGAAATAGGTCGTCGTGTTAAAGCTGAACTGGCCCGCACCAAAGTTGATACCGGTACCGAGCAGATGCTCACGTTTGTAGACGGTTTGGAACTGCGAAACAAGATTCGAACCGCTTATGAGGGTGAACTTGCCGATCGCGTGCTGAGCCCACGAGAAAGTGTGGCCGCTGATCGTGGTGTTTGTAGTCGGCATTGTCCAACCGGAGGGAACGGTCGTTGCACCTTTCGCAAGGGTGTTAAAATCGACACCCGTCCGAAGCGAACGAGCTAAGCGGACGGCTCCTTCCATGTTCAACTGGCCGGCACCCTGCTCGAGGGTCTTGGCACCATTGATAGGCTGGGCAGTGTACTGCATGATCATGCGGATCATGTTCGGGGTGAGGTTTGGGTTGACCTCGAGCAGTAGGGCGGCCGCTCCGGCCACGATCGGGGCCGACATCGACGTGCCGCTCATGTACATCATTGAGTCACTGCCGTTGGTCGAATCAAGGTTGAGCGCCGGGTTGTTGATCGACATCCGGTTATTGGCGGCCTTGTACGAGACGAGTCGGTTACCGGGGGCAACGATGTCGGGTTTGATCAGGTTGTCATAAACGGCGGTGCCGTTTGATGTGCGATAGTAGCTGCGTGTTGGTCCTCGCGAACTGTAGCTGGCCATCACGTCGTCGTTACGAGCAGCGGTGCCGAGCGAATTGCTTGCTCCTACCGTGATCGCGTACGGGCTATTTCCCGGGCTATGGATCTGGCCATACATTTTCTGGCCGAGGCTGTTCTTGCCTAGGTTACCGGCGGCTGCGATGACAACGACACCGGCTTCTGCAAGCTGTTTGACCTTGACGCAGATCGGATCGTTCGTGTACGTGTCGACGGCGGTCGTGCCCAGGCTGAGGTTGACGACGCGGATATTGTATGCGGCTCGGTTGTTGATGATCCACTGCAGCCCGTTGAGAAGCCATGAGGTGTTGCCGACGCCTTCGTTGTTGAGCACTTTTACGCTGATAACGTTTGCCTTCTTGGCGACCCCGCGATAATTGCCGCTATTTGCGTTTGAGTTACCTGCGGCCAGTCCGGCAACGTGGCTTCCATGGCCGTAGAGGTCAGCCGTGTCGGAGAGGTTAGAGTTGGTAAAATTGACATTGGCGACAATTCGCGAGTTGTCATCGGAGTTGCCATTTTCCTTAAAGCCTTTGTGACTCGTGTAAATGCCGGAGTCGACCACTGCAATGCCGATACCATCGCCATCGAGCGTGTAAGACGAACGACCGTTCAATGCCGGCTGCGAACGCATGAGCGCGGCACCAGTTGTATCTTCGACGTGGCCGGTGATTGTCGTCGGGCGGTCAGGCGAAACGTAGTTGATCGTACCGCTGGTCGACAGGGCACTGACAGCTGAAAGAGGTAGATTGACAACCAGCGTATCGCTGTTGCCGATGCGGTCCGAAACGCTAGCCTGTCCACTGGCCAGCAGTGAGCGAAGAACTGCGCTGTCAGCATCTTTTGCCTGAATAATAGTGTCGACACGAGTGTTGCCGCTCGGGTCATTTGCCATCATCTCGCGAAGGTCAGGCGAGACATTGTCGCCGCGATAGCCGCTGTCGTTCTGTTCGACATTGCCGGCCATAGCACCGTTTGCGTTGCGTTCGGCAACAAGAATGCCGGCGAAATACGCGGCGATCTCAGGCTGCGACTCAATGCGCTCGTCATAAGCGGCGGCCGAGCTTCCGCCGATCATGACGAGTTTTCCTTCAGCTATCGCCGAAAAGAGAGTGTTATTCACTGCGTCCGAACCAACCAGGTTGGTCAGCTCGTTTACAAAAAGGATCGTCTGCCCTTTCGAAGCAGCCGCATCGGCGACGATCGTGTTTACGATCGAGGCGATATCCTCTTTAGTACGTGCATTTGAGAAAAGGCTGTCGGTCTCGATCTTGAGGATCGAGCGATTGGCGAGGGCGGCCGGAGCATTTCCTTTAGCGATGCGGAGAGCGGCCTGTTCGACCACCTGCTCCTGAACCGCTTTGTCCTCGTTGACGACGACCGGCTGGCGAACACCACCTTCAGCTAACACCTTGACGAGACGGGCGGTCTCGGTTTCAAAGTTTAGCGTCTCACGAATTCTTCCTTCACGGCCAAGCTTCGTAAGATCGGTGGTATATTTCGCAGTCACGGTCGAAACAACGGCGTTATTAACCTTGCTTCCACGCAGCGTCTCAACAGCAAACGCATTTGAAAGAATAAACGAGGCGAGGATCGCAATCGCTGCGAATCTCCTCGTCGTCGTAAAACCAAATGTCTGTATCTTCATAGTCGCTCCTCAGTATTGGGGCAGTAAATTTTCGGCATACGCCGTCGACATCCTATTTACAACATGCGTGCCAAAGTGCTAACTGCTGCAATAATGAGGGTTAACGAAATACTGGGAGTGGAATCGCTCATTCGGTTCGGTCATCATGAACGACCGAATCGGTCAGAGTGAATGAAAGATCGTCTTGTGCGGAGCTTACTAACAGCTAATAGTTTTTTTGTTGTCAGTTAGTAGTTTGAGCGGCGATAGCGGCGGATCGCTACAATATCGGCATTTTGCATCAATATCGGCATTGTGTGACGTTGTCGGCGGATCGTTATATACGCAGTTCGATTTCGATGTTATGTTGGCGATATGTATACGAATCGCCCACAACGTTGCACCAATTCTCAACAACCAAAGTTCAAACTTCCAGCGTTCGAAGAAGACAACCGACTAGCCTTCGTCGACAGCGTCTGCGCAACGCTGATGACGAGCCGATTCGGTTGGGGAGCGATGTACACGCTCAATCCCCGAGTCCGGGCAACGGGTGACGAGCCGTTCGACTATCTCAGACTACTGGAAGAAGAACCGATTGGTTGGTACGAAGCTGCGACGACACGAAGGCAGAACCACCTGCGTAAGCGGGTGGCCTTGGCTTTCGGACAAGTCATGTTGATCAGTGGCAGAGGCGTTTCGTTCACATCTTTGGGACGTGATGGGCCGACGTTGGATCCACCTACTCACGCAGGTGATTCTCCCTCGGCACGCGGCTCACCGAACATTCTGGGACGTTCCTCTTCGCGTCTTCCTTTGCGGACTTAGCGAGCTTAGCGTGAGATTCCGGATCTTTCACGCGAAGCTCGCAAAGGACGCAAAGAGGCCGCAAAAAAATCCTGGGACGTGCGACCGACCGACCCACCCTACAATCGACATAGATCTTTGACAATTAAACCCTGGGACGTAAATTCCGGCAGACAAAAAAAGCGGATCCCGCTGATGGGATCCGCCGCGACGATTAACAAATTACCAATTACATTTATGCAGGAATGCGTCCACGCAGCCTTACACCCATCAGCCGGGACGGAAATGTGCCGAAGTCTTCTATTTCAACGGTGTTATTTCCGCGGGCCCGGATCCGGGCCGCCTGAAAGTATGAGCCTTCGCCCTTGCCGGTTTTCGGATCAATGATCACCTCGAGATAACTGAACGGATAGTCCTGTGATCTGTAGCCATAGCGTATCTCGCTGAAGCTCATCCAGCGTTCAAATACCGCGCGGATACGAATCTTACCATCCTCGGTCTGGCCGGCGACGACTGCGTTGAGCCGACGTCCGAGACTTCCGCCGAGCGAGAAATTGCCAAGATCGTTTTTGCCGATCGCTTTTAACAGGTCATCTTGATCCCCGCTCTGCAATATAGAAAGGTACCGCTGAGCATCTTCAGCCGATGTGAGTCCATTAATGTTCAACGTGAATGTCCGGGAAACGGTCCGGGTATTAGCGCCGGTGCCATAGATCAGGGCCGAACCGGTAATAACTGTCCGATCCTGTTGGGCAATAGCTGAAATGCTCGTGAGGGCCAAGATCACGGCGGATAGAATAGATGTATTAATAATTCGTCTCATAAAGCCTCCATTACCTGTACGTCTAGTGTGGCCCGATCCGGTGTTATTGACTGTGCGCTGGCTCACACTCGACTAAAATTATGACGCAGTAAAGTTCTAATAGGTTTACCATTTTTGAGAGACTAGCGGAGCAAAAAATGGAGGGCTGACATGCCCGTCTTCCAAACCGGAACTCCTATTAGATGATCTCGCCAATGACGCCATGCACAGCCCGTGATATTATTTTCGCGAGTTCCAACAGACCCAAAAAGGAAGGTGACTTTCATGGCGATCAATGACCTACCGGTCGACAGCATTCCGTCTTCCGGAATCAAGCCGAACCGTAATTTCGAGCATCGGTTCTTTGCGGCATTCGCCGCGGTGTTTGTCATAGCCGTGCTGGTCGGCTTTGGCCCGACATTTTATCTGAAGCCGCTTTTCAATACACCGCCGATCCCTCGCGCAATCATTTGGATACATGGATTTGTAATGGCCGCATGGGTCGTTCTTTTTGTAGCTCAGGTCTATTTTATTTCGTCCAAGCGGATAAAGGTCCATCAGAAGCTAGGCATCGTCGGCGTCATCATAGCGCCGTTGCTGGTGGTGACTGGTTTATTCCTGACGATCGCCGCTGCAAAGTACGGCACAGCCGCGGCACCGCCGAACATTCCGCCGCTCAGTTTCATGATCGTCCCGTTTGGCGACCTGTTGGTGTTTGCTGTATTGTTCGCCGCCGCGATGTACTACCGAAAGAACTCGCCTAATCACAAGAGACTGATCTTGTTGACGATGCTCTGTGTGTTGCCGCCCGCGATCGCACGATTTCCCGGCGGATTGACGGATAGTTTCGGGCCGCTATGGTTTTTTGGCGTGCCGACGTTGTTGACAATTGTCTTTATTGGGGCAGACACCTGGCGGACAGGTAAACTCAATAAGGCGTTCCTTGTGGGCGGTGCCTTTTTGGTTGCGGCAATGTGGCTGCGACTTCCTCTTTCGTCGACACCGCTGTGGCTAGATTTCGCGACCTGGATCACGTCGTAAGCTCCAACTTCGAGGTGGTTGCAAAGGCGGCGGAAACAAAGCCGGCATTCAAGGGTCAAAGGTGGAAATTTAAAGGAAAGGGGGGGAGGGGGGGGGGGGGGGGGGGGGGATTTGTTTTTGGGTTTTTTTTTGTTTTTTGGTTTTTGGGGGGGGGGGTGGGGGGGGGGGGTGTTTTTTCCGGGGGGGGGGGGGGGGGGGGGTGGGGGGGGGGGGTTCTGGGGGGGGGGGAAAAAAAAATTTTTAGGGGGGGGGGGGGGGGGGGGGGAAGGCTATCAGGGAAGGGGAGGCTGTCAGGGGGGGGAACTCGGTTTCCCAGAGGCACACCATCGCCGGGGGAAGGCTTTTGGGGGGGGGGGGGGCGGGGAAAAAATTCTTTTCGGTTTGTTGGGGGGGGGGGGGGCCTGGGGGGGGGGGGGTTGGGAGGGGGTGTTCGGTCGCCAAGTGGGGGGGTGTTTCTAGGGGGGGTTGAAAAAAATTTGGGGGTGGTTGCGGGGGGGGAGGCGGTAATTTGTTATGGGGCCTTTGCCCGGGAAAGGGTTTGTCCGCGGGTGGGGTTGGGGGGGGCGGGGGGGGGGGGGGGGGGAGGGGGGGGAAGGGGGTTTGTGGTGGGGGGGGGGGTTTTGAAAGCTAGTCGGGGGGGGGGGGGGCGGGGGGGGTTTGGGGGGGGGGCGCCTTGTTTCCTAATTATAAAATCCGGGGGGGGGGTGGGCGGGGTAGAAAGGAGGGTTTTTACGGGGTTGGGGTGGGGGGTTGTTGGTTTGGGAAAAGGGGGTGGGGGGGCCCCCGCCGCATGGATCTGCGGCCTTTTAAGATTCGGACATGATTGTCCAAGCTAAGTCAGATATTTAGAATATCGACCAGCTCCTGAACAGCCGCGGCACTCTTGTGGAGAGCGGTGCGTTCGTCGTTGGTGAGGCTGATCTCGATGATCTGCTCGATGCCGTTCTTGCCGAGTTTGACTGGGACACCGACGAAGAGATTTGAGACACCATATTCGCCTTCGAGGAAGACAGCGCATGGGAGGATCTTCTTCTTGTCTTTCAGGATCGCCTCGGTCATCTCGACCGCACCGAGCGACGGTGCGTAGTATGCCGAACCGGTCTTGAGCAAACCGACGATCTCTGCACCGCCGTTTGCGGTACGCGAGATGATCGCGTCGAGCTTGTCCTTGGCGATCAACTCAGTGATCGGGATACCGGCGACCGTCGAATATCGCGGCAGCGGAACCATCGTGTCGCCGTGTCCGCCGAGCACGAAGCACGTGACATTTTCGACCGACACATCGAGTTCCTCAGCGACGAAGCAGCGCATACGAGCCGAATCAAGCACACCGGCCATTCCCATCACGCGGTTTTTCGGGAAACCCGAGCGGCGAAACGCGACCTGTGCCATCGCGTCGAGCGGATTTGAAACGACGATGATGATCGAATTGGGCGAATATTTGGCGACCTGTTCGGTGACCTGTCCGACGATGTCGGAGTTGGTCTTGAGCAGATCATCGCGGCTCATGCCGGGTTTACGCGGCAGGCCGGCGGTGATGATGACGACATCCGAATTTGCGGTTTCCTCGTAGCTGTTCGCTCCGACGAGCTTTACATCAAATCCATCGATCGGTGCGGCCTGTGCCAGATCGAGACATTTGCCCTGCGGCGTACCCTCGACGATATCTACCAAAACGACATCCGCCAGCTCTTTGCTCGCGATCCAGTGGGCCGCCGTCGCACCGACATTTCCCGCTCCGACAACCGTTACTTTGCTTCTTCCAATAGCCATTATTTTATTCTCTCCAAGATAGTTGAATCTATGCGTGTCTTATTAAAGAAACTATTTTATTATTCCGCTATAGGTTCCCGCAAACTTGTCGTCAAGGATTATGAAAAATATGAGATCTCGCGCCTTCTTAACCGTTTGTGTAATGGTGTCGCTGATGAGTTCGATGGCTCTCGGCCAGGCCGCACCTTTTTCTTTTTCCGGCAAACGCCTAAAACGCATCGTCGTTCGAAACGCGATGATGGTCGATGGCAGCGGCAAGCCGGCGGCGGGGCCGTTTGATATCGTTTTGGAGAACGACATCATCAAGGAGATCGCGAGCCTTGATCCGGTTGCGGTGAAAGAAGGGACGGCGAGGCGTCCGGCGGCTGGCGAGCTGGATATCGATGCGACCGGCAAATACGTTTTGCCCGGGCTGATCAATCTGCACGGCCACACACAGGACGAACGTGCGGGCAAGCCGATGCCGGTCGAGTACGTGACAAAGATGTGGCTCGCGTGCGGCATCACGACCGTCAGGGACGCGTGGGCAAATCCGAAGGTGCTCGAATACAGCAAGCGGATCAATGCTGGGACGTTGGTTGGGCCACGGATATTTCCCTACGGCGGATTCCCCGGCAGCAAATCTAAATACGGATGAACAGGTTAGCCAACGCGTTCGTGATCTAAAAGCCGCCGGCTATGACGGCATCAAGCTCTACACAATGGACCGCGACCTGATGGCGGCGATGATGGACGAAGCAAAAAAGCAGGGCATGCGTGTCATGCACCACGTCGGCGTCGAGGAGACGAACGCCTGGGACGACATCAAAGGCGGCACGACCAGCATCGAGCATTGGTACGGCATCCCCGACGCCGCGATCGAGAGCGGTCGACAGAATTTCCCTGCTGGTTACAACTACAATAACGAAGTCGACCGCTTCCGCTATGCCGGACGCCTGTGGCGTGAGGCCGATCCGGCAAAGCTCGACAAAGTTCTCGACGCAATGGTGGCGGCGAATGTGGCCTGGGATCCGACACTTGTTATCTACGAAGCCTCACGTGACTTACAACGGGCCCAGACCAATCCGGCATTTGCCGAATATCTGCACCCTGTTCTCGAAGAATACTTCAAACCAAATCCGGCCAATCACGGTTCGTACTTTATCGGCTGGTCTTCGACCGACGAGACGTTCTGGAAAGAAAACTACCGCATCTGGATGAAGGCCGTTTACGATTTCGAAATGAAAGGCGGGGTTGTTGGGACGGGCGAGGACGCGGGATTTATCTACCAAATGTACGGCTTTGGCCTCATCCGCGAGCTTGAGCTGCATCAGGAAGCCGGCTTTCACCCGCTCAAGGTCATCCAGCACGCCACCGCAAACGGAGCCAAGATCCTCGGCAAAGAAGACTCCCTGGGACGCATCCGCGTAGGCTACAAAGCCGACCTGATCGTCGTCAACGGCAACCCGCTCGAAAATTTCAAAGTCCTCTCGCCCCTCGGCGTCGAAGAGATCCGCGACGGTAAGGCGGTCAAAACCGGCGGCATCGAATGGACCATCGCAAACGGCGTCCCATATCACGCCCCGACATTAGCGAGCGAGATCAAAACAATGGTTGCAGCCGCAAGAAAGGTCAGAACCGGGAGCGATAGCGACTGGGTTCTTCCAACGTCGGCCTGTCTTCCTGAAACCGTTCGGTTGCACTTGACACATGCAACTGTTTGGTTGCATACTCTTGTTCGAAATGATGAAACGAGACATTTTCCAAGCCATAGCTGACCCGACGAGGCGGGCGATCATTGCGTTGATAGCGATACAGGCGATGACGCCGAATGCTATTGCGGAGCATTTTGACACCAGCCGGCAGGCGGTCTCTAAACATCTACGCATTTTGACGGAGTGTGAGGTCATCAGACAGGAACAAAAGGGGCGGGAGATCTATTACCAGCTCGAAATAGAGAAGATGAAAGAGATCGACGAATGGCTGGAGCAATACAGGAAGATCTGGGAGACGCGGTTCGAACAACTTGACGAAGTGCTCGAGGTGTTGAAGAAGAAATCGAAATAGACGCCTCTGCGTTCTCGGCGTACTTTGCGTTAAAAATTCCCGGACGAGATTCAAACGCAGAGACCGCAGAGACCGCAGAGAACGTTAAAGAGAGGAATTATGGAATTTATAGTTAACAAAGAAACGAAGACGGTCTCGATAACCAAAGAGTTTAACGCGGGGCTGCCGCTCGTCTGGGACGCATATACAAAAGCGGAACTGCTCGACCAATGGTGGGCACCGAAACCTTTCGCGTCACGGACAAAGGTCATGGACTTTACCGTTGGCGGCAAGAGATTTTACGCAATGGTCAGCCCCGAAGGCGTCGAGCGTTGGGTCTTGCAGCAATATACTTCGATCACGCCGAAAACCAATTTCAAGCTCTTCAACACATTCGCCGACGCCGACGAGAACGTGGAATTGCCCGGCTCCGATTGGGACCTGAATTTCAGCGAGCAAAACGGAAAGACAACGGTTCACGCTTCTATCTACAACGAATCGCTCGAACGCCTCGAGCGCATGATCGAATTCGGCTTCGTCGAAGGAACGAAGGCTCAGTTGAAAAATCTGGAAGAATTATTGAAAGAGATGTCGTTAGAACGCGGCGTCGCGTAGCAAGTCAGGACAGAACCATGCAGAATCTTCGAGAAAAATTAGTAGAGGTAACGCTCGAGTGGGAACGGGCGTTTGGCAACGCCTCCAAAGCAATAGAGGAATAATTGCCTGGGTTTGTTGGTATTTCCGAGCCTCGTTTAGGAGGCTTTCGAAGGGAGCATAGCCCCGTCGTTCACGGCGGGGTCGTAGGTAGCGAGATGATTTTCAGCCCGTTTCAACGGGCTTACGGTCCGGCGGCTTAAGCCAGGGATTGGGAAGGACGTTAAAACGCCCTGGGAATTTCCAGTCAATCTTACCCCGCCGTGAACGACGCGGCTATGATTGAAGAAGACTGCTAAAGCAGCCTCACAAGATATCTAATGAACGTACAAGAACAGATCAAAGAGCACATCGCGAGCCATGCGGAACCGAAACGCAGTGAGATGCAGCAGTTGCACGAACTCATTTTGGGACTCGATCCGAAATGTAAATTGTGGTTCTCCGACGGCAAGAACAGCGATGGCAAGGTCGTTACCAATCCTGATATCGGCTACGGATCTCGCCCTCACAAATACGCCGACGGGACGATCCGCGAGTTCTATCAGATCGGCCTGAGCGCAAACAAAACCGGGATCTCCATCTATATCCTCGGCATCGAAGACAAAAAACACCTCGCCGAAACATACGCCAGCACCCTAGGCAAAGCGACCGTGACCGGGTATTGCATACGATTCAAAACTCTAAAAGATATAAACATTGATGTACTTGAAGCGGCAATACGATTTGGGTTTGAGAATACTAATGAAAAGTGAGGTGAAGAATTTATGCATCCTTACAACATTATGAAGAATATCGCTGAGCCGATTCTTACGAAATCTGGCTATCAGCAAGTTTCCGAAGAATATCGACCCGATGTATTTGGAAGTGCGTACTCGATTTCAAATTTGAAAAAAAAGGTTCGACTTATTTGGGATGGAAAGGATGGGTGGGGATATGCCCAGATTTACCTTCGATCCGCAGCGAACCAACCAGGCGACTGGCAAGACATCGATTGTTTTCTAACAGAAGGCGATCTAGAAAGCGTTCCGGTAAACGAAGGGAAAATCAACGAATTTCGGATAGCTGTTTCGGACGCCCTAAAAGGAGAAATATGAGAAAAATAATTGCAGCAGAATTCATGACGATCGATGGTGTCATACAGTCCTCTCCCGAGGACGGGTTTAAGTATGAAGGGTGGTTTTTCGGATATACGGACGAGGAAGCCGGGGCTGTGATACAGAGGCGGCTGGGAAAAGAGGTCGATCTGCTGTTGGGGCGGAAGACGTTTGACATGTGGGAGCCGTATTGGCCGACGCATTCGCATTTCTGGCCGAATGTGATGACCGCGACGAAGTACGTCGCCTCGAACACACGCACCTCGAGCGATTGGCAGCCGACGGTCTTTTTGGGCGGCGATCTCGCGGAAAAGGTGCGCGAACTCAAACAAACCGACGGGCCCGATCTGTACGTATTCGGAAGTGCGGACCTGCTGCAGACGCTCTTCAAAAATGATCTGGTCGATGAGTTGGAGCTGATGATAATGCCTATAACGCTTGGTGAGGGTAAGCGCCTCTTCCAGGACGGCACGATCCCGGCATCCTTCAAGGTGACCGACAGCCTCATCTCGCCAAACGGCAACATCTGCATCACCTACACACGCGACGGCGACGTTAGAACCGGAGCACCGCAGATCGAAGAGGATGGAGAGTAAGAAGATTCACTACAGAGGCACGGAGAGCACAGAGTGCCGTGACTGTGTGGTGAATCCTTATCTTCACGCGTTAGGGGAAATGAAAAAACCCGGCGTGCTCTCCCCTTCACGCCGGGTTTTCTCAATATGGCCATGGTTCTCGCCAACGGCCAAACTTAAATTTTTTAATAATCCAACACGGTCAATGTCACAGGTTTTCTCAGCTCGATCTCAAACTCCTCGCCGCGACGGATCCTTACATCCTTACCCTTTCGCAGCAATGCTGCTCCCGTTCCCGCTCCGGCTCCGACCCCTGCACCGATGAGTGCTCCCGTGGGTGAACTCGCCGCTCCAACCAAGGCTCCGGCGGCTGCTCCGCCGAGGATACTCAAGATGCTAAACGTATTCGATGACACCGCACGAAAAGGCTTTGTCGCAACCCCATCGATCTGGCGGGTTGATCCAGCGAATTTGAGCGATTCGAAAACCACCTCGATCCGTCCGCTTTCGCTCCCGCCTGAGGCTGGTGACACTTTTGTCACACGGCCTTCGACGACGGCTTCCTGCGGCACGACGACGACATCTCGACGCTTCACGGGCTTCGTCACGTATGCCAGGAACGTGTCATTTACGCTGGCCACGCGAGAGTTGATCTCGGCGTCCATTCGCAAGCTGATCTTAGTCCCGGCAGGCAAACGGTATATCGAATCATCCTGTGCCCTTAATACCAATGTTAAATTTACAAAGATCAAAACCGCCAGAGCCGCAAACTTCGCGCGTCCGTCAAATCGTCGCATATAAGCCCTCCGTCCTAAACGCGACCCCCACGGGCGGTCGCATTCCTAATTGCAATGAGTGTGCCAATAGTGCTTTGATGCAGCAAAATCCCAAAAAGCACGATTACGCGACGAAAAAAGTTTGCAAATGGACGCGAAGAACTACGGTTTGGGTTAGCAATATACCAATTGGTACGCCGCCAAACCGGAAACTCAAAACTGAAATCTGATGACCGGTGTCAAACTACTGCAATATCGGATGCGACCCGCCCTTGCTGTGATCAGCGGTGGCAGAATATCGGCGGCGGTCATTGTGATAGAGAACGAGGTGCTCACCTTCGTAACGAACGTAATCCGAAAGGCTATTGAAATTCTTACTATGTTCAGGCACCAGAAATGCACACGGCTCATTCGACAGCACCATTCCCGCGACGTAAATGTAGCCGCCCTTATCAAATACGGTACCGGCGTACTGTGCCGAACCGATCGCGATCGCAGGCGAATAGTTGCCGTCACCGTCATTGGTACGATCTGCTTTGCCAATGTAAATGGTGTAATCAGTGAAGTTCAGCCGGCGGCTGTAGCGGTTGTTTCTAGCCACGGCAAACAGATCCGAGAGCCCTTTGTCGATAGCCTTGAGCGATTCGGCCGATGGCTTCTAACCCCATAGACACTCGCACCTTTTGGCGTTCGCGCTGTAAATGTAAATCTGTCACCCGAAACCTTCTCAGCCTGTGTCAAGGTGCGCTGATTCTGACCCAATGCCCCGATCGCCGCCATCGCGATCAAACTTAAAATTGATAGGAATTTACTAATTCTCATAACTTCACCTGCCGCCAGATAGACTGCAACAATCGTACCAGCGATCTGCTGCCTCGTATACTTTGATCTGTTCATGGCTCACGTCTCATGATAGTGGCATTATCAACCGACCACCTCTATTTTTGTTCGGTATCATTTTTCGGAAGGATGTCATTTACACAGCTGTACAAATATCGGAAAATCCATGAAGGACACCTCGCAGCCATTTGCGTGAATGATCCGCTGTACAGGGCGATATCTGGTATTATTTTTAACCAGTCTTTGTTATGTTGCACACGCGAATAGTTCTTGTAGACGACCACCGGATCCTGCTCGACGCCCTGAAAAAATTGGTAGAGCCGGAATTCGAGGTAGTTGGAGTCTTTGTGGACGGTCAGACGATGCTGGAAAATATTGCCAGCCTTCGTCCAGATATTATCGTGCTCGACATTTCAATGCCGGCGATGGATGGATTCTCCGCGGGTGAACACCTTAAGAAACTTCTACCAAAAACAAAGTTGGTTTTTTTGACATCATTCGAAGATCGGGACACGGCTGCCGAGGCCTTCAAGCTTGGAGCCTCAGGTTATGTCTTGAAGGTCTCTGCAGGAACCGAATTAATGACCGCTCTGCGCGAGGTCGATCGAGGCGGATTCTACGCTTCTCCGATATTGACCGACGGTATGATCGGATCCTTTGTGCGAGCTTTTAAGCAAATGAAGAGCCCACATAGTCTGA
Source organism: Acidobacteriota bacterium (assembly GCA_016718135.1). Taxonomy (GTDB): domain Bacteria; phylum Acidobacteriota; class Blastocatellia; order Pyrinomonadales; family Pyrinomonadaceae; genus OLB17. Next base: position 94,246 of record JADKEF010000006.1, on the reverse strand, counting down.
CTCCCCGACAGAGGGAAGTCCTAAAGCTCCTGGCCGAAGGTAATTCGATGAAATCGGTAGGACAGACCTTGAATATCACTCCCCGTACCGTTGCTTTTCATAAATATACGATCATGGAGCAATTAAACATCAAAACGAACGCAGAACTCATTAACTATGCTCATTCCCACCTTCAGTAGCACGTAAGAGTTCAACGACCGACAATTCACTAAAAATCGCAGAAAGAAACTCTCGTTTTGCATAATTTAACCCCAAAAACTGTCAAATATAACAGTATCCTGGTTCCCACGAGTGCGTAAAATAACAGTTAGCCGAATGGAACTCAGACCAGAGGCTAGGGCTTGAGAGCCCCGCCTAAGGCTCATATAATGAAATGTCGATAAAACAAGATCAAACAAAAAGGGTTAGGGTCCTAATTGCCGACGATAACAAGGAGATGCGCGACACAGTGGTCCGACTCCTTGAAAATGATTTTGAGGTTGTTGCAGCAGTAGGAGATGGTCGGGCATTGGTCGATGCGGCAAGGAAACTAGATCCGGATGCGGCTATTGTCGATATTTCGATGCCGATCCTGAACGGGATTGAGGCAGTCGCGGAGATCAAGAAGCATAACCCAAAAATGAAAGCCATCTTTCTGACGGTAAATGAAGACGCTGATTTCGTAAGGGCTGCGTTTGATGTCGGCGGGCTAGCGTATGTAGTAAAACGGCAGATGGCGACGGATCTTCACGTTGCGCTCAGACACGCTCTTGCCGATGAAACTTTCATTTCACCCGGTTGTGATTTTCCCGGTGCTCCCTGACCTCAAGCTTGATCGAATTACTCTGCGATAAGCCACTTGTTTCTGGTGGTCAACTCTTGATAATTTCTACACTGGTCAGCCGATAGAATGGCTTCGGCTTGTTTCTCAAACCACGGTTCGAGCATCCAGGTGCTGTGTCTTTTGGTCTTATGCGCCTTTCTTGATAGCTAGAACGCTTCGCTCACGGACATAGACAGAGTGTGACCCGCTCTGCCATAACCCCAGTCGATTCGATAATTGATCTTATTCTTCTTATCGAGCCTGAACCTAAGGCCGGCTCCGCCCGCAGGCAACATTCCGTCTAACCGAAAATCACTCCAGTTCCGTTCAACTCCGCCGACACCGGCAAAGCCGACAACACCCACGCGCCAGAACAGCTCCCGCCGGTATTCTGCCTGAATGGCAAACATACGCCTGTTCTGAAACTGTCCTGATGTATATCCCCGTAGATCGCTCTTCGAACCGTAGAAACATAGGTCAAAGAAAGGAGCCGTATCACTGACCGAGCACATAGACCCACGATAGGCGAGAACCTGGCCTTTGCCGATCGCCCTATAACCGTTGAAATCAGCCCCATAGGTTTGGTAGGTACGGTTGCTCCCAAGTGCCTTTGCAAAGAAATCCGCCTTGGCGTTCCAAAGCCATCCTTTGGTCGGATAGAACGAATTGTCCCTCCGATCCTGTTGAACGTGAAATCCGATGGCGGATGTAGTCGATTTTAGATCGATGGCCGGGATCACAAAGCCGCCTGTTGTCTGTTGGCCTCCGAAACTGGCCGTAAGTTTCCTATACTGAAACCTTGGCCCGACAAAAATATTTTTACCGACATTACGAAGGAATTCGGCAAAGAAGACGCTTCCGCTTTGACGCAACTCGGTCGATCTAGCGGGTTGTCCGGGAATTCTCCCGATGCCGTAGTATTCGTATTGGGCCCTGCCCTTGCCGAATGCGAACGATACCTGGTATTTGTTTTCGGCGAAATAAAGCCTGCCGCCGATCGCCCCACCTCGCGTACCGCTGCTGGTATAAGCGCCCGCTACGCCGATTGTCGAAGGCTGCGATTTTGTGTCCCCTTTCTTCAGCTGAAAGATGTACCCTACGCCGAGAATGAGGCCAGAGCCAAATGTTGGCGACGTTATGGGAATCGGTGCGATAACAAAGCTGCCGCGCTTTTGCGGTTTAGCTACTGGGTCAGCTTTCTTCTGATCCGTTTCTACGGAAGGTGTGGGCGTCGGCGAAGGCGTCGGCGTCGAGGTTGATTGAGAGGCTGCCGTCTCCGTTTGTGACCCTGATGCATTCTCTAGTGCCTGCCCTTTGACAACGTGCACTGACATCAAGGCTCCAAAAATGAGCATTACGGCTGTCAAAACCGCGAATTTACGGGTTTTCCCGGCATTCCGAGATTCATTTAAGGTAAGTAACTTCATTTCGCTTTCCCCTCGAGTGATTAATTGAAAGATACTACCTGATGTAGCGGGGTAGTAACTGTAAGATCTGACAGGTTAGCCTCGCAGAATGATGAGCTCGTGGTCGCAATAAAAACGCGGAACAGAGATAGTAGCCAGTCTCTATTCCGCGTTCATGAAGCATCACAATTTAGGGGACTAGTTATTAGCGCCGACGGCCGCCGCGGCTAAATCCGCCGCCCCGATAACTGCCGGCTGTCGTCCGCCCGCCCATACTTGAACGGTAATTGTTATAGGTTTGCGTTCGCATAGCACCTTCGGAACGGGCTCTTGAATCACGGTTGAGCTGATTGTAGGTCGAGCTGTCGATTCCTCCAAGACCTTTCTGTGTACCGGTTGGGCTTGCATTTGCTCCACCCACACTGCTCCAGCCATCACCGGTTTTTTTATAGACATTACCGTTGTGGCCAGCGTAAATATCACCGCTGTTTGATTTCGCGACCGTTGTGCGGCCATTCTGTCCTTTTCCCGTGACCGCCGCGGCACCGCTGCTTGTCCTTACACCTGCCACTGAGTTGCCGGTGATATTACTGGATGCGCGGCCGGTCTGTGCCCAGCTATCGCCTCGCTGTACATAGCTCGATCCCCAATTGCCGTAAATATTGCTACCCTGACGTGTCTGGGCGTATGTACCGGTTCGCGGGTTATATGCCTGTGCAAAGGTCCTCGAACCGTATGGACCGTAGGCTGTCACTCCGCGGGCATAAACGCCGGTACGTGGATTATAAATAGCGCCAAATCCAACGCCGCCATAAGGCCCGTAAGCCAGAGCGCCACGGCCATATACCCCGATATACGGGTTATACCAGGCGGCATAACCATACGTCCGGTAATATGGATAGTAAATGGGATAGAAACCGGCGTACCAAACATAGGGTCTGTAATACCATCCTGTGCCCCATACGGCGCAGCCCCAGGCGACCATCATCCCCGTATAAGCGGGATAATATCTGTACGAAACATAGGTCGGACTGCTGGCCGTTATTGTCACATACGTCACATTATGCACAGGCGAGCTTGCCGGGATCTTATAGATCTCAGCCGGGATCTCTGACGCTACCGTCCATGGGCCCTTTGGCGTTTGTGCCAGAAACCAGACAGCCTGATAGCACATGTAATATTGCTCGCCAAATTTGATGATCTGCTTGTCGGTGTTCACCGCCTGCCAGAGGGCAGTGTCCTTGATCGGCTGAAATTCCGGCTCGCCCTGATAGATGACCTCGGGGGCTTTTAGCTGGGTCCGATCTACGGTTGCGGTCGTAGGGATGGTTGCCTGCAGGACGGCCTCGGTTGCCTGGTCGGTTCCCGGGATCGACGCCAAAACGCGTGAACGCGGATGCTCGACCGGTATGCTCTTAAAATCACCCGGAAGATCCGGCGTTGCAAAGGTCCACGGCCCATCAAGGCTTGGCCCCGAGAACCAACGTCCGGCAACCAAATAGTAGAACAAACCTGCCGCACCGTTTCTGAATACATCTGCCTCGGTATTGTTTACCCAAAGCAGCGAAGTCCCGGTAACCGGCGTGTATTTCGGAGCGCCGGTCGTGACTATCAACTCGGAAGGAGTGGTCGTCACGACTATTTTCGGCATTTTGTCTGCCGTTATACTCTTGCCGGGTACGTTTGCCTTTACTTCTTTCCAATTATCATCCGCCGGTAATTTGGAGAAACTGTCCGGAAGTTTGCCGGCCGGTACCCAACCCGTACTAAGGTCAGTGGATTTGAACCAGTTTTCGTCTTTACGCAAGTAAAATATTTTTGTCGCCGGTTGCTCGAAAATATCCCAGTTAGTATTGACCGCATATTTCAGTTCGGAATCCTTGATCGGGCTCCAGATAGGATCTCCGTCAAAACCGACAAGCACGGCCGGTTTGCTGCTGTAAAAAACTGTCGGCGGATCAGCTTTGAGGCCTGCGGGGTTATCGGCTTTTGGCAATAGCTGGCTCTTATCGACAGCGGCCAGCACCTTGTCCAGATCTATTATCTTATCTCCTTCCGGCAGCTCGGCTTGCAGAGCCGTCGTTACTTTACGCGCATCGTCGCGGGAAAGCGAGGATAGATTGACCTCCGGAATCTTAAAGTCCTTAAACCTAACCAGCCGCTCATCAAGCGAAACCTCCGTATCGGCCTCGATCTTGATCGAGCCGATCGATGGCTTGTCGCCGGGTTTTGCCTCGTACGAGACCGCCGACCACGCGACCAATTCAGTTTGCTTCTCCCAGCTCGCGATCTGAGGCTCAAAGATCGTGACGGCTCCACCCGTGCTCAGTTTGTGTGTTCGCGGAAAAGGTGCGCCTGCCTGGGTAGGCTTCCGCTGGGGTGTCTGTGCCCGAACTGCCAGATTCAAACCGGGCAATAACAGAGTTGTGATCAATAAAATGGTCAGCAGGGAATTTCGTCTCATCGAATCTTTGATGCTCATGTCTTTACTCCACTAAGGAGCTACCGAATAATTGTCGCTCCTTAGCCAAAACTAATTCGGGCATTTCGAAATTTGATCGGGGCCGGGCGTGAACCACGACCCCGACGATCGAGATGCCCAATGATCAAAAGTTGAACTTTGCCCCGAGGATAAATCCGTTCATATTGGTATTGAAAATAAATCCACTGTTATCTTCGTGATCTACCTTCATGAATCGATAGCCGCCGATCAACGCCGCCTTAGGCGTGATCCTGTAGCCTCCACCGCCATAGAACTGGGTCGTGATATCGGTCCCCGATCCAGCGCCGATGTCGAATTTCGTCGATAGGAAGAACTTAGGGCTGAGGTTTGCGACCCCATGGAAGCCACCTACAAATGCCACAAAGGTTTTACGTTCACTAACCTTGAAGCCCGGCAATGTACCCGTGGTCGTTTCAAGAGCGTTTTCGACACTCCAAAGGCGTATTCCGCCGAGTACATCAAACGACCCGCCTTTACCCTCGTAGAGCCTGTACCCGATCTCGGGGTCGAAGATGAACATGTTGACGTCCACTCTTGCGGTATTGTATAACGGGCCTGGCGTGTCCCGCTCGGCCCCCATCTTCGTCCAGATAATGTCGTTGGTGATCAAGAATCTTCCTTTCTTAGCTTCCAGAGCCCCCATGAGACCGAAGCTGAGGTTTTTCAGAACGTTGCCAAAGCTCGCATCAACCTCTACGACCTTCCCCCGCGCCCCGACCGTGCCGCTGAGGCCGGTCATATAAAGGTAAGGTGCAAACGCCACTTGCCATCCAGAATCGGCAGAACTTTGTTTGGCTGGCTTTGCAGTTTCCGCTTTTGAACCTATGTTGCTTGGGGTAAAGCGGGCAACAGGCAGTTCGAACTTACGATCTTCTCGGCTGACCGCAACATCGCCTTCCTCAGACGATGAGGCTTTGGCTTCTAATGTCGGGCTGGAAGGCTCGGCCTTCGTGCCCTTTTCGGTAACGGCCGTACCGGTTGGGTTTGTGCTGACTGTTTTTATGACAGTATCAACGGCTGGTTCGACTGACTGGGTCTGGGCCGACACGATGGTCGAAGCCGCCAAGACCCCGAAAAGCCCTGCTAACGAAATTGTTCGTGCAATAAATTTTGAAATCATTTTAAACTCCTCTGTTTTGATAGATTCGATCTCCAGTAATTTCTTTCTGAACCTCGAAATTCTACGTATGGAGTCTAGCTATTGTTGGCGAATAGAATAACTGTCACTTTTGACAGGCTTTGACGAAAAAGGCAATGCATCGAGAACTAACCATTTCATCCATTGTTTCGAGGTTTTCGAGTTCGGATGTCGTCAGAAACCAACTTGTAGGCTACATAGTACTTATAAATGTTACTGACGTAGGTTACTGTTTCGGCACCGATCTCTTTTGCAGCCACAAGTTCGACGTTGTTAAACCATTTGTTTGGATCCAGGCCTTGGGCTTCGGCTTTTTTTCGAAGTCCGGCAACCCGAGCAGGTCCTGCGTTATAAGCAGCAAACGCAAATAATTCCCGGTTAAGCTTGTCAAACTTAGCATCTTTGAAATTCACATTGACGATATAGTCCAAGTATTTAACGCCCGCGTTTATGTTGTTCTCCATGTTCGTATCAATATCTGGAATATTGATCGGGTTTCCCGCCGCAGTGCTGGGCTTGATCTGCATGACGCCATACGCACCGGCCGGGCTCGTCTTTGATTGATCGATGGTCGATTCCTGATAGGCTTGGGCGGCGATCATTAGCCAATCAAACCCGTATTGATCTCCGTATTTCTTGAATAGGCCGACGGCTGCCTTGTATTTTTCCATCTCACCCGGAAGGGTATTGTTCTTGGCAAATTTTGCATCTTTCGCGTATCTTAGGATCAACGTGTTGCCGAAAGAAGTTCCTTCTTTATGGTCCTTAACAAATTCGTTCACGAGAGCCAGGAACTGCGGTGTGTTCTTCTGTACCGCCCACCCGATCCGGTCGTCGTTAACAAGAGCCAGATCGTTGTGTACGTTGAGACCCTCGAAGACCTTTGCCCATAGGCCGGCGACCAGATCATCCATTAGGGTCATTCCAACAACACCGGCACCGACCATATTTAGAATGTCTTCGTCCTGTAGATTTTCGTCGGCTAGCTTGAGCGTCATTTCCGGCTTGCCCGACTGTTTGAACTGCTCATTCAACCTTACGAGAGTCGGGTAGTAACGGCTGAGCTTTCGTACGAAGATCTCTTTTCCGGCAAGGTCGTCGATCGCTGCGATCGGCGGAGCGGACGGACCTGTGACAACTAGTTGTTTCGCGTTTTCCCGGACTGGATCCGACAGATCAGCTATTTTCAATATTTCGTCTACTATCGGTATGTTTGCGACCGCAATATCGCCTCGACCTTCGGCCATTCGTTTAAGGCCTTCTTCGCGGGTAACGGGCAGAAAAACTATCTGGACCGGCTTGTTGCCGGTGTTCAGTCTCTTGTTGAGAAACTTTTCAAATTCTTTGAGTCCCTCATAGCTAATACCCCGCGGCTGGGGCCCGTCGTAAAAGAACCCCGTCTTGCTATAAAGAACCAACGCCCGGAGATAACGACGCTCGACCATTCCGTCAATGTCGCCGGTCCATTTTTCAGTTCTTAAACGTTCCAACAGCGTCGAATCGATCTCGGCCGGCGGTTGCTCCTCAGTCGCCGTTTCAGGCAGGCCCGCCTGCGGCTCTGATGGTGCAGCCTGGTTCCCTGGCTGTGGGTTGGTAGCGCATGATTGACCGAAAACGATAACGAAAAGGAGAGAAGTTGCGACTACGATGACTTTGATTTCCTGTCGAATATTCATAGATAAGATCCTCAGCTGATTACTGGATGCTAGCTCAGGGCCAAATGAAAAGGAACTGTCATTTCTGACAGTTCCTTTTGAATTCGTTCGATCAGGATCTCCGATCTTAATTTGATGACTCGCGTTTCACTAACCCTAATCAAGAGCGACGAGCGACCAGCTGACGTCCGGATTGTATTCGGTCATTGCCTCCGCGATCGCTTTTGTTCCCGGCCCGAGATTCTTTTCGTAGACACGCCCTTCCTGATTTACGATGAAGGTCATAATTCCCGAATTCCCCCAGGTCGCGGGATAGGCGACCAATGCGAAACCGGCGATCATATTACCGTTGATGATGTAGTTAAACTTGCCGCCCGGGGCGCTTGGTCCCTGGCGGAACAGCACCTTGAAGTTGTACCCGTAGAACGGCGCAGCTGTCTGGGTGGTTCCCGTTCTCGCCGTATAGCCATCGGCAGCGGCATAAGCGACCAGCGGTCCCAGCGGGCTTTCTTCTTCATCTTCAGCAGCTTTTGCCCAATACAGGCCGTCCCGCTTGCCTGCCGAGCTTGATATCTTTTGAGCGTATTCAGAGACTTGGTCGCCATCGTGATCGTCGCCGTTGAAGTATTCAAATTGGGCTACCGCGTAAGCCTGGCATAGGTTTGCCGCAAAGAACTCATTAAAGCCGATTCGACGGTTGAGCAGTTCCTCGACACCGGCATCCGTATCGAACCGCCATTTGTCGCCCGCTTTAACGATCGGAGCCGAGAAAGGCCATTCATCTTCTCCAACGAGAACGGTATATTCCCGGTCGCTGACTTTCTCCAATTTGCTTGATCTATCGATGCTGCGCGAAAACTCTTCGAAGAACGTCTTGTCCAAAACGGCATCGCCAGAAACAAAATCTCTTATGCGCGGGCCAAACATCGCAGAAAGGGCAGCTTGGTCATGCGATTTGACGGCCGCTTTCAGGGCGCTTAACGCTTCATTTGGGCTGGCGAAAAGCTGCTGTCCGGCTTGCGCTCGAACCGTTACGTCGGCACCCATCGCAAAGACAACTGCGAACAACAACGTCAGACCACGAAGGAAACCACGACATCTATTACTGCTTGTGTTTTTCATTACTATTCTCCCTATTTGACGGCTGTTCTACTTCCTCCGTCCCCCGCTTCTAGTAGGCTGAGTCCTAGTGGTCGCGGGTTTACTCGCACGGCTTTTTTGACCGCGCGAACTCTGAGCGTTGGTTTGTGAGCGGTTTCCATAGCTACCGAACCCGGAGGTCCGCTGCTGGGCCGAAGCCCTGTTCGCATTCGTTTGTGTTGGAGTCGCTGTTTTTCCACGGTATGCGGCGTTGTTGACGTTGTTCGTACTTACATTCCTATTCAGGTTCTTGTTGTTAACGTTGTTGTTGACGTTCACGTTGTTGACGTTGCGGTTGACATTTACGTTGTTGACGTTGACGTTACGGTTAACGTTGACGTTGTTGTAATTCACGTTCCGGCTAACGTTGTTGTAGTGGCTGACATTGTTGTAGTTGACATTACGATTGACTACCGCCGTGTTGTAGCGCACGGTGCTATATCGCGCATTTACGTACGGACTGCCACCGACACGAATGACCGTCGTGGAGTGAGAGACCCAACCAACGCCACGCCAGCCGTGGTAGTACACCGTGTGCGAATACCAATTGCAGTCGTTGTTCAGCCACGCTCCGATCAAAAGTCCCGCGGTGAATGCGATCGCGGCGGTTGCGACGACAGTGCTAGTTGAAGGGCCTGATGAAGGAGCCTCAACGTAGACCACTTGCGGGTTGTACGTGGGCACGTATATGTATTGAGCTTGTGCGGGGACGATCTTGATGACGTCCTTTTCCTCAATAACTGTCTGCTGCGGCGTGGTCTTTAGATAGCCGTACTTTTTCGCCTTGTGACGCAGGCGTTGAATCGAACCAAAAACATCGACTGCTTGGGTGACGTAGGCCTGGCCGATCGCTGTCGTCCAGTCGAGCTTTTCGCTCATCGTATATACGACCTGCGGGTAGTGGGCGATCGATCTCACGCTGACGTCCCAGCTTTGATTGTCGACGCCTGTGGTCTGGTTGTTGTTTGCACGCAGGTAGCGGGCAGCCTTGTCGATCTCATCTACATAGGTGGAAGCTGGCAACATTTGAGCTATCAGCGGATCCGGATAAAGAGCTATCGGAGCCATCAAATTGTCGATCTGCTCGGCGGATAGGTTCGTCGAGAACAGAGTAGGAACCGGTGCCCTTCGCTCCTCTACGGCTCTAGTCGCTGCGTGGACATGGAAGAGCGGTAATACCGCTAAGCATATAGTGAGCGATATGGCTGTGATTTTTTGTTGATCATTTAGTACCTCTTCATTCAAACAGGAAACTCGCTGCCGCCGATTGGCTACTCTGGCTTAAATAAAATCGCAACTGTAGAATATCAATGAATAATTGGCAGGTAACTGTCACTTTTGACAGGCCGAACAAGAAAATGAAGGTATTTAGTCACTCGTATCACGAGCGCCGAATACCTCCAGATGAGCATGATGAGTTCCTTGAATTTACCGATCTGGGCAGCCGAAAACTCGATCGGACTCGAGAACACGATCCACTTCACACCCTCTGAACACGGGGGCGTCGTCAATGATCCGTCATACCGGTAGGTTGTCCGTGACGTTGGAAGCATCTGATTCACATCTACCTTAATATTTCCGTAATGGGTCTCAGAGCCCTTCGTTTTAGGGAGGTTAGTCCAAATGGGTTCGAAGGCGGCGTTCGCCTTTGCCCCTTCTGCAATTAAGACGCCAACAACCGCTAATTTCTTATCGGCAGACTGGTGGACCATGTGCATTTCCATCGGGAATTGCTTTCCGTTGACGGTGTGCTCACTCGGACCATGGAAATGATACTGCACCAGGGCGTATTTCTGGTCTCCGATCGTCAGTGTATCCCCATCGCTATAGTTCACCTGGATGCTGTGACCATTGTTTATTCCATCGGCCTGATGTTCATTGTGTACGATCTTAAGATCCGCCGGCTTGAACTGTAGTAGGACTTCGGGCAACTTACTCGCCGCCGACGCCTTTATGTCGATGGGCGACTGGGCCTTTCCGTCTCCGCAAGTTGCCCAATCCTTACTTAAAGTGCTCCATTTCGCCGGTCCATCAGCTTCATAGTCCCAGTGAGGAGCCTCTTTTGGTATAACAACGGCTGTTGTCTTAGGAGTTGACTCGGCTGGTTTCGCGGGTGCCTGGGTATTAACGGTATTTGCCGCTTGGTTACCACACGCTGCCAAGAAAACGGCCAGGACGAGTACGAAAGTCAGCATCAAATTTTTTCTTATCATGTTGTCTCCAGAAACTTTCTAATGGTGTTAGTTGAATCGATAAATTGTCGAAAACATTATTCGTGTCGCATCGCCATGCGTGCCGTCCTGGTTGTCTCGCCGGCCCCACATGAACTCCGCCCCCAGATCGACAAGCCTGAACGGCGTCCAGATCAAATTAACGCGGCCGTCTTGGGTACGCTTTATTGTTGACCCACTTAGCCCGGTGTTATATGAGAGATCGGCAATCGAGTATGTAAGGACCGACATCAGTTTCGGTGTCCAGTGCCGCTCGTAGCCTATCAGTCCCGCCCTTGATGGCAAGGCAACCAAAGAATTCGCCGATCCGAATACGGCATCCACATTTTGGCCGCCCATCGATTCGATGTAACGGTTTATGCCGCTTCCAAATGCAAATTGCCCCATCAACTGGTCCTTGCCGACCGCGTTGACCTTGAACGTTGAATTTAGGCCCCAACCGATGGTTGAGCGATCAGGTGTGCTGCCCGTCCCGTCAAAACGAAGGTTCCGCGCGATCGCTGCGATCTGGAAATGAAATCTTTTTTGCTGATGACGGACGAAACCAGTGAAATCGGGGACGTTTCCGCGTGCACTTCCGGTAAATCCTGTTGGGGTTGCGATCTGAACTGTCGGCTCTTCCACAGCGACAGCGAATTTCCAGTTTTTGGCGAAAGCCTGTGTCCACCGGACCATCGCCTGACGAACGAATATTTCTCCATCGGGTCCCTCGTAATCAAGGGTTCGAGGCCTTGCCGACACATCCATAAAGGTGCTCCACGTCTGCCCAGCCAATAACCCGCCGTATTCGCCGTACGCGTGCCGAAGACGGAACGCATTTCCGTCACCATAAAAGTCGCCCTCGACGTACGCTCTGAACTGGTGTTTCCCTGGTTCGCCAACCAACTCGAGTGAGATTCGCGATTCCCGTGCTTGAATATTTGTTCCGGCTCCAATATCGGCGCTGGATGTACCATCGATCGGTATTGAATTTGTCGCAAACTGAGACCTGTTTCCAATCCCCTGAAAATCCTGAATGAAATCTGCTTTCACGTATCCGCTAAACTTAAGTGAAAGGTCGGTCCCTGGAATTCGGATCGAATGAGGAATGATGCCCTCCTCCAAGAGTTTTGGCTTGTCCTGCACCGCTGCATTTGCGTCTTTCGTCGGTATGCTTCCGCCCGGGGGCGTGGCCGTGACGGGAGCCGAGATGTTCAGTGAATTGGCGGCGACGGTATCCACACGCTGATCGGTCGTAAGCGGCGTCTTCGCACTTTTCTCCAGCTCGGTGAGGCGTTTTTCCAACCTTTCGATCCTTTCAAGGAGTTCTTTTTCACGGTCACTAGGCAGAGCCTTGACCGTCGGCTGAGTATCTGAGATCGCAACGCTCTTTGCCTTTTCTTGATTCTGCGCGATTTGGGCCGGATTAGATCCGGTCAAAAAAAGAAGAGTGACTGCAATTAAAATTCCATTTTGAATATTTTTCATATCCTTTTTTGTCGTTAAAACCGACCCGACCAAAGACCGTTGTGGTTCCGACATTTTCGTGTTCCTGATCTATTTGAGATTGGCCTCTTGCCTTCCAATGGTCTATAGCGACATTTTCACGGGGATGGATACACGATGCTACTGTCAGTTTTGACAGGTCGCGGGGAAAAGATTTTCAGCATCGCCCTCAATGGCCACGCATTAGAGCTACTTCTACACCAGCACCTCTATCAATCTCTCAAGCAAATCTTCGAGCGAAAAGACGAACAACAGAAGTGGCAGTAGTGGAGCTAATGTGACGGCAGCAAGATAGGCAACATCCGTAAGGCTAAACGGGACGGTTTTCATCTCGTCAATCACACCGGCGCTGCTTCCAAGGTCGGCAAGGGATTGAATATCGACGGTTCCCAGCAGTTGTTCATCTGTAGGCATGCGCCCGCGGACCCACTTATCATCAAACTCCTCAACATAACGGCTCGCAAACGTACCAAAGGCCCCTCCGCCATCCCATTTTGCCGATATTAGCTTTGGGGCAAATAATGCAAGCGGTGCCAGCACCGACGCCAGGACTATAATTAGTAATCCAGCGGTCTCGAGCTTATACGCTCGTGGGTCCGCTCCGAAGTGCATCGCCTGGCCGGCGATATAGCCAGAAAGCAACGCCCCCTGGGCGAGTAACCCGTAGCTAAATGAATAGGCACATTTATTCAGGAAACCGATGCCGCCAGCACGATCCGTGTGCGTAGCATATAGGTTGAGATCAAGCCGCGTAACGCGCAGAAGGAACACAAACCAGATAACTATTCGGAAGTACCATCGAAGAAGGAAAAACTGAAACAAAGGCAGACTGATGAAGACCATCCAGTAACCGGCGATCGTCAGATTCCAACTTGCACCGTCAGGGGTTGCGTACCACGTTGCAGCTTGAGCGGACGCAGAGGCCATGACGTCGCCGTAGAACCATGGACCTGCTGCGACGACAGAGACGAGCATTATAAGTTCGATTGCCACCGAGTCACGCTTCCGCTGAGCCGAATCGATCGCAGCTCTAAATTTCGGCATATCCGCCTCGCGGATGATCTTACGAGTAACAAAATTGCGGATGCGGAGAAAGCAATCTTTGGATAAAGGTTTCACCGGCTAAAAGCAGCGGCAAAGCGACTAGAAACCGAACGTGGTTTTCGATATCGCTGAGGAAAGGGATGTCGACGCCGCTATTAAATCGCCCACCAAGAATCGTAAGCAATAGTAGCGGCAGCCAGACGAGCAACGCGAGGACAAGAGGTCGGCGAAAAGGCGGCTCGAGATCATCATTGCACAGCCCTGACCGACAAAAGAGGCGATAAACCGGCCCGCCTTTCACCAACGAGAACTTTTGAATCTCAATTGGTAGCTCGGTATCTGTCATCGCTGTACACCTTTCTCTATTCGACCGCCGCTCAATTGGGACCGGTCATTTCCGACTTAACGTTGACCAAGGGCTGCTGAGAAACGGGCATCAAGCTTCCACCCGGATGGTCAAGCGCGGCGATCAGGGCAATGACAAGCGAGAATGCAACAGCGAGAACCGGAGAAACACGCGACCGACGTGAATCGGCGATCGCGGTATAGTAACCAAGGCTGATCATTCCCAATATCAATAGGCTCATCAGCACGGCCCAGATCGCGGTCGGGATACGAGCTTGCATCCCGATACCAACTCGCTTTGCGTGAAGGTTCGAGATCTCGTTCAGAGATTCGACGTATAAAGCCCCGATGTCCGAGTTCATATCGGCCCTGCCGTTAACGACGGCCATCTCCCAAAGTTGCCGCTGCTTTGTTAAGATTTCGCCTTGAGACCGCGTTATCGCGTCCAGATCGCCTGACGCGACAAGGGTAACTCGTCTGTCGACGTACTCCCTGAGCAAGTTCTTTGACGCTGTTCGATCCGGCTCGGAAAGAAAATCCGCACGGTGCCAGGCGGTGCGGATCGCGCTCGACTCTTCTCGAACCAATGATTTCTTTGTTTCGTACCGGTCTGAAACAATCCCGAAGGTGAATGCAAGCATAAATGCCTGCAATCCGAGTATTGAGCCGGAAATTGCCGACGCGGGTGACTCCCGCTCTGCTTGCGATTTCCCCCAGATCTTCTGGCCGAGCCGATAACCTATCTCGCTTGAGAGAAGCACCACGCCAACCATCAGAAAGAAAAGCAGCCACACTGGTACAAAATCTATGATCATTACAAATCCTTCTTTTTATCTCTTGACCTTCAGTCATTTACGCCCGCGTATAGTCTGATGGGGAACACCCATGTATGTAACTGTCAAAATGTACAGGTTCCTAGACCTAAAACAAGGGAAGAACCGTGACTGAGTTGACCATACCGCAGCCAAATCCCCTTCCAAATTGGAGAGCTCCCAGCAGCAGCCCTAATTCCCCAAATCTAATGCGAGCCAAGAACGGCTTAACGAATCCAAGTTCCGGGTTGCTACCAAAAGTCATATTCCAATTAAACGTATTCACGATTTTATTCGGACAATATTGGATAGGAACTGTCAGAATTTACAGGTGTCAAAGAAAATTCTGAATCGGATATCCGTCAGGTTGCCGGAACAGCGACACATACTTTCGTTCCTGAACCTATTACGGACACCACGTTGAGCTGACCCTTCACAACACGGATACGTTCTTCCATGCTGATCAAACCCAGTGATTCTTGCGACCTCGCGGCCTCGGGGTCGAATCCGCGTCCGTTGTCAGAAACGATCAAGCGAATTTCGTCACCTTTTCTCTCGATCGTCACACTCGCGATGCTCGCGTCGCTATGTTTTACAACATTCTGCAAGGATTCTTGGGCAATTCGGTAAACACACAATGAAACATCTTCCGGCAGAACTCTAGGTATGTTTTTCGCTTCGAATTGAACCTTTAGTGCGTGGGCCCGGGCAATCTCCCGGCAGAAGCCACCCAAAGAGGCTTCCAGGCCTAGCTGACTAAGTTTTGACGGGTGTAGCTCATGTGAAATTCTATGAACATCTGACGATATCCTTTGAATCTGTTCCGTGAGTTCATCTAAGCGAGCCTTATGAATATGACCAATCTCGGGGCCTTTTCCCAAGACCTGGAGCTGAATAGCTATAAGGGCGAGGCTTTGGCTCAGATCATCATGCAGCTCGCGAGCGATCCGCGCACGCTCGTTCTCCTGAGCCACCATCAGCTTACGGCTAAGTTCGTGCGCATGTTCTTCGACAAGTTTACGTTCAGTTATGTCGACAGACGCCCCACGCAGATATGTAGGTTTTTCGTCGACAAGATCTACCTTGCCGCGTGATGACATCCATCGTATTTCTCCGCTGGGAAGAACCCAATCGGCTCATAGGCAGACAATAACCAATGGATCCGCCCGGTAGAACTGTTAAAAGTGACAGGGCGTCTTTGAGGTAGCGAAAATAGGGACAAAGCCCCCGACCTTCTGTTGTCGGATTCGGTGCGATCGGGTCATTGCACCGTAGCGGATGGCGAAGGCCACGGGGATTCGCGTCACAGAATGCAATGTAACATTCGCGAAGAGGTGTTTTGGCGGATCGGTCACGGGCTGCAAGCGGATTGTGCTTGGCGGTCACGCCTAATCCGCTCCTCCGCCCAAACCCTGCGGGTCACTCAGAGCAGCCAGATTTTGATCTTCTATGTCGGGAAAATTACGTTTGATAGAACATTCAAGCAGATAAAGTTCCTTACGGAGGTGCGGCTTGCGAAGCTCCGGCACACTGTCGATGAGCTTTTCGATCATCGTCCTCAGCCTACGCTTAACCTGAATACTGTCGCCCCCATACTGACGGATCTCCGTAATGGAAAGGAAGACAAAATCGTCCCAGTCCGGCGTTTTAAAAATGAGCCGGACCTTGCCGTCACTTCCTTTCTCATTCCCTCTGGAAAGGTTGCGGCTCCCGACGTCGCGAAGCAGGGGATAGATCTGATCGACCGCGCTCACCGCGGTTGTTGGGTCATTGATTCCAGGCGAAAGAGCCTTTGAAGCGATATCGACCAGGATACGAAAGGCAAACTTTGGATCCTGCTCCATCGTTCGTTCGGGGCCGACCGCGACTGAATTCACCAAATCCTGGTCTGCTAGATCGATGCAGCCATCAAATATTCTGAAAAGTTCATCGCCCGCCGATACGTAATCTCCTACTTCCGGCACCATTTCAATAACACAATCACAGCGCTCAGCAATAAATTTCAAACCATGCAGATCAAACGCCAGGACCGCACCGTCGACATTACTCCGGACGACCCTCAAAGGAACGCTGTTGAGCGCTTTTACCGGGTCGGGATCAATTGAACCTTCCGCTAGCAAGTCGGGGTACACAGTGTGAATGACATCGCGGCCTGTCTTGGCGATATTCCGCATGGCTGCGCTTGGCCGAAGCATCTTGCCAAGGTTGTCGATAAACATCAAGAACAGCGCAAGATTCGCCAAGAACCCGTAGGCAGCTACGGAGGTGCTCAAAAACGGAATATTGACTTCAATCCTTGCAAGCAAAGCAACTGAATACGTAAAGGTAAATATAAAGACCGCCAGCATTCCTTTGCCGTACCTGTTCTTGTAAATAAGCGATATGATCCGCGGGGTCATCTGGCCGCTAGCAAGCTGTACGGCGATAAGCATGCCAGAACACGCTAATGATACGAGCGTGAACATCGAGCCAGCAATAGTGCTAAGGATCATCCGCCCCGTATCGACACTCATTTTCGCTTCGAAGCCGAGAATGCCGTCAACGCGGATCATGATCGAAACCGCGACCATTGCCGCCACAGAACCTATCGCGGGCAAGATCCACAAAGAACCGTCATAGTAGGTTCGCAATTTGTATCTCTGAAGCCAATTCATACGCATGCTTGGTGAGTAAAATGGTACAGTTTACCGCCCCTGAACGGGAACCAATCACAAAAAAGAGAACAACGCAAAACAGACTTCAGATCAATGTTGCCTTGACGGATGGCGCTTGATATCAAGACTCGCCGCTATTACTGCACCGCCACAACCGGAGGCGGCGTCCACTTGCCGTTCAATGCCTCTTCTTTTGGCCAATAAAGCCGCATCGCTACCATGAACGGCCCCGTCGGAGCCGGAAGCCAGTTGGATTCAAGATCCGACCCGGGAGACGCATTCTGGATATGCAGCGTCAGCCCGCCGTCCGCGTCGTGTTTGAGATCCGGAAGCATCGGCGAATTGATAAGGTAACGGTTGATCGGGTTTGCGACGAGCAGGCTGGCCGGCAATTCGTACATCGTCAGCGACCAAAAAGCGTTGACCGGCGGCGAGTTGCCCGGCTCGAACCGCAGGGTGTAATTACTGGTACCGCTTAGAGCATTGCCATTAGCATCAACGGCATACATTGGATACATCGCTTCTGCTGCGGTATTTCCGAAAATGCCGAGGATCGCTGCGGTCATGCGATAAAGATAATTGTTATTGAGGTGTTCACGCGTGCCGAATACATCATTGGAGGTGACCTCGTGTGCACCGACCTTTTCTTTTAGCACGGCAAAATCGGCCCAGGCATCCCCGATACCGGACTTCACGGCCTCGGCGACCTCTGGCGAAAACCCGCTCAAGTCAAATGACAACCCGCCGCCAATGCCGATCTTTGCGAACCGGGCTCTTAGATCTATTTCCGAATCATGCGTCGGACAGTACTGGAGGAGAAAGTTAAGGACGTTAAAAACATCAGTTGACGATTTCTGCGCTTCAGGAGTAAGCGGCTCGATAAAGTCGACCGCCGGCAATGGAGCAGGAGCAGGCTTACCGAGGAACGCCGACAGCGTTTCGGCTTTGTAGCCGGCCTGGATCTTTATTACATTGTCGAGATCCGCAGTATTAAACAGTTGTGTGCGATAGATCGCCAGATTAAATTCCGTCTCCGACCGGATCACCTGCGTTACACCCGCCGGCGTTTCGCCTTTCCATGTCGGACCGGCGATCAGAAAAACTCCGCCGCCGTTTCCGGTTGCCCGGCTGCCAATGTAGGCAAAATTAAATGTATAAGCATCAACTAACTGGATGCTGAAATAACGTCCCTCTTCGATCACAGGCACCGTCAGCACAACTGGTTCGGCACGCAGGTCAAATCCGATCATCGAGTAAGGTGTGTCGGAATTTGGGGTTTGCACCGCCTTATCATCCGGGGTATAAACGCGAGGAATATTGCACAAGGTGTTCCACCCCGTCTTATATTCCGGATTCTTAGTATCAACAAAATATGCGTACTGAATACGGTAGCTGTCCACCATGGGATAACCGTAAATGTACGCTTCCTTAGCAATTGCGCGGGCCTCCGCGGCATCGATTGTTGTCGCCATTTTCTCGCTTGAGTCGACCATCATTGTCTCTCCTGATATTCCCGACCATCGGCATTAATTCGAACGTCGAAATGCCTGGCAGTTCAAATTAAAAAAGGCCGGCAGCCCTCTCGGACCGCCGGCCGCCAATTGCAAACTTACTGACGGGCCATTGCCATTTGGATGGCCATATGCGGATCGACCTTATGATCTTCTTCGTTAGCGGCGTCGGCTATCGCGAGTTGGATGCCCTTGATCTTGCCGTTGAAACCGTTATCGGTCGGGCCGTAGTCGGGTGAAACAGGCGCTCCGCTGTCCTCACCGACGTCAAGGCCGTCATCAGCCGAATAGACCATAGCCAATGTTGCGTCCACATTTCCCTCGCCGACCTTTTGGCCGTCGATAAACAGCGTCGCAACACCGCCCTTGCCCCTACCGCCTCCCGCGTAGGCAAATTCCATACGCACCTGGTGCTCGCCCGCGGGAAGGTTGTCCGCGGACTCGACGAAGAAGCACTTAAAGCTGCCCCAGTTATAGCAATACTTCAGCTTGCCTTCGTGTGCATACAGGCTCCAGCCGCCGATGTTTGCACCCTGCGAGATGATCACGCCCTTGGCACCGCCATCCGGGACCACGATCTCTGCGGTTACCGAGTGCGACTTGTTCTTGATGTTAAGCACACAGTTTTCGGACAACCGGCCCATGCCAGCGAAAAGCAGTTGTGTGTTGCCCTTTATTAGCACCGGCCGCCCGGCCACGTCAGGATCCATTTTTGCCAGCACATTATCGTCCAGCGGGAGCACCTTGTAGCGTGTCGCCTCGATAAGCCACAGGCGCTGCAGTTCATGCAGCTTTTCAGGATTTTCTTTCGATAAGTCCTTTGCCTGACTCCAATCCTTGGTCGTGTCATAAAGTTCCCAAACATCATCATCGAATGCAGGCGGTGTTACCTGCCCATTCTTCCAAGGCGTAATGTGTTTGGTCACTGCGGTCCAGCCCTTGTGATAGATGCCTCGGTTGCCGAACATCTCGAAGTATTGCGTCGTGTGCGTTTCCTCCGCGTTGGCGTCATTGAACGAATAAACCATACTTTCGCCCTCGATCGGGTCCTGGGCGATGCCATAGACCGATTCGGGCTGCGGCAATCCCGCCGATTCGAGGACCGTCTGATCTACGTCGATCACATGTGTGAACTGGTCGCGGATCTCGCCCTTAGCCTCGATGCCTTTCGGCCAGTGGACGATCGTGCCGTTACGCGTGCCGCCCCAATGCGAAGCGACCTGTTTCGTCCACTGATACGGCGTATTCATCGCCAGTGCCCAACCCACAGCGTAGTGGTTGTACGATTCCGGTCCGCCGAGTTTGTCGAGCCGTGCAGAAAGATACTCGGGTGTTTCGAGGCCCTGCAGCCCGTTAAAGTAGCTCATCTCATTAAAGCAGCCGTTGATGCCGCCCTCAGCCGAGGCTCCGTTGTCGCCGATAATATAATAGATCAGCGTATTATCGAGAATGCCGAGAGTCTCGATGCCATCGATGATGCGGCCGACATGATGGTCCGTGTACTCCATATAGCCGGCATAAACTTCCATCTCACGCCGGAGAAACGGTTTGAAATCTTCCGGCATATCGTCCCATGCCGGACATTCCGCATTAGGAGCGGTAAGCTCGCAATCCTGCGGGATGACGCCAAGCTCCTTTTGCCGGGCAATGGTCTGGTCGCGGAGTTTTGTCCCAGCCCTCGTCAAATTTGCCTTTGTACTTATCGGCCCATTCCTTTGGCACGTGATGCGGAGCATGCGTTGCTCCGGGTGCGTAATAAATAAAAAATGGCTTGTCGGGTGCCAGGGCTTTCTGCTGCGAGATCCAGTTGCATGCCTTATCGGCCATGTCTTCAACAAGATTGTAGCCATCCTCAGGCGACTTTTTATTTTCGACCGGTGTGGTGCCTTCAAACAACGACGGATACCATTGATTGGCTTCGCCGCCGATAAAACCGTAAAAATACTCAAACCCACCGCCGCCCGTCGGCCACGCGTCAAACGGCCCGACCGGGCTCGTTTCCCAGACTGGGACCTCGTGGCATTTACCGAATTGGGCAGTGTTATAGCCATTGAGCTTCATAGTACGTGCCAGTGGCGACATTGAATTCGGCAGCACCGAGCAATACCCAGGAGCACCGGTTGCGATCTCGGTAATACCGCCCATACCGGCTGAGTGGTGATTGCGCCCTGTCAGCAATGCCTGCCGCGTCGGCGAGCAAAGTGCGGTCGTATGAAAACGATTGTATTTCAACCCGCCGGCCGCGAGTTTTTCTGCGTTTGGCGTATAGCACGGCCCGCCAAATGCACTGGATGAACCGAATCCGGCATCGTCTATCAGAATGATCAATACATTAGGAGCTCCCTCAGGCGGCCGGAGCTGCTCGATCGGCGGATTGTGCGAATCCGGATTTTTTGCGTCATACATTATGACCCGTGGCTTTTGTGTATTCGGCATCGGAAGATGCGAACGGTGTTTCTTATCAATTGTACTCATTATTTTCTCCTTTGATTGCGACTCCAAACGATAGGCCACATAGACCCATTGAAACCATTTACTTCAAGCAAGCGTCGGATCTAGAAAGTCTTGCCGACGCCCATCATTACCGTGACGCCCTGTGTACGGGAGCGAGCTCCAAACTCTGGCAGCACACGGAAAAACATATTGATTTTGTTTTTCGGAAGTATTACGTCAAATTCCGGACCGACTGCGAACACGCGATCTTTCGCCCCAACATTGAACGGGATTACATCCGCCCCAGAATCTTGTGTCAATTGAAGCTGGGAGTAGCCGACGACTCGAACTGGTATATTTGAGCGCCTTTGTTCTTCACAAAGGTCTTGCCGACGCCGTATTCAAAGGTCACATTGTTTCCGACTTTCACATCTTCGTGACGTTTCGTGTGATGTAATTCCCAGACGCTATGAGCGGAGATCTGCCATAATCCGTGTTTATCCGGATGATATGTGCCGCCAAATGAGAGTTGGTGTCCTAAATAGTCCGAGGTCACTCGTCTGGCACCACTGGGAGGCATAAATCCGTAGGCGGCTCTGATCTTGCCCTTGCCTTTTGCGACAGTCCAACCCAAGCTGATGGGTTCGATATAGACGTCGCCGAACGAGGCACCGGTTGAACTGTCGGCCCCGACGCGCGGCAAAGTGATCGCAGCATTCATAACTGGCACGGCTATGCTCGCTGTGTATGTTGCTCCAAGGAACTTTTTCTTTGGTGTGTATGCAAACAGGTTGATATCCGCGACCAGGTCGAGGTCAAAATTCGTATTTGCTTTATTCCCATCACGATCCTTCAAGGTTGACGTCGGGTAGTAGTAGAAAAAGTTAAAATATGAGAAACCGGCGTGCGGCATTTCCGCAGGATTCAGGCCGCGAAATCCCGGGATGTATTGTCCGCGTTCTTGCGATCGTTACACTGGCTACCAGCAATACCGCCATGAGTGAAAGAAAAAGTAGTTGCAATCGTTTCATTTCGTTATCTCCAAAGTGCCGACTCCGGCTGCCTTTGTGCCTCCATAATGGGACTGTAATTTTGTTACAGCCTTATTTATTTCCAAGTGTATGGCGGAGGCGTTCTGACCGATACTGTCATTTCTGACAGGAATACCAGTTTTTTTTTCTAAAGTGTTTTTCGGCGAAAAGGTAGGAATTTTACAAGGAACTTGGTTTGGAGGGTTACTATCCCGCTGGTTGACGGACGACGGCTTCGACCTTCGTACCCGTCATGTCTTTCCGCCAGAGTTCGGCGGATTCTGGTTCTCGTGGCCAACGGTGTTGTCCAGTAAGGTATGAGTTCCGACACCGAAGGTGGCGATAACGCCGGCGACCTGTCGAGCAGGCACGTTCAGCCTCTCGACCGCGGAGGCTTTGACGATCTCGACACCGCCCGAAACCAGACTCGGAGGTTCGGGAAAGAAAACGACCATTTCGCCGTTTCCCAGATCATCCATCATAAATCCGATCTGCTTGGAACCGTCTCTATGGACCAAAACAGGTGAACCGCTGGAGTCGTTATGGTCGAATATGATGCGTGCGATCCTGCTAGCCAGTTTGTAACCCGGAACTGCACTTATCAATCGACTAAAACGCGCTTCGAAAGCGGATCCCAAACGCGTCCTTGCGGCGAGGCCGACCAAAAAACTTGAGATTAGCAGGATGAGGATCGAGATAGCGCCTAGGGCTCCGCTGTAGGTGCCGGCCTCAGGGACGATCCGCACCAATAGCGGCCTTATAAGGTCCGAAAAAACCAATTATCAGGACCATCAGGTATAAGCTCGCAAAAAACGGAAACAAAACGAGCATCCCATTGACTGACGTCGTCTTAATGAATTCGCCAAAAAGTTTCATGCCGTATCGAGCCCATGTAAGGCAATACTATCAAGCTTATTACTGCCTAACATAAAGATGAACTGTATAATTTGCCAGTGAGGCACGAAGCAACGGTTTCCTAATGACCTTCTTTCATCAGGCATAAGAGTGCCGACACCGCTTCCACGCGTCTCGATCAAGTCCTGGCCTCAACGCTGAAGACCCATCTTTCTCACCATACGGCCGCAATCTTTAACAGTTAGGGTGTCACTTCTTCGGAAAAAGCGGCGTAAATATAAATCGGAATCCGCACCATTGCGGCCCACCGGGACCGCTGTTTGCCCAGCATCGGACAATGACATACTTTTCTGCTCGCCCTTACTTCTTCGGATACAACAAGGTGAACTGAAATCGGAGCGTAAAGGATCCGGCGTTCGGCTGTCTCACCGGATTGGCATACGCCTGAACACTAATGTTCACTGGCTGATTGCCTAATTTCATGATCCTGCCGACTCCGCCGCCAAATGGTACGAGCCAGCGTTCTGATCCGGTCGCCTTCCAATTAAAAGTGATCGTCGGCTGCCACGTCAAGTAGTACCCCTTTTTGAGGTTATAGTTTATGAAGTACTGAAAAATACCCTGATTCGTAGCGGGGCGGTTACTCTTTCCGGCCACGGACCATGTGTTGTTGACCAAGAAACCGAAGGTCCACTTTTTGGGTTGTACCAAGACGACAGCGGTCGGCCCGATCTGCAGTTTCCCCTGCCCAAGAGTTGTGCCTGTCGCTGTGGGGATGATGAATGTTGGGCCGACGCCCCAGATAACTTTCCCGGCTTTTGCAGGCGAGAAAAAGAAGCTCGGATTTATATCGCCGAGGCCGAATTGACCCGACGGTACCGCGGGTGTTGGCGGAAATGTGTTGGGTTGATAGATGACGGGCGTCACGAACCTCATGATCATGTTCACCTTAGATGTGAGGCGAACTGGGACCACCGGTTGAGCGACGAAGACATTTTGGACGCGATCGCCATCTGGCCCTACGCCAGTGGTAGTATTGTTTTGCAGCGGGACGCTGATTAGGCTGGCGATGGGATTCTGTGCCGCTTTTCTCAAGGCGTCAGGATCCTGTGCGGCCTGCTGCTGGGCCTCCATTTTTGCTTGTGCAAAGGTGATGTCACCGGTCGCCGCTGCCTGATCTATGGGCAGTGCCGTATCAGCTTTTGAATTTTTGGCCGTGGAAACCGCCTGATCAGGCACGAACTTAGCGGGCGTGAATCTGGGGTCAACCTTAAATAAACCCGATTCCGTTTCAGCGGTTTTATTCTCGGTCGTCACGGTGTCGCCTGACGCAGCTTTCTTTTCTATCTTCGGACAGTGCCTCTCGGTCGGGTCACACTTCGCCGCGTTCTGGGCACTGCCGAGAGCAGGTATGCCTAAGACGACCGCTAAAAATGTTGTGATAATAAGTAACTCTCTTGCTCTATTCATAATGTCTCCTCGCAGATCTGAATCTGACTTGTGATAAATGGAGTCCTTAGATTACAGCACGCTGCATGGACCTATGCCTCAGGTCAATAGTGGATCGACGTCGAACTTTGGGTAACTGTCATAAATGACAGGTTTTCGGGGCATGGAAACGGAGTGGTGAGTGAAAAAGAGGCTTGCTGTCGGATTCCAGCAAGCCTCAACCCCGGGGTAGCAACGGAGAGACTTATTTCGTTCCGACGATCTTTAAGATCTCCTCATAGCCGCCACCGTTGAATGCCTTGAAACCGGCGGCTTCCAAAATGTCTCTTGCTTTCCCCGCACGTTCGCCGGTTCCGCAGTAGGTGACGATATTCTTATCGTGCGGAAGTTCGTGGAGGCGGCGCTTCAGTCTTATAAGCGGAATGCTCACGGAGTCGCGCGCCATACCCTTTTTAGCTTCCATCATGGTTCTAACGTCAAGAATCAACGCACCTTCCTTGATCAACTTCGCCACTTCGTCCGGCGGGAGTACCGACTCCGCACCGCTTCCACACAGTACTTTCTTAATAGCTTGTTTTACAGCTTGTCCCATGGTTTCCTCCTTTGTCTCCTGTCCGTCGACCTTTGAATCGGACGTATCATTGCACTTCTTAAAAATCAGGATCGGGATATACAGGTTCGCGAAATTCAACGAACGCTCGTCCCCCTTCGAGACGATCCGGATGTACCACTGAACGCCAGTGCTCGTCCATCATGATCTCAATTGCCTGTTCGACAGTTTCACCCTGCCCCAACTTCACGGCCCGTTTGACTGCCTGTACCGCAGTTGGCGAGTTGTCGGCTATCCGTTCCGCAATGCTCAGCGTTGCGCTCATGAGGTTCGCCCGAGGATGGATCTCATTTACCATCCCGAGTCGGTAAGCCTCGTGGGCATCGATCGTGTCGCTGGTCATCAGCAGTTGCATTGCTTTGCCCGGCGATAGCACTCTCGGCAGGAAAACGGGTCCGCCGCCGCCCGCACTTAACCCTGCAATAGCTTCGGGCTGACAGAACACAGCATCGTCCGACGCGATTATAAAGTCAGTGCTTATAGCCATCTCACAGCCTCCGCCATATGCCATTCCGTGAACAGCGGCAATGATCGGCCGGCGAAGCTGCCGGATGGTGTAAAGAACGCGATCGAAGACCTGTCGCTGTCGCAGCCATTGCTCCTTGGTCATGTCCTTGCGCTGGTACATATCACCGCCGACGCAGAACGCACGGTCTCCAGCCCCCGTGAGAATAGCCGCACGCACCGACGGTCGAGCTGCGATCGTTTCGAGTGCCTCGATCAGCTGAACTGCTAATTCAGTCGTGACCGCATTGTCAGCATGCGGCCGATTAAGGGTGATTATCGCTACCCGATTCTCGGAGACGTATTCGGTCAGCACCAGTTGATCAGGCTCAGGTACATCTAAAGGTTTCCTGTAACCGAGTCGGCTAATTCTTGTTTCGGTCATTTTGGTTGTTGCTTTACTCATCTTTCCTCCAATGGCAACCGGTGATCGGCTCAGCCTGGCGATGCCAAGTCACACCCTCACCGATCCCCTTTGACTGATGCGTTTGGGGCCGGCCCGGGCCTCTAGGCCCGAGCCGGGTTTATCCCATTATTTACAGGACGCCAACGCCCTGTTCTCGCACTTACTACCCGATCCGCCCGCCTGATTCCAGTGTGCCGGCAGTTTGAGGAAGTTTTGAAGTCGTTTCCTTCTTCCAGCGCTCTTCCAGCAACTCTCTCGCCGCCTGTTCCAAGAACTCCGGTGCTGCCCACTCGTGTACATCGAAGTCGTTCTTGATGTAGCCATGGCTCAACATGAAATTCTTGCCGATCTCAACGGATGCCAGGTTCAAGGGCGATAGGTTGGGCACAAGGTCCACGTCCCTGATGCCCTGGTAGGTGTGCTCGATGTCGCGGTAGAAGGTCTGCTGGTCGAGAATTTCCGCGGCGGCGTGCTTGTTCTCATTACCCCAACGACCGGCCAGGATCATGCCCTTCATGAACGTGACGGCAAGTTCGGGGTGCTCCTTGGCCATGACGTCTGTGCACGTAATGGCCGCGGGAATGTTGGCCACCTGTAGGCGCCAGTCCGGATAGCGGGAGAGGTCTTCGATCGCTGCGAACTTGCCCGTCGCCTCGGAGACCTGCTGGAGCGGCTTGGTCTGCATGTACATCGCATCGATGGTTCCGTTTTCCAGCGCGGTCTCCAACGGACGGAAGGCCAAGTCGCGCTTGTGGTCGCGCTTCAGCCACAGATCGATCGAGAGATCCATGGTGGCTGTCATCATTTCCGGCAGGTTGTACCAGTCGTCCGCATAGGGGAACTCAACGAGCTGGATGTCGTCCATGGTCATGCCGTTCATCCGAAGCATGAGCTCGATGCCCTGGTGCTCCTGAATGCGCCACCAATCGTTCTTGATCTTGTTCATGCTCTTCGAAAGGCCGATCTTCTTGCCCTTCAGATCGGCCATCCGGAAGAGGTTGTCCTTGGCACGCACCATCATTACTCCGCCTTCGGCCGGCATCTGCGTGACGCCCAGAAGCCGGGTCCGGCGGATATCCGCGTGCACGTTGATGGGCGGGAAAAGCCCACCAAAGCGGATGAGGTTTTCCTGGTTGTGGATGTAGTGCGGATACCAGTCGCTCAGAGGGGTTGAGCGCATGTAGGCAAACTTTACGCCGATTTTCTTATACTCCTTCTTGGTCAGGCCCAGTCCCTCATCCACATTGGACGCCGAGACCAGCGGGCAGTTGGTGTAGTACACCTCTTTCCAGTTCAAGGGAACGACGTTTAGTTCTGTATTCTCGAATGTAGTTTCTTTGATAACACTTTTTGCTGCTTCAGTCATGATTTTTCTCCTTCGTTTTATCTCGTGATCACCAGACCGGCGGTGATGCTCTATAGATAAGGCCCGGTCAGTCTTGACCTTTTTCAATTATTCGCAATCCACAAAAGGCCGGGGTTTGCGTCATAGGTCCATGGGGCCGAATTCTTCCACCCGTTGATCATTCGCTTCCCGTTGAAGACATTGGCCGGATCTTTTACGAGGTCACCCTCAAAGCCGTCGGTGATGTTGTAAACATTTTTGAAACCGGCTTTGGCTAGAGCATTTACGGCCATCGCACTTCGGTCGCCTGAACGGCATGTCACGAAGATCTTGTCTTTTGGTTTGAAAACCTTTTGCGCTTCGCCGATGAAATCTGGATTCGGCACCATTACCGGAATGTTCTTTTCCGTATTCCACTGATACTTAATAAATACAAGCGGAATATTTCGGGCCATAGCCGCGTGTCCGACGAAGATGTATTCCTCGGGCGTTCGAACGTCGAGGACAGAGGTCTTATCCGGGTCGGCCTTCCACATATCGTATGCCTCACTTGAGGTTACGTACTTACCCAAGGTCGTTTGTTTTGCTTCTGGTATCTTTCTAGACTTGTTCATATTCAACTCCTTCATTTGGATCTCACCTTTGGATCGATCCTCCGGCGTTCGCAGACCGATCATTTTCTCTAATATCGACTAACGCTTCGCCCGTAGTTACTCTGTTGGCGACGATCTCAACGATACCTTTCTGGTAGCTTTGAATGGTGTACCTGAAATTGTCCTGATCCAGCAGTTCGCACATCGCAATGTAGTCGGCAGGGTCATCGCCTTCCTTCTCACAAACGTGAACGGTGCCGTATAAAACAGTGACTCCATTGATCTCACCTTGAGAAGTCCAACTGTGTTCGCTGTAGCCGCCGGCTTCGTTGTAGCACCTGTCGCACCACCGGTTTATGTCGCTGTGCCAACCGGCAATGGCCAGTTGGTCATGTTCGTCCACAGACGCGAAGCCGAGCGCGAGTATCCCAAACGCGATCTCTCCGATCCCGCCCGGCCTTTCAGGACTCCCTTTGATGTCGACAGCATTCTCGCGAACAAGTTCACCATTTTTGTATGTCGTGCAGCTCCAGCGGCCTCCGAAATAATCTCTAATTAATTTTGCGTTCAGTTCCGCCACAGTTTTGTTTTGTATCTCTATCAGAGGTGTTCCTCTGACTCGATTCAGGTCCTGTATTTTCAAGTGAATATCTGCCTGCTAATTACCCTCAGCATATGCTTCCGGTTGATCCGTTTCAATACCTATCAATGGGTATTTTGAGCAACAACTGACGATATTTGATGGGGTACCGAACACGCCGAAACCTTCCGTAGGGTTTGGCGTCGTACCTGTCAGATTTGCCAGTTAACGCGTCGGTCAACCTCGTATAAAATCTGGGGAATGAGATGCGGCAACCCGAAATACGATCTGTATCACCGGTTTATCGCCGCTTATGCTCCGTTTGGATTCAGAGGTGTTGACCGAAGCTGCGCACTAATGCAGGAACTTGAACATTTTACAGAGCGGAACGATCAGTATTTCTTTGTCGGAGACCTTTTTCAGGGCAGGATCTTGCTTGCCAGTGAGCGAAGTATCGAGATGATCGGAGTTGATCCGGCTAAGCTTACCCCTTACGACAATCTTCAAGCCGTCCACCCTGCGGAGGTTCATCGTAACACCAATGGCTGGGCCAAATTACTGCACATGGCAAATGAGCTTCTTGATGCGAAGGGCGGAGCTTCATTATTGTCGGTGAATATGAAGATGCGAACCCCCAAGGGAAAATACCGTGAAGTGCTCTTTCAGAGCTACGTATTTTATTCCCGCCTGCCTTATGAAACGGTCTATGTTCTGGTGGTTCTAACGGACCTACAATGGTTTAAGGAGCGAACGATCGGCTTTCATCACTATGTTGGGAGTGACTTGGCTAATTTCAGATTTCCGGACCGTGAACTGCTCATGACCGGTCATCATTTTTCTCCGCGCGAATTTGAGATCCTCGATCATATTGAGAAGGGGCTGAACAGCGTAGAGATCGCTGACAAGCTATTTATCAGCGTCAATACGGTAGATACGCATCGCAAGAATATTCTTGCTAAGACCGAGAAGGCCCATATTTCGGATCTGATCTACGAACTCAAAGACGATGGATTATTGTGATGTGGATTGAAGCTTATAAATCGAATACGGCGGGTCGTCGTGAGATGAACGGAAATACTTCGCTCTGGTGCTGGTCCTATGGATCTCCCCGCTGAAGTTCAGCTTGACTCGTTGAGATCTAGCGAACCTTAAAGACTGTGAATTTGAGGTTGAATTCGCTCACCCGACCCGGGCCCCAGGGAACTTCTGGTTTTATCCACATTCCGTATTTGCCTCTGAGCATTCGGCCGATCTGGACACCGGTTATACCACTGCCCAGTTTCGATTTCCAATCCCACTTGAGTTCAGTGTCACCGACTGTCCACCAACCTTTGCCAAGCGGGTGAACGATTGCCGGGGCGGCAATGAAATAATTGATATCTGGCTTATCACTCTTGCCGGCGACCGAGACGAAATTCTGTATTCGCAGGAGCGCAAAGCGCTTTCGATTAGAGAAGTACCAAACGGGGATGACGGTGGGCGAAAAGATAAGTTTTCCGCGGCCAAGGACGTCGTTTGTTGCGGTCGGCAACACAACTCCGCTCCCGACCGCGAGCGCGAATTTCCGTGAGACTTTTGGAATATAGAGTGCCTGCGCGTAGAGGTCCCCGAGGCCGGCTTTGGTCGTATTGCCGGAGTGAAGCGTGTTAAAGGGAATGTCGAACCGGAGGATCAGGCCTTTGGCTCCGCCCTTGTTTCCTACGTTTCTGAGCGTCACCTTATCGAACCGAAATATCGTCGTATTTGCCCAGGCATCGTTCCTTAAGAACCTATGCTCGTTTCGAATACTAAATGCGATCGGTTTGGTTGGGTCATCTTCGACCTGTGCAACGGGAGCCGGCGGCGGTGTCGGCGTGGGCGAACCGCTGGTTTCTTGCGCATAAATAGACGTCGCAGAAAGAAGAAAAGCGAGCACCGCTAGGCAGCGGAGACTAGACTGGTATCTTAATTGACCATAAATAGCTTTTCGCATATCCCCTTATTTCTCTTTCAAGGACGTGGTCCAAAGTCGTGCGTTATGCCCGCGGATAGGAGATCAACATCAAGACGACAACGCCTGTCGCGATCGCAGCGACACTCAACAGCCCGATCTGGGCCTTCGGATGTTTGAAACGCTGCGAGATCGCTATTAGAAACAATACCGTCGCAAGGAAAACTGTAAGCCGTACATATTCTTCGCCGACCTCTCGCGACGACCTTCCTTTTTCAAACGCTTCATCCGCAAGCAGCCTCAACTCTCTACCTTCCTGCATAAGCCGGGTTGAATAACCAGGGACAAACGACGGCCCGGGTTGGGCATTAGGATCATTGAACGGATCGGTAAGCAGCCACTCCTGAAAGGCCTTGGAATATTCAGGTGTAAACCTGCGTTCAAGCAATTTCATCATTGGAACATTACCGGACGTTTTTGCCAACAACCACGCATTAAAGGTCGAAATGTTTTGCAACCGCTCTTGGCCGCCGCGAGTCAAGTCTTCATCACCGTCGATCCTGTACGCTGCTGCTTGAGCATAGCTTTCGGCTGAATGGCCATCCCATTTCGCGGATTGATATCCGCTCCAAGCCGTCGCAACAGCGACGATCGCTAAAAGCAAGGCCTCAACTATCTCCAATCGGAAGCTGCTCCCGTTTTGATGGCTGCCTTTTTCATGTAATTTGTGTGCAAACTCAACGTTTGCCAATTGTTCTGACATACGAATCTCCTGGCTAGCCTTGCCAACCGGCGATGGGATCTATTACTTCTTGTGGAAGTAGAAGTTCAAGTTCAAGCCAAATATGTTCGTGTCTTGTGTAGCGCAAGTAGAGCAATACTGCCGCTCGTAAAAAAACTCGACCGATGTTCGGCGGAAGACCGGTATCTGAACACCGTTAGTAAATTTGTAGATGTTCAACTTTTTGTATCTTTGATCCCAGAATAGTTCAGAGGCTACATACGGCGTAATGTTTCGCTTGTATAGCTTGAACGAACGTTCGAGTGCCGGACGATTACGATAACGAAGGTGATAGTCGCCGTTGACCCACCGGAACTCAAAACGATTTCGATTACTCAACAGTAGCTTCTTTGGCAGATCGTAGCGGAGTGTCGCATCAAGCATCAGTCTGTGCTCGATACTTGTAGTGTCCTCTTCCGAAGCCCTCGAATATTCGTAAATGGCGCCCACAACCAGAAGATGCTGCTTATCGGAGTCCGCAGCATCCAGTAGCCTCTTAAATATCGGCTTTACGCGAAAGCTGACCCCAAGTCCTATCTTGGCCCTCGCCGACGCTAGCTCATCGCTCTTTTCCTTGCCTGCATACAGGTCAAATCGGAAGCGTTTCGGCAGATCGACCGCTACTGCGATCGAGGGGTCGAGTTCGGTTACCGTGCTGGAATCCTGAGCCCAGAGAAATGTCGGAGCAAAGAAGAGAAGGCAGGCCACGAGTAAAATGAGCTTTCCAATTACAATGGTCATCGTTCTCGCAGCCTCCATTCGGATAATCAGCCCTCAATCTCAGCCGCCTGTCAATGTGTCACTGGATCACTAGCGGAATCTCTGACGCCAGTTGAAGGTCGATAAGGAGACCAAGGCGTTTCTCTATCTGAAAGAACAAAGCAGCCTTTTTTCCAGGTAAAACCTTTCCAACCAACGGCACATATTTCTGTCTGAGTGTGGTGACCGCAGCTTCGTTGCCGATAGCTCGCTGATTCAGGCTGGCCGCGGACGCATTGGTAAGCGTGTCATAGTTAGCCGCGTAATCCTTCACGATCTGGATCCTTGCATCATAGACCTTCGCGAGCTCGCCGGCATACCGCTCGTAAACGGGCCAAAACTTCACTGCCTCAGCTTCCGTCAGCGGGAGATTGAGAGCCAGGAATTGCTTTTTATCTGAGCGAAGATCCTTCCGAAGCAGGCTTACGTATTTATCGTATTCTGCTTCTGCTGATCCCTTCTGAGCAAACAACACCTGACCTGCTGTTAACACTATCGCCACCGTGGCGGCCGTCACTAAAAATCTCTTGATGAACATCGTATGTCTCCCTTTTCGTTTTTTTCAAAGATCCATAAGCTTACAAGCACATGGATCACTACTTCCAAACCTTGATATTCGTTAAATTCCACGGGTTCTGCATAGTTTCGATCTCAAGATGGCCTTCTTTATCGACCTTGAACTTGGCTGCCGGGTATAGGGTGCCTTTGCTTTCACCCTTCTTCTTGCTGATTATGATCTCACCCATCGAAAGGGAATAGTCCATAGACCGACTCGCACTCCAACTTTCGCCAAATGTGATCGGCCGGTCGGTGACAAAGCGAATCTTGCGTCCGCCATCCGGCATCGGGAACGATCGAAAATAGTTCACGTCGAAACCGAGAGTTCCGGTGATCGCTATCCGTCCTTTCGACGGCATCTTGTGAAGAGCATTCGCTACGCCTTCTGATCCCTTTTCTGCGAAGACCTGCAGAAGCACCTTCAGGTCATCTGCTGTCGAATATCCGCTAATACTGACATCAACACTAATGACCCTTCCCATCTGGGTCATGGTCCCCATTGCAGTGGCGCTGATCCGCTCAGTCTTTTGGGCAAACACGGCCGGGCCCGCCAAAAGCAAAACCAAAAATGATGCGGCTACGATCGCCCATCGCTGGTAATTTACAATGATTCTCATAGTTCTTGTCTCCATTCTCATATTGTGCGACGGATACCCTGAGCCCCCGCCGCTAACTGATTTACTCAAGTTCAAAGGGAGTATACTGAATAGCCAATAACGTTGTAACTGTCATTTTTTACAGGTAATTTGTTGAAAAAGCCGGTGATCAGCACAAAGTACCGAACACGCAGTATCTATCAAGTAAAAAACGCGCCCATTGCTGGACGCGTTCTGAGCCGACAGTTATGCTCTGGCTGTTGCTGGCCAAGACACCCGTCGGTAAATTGTGGACTACCTTAGTCGCCCGCAATGCCCTTGTTGAGCAATAACTTGATCTCAGCGCGGCGATTCTGTGCCCGCCCAGCAGCCGTTGTATTCTCTGCCGCCGGCATATCAGCACCCGCGCCGAACGGTTGAACAAGGCGCGTTAGCGGCAAACCGTATTTCGTGACCAAATATCCGATCACCGCATTTGCGCGCTTTTCGCTAAGGGTCTTGTTCTTTGCACTGTTTCCGGTGGAATCAGCAAAGCCGATGACCGAGATCATCCAACCCTTAGTATCCTGAGTCTTTACCCAGGCCCGTGCTTCATCGATGATCTTCTTGCCCTTTGGTCCGAGAGCAGCGCTGCCGGTAGCGAACGGAACGACGATCGTTTTGATGGTGTCATAGTCACCAAGCCCGTTGATGCGATTATTGGCACGATCCGCAGAGGCTTGTGCAGCAGCGGCCATTGCCTGTGCTTCGTCGATTTGGCCAGCCATACGCTTCGCATTTTCCTCAGTCGCAGCGATCCTTGCTTCGTTCTCTTCTATCTTCTTTCTGTTTGCCTCGGCTTGCGCCTCGACCGGATCAACGCTCACCTGTAGAGCTTGCGCGGTCCTCAGATCTTCCGGATCGAAATCAATCTGTTTCGCTATAATGTGTCCGTCGGCGTTTCCTGTTCCGGTTACCTGGATTCGAAGTCCCCTCAGCAGATAACTTGCCGGAAATTGATCACCCCCGCGAAGCACTTTTTTATAGGTCTGCACCTTAGTGGTGGGCGACAAGTCCACGTAATACATATCCGCACTCGAAACATCTCGCATCGTTAGCGAATCTGCACTACGGGTCGCGATCACGCCCTTGATCTTTATATTTTCATTGAATCCTACGCGTTTGTAGGTCGCTTGAGCGGTCGCATTTTCCGCTCCGATACACAAGATCACGGCAAATAAGGCCAGGTAGGACATCTTTAGACAATTGTTTTTCATTTTTTAGCTCCTCGTTGATCTGAATTCGGAGATTCGATAGCTCCTGAAATAGTAATTCAAGGCTGAACACGCCTGTAAATTCAGAAAACAGCCTCAGCCTATCCTCAGGAATGCAGGAAAACAACTGTCATTTTTGACAGGATATCGTGCTGAATTCATAACTTTGCCGGAGCTCATATTATTTTCTGGGGCCGCCGATATTAATCTTCTCGCCCTGTCAGAAATGACAGTTGTTTGCAAGCTAGTCTTTGTGAGAATGGAAAGGAAGGGTTCGAAAAAAACACGGCCTAAGGGCTTCTGTGCTAGGAAAGCCGTTCCGGCGTTCACTGGTAAATGAGGCAGATCGGAGGCCATAACTTGATCAGGAGGAACTATGCAGAAAAAGAAACTTAAAATTGTTGCCATTGTTCTCGCAGGGGTGTTCATATTTGGGTGTCAGGCGGCACAGCAACCGGAAGTTAAGAATACGGCGAACACGAACGCCGCCGGCGCTAACAAGGCGATCGATCCCAAAGCTGTCGAAGAGGCAAAGGCACTCTTGGTAGCGCACGACAAAGCGCTTAATGACCAGAGTCTGGACGGAGTGATGGCGACATTCTCGACCGATCCAAAGGTCGTGTTGCTCGGATCCGGAGCCGGCGAGCGATTTCTCGGAACAGAGGCGATCAAGAGTGCCTATACCGAAATTTTGAAAGATTATGACAAGGGCACCTTTGAACCTGGCTGCGCATGGAAAGAAGGTGGCATGGACGAGGCAGGCAAGATGGCTTGGTTTGCCGCGACCTGCGATGCGAAAGATTCGAAAAATGGCGCCAAACGGGAATATGTCCTTAATGTTTCAGCTACCGCTGTGAAGCAGGCAGACGGGTGGAAATTCATTATGCTACACATGTCCAATGCGACAAATGCGGGACCGCCTCCTGATGCAAAAAAGGCGGAAGCGAAAAGTAGTCCCGAGGATAAGAAATAGGCAGCCTTATTCATCAAAATATCTGAGCAAGTTGATTCTTGCTTCTGAATTAGGTCAGGGAGGCATATATGAGTGACAAAAAAAATAAGAATGATGAGATCGAGGTCAAGCCCGATGAAAATGAACCTGGCGATCTGAGTTCGCGACGAGATTTTCTTCGTAGCTTGGGCCGGTGGTCAGCGATCATAATCGGTGGAGCCGCTCTTGGCGGCATTGTCGGACCGACAGACGCCGCCGGCTGGGTCAATGGCGGCGGCGGAGCCTGGGTGAATGCCCGAGGAGGCGGCAGCGGCGGTTGGGTCAACAAGACCGGCGGCGGCAGCGGCACCTGGGTTAACAAGTCCGGTGGATGGGTGAATGGGGCCGGCTGGGTGAATAGGGCAGGCGGCGCTTGGGTCAACACTCGCGGCGGATGGATCAATAGGTATTGATCTCAAGGCCCTCGTCTGTATTACGCATCCGGCATCGGTTCGAACTGACCCGATGCCGGATACCGAAAAACTGTTCGTCCGGGTACCTCGCGGGGAAGAATGAACTCACTGATCTACAACATCCCGGTGCATCTAGTTCCACATTACCGGGACCGGCGTGTCGTCGTGCGGGCTTTAGAGCTTAACAATATCGCTGAGGTGCTACCGGACAGCGATCGGGAAAATCTGCAGTTTATTCAACTGCCTTCCGCTGGCATCGAGCCGGCAAATCTCAACGGCTTTGCGGATTGGGGCGAGGACGTTCCACTGGACATACTGATCAACGATCCGGTTCAAGAATTTCCGCTTCTCTATCACTTCTCAAAACTTCTGGACAAACACCCGATAAGGGTCTCGATCGCGGTCAAGCCCGGATTCATAAAGGCTGTAAAACTTGCCGCAGCCCTGAATTTTGCGGTCAAGCTGGTCGTGGGCCAACCCGATGACGTCCTTATCGAAGAGATGTCGCAGGTGCTCGATATGTACCTTCATCGTTCCGGTATTTCGCAGCCGATCGAGTACTTTCACAGCCTGTTCCTATCGTCCTATCGACAGGAGCCGACAAGCCTTTGGATGATACAGGAAGACGACCCCGATCATTTTCGATTTATCTCGGATGAAGGCGAAGAAACTGTTTCGCCGCGATTCGCGGGCAGCGATCCCGCGTCGAGAACACCGTCCAACGGTAGTTCCGATTGCTCCGCTTGTGAATTCGAGACAAGATGCGGCGGCTATTTCAAATGGCCTGACGCTGATTACAACTGTCGAGGGGTGAAAATCCTTTTCGCGACTATCGAAGCGGCTGCTGAGGAGTTGAGGGGAGATGTCGCTTCAATGATCGCGGTGCAAGGAGGACCACAGCCATTATGAGGAATCATCTCCAAGTCATCTTTCTTCCAACAAATAAATGTAACGTAAATTGTGAGTATTGCTTTGAAGACAAGACCGATGATCGAATGACGCACGATCAGCTGACATCGGTGATCACGAAGCTTCTCGACTTTATGGACGGGGCACATATCGGGTCGCTGATGCTGCATTGGCAGGGCGGCGAGATAATGACGATGCCCGTCGAATGGTTCGAAAAGGCTTTTGACATTATCGAGAAGCTTGCCGATGAACGCGGAAAGCGGATCGATCATGGCCTCCAGACCAACATGATCGCCTATCATCCCCGCTGGAACGACATCATCAAAAAGATGTTCGGTAACAGTGTCGGCACGTCGATGGATTACCCTAATCTATATCGAAAACTTTTCAAGGGCGGGCCGGATGACTACACAAAGGTCTGGATGCGAAATGTGCAAGCCGCCCGCGAAGCCGGGATAGGCGTTGGCGTCATCGCGGTCACCAATCAGCGGACACTAGAGCTTGGAGCCGAAGCCTTCTATTCATATTTTGTAGATGAGCTCGGCATTACCAACTTTCAGGTGAACACTCCGTTTCCCGG
This sequence comes from Acidobacteriota bacterium, assembly GCA_016718135.1. Lineage (GTDB taxonomy): Bacteria > Acidobacteriota > Blastocatellia > Pyrinomonadales > Pyrinomonadaceae > OLB17. Next base: position 56,944 of record JADKEF010000006.1, on the reverse strand, counting down.
CGGCGAGGATAATACTACAAAAGAAGATATAGCGCTGGAAAACGATGGACTGGCCCGATTCTTTAATGAGCTGACCGACATTTGGATCAAGCGCGGATACGGCAAGGGGATAAACCTCAGTCCGGTCGATCAGATCGTCGCTCGTTTTTCGAATGAGCCAAACTCACTCCCGTGCATTTGGCAGTCGAACTGCGCAGACGAATTCATCGCCATCGACGCTCGCGGTTTCGTCGCTCAATGTGATTGCTGGGTTACAAGTTACCCCGAATATTTCTTTGGCAACATTTTCGAATCAGATAGTTTGGCCGATCTCCTTGCTAAAAGCCCTGCCCGCAAGGCATTTCTTGACCGGCCGCTCGCGATCATCGACAAGGATTGCATTGAGTGTGACTTTCTCTCGATGTGTCATGGAGGCTGTCCAGTTCGAACGTACACCTATAAGAAAACCCTCAACGAAAAGGATCCCTTTTGCTCATTCTATAAGCAACTCTTCCGTCATACCGAAAGTGTAGCGGTGGGATTGCTGGGAAATAGATCGCTTGGCTCCCGGCATCCTAACGTCTCCCCCGAGCTGGTGGCGGCCCTGCTAACGGCCAATGGGTAAAGCAGTGTTGAGCAACGCCATACTGCCGAAGGGCCACCCTCTTGAGTGCGGCTTAGTGGTAACGAAATAGGACGGAAAGCTCCACAAGAATTTCCACGAAGCGTATCTCAAAAAAAGACCAAGCCGTTCGAGGCTCGATCCAGAAAGTATCTAAATAAATAAGTTAAATTGGTACTGGGGACGGGAATCGAACCCGTACGTCCCTAAGGACACAGGATTTTAAGTCCTGGGCGTCTACCAATTCCGCCACCCCAGCACGCGATTTAGAGATTAACACCGCAGCGGGCAGGTTTCAAAAAAGGCTGTGCTATGATTCTAGGCAGAACGGTCGGGGACGGCTATTTATATGGAACAATATGCGTGGATCTTGTGGATCGTGCTCGGCGTAGCCTTGATTGTCGCTGAGGTGTTTACGCTTGGATTCGTACTCCTTTGGTTTGGCATCGGAGCAGTAGCGGCCGCATTGGTAGGTCTATTAGGCGGTGGTTTCTTGCTGCAGTTCTTGGTTTTTGCGGCGGTGTCGATCGGGCTAACGGTAATGTCAAAGACGATTCTTGCGAATTACTTTGCGCACGACGAAAAAGATCGCGTCAAGACAGGTGTCGATTCGCTCCCGGGAAAGATCGGTACGGTAACGATCGCGAGCGACGGTTCGATGAATGAAGGGGCCGTTAAGGTATACGGCTCGACGTGGACAGCTTTCCCGATCGATGGGGATACCAAGCTGATCGCCGGTGAAAAGGTCGAGGTTGTAGAGGTAAGGGGATCGTCGATCTATGTGAGGCGTGTCACAAACGAGTTGCCCGGATGGCGGCAAGACGCATGAAGGTCAAAGCTACGATTCTTTGTTCATTATCTCAGTCGTGTCTTCTGAACCAACATCCTGATCTGCCGTATCGTGAATTCCGCCGAGATCGATGAGCTCTAGCTTTACTCCCTCATCCGTAGGCTCTGCCAGATCGTCGCCCTTGAATCTCGAGAGAATAACGGTGATATTATCCTCCCCGCCATTGGCGTTAGCGAGTTTGACGAGTTCAGCACAGGCGTTTTCGAGATTATCAAAATTGTCGAGCACGATCTGCTGCATCTCCGTCGCACTTACCTTATTCGACAGGCCATCACTGCAAAGCAAGAAGACATCGTTCTTACATGGAACTACTCGGGCTGAGACCGGATAGATCTCGTTCTGAGCACCGAGGGCTTGCAGGATGACGTTCTTGAGTGTGTGGGTCTCGGCTTCTTCAACAGAGATCTGCTGAGCGTCGATCAGCTGCTGGACGAGTGATTGATCTTTCGTTACCTGATAGATTCGGCCGTTTCTCACTAAGTAAGCCCGACTGTCTCCGACCTGGATAATATCTGCAAACTCTGGAGTAACGCAGATGCCTGTAAAGGTCGCGCCCATTCCCTGAAACTGCGGATCGGTCCGTCCCTGCGTGTGGATAAGATAATTCGCAAAAACGGTCGCGTCATAGAGACGGCTGATGAGGTAGTGATCCTGTTCCTCGGGAGTAAGTGTGTCGTCAGACGGGACGTCGAGAAGCTTTTCGCTGACGGTCTCGACCGCCATCGTACTCGCAACTTCGCCGGCGAGTGCCCCGCCCATACCGTCCGAGACGGCCATCACAGAACCATGGGCATTGACATCAAATGTTTGCGACTCAATAACGAATTCGCCGTCGGCCTGCGAACTCGTCCATGCCTTTTCGCGCCCGATATCCAGCAAGAGGTAGTTGTCCTCATTACCCTTACGAACCCGGCCGATATGCGAAACGGCGTGTATCTCAACAGTGGACATAGATCGGTTAGAATCCTAAGATCGCGGCGCAAAAAGACCGCGGATAAGTTACGTCAAATTTACACGAAAAACGGTCAAAAATCGAAACCCGAAATGTTAAACGCTCCGTTTAGCTGAGAGCCTGATCGAGATCGGCAAGGATATCTTCTACATCTTCGATGCCAACGGAGATGCGAACCAGGCCGTCGGTAATGCCAAGTTTATCACGTGTCTCGGCAGGCACCGACGCGTGCGTCATCGATGCAGGATGTGAGATCAATGATTCAACGCCTCCAAGGCTCTCGCCCAGCGTGCAAAGTTTTACGCCCTCGAGCACCTTGCGGGCGTTGTCGAGCGAACCTGTTTCGAATGAGACCATACCGCCAAAGCCACTCTGCTGGCGTTTCGCAAGCTCGTGCTGCGGATGCGAGACGAGGCCCGGATAATAGACTTTCTCGACACGCGGGTGCTCGGCAAGGAAATTGGCAACCACCCGGCCGTTCTTGTCGTGAGCTTCCATGCGGACGGCCAATGTCTTCGTGCCGCGAAGTACGAGAAACGAATCCATTGGCGACAATATGGCTCCGATGCCGTTTTGCACGAAGCCGATCCACTCCGCGTCTTTCTCGTCGTTGAGGGCGACAAAGCCGCCGACACTGTCCGAGTGGCCATTAAGGTATTTTGTTGTCGAATGGACGACAATATCTACGCCAAACTCGATCGGACGTTGAAAATACGGCGACATGAAAGTGTTGTCGCAGATGACCTTTGCTCCGTGAGCGTGCGAGATATCAGAAACCGCTTTGAGATCGGTCACCGTCATTACCGGATTTGTCGGTGTCTCGACGAAGACCATCTTTGTGTTTGGCTTAAAGGCTTTCTCCAGATTTGAGATATCCGACGTATCAGCGAGGTCGAATTCGATGCCGTAATCGACAAGGATCCGGTTGAAAAGCCTAAACGTTCCGCCGTAGGTGTTATCGCCAAGAATGACATGATCACCACTCTTTACCAACTTCAGCGTCGTATCGATCGCCGCCATTCCTGACGCAAATGCAAAGCCGAATTTCGCACCCTCGAGAGCCGCAATGTTCTTCTCCAAAGCCGACCGGGTAGGATTCTGGGTACGTGCATACTCATATCCCTTATGCCTGCCAAGGCCGTCCTGAGCGTAGGTCGATGTCTGGTAGATCGGAACGCTGACCGCTCCGGTGCTCGGATCGGGTTCGTTGCCCGCGTGAATAGCTACGGTTGAAAAGCCCATAATGGTGTTTAGCCCCAAAACACAATATTTTAGCTTATTTGGCGGCGGGCGGGCTAATCGTTAGCGTCCGGCTTTCGATTCGAAAGCTGTGATCTTCTCTTCGTGCTGAAGCGTGAGCCCGATATCATCGAGGCCGTTGAGGAGGCAGTAGCGGCGGAATTCGTCGATCTCGAAGGTCGCAATAACACCCGATGCATCGGCGACCGTTTTGTTTTCGAGATCGATGGTGAGGGAATAGCCGTCGATTGTTTGCGTGTCTTCGACGAGTCGATTGACAATTTTCTCGTCGAGACGAACTGGCAAGAGGCCGTTTTTGAGACTGTTGTTAAAAAAGATATCGCCAAAACTCGGAGCGATCACGACGCGGAATCCGTAGTCCAACAAACTCCAAGGTGCATGTTCACGCGACGAGCCGCAGCCGAAATTTGCACCGGCGACAAGGATCGAAGCTCCGGCGTAACGCTGGTCATTTAGCACAAAGTTGGGTTTGGGCGATCCGTCGGAATTTAGTCGCCAGTCGTTGAACAAGAACGCGCCGTAACCGGTTCGCTCAATTCTCGTGAGGAACTGCTTCGGAATGATCTGGTCCGTGTCGATATTCGCCTGGAATAGCGGTGCGACCAGTCCCTTAATTGTTTCGAACTTATCCACAGGTCAATCCTTAAACTTCCAGTTTCTGACATCAACAAAATGGCCGGTTATTGCGGCGGCGGCGGCCATGATAGGTGATACAAGGTGCGTGCGTCCGCCGCGGCCCTGGCGGCCTTCGAAGTTGCGATTACTTGTCGAGGCGCAGCGTTCGCCGGGCTGTAGGATGTCCTCGTTCATGGCGAGGCACATCGAGCATCCGGCGTCGCGCCATTCGAAACCGGCGTCGATGAAAATGCGTGCGAGGCCTTCTTCTTCGGCCTGGCGTTTTATCTGCATCGAGCCGGGCACGACCATCGCGTTGACGCGGTTGCTGATGTTGTAGCCCTTTACGACCTTTGCGGCATCGCGGAGGTCCTCGATACGCGAATTTGTACACGAGCCGATGAACGCACGGTCGATGTTGATCTTGTCGATCGGCTGCGAAGGCTCGAGGCCCATGTACTGGTACATTCGCTCGAAAGATCTCACTTCATTCTCATCGCGGGCATGGCTCAGATCGGGCACGTTATCGCTGACCTTGACGGACATATCCGGTGACGTGCCCCAGGTGACAAATGGTTCGAGAGCGGCCGCGTCGATATCGACGATCTTGTCAAAATGGGACCCGTCGTCGGTCGTCAGAGTCTTCCAATTAGCCACCGCACGTTCCCAATCTTCACCTTTCGGAGCAAACGGTTTCCCGCTTACGTATTCAAATGTCGTGTCATCCGGAGCGATCAGTCCTGCCTTGGCGCCGCCCTCGATGCTCATATTGCAGACCGTCATGCGGCCTTCCATCGACAGATCGCGAATGGTCGAGCCGGCGTATTCGATCACGTGTCCGACACCGCCGTTCGCACCGATCTCGTTGATGATGCCGAGAATGATGTCTTTTGACGTGACGCCGAAGGGCAGTTCACCCTCGACATTGATGCGAAAATTCTTTGCCCGGTCCTGCTGCAAACACTGCGTTGCAAAAACATGCTCGACCTCGCTCGTGCCGATGCCGAATGCCAAGGCACCAAACGCACCGTGCGTCGAAGTGTGCGAATCGCCGCAGACGATCGTCATTCCGGGATGCGTCAGGCCTTGCTCCGGGCCGAAGACGTGGATGATGCCCTGCTCGATGCGGTCGAGGTCGTAGAGCTTTACGCCGAATTCGCGACAGTTTTCGCGAAGCGTCGCGACCTGCTGAGCGGCGATCGGGTCTTTAAATGGCAGGTTGCGGTTGACCGTCGGAATCGCGTGGTCGATCGTGCCGAATGTGAGATCGGGGCGGCGAAGTTTGCGTCCGGCGAGCCGCAATCCCTCAAACGCCTGCGGACTCGTCACTTCGTGGATCAGATGCAGATCTATGTAGAGCAGCGAAGGCTTACCGACTTCGGCGTGTACGAGATGGCGATCCCAGATCTTGTCGTAGAGCGTTTTCATGTGTAGCTAAACCGCGTGGAATGCATTATTTACATTGGCAAATTCGACAGCACGATTGGCTATCATTGCACCCATTTCGGACGTGGTGTTTACCATTGTACCGCTGCCTCCGGCGATGTCGGCCGTTCGATGGCCTTTTTGAAGGACCCAATTGATGGCTTTTTCGATCGCATCTGCGGCGGCGTCATTTTTCGCCGTATATCGTAGAAGCATCGCGGCCGAAGCGATCGCCCCGAGCGGATTTGCCATATTTTTTCCGGCAATATCTGGAGCTGAGCCGTGTACGGGTTCGTATAGATCGACGTCGCCACCAATAGTTGCGGACGCTAGCATGCCCAGCGAACCGGTTAATACTGCCGCCTCGTCGGACAAGATATCTCCGAAGAGATTTTCTGTCAGGATAACGTCGAATCGAGTCGGGTTCGTCACGAGATGCATCGCACAGGCATCGACAAATTCGTGGTCGAGCGTGACATCGGGGAAATCTTTGCCGACGCGAGTAACTGTCTCGCGCCAGAGCCGTGAGGTTTCAAGCACGTTGGCTTTATCAACAGAGGTGAGTTTCTTTCGACGGCCTTGAGCGGCGGTAAACGCCACGCGAGCGACCCGTTCGACCTCAGCGACCGAGTATCGCATCGTATTAAATGCCTCGGTCTTATCATCTGAAAATCCACGCGGGCCGCCGAAATATAGACCGCCGAGCAGTTCGCGAACGATCAGCAGATCGGTTCCTTCGAAGACTTCTCTTCGGAGCGGCGACGAGTCAATCAGAGCAGGAACGGCTGCGGAAGGACGGAGATTGGCGAAGCCGCCGAGGGCTTTGCGCAGCTTTAGAAGGCCCATTTCCGGGCGATCTTCTGGCAAAAAGTGATCGAACTCCGGCGTACCGACGGCACCGAGCAAAACTGCGTCACTCCCGCGGCACGCGGCTTCCGTCTCAGGTGGAAAAGGCGAACCTGTCTTGCTGATCGCGGCTCCGCCGATCAGATGTTCTTCAGACTCGATATCGATTCCGAACGCCGACGCGACGTGTTCGAGTACAGCGACGGCCTGAGCGCACACTTCCGGGCCGATGCCGTCTCCGGGTAAGATAGTGATCTTCATATTTGTCTTTACGCAGCGATCGCCGTCGGCCGCCGTGCGGGAGCAAGTGCTAACAGGTCCTGATCGTAGACGTTCTTTTTCCTGTCGGCAAGAGCGATAAATCGCGGATAGATCGACGCGATCTCAGGTTCAGAAAGCGCGAAGCCGAGTTGTTCGTAACGCGAGATCAATGCGTGTCGACCGGAATGTTTGCCGAGGACAAGGCTATTCTTTGGAACGCCAACTGACTCCGGCGTCATTATCTCGTAGCACAGCGGATTGCTCAAAACTCCATGCTGATGAACGCCTGCCTCGTGAGCAAATGCGTTGCGGCCGACGATAGCCTTATTCGGCTGAACGCCAAAACTGACGATCGATGAAAGCAATTGGCTCGCCGGATAGAGCTGGGTTGTATCGATATTCGTACGGTATGGCATTTTATCGGCTCGTACGGTCATTGCCATTATCAGTTCTTCGAGCGATGCATTACCAGCTCTCTCGCCGATGCCATTTACCGTGCATTCGACCTGAGTCGCACCGGCTTCGATCGCGGCGAGGCTATTGGCGACGGCGAGGCCGAGGTCGTTGTGGCAATGGACGCTGATCGTGATGTCCTTGTCACCGACCACACGTTCCTTGACCGAACGAACAAGGTCGGCGTACTCGCCTGGCAGCGTATAGCCAACCGTGTCTGGCACATTGATGGTCGTTGCTCCGCATTCGACGGCGGTCGCGAAGACCTCGCACAAGAAATCAACATCGCTTCTAGTAGCATCTTCAGCCGAGAATTCAACATCGTCTACATGCTCGCGGGCGATACGGACGGCATTGGCCGTCATGTCGATAACTTCGCTGCGTGATCTTTTGAGCTTGTACTCGAGATGAATATCGGAGGTGGCTACGAAGGTATGGATCCGCGGCCGTTTGGCAGTTTTCAAGGCTTCTGCGGCCCGATGGATATCCGACGCAACCGTGCGGCAAAGGCCCGCGACGATCGTGTTTTGACATTCTTCGGCCACCGCCACAACTGAACGAAAATCACCTTCGGATGCAAAAGGGAAGCCTGCCTCGATCACATCGACACCGAGCAATTCGAGCTGCCGAGCCATCGAGATCTTTTCCTCGAGATACATCGAACAACCCGGCGACTGTTCGCCATCACGTAATGTTGTGTCAAAGACTCTGATCTTCTTATCGCTCATAATCTCTCCTGTATTCACCAATTAAAGGACAGTACATCAAAGAAAAGGACATAAGTCAACATTATGGAAACACAAAAGATATAATAAATATCTATTCATCTATAATCGCCAAGGATGCTGCAGGCGTCATGTTTGCTACGTTATGCAAATCGAATTATAATAATGGTATAACCACAGAGCATGGATATTAATCAACTCGAAGTCCTGGTGACCGTAGCACGCGAGCGAAGCTTCTCTCGAGCCGCCGAGGTGCTTGAGCGGACGCAGCCCGCGATCAGCCAGGCGATCCGCCGGCTCGAGTCCGAGATCGGTGAAAAGCTCTTTGACCGTTCTTCTAAAGATGGGACGCTGACATTTGCAGGTGAAGTTCTGCTCGTTCATGCCAAGCAGATGCTTAACCTGCGGCATAATGCGGAAGCCGCCATCCGCGAAATGCGGGACCTTAGGCACGGCAAGGTATCTATCAGTGCAAATGAGCACACAGTCTTTTATCTATTGCCGGTGATCGAAGAATTCCGTCGCCAGCATCCGCTTATTAAGATCGAGGTTCAACGGGGTGTTGCTAGCCGCATTCCGAAACAGATCACGGCCCGCGAGGTCGAGCTTGGGGTTATCTCGTTCTCGCCAAATGACGATTCAATTAAGGCGATCGCGGTTGCGACGGACGAATTGGTCTTCGTGGCCTCGCCGAAGCACGAATTTGCCGGGCGTAACGCGGTGTCGATCAAAGACCTTGGTGGGCAGTCATTTGTCGCACACAATGCACCATCACCGTATCGCCGCCGCGTGATCGAGGCCTTTGAAAAATTCAAAGTGAAGCTAAATATCGTCGTCGAGTTGCCGTCGCTCGAGGCGATCAAGCTAATGGTCGAGCGCGGCGGCGGTGTTGCACTCGTGCCGCGTTTATCGGCGGACGCCGAGATCGCTTCGGGGCGGCTCATCGCACTTAGCGTCAAAGATCTCAAGCTCGAACGAAAACTCAACATCATTTACCGGCAAAACTCAGAGCTGTCACATGCGGCAAAGGCGTTCATTCGCGTCGCAAAAGAAATAGCCGCTAAGCAATAGAAAAAGTGCTATGTATTGGCCGTCCAATAGGTTAGAATGTGACAAAGTTTCGCTAATTCCTTCTGCATTTGAAGATAAATAATGGCTGAAATAGACCTCAAAGATGCCCGTTCACCGTCTGAACGACGAGGCTCGGACCGGAAGAAGCTGATCATCGACGTGCGCTTTGAGGGCGGCGATGGAACTGGTATCGCCAACACTCGTGACATTGGCTCCGGCGGCCTTTATATGACGACGACAGCAGTTCTTGACCTCGGAACGCCGATCATGATGACCATTAACCTCGGGGAGCGCGAGATGAATCTACACGGAGTGGTTGTCTATTCCGATCCGGGCCACGGCGTAGGGGTAAGATTCAGAGATCTGAGCTCGGAGGACGAAGAATTTTTGGGCCAGGAACTGGAATTGAGCTAGATAACGGAGAACCTATGTTCGATCAATTTACGCTGGGTATCGAGGAAGAATTTCAGATCGTCGATCCTGAGACACGGGAATTAAAATCACATGTTTCCGAGATCCTCGACGAAGGCAAAATGCTCCTCGGCGAAAAGATCAAGCCCGAGATGATCCAGTCGATGATCGAGGTCGGGACGGGTGTTTGCGCGAATATTCAGGAAGCCCGCGAAGATCTCTCTAAGCTGCGATGCATAATCTCCGGCCTGGCTCGCAAAAAGGGAATGGCGATCGTCGCTGCGTCGACTCATCCATTTTCGAAATGGTCGGAGCAGGAGATCTACGACGGAGACCGGTATAAATTGCTCGTCGATGAATTGCAAATGGTCGCCCGCAGCCTGCTGATCTTTGGCCTTCACGTTCACGTCGGCATTCCGGATATTGAGAAGCGTATTCAGGTAATGAATGCCGCCCGATATTTTCTGCCCCACATTTTGGCACTGACGACCTCGTCGCCTTTTTGGCTGGGCTTCAATACGGGTTTGAAATCGTATCGCAGTGAAGTTTTTAAGAAGTTCCCGCGAACGGAGATCCCCGACACATTCGAATCTTACGCTCAGTTTCAGGCCTACGTTGACCTGCTCGTCAAGATGAACTGCATCCAAAACGGTTCGAAGATCTGGTGGGACGTGCGTCCGCATCATCTGTTCCCGACGCTCGAATTTCGCATCTGCGACATCCCGACCCGCGTCGATGACACGATCGCGATCGCGGCATTGTTTCAAGCGATTGTTGCGAAACTGATGGTCCTAAATGAAGGCAATATCGGCTTCCGCATCTATCACCGCCGCCTCATCCTAGAGAACAAATGGCGTGCGATCCGCTACGGACTCGACGGTATGATGCTCGATCTCGGCAAACAAAAAGAGGTTCCGGCAAAAGACCTTATTCGCGAATTGCTTGATTTCGTCGATGATGTCGTCGATCCACTCGACTCGCGCAAAGAGATCGAGCACATTCACACGATCCTCGAACGCGGCACCTCGGCCGACGAGCAACTACGTGTATTCGAAGAGTCGAACGGTGACTTCAACGCGGTGGTCGATATGCTGATGGTGAATACGCTCGAGAACGTGCCGGAAGATTGCTTCGCGTAATTGATCTAGATAGGCTCGTGCAAAAGTGCGAGCCGCAAAAAATTCTCAAACAAAATACGCCCGTCGCGGCTTTCGTTTTGGTGTTCCCAACGCGTTGGATTCTTGTTCCAATCTTCGAATGACTTTTCTAGGTGGAACTGGACGCAGTATATCAACTGTCCCTCGGCACGTTTGACCATCATCTGGTTTTTGCAGAGGTATGAGGTCGCGAGGAGTTTGAAACCATCGGGAACGCCAACGACCTGGACGCCGTGGTTTTGCCAGACGCGTAGGATGTCGTCCTGCGTAGTATAGTCCTGCCAAATGCCCGATCGGTCGTCGTCAATACCGTCGAATATCGGGTCATGAGAGTCAACGATTTTTACGAATCGATACTGATATTCCACGACACGGCCGGTGCGTTTCTCGGCGAGATCAAGATCGTCGAGTGTCTTGAGCTTTGCACCGAAAGCCATCGCGACGAGTTGGTGTGCTCCGCATATGGCCAGCACGGGTATCTTGTTTGACCTTAGAAACTCTGAGATCGATGCGATGTGTTGCTGATTGTAGTAATCAAAATCGGCAAAAGTGCCGCTCATCACGATCGCATCGGGCTGGAATTGCTCGACGGCCGTTGCTACCTCTGATAGGTGAACGGTCATCGTCTTTGGATTCTTGACCAGCCGCAGGACGTTCTTCGCAATGTTGTTGCACGCCATCCCCGAGACCTTTCGCTCGAATTCGAGCTTAGCCTCGGTCGTGGTATCCCAGTCCTTACGTGCGAGATCGGATATGTCGGAATCGTAGCGTAGCAGGTCGTTGACGATCAGAACCTTGGCGTAATCGATGCGCTTCTCTATCGGCTCGTAACGGCAGTACGTGCTTTTGTTGTAGGGAAACGGTAATTTTTCCGGTTCTGCTAACTTTGCCACGGCGTCGAACATAGTTAAATCAATGTTACGCCGCAAAAAGCGGCGAATCATTCGATTATATCATCTATGAGCGAGCCGTAAAGGCTGACGAAAGCGTGACATTTGAAAGCGGGCTCGTCCTTTTGATCGAGCCGATTGAGATTGCAGAGGATCTCTTCGTGCGGATCGTCCTTTTTGTCGCACATCTGGCACATCTGCGGCATCGGGATCGCGCTTGGGTCGAGTTCGTTGCCGTCGTCGTCATAGTAAGGCATAAACTACTTCCGTTGCTTGGTATCTCGGTCAAATAGCGGCATCGCGTCTCCCGGGCCGATCTTAATTATCTCGTTGCGGATGGCCTTGATAAGAGTGGAACGGGCGGCGACATCATCGCTGCTTAGTCTTTCAAGCAATACGAGCGACCGCTGCCAGGACGTCTCGATCTCGTCGGCCGCCGGGGAAATTTTCGTAATGTCGTAGGGCACTGCGAATTCATTGCAGCCGATCCGTGCGAAGACTCGCAGATACCTGGCGGTTGCGAGATCGGGACATGCGAAACGTTTGCGGCCGACCTTTAGCTCGATACCTAGGAGCGTGTATTGAATGTCCGCACGATTTTCTTTTTTGGGGATATTTAGCTTGTACGAGCGGGTTCGCTGGGAGCGGATCTTTTTCTCATAGATCGCCGGAAGCCAATCTTGGGCCATAGACGCACAAATTTCGGCGACGATATCCATGTCGTGTGAGAGATTATTTTTCGGCCTTAGTGATCACCGCAGCCCCAGGACGCGAAAAACGCTGGATGAGTCCGTCGCTAAACAGTCCGAGATAGAACACGCCGATGACGGCGATCACGAGAACAGCTCCGATGGCTGTCGTTATCTTCGGAGCGATCCATTCGGTCGTGCGTTCGCGGAAGAACATCACGACGATCATTCGCAGGTAATAGTATGCCGAGATCGCCGAGCCGATGACCGCTACAACAACCAAAGCGGTGACCAGAAGATTCCCCGAGCCAAGTGCCGAGCTGAACACCAGTATCTTGCCCATAAACCCGGCCGTCAGCGGCAGGCCGAAGAGCGAGAGCATGAAGAGCGACAGCGAGAATGCAAGCAGCGGCGATTTGAAACCGATGCCATTGTAATCTTCGAACTGCGTGCGGCGGTCATTCTTTTGCGAGAGCAAAGTGACGATCGCAAATGCTCCCATGTTCGTCACGGCGTAGGTCAGCATATAGAATGCGACGGACGCGATCGCTTCATCGCGAGCCTGATCGGTCTTCGCCATCCCGGCTCCGATAAAGCCGACGAGGGCGTAGCCCGCGTGAGCGATCGAGGAGTAGGCAAGCATTCGCTTGACGTTGTCTTGCATGATGGCAGCAACGTTGCCGACGATGATGGTTACCATCGCCATGACGGCGAGTGCTGTCGTCCACGATTCGTGCAGGTAGCCGGATGCCTGAACGCCTGCTACAAGCGGTAGTCCAAGTACGAAAACTCGTAGGAACGACGCAAATGCCGCGGCCTTGGGCCCGGCGGCCATAAATGCAGTGACCGGCGTCGGAGCACCTTCGTAAACATCAGGCGTCCAGATATGGAACGGCGCCATTGCGATCTTGAATCCAAACCCGATGACCATCATCGCACCGCCTGCAAGAAGCAGGGCAGGGAAGTTGACAGGGAAATTCGGAGCCGCGATCTTACCGGCGATCTCGGTAAGATTTGTTGATCCAGTCGCACCATAGATCAGAGCCATTCCGTACAGCAAGAATGCCGATGCGAACGAGCCGAGGATGAAATATTTCATCGCGGATTCGTTCGATTTGAGGTCGGCACGCCTGAGACCGGCCATTACGTAGGTGGCGATCGATAGCGTTTCGAGGCCGAGGAAGATAATGACGAGGTCATTGCCCGCGGACATCATCATCATGCCAAAGGTCGCAAACAGCAAAAGTGCGTGGTATTCGCCCGCCGGAACATTCTCCCTCTCGACCCAAACGGTCGAGATCAGCACGGTCATCGCGGAGACGAACAAAAATACGAACGAAAAGCTAAGCCGCAGATTATCGTGGGCGATCATGCCGTTCCATGAGGTTGCCGGCACATTGCCGCCCCACATCGTCGCAAGAACCACAGCTGAAAGGGCGAGCCCGATGATCGCGATCGCACCCGAAACGGCACGCTGCTTCGGAAAGAAACTGTCGTAAAGCATCACGATGACACCCGCCACTGCGACGATCATCTCCGGGAGAATGACCGATACATTTGGGTCGGGAACTGTCAGTTCTGCAAAGAGAAACATATTCATTACTTGTGTTCGGCGTCGGCCGATACCGGCTTTAACTCAGTTTTTTCGATCGTGCCGCCGGCCTGGTGCATCACGCGTTCCTGCAATCCTTTGACGACGCTCGCGGTCCTGGCTAAGAACGGCTTAGGAAAGACGCCCATGTAGATCATCAGGAAAAGGAGCGGAGCCAGCAGGCCGATCTCACGCCAATTGAGGTCGGCAAGCGAGCGATTCTTTTCGCTGGTGACCTTGCCAAAGAAGACTCGCTGCACCATCCACAGCAGGTAAACGGCCGCGAAAATAACGCCCGTTCCGGCGATCATCGTGGCGACGTAGTTCCAATTGACCGTCGAGGTCACGCTCAGCACCTGCGACTGGAACATACCGACCATGATCAGAAATTCACCGACGAATCCATTAAGGAACGGCAATCCGACAGAGGATAGAACTGTAAAAATAAATACTGTCGCGTAGATCGGCATGACGTTTGCCAATCCACCAAAATCTTTGATCTGCCGCGTGTGTCGGCGTTCGTAGATAAAGCCGACGAGCAGGAATAACGCTCCGGTCGAGACGCCGTGATTGAGCATCTGATAGACCGCACCCTGCATTCCCATCTCGGTAAACGAGAACATGCCGAGGATCACAAATCCCATATGTGCGACCGACGAATACGCGACAAGGCGTTTAACGTCAGGCTGCACCATTGCGACAAGCGCCCCGTATATAATTCCGATGATCGCGAGCGTGATAAATATCCACGCCGTCTCGCGGCTCTGGTCCGGGAACAAGGCAAAGTTGAACCGCATCAGGCCGTACGTTCCCATCTTGAGCAAGACAGCGGCAAGAATGACCGAACCAGCCGTTGGAGCCTCAGTGTGAGCGTCCGGCAGCCATGTGTGGAAAGGGAAGAGTGGAACCTTGATCGCAAATGCGATTGCGAATGCGGCAAACAGAAGCATTCCCGTTTGAGCAGGCAATATAAGATTACCGGCCTTCATCGCATTCAAAATAGCAACAAAATCGAACGAACCGCCAAGGCCCGTCTGATCGGCGTAAATGAAGTACAAGCCGATGATCGCGACCAGCATCAGCAAACTGCCTAGTGCCGTAAAGATAAAGAACTTGACCGCCGCATAGATGCGATTTTCGCCGCCCCAGACGCCGATTAGGAAGAACATCGGGATGAGCGATGCCTCGAAGAACAGGTAAAAGACCAGCAGATCCAAGGACACAAAGACGCCGATCATCGCCGACTCGAGCAACAGCAAAAAGACGTAAAACGCCGTCGCCTTCTTCTCGACCGCGTGCCAGGTCGATAGCACCGCGATCGGCATGATAAAGGTCGTCAATATCACCAGCCAAAAGCTAAGTCCGTCGACGCCAACGTGATAATTCGTCCCGATCGCGTTGATCCAGGGTACGTTCTTCTCAAAGAAGAACCCACTCGCTCCCGCAACTGCCGATTTAGAGAACAGTGCCAGCGAGACCACAAAATTAAGCGCGGTAAAGCCAAGCGTTACCCATTTGAGCTGGCTTTCCTGCTTCCAAAACGCCTGATGCGCGAGCGTGAGCACCGCACCGACGACGGGCAGCAGGATCAAAATGGTAAGTAGATTGTTACTTAAAAAGTCCATCAAATTAGTTCAAAGTTCAAGGTTCAAAGTTCAAGGTTGTAACTTTGAACCTTGAACTTGAAACTTTGAACATCATGCTACGAGCTTTAACCCGTAATATATAAAATACCCAAGCACGGCCAAGGCTCCGAGCAGGATGATGGCGGCGTAGCTGCGGACGTAGCCCACCTGAAGGCCGCGGACTGCGTTGCCAGCCTCCATCACAAAGCCGCCTATGCCATTGACGATGCCGTCGATAAAGCCCACGTCGAAACCTTTCCAGAGGCTCTTAGTCGAAAATCGTGTGATCGGATCGACTATATAGCCATTGTAAAACTCATCGAGCCGCCATTTTTGCTCGAGTATCTTAGGCATTTTGCGAAGCGGCGTCTTAAGGAAAAGCCCGAAGCCGATTGCGATGCCAAGAGCGGCCATTACGACCGACAATCCTGCGAGCAGCCTTTCTTTCTGAACAACCTCAGGAGCATGCGACTTACCCGCTTCGCGAGCGGCGATTGCGGTCGGCATTTCCGTTTCGGCGATCACTGGTTCCAGGACATGCTCAAACGTATTCGCGTCTTTGATACCGACCAACGAACTCATTGCGTAAGGCACTCCGATAAGGCCGCCGACGGTCGAGAGAAACGCCAATATGATAAGCGGTACGGTCATCACCCACGGCGATTCGTGCGGTTTGAAATCTGCCGGAATGTGATGATGCTCTTCCTCATCGTCATCATGGACATGAGCGTGTGCATCTTCGTGTGCGTCGTGATCGTCATGGGCATGCTCGCCCTCGATCTCGTGATGAAAACGCTCTTCGCCCCAGAATGTCATGACCATCATTCTGGTCATGTAAACTGCTGTCAGAACAGCGGTCACTAGGGCGACGCCGTAGAGGAATTCTTCGCCAAGGAAGGCTCCCGACGGGAAGTATTTATCAGCCGCAAATGTCTTATAAAGGATCTCGTCCTTCGAGAAAAATCCTGCCCAGATCGGAATACCGCAGATCGCGAGCCAGCCCATCGCCATTGTGATGAACGTAATGGGCATGTGCTTTTTCAGGTTGCCCATCTTTCGCATGTCCTGCTCGTGGTGCATCCCGTGAATGACCGAGCCGGAACCGAGGAAAAGCAACGCTTTGAAAAACGCGTGTGTCATCACGTGAAAGATCGCTACGGTAAATGCTCCGACACCAGCCGCGAGGAACATAAATCCAAGCTGTGAGACGGTCGAATAGGCGAGGACCTTCTTAATGTCGTTCTGAGCGATCGCTATCGAAGCGGCGAATATCGCAGTGGCGGCACCGATGATCGCAATGATCCACATCGCTGTCGGCGACATTTGATAGATGGCATTCGAACGGACGACGAGATAAACACCCGCCGTGACCATCGTCGCGGCGTGGATAAGGGCCGAGACCGGCGTCGGCCCTGCCATCGCGTCCGGAAGCCATGTGAGCAGCGGGATTTGTGCCGATTTACCCGTTGCTCCGATGAAGAGCAATACGCCGACAGACGTCAGTCCACCTGCAACGATCGCTCCCCACGTGAAAGGATCTGCGTGCATGTGTTCGAGCACGTATGTGAACACGCTATGCACCTGTTGGCCGTCGACCGTTTTATCAAAAAACGAGATCGAACCGGTCAGCGTAAACACAAGGAATATCCCGATCAACACGCCCCAGTCGCCGATGCGGTTCATTACAAAGGCTTTCTTTGCGGCCTTTCGAGCCTCGTCCTTCTTGATGTAATAACCGATCAGCAGGTACGAGCAAAGTCCCACGCCTTCCCATCCGACGAACATCAGCAGGTAATTATCTGCCAAAATGAGCGTCAGCATCGCGAACATGAAGAGATTTAGATACGCAAAAAAGCGATAAAATCCCTTGTCCCCGTGCATATAGCCGGTTGCGAAAATGTGTATGAGAAGCCCGACAAAAGTAATGAAACAGGCGTAAATACCGCTCAAGCGGTCCATTCCGAGGCCAAAATCGGCACGGAATGTACCAACCTGGATCCACGTCCACAGATGATCCAGAACCGGTTTGTCGATAAACAACGCACCGCCGCCCGCGACGAACGCGATGTAAAACGCAACGACCGTCGACACCAGGATCGAACCGCAGGCGATAAGCCCGCTAAACGCCTCATTCTTCAACTTCCCGCCAATGAGCCAGTTGATCACGGCACCGACCAGCGGGGCGAAGATTATTATACTGAGTAGGTTATTTTCAACCATTATCTCTTTCGTTTTGGGCGCGAATAATATTCACAGCTCACCGCCCTAAAGACCGAACTCTTACTAATTCTTCATCAGACTCGCATCATCCACATCGACAGACTGACTGTTTCGGAAGAACGAGATGATAATGCCGAGGCCGACGGCGGCTTCGCACGCGGCGACAGCCATTACCATAAATACAAAAAGCTGCCCGGTCGTATCGGCGTAGTATCGCGAGAACGCGACAAACGTGAGGTTGACCGCGTTGAGCATCAACTCGATACACATGAACATCCCGATCGCGTTGCGTTTGAAAATAACGCCGACGCAGCCGATCGTGAACAATATTCCTGAAAGTGCGAGATAACTCGCTAAATTCGGTTCCATGTTATTCAGTAGTCAGTAGTCAGTAGTCAGCAGTCGGCAAGGCCGAAAGCGGATAGCCGACTGCCAAAGCTAGTCGTCCTCGCCTCTTAGCTCTTCTTCCCGCTCGACGACTAATTCAAGTTGCGGCTGGCTCAAGCGTCTTGCCAGCATTACCGAGCCAATAATTGCCATCATCAAAAGTACGCCCACTATCTCGACCGGCAGCAGGTATTCCGTGTACATCGCCTGGCCGATCGTTAGTGTTTTGCCCGCCGAAGTATTTGGATCGACCGGCTGATTCGGGGCTCGCAGCACCGCATAAAAGACAAACAGCGTCTGTGCCAGTAGAACAACGCCGAGGCCTCCGCCGATCGCATAAAGGTATCGCAGCCGGTTTAGCGGCCGGTCGTCGTCGAGATTCAGTAGCATGATCACAAACACGACCAAAACCATGATGGCACCCGCGTAGATCAATATCTGCACAGCCGCAATGAACGGAGCCGCCAACGTCACGTAAATACAAGACAGCGAGATAAACACGCCGACCAGCGAGATCGCGCTGTAGAGCGGATTTTTGTGATACACCATCGAGATCGCACACATGATGGCGAATCCGGCAAATAAAAAGAATAGGGCTGTCCCAACCATAAATTACCTATTCACAAAGAAAACTACGATTATCGTGAAGATCACATTTGCCAACGCAACGGGCAATAAAAACTTCCAGCCGAAATTCATCAGTTGGTCAAAACGAAATCTAGGCAGCGTTCCGCGAACCCAAATATACAGGACCAGGAACGCACAGATCTTGCCGATAAAGGCTACGTGACTGACCACCGCATACGGAATTGAGCCGACCTCAAAAATATGGCTCAGGCCCGGCACGTACCAACCGCCGAGGAAAAGCACCGTGCACATCATCGATACCGTGAACATATTCACGTACTCGGCCATGAAGAATAGTGCAAATTTTAGAGCCGAATACTCGGTATGAAATCCAGCAACGAGCTCGGTTTCAGCCTCAGGCAGGTCAAAGGGCGTTCGGTTCGTCTCAGCAAAAGCAGAGATCAGGAACACAAAAAAGCCAATGAACTGCGGGATAATGAACCATCGAAAAGTCGATTGTTGCTGTGCGTAAATGATGCCGTTAAGATCAAGTGTTCCCGCAAGCATCACGACGCCAATGACCGACGCACCCATTGCGAGCTCATACGAGATCATCTGGGCCGAGGAACGCAGGCCGCCCATCAAGCTGTATTTGCTGTTCGACGACCAACCGGCGAGAGCGATGCCGTAAACACCAACAGATGTAATTCCAAAAACAAACAGCACGCCAACATCTATCTTTGCAATAGTTAGCGGCAACGCACGGACCCCTTCGCCAAGGCCGTAGGGCAGAAAGCTCCAGTCGACCGTCGTGATCGCCGGGCCGAACGGATACACAACGATCGGCATTAACGCACAGGTCAAAGCGACGAGAGGCGCGAGGAAATAGACGAACTTGGTCGATTTATCCGGGACGATGTCTTCTTTAAGGATGAACTTGAGCAGATCGGCAAAGGGCTGAAGAACGCCCCAAGGGCCGACTCGATTAGGGCCAATACGACCCTGCATCCATCCAAGGAGTTTACGCTCACCGAGAACCGTATAGGCGACGATCATCAACACGATCTGGAAGCCCATGAGCACACCGATGCTAATCACGATGAACGGAAATGCGGTTTTGAGGATTGACTCAAATTCCATAAAAACTATTTGCCCGGAGCACTCCTATCGGCAGCCCCAACGGCTACGGCATCGGCAATTTCGGCACGCGGCGAGCCGTCAAGCTCAAACTGCACTAGCGGCGAGACGAGAAGATTTTCGGGTTTTGGGTTGCCATGGGCCAGCAGATGAAACTGCTGCGTCTTGCTCGTCATCGTTGTCAAACGATGCAGTTTGTGGCCAACCCGTGGTACATCTGTAAGCTTCTCTGACGCCGTCATCTTTTCAACTGAGGCTTTCAATGCGGCAATATATTCCGAAACGTCAATGCTTGACTTGATCTCGTATTTCGCCTGCACCGGATTCGCCTCATCCTTGAGCGCCGGATATCGAAGGCCTTCGTAAGCCGGAACCGAATCGGCTATCGACCTGAATATTGCTGACGGCGACCAATCGGGAGCGATCTCACTGCCCATTTCGCGGGCGATCAGAGCGGTTATCATCCAGTCCGGTTTGGCCTGATGGATCGGGTCGATCGCTTTGCGAACACGCTGGATGTTTCCGGCGTTGTTAGTAAATGTGCCGTCGATCTCGGCAAAGCTCGCAGCAGGGAAGACCACATCGGCGTGATCGCAGGTTTCGGTCAGGAACAACTCCTGAACCGCGACAAACTCTTTTCCCACCAAGACGCTGGCGTCCTGCAAACTTCCCGCGACGAGAACCGCTTTCGCGTTCTTCATAACATCAACAACTGATTTGCGGCCCGGGGTCATGTCGTGGGCACCGACCGAGTTGTTGTATTTGGCAAGCGGATGTAGCAGAACGGTTCGGCCTTCGCCAGCAAATGTTGACGCACAAGACGCTATCGCTGCCTGAGCTTCGTTCGACAGCTCGCTGCCGAGCATGATGATGACGCTGCCCGTAGTCTCGCTGATTGTCTTGATCACCGTGTCGATCTCGGACGTGTCAACGCCCATTTTCGAAGCGGCATTGGTCGCCGACGCGGAGTCTGCCATTGCAAGGGCGAAAGCATCTACGGTACCCGGATTTACATGCACAAGTTGCGTTGCCTGGCGCGACAGATTGATCGGCGTATCGTTGATACAAATGAACTTAGCTCCGCCATTACGCACCGCCTGGCGGATCTGCTTGGCGGTGTAGCTCTGCTCTTCTTCCGGTTCGCCGCCGATCAGAACGATCGTCGATGCGTAACGAATTTCCTTGTGTGTACAGAGCGGAACGCTAAGATTATCAAACACCGGAGCGAGATCGCTCGTGTCCGAAACCGCAAAACTGTCGGAAGCGGCCGCATCGACCGCGAACTTCTTCAGCGTAAAGACCGCTTCGTTGGTCAGTCGAGGGCTTGCGACGACGGCAACTGATTTACCAGCTTCCTTGAACTTGTCCGCTGCAAATTTGATCGCAGCGTCCCAGGTCGAAGGGATAAGCTTGCCGCCCTTTGAATAGCGGATCATCGGTGTTTTGATCCGATCGGCGTGATTTATGAACTCGTGTGCAAAACGTGCTTTCACGTCGAGAAACTCGCCATTAAGGCCATTCACATAACGGTCGCGTGCGACGATGCGATGCACTTTACCGCCGCGTGACCCGATCGAGATCTGCATTCCGTCAGAACCGTAAACGTCGGTCGAAACGGTCTGTTCGAGTTCCCATGGGCGTGTCTCGTGGCGATAAACTCCGTCAAGCAGCGTACCGGTCGGGCAAACCTCGATACAGTTGCCGCACTGCGAACAATTTAGCCAACCGCCGTACGTGCCGATGACCGTATTCGCACCGCGATTTCCTGCTTCGATCGCGTCTTCGCCCATCCACTCATCGCAGACACGAGTGCAGCGTTTGCAAAGGATACAGCGTTGCGGGTCGTTAGCGACGATCGGCGAGAGATATTTTTCAGGTGCGACATCTTTCTTTTCAGTAAACCGCTCTTCGACATCGCCCCAGTCAAATATGACTTCCTGCAGTTCACATTCGCCGCCACGGTCGCAGACAGGGCAATCGAGCGGATGATTAGTGAGCAGAAATTCGCCCATCGCACGCTGTGCCTTTTCGACTTCCTCGCTCTGCGTGGTGACGACCATGCCATCCGTACAGAGGATCGTGCAGGACGTCTGCAGCTTCGGCATCTTGTCGATGCGAACCAAGCACATGCGGCAAGAAGCCTGTAATTCGAGGTCCTTGTAATAGCAAAACGACGGAATGCCAAAGCCCTTTTCGCGGCACACGTCGATCAGCCGTGCCGATTTATCGACCTCGAATTCCTGCTCGTTTATGGTTACTTTTATCTGTTCTGCCATTAAACCTGTTCCGCGATCAAACGATCCGCGAATACCGCGTCTCGGTCGCCTTCGCTTCTTCGCCCTCGGGCGAGACATTAAATGCCGTGATCAAAATGTTGTTGTCATCAACGATATCAATTTCAGTTCGCCAGCCCCAACGCGGAGTTTCCGCTCCTGTGAAATACGTTCCAAAAACGGATAGTTTCTCACCTACATCACCTTCGGACAACATTATTGCCGTCGACATATGAAAGCTATCGACCCAAGCTGCCTGGAACTTGTTCGTAGCGAGATCAAAGCCGAAAATGGTCAGCCCTTCGAAAGGCTTTCCCGTCATCTCGCCTTTGTATTCGTACAGGACAAAACGCCCGTCAAGGATCGACGTCATCTTGCCCGTCATCGGCGATTCGTCCGCGACAACGTCAGGCTCGAACCACGTCGTGGTCATCCCAGACCATTCGCCGGCCAATTTTCCAAGCTTTGCATGGATGCCGCCTTCTTTTGACTCGGCAAATTTCATCTCAAGCTATTCCTTCGACTTCGTCTTCTTCGAAGGTTTTTCTGCTGTCGGAGCCACGAATGCCGGAGTCCTGTGCTTAGGACGTGTTTTTCCAAAGCTTCCGGCAAAAATCTTGCCTCGACGTGTTCTTTTATCACCTTTTCCCATAATTCACCCTACTTGTCCTTTTGATTTGCTATTGCGGTCTTTGTATCCAGAAATTTTATAATTTGATCTTGGATCCGGCTATTTGCCGCGAGCCTGCTGTGCTCCTCGCACACGTATTTAGGTGCTCCGGAATCCATTATTGAACGCACACCAGCATTTTCCGATTGCGTCGACGCCTCCAGCGATCGGGTAGAAACGACCCCATCCCCGGGCGTCGTCATGGCGTCCCTAAGGTCGCTGTCACTAACTTTCGTCCCGTCGTTCCGGACAAAACCTTTCGGCCGAAATACCGTTCTCCAGCTATCTGACTCGCGGTCGCGATAAAGAACAACCGAATTAATGGCCGCTCTGCAATCCGAGCCAATTACTTGAAACGTGACGCCGCCCGATTTTCCACGTGAGGCGGCAAGTGCCTCGTGGAGGCGTTTTGCCCGGGCCAACTGCCCCGCGAAGAACTGCGGTGCGATCTTACGTTCGTCTTCGCCAAATTTGTCGGCAAACCCCTTATCGTCAACCGGATTCCACCCGTATTTAGACCAAATTTTCGTGTCGTAGAGGTCGACCTCGATCGGGTCGAGTTTATCGTTCAGTAAACGAAGCGTTCCCGGTGCCGGAAGCAGTTGATACGCCGACGGGATCGTAAAAACCGTAAATTTAGAAGTATCCTCAAGGAACGGAAGATCGATGCGGAAACCCCCGATCGTGTAGCCGTTCAATAATGCACCAAGCGAATTTGCCGAGCCTTCATTCGGAGTGCCGAGGAGAATGACTTTGTCGAAATGCTTCGCTCCAACCCAGGTTGGCGTCAACTTCTTGCTGCCCGCAGGTAGTTCCGCGTCACCGTACATAACAGCGTATCGCGAAATGATGCCTCCGAGCGAATGAGCTACTATGTCGAACTTCAGATTCGGCTTGTCGAGCTTTTTCTTGAGCAATTCGACGCTTGAAACCAGTCTCCGGGCGTTCTCGACATTGTCGAGCCGCCAATCATATGGGAAAACGTAGAGTGAATCCTGATCGCCATATTCGGATGGAGTTTCCCACTTTTCCTCGTGGTAGCCGCCACGCATTTCCATCGCACGGACAAAGCCGCCGTAAACGTCGGTAACGGCAACCGGGCCGATCTTAACGGTCCTGAGAACGTCGCCGGGAACTATGTCGTCACGGACCTTGTCAATGTTTGTCGATAGCGGCAGCCGAAGATCTTCCGATTTCGATTTGACGGCACGAAACCATATCTTTTCGCCGGTCGATCTATTCACCAGCTCGGATCCGGAAAGGCCAGGTATCAGTATCAACGGATTCTTGCCCTGTGCGAAGAGCGAGGCACAGCAAACCGCCATCAGAAGGCCGATGCGGAGAGTAAATTTTGCTGTGCTTCTAACTGTCATCTATACATTCGGAGCTACGCCGTTTGTTTTTACGTTATCAACGAGCCATTTCTTAAAATCGCCCGGAAACTGCTTGATCGCCGACTGTATCGGCCACGCTGCTGCGTCACCCAGAGGGCAAAATGATTTGCCCTCAATGTTGTCGCAGATATCGAGCATCAACTGAGCATCCTCAGGCTTTCCTTCCCCGATCGAGATGCGGTTGAAGATCTTGACGAGCCAATCCGTGCCCTCGCGACAAGGCGTACACCAGCCGCAGCTTTCGTGCTTGTAGAACTCTGTCAGATTCTTGGTCGTTTCCATGATGTCGACGGTCTCGTCCATCACCATCATGCCGCCCGTGCCGAGCATCGAGCCCGCCGCGACGAGGCCTTCATAATCCAAGGTCACGTTTTGGCCGACGATCTGGCCGGCGTTCATGATGTAAACGCTTGAGCCGCCTGGAATTACGGCTTTGAGTTTATTATTGCGAAGCATGCCGCCGCAGTCTTCCATGATGAACTTTTCCATGTCGGCATAGCCCATCGGGAGTTCATAGACACCCGGTTTCTTGACGTGCCCGCTGATCGACCAAAGCTTGGTTCCACCCGACTTCTCAGTGCCGAGATCACGCCATGCGATGCCGCCCATTTCGATGATCTGCGGAATGCTGGTCAACGTCTCGACATTGTTGACGATCGTCGGACATGCATAAAGGCCTTCGATAGCTGGGAACGGCGGTTTCATTCGCGGATGGCCGCGATAGCCCTCAAGAGAACTTAACAATGCCGTCTCTTCGCCGCAAATGTAAGCTCCCGCACCTGTATGCGTGTGCAGGTCAAAATCGAGGCCCGATCCAAGAATGTTCTTGCCCAAGAGGCCGGCTTCGCGAGCTTCCGCAATCGCGACGTCCATTATATCGAGCAGATAACGATACTCGCCGCGTCCATAGACATAGCCCGTTTTCGATCCGAGCGTGTAGCCCGCGATGATCATCCCTTCGATCAGGGCATGCGGATCGTACTCCATCAAATAGCGGTCTTTGAACGATCCTGGCTCGGATTCGTCGGCGTTGCAGACAATATACTTAGGCTTAGGCGAGTCGCGAGGGACAAAAGACCACTTCATTCCAGACGGAAAACCAGCACCGCCGCGACCACGCAAGGCCGAGTCCTTGACCTCTTGAATGATCGCATCCTGCGTCATCCCGAGAGCTTTTTCAAGCGATTTGTAACCGCCGTCTTTTTTATAGACGTCGAGCGTATGGCCATCCTTGATGAACACCCGTCTCAATGAAAGCGGCTCGCAGCCTATTGCTTTGATCTCCATATTACCCAACTAGAGCCCGAGTTCCCGTGCCATCACAAGCGTATCGAGGTGCTGTCTGAAGAATGTTACCTTGCCGTCGCTCAGCACCCATTCGTGGACGCACGGTACGACCGACGTCTTGCCGGTCTTCAAATACTTTCCGCCTTCAGTGCCGATCACGACGACGTTCCCGTCGTTTCCGTCTACGATCTTTTCGGCCTTGACCGAGAAACTTTTCCACTCGGTCGCGAGCTTCATGAAAACGCCGCCGAGCACTCCATTCGGCCCATCATAGGTGCCCGCGTACATAAACCCTTCTGCCTCGGTCCACGAGATGTTCTCGTCAAACGCCCCAAGCACCGCCGGAACATTACCGGTCGCAAATGCTTCGTACAATCCTTTGATGATCTCGCCGTTTGTCATAGCTATTTACAATCCGCAAGGATCTTATCGACCTTTTCCACCGTTAGGTCTTCATGATAATCGAACCCGATCTGCATCATCGGTGCGGTGCCGCAACTGCCGAGGCATTCGACCATGGTGACGGTGTATTTACCGTCTTCGGTTGTCTCGCCGGGATGAATGCCGAGCTTTGAGCAGATGTGATCGGTGATCTCCGGCTCGCCCATGATCTTGCACGAAAGCGTTTTGCAGATCTGGATGTGATGTCGACCGACGGGTCTGAGATTGAACATCGAGTAAAACGTCGCCGTTTCCCAAACGTCCGTCACCTCTAAATTCAAAAACTGAGCCAAAAAGTTGATGCCGGGATTATCGAGCCAACCGCCGCGTTCACGCTGAATGACAAACAAGAGCGGGATCAATGCCGACCGCGTCCGGTCCGCCGGATACTTCGCGACATGAGCCTTCATCTCTTCGATGACCGCTGGCGAAAACTCCGCCACCTCGCCCGTGACGAGTATTTTATCGGTGTAACTTGTAGGTGTTGCTGCTGCCATTATTCCAATCTGAACTAATTGATTGTCGGGCTTGTCGTTGCGTCGCTTTCGATTGACCGAAGCCGCTTCTCATGATCCACAACCTTCTCAGCCACTTGATCAAGCTTGGCTGAGAGTTTTCGATCTAAGTCATCAATTCTTTGGCCAAGTTTCTGCTCAACCTTATCGATCCGAAATGAGTTGTCACGAACATCAGAAGCCAGACCATCAAATTTCTGCTCCGTAACTTTAACAAAACGCAACATCTGGGCTTTAAAGTCCAACATTTCCGCTTTGAAATCGTCGTCGAGTGCTTCAGCCATGAACTTCCTTTCTACCTATCGATTTCCCCCAAAACAATATCCAGAGACCCAATGATGGCCACCACATCCGCGATCATCTCGCCCTCGCTCATGACGGGTAGTGCAGACAAATTCACAAACGAAGGCCCGCGGAAGTGGACGCGTTCGGGTTTGGGGCCGCCGTTGGATTTCATGTAGACGCCGAGTTCGCCTTTTGAGGCCTCGATCGCCATGTAAACCTCGCCTGCGGGTACGTTGAAGCCCTCGGCGACGATCAGGAAATGGTGGATCAGCGAATCCATATGCTTACGCATATCGTCGCGATCGGGCAGAACGATCTTCGGAGCATCGGCTTTGATCGGGCCGGGCTTTAGTCTTTCGAGAGCCTGGCGAACGATCTTGTAGCTTTCGGTCAATTCACGCATCCGCACCTTGAACCGCGACCACACATCGCCATCAGGCTCGGTCGGGATGTCAAAATCGTACGTCTCGTAACCTGAGTAAGGGTTGACTTTACGCAGATCGAGATCCACGCCGCTACCTCTCAATGAAGGCCCGGTCAAGCCCCAATCGATCGCATCTTCCTTCGAAATAATGCCGACGCCTTTCGTGCGGCTGTGCCAAATAGTGTTGCCGGTGATGAGGGTGTCAAAGGTTTCGAGAGCGTCAGGGAAGTCACGCAAAAACTGATTGACGCGATTCTCAAACCCCGCCGGCAGGTCCATCATCAGGCCGCCGATGCGGAAATAGCTCGGCGTCATGCGGCCGCCCGAGGCCGATTCGATAAGGTTGAGGATCTTCTCGCGTTCCTTAAAAGTAAACCAAAAAGGCGTCATCGCTCCCATGTCGAGACACGATGTGCCAAACCAGACCATGTGCGAGGCGATACGCTGAAGTTCGCACATTAGCACGCGAATAACCTGAGCTCGCTCGGGAATTTCCAGTCCGAGAAGTTTCTCAGCAGCCATCACATACGCGAGATTGTTGCCGAGCGGATTGAGATAATCCATCCGGTCGGTGATGACGATGCCCTGCTGATATTTCTTGTATTCGAAAAGCTTCTCCATCCCTGTGTGGAGATAGCCGATGTCAGGAATGGCCTTAATTACCATCTCGCCGTCGAGTCGCAGGTCAAGACGCAGAACACCGTGCGTTGACGGATGCTGCGGTCCCATCGACAGGGTCATCTGCGATTCGAGAGCGCTGTCGAGAACTTCGGGAGAATTTATGTTTTGTACGGCAGTTGCCATAAATATATTGTTCAGAGTGCAAGCTTTAGCTTGTTTCGAACTCTGAACTTTAATTCAAACTGTACGGCTCATAACCTCTGAGCGGATAATCCTTTCTTAATGCATGGCCATCGAAATCGGACGGCAGCAAAATACGTCTCAGGTCAGGATGGCCGTCGAATTTTACGCCGACCAAGTCGTAAGTCTCGCGTTCATGCCAATCGGCCGTTTTCCAGAGGTGCGTTACGGTATGAACGTGGGCATCATCCTCGGCGAGCAAAACCTTTAGACGAAGACGTTGGTAATGCGTCGTCGAGAACAGGTGATAGTTGACCTCAAAACGCGGATCTTCTTCAGGGCCGCGGTCGGCTCCGCAGAGGTCGGCCAACATGTCGAAACCATGCTCTTCTTTTAGAGAGCGACAGACGTCGACGATCGATCCCGCCGGGACGAATACGGTTACTTCCCCGTAGGCTTCGACGACGGAGGCTACCCACGCCTCATTCTTTTCCTTTAATTTGTCTACGAACTCCAATAAAGTTGACATGCAAAATCTCTTATCTGGCTTTCAACCACACGGCCGACCAAATTCCCGGAATACTTTCGCCGCCTGACCACTTACCGTGAGGTATATTTCTGCCGCGTTTATTTACTGCTGCCAGGTAGTTTCCGATGCCCAGCTCGCCCTTGATGTTTTTGACGGCGTAAGCTTTCAATAGTAACTTGCCAGTCTTTCTGTCAAAACTACCGTTAAAATACTCGCGGCCCGATGTTGTCTTGTCGGACGAGATCCAATAGAAATAACCGCGATACTTGCCGTTAGTTTTTCTCGTCAGCGTCATTCTGCCGTACCAAACTTCCTTTTCCTCGTCCGTGGCGTTGACGCGCCATATTCCGGCTTTCGGTGACGTCCAGAGCCGTTTGGCCTGAGCACTTACGGCTGTGACCGAACCGGCAAGAATGAAGAGCAAGATGGCTACAAGGACGCTCTTTTTCATTATGACGATCTTCGACGCTCGTGCTTCGACGGCACTGAGTACGGTCGCGAGGTCTCGCCGGCGGCGACTTCGGTTTCCAGTTCTCTCTCGAGGGCTGTTCCTTCGGTGACCGGCAGCGTTCCCGGAACGATCGAGACGCGTGACTCGGGTTCGTATGTGTCGCGGCGATCTTTGACCGATTCCTTCATGATCTTTTCCTGAAGCATCGTGATCGCGTGAACCAGCATTTCCGGTCGCGGCGGACAGCCGGGAACGTAAACATCGACCGGCACGATCTTATCTACGCCCTGGACGATCGCGTAATTA
The DNA here is from genome assembly GCA_016718135.1 of Acidobacteriota bacterium. Taxonomy (GTDB): domain Bacteria; phylum Acidobacteriota; class Blastocatellia; order Pyrinomonadales; family Pyrinomonadaceae; genus OLB17. The sequence continues at coordinate 27,835 of JADKEF010000006.1, read as the reverse complement.
TCAAACACACCGCCCGACGTAGCACATGCTCCCATCGAGATAACCCATTTGGGTTCCGGCATTTGATCGTAAATTCTCCGAAGGACCGGAGCCATTTTTCGCGATACGCGTCCGGACACGATCATTACGTCAGCCTGACGCGGCGAAGCTCTAAATGTCTCTGCACCAAATCTCGAAAGGTCATTGCGGGCCGAAACGGTATTCATCATCTCGATCGCGCAGCAAGCAAGGCCGAAGGTCGCGGGCCAAAGGCTCGATTTGCGTGCCCAATTGACGACAGCGTCGAGCTTGACGGTCACGACATCGGGAAGCGATTCGAAGATTGTGTTCTCAAGTCCCATAAAAATGTTCAGAGTGCAAGCTTTAGCCTGTTCTCTTTCAAGTCAGATACAAGCTAAAGCTTGCACTCTGAACTTAGGCGGCCAGTTTAATTGCCGCATGCTCTTCCCGACGCTGTTTGGCCATTATCTTGGCCTCTTCGCGGGCTTCGGCACGTGCCTGCATGCCCCAATCGAAGGTGCCTTTCTTCCAGACATATAAGTATCCGACGATCAAGGTCGCAATAAACACCATGATCTCGATAAAAGCTATCGTGCCGTAATACACTCCCGAACTTGCCTCGGCCGCGATCAAACTTTTAAAGGCAACAGCGAACGGAATGATGAATAAAACTTCGATATCGAACAATAAGAAGATGACGGCTACCGTATAAAACTTGATAGAAAACTTATCACGTGCACCGCCGACGGGGTCCTTGCCGCACTCATACGGCATTAATTTGGTAGCCGTGCGCTTGCGCGGGCCGATCAACTGTGTGATCAGCAATTGGCTCGCGCCAAACCCGGCCGCGACCAAAAACATGATCGCGAGCGGCACATAGTCAAAGACGTTATATTCCGACATTAAGACCTCGAAATTTATTGTTACCGTTCTACCGTAGCTTACCCGAGGAAACCGCACCGTTTCCTAATTCACATCGAGTTTTCGCGGCACAAACTAAATCGTAGTTTAAGCCTTATATCGTGTCAAGGCAGTGGTTACCGCGCGTATGCAAAGCGCCGAATATATCCGTTGACCGCCCGAAACGCCGTATGTTACCTTGGATATTGGCGAAGTTTACTCCAAACTTCGCGAAACCCTCGCGTTCTCGCCCAATCAACTCTGTGATATCTGGCTTTAATACTGACATTGAGTGCAACGGTACTGTCTACCACGTGCAGACGGAGGATAAAGGTGCGCCTGCCCTAATGATAATGTCCCTCGTCTATGACAAGGGGACTATACTCGCCAGCAAGCGTGCAAAGTACGACGATCTCGATGCCGCCGCATTAGACGAATCCGTGATCGCAGACCGTTTGGCGAGGCAGCACAAACTAATGTGCGCCGCCGTTAAAGCCGGCCGTATCAATGAGTTGGTCGATATGACTCGCAAGGCGAGCAGCGAAGCTGCAGCGGCGAAATCGGCCGCCCTGTCGGAGACGGTCAATGTTGCCGAGACGGTCTCTACCACGGTCACCACGACTACCACCACGCCGCCGCCGACATTTGACCCGACACCGGTCTTTGATCCTGCACCTGTCTTTGAGCCTCAGCCGGTGCCGGCTGAGAAACCGGTCGAACGGTCGCCGATCAATATTTCATTCGTTGAGCCTGAGCCGGTCGAGGTGCGGGCTGAGATATCACTAGACGAAATATCTTTCGACGACCTTCCGGTTTTGGATGCCGAGATAATTGAGGACATCGAGATATTGCCGGCTGAATTGGTCGAGGTCGTCAGCGAACTCTCAGGTCAGGCACGGCCTACGAATCAGAAGCTAAGTCTCGAAATACTCGGTGAGTCCAAATTCAAAGGCGGCGAGCGAAAGACGCTCATGATCATGCTCACCCGCGGTACCGAACGCAAGGTCGTTGGCGACGCACAGATACTGGTCAAGGTCCTCGGTTCCGCATTTCGCCCTGTCATTTTTCACGCCAAATCTGACCAAAATGGCCTCGCACGCATACATCTGCAATTACCCCACTTCACAGCCGGCCGCGCTGCACTACTGATCAGAGCGATGACCGGCGGCGAAGAGATCGAACTGCGAAAGATCGTCACGCCGGGCTGATTTCTCAAATCTCAAATCTGAAATTTTAGAACCCAGATCCCCGATTTGTCTTTCCTCCTGCCAAAGCCGAAAATTGAGGCTGTGGCAAATATCAACATTCGACTGAATGGCGAGGTTCGCGATATCGACATGGGCCTAGATCTAGTCCGTCTGCTCGAACACTTTTCACTTCCTTCACAGCGAATCGCCGTTGAGCTCAACGGCACCGTCGTCCGCCGCTCCGACTGGCACGCTACACAAGTTAATGAAGGCGATCGCATCGAAGTTGTGCATTTCGTAGGCGGCGGTTAGGAAATAGCCATAGAGAGCTCGGGAAACGGAAGAGGATAAGTTCGGGAGCGATAACGTTATGTTCTTGCCGCTTTTACTCTGATCCCTCTGTGTTCTATGTGGCGAATTGTTTTCTTAACGGCTTTGCGTGAGAATTGTCTTTATGTCAGATCAGTTCACACTTGCCGGTACGACGTTTTCGTCGCGGTTGATAATCGGGACAGGGAAGTATCGTTCGTACGACGAAATGAAGGCGGCGCATACTGCTTCGGGAGCGGAGATGGTTACGGTTGCCGTCAATCGCGTGCCTCTTGACGGCTCGGCCGAGTCATTTTTGGATCATCTCAATCCGAAGATGAAGATCCTGCCAAACACCGCTGGTTGCTACGATGCCGAACACGCGATCCGTACCGCACGGCTCGCACGCGAGGCTCTCGATACCGAGTGGATCAAACTCGAGGTAATTGGCGACCCGATCACGCTGCTGCCGGACAATGAGCAAACGCTTGCCGCCGCAAAATTATTGGTGGCCGAGGGATTTATCGTGCTTCCGTATTTCACCGACGACCTGATCATGGCGAAAAAGCTGCTTGACGCCGGTTGCCCGGCGGTAATGCCGCTTGCTGCACCGATCGGATCGGGAATGGGTGTGCAAAATCCATCGAATCTTCGCATAATGCGTGAGCAACTCCCCGACGCAACAATAATTGTCGACGCCGGAGTAGGCGTCCCCTCGGACGCCGCGATCGCCATGGAACTAGGCGCCGATGCGATCTTGATGAATACCGCCATCGCTGAAGCCCGCGACGCAGCACAGATGGCAACCGCGATGAACTTCGCCGTCCGAGCCGGCCGTCTGGCGTATTTGTCGGGCCGGATGCCAAAACGCTTGTATGCATCAGCGTCGAGTCCGATCGAAGGTGCTATAAACTAGTTATGGCTGCTCGAGTGCTATTTTTCGGCCTTACCGCTGATATCGCTCAAAAACGGGAAATGGAGATTCCTTTAGAAGCCGGGCTTTCTGCAAATGGTTTGCTGGAAGAGCTTCGCCAACAAATCCCTGGCCTTGGCGGGACTAAACTGCACCTTTCGATCAACCAAAAATTTGCGACGGGCGAAGAGATAGTACGAGACGGAGATGAACTGGCTGTATTTACTGCTGTCTCCGGTGGATGAAAGCATGGATTTTTTCGAGCTCACAACCGATCCGATCGACATAACCAATGTCACCCGCCGCGTCGTGCCGCCGGAGTGCGGAGCGACGGTGACTTTGGACGGGTATGCGCGGCGATTTACTAAAGACAAGGCTACGGGAGAGATTCGCGAGACGCTTTATCTTGAGTACGAGGCATATGAGGCTATGGCGTTGAAGGAGATGGAAACGCTGGTCGAGAGAGTCAAGGGTGAGTTTGAGATCTCGAATGTCGGCATTGTCCATCGAACCGGCAAGCTTGATATCGGTGAGACTAGCGTCGTCATTTCGGTCGCCGCACCGCATCGCAAAGCGGCTTTCGCCGCCTGCGAATGGCTAATCCGGGAACTTAAGCGCACGGTGCCGATATGGAAAAAAGAAGTGTATGCAGATGGCGAGCATTGGGTCGAGGGCGAATCCGCATAGCCAGCACAACCCGGGCTTATTCGCCCACTAGTCCAAATTCCAATGTTGCCCGCTCGACGATAACGTCAAACTGAGCTTCGAGGTCTTCGTTTGCTCCCCGTAGTCCCGCAACGACGTTGGAACCCCATTCAATATACTCGCGGCGGCGGGTTGTATCCCAATCGACTGCCGGATTCTCGAGCACATCGCGGCAATTGCTTATCTTGTCGGCAAGCTTTACGATCTTGGCTCCGCGAGACATGTGGGGAGCATGTTCGATCTGCAGTTCTTTGCGACGGGCTTTCGGCAGTCTTTTGTCGTCTGTGACCTCGAGAACATAACCGTTGGCAGTCACGCCAAAATGCTTGATCAGTTCCTCGGACGTCGTTGCTGTGTCCTCGATGGTGTCGTGCAGAAGTCCGGCCATCAGGATTTCAATGTCATCGATCTTTCCGACATTTGCTATCAGATTGGCTACTTCGAGAGGGTGATTGATATAAGGTTCGGCGTGAGCGCCTTTCCGTAACTGCCCGGCGTGTCTTTCAGCTGCAAAACGGGCCGCTTGCAGCAATTTATTTAGGGTATTCACATATCAGAATCCCAAAATGTAATGGAAAGGTCAACAACAAAATATATCCGACAATAACGTCAATGATCATCGAACTATCTCGATCGAAATGGTTTGGGAACCAGTGACGATGTACTCGGTTGCAGGTATCTCAAGATCGGCAACGATCGAGTTGACGGTCGGCTTTGAGCCTCCGACCGTTCGGTCGTTGTGGATCGTCGCCAGGATCGATGGCGGCAGATTTGGGAGTTCGCTTGATCCGATCACCGCTCCGGTGCTGGTTCTGGATATCACTGCGTAAAGGCGATCCGGTCGTTTTAGCTGATTCAATGTCGTGATGAGTTCCGCCGCAGATCTTGCAGTAAACTGAGTGATCGCTGAGTTTTGCGAGACTGCAGTTCCATCACCAACCGTGATCGCGAGCGAGCCTGGCGCAGCGTCTTTTGGGATCGTGAACGGAACCTTCTGCGTAAGGAGCATTCCGCTCGCGGTTCTTTGTGAGACCGAGAGTTCGACGGTGTCTCCGGCACGGGCCTGTGAACGGTCTAGCGTGACGCGATCGACAACGGCGGTCTTACTTCCGTCGACAGCAGTCATATTCAGAGTGACGCCCGTGAGATCAGCTCCCGGAAAGTCGGCCCGCAACAAGGCCTGTAACTGTGCCGCAACCGAGGCTCCGGCCATTGCTGATGACTGAGTTCCGGCGAAGCGACGTTCAATGCGAACGCTTTGCTCGCCCTTGACCTTGATCTCGCCGCTGACGGTCACTGTCGTATCGCCAAGCGTTCGTTCGCTAGCCCCAAAGGCGTTTCCCATGCCGACGTTCACGATGAGGGGAGTCAAGAGCTCGTCAAAGGCGGATTCAAAATTAACCTCTTCGATGCGTCCGCGGCTCGTCGTCAAGCTGATCTTGACGGGCAACATTTTTGGAGTCTCGCCGAGGACGCCATAGATGCCGGTGGCACGGTCCTGAGTCATCGTGCCGACTAGTGCATCCGGCACGCTGAGTTTGAACGAGTTGTTTGCGTTTGGTACGACCGTAACGACGTGCGATTCGGACATCGGCAGATTGGCTGAGCCGAGGCTGAAAAACGGGTGTCCAAAAGCGTAGATCTTATTGCCGTCCCGATGCGTCACCGTACCTGCAGCCGCGACCTGCACATCTCCGCGTGACAAGCTGACAACGACCGAGTCGCCGCCAAGTAGCGTAGTCGCATCGGCGGCTTTCATGGGGGTGATCGCCGAGCCGCTAGTAGAAGCCGACACAGCCAATAGACCGGCCTGTCGCAACAGCGGTTCGTAGGCATCAAGCGTCTTTTGCGAGACACCTGAGAAAGTAAGCGGTGTTGCTATCGGTGTAAAAGTTTGTCCCGCGACCGCCATCAGACGCGAGTTCGACGAAAAACCTGACGCCAGTGATCCGGATGGCACGGTCGCAACAGTCGGCAGCCATTTGTCGGCTATGAGATCGGCGTACGAAAAGGTCCGGGAGTTTGCCGAAGCCAGCCTTTTCGTCGGCCCTTGCTCGACAGCAGAAGTCATTTGCTCAAACGGCGTGATGCCGCAGATCGGTTCTTTGGCAAAAGGAAAGCTGTACGAGATCGCTCCGACGAGCTTGCCATTGATATAAACCGGCGAGCCGGACATCCCGGCGAAAACGAACGTGCGTTCAGCGTTCGCTCCGCTCAGGCGGCCGATGATCATGTCCTGTTTCGGGCCGATGTAGTTCGGCACGACGCCAAGGATCTCGACCTTGAATTCTTCGCTCTTTGCCCCGCTAAAGACCGTTTGAGCCGTACCTCGCATGCCTTCCTTCACCTCGGAGACCGGCATTATCTGCAAAGGGCCGCTGACCGCCGACGCTGTCTGAAATTGAGCCGATAGGTTTAGTGCGGGGATCAGGAGGATCGATAAAAAGGCGAGTGTTCGTAGTTTAAACATCTTTAAAAAACTTCTTCCTTAGTGAGACATCGCTATGTTAACATTAAGGTGGACTATCCGAAAGCCCAATCTTTATGGGCTTTCCCCAAACTTCACGGCCTCGCTTTTGGCCGCATCCTGCTAGGACAAAGTATTTACCGCCATGGCACCAACGACCCGTTTAGCTAAGAGCCTCACCCGTTTATTGCTCCCCATATTTCTGCTTGTGGGAGCGGCAATCGTCGCCAGTTCTGTCTGGCTCACATACACTGCTGCCCGGCCGATGAAATCGTCATATCTCGTGACGCCAAGTAAATATGGCCAGCTCAGCACACGCGCCGCTCAGGTTACAGACGAGACCTGGCCCAACAAGGACGGCAGCCAGTCGCGCGGTTGGCTCCTCCGCGGAGCCGATGGAGCACCTGCTGTTATTTTGATGCACAAATATGGTGCGGACCGCTCATATGTTTTGAACCTGGGCGTAAAACTCAACGAATCGACCAATTTCACCGTCCTGATGCCTGATCTGCGTGCACATGGTGAGAATCCGGCCGTGCAGAATGCATCGTTCGGCGGCTGCGAGACAGAAGATGCTTCCTCTGCCCTCGAGTTCCTCAAAGGCCTCAAGAACGCGAATCAGATCGGGCTGATAGGAAAAAATATCGGCATCTACGGAGTAGAAATGGGAGCGATGGTCGCTCTGAATGCAGCCTCCAAAGATGATTCGGTCAAGGCTGTCGTTGTCGATTCGGTTCCTGCTGATTCCGACGAATTACTTCGAGAATCGGTGAGGAAGCGTTTCCCGTTTGCCAGCTTTGCGACCACGCGGCTCGCAAACCTCGGTACATATATGTACTACTTCGACGGATGCTATCAGCGAATGCCGCTGTGCGAAACCGCTCGAACAGTTAATAACGCAAACATTCTGTTACTCGCCGGCGTCGATGCTCCAGATTTTCAAGACTCGACCTCAAAGCTAAGCAAGTGCTTTCCTGCAAGTACAAAGACGGAAAGCAAAACAGATCTCAGCCCATCGGGTTACAGTATTATCAACGCCTCAATGGAACAATCAGAAGCTTATGATCAAAGGTTGATCGATTATTTCCGAACAAATTTGAGCAACTAGAGGTCAAGTTTTTTCTTGCTATGGCCGTTCGTTTTCGAGACGGTCTGAATTTCCGCACTTTCCTCGATCTGGCCGACGGCCTGGTCGAGGACTTTTTTTAGTTCGGAGAGGCGCTCGGTGGTCGAGGTCATTTCGAGAAGGTGGTATTTTCGCTCGTTGTCGAAATTGAACGCGGCGGTGACCAGGAAAGAAAGGGACTCAGGATCGGCTCTTTGTATCTGGGGCATTTGGCCGCGGCTGCCACCCATCTTGAACGCTGCCTTGGCGAGGCGTTCGAAGAGCGAAAACACCTCGTCGGCGACCAGATCCACCTCGCCGGACTCGTCCTCATCATCTTCAAAATACTCGACATCGCCGACGAGATACTCTGTACCATTATCGACATAGTCGATGAGACGATACCGCACGAGTCCGAGAGTCAAAATATTCGAACGGCCATCGTCCAGCGTTTCGGCCTCGCGAATCTCGCCTGCACAGCCGACCGAGCCGAGCGGCGGACGCTCAATAAAAGATTCCATCGGCTCAAAGAGCGTGATGCCGAAAATATTTCGATTCGTTTCAACATCACGCAGCATTTGCCGATACTTTTCCTCAAAGATGTGCAGCGGCAGCAACTCGTTGGGTAGCATGACGAGCGGCAAAGGAAAGATGGGTAGGTGGTTTAAGCCGGAGACTTTGTTAAGTGCGTCGGTCATATTTTGTCAGATCCGCCTGCGTAAGCGGGCGGAGCGGGCTCTCGATAATGGTCAGCGTGAGTTCTCAGTTACGCCGCCCACTAACGCATGCGGTTCTGACAACTTCAAAGCAATAAACTCTGCGATCTTCTCCGCCGGTTCGTCGCCGAGTGCCATTCGTTTGGCGCCGATCACCGCGTCGGAGATGTCATCCATTCGCGTTTTGTAACGACTGTCACGGATCACGAGGTCATCGATCACGCGGCGTTCGAGGCGTTCGCGGCCGGGGTCGTCCAGGTCGTTCGATGTCTCGGCATAGTCGGCAGGGATCGTGTGGTTTTTGATTCGAACGTGAAGAGAATCGGTAATTGATCGAACTTCGTCGCGGATCTTCTGTATCTCGAGCAGGGAATTCGGAAAGCCGAGCTGGCCGCGGAGAGATATTTCGATGATCGGCTGAGGTTTGCCAGCCTCGGCGACGCGGGCCTCGAGCCTGACCTTTGCAAGGACCGCTTCGGTTACCGCCTTTCCATCTTCGTACCGAGTCACATCGATCGCCATCTGTTGAAACGGGCGATAGTGATAGTCGTCGACGTGCGTCGCGGTGACTTGATTCGCATCATCGACCTCGACGATAAAAGCCCCGCGAGTCTCGCGGAATTCACTGATATTCGTTACCTCGATCGAGCCCGGGTTGAAGGCCCAATTATCGATCTCGTATCGCTTGTGCGTATGGCCGAGGCCCACGTATTCGACGGCTGATTTGAGCTCCTTCAGAGCATCCATCGACAACGCCGGGATCGGATGAACTTGATGCCCCTCGACATCGGTGTGGAGCATGAGGACGTGAAAAGCACCCTCGCGGCGATTCTGTTTGATCGCTTCTGTGAGCATCGGTATCGCCCAGTTGCCCGATGCTCCGTACCACTCGGAGCCAAAAATTCTCGCCCTGCCAATATCGATATAACCGCCTGTTTTCTCCGATTCGTCCCAGGGCTGATAGCTCATCGCCGCATCCTTGGAAGTCGGCTCAAGAAGCTTCACGAGGCCCCATTTCGACAGCGAACGCAGCCAGCTAAAATCGCTGTCAGTGTGTTTCTGGTCGTGATTGCCTTCGATCGTGATGACCGGGATGCCGGCGGCACGCATTCGTTCGAGCCCCTCGACAGCGTAGTTCATGGTCTCTGGCGGTACCGCTCGTTTGTGAAAAAAATCGCCGCACATGATCACAAAATCAACCTGTTCGCCGATCGCATAGCGTTCCAGCACATCAACCCAAGCGTCATAGAAATCACGTGGGCTCTCCGCGAGTTGGTACCGAGTGCAGCCGAGGTGAACGTCGGCAATGTGCAGGAACTTCATTATTCGATTATAAGTTTTTCGACGGGAAGACGCTAAAGAAGCAAAGAGCAACTAAAGGCCGGACGAACTGCAAAATTGTTTTCGCTTTGCGTCTTTGCCCCTTTGCGACTTTGCGTTAAATTAAGTCCTATGAATAAGGTCGTCTTGATCACAGGTGGCTCGTCGGGTATTGGTCTCCACGCCGCGAAATTGTTTCAGAGCAAGAACTGGAAAGTTGCCGCGACGATGCGAACGCCGGAGAAGGCAATTGATCTACAAAAGATCGTCGATATCGAATGCCTCAAACTCGACGTGACCGATGTCGAGTCGATCAAAGCGGCGATCGCGGCGACGCTCGAGAAATTTGGCCGGATCGATGCGGTTGTGAATAATGCGGGTTATGGCTTGTTAGGCGCATTTGAAGCGGCCACGCCGGAACAGATCGAGCGGCAATTTGAGACAAATGTCTTCGGCCTGATGAACGTATGCCGCGAAATACTGCCGTACTTTCGTGAGCAGAAGCGCGGCTACATTGTGAATGTTGCTTCGGTCGGCGGTCGTATGACGTTTCCCGCGTCCAGTCTCTATAATTCGACAAAATGGGCGGTCGAAGGTTTTTCTGAGTCTCTGCAGTACGAGGTCGAACAATTCAACATTCGTGTAAAGATAATCGAACCCGGGCCGATCAAAACTGATTTCTACGGTCGCTCCCAAGATCTGACGAAGCGTGAGGGCCTAACAGCATACGACTCTTTTGTTTCCCGCGTGATGGAGACTATGAATAAGGGAGGGACGGATGCCCCGGATGGCGAGGTCGTAGCCCAGACGATCTTCACAGCCGTTACCGACGGGACCAAGCAGCTTCGATATGGAGCGAACACAAAGGGAATTCTTACGGCTCGAAGACTACTGCCGGACAATCTCTTTTTTGCATTGATCCGAAAGGTTATTCTAAAATAGCTAAATTAAGTGAAACGTGCGATAATTCAGGCATTCACTGAAGGCGGCCACATAGTCCACAATTTCTGTTCCGTATCCATAGAGGCTCGAGGTATTTGCTTCGATTTCCGCGTGTCTTAAAGAATGAAGATTTTATTATACAACCCTGATAACGGCATTACGCGCAATTTCATGCCGCATCTATGGATGTTCCTCTTGCAGTCCCTGACACCTCCCGAGCATGAGGTCATCCTGATCGACGGCAATGCGAAGGCAATGACGCGGCCTGAGCTTGTCCAGTTTTGCAAGGATAACGATATCGGCCTGATCGGTATTGGAGCGATGACCCGAATGATCGCCCGAGCTTATCTCGTGGCAGATTCACTTCGCGAGGCTGGCTTCAAAGTCGTGATGGGCGGTCCGCACGTTACGGAATGCCCGGACGAAGCTCTCGGGCGTGACGGTGGTCCGAGACATGCGGATGCCATCGCACTGGGCGAGGCAGATGAGACCTGGCCGCTGATGGTCGCTGACGCTGCCCGCGGCGAGCTTAAAGAAGTTTACATGCCCGAGGTCGATCCAAAGGGCAACGATAAAAAGCCAAATCTTCAGCCGTATCCGCACATCCCTTGGGAAACACTTGATCTCGATCAATTTAGCCTTGTGCCAAAGATATTCCGTCCAGCTCTCTCGCGTATGGGCGAAGGCTGGGGCAAATTTTTTGTCGTGCCCATCGAAACGGGGCGCGGTTGTCCGTACGGTTGCGAGTTCTGCACTGTCACGGGTTTCTTCGGCGACTCGATCCGATTTCGTTCGAATGAGAGTGTGATCGAGGAATTGCTTAGATTGAAAGCGAGAGCAAAGAAAGAGAAGGGACAAATTGCCGTTTTCTTTATCGATGATAATCTCGCTATCAATAAAAAGCGTTTGAAGGGACTGCTTCGCGACATGATCGCCGCCGGAGCTACTTTGCCGTGGGTCGCACAGATCAGTGCCAATCTTCTCGAGGACGAGGAGTTGGTCGATCTCATCGCCGAGGCTGGTGCCCGTTGGATTTTCATCGGAATGGAGTCGATCGATCCTGCCAACATGGCGGACGTCAACAAGACTTTTTCGAAGCCTTCGAACTATAAGAACGTGCTCGACGGGCTTGCTCGTAGGAACATCTACGCTATCACGTCATTTATCGTGGGCATGGACAATGACACCGTCGGTGTTGCTGACCGTACCGTCGATGAGATCGAAAAATGGGCTCCCGGTTTGCCTGTCTTCGGGCAGTTGACACCATTCCCAGCGACTCCGCTGTATGATCGATTGCGTGATGCAGGGCGTTTGAAACGTCCGAAGCACTGGCTCGACTTTGCACCATTCGTTATGGCTCACGATCCGCTCAAGATGACGATCGAGGATGCCAAGGCGGAAACGTTTTCGGCCTGGTCGCGTTCGTACAGCCCTGAACGCAATTGGGAAGCGATCCAGGCCATCCGAAATGCACCTATCGACACACGCATCGGGCATCTCGTCGCACGTCTGTTCTTCCGCGGGATCTACTTTCCGCAGATGAGCAAATGGGCGTGGATAAAGCTTCTCTTCGATAACCGCCGTCCGATCCTGAGCCTGACTGGCGAGGGAATTCGAACATGGCGGCAGGCTCGTAAGAATCGCCGGCAAAAGCCCGGTGAAGTTCAGACCGCCGAGCAAAACTAGTAAAGTACGCAGATCAAAAATGCCAATGGACCGTTCCATTGGCATTTTTTTCGTTAGTAGATATCTTGCTATTCGCTGTCTTCGTCCGGAAGGATCTCGATCTTTACATTGAATGAACCTGAGTTGTCGTCAAGGTTACCTTCGTTGATCCCGAGGAACAATGCTCCGTCGCGTGTGGCTGTGATCTCGCGGGTCGAGCCGACGTAGATGAAATCGTTATTGTCGTCGCCGATCACGGCGATGAGGGCTCCGGTGGCGACGTTCTTAAGGAGTTTCTGCGGGTCTTCGAATGAAGCGACGCCGCTCGGGCCGGATGATGTGTTCTTACCCAATGAGACCTTACCCTCGCCGCTGATGCGGATTCGCTGACCTTTTTTGACAACCCAGCCAGTATTCGTCCAGCCATTTGCGGTGCTGTCCGCCGAGACCTTGATATTCCAGGTGATCGGCTTCATGCGTTCACCTGAGCTCTTTGGCGGTGGGTTGTTAGCTACTACCTTGGGTGTTGTTTTTGGCTCAGTCACCTCCGGGCTCTTTTCGTAGGAAGCATTACGATTAGAAGCGGTGCCCGCATCGTCGAACTTGACCGACTCGACCTCTTCAGCTGCAAAGCTCATTTCGCGTTTGCGCGTCCCGTCGCCCATCGCCACGATGAACTTACCATTGCCAAAACCGACGATCTTGCCTTTGATAATGCTGCCATCTTTGAGCCGAATGGTATCAGCGAGGGCAAGCGTCGTGAGAGCTAAAATAAGGACCAATGAGAATACTGCTCTTATGAGCGTGCTGCTGTTTCGCATATTTCCTCCACAAAACTACGTGAATACAAGTGTGCTCGCCCAACTTAAAGCCTTTTACCTAAAGGCTGAAACGGGAGAGCACATCGGCTGCAAAATCCAATAATTGCCCGAGCCGAAATGAATGATGAATTAATCTTTGGTTGAGTTGTAAGAAATGCGAGTTACGCAAATTCAGCTAAAGATTACACGATTAGATTCGTCTTGTAAATGGAATTTTCACGTGGAAACTTCCCCGCATATCCCCTATTTTTTCTTTACTCTTAGCTTGACGGCAAATCTGGTTTTTGAAACCGCCTTACCGGTCGAGATCGCCAGCCGCACGCCACGTTCCTCGCGCTCACCTTTATCTACCGAGCCGGGACGGCCCGGGGCGGTGAGAATGTTGGTTTCGATCTTGGCGGCTATATCGGACGGCTCGATGACCTCGACTGCTAAGTTTGTGCCGCCCGGTTCCAACGTATAATTGCGATCCGAATCCTGCTTGATAAGGGTGTCGGCGTGGAGATACGAAGTGATCGTGCGTGGTTTGTCAGTCTCCACAGTATCCGTGACCGTAAAGCTGTCCGGGGCAGTAAATGTGAAGGTGCGGACAAACTTCTTGACGCCGACCTCCGGTTCGTAGGCTGCCGTGATATCGGCAACGATCTGAGCCTGGCGATCGTCCATCTCGACCTTGGTCAGCTTGATCAAATTCATTCGGTCGTAGGAAACGCCGACGAAGACGTCATGGCCTTTGCCCTCTTTGTGCTGGCCCATGCTGTCAAAAACGAGCGTGTTGTGGTGCTCGGTTAGCGGAACGCCTGCATAACCCGAATCGCCTGTGAGGTATTTGCCGCCCGCCCATATTATGAAACTGCCTGAATCAGGATGAGCATGACCACTAGAGAGACGCCAGTCCGGGAAGGCTTTCGATTTCTCGGTAGCAGCATGCCCCTCGGGCGGCCCGGCCTTAAATGCCCAGGCGGTAGCATCATCTTTCCAGGACGAACGCCAAAATACGACACCGTGATCTTCGAAATTATGCCGCGTCGGTTGCTGCTCGATGGGAACAGACTTGATCGATGGGTTGTACCAGATGAAGGTCCAGAATTCCTCAGCATTCACTTGGCCTTTTGCCTTGAGCCAGTCCGCGACGCCCTGAGCCTCGCCGTTGCCGTATCGATTGGCGAGGTTGTAGAGAATGTTGTAATTCGTGCGAAATTTACCGTTGATCCGTTCGCGGTCGTAATCATTGCCTTTCCTCGCGCGCGTGACCGGTCCGGCGTAGATGTCGCCGAAATCGAAGTTGAACTCAGCCCCCGGCAGTGTGATGTGAGCTGCGTATTTGTGTGCGAGCTTCATTCCGGGCGTCGTCTCGTAGAGATTCTCGCCGGTGGAGCGATGGTGAGCATCCATGTAATGGACGAGCCAAGGTGTCGAGAATATCCAGTACTCCATGCTCTCGTAAAAGTAGCCGTCTTCGGAATACGTCGCCAGAACGCGGTCGAAGATGGCTCGCGACGTTGCCGCCCATTCCTTTGCCTCCGGCACTTCGTCCATCAGGGCATAGGCGGTTACGGCCAGGCCGGAGATCGGGATGAAGGTGTGGTTTTGACTGTATGCGTATGTTCTTCCGGACTTCGCCTTGAAGAAATCGTGGAGCAGACGGGCTTGGCGGACGAGCTTCTCCCGGATTCGGGTTCTCTCTGCGGGCGTGAGGTCGTTATAAAGCAGGTCGTAGGCCCAGCCCATTCCATACAAAAGGTGTCCGGCGGCGAGATCGACATTTGGTTTGTTGTACGTATAACCCCAAACATCGTAGCTGATCCCGGCGTCGATGTATTTCTTGGCAGCGTCGAGATATTTCTTATCGCCCGTCATTTTGTAAACAAAGGCCGCCTCGGCGATGCCGATTCCCACCTCGTTCTGTACACGACGCTCCTGCGCGGGTGCGGGAGCCGGTTCTGTCGTTAGGGCCCGGACTCTCGAGACCGCGGTGTTCCAGAGTTCCTTATGCGTTTTTGCCTTTTCCTTGAGCTGATCGATCTCGGCCTGCGTCATGTAAACGCGCGGATGTACGCCGACGAGGTCTTTGCGGAGCGACGATGGTTTTTCTTTTGCAAGTGCGACGAGCGGGTGTTCGCCCTTAAGCTTTGCGTTCGCTGCCTTCTCAGCCGCAAGTTCCTGCGCATCCTGACCCGACGCGAAGACGACAAATGAGAGCAATAGCAGTGTTACCAGAAATGTCTTATTGATTGATCGCATATCAGCTTAAATTACTTCCCCTTGAAATTTGTCAGGAAAAAGGCGACTAGATCGTCATTGACTGTCTTTCCATCGTCCTTATGACGGAGCTTGCAATAGAGCTTGAGCTTGTCCATCTCTTCTTTCAGGACAACCCCGAAATTAGGATGATGGATCGCATCGCTGACGGTTGTTTCGTTTGTTTGAGGTTTCTGAGCGACGCTGTAGTAAGCCCACACCGCCGGATCATCTTTGGTGAGAAAGTGTATCGGCGAAGCTTCTTTGATCGTTGCCAGCCCTTTAGGTGACGTCATCTCGTCCGCGTTCATCCCGAAAAATTTGCCGGTGTAGAATCCGTGTTTCAATGTCATTGCTCCGACACGCGGGCCGACGATACTCGGTTCAAGCGTGGTCTGGGCCGAGAAAACTGCCATCGAGCTTAGACGTGTAGATTCGCGAAGGACAGGATCAGTAGACTTCGGGTCAGCCAGGTCATCATGAAAACCGATCCAAAGTGACGTCAGGCCTCCGGCGGAGCTTCCGGTTGCCGCGATCTTTGTTTTGTCTATGTTAAAGTCAGCCGCCTTTGAGCGGGCAAACTGGATCGCTCGTGCACTATCGAGATACGGTTCCGGGAACAGTACCGACGGATACAGCCGATAGTTTATCGCCATGACCGCGATCCCATTTTTGAGTAATCGCTCGAGCAGATTTGCCGACAGTTTTTCTTTGTCGCCGTTAACAAATCCGCCGCCGTGGATATAGACCACTAGCGGTGTCGGCTTTTTTGACACTGGCTTCCACAGATCGAAAACGTTGCGTTCATGCGGTCCGTACTTGCCATTGGCAATGTCTGCTTTTGGCTTTGCAGGTGCCGCTTTGGCGTCTTCATCTTGAGCAAACGCCGCAGTTGCAAGCAGCAGAGCAAAAACGATCGGTAGTAGCTTAAGTCTCATCATTTCTTCAGTGCTTTCTCGATCCAGTCGTTAAGCCGTTCCGTCTGCTCGACAGAATTCGCATGGCCCATTTCGAGGCCGAGTATCAATGTCTTCGGAGCAGTGATGACATTGTAGGCGGCGTACGATGATGTCGTCGGCACCACCTCGTCATTAAAGCCCCAGGAGTAAATGCCCGGAACCTGAAGGCGGCGTGCGAAATTTACCGTGTCGTAGTAAGAGGCGGTTTCGAGCTTTTCCTTTGTCCGCATTTTTGGATCTTTGAAGGCATGCGGCCAACCGCCGGCTCGATTTGCTGTGTATCCGGCCATGTCTGAGATCGCCGGATATGAAGCCGCCACAGACCTGACACGAGCATCGAGAGCCGCTGTCACGATAGCGAGTGCTCCGCCTTGACTGCCACCGGTCACAGCTAGATTTTTGCCGTCATATTGCGGCAATCCGGTGAGGAAATCATTGGCTCTAAAACAACCGAGATATACACGACGGTAGAAATAGGCGTCTTTATCATCGAGATTATAGGTAGAGTAACGGAAAAGGGCACCGGCGCGTAGATCGTCATAAACCTGTAGCGGTAGGTTCACGGGGATGCCATGAATGCCGATCTCGAGAGTGATAATGCCACGTTCTGCCAAGGCGACCTGTCCTGTATACGGGCGGACGCCGGCTCCGGGAACGCGAAGAAGGGCAGGGAATTTCTGTCCTGCCGAAACAGACTTCGGCACCGCGAGCATCCCGTAGATACGGCTGATAGTGCTGGTCGTGGGACCAACATTCTGAAAGCTGACATGAAATACATCTACCTTCGAAGTGCTAAGGCCTGGCATCAGCTCCATCTTGGGCTCGAGCGGAACTTTTGCCAGTTGGGCCTTTCCCCCATTCCAAAAGGCATCAAAATCAGCAGGGTCCGTTACAACGGCCGTTATCTGCTCGGGTACGAATCCAGCTGTTGCGAGCCCGCGATAGTTTCTTCCATCGACCGTAAGTGTTGCAATACAGCGAAAGAATCCCGGTTCTTTCATCGTCCCGCCATCGATCGTCAATGGCTGTGCGGCGGTTGTCACCGACTTTTCCAAGGTTGGCGGCATTGCCTCGGGGCCGCAGGCGTATTTCAGAGGCAGTCCGGCTACCTGAGAATTGTTGAGCGTTACGGCAAAAGTAAATTTCGGTGTCTGGCCGATCTCGTAGGTCCAGTTCTCCTTATCAAGTGAGACCCGGACCTGATAGGTTCCGATGGCCGATTGACCAAAGATCGGAGTCCCGAACAGCAACATCAAAACCGATAACAGCAACAAAGAACGTGTTTTCATCTCAATTCAACTCCAATATTTTCCGCAGAACTAATCCATCAAAAGGCCGCCGTTGATCTCGATCGTTTCACCGCAAAGATAGCTTGCCGCGTCGGATGCAAGGAACGCGATGACGCTTGCTACCTCCGCGGGCCGACCTTCGCGGCCCATCGGGATCGCATTGCGCAGATTTTGCATCACCTCGGGAGCGGTAAATGTATCGTGGTACGGAGTGTCTATCACCCCAGGCGAGACAGCATTGATCTGTATGCCCTTCGCAGCAAATTCTTTTGCGAGGCCCTTTGTCATCGTTAGTAACGCTGCTTTCGCGGACGAGTAGTGGATCGAACCGGGAGCTCCGCCATTTCGGGCAGCGATCGATGTGACGTTAATGATCGCTCCACGCCCTTTTTCAAGCATATTGGGGATCACGGCTTGAGCTGCGAAGAATGCGCTCTTTGCGTTTAGATCTACGACCTCGTCCCAACGTTCCTCAGTCAGTTCGAGGGTTCGAAGGCGTTCGACGAGCGAGCCGGCGTTGTTGACGAGGATATCGATCGGCCCGAGGCCCGCCTCGACCTCCCGGATCGTCCGAATGATCTCGTTATTCGATGTGAAGTTGGCCTGTATAGCCATCGCCGTTCCGTCCGCTCGGCGGCTCGCGGAGATAGCAGCAACCACTTCGTCAGCTCCAGCCTGATTATTGTTATATGTGATCGCGACCGAGGCACCGAGGCGGCCAAACAACTCGGCCGTCGCACGGCCGATACCGCTCGAAGCGCCGGTCACGAGCACGACCTTTCCTGTAAAATCGAAGAAATTATCCATTGCGTTTATGTAGTCTCCTTTACCGTATTAAGTGATACTTTCTGGATCCGCCCTGCCAGCAAACAGAGTACTAGCGTACCGACCGGAGCCAATATTCCTGCCGTCACGAGAACCGGCGTATATGAAAAATGATCGACCACCCAGCCTGTCGAGAAAATAAAGATCATGGAGCCGATGCCCGCCCCGGTTCCGCCCAAACCGGCTACCGACCCGACGGCGTTTGACGGGAAGAAATCGCTCGGCAGTGTCTGTACGTTATTGATCCAAACTTGGAATCCGAACAGCACAACGCCGATCAATGCCAGGGCGGTCATGGCGTCCGGAGTGAATGCCGCTAAGATACCGGCGGGCATCAATGCCGCGGCAAAGATGATCACGGCCTTACGGGCGGCATTTACGGTCCATCCGCGACCGATCAAAAAGCCTGATAGCCAGCCGCCAAATAAGCTTCCCGCATCTGCTGCAACGTATGGAACCCAGGCAAACAAACCGATCTGTTTTAGATCAAAGCCGTGAACCTGGCTCAGATAGAGCGGCAGCCAAGTTATATACAGCCACCAGACCGGATCGACCAAGAAGCGTGCAAGCACGATCGCCCAAGTCTGGCGAAATGTTAGCAGTTTAAGCCAACCGGTCGGAACCCCATCCTTTCCAGCCACCTCAGACTCTGACGCCTCAAGGCTTGCAGTTTCATCCTCACGGATTATCTTGTATTCCTCGGCAGTGAGCCATTTGTGGTTTTCCGGTGTGTCATAAACGAACCACCAAAGAATCAGCCAAAGGAAGCCAAGCGCTCCCGTAACGATAAAGGTCTGCTGCCAATGACCGAAATATGCCGTCAGGCCGACAATCACCGGAGGAGCGATGATCGAGCCGATCGCCGCTCCGCTGTTAAAGATCGCCATCGCGAAGGCACGTTCACGGGCTGGAAACCAGACGGAAACCGTCTTCGCGGCTCCGGGCCAGTTGCCTGCCTCGCCAAGTCCTAGAAGAAAGCGGAACGCACTCAAGCTTCGTAGCCCGACGGCGAAAGCATGGCACATGGCGGCGACCGACCAAACGATGATCGAAACCGTAAAGCCCTTCTTTATGCCGATATGGTCATACAGCTTTCCCGACAGCGACTGGCTGATGGTGTATGCAAGTAGAAAAAAGGTCGCAATGCCGCCGAACTCGGTGTTCGATAGATTTAGGTCCTTCGTGATAAGCGGAGCAAGGACAGAAACGGTTAGTCGGTCAATGTAATTGATCAGGGTCGCGAGGAACACGAGGCCAATGATGAGCCACCGAAGTCCGGGCATCTTGAAGCCGCCCTGATCGGGGGCGGAACTAACGATAGTATTGTCCATAGATCGCCTGTCTAAGAGTGCCTGCCAACCCGGCACTCCAATCGATTACATAATTATGATAACGCTAACATATTCGGGCATAACATCCGACTGGGTGGATGGATCACCGAATTCTAGCTCGTTGCAACGCTTGACCCGCGAACTATAAGTTCACAATCAAGTACACGCTCGTCCCGTTCCAGTTCATCTTCAATCGCAATTCGTTTTAGGAGCATTTCGGCCGCCAGTTGGCCAAGAAGTCGCATTGGCTGCCTGACGGTCGTCAATGCGGGCATCATGTGACTTGCCAACGGCGTGTCGTCAAACCCGACGATCGCAATGTCCTGCGGGATCGAAAGTCCGGCATCCTTGATCGCTGACATCGCCCCTACCGCTGTAAAATCGTTTCGTGCGAAGACCGCAGTTGGTGGTGAAGGAAGCGACAAGAGGCGTTTCATGCCCTCGTAACCGATCTTTTCAGTCGAATAGCCTGGCACGTCCGATACTGATTCTTTGCGTCCGGTGATGAGTCGTTCATCGATCTCGATCCCGTGTTTCTCGAGAGCATTCAAATATCCCTGCAGTCGCTTTAGGCTGCTTCGGCTTTCGAAGCCGGCCCCGATAAATGCTATTCGCCTATGCCCAAGATCTATCAAGTGCTGCGTTGCCTCGAAACCACCCCTAAGATTGTCGGCAGAGACAAAATCGACCCGGGAGTGATGAAAATCACGCCCTACGACAACCACTGGAAGGTTACTGTCGGCAATAGACCGTAAGCGTTCATCACCTTCCTGATTTGACCGCGTGGCGACGATAAGGCCATCAATATTGTGGTCAACTAGCGATTCGAAAGCTCCAATGTCCTCATTAGCACTATGTTCGCTAATGCAAATAAAAAGGTTATAGCCTCGGGCCGCCAGCCTCTCACGAACGGCATTTGCGATCTCTGTCGAATAGGGATTCGAGATATCACCAAGCACCAGCCCGACGGTGTCTGTCTTCTGCCGTTTTAGATTTCGAGCCAAGCCATTGCGTCGATAGCTCATCTCCTTGACGGCGAGCAACACCTTTTCCCGAGTTTTTTCACTGACATAACCCGTACCATTCACAACCCTCGACACAGTCATCGGAGCGACGCCGATCGTCGATGCAATATCATTCAATGTTGCGTTCTTCTTACGCGCCATACCTGTCGGGCCGATAATGGTAGAAAATAAGTTAACGTTAACTTAATAGCATACGAAATCAAACGACGCAAGCCTTTTGGTTATAAACGATATTAACGGTCAAGGAGCGTGGGGCTTTCAACTCCTCTTGATGTTCGGATCAATTAAACTCAGAACCAAGATATTTTGTGATACCGGATAAGCTCCTGCTCGCAGTCCAAAGACCGAATTCGCGGAAATTTACCCACTAAGTGCGAGATATTACCGCGGTCATCGCAGAGTAGACTCCACAACTCGCGGCAACCATTATGTCTGCTGCTCATCGCACGCACATCACCCGGTCACTTACGGCACGTCTATTGCGCCTTTAACCAATTTAGAAGCGCCCGATCAACGGGACTCGTTTCCGCGGGCAAGGGGCAAATATGAAACGCACTAGCTCGTCCTCCATCCTATTATCACTCCTCCTCATTTATTCGTTGATCTTCAGCAGTTGGGTACAAGCCTCACAGATCGGGGCTTCCGTTAAATTGGATCTACCATTAACGGCGTCAGAGCTAACGGCAGATGTTCCAGCTGATCCGGTTGCTCCGCCAGAAGGGGCCGGACCGTTAACTCCCCAAGAGGAGTTGCTCGACGCGGCCACCAGGAACATGCTCGCGGGTATGTCGGGCACTCGAAAGGAGATCGCACTTATAGTCATAAATACGGTGAACAAGAGCGGTGCGAAACTTGTCGGAGTAGGCTCTTGGATCAGCGGCGGGAAGTATATTGATCCGATCCTTCAGGGCGGAACGTCCGATCACGACCTTCGACTTGTAATGGACAATATTGACGAGGCCCAGGCCATCGGAAGATGGAGAGCTGTTAGGGAAAACATTGCGAGTCAGGTGCGAGCTAAGTTTGGCAGCAAGGCCGACGATGTTTTAAAAACGATAAATTTGTATCCGCCGGAGGCGGTACTTGAAGGAATTGACGACGCAGAAGAAGCTCTCCAAAAGCTCAAAGACCTGAAGATAAACCCAAACCTAGGCGGAGCGCAGGCAGAGGGCTTATGGGGAAAAGGATCAAAGGCGTTTAGAGACTCATACGAAGCGACTAGCGGCAGGGTCTTTTGGAAGAATGGTAGCCGGGTCAGTTCGGGATTTGCAGATCTTCTGCCGCTCGGTGAAACACGAGGGGTTTATACGATCGGTGGCTCCGCCAACACTGCATCACAATTCGCCGATAAGGTGGACGATGCTCTGAAAAAATATGATGCAAAGACAGTAAGAAAGAACCTCCATCGGTTGCGAGATTCGTTGAAAAAGTCTCGTGACCTTGCACGTATGGAGAGGGCTAACTATCTCGACGATCTGATCAAGAAATTTGACGACTACGGCGATGATCTCGACGGGCTCAGGAAGGAGCTGATCAATCCCTCGACGCGGCAAGCCCTCGATAGCTTAGTAGGCAAGGCAAAATTAGATTCTCAGCTGCTCAAGAAATTTGCCGAGAGTTCGAATCCTCGCGACCTGAAACTATTGAAAGAGATGCTTGAAGAAGGCACCGGTCGGTGGGCGAGAGTCAAAAATGCGCTGTCAGAGGCAAGTTCGCATGTGCCGTGGGGAACTTTGATGAAGGGGTTCATGGCATTTATGGTCTACATCCAGGTCAAGCAAGTGGCAGGGGATCTTAAAGCTGGCGACTATGAAAAGGCATTTCAAAGTATGCTCGTGGACGCGGGGTTCATGGCGAGTTTGCCGGCGGGGCTTCTCACATTGATCGTTTCGTCGATCATCGAGGATGCCAAGGATGCCGGCTACGCCTTGGTCGCAAGCTACCAGGATTGCGAGGACCTGATCGCTGGCATCTATGAGGTAAAAGGCCGGGAACAGGTCAGCAGCGATCAGCGCGCGGAAACCAACGTGGCCCAGTTGGCACTAAAATACACCGAAAAAGACGACATCCTAAAGATAGTTGAGGAACACGCGCGCATCGCGTCGAGTCGTGACCTAGAAGGGAAAGTAACGAAAAAGGTGGATGAGGAGGTAGCAAAGAAACTGATCGCTCGTTGTGGCCCGCAGATAGTCGGCAAATGGACGAACAGAAGGGCTGAAATGATCGGTGACGCTGCCGAAATGCTCCTTGCCATAGACAAGAACATTCAAGGCGTCGATGTTATTAGAAATACAAATCCGGAACCAGCGAAGCTAAAGGACGGCCGCGTCGATGTTCTGGCAACGGCATCTTTCAGCAGCCCCGGAATTGCAGAAGCTGTAATGATAGATAAGTACATTGCCGCACTCAGAGCCCTTGGTGGCGATGAACATCTGGTTGCAGTTTCGGTTCAGCACAGCTATCGGTGGTCAAAAGATGGGAGCGAGGTCTCATTCGACGAAGAAGATTTTTCGCCGGGTCGCCCTATCTTCAATCGCAACAATCTCAGCCGGACATTCACTTTTGAAGGCGAGGAACCCCATACAGCAAAGCTGACCTATGTTCTTTCGATCGACATCACAACGGTTGCTGACGATGTTTTCGCGGCAAAGGACTATCTAACCCGGAATTACGCCCGCGAGATACCTTTCGAGATATCCGTCATTGGCGATGCGACCCCAACACCGACGCCAACGCCGACTCAGCCTCCAACCGCCACACCAACCGCAAGTCCGACTGCCAAACCAACTGGCTCGGCAACGCCTACTAAACCCAAACCATCACCTACGGCCGCTGCAGGTCCGACAGGTCCTACCGAAGCAGAACTCAAAGCCCGGTATATGAATTGTCTGTGTCGATGTTATTGCGGATGGGCCGGGCATATCGGCGTTTGGTGGGATCCTGAGAATAAATCTAAACCTGAGTGCGAGAGTTCAGGCCCGTGCTTTGGTGGTGCGGGAGCGTTCGGATGCACGAGCCGACATAGCTTTGGTGCCCCAAACGAGTGTTCAAAATCTTGCTGGGAAGGCGCCTATGGCAAAGGCACTTATGACGAGAAGAAGGCCGACCAGATGCGACGCGAGGAGAACCGGAAGCATATGAAGCCGCTCAAGCTTAAGTTGGACAAAGCGACTTGTCCGATCAACGTTCAGCTCGGCGAGACGGTGAACTTTGCGGCAACGATCGAGGGCGGCATCCCGCCGTATAAGGTTACGTGGTCTGGCAACGGTTCACCAAAGGACAACAATTTTACTTTCGCAAATTCGCGCCAGCCCGGAACCTACCCGATCTCAGTCTCGGTCTCCGATGATGAAGGCAATTCCGCGACGGCATCGTGTTCTGTGGTCGTCGAGGCAATGACCGTCAAGGTCGAGATGGCTGAAAAGGACAGTAAGGTAACTTTCGGCGGTACCCGCGGATTCACCGCAACTGTGATGTCCGGGGGCAAGCCGGCCCGAGGTAACTTCTATTTCCTATGGCAGCCTCATCCCGAGATCACATTCGCTCCGTTCGAATACAACGGCGGCAATGCCTCGACCACAAAAGCCACCTTCAATCGAATCGGAACGGCACGCGTCTGGGCAGTTGCCCATACACGCCAAGGCGAAACCCTGACGACTGTTGGTGAATCTGACCAGATAGATGTCGAAGTCGGAAAGCCTGAGCTGAAGCTCACGCTTACGCCGCAAAAAGGCATTGTCGGGTCCGAGATCAAGGCAAAGGTCACGACAAACGTACCCGGCTTGAAGGAGATCGACTATCGTTGGGATGTTTCGACGGGCGGAAAACTCATGGGTCAGTCGCAAGACACCTCTGAGATCACGTTTATCCCGCAATCAGCAAAACCCGTCACGATCACCGTGAACGCCCGGGCTCCCGGCGTCGGAGACGACCTCGGGATGCAGAAAGCAATCTTCACTGCCGATCCGACAAATGTGAATGTCGTGATACTCGGTGCCGAAGGGCCGAAGCCACAGGTTTGGAAACCCAATGTCGGCTTGGTCACTCTAGAGAAAGAGATCGCGGTCCATCAATTCGTCGGGATCAAAGCCGAGGTCTCGCCGGCGCTCGACGGCGCTCGATTTGAATGGAGTGTGAACGAAGATACGCACATCGTCGGGAGCAACATCTCGCAGCAGATCCGTGTGACACGCAGTCAGGTTGGCGGCGGCGAAGCTACGGTCATCGTCAAGAACAAAGACGGCCTCGAACTCGGTCGAGCAACCGGCTCATTCTCCGTCTCGATCTCGCAGGAAGAGATCGACAAGGCCAAGGATATGGGCGGGACCACAAAGAAACTTGCCGAGGCGAAAGCTCTGGTAGGGAAGGGGCAGCTCGATGAGGGCATCGCGCTCATAGACCAAGTTGTCGCCGCAGATCCTAAGAATATAGAAGCGAAGAATCTTTCCACAAAGTGGAAGCAAGACCGCACCACTATCCAGACACAGCTTGCCAAGGTGCAGGCTTTAATGGACAAGCAGGCGTTCACGGACGCCGCGAAGGAACTGGCTCCGGCAAAGAATCTGCACAGCCAGTATCCGCCGGTCGTTGCGATTGAAAGGGAACTGGCCGATAAAAAGGCCGCTAATGATCGAGGTGCTGGAGCCTCCGCGGCCGCGATCAAACGAGGGACGGCCCTGGCGGACCAGAGGAAATGGTCCGAAGCCGTCAAAGAATTCGATTTGGCGATCAAGGCTGACCCTGCCAGCCCTGAGGCTCATCGGCTAAGGGGGAGGGCAAAACGCGAGGCCGGTGACCTGAATGGTTCGCTCGCTGATTTTAATAAAGCCGTAAATCTCGACCCGAATAGCTATCAATCGGTCCTCGGACGCGGCCTGACCAAGCAAAGACTCAATGACACTGCCGGAGCGATGGCCGATTTCGACCGCGGTATTCAGCTCAAGCCGGACTACGCTAGCTCATATACTTATCGGGGACGACTCAAGCTGGACAACAAAGACTATGCGGGAGCCAAGGCAGACTATGACTTAGCAATACGCCTCGATCCGGCTCCGGCCGCCTCGTGGATAAATCGAGGACTCGCAAAGGCAAATCTCAATGACTATCGCGGGGCGATCGCCGACTATACGAAGGCGATCGAGATCGATCCGAAAAGCGCTATAGCTCACAATAATCGCGGCATCGCAAAACAAAGGTCAGGCGATCTGAACGGAGCACTCGCTGACTTCGAAAAAGCACTCGAGATCGATCCAAACTACAAGACCGCCCAAACGAACCTTGGCAAGCTTAAGGAGCAAATGGCCGGCGGAACGGCTACTCCAACTGATAGCTCAAAGGGTTCGAAATTCTATCCGGTCGATCTAACTCCGGTCGGTGGAAGAAAAGGAACGCCGCGAAAGGTAAAAGATATTGACGTGGACGATAGCTCAGGGATCCGCTTGAAGAGTACCGATGAGAAACGACTTTCACTCAGTCTCACGATCCCGGCCGCATTCACAGCATCGAAGATCGCCCTCGTGACGAATCTGGATGACGCGACCTACCTCGAACAAGGAGCAACGATCGCTACGATGTTTGTCACAACCGATTCCGGGACAAAGAGCTTCCGGATCCAGGCCGGTGTCCACAGCAGCGAGTGGAATTACGGAGTTGGGCCTAAACATAAACGGGTCGATAATCTAGATATCGGCGATAACCGGTTCTTGTCAATATTCGACCTAGGCGGGGCGAGCCCGGTGCGCGGGATAAGGTTCGAGTACGTCGAAACAGGTGCTGAGAAATGGTACGGACATGCGCCGGGACTCGTTCTTCGCGGTATTACACTAGTCGGGACAGGTGCGTCGTCTCCGGTCCGTGTCGACGGAACGATACCGAAGGTTACGCCAACACCGACACCGTCAACTCCACCGAAACCACCCGTCGGCGGCGATGCCGAGATATTTAACAACGGCAATATTTACGGTGTCTACAACGCACCGACATCTCCTACGCAGTTCACGCTCAACAGGCCATATGTGATCACGTCGATCATGACCTATCACTGGAACAATGCCCGTGGCACCACGCGTCCGGGAACTATTGCGTTTCGGGGCAGCGACGGTAAGACCTATGGCCCGTGGCAAGCAACGGGTAGTCCGGGCCAGGGAGGTGTGCCAAACGCTTATTGGGTAGCTAAGCCGAACATCACGCTCCCGGCTGGTAGCTATACGATCATTGATTCGGACCCATCGACATGGGCGCAAAATTCGGGTAGCAGTGGCAGAGGACATGCGATCATGAGGGGCTACGCGTCTGCTTCATCGGCAGTGGCTGCACCACCAGCGATAAAACGGCCGCCAACTTCGTCACCAGGCCGATATGTCACCGCGATACTGGAGAATCGTTCCAGCGAGGCGGTACACATTTTCCCCGAGGGAGACACGTTTGGGCCCGGAAACAAAATAGCACCGGGCGAAAAGCGCGAAGTTCGCGTCCTAATGACTTCGACGGGGCGGATAAAATTTACGGCCGGACGAAACGGCCAGGTCATCACAACAAAGTTCTGGGACGGCGATCCGGATTCACTGACACGGTTCCCCCGCGTGACCTTCGACGGCCGAGCTCTCGTGATCGTGACAGGGCTCAGATAGGTCGGGGGACGCGAAATGAGACACGAACTATTGGTATTTTGATTGCCAGATGGATGCAAAACAAGGTAGTTTATTCGGGTGGTCTTCGGTAATATGCTTAGCCGCACCCTTGAGCTGATCCTCGTCGTATTTGCTCTCAAGCTATGTACATTGGGGGCACCCGTTAGTGCATCCCGTGGCGAGTTTCCCGACAGCTGTTTTTAGAAAAGACGTTCATCACTATTGCTAAACAAACAGTCCTATTGCTTCTGTTTTTGTTCCTACTACTGCTTGAGGTTCGTATTCGAGGGTAACTCCAAAATGTTCTAGTCGGGCGAAAAAATGATGTATGGAACTAGTTTTGAGAGGTTGACAAACAATAGGCACACCAAAAAAATAGGCGAGCACACAAGCTCGCCTTTTGCATTTATAAACTGCTGTATTTATTGAAGATAAATGGAGCCGGTGATAAGACTCGAACTTACGACCTGATGATTACAAATGAAC